>JBBJMT010000001.1:0-991951 GCA_037719965.1 Casimicrobiaceae bacterium | reverse complement strand
TTCAAGCCGCGCTCTTTGAGATCGCGCAGCAGCATCTTCCAACTGTCGGTCGACTCGCGCAGCCCATCCTCGATGGCCAGGAAGTGCTTCTGCCCGCGCTCATTGACGCCAATCACCACCAGCAGACACAACCGCTCATCTTCCGCCCGCAGTCCCGAGTAGATGCCATCGGCCCACACATAGACCCAGCGCTGTCCCGACAAGTCCCGCTTCTGCCACGCCGCGTGCTCCACCGACCACTGCGCCTTCAGCCGCCCGATCACGGCTGGCGACAAGCCGCGCACCTGCGCTCCCAACAACGCGGCCAACGCCTCTTGCATGTCGCCGCTGGACACCCCCTTCAGGTACAGCCACGGCAGCAGCGCTTCGATACTCCTCGACTTGCGCACGTATGGCGGCACCAAGCGCGAGCGAAACAACCTCCCTTGCCCGGAGCGATCCCGACTCTTCGGTATCGCCACCGCCAGCGGCCCAATGCCGGTCACGATCTCGCGCCGCGGCTGGTAGCCATTGCGCACCACCGCGCGCCGGCCCTGGCCATCGCGGTGCTCGGCGTACTGCTCCAGAAACACCGCCGCCTCCGCCTGCACCGCAGCAGCTAACAACTCTTGCCCCTTCACCCGCAGCAATTCCGTCAACGGATCGACAACGGCCTCTTTACCGCGCATCGCAACAACCGTACTCTTACTCATGGTGGCGTGACTCCCTTTGTGGACGCTGAAACCGACTTCGACAATCGAATTCCAGCAGGTCACGCCGCCTTCTTCAACTCATTTCCATACACCACTTTCGAGCATAGCTCTTCTGTCGACGGTGTTCAAACTCGCTAAAAGCGCGGAGCAGCGGTGGCTGAAATTGCGTGGCGCCGAGATGATTGCCAAGGTCATCACTGGCGTTCAGTACAAAAACGGAGTCGAAGTGCAACAAAACGTACGTCAAGAAATTGCCGCCTGATCAAATCGCCGTACACAACATTTGACAATATCTCCTGGTGAACCACAGCATTGCGTTCATCGAGCGGGCTCCCGACCGCTACGCCGTAATCCGCGACATCCTGCTGAAGCACCGGGAGCAGAGGCTGGCGGCCGTCGGACACTACCGCAACACGATCTGGCACGCATGGCCGGAAATCAAGCAGGTGACGGGCTTGTCTCTGCCCGAGGCCTCCCGTGAAATGCAAAAAATGTCCCTGGAGATGTTTGCGCGCCATCCAGCGCGTTACGGGGTCAGCGTGGCGAACGCGTGGGTGGATTTCTGGACGGTGCCCATACTCTGGAATCTTGATCGGGTGACGCCCGGCTGGCTGGGATCGCCACTCGCCGCGGTGTGGTGGGTCGAGCACAAACTGCTGCGGATGGCAAACGCCGCCTTCGTCATGCTGGTGTTTCTGGTGTTGATCTCGCGTCGCGTGCGCCTGCGCGTGAAGTGGGACCTGGACCTGACTGCAATCAGCGCGCTGATCCTGCTTTCTTCGATCCTACAGGCCCTCGCCGACCAGGGTGCGAGCTCCCGTTATGCGGTGACCATTCAGGCGCTCGTGGTGGTCGTGGTGATGGTGGCGTGGCTGCGGTTTCGTGAAGAACGCCCGCAAGCGGCGGCAGCGTGAATCGGCGCCGATTTCTCAGGACCCTGATCTCGAGTCCGCTTGCAGCCTTCACGGGTCGGGGGAGCGAGAGTCAGGACATGCCGGTCGGGATCCTGGAACGAATCCCGCGTCCCATTGTGACCTTCACGGCAGGACAGCGGGGCTTGTTCGACGTGTCGCGTTACGTGACGAATCATAAGCCGGGGGTGACGAAAGTCCGACTTCGCGCAAACGTCTATAGCGATGGCACTGCGGCAACGCGGAACGCGGCGTATGTGCCCTTCCAGAGCCAGTTTCCCGAGTACTCGTTCGGCTACCCGATGCTGCACTACGACGGCAGCGCGTTCCCGGCAAGCGACTCCGGCGCTTCCGCGGCTCGGGTTCAAATCGAGGCCACCGACACGGAATTTGGCGACTCCGGATCAGCGGTCGCTTCAAGCATTGCCTACATCCACGTCGATTCCGCGCCGGCCAGGATCAAACATGGGCTCGAGGAATGGAGTTCCTTCGATGCGCTGACCCGCGCAGTACGTGGGGACGCAGCCCCGGGGAGCGCGCCCAGCGGCCGGACCGATCTCATCGGCAAGACATTCGAGATCACCCCCGGAATGTTTTCAGGCTCGACCAGGGCTGCGGCGACGATCCAGTTTCCATGCACGATCAAGGCCCTCGATCCAAACAACCGCCCGGTATTCCGAAACACGAGCGGCGAGCGTGACATCATCCAAGTCCACGCGATCGACGTCGCGCCGATCGACGGGGAGGTCGTCCTGCAGGATCTCGTGATTCGCGACAACCGTGGTTGGTACAACACCGGAGAGGCTGGTGTGCGCATCAAAGACCGGTTCGCGGGGCGTTCGGTACGCGTCGAACGATGCGAGTTCGCCCGCTGTCAGAACGCCGTCTCGGGCGGCGCCAAGGGGCAGACCTTGCGGATTTATGACTGCAGGGTCGTGGACTGCGGCTACGATGATCAGGCGCACTCGTTCTATGTTTCGCCGGAGTGGCTCGAATTTTTCGGCAATGTCGTCAGCTACTCGCCGGGGAACAGACTCGCCCGCGCTCACCAGTTGAAGACCCGCGCACTGAACGCGAAGATTTTCGGCAACAAATTCCTGATGAATGACTGCGCGGCCTCGTATCTCATCGATATCTCGAACGGCGGTGACTACGAGATCGGCGGGAACGTGTTTCAGTACGGGCGTGCGTCGGATAATCGCAACGCGACGCTCGTCGCTTTCGCACCGGAGGGCTCGGGGGCCGACTATGGCCCGCCACCCTACGTGTTTTCCCCGGGACGGCGGTTCAGGCTGACTGCCCGCAACAACACGATGATTTCCGATTTCGCGGCGATCAGCGGCTTTTTCGTCATCGACAACCGGCTCGGTCCGCGCGCCGAAGGCGGTACGGCAGCCACATTCCCCGATCCGCTGGTGCTCGAGGACAACGTTTATCAGAGCGTCGGTCCGCGGTCGCTCGTGATTAAGCGTGATCGCGCGGCCGGCGCCACGGACGATGCTGATCTGTCTTCGAGTTATTCGAACAACTCCCTTTTGGTGAAAGCCGAATTCGCCGGTGACGAGCCGCATCGGTTCACTCCGAAATCTCCGATCCCGAACACGGCCGGGCGCTACGCCACGCGTCGCTTCACCGGGGCGACCTATCTTGGGACGGGCAGCGCTGCGCATGTGTTCGCGACGCGGGGCGCTGTCTGATCGCCCTTTGCTTTCGCAACCGATTCGGGGAACAGTCCGACAGCCAGCAGGGCCGAACAGCTTCGCCGATTCTCGTTAGGTTTTCGCACACACGCGGCTGACCTTGGGAAACAGACTCTTCGGACCGGACAGCCTACGCAGGTCGATCAGCCAGCTGACGTAGAGCATCACGAAAGCGACAGCTATCTGTTGTGTAGGAATGGAGTAGCGTCCGTTCTCGCTGTACTCGAACAGCGCCTGGAAGATGGCGAACCAGAACACGCTTCCTCCAGTCAGCAGGAGCGCCAGTAAACGGCGGTCGGCGACGATCGCACTGACGCATCGCCTGGCAGCGCGCACCGCCACCTGCAGGATAAGCAACGTGACCGCTAGCACGAGCGCCAAGTTCGCGAGCCGGATCAGCGGTTGCTCGACGCGCCAGAGGGCTTCCATGGCGGTTGCGAGACTTGGGGCCCGAATGGCTTCCGGTCGCCAATAGTTGGGTGCTGACCAATAACTTAGCCACGCCTTGAAGACGCTCTTCGCGTACAGATCCGGGTAACGCCAAAACAAGTCCAGGGAAAGCTTCTGCAATTCTTTCGATAACTCGATCTGGGATAGCCCGGTTGCAGCTTTCAGTTCGTCCAATGCATAGAAAATGGTGACGTACTGCTCGCCGCCGCGGTGCGCCTGCGCCTCGGGACTCGTCACAACCGCCGCGCGGTGGCGGAGATAAATGTCCCGAATGATGACGTAACGCGGGTTCGCGTACTCGATGAACGCCCCGCTATGGTTCATCAAACCCAAGCCGAGCCGGGTACTCAGCCCGAACTGTCCAACCGTCGCCGCATTTACGACCATCCACCCGACGATTGGAAGGCACACCGCGCCTAGGTAGACCCCGGCATGGGCGAATCGTGCTTGCTGCGTTTGCAGAAGAGCCACGACTGCGTAGACCGGGACCAGAGCCACGTAACCAGGGCGAGCGAGGGCGGTCGCGGCAACCAATAATCCAAGCACCACTGTGCTACCCACTCCCCCGCGGCGCGTCAGCATCGTGACGCCGACGTACAGCGATGCCACCGCCAGAACCCCGGTCAGGTGCTCCGAAAGGATGTTGGCTTCCATGAACAGCTGGTTAAGGAGCACCGTGGGTACCAGACCCACCAAAATCGCCAGTCCGTAGCTGCGCTTGAACTCGAGTGCCGTGAGAAATAGTAGAACGCTTGCGGCGATGCCTAACAGCGCCTGGATCAGATAGATTCCGCGCGCATTCAGACCCCCCAGAACCATGAGGAGGGGATATAACGGCGTCCTGTCGCCGTCATAGGCACGCAGATCCAGGCTCGCGATCTGTTGAGCCAACAACATGTAGGTCCCGGTATCAGGGTAAATAACCGGCGGATAGATGACGAACAGGATCAGCCGAATCAAAGCGCCGAAACCCACGAGGCCGGCGACGGCCCAGCACATTTCGCGAGGGAGGAGCGATCCCAAAGTTTTTCTCCATTGTCGCTGCGGTACCCGCTACCTCGCGCGAAAGACGACGTGACGTGAGACCAGAAAATTGAACGAGAGCGCAGCGATCGAGCCGCAGGCAATGCCTAGGACGATCTGCATCGGAGCAGCGCCCAATACGTGAATCCAGATCAGATAGACCCCGACGTTGATCAGCGCCCCGAGGGCAGTGAACGTCAAATAGGGGAGCCAGGACGCCTTAGCGGACGACCGGAAGGTATAACGGCGGTTAAAGTGCCAAGTCACCGTGGCGGCGACAATGAATGCCACGATCCGGCCGGTAGTCGGGCCGGACTGAATGACTTCCGTCATGGCCAGCGTAATCGCAGCGTCGACCAAGAATCCGAGCGTGCCGACCGCGCAAAACCTGAGAAATGTCACCTGCGCTCATTCCAGCGGCCGGAACGCTGCGCGTGGGAACTGAAGGTAGATGAGTCGCTTTATCTCTTGCCGTCCGCGGGTGACGGTTTCGAGAACCAGGCCGACGCCGATGGAGAGAAAAGCGAGGATCATGATTCCGGTGGCCAGGATGGCCGTGGGGAAGCGAGGCACGAGACCCGTACGCAGCCACTCGAGGACGACGGGTATGCCGAGTGCCATCGAAAGGAGTGCGAGCAGGGCGGCCAGGATGCCGAAGAACTGAAATGGTTTCTCATGTTTGGACAGCGCTAGGATGAGACGGAGTATGCGAAATCCATCTCGGTAGGTCGAAAGCTTGCTCGTAGAGCCTGCCGGTCTCGCGCCGTACGGTGTCTCCATTTCTGTCACAGGCATGTTGAGTTCAAGGGCGTGCACCGTCAGCTCGGTCTCGATCTCAAACCCTTTTGAGAGCGCTGGAAATGACTTTACGAAGCGACGCGAAAAGACGCGATAACCGGAGAGAATGTCCGTGAATCGCTTGCCAAAGAGATAGGAGACAAATCCCGTCAGCATGGCGTTTCCGAAACGATGCCCGCGTCGGTACGCCTCCACCGCGTCGTGGACACGACACCCGACAACCATATCCAGGTTTTCGCGTTGGAGTCGCTCAATCATTGCCGGCGCGCTTTCGGCGCAGTAGGTCGCGTCACCGTCGACGAGAACGTAGACGTCCGCCTCTATGTCGGCGAACATTCGCCGCACGACATGACCCTTCCCCCGCTGCGGTTCGTGACGGACTTTGGCGCCTGCTGCGCGGGCCACATCGACGGTGTGATCGTCTGAATTGTTGTCGTACACAAAAATTTCGCCGTGCGGAAGGGCTTTCCGGAAATCTGTCACGACCTGGCCGATCGCCAATTCCTCGTTGTAGCAAGGAATGAGCAGGGCTACCCGCGGCTGCGTTAACACCTCGAGCTTCAAGCCGAGTTCGTCCTTTGTCGATCGCAATGGATAGGGACTCATCTGTGAGGCATCCAACTGTTCGAACTCCGCCAACTGTCGGCACGATCTTTGATTTCGATCGCCTAGTCTAGTGTCCTGTTCCGGAAATACCTTGCACAAAAGCGGACGAGAAACGGCGCGCTGCTTTGGCGCAAGCCTTGCCGATATTGGCGATAGCGGCTTTGTCTTGCTTCGCGTCGCGCACCGTTTTCGCCGCTTTTGCTTCTGCCGGAATCGTTTGCCTCATCGACCTTCGCAAGTTATCTCCGGAACAGGACACTAGCGCTAACCGTAATTTCCAGCTACGGAGAAGGCTAAGAAGCAAACAGCTTCATTTCGTTCAGCCTGGAATATGGCGCGACCCTACATAAAAATTCTACAGCAAACGAGCGACTTCGTCCCCGGCGGATAGTTTTGGAAAAGTTGTAAGACCAGCGCTGGGTCAGGCACCCGCTGAAACATCACGATCCGGCGTCCGCGCTCGTGGATCCTGCTTGCGTACATGGATACGCCGACGCAGCAACAGATTGCCGATCGCGCGCGCCGCTCGGGACCGTCAAGGCCTGGATTCGACACGGGTCGATCGCGTTGAAGGAGTTGCGCTTTCCGCTTCGGTAAAATCGTTCGAAACCAGCCTCGAAATCACTGACGAACCGAGCTTGTGCGGGTTCCTGGAGGCGATGTCGCCGCGCGAACGAGCAGTTCCTCGAACAAGCGAGCGAGCTCCGCGGTCAGTGTCTTTCGGTCGAATCGGCGCAGCTCCGCGAGATCGGCCTGCTCATCGCCTAGCGTTCCCTCTGTCCATCTCCGGAAGCTGTTCGCGACCACGTTGTAGAGACCTTCACTATCTTCCGGCGAAATCGCCTGGCCTCCTCCGACGACGGACAATATTTCCTGGGTCGCACCCTGTGGAACAAGGGCGATGACCGGCTTTCCCGTGCGCAGATATTCGTAGAGTTTCGCAGGAACGAGTCCCGATGTGTCCGGCGAGAACTGGAGCAAGAGAAGCAAATCCGCGCGCGCAAGCTCACGGAGCGACTCGGCATAGGGAAGGCGCGGAACGAACTTTATTATCTCTTCCAAGCCAAACTGTGCAACGGTCGCCTTGAGGCCTGGCGACTCCGCGAAGGGTCCGCCGCCGAGAAATTTGACGCGCACGCGATCGGGTTCGATTACTCCGGCATCGATGCACCGCCGTACCGCTGCGAAAAACGGCCGAGGATCTCTGAACTCGGCGTTGATCGTGCCGGCATGCACAACGACTAGTGTAGTGCCAGCGCGAGTTTCTCCCGGAAGTGCGGCAAAGTCCATCTCGTCGTAGCCATTCAGGATCGCGGTGAATTTGGCCGCCGGTTGCGTCGGATAGCGTAACCGCAGCGTGTCGCGAAGTTGGGCGGTGGTCGTCACCACGGCGTCACAGGATTCGATTACCGTCCGCTCAAGCATGCGATCGAGGCGTCTGAACAAAGCCCCATTCGGTGCGCCAGGCTCGGCGGGAACTTCGAACCAAGGATCGCGAAAATCGGCGACCCACGGTACTCGCGTGCGCCGCGCAAGGCGCAGCGCTATCAAGTGTGCGGTCGCATGGGGGCTCGTGGAGTAGACGAGCTCGAACGGATCCGATTGGAACAACCGACGTCCCGCCGCCACCGCCCACGGCAACCAGCCAATCCACACATCAGGTAATGCGAGGAGCGCCGGGTAGCGGCGAGCGAGCGATAGATGACGTTTGGTGTTGAGATACCGCGTACGGATGATCCGGCACGACGCCGGTAATTGCGACTCGAGTGCCGGATCGGTCGCATCGTAGGCGTCGACTGCGAGGCTCAGGAGCGTGACTCGCCAGCCTAGATTGTCCAGATATCGAACATATTTGAGCGTGCGCAGGACGCCGCTGCTGCTCGCTTCCGGTGGTACGTGAAACGCTACGAAAAGAGCGTGATGCTGATTCATTTGTACGCTACGCGCGCGGGGTATGGGGCACTGGGGCGCGGACAGTATCGATTGTTCGCGCATCCGTCGCCTTTGTCAGTCGAGCGTGACGGATGACGAGCTTTTTTTCGCACGAAATGTAAAATGAGACGGAGCTCTACTCGCGTTTCATCCTACAGGCCATTCTTGCGATCCTTTGGTGGAAGTCGTCTCTACCCTGCAAGCCACTTCCGTCCGCGGCTCCGCGCAAGCGCCGGCGAGTGGCAAAGTATGCGTTATCGATACGGTCGACGGTTTCGCGAGTCTGCGCGACGCATGGGATCGGCTGGTATCTGACGGGCGAGAATCGCCGATCTTTCTTTGCCATGGCTGGTTCGACGCGGCGTGGCGGTGGCATGCGAAATCGGCTTCGCTTCATATTCTGGCCTACTTCGAGGGGACGGAACTTAAGGCTATATTGCCGCTGGTCAGGCAGACTTGGCGGATCGGAACGCAGCGCATTCGCGCACTCGAATTTTTGTCCGTTCCGGACGCGCAGCACTGCGACGTCGTCGTTGCACATGCGTCTCGTGCCGTCGCGGCCCGTGCATTTGTCGAAGAGTTGGCGGCGCGGCACCGCGAATGGGACGTTCTTCGGCTCGGCTACCTGCACGATGATTCGGTGGCTTCGACCGAGTTGCGGAGCGAATTCGGCGGTCGCGGATTTCGCTCAGCGGTATGCGCGACCAACCCCAATCCCTTCGTCTGTCTGGACTCAACCTGGAGTTGCTACTACGACACCCGCACCAGGCGCTTAAAAAAAGCGAGCAACCTCGCGGCGAATCGCGTGGCACGAGCGGGACCGGTAAGAATCGAATGGCTCTCTCCCGGATCGGGCAATGCCGAAGATGTCGATCGGGTCATCAAAACCATCGTTGGCATTTCCGCGCGCAGTTGGAAAGCCAAAACCGGAAATTCACTTGATCAGAGCGGCCCGCAGCAGTTGATACGACGCCTTTCTGCCGCAGCACACGAACGCGGCTGGCTTTCGGTATGGATTCTGTATTTGCGCGATTTACCCGTGGCGATGGAATACCAGCTCGTCGCGGAGGGAAACGTCTACGCTTTACGATCGGACTTCGACGCGCGTTACCAGGAAATCTCGCCCGGATCCCATTTGAATCGCGTTGCTCTGGAGCAACTATTCGGTCAAGGACTGAAGCGTTATTACATGGGCCCGGGAGCGAACGCGTACAAGTATCGCTGGTGTGATCAAGCGATCTCGATGCATAAGCTGGAAGTCTTCAGCCACTCGATCTGGGGCCGGCTTCTTGCCTCGTGGGAGACAGGGGTGAAGCCCGTCGCCAAGCGAATTCGCGACGCTTTAGTTCGGGGGGCACGGCGGACCGAGAAATCAAGCTTTCGGAGTGGTAACGGGATATCTCGGCGAACCGTTATGCGGTCCGCTGGGACGACGGATTGGGCGGCACCTGGAACGCGCGCGCCGCTACTTCAAGACCCGGGCAGCGAAGAGAATACGTCCGGCCAAGAATGAAGCCAGAGGCCTCAGCACGAACAGCAATGTGCGGTCTGCCTTCGCGAGAAACTCGAATCTATCTGATATGAGTCTCGTCACTAGGAAGTTGAAGTGCCTCTTCATTTCGGGTGACTTAAGTGGCTTCGCAATGGCCGCCAGATCAAGCTCGTTTAGTTTGCGCTCATCCTCTGTGATGTACGGCTTGCCATGGCCGTAGATGAGTTTCTGCATTCTTGGGTAGAGGAACTTCGAAACAATCGTTGAATGCCGAATGTGATCTGTTATGGAGTGAGAGTAAATTTCATTGATGACGAACATGGCGTTTGGTTTAGCGACGCGCACTAGTTCGTGCATTGTTTTCGAGATATCCACATGATGCAGAATATCTCTAGCGATTATGTAGTCAAAAACACTGTCGCCGTATCCGAGTTGCTCCGCAGGCATCTGCTCAAATGAAATACTTAAACGCTCACGCTCCGCCAATTGCTTCGCGATAGCAAGCGAATCCTCACTGAGGTCAAATGCGCTCACCTCTGCACCGAGTTTCGCTAGACGGAGAGCGTCATCGCCGAAGCCGCAGCCAACGACTAAGACCTTCTTTCGTTGCAGGTCGTGTTGGACGAGAAATGCGTACATTTGCCAATAGGCATTCCACCACCTTCGCCCTGGGCGCTCCAACACTTCCCACGAGAACGGCTGCGCGAGAAGATGCCGATGATTCTCGGCATGTTCTCGGTGATATTCGAGCTCGCGCCTTTGACGTTCTGTGAGTTGAGTTACCTCGATGTCTGACATGAGGTACCCTTTTAGACCAGTACTTCCGCCGGAGCAGGATGACTTAAGAAAGCCGTCGGGCTCGCCGTTAAGCCATATGCACCGGACTGGAACACCACCACCAGGTCGCCGACCTGCGCTTCGGCAAGCTCCACGCGGTCCGCGAGAACGTCGAGCGGCGTGCAGAGCGGACCAACGACGCTGGCGAATTCACGACGGTCGGAAATCATGCGGTTACCGATTACCGCCGGATAATTCTTCCGAATCACTTGGCCGAAATTCCCCGAGGCCGCGAGGTGGTGATGCATCCCGCCATCGGTGATCAGGAATACCTGGCCGCGCGAGATCTTCCGATCGAGCACGCGGCAAACGTAGATCCCGGCTTCGCCTACCAGAAACCGCCCCAGTTCCAACACAAGCCGCATACTCGGGGCGACCTCATGCGCCAGTCGCACCAGACGGTGCAGGTTCTGTCCAACGGGCACAAGATCAAGCGGCTTCTCCCCGGGGAAGTAGG
Organism: Casimicrobiaceae bacterium; assembly: GCA_037719965.1. Taxonomy (GTDB): domain Bacteria; phylum Pseudomonadota; class Gammaproteobacteria; order Burkholderiales; family Casimicrobiaceae; genus VBCG01. Next base: position 981,053 of record JBBJMT010000001.1, on the reverse strand, counting down.
GGATGCCGAAACCGCCGCCGATGTTGAAGACTGTCGGCGTCGCCGGAACGGATGCCATAAGCCGCAATCCCAGGTCGACGGTTTTCTCCTGGGCCTCGCAGATCGCTTCGGCCTTCAGGTTTTGCGATCCGGCATACAGATGAAATCCTTCGAATGCCAATCCCAGGCGGCCGATTTCCTGCAGCAGCTCCGGTACCTGCTCCGCGTCGACGCCGAACTGTTTCGGCCCGCCGCCCATCTTCATTCCGGATGACTTCAAGTCAAAGTCCGGATTGATCCGTACGGCAACTCGGGCTGACAACCCCGCATCGGCTGAGAGTTCGGCCAACAGGCGTGCTTCCCGGAACGACTCCACGTTGAGAAGCACGCCAGCCGCCACCGCTTGCGCGAGCTCTTCACGCCGCTTGGCGGGGCCGGCGAAGCTTATCTCTGTCGGATCCATGTTGGCGTCGAGCGCTACGTGCAACTCGGCACCCGAGGCCACGTCGAAGCCATCCACCAGCGTTGCCATATGGCACACGAGCGCCGGCATCGGATTGGCTTTCAGCGCGTAGTGGAGCTTGACGCTCCTGGGTAACACAGCACGTAACTGCGCAACACGATCGTCGAGCCGTTTCCGGTCGTAGGCATAAAACGGAGTGCGGCCCACGCGGTCCGCGAGTCGGGTTAGCGGCATCCCTCCCCAAATCAGGCATCCAGCGTCGGTTTGGAACGTTGGAAAACAATGGACGGGTGGAATAGTGTTTAGCTGTCGAATTTCGCGCTGGGTCTGCTGATCGTTCATGTGGGTCACATCGCCTCTACGTAGCAGCGAACGAGCGTCACGGCGATCCCATCGTCAAGCGCGGACATTTTAGCTGTGTGTCTGCTGGGGCTCGCTGTGAAACGTTGATGGCGGAGCAGTCTCGCGTGAATAGCTTTCCGAGAGCAGCTTCCGGTCGATCTTTCCGTTCGGGTTGCGCGGCAGCGGGCCCGCGCGGATATCGACTCGGGCCGGTTGCATGTAAGCGGGCAAATGTTCGCGGCAGGCGACGAGCAGGACATCGGTTGTCAGCGCAACCCCTGGTTTCGACGTGGCAATGACGACAATTGCCTGGCCCAAGGTCGCACTCGGCACTCCGAATGCGGCTGCCTCACCGACCAGCCGCGTTGCGTAGAGCACTTCTTCGATCTCAGTCGGGCTCACCCGGTAGCCCGAAGTCTTGATCATCTCGTCGCGCCGGCCGATAAAGTACAGGAACCCTTCGCTGTCCATTCGCACCGTATCGCCGGAGAACACCGCGAGCTCCGGAAGGACCAGGCCCGCTTCGCGTCCCGGCAGCGGCTTGTACCGCTCGGCGGTCTTCTCCGCGTCATTCCAGTAGCCCATGCCAACCAGCGCGCCACGATGCACGAGCTCTCCTGGTTCGTTTGGCGCGCATGGCTTCCCATCTTCACGCAACACTAGAATTTCGGCGTTCGGGATAGCCGTGCCGATGGAGTCGGGCCGCCGCTCGATCTCCTCGGGGGGCAGGTAAGTCGAGCGAAACGCTTCGGTCAGCCCGTACATCAGGTAAGGCTTGGTTTTCGGCAACATTCCGCGCAGCACTGTGAGGATTTCCAGCGGCATGCGGCCGCCGGTGTTGGCGATGTAGCGCAAATGATCCGACACCGTTTCCGGCCATTTGAGCTGCGAGAGTTGGATCCATAACGGAGGCACCGCCGTAAGTCCGGTGACTCGCTCCTTGACGACGGCGTTGAGAACGTCCTTGGGCAGTAGATAGTTGATCAGCGCGACCCGAGCTCCGACGTGAAAGGCGGTGGTGAGCTGGCTGAAGCCGGCGTCGAAGGAAAGCGGCAGCGCGGCAAGCAGGGTATCGCCCGCGTGGTTGTCGAGATAGCTGGCCACGCTCGTGGCGCCGGCGACCATGTTGCGATGAGACAGCACCACACCCTTGGGCTTACCGGTACTGCCCGATGTGTAGAGGATAGCGGCCATGTCCGTATCGATGACGCGGTGGCCGGATTGGGGTGGCGCTGCAAGGAGCCGGTTCCACGCGACAACGTTGACTCCGGCGGGATCGACTTCCGGGCGCACGCCGCCGGTGACGACTACATGGTGCAAATCTTGGCATCCACGCAGTATTTCCGTGAGGAGCACCAGTCGTTCCGAAGAGGTGACGAGCACCCGTACATTGCAATCGCGCAGTATGTAGCCAACCTGTTCGGGCTTGAGCAGCGGATTGAGCGGGACGAATACGCCGCCGGTGGCGGTCGCACCGAACGAGGCGATCACGGTCTCGAAGCGTTTCTCAAGGTAGATCGCAACCCGGTCGCTTCGGGCCACACCGAGATCAATAAGCCCCGCTGTGAAGGCGCGAAGGTCTGCCGCGAGCTGCGCGTACGACAGCGAATGTCCCCCGAACGAAAGCGCCTCGCGGCCTGGGTTTCTGCGTGCGCTCTGCATCGGCAAGTCATGTAGCAGGGAAGGGGCGTTCATAGGATATTCACGTTCGCGGGCTGGCAGACGCCCAAACAAATGACCGGCGTGTTACGAGGAGACGCCGAGAAATGAAAGAACGGCTGCAACGTAAAGAACGACAGTTGAATGTTGCCAAAGCATACGAACACCGCGCTGTGGAGTTTTCGCGCGCCGAGCCTCGCGTGAGCGGCCAGCGACCCACGATTGAAAGCGGAAATTCGACTGAAGCTCCACTCGACACCTCGCGGTGCCAAGTACCTGTTCGCTGCTTGCCATAGGCGTACAAAGGTTCGACCCATCCGGTACCGTGGCTCTACGTGGACGTCAAAATCCCAAACGCTGCGGGCGGGATCGGTGAGGCGATAAACGCAACGAATCTCGTCTTCCTTATATTCTTTCCATGCGAGCCAGAGAAACCCCGTGAATCGATCCTTCGCCACGGCGACGAGACACGTAGCGCCTTGCTCGAATCGGTGTTGTATCACTTCCGGGGGGCGAGGGAAGGCGCCGACCATCGGATGCTGTGGTCCGGCGAGCGATACCAGTACGGTTTCCCGGGTCCGCAACGGCAATTCGACGTCGGATCGGATCGGTTGCGCAACCAGAAAGTACTTGACAATCCGCCACCTGTCTCCGCTTGCGTAACGCATCAGCCGGTTCATCGCGTAGAGCGCCTCGTCGATCAGCATGGGCGGGTTGAAGCGCGAGCGCATACTGCGCGAAATCCGGGACGCCCACGCCTTCATGAATTTCCAGGCCGTCAGGCGGCGGCAAGATCCAAGAGCCGCGCGAGTTCTGCCGTGCGTTCGCGGCGCGATGCGCGCCGGATGGCCTCTGCGTCGGGAAGGCTCGCGCATCCGGCTTGAAGGTCGGCGACAAAATGCGCCAGCGCGCGCGCGATCGCGGCTTCGTCTTCCAATGCGGCGATGTAGCGAACGCCGGCAGCACGAAGCGCTTTGGCCGTGTCGCCCGCGGGTTCGGCAAGCCCGAGGATGGGCCGACCTGCGCGAAGATACTCGTAGAGTTTTGCGGGAATCTGCTGATTGCAGTTTGCTGCCTGCATCACCAGAAGCCCATCAACGACGGTCATTTCCTGCAGCGCCTCGCGGTAAGGCAGCGGTGAGGCAATTTCCACCATGTCGCCAACTCCGAATTTTGTTGCCAGGCTGCGGATGAGCTCTTCGTGCACCGGCGCGCGAAAGCGGATGACAACATCCTTGGCGCCAAGGCGCCCGCTGTCTCTTAGAGAATGAAGTGCGGCGAAGAGCTTCGTCGGATCGCGCTCGGAGGGGTAAACGATTCCGCTATGCAACAAGACGCGCGGCCCCGCTACGGTTGGGCGCGAAGGTTGCTTGAGGGCTGCGAATAACTCTTCGTCGTAACCGTTCTCGATGACTGTCATCGACGCGCTCCGTTCGGGATAACGCTCCCGGTAAAGATCTGCTGCCCCCGATGTTGTAAACACGCAATACTTTGCGGATGCCGCCGCACGCTGTTCGATGCGCTCGAAGCTCTTCCATTGCGCCGGATCTTCAGGATAGCCGTCTTGCGCCATGGGATCGCGAAAGTCGGCGACCCAGGGCAATCTGGTCAGGCGGTGGAGCGTGCTGCCGACGGCATGCGCGGTTGCGATCGGATACGTGGACCACAGAATGTGCGGCTTGAATTCTTGCACGAGACGCAGTCCGGCCGGTACGGCGCCCAACCACCATAGTTTCCAACGGTCTGGCCGGGCGAGAAAGCCAGGATAGCGATTGGCGATGGAAAGGTGACGCGCGGTGTCGAGCGCAAAAGAGCGACATACATGGACGCCCGGCGGGATATCCTCGAGCTGGTCGTCACTCGTCTGTTCGTACGCCCGCGGATGAGCGGTCAGTACGATGGGCTGCCAGCCAAATTCCGGCAGATACTTGACGAACTTCAACGTGCGCTGAATGCCACTGCTCCCGCGCAATGGGGGGAAGTGATAGGCAACCATCAGGATTCGCTTCATCCGTGGAAGCTGGAGCGCGGTTGCATCGTTGGCTTGAGCATCGCCCGTATAATATCCAAAGCGAATGCGTTCCTCGTCACGGAGCCTTCGTGGCGGCGGCTACCGCGCGGGATTTCATGGGGAGTCCGGGTCGGGTTGGCGTAGAAGTTGGTGTCCGGTTCTCTCCGCAGCGCCACCGTGGATAAAGCTTGTGACGCAACGTGGAGACATGGTTGCATACGCGAAACGAAGTTCTGGCGGTTCTCGACGATGTCCTGAGCCTTAAAAAGCGCTCCGCGAATTTCGCCGACACGACGCCCCTATTAGGCGCGCTGCCCGAGCTGGATTCGATGGCCGTGGTAAGCGTTCTTACGTCGCTGGAGGAGCGTTTCGGGTTTACTGTCGACGACGACGAGATCGACGGCACGACTTTCGAGACTGTGGGCAGCCTGGTCGCATTTGTTCAAGGCAAGCTTGGGACTTAAGCGCGCCTAAAATGAAGATTCAGCAGGAGGCTTTTTTCCTCCCCGTAGGCAACGGGCATCGCTTTTGCATTTGGCGCGCACCTGCGGTAGCGAGTGAGATCCGCGGCCTGATCGTGCACGTTCCCGCTTTTGCTGAGGAGATGAACAAGGCGCGGCGCATGACTGCCTGGTCAGCGCGCGATTTCGCGGCTCAAGGATACGGTGTCCTTCAGATCGACCTCTTCGGATGCGGCGACAGTTCGGGCGACTTCGGCGACGCAACCTGGGAGATCTGGGTCCACGATGTCGTTGCGGCCGTTGCATGGGTGCGCACGCGCGGTGAAGGACCTCTGTGGTTATGGGGCTTGCGCGCGGGTGCATTGCTTTGCAGCGCCGCATTGCCGAGCGTGGGGCGAACCGTTTCGTTACTGCTTTGGCAGCCGGTCTTGTCGGGCACGCAACATCTGACGCAGTTTTTGCGGATGAAACTCGCCGCAGATATGGTCGCAGAGACTGGCGGTCGTGGCGGGGTCAAACCGCTGCGCGAAGCGCTGCAGCGCGGACTTCCGCTCGAAATTGCCGGATACCAAGTGTCGCCGAAGTTGGCTGCCGGACTCGATAGCAGCGAATTTGCCGTCAGCGAAGAATATGAGGGACGCGTTGTATGGCTCGAGATAACCTCGTCGCGACCGGCCAGTCTTTCGCCGGTGGCGCTCGCGCGTATTGCGGCGCTCAAAGCGCAGGGCTTGGACGTCGCCGCTCGTGTTCTGCACGGCCCCAGCTTTTGGCAAACCGTGGAAATCGAAGATTGCCGTGAACTCATCGAAGCATCGGTTACGAATCTCCGACGTAAGCAGGAACGTGAACTATCACGACACCCCACTGTTCTTTGATTGTCAGGGCGCGTCGCTGTTGGGCGTGCTGACAATACCGGCGCAGACCGAGCCGCCTGCCCGGCTAGGCGTCGTCATCGTCGTAGGTGGACCACAGTATCGTGTCGGCAGCCATCGTCAATTCGTTTTGTTGTCGCGCGCCCTGGCCGCCGCGGGTGTAGCTTGCCTGCGTTTCGACTACCGGGGAATGGGGGACAGCGAAGGTCCGAAACTCAGCTTCGAGGACGTGCGTGCCGACATTCAAGCCGCCGTCGATGTCCTGTGCTCCCGCGTCCCGTCGGTGGCCAGCGTCGTCTTGTGGGGGCTATGCGACGGCGCTGCGGCAAGTGCGTTTTTCGCTGACGCCGATCCGCGGGTCGCAGGACTGGCATTGTTCAATCCGTGGGTTCGAACGGAAGCCGGTCAAGCTCACGCCGTGCTCAAGCATTACTATGCGAAGCGTTTACTCGATCCGAAATTCTGGCGCAAACTGGCGTCCGGTAACGTGAGTCCGTTCGCCGCGGTACCTGCCTTCTGGCGTAACCTGGCTCGCGCGGCGGGCAGCCGGCGCGCAGTCACGGCGGGGTCAGCCAATGCTGACTCGCCGCTGACCGAGCGCTTGGCCGCCGGTTTGGCGCGCCTTTCGGGGCCGACACTGATAGCGTTGAGCGCTAACGATGCGGTGGCGGCCGAGTTTCGCATTCAGGCGTCAGATTCCAGTCCGCTGGTTGCCGTGTTGCGCCGCTCGAATGTGACGCGGTTGGAAATCGCCGAGGCCGATCACACGTTCTCCTGCGCTCGGTTGCGTGACTTGGCCGCAACTCGGACCCTCGACTGGCTGCGCGAGCATTTCCCGGATGCGTTTTGGAATGCCGCTTCTCCTCTCGAGAACTCTACTGAAGGAGCATAGAAATGTACTGGACACGCTTGCTGCTGGCAGCATTTGCAATGGTCATTTCGGGCATGGCGAGCGCGTTCGACGAATGCGGCTCACTTGAAAACGGTTACGGACCTTTTGATTACCGCACTAGCAAGCAAGAACTCGCGATCGTCGACACACACCACTTCAACAGCGATGTCGAACAGCTTCGGCGCGGCATTTCCGGTCCCATAGGGGGGGAGCTCGATTACACGTTACGAGCCGCACCAAACCACCATCGGGCGCTGATGGCGATGGTGAACCTGGCGCTAAAGGTAGGCAATGAAAAACCGCAGGGCGCTAACTATACTGTTTCCTGCTATTTTGATCGGGCCATGCGTTTCGCCGCTGACGACGGAACGGTACGCATGATTCATGGGATCTATCTATCGAAGGTCGGCAAGAAGCGAGAGGCACTGAAACGCTTCGAGGAGGCTCGCTCGCTTTCCAAGGAGAATGCCAACATTCACTACAACCTGGGATTGCTGTATTTCGATTTGAAGGATTACGACAACGCCCTTTTAAACGCGCAGAAGGCTTACCAATTGGGCTTCGAACTGCCAGGTTTGAAGAACAAGCTGGTCGGCGCCGGGCGATGGCGCGATCCGGGCCCTGTCGACAAGGCGCCTCGGCCGGCGGAATGATCAGAGGCCTCGTTCTTGCGTGCCGAATCTGGCCGAGCCGGGCCTCTTGTGGCTGTCATGTTGCGCGAAAGGGCGTTCCTGCGTTCGCCGATTCAGATTGCCGCGGCGCACTGGGTCTTTCCCGTTGCTCCAAGGGCTTCGCCCGATGGATGCCGAGAAACACGAGCAGAAAAAATAGCAGACTAAGACGCGGCGCATCGAACAAGCTATCGAACAGGCCGATCAGCAGAAAGCCACTGATCGCCGCCAGGATAGTCGCCGCGAACAGATCTTGGTCCCAGGTTTTTTTTGCCAGAAGCACCCAGGAATAAAGCATTACCCCCAACGTGGCGAATAAGCCGAGCCAGCCCTGCTCGAAAATGAGCTGCACCCACATATTCTTGATATGCCAAGGCAAATGGTTGTCGGTGGAAAACAGCCATCTCGCGTTGCCGAGCGAAAAATCGCCGTTGGCAATGAGGTTGCCGCCGGTCTCATCGATAAGCTTGACGTTATCGACATCGACCACACTTTGCGCTTGCGGATTGTAAAGAGAAAGCATCACACTGCGCCTTGCATACCATTTACCATCGGCGAGTTCTCCGGAATTGAACTTGGTTTCGTAATGGCGCCAATTGCCGTCGCCGCCGCCTAACGACGTAGTCAGCCATTGACAGCGAAACGAGTAAAGCATCCATTTTTCGCAGACCGGAACAGTTAGTGCGGCAGACCGTGCCTGGCTGCGGGCGTCGAACGACAGCAAGTAGTTTTGCCCGGGCCGCACCCTAACCAACTGATTCAAGTACAGCGAATCGCCGGCGCCAAGGCGCAGATAACGATTGCTCCCTTCGCTCTCAAAGCGGTAAGTGGCTGGCACGACGCCTTCCGAGTTCCTCCAGAAATAGCTTTCGGGGTAACGGCCGAGGCCCATGCCGAACAGCGAAGTAGCGTAGCCAGGGTCCATCATGCTGAGCGCATCGGTCCAATGCGCCGAACGAATGCCCAGATCGCGTTGAGTGCCCGAAAAGCGCGATTTCATATAACTGCCTTCGAGCACCGGCAGAGCAGCCGCCGCCACCGCGACCAGCAACACGGCGGGCCCAGCGATTCCCGCCCAATTGCGGGTCTGCCCGCGCCAAGCGTGCAACGCGATGGCGGCGCAGAAAATACCCATAGCCAAGGCGAATCCCACATACCCAGCGCGCGAGTAAGTGACCATCAACGCGTAGCCGCCCAAACAGAATACGACCGCGGCCGCTACCCGCACCAACCCATGGGATGCGCGCAAGATAAGGAAAGCGGCGAACGGGAGCGCACTTACCAAATACGCTTCGATGAATGCGCCCCCCGTATGCATACCGGAAAAAGTCGCAGTTACTCGGTAATCGCTGCTGAAATTGAAGAGGCCGACGAAGGCTACCCGCTCCCACAGCACGACCGCCACGACCGCGGCGAGTCCCAACAGCATGCCCATGCTCAAAAGCTGCGGCACCGCGGCGCTCGCTGCCAAGCTGTGCCTTAGCAAAGGTAGGAGCGCCACCGCCCAGACGACTCCTTTGACGAGACGCAACGCGTTGTAATGGCTGTAGTAACTGGAAAAGGAGTTGGCATCGATAGGTTGCAGTGGGAATAGCCCCAACATGAAACTAATCATGTAGCTCAAGAACAGTGTTCCGAGCAACAGCACGGCTAGCGCGCTCATTCGAGGCGCCGGCCCCTCCAACGGCGCGCGCATCAATCCGACGAGAAGCGTAGCCGCGACGAACAGATCGAATTCATCGAAAAAGAACCAACCGCTCCACGGCGCAAGGTCGAGCGCCGGAAGCAGCGCCGGCAACACAAGCAGCCAAGCCATTGGCCAGTACCGGAGGACAACCACGTACAGCAACAGCGCGAGGCCAAGCCACGCGCTCCCCAAGGGGTAATGCCAGACAGCCCAACCCGTCAAGCCGAGCAACAGCAGCGCAAGGATGATCCGAATCAGCCCCGCAACACTGTATGTGCCCTGCGCCGGGGGCCGTCGTGCCGCTGGCAAAGTCTCGCTACTTTGGGTCACGGCTGCGGTCGGACGGCTGTTGCCCGCGTCCCCGGCAAGCGAAGGGGCCGGCCGCTCGCTCACAATCTGGACAGCGCGGCGGCGAACGATGCGGTGCGCGTCTTCAGCAAGCGAGGGGGCCGGGCGCTCGCTCAGCCAGCGCGTCGCTAGCCTGGCCAGACCATAAGCTGCGGCGGAGGCAACAGCGGCGATGAAAATGTCGGTAGGATCGGGACGCTTTCCGTTTACGAATAGCTTTCCCGTCTCCATCACAATCGCGATTGTTGTCGCGGCCAACCCGACAACCCATGCACCGTTGCGCTGCCTAGGCGACGCAAGCTGCCATCCCCAACCAGCCAGTCCGAGAGGAAAATACATTGCGGCATGGTTGAGCAGGCTTGCCATCGCTTCTGTTTCGGATGTGTAGTAATGATAATAAAACGGTAAAAAATTAAGCTCGCTCATTCGTGCAACGCCGGCTTCAATGCTCAAACGCTCCCCGCTGAACCAGCCGTTTAACACCATAAGGGCGAATATGTAGAGCGGAAAAGCCAGCAAAATAGTTGGGCGCGCATACGGGACCCAGCGCAGGAGCCTGCGGCTGCTGTGCCGAAACACCCATAAACCAAGCGCGACGCCTAATGCCCGCGTCACCAGCGATAAGCCCGTGGTGACGCCGGAGGCGAGTAAGAACTGTGCGGCTTCGATTACCGCACCGAGCGTGAAACCCAATAGCAGAGCCTTACCGTATCCAAGCGGCGGCAGTCCGGCCATACCGAGCAGGATGCCCAATGGAACAACCGCTACTATTTCGGCCAGCGCTTTGGCGACGCACCCCCGTGCGCTGGCGCACACAGCGTCCGACAGCAACAAAGCATAACGATCGGATGCGAGCTTCCAAGACAGCTCTGCCGGCGACACCAAGAAATCGAACGGAAATAGGCTGAGCACCAAATAGGCGCCCAGGTAAGCTACCACGCTTAGCCGCACTGCTTGGGCGCCGCCGGCGGCAAGGGTATGGCGCCACTCGCGCAATCGTTTTCCGGCCATGGTCCACACAATCAGGCCGCCTGCCGCTCCGAGGAATTCGGCGATAAGGTCATTCAACGAGACGGTGCGCGGCGGGAAAAAAATCTGGACGAACTCGACGATCACGGCAAGCGCCGCACAGGCCGAGAAAACGAGCAATGCGCATAAGATTTGCGCGGCGGCGGAGGCTTTGGCGCCCAGACTAGCGCGCAGCAAAAACGCCAATGGCACGTAGAGCAGTAGGTTGGCGATCCAGTCGGCGCGTGAGCCGATACCGAGTTGCAAATACCGAGCCTCGGAAAATGCTTGCCAAGCTAGAGCCGCGGAGCGGTAACGGAAATCGAGCGGCACCAAACTGCCGTAAATCACGAACAGCAGGTAACCTGCGGTCGCGATATAAAAAGGCTTGTTCGAAGGCCCGCGCATGCCGGCGTTATTTTCCGTACTTATCTCCCTACGGGGATCGTGGTCGGCGTTGCTGGCAAGCGCAGCCCCAACGGCAGCGAGCGCGCGGCGCTGCGGGTGATTCCCAGCGGCATGCCGGTCAGCTAACGCGTCGGCGCAACCGACCGCAGAAATTCGGCGAGGATCTCGTAGGTCGCGTAATAGCTTCCCTGCAGCCCCCCTATGGTCGGCAGGAAATCCATTATCGTCGGATATCCGCTGGCGGATATCCCGGTCGCCGCCGGAATTGCCTCGATGCCCGCCGCAGCGAACTCCGCCAGCGCACGGCGCATGTCGAAGCCATGAGCGACGAGCACGACGCGCGCGACGGCGTCGGCTCGCAGGATCTTAGCCGAGAGTACGGCGTTATCACGCGTATTTCGCGATCGGGTCTCAACCCAGCGCACGGGAACGCCGAATTCCCTCTCCAGCGACTCTCGCATCAACTCGCCCTCTGGCCTGCTTTCGAGCACCGAGCCTCCGGTAACCAACACCGGCAAGCCCGTGACCCGCGCCAAGCGTGCGCCATAGCGAACTCGGTCCAAGGTCAGCCGCCCCAGCGTATCGCCCTCGTATTCGGGTGCATCCCGACGAATTCCTCCACCGAGAATTACAATCGCCTGCGCGTTATGCGCGTGCGAAGGGAAGAATGGAGGCGGGGATCCGGCGCATTGCAGCAGCAGGTAGGCGACCACAGGCATCGATAACGCGAACAGCAGAATCATTCCGGCCCACGCAAGTGTGCGGCCGGTTCCCGGAAAGCGGCTCTTTAGAGTCAATCCGACGAGTGACAGGAGGAATGGCCCTGCCGGCGGCAGCACGAATGCCTTGACCAATATTTTCAACCAGTCGATGTCAGTCAAAAGCGTCGCAGCTCCGAGAACATTCGAACCCTCCGCAGCAGGATGCCGCTAGCCGGTTCGCCGCTTTTGGAAGAGCGTAAGCCAAGTAGACGGTCTGCTGCCATCGCGCGTCAAGCGCCATTTCTTTCCGCCGACTCGTCGGCTCACTCTTTGCATTAAGGTTCCATCGGCGAATGGGTTAGCGCGGCCGTCAACAATCCGCGGTGCTGACGCGTTGCTGAAATCATCGGCGCGAGCTTTCAAAGTTCGTGCCGCCGCAATGTCCGCAACGAGCCAGCATTGGGACACTCGACCGAGCCTTTAGCGGCAGCGCAGTGTGTCGTTGGTTCGCCGCTCCCGATTACCCTTTTCCGCAAAACGCAGGGACATTGGCATGAAACATCCTGTTCGGAACAACATTAGTCTAATGCTATTAGGGAGTTAGATGAGCACTTGCGTGTTTATACCGATGTGGCATGGTTGATGCTTATCTATCCGTGTTAAAAGCCGGATTTCTCAAGTAGTCCAGGGCCAACTTCCAGACGCACGGGTTCGACGGGATATACGGCAACAAGCCCGACATATTTGAGATAGAGAATACGCGATGCAGCGGTGGTTAGATTGATCGATATACCGCCGCGCGGGAGAATTGCAATCCGGCGTCATGCGAGTCGTGGCGTGACGCCGACCCGACAGCGAGCCCCAACGATCGGGCCTCTGTTTAACGAAATAACAAGAAAAGGCAGGGAGACGAAGCATGGTACGGCTGTTCAGCCACTGGTTCCCGTCGAGCATGGTGCTGCAGTTCGTCCTCGACGCGGTCTTGCTGTTCGTTTCCGCCATCCTGGTCATGGTGTGGCTGACCACCGGTCAGTTTCCGAATCTCGATCTGCTGGCTCCAGCGGCACTGTTGTTTGCGGTGGCGATGACGATCATCAACGCTGCTCTCGGGCTCTATCAGCGTAATGCGTCGCGCACGCTCCGCGAGACTACCGCGCGCAGCGCGGTGTCTTTGCTGCTGTCCATTCCTGTCGCGTATTGGGCGTTTCGCCTGCTGCCATGGGATGAGGTTCCCCATGAGGCGCTCAAGCTCGCCGCGCTGCTGTCGCTGACCGGACTCGTCGCCGTGCGCGGATTCGCGACCCATAGCGGGTCCAAGCCGATGATGGTGCGGCGCATGATCGTGCTTGGCACCGGGTTTGAGGCCGCCGCGGTAGAGCATTCGCTGCAGCGCTTCGGCGTCGACGTGAAGATCGTCGGGTTTTATCCGGTTGAGTCGGTCGATGCGACCCATGTCCCGGCCGACCGCATTCTGGTAGGCGCGCTGAGCTTAGCCGAAACGGTACGCCGGCATGGCGTGGAGGAGGTCGTTGTCGCCGTGCGCGAGCGCCGTGGCGGCGTTTTGCCGCTGCGCGATCTTCTGGACTGCAAGCTCTCCGGCGTGCGTGTTCTCGACCTCTCGAGTTATTACGAACGCGCACTCGGCCAGGTACGCCTCGATTCGCTGCATGCCAGTTGGCTGATTTTCGGCGAAGGATTTCGGCAGAGCTTGGCGCGAACGTTCGTTAAACGAGTCGTTGACATTGCCGCCGCGGCTGCACTGCTGGTCATCAGCGCGCCGGTGATGCTCGTGACCGCAGCGCTCGTTGCCGCTGAAAACGGCTTCCCCGTACTCTACCGGCAGGAGCGGATAGGACTGGGTGGGCGCATATTCCGGGTCATCAAATTTCGCAGCATGCGCACAGATGCCGAAGTCGATGGGACGCCGCGTTGGGCGACGTCCAACGACGTCAGGGTGACCCGTGTCGGCCGGGTGATACGCAAATACCGCATCGACGAGCTACCGCAACTCATCAACGTGCTAAAAGGCGACATGAGCATGATCGGCCCCAGGCCTGAGCGGCCGTTCTTCGTTGATCAACTGGCGCGCGAGATTCCCTTCTACGGTGCGCGCCATAGCGTCAAGCCCGGTATCACCGGATGGGCGCAAGTTCGCTATCAATACGGCGCATCGGTGGATGATGCAGTGCAAAAACTGCAGTACGATCTTTATTACGTTAAAAACCATACGCTGTTCCTGGACATCCTGGTTCTGTTCGAGACCATCGGCGTCGTGCTGACGGCCAAAGGCGTGCATTGAGTTGCTAAACGCCACGGGGCGGCAACTTCGAACGTCGCGCGAACGACGAATCGGGATCGGTCTGACCGACCTGCGACGCCAAGCCTGCAAGCCCGGCGGGACGACGCCGAGGCATGGTCCCGACTTGCGAAGACTCGCCCCGACTGATCTGGCCAACCCCGCCTTATGGAATCCTCTCTCAATACCGTTACCGCCTGGAGCTATGGGCTGGCCGGCGTCGGTTACGCGCTTTTCGCGCTGCGAATAGGCATCGCCGGCCCCTCCAGCCTAAGACGCCGGGCGTTGTTAGCCGCTCTGACGTTAACGTCTGTTTGGGGTTTTTTAGGCCTGGCGTTCGCGCTTTCGCAAGTGCCCGCGGTGCTCGCGATTGGCGGCTTATTCGACGTGCTGCGGATGGGGGGCTGGTTTGCGTTTCTGCTGTCTTTGATCCACCGACCGGACGCCGAACCCGCGGCGGGGCAGCAGCCTCGCACCACGTGGCTCGCCCCAGTGGCGGCGATTCTGGTGGGAGCGGGATTGCTGGCGCAGGGCATGCTCGCATTGCGGCTCGAAGCATTCGGCGACCCTGGACGCCTTGCTTTAATCGGTGCGCTCACCGCGGCGGTGCTGGGTCTTGTTTTGGTCGAGCAGCTGTTTCGGAACGTTCCGGAAGACTTCCGCTGGAACTTGAAGCCGATGTGCGTCGGCCTTGCCGGCGCATTCATCTTTGACATCTACCTGTTCGCCGAGGCGCTCTTGTTCAATCAAATCGACGCCGATGTCTTTAGCGTTCGCGGCTTCGTCTACGCGCTGGCGTTGCCGTTGGTGGCCGTGTCAACCATACGTAACCGCGACTGGGCGCTCAAGATCGCGTTATCGCGCAGGGTCGTCTTTCACTCTGCCGCGCTGATGGCGACGGGGGTCTACCTGCTGATGATGGCGGGGGCCGGTTATTACGCGCGTTTTTTCGGTGGCGAATGGGGACGCGCGCTACAGGTGGCGGTTTTGTTTGCCGCCCTGCTGCTACTCGGCCTACTGGTCATCTCAGGTTCGATGCGGGCCAAGCTGCGCGTCATGGTCAGCAAACATTTCTTCACTTACCGGTACGACTATCGCGACGAGTGGTTGCGCTTTACGCAGGCGCTCTCGTCGCATGACGGAAAGCTGGAAATGGGGGAGCACGTCATCAGAGGACTGGCCGACATGGTCGAAAGCCCGGCCGGGGGCCTATGGCTCAAGGACGGCTCGGGCCGTCAATTTGCTCAGAGCGCGCGCTGGAACATACCGGCGAACCCGGTGGCGGAGCCGGCTGATGGTAGCTTTTGCGGTTTTTTGGCCGACAGCGGATGGGTTATCAATCTCGAGGAGTTCCGCATGTCGCCGGAGCGTTATCGCAACCTCGAGTTTCCGCGATGGCTGGCGCAAGTGCCCGACGCCTGGCTCATCGTTCCCCTGCGCATCAGCGATGACCTTATCGGATTCGTCGTGCTTACCACTGCGCGCACGCACATCGATGTGAACTGGGAGGTTAATGATCTGCTCAAGACCGCCGGACGCCAGGCGGCAAGCTTTTTAGGACAGATGCAGGCAGCCGACGCATTGATGGAGGCGCGCAAGTTCGACGCGTTCAACCGGATGTCGGCATTCGTCGTACACGATTTGAAAAACATCGTCAGCCAGTTATCGCTGATGCAGAAGAACGCCGAACGCCATCGCGATAACCCGGAGTTCCAACGCGATATGCTCATGACCGTTGAGCATTCAGTGGACCGGATGAAGCAACTGATGATGCAGTTGCGCGAAGGCTCGACACCGGTGGATGCGCCGCATGGCGTGGATCTAGCCGCGGTGATTGATCGCATTCAGCGCGCGAAGGCCGATCAGGAGCCGGTTCCTGAATTGGAACTTCTGGCCAGGGTCGCGGCAACCGGGCACGCCGACCGGCTCGAACGGGTGATCGGACATCTGGTGCAAAATGCGATCGACGCCACCGGCAAAGGCGGCCGAGTATGGATCAAGCTCGGGCGGCAGGAGGAGCAGGCGATGGTCGAAGTCGGTGACACCGGTCACGGCATGACACCGGAATTCGTCCGAGAACGCCTGTTCAAGGCGTTTCACACGACGAAAAAAGGTGGGATGGGCATCGGCGCCTACGAAAGCTTCCAGTATGTGCAGGAACTGGGGGGGCGTGTGCTGGTCGACAGCACACCCGATGTCGGCACGTGCGTTCGGCTGCTGCTACCGCTATTCGATGCACATACGGCGATGCCGACCACCGGGACGGAGAAGGCGGCATGAGCGATACCGCACGGCCATTGTTGATTATCGAGGACGACCCGTCGTTGCAAAAACAGATGTGCTGGGCATTCGACAAGTTCGAAACGCTTGCCGCCGCCGATCGCGAAAGTGCCTTGGCGCAAGTACGCCGGCATGAGCCTGCGGTGGCGACGATGGATCTGGGTTTGCCGCCGGATCCGGATTCGGTTACCGAGGGCTTTAAACTACTGGAGGAACTTCTTGTTTTGGCTCCGGATACCAAAGTCATCGTGCTGACGGGCCAGAATGACCGCAGTAACGCACTGCGCGCGATTGCGCTCGGAGCTTACGACTTTTTCGCGAAACCGTTCGAACCCGAAATGCTTGCGTTGACGGTCGACCGAGCCTTTCGCCTACACGACCTGCAGCAGGAGAACCGGCGCTTGCAGTCGATGCGCCAGCCCGATGCCTTCACGGGCCTCATTAGCCGCGATCCGGAAATGCTGCGAATTTGCCGCACCATCGAGAAAGTGGCGGGCTCGGGCGCTACTGTTCTTTTGTTGGGCGAAAGCGGCACCGGCAAGGAGCTGCTGGCGCGCGCGCTGCATGCGTTGTCGCCGCGCCGCGGCGAACGCTTCGTTGCCATCAACTGCGCCGCGATTCCCGATACGCTTCTCGAAAGCGAGCTCTTCGGCTACGAGAAGGGCGCGTTTACCGGTGCGGCGCGGCAGACGATTGGCAAAATCGAAACGGCCAACCGCGGCACGCTCATGCTGGATGAGATCGGCGATCTGCCGCTGTCGCTCC
Organism: Casimicrobiaceae bacterium; assembly: GCA_037719965.1. Classification (GTDB taxonomy): domain Bacteria; phylum Pseudomonadota; class Gammaproteobacteria; order Burkholderiales; family Casimicrobiaceae; genus VBCG01. The sequence continues at coordinate 964,210 of JBBJMT010000001.1, read as the reverse complement.
AGGCAAAGCTGTTACGCTTTCTCCAGGAGAGGGTCATCGAGCGTGTCGGCGGACGAGACGAGGTGCCGATCGATGTGCGCATCGTCTGTGCGACACATCAGGACTTGAAAGCCTTGATCAAGGAAGGGCGCTTCCGCGAAGACCTGTTTTACCGGCTCGCGGAAATCGCTGTCGTCGTTCCGCCGCTTCGAGCCCGTCAAGGCGATGCGGCATTACTGGCCCATGCTTTTGTGCAACACTTCGCGGACGAGCAGCGGCGCGGGTCGATGGTACTGCGGCAGGATGCCGTAGCCGCGATCGAGGCGCACGCCTGGCCCGGAAATGTTCGCGAATTGGAGAACTGCATTAAGCGCGCGGTCATCATGGCCGAAAGCAACCAGCTCACCGCCGCCGACCTTGGTCTCGATACGAAATCCGACGGCGATCTTGCCTCGCTCAACTTGCGCCAGGTGCGCGAAGAAGCTGAAAAGCGCGCGGTCATCACCGTTCTCGGCCGAGTAAACGGCAATATCGTCAAAGCCGCCGAAATTCTCGGCATCAGTCGACCGACGCTCTACGACGTCATGCATCGGCTAGGGCTTAAGTGACCAGTCCGTAAACACTGGTCACAACTAGAAGGAAAGCCATGAAGGTACCAAACGCGATAGGCAGGAAAGCCGCATGGGCGTTGCTGGTCGTGACGCTGCTGGCGGGTTGCAGCGGCGCAACACCGGAGGCGATGCTTGCCTCGGGCAAGGACTATCTCGCCAGGAACGACCGCCCCGCTGCGGTGATTCAACTCAGGAACGCGTTGCAGAAGAATCCCGATTTGGCGGAGGCGCGCTACCTGCTGGGCCAGACGCTGCTCGAACTGGGTGAAGTGCAAGCGGCGGAAAAGGAGCTTCGAAAAGCGAGCGACCTCAAGTACTCGCCTGACGACGTGATTCCGCCGCTGGCGCGGGCCATGCTTTTGAGCGGCGAGTCCAAAAAAGTCATCACGGAGTTCGGCAAAACTGAGTTGACCCCCGCTGACGCCAAAGCCGATTTGCAGACGACCTTGGGCCAGGCGCACTTGGCACTCGGCAACCGCGACGCAGCCAGTACCGCGTTCGCCGCAGCGCTCGCCGAAAAGTCGGGGTACCCGCCGGCGCTGCTGGGTCAAGCACGGCTCAAAGCGCGCACTCGTGAACAGTTACCGGAAGCGCTCGCCATCGTGGAGACGGCGCTTGCTTCGGCACCGAAGCTGACCGAAGCCTGGCAATTCAAGGGGGACATCCTGGCAGCCCAGGGGCAGTCAGACCCAGCGCTTGCCGCCTACCGCAGCGCGGTCGAAGTCAAGCCCGATTTCCTGCCGGCGCATTCGCAGATCGTCGTGCAGTATAGCCAGCAGGGGAAGGTGGACGAGGCGGCGAAGCAGCTCGAGACGATGAAAAAGGTCGCGCCCAAGCACCCGAATACGCTGTATTTGCAGGCGCTGCTTGCGTATCAGAAGAAGGACTTCGCCGCGGCGCGCGAAGCGATTCAGCAGGAACTCCGGTTGACTCCCGATTATCTCCCCGGTCTGCTGCTGGCAGGCGTCATTGAAATCGAACTCAAATCCTACGCCCAAGCCGAGGCGAACCTTCTCAAAGTTTTGCAGCAGATCCCCGGCCAGTCGTTGGCAAGACGCGCGCTGATCGTAAGCTATCTTCGTAGCGGCCAGCCGGAGAGGGCGCTGGAAGCGGTGCAACCGGTGCTGGAAACCGCGGAAAACGACTCGAATATGATGGCGCTCGCCGGTGAGGTGTACATGCAAAGCGGCGATGTTGCCGAAGCCACGCGCTACTTTGAAAAGGCTGCGACCCTCGACCCGAAAGATCCAAACAAACGCACGGCGCGCGCGGTGAGCCAATTGGCGGGCGGCGAAATCGATCGCCCGCTTCGGGAGCTCGAACAGGTGGCGGCCACCGACACGGGCATTCGTGCCGACCTTGCATTGGTTGCGGCAAACTTGCGGCGGCATGACTTCGACAAGGCGCTGGCGGCGATCGAAGTGTTAGAGAAGAAGCAGCCTGAGAGTGCCGTACCCCACAACCTGCGCGGCGCCGCCCTGATCGGCAAAGGCGACGAGGCTGCGGCGCGTCGGAGTTTCGAGCGCGCGCTGACGCTCAACGCCAGCTTTTTTCCGGCAGTTGCCAATCTGGCGAAACTGGATCTCAAGGACAAGAGACCGGACGATGCCAAAAAGCGCTTCGAGGCAATGCTCGTCAAGGACCCCAAGAACGTACAGGCGCTTCTGGCAATTGCGGAACTGCGCGCCCAGAGCGGCGGCTCGGCTGAAGAAGTCGCTGCATTGATCGGCAAAGCGATCACGGCGAACCCGGTCGAGCCTTCCCCCCGGTTGGTTCTAATCGGTCTCCATTTGCGGAACAAGGATTCGAAGAAAGCGGTCATTGCCGCGCAGGAGGCCGTCGCCGCGCTGCCCGACCGCCCAGAAATCCTGAATGCGCTGGGAAGTGCTCAACAAGCCGCGGGTGATATCGACCACGCACTCGCGACTATTAGCAGGTTGGTCAAGGTCCAGCCGAATTCGACGCAGGCGCTGATGCGATTGGCTCAGATACAGCTTGCCGCAAAGGATAACGACGCCGCACGGCGAAGTCTGCGCAAGGCCCTCGCGCTCAAGCCGGATCTGGTGGGCGCCCAACGCGCTCTCATTGCAATCGAAGTCAGCGCCGGCCGCGTCGAGGAGGCACTTGCCCTCGCGCGCGATGTACAAAAGCGGAAGCCCACGCACCCTAACGGGTTTGTCTTCGAGGGCGACATCCACTCCTTTCAGAAGCAATGGAAGGAGGCCGCCACCGCGTATCGGGCGGCCTTACGGCACGGAGCGACCGGCGAGGTCGCAGCAAAACTGCACCTGGTATTGCGCACCGTGGCTGAACCCCAAGCGGACAAGTTCGCGGCGACATGGTCCAAAGAGCATCCGAAGGACGGTGTCTTCCGAGCCTATCTGGCCCAGTTGACATTGGCGAAGAAGGACTATCCCGCCGCGATTCGGCACTATCAAGCACTGCTTGAGTTGCAACCCAACAATGCAGCGTGGCTCAACAATCTCGCTTGGGTAGCAGGCCAGGTGAAGGATCCGAAAGCGCTCGATTACGCGGAGACGGCCAATAAGCTCGCTCCGGATCAGCCACCCATAATGGACACGCTTGGGGTGCTGCTGGTAGAGCAGGGTGCCACCGAGCGCGGCGTGGAACTGCTGCGGAAGGCTTCAACCCAAGCGCCGGAGACGCCCACCATTCGCTTCAACCTTGCCAAGGGACTTCTCAAGGCCGGACAAAAGGATGCCGCGAAAAAAGAACTCGAGGAACTGGCCAAGCTCGGTGACAAATTCCCCGCCCAGACCGAAGTGAGCCAGATGTTGAAGGCGCTTTGATTGTGAGCGATCAATGAGCGCCGCCGGGCCGCCCCTAGGCGCGAATTGCGCCCCCGCTGGGGGCAGCGCAGCGGCGAGAGCCGCAAGCGTGGGGGTCCACCAATGACCGGCCCGGCCTTCGCTATTCCATGCGCCCCGGCGGAGTTGCCGCGTGCGCAGGAACGGCGGAGCGGTGTCGGTAGTAACGGCGATTTGGAAGAATTCGCTGTTGCCACAATTGAAAGGAACACGACCACCGTGGCAGTGGTCGGACTGGGCTACGTGGGTCTGCCCTTGGCCATTGAATTCGGCAAGACGTTCGCAACCATCGGTTTCGATCTCTCGGTGCAAAAAGTTGCAAGCTATGGCCGGCACGTCGACCCTAGTGGAGAAGTGTGCGCAGAGGATTTCCGCGGGGCAACAAAACTTACCGTTAGCAATGATCCAGCCGCGCTCTCCAAAGCCGATTTCATTGTGGTCGCCGTGCCGACGCCAGTTGACGACGCCCATCAGCCCGATTTGCGACCGTTGATTGGGGCGTCGGAAACCGTCGGCAAATATTTAAAACGCGGTGCGACTGTCGTGTTCGAATCCACCGTGTATCCGGGCGCGACCGAGGAGGTTTGCGTCCCTATCCTGGAGGAGCGTTCGGGCATGACGTGGAAGCAGGATTTCTTCGTCGGCTATTCGCCGGAGCGAATCAATCCGGGTGACAGGGAGCGCACGCTTACGAAGATCACCAAGGTGGTCTCGGGCGACACGCCGGAAACGTTGGAGCGTGTCGCGCAAATGTACGGGAGTGTGGTGACGGCGGGCGTGCATCGTGCGTCGAGCATCAAGGTCGCAGAGGCCGCCAAGGTGATCGAGAACACGCAGCGGGACTTGAACATTGCGTTGATGAACGAGCTGGCGATTATCTTCGACCGCATCGGCATCGATACGTCGGAAGTTCTGCAGGCGGCCGGGACGAAGTGGAACTTCCTGCCGTTTCGACCCGGTCTGGTTGGCGGGCACTGTATCGGCGTCGACCCCTATTATTTGACGCACAAGGCGGAGATGCTCGGCTATCACCCCGAAGTCATTCTCGCCGGCCGGCGTATCAACGACGGTATGGGGAAGCTCGTCGCCGAACAAACCGTCAAGCATCTGGTGCGCAATAGCTGGCAGGTCAAGGATGCCCCGGTGATCGTGCTCGGGCTCACCTTCAAGGAAGATTGCCGCGACCTGCGCAATTCGCGGGTGGTCGACGTGATCCGCGAGCTCGAATCGTACGGCGCCCGCATCCATGTCCACGATCCCGTGGCGGATGCCCAACAAGCATTGCAGGAATACGGTATCGAACTGATAGCGTGGGACCGCCTGCCGCAAAGTGCCGCGATCGTCGCCGCGGTCGCGCATCGCGAGTTCAAAGACCGTGCCACCGCCGACTACGTCGGCAAACTGTTGCCGCGGGGCGTTGTCGCCGATGTGAAGTGCATGTTCGATGCGACTGCCCTCAAGGAACACGGCGTCACCGTTTGGCGGCTCTAAGCGTTAAGTACCCGATGCCCTCGACGATGAGCCTGTCCGTAAGTAATCCGCTGCGCCAACGGTTGGCGGTAACGCCGCGATCCTGGCTCGTCACCGGCAGCGCCGGTTTCATCGGCTCACATCTGACGCAGCAATTGCTCCAAAATAACCAGACGGTAGCGAGCCTGGATAGTTTCGCGACTGGCCACCGACGTAACCTGGACGAAGTGCGCGCGGCGGTGACCCCCGCGCAATGGAATCTCCATCGGTTCATCGAGGCCGACATTGTTGATATCAATGCCTGCCGAGATGCGTGCAGCGGCATCGATATCGTATTGCATCAGGCGGCATTGGGCTCGGTGCCACGTTCGCTCAACGATCCCATTGCGACGAATGCCGCGAACGTCGATGGCTTCCTGAACATGCTGGTTGCGGCGCGCGACGCCCGTGTGAGTCGCTTTGTCTACGCCGCTTCCAGCTCGACGTACGGCGACCATCCGGGACTGCCGAAAGTCGAGGACGCAATCGGCCGGCCGCTGTCCCCCTACGCGGTCACCAAGCTGGTGAACGAGCTCTACGCCGACGTCTTTGCACGTTGCTACGGAGTTGCGACGATCGGTCTTCGCTATTTCAATATATTCGGGGCCCGCCAGGACCCGCAAGGTGCCTACGCGGCGGTTATTCCCGGTTGGACGCGGGCTATGCTGTTGGGCGAGGACGTCGCGATCAACGGCGACGGCGAAACCAGTCGGGATTTCTGCTATGTCGACAATGCGGTGCAGGCCAATCTGCTCGCCGCGTTGACCGAGGATCCGGCAGCGATCAATCAGGTCTACAACGTTGCAGTCGACGATCGCACGTCACTCAACCGGCTGTTCGAGTTGCTGCGCGCCGAACTCGCGCAGTTCGTTCCGAGCGTCGCATCCGTGAATCCGGTGTACCACGATTTCCGCCCGGGCGATGTGCGTCATTCGCAGGCGAATATCGCAAAGGCGCAACGGCTACTGGGATACGCGCCGACCCACTCCCTGACCGATGGAATTCGCGCGGCCATGCCTTGGTATGTCGCGCACTTCGGTGCCGACGCCATTGTTCCACAGCGCGCGGCTATTGGTTCGACGCGATGAAAAGCAAGAATGCGACGATGAACTCGTCTTACCGGAGGCGCGGCGCAATTCTCGCGACGCTCTTACTTATCCTGTTGTTGCCGGCGTCGCGAGCCCGGGCGGAAATCGATCCGTCGCAGCTCGCCCAGTTCGCCGCGTTGCGCGCCGAGGCCCGCTCCTACGAGCATGGGGAGGGTGTCCGCCGCGATCCCCTTCGCGCGTTTGAACTTTACTGCGAAGCCGCGAGACTCGGTGATGCCGACTCGCAGTTCAACCTGGGCTGGATGTACGCGCATGGGCGAGGCTTGCCCCACAACGACTCGATGGCCGCCTTGTTCTTCGGAATGGCAGCCGACCAGGGTCACACGCAGGCAAAAACGATGCTGCGTTTCGTTGGCGAATCAACTGCCGATCAGCCGGAATGTATGCGCGATCCACCGGGACCGGACCCCGAAGAGGACTATCTCGCGGCGTTTGCGCCGAAGGAAGCCGAAAGGAACGACGAGAAGCTCATCGCAACCACGCCACAAGAGCAGATTGTTTTCGACCTGGTGTACAAGCTCGCTCCCGATTTCCAAGTGAATCCGCGGCTCGCCGTAGCGGTCATCCGCGCCGAATCGAACTTCGATCCGAAAGCGCGTTCGCCGAAGAACGCGCAGGGACTCATGCAGCTCATCCCGGAGACTTCCGCCCGCTTCAACGTCAAGAAGCCATACGACCCGATCCAGAACATTCGCGGCGGGCTCGCGTATCTACGCTGGCTACTCGCTTATTTCAGAGGCGACGTGGCGCTCGTCGCGGCCGCGTACAACGCAGGGGAGGGTGCTGTCAATCGCTACCGCGGCGTCCCTCCGTACGCGGAGACTCGCGCATACGTGAAGCACATCATGCGATTTTTTAAGAACCCTCATCATTCGTTCGATGCCAGCGTCACCGAACCGTCGCCGGAACTTTCGCGGATACGCGTGGTGAAAGGCAATGAGGGTGCAATGAGGGTGCAATGAGGAGAACCCGAGGCACGTGAAGTTGCCGTTTTCCGCCTTCCGGATTCTGTTTGCCGCCGGCGCGCTGCTAGGCCTGCTGGAGACGGGTGCCGGCGCAGCGTGGGCCGGCATGCCTGAGACGATCGAGCGCGTGAAACCCTCGATCGTCGCTGTGGGGACCTTCCAGAAAACGCGCAGCCCCGCCTTCGCGTTTCGCGGAACTGGCTTCGCCGTCGGCGACGGCACGCTCATCGCTACCAATGCGCACGTCCTGCCTGAAGCGCTGCAGACCGAGGGCCTGGAATCGATCATGGTCATGATCGCCGGAGTCGAAGGCAGCGGACCACAACCGCGCGAGGCGAAGACGGTCGCCATCGACCGGCAGCATGATCTCGCCCTGTTGCGGGTTACCGGGGCACCGCTGCCGGCGATGCGATTGGGTAATCCTGCCACTGTGCGCGAGGGGCAGACGGCTCTTTTCACCGGGTTTCCAATCGGCAGCGTGCTTGGCCTTTTTCCAGTCACCCATCGCGGGATGATTGCCTCGATAACACCAATCGCACTACCGAGCGCAACGGCACAACAACTCGACGAACGCCTGATCCGGCGCCTGCAGAGCGGGGCTTTTCCGGTCTTTCAGCTCGACGCGACCGCCTACCCGGGCAACAGCGGCAGCCCGCTCTACGACATCGAAACGGGCGCTGTTATCGGCATCATGAATATGGTCTTCGTCAAAGGCACCAAGGAGACGGCGCTGAGCCAGCCCTCCGGCATCAGTTTCGCCGTGCCCGTTCAATTCCTGCAGGAGCTGCTGCGCACGGCAAACTAAAATACGCGTCGGAAGCCCTTACCCGTGTCGGATGAGGGCCACGCAAGTCGCCCATGTTTCCGCTCATGTTTCTGGTCTCACAGCCGGTTTACGTGGCTTGTTCTTCATCCCGGCGCAACGCCTTGACCGTCAAGTGGCGCGCGAGTAACAGCGGCGGCATCCGCAGCCAGTGGGCGCGAACGAATAACAACTGGCGGGAAAGCGGCGTAAGCCGATCGCCTAGATCAGGGTGATCAGGTTGCAATCCCCGCGCGAACAAGGCGTCCATCGCGCGTTGCAGCCATCGCGCCGGACGCCCGATTTCCGCGGCGCGCAACGTCTCCGGGGGCACGGGGGTTTCCAGGAAGTGCCGCGCATAGCGCAGTCCGTAGTACAGCGGGCGCGTCAGGTTAAGGTCATGTGCGCGTCCCACGAGATCCTGCCAGAACGCGGGTTCGCGCCCAAAGTCGCGTAGTAGACTGTCCAGATCCGCCACGTCGCGCAGACCGCTGCTCAAGTCCTCGTTGTGAAAGAGGTGCGTCGCGCTATGCAGCACCATGTCGACCGGCGCGAGCACCTTGAGCTGCGGCTCCGACGCTAGCGGCCGTGCCGCGGCGAGTAATTTGGCGGAATCGGGCTTCAGGCGTGCCGTAGGGGGCAAGATCGCATGGTGCACGTCGAGCACCGTTAGGCGCGTGATATGCCGCAGCGGAGGCAACTCGTGCATCCACTGCCGGTAATACCGTTGATCGTAGGGGTTGTGGTGGGTTGTCGCCCAGCCGTGCAGCATCAACGCGCCTTCCACCTCATTCAGCGCGGCCTCGGGGACGAGGATGTCGACGTCAGTAAATACGCGCCCGCGCGCTGCCGGCAGGCCGGCCATGAGATACGCCGCGCCTTTTAAGAGAACGATGTCGATACCGCAACGGATGAGCGCCGTACGAACGTAGGCGACTTCGCGCCGGATGGCTTCCTCCTGCGCCTGTGCGACGATGAGCGCCGCGTCGAGATGAACTCGCGGCGCAGCCGGAACACTTTGCAGCAGGCCAAGATCGTTTAGGTCGACGGCTACGCGGGACAGCAAGTTCGCGCGGCGCGCCTGACGGACAAGCGCATCCCAGTCGGAGAGCGTCCATCCAGGAAGCGCATGCGGATTCTTGAGCGCGCGGCTAACCTGGTCCGCACCGGCGCGGGTCATGCGTTGCGCGCGAGCTCGTCGAAAACCGTCATTGCGTCGTCAAGCGCGCCATAGGTGAATTCATGGCAGTCGCAAGCGTCGATGGTTTGCGCCATTGCTTCGAATCCCTTGCGACCGTGCAAGCTGTAATTGAACGCGTTGTCGGCCAGTTGCATGAACGCGCGCGCTTTCGGCAGGTGCGAAAGGCGGGAGCCCGCGCCGGCCTCGTAACGCGGGAGAATGATCCAGCGCGGATGTGCCGGTTCCAGCGCACGGCGCACGCTCTCCGCAGGCGGTGACATGTGGGCGACCGATCCCTTGATCGTATCGCAAACAACCGGTCCGAACACCGCGTTCGGGAAAGCGCTGCGAATGACTTCGATCGAGGCGTTCTTCAGACTGACTGGTCTCGGCAATGGCACGACATTGCCGGTGACGGGCTCGATCAAGGTCAGCTCATCGGAAAGAAGCACCCAGCCGCGGTTGACTAAAGCGGCGCATAAGGTGCTCTTGCCCGAGCCGGATGGGCCCGGCAGAAGCGCTGCGTGCCCGGATCGAGCGACCACGGCCGCGTGCACAATCAAGTACTGATGGCAGTGGTTGGAGACGCACCAGTTGAGGCCCCATTCGAGTAACGGAAACGCCTGATCGCGGGGAAGCGGGAGAAACGGCGGCTTACCGTCGAACTCGAACAGGACCTGCGGTCGCAGCCACTTTCGGAGAGTCGCGGGCGGCGCAACGCGCACATGGAAATCGGCGAAGTCTCGTTCCGCCTCAACCGGATGATTGGCGTAGTGCAGCGCGAGGCCCTGCGCGACTTCGGCCAAGCGGGAGCGGATTTCGGTGACGACGGGTCCGGTCCGCAGCCGGATGCCCCGGCCCGCGAGTTGACGTTGCAACTCTGCAGGCGGCAGATCGGCAACGATCAACGCACTTCCGGCAGAGCTAGCCCAAGCCGTTCGAACTCCGAGAGTACGGCCTCGATCGACACGAGCCAGTCCGGTTCTTCGATCGTGGCGGGAGCTTCTAGTCCGGCCGCGAGGTCGTCGACCGTCGCCGCGCGGTGCATTGCCATGAGCGCTAGAAGGACCCGTCCCGCCAGCGGCCCGAGCAAATGCGTGCTGCCGCTGGAATGGTTGCGGACGACGAAATCGCCGTTCCAGTCACGCCAGGTCAAAGCCTCGGGGGGAACGGTGCGCCAACGTAATGCGGGAACCGACACGGTAAGGGGAGTGGCAGCCAGTATGGGGACAGCACCCCATATTGGCGGAGCCCCTTACAAAGGCATAGTAGTCTTAAGGTACGCGACGATTTCTCTAGGGTACCACCTAACCCCTGCCGTCGGTTCGTAACAGCCTTTCGCCGTACATTCGGACCAAATGGTCTTCACGCCGCCCACGGTCAGAACGGGTGTCCTACCAGCTTGGGCATTGAGCAGCGCCGCCACGATATACCGTGCCAACCCGGCGCTGTCCGCGGTTGAAGGGTCGAGCACTTCCAGCAGAGTTTTGCCGGCACATTGAGATCCCGCGAAGCACGGGTGAAACTTGGTGGCCTGGCGATCGCCGACGCCCTTGACTGTCTCGGGAATATACGGGCTGGGCCAAGAACTGAAGTGCTGTGGCTGTTTCCAGAATGCCGGCGTCAGCCCGGAGCAGACGGCCACGCGTTGCATCGGACCGCTGTGGATGCCGGACCCGAGGGCAGACCCGGTAGTGCACTGGCCCAGTACGGGCTGGCTGACCAAGGTCAGCAGGACCGGTGCAGCGGCCAGTCCGCTTTGCAGCAGACGGCGACGATCCGCGCGGCGAGGGCTCAGCTCGCTGTCGCGATCAGGAGGACTCGGGTTGTTTGGGAGATCAGCGGGATTCGACATTTTTGCCCACTCTTTGACACTGCGTGTTCGGGAAATCAAGCATAGGACAAACCGGTTAGTCAATCAATTCCGTATATCGGTTACATCCGGCAGTACGACTTGATGGAAATTTGTTCCATTGCTACGTCTGTCACATTACAAGTGCGCGTATAAGATCGCTACGCCGCGCGTCGCTGCAACTGGAGTATAAGCACATCGTATACCAAGAAAGGTAGGGAATTGATTAATAACCTATTGCCTATTTTGGCCTAGACCAACATCTCGTCTCTGTAAATTTTCCCGACACCAAAGACGAAACGCGAGGGTGAAAGCAACACGGTGAGTCCTGAATGACCAATCTCGCTGGCTCGTCGAGAGCGCGGTCAACTACGCGACGATCCTGTGCTTCGGGTTGAGATGTTGATGGGTGTGGTCAAACGCTGCGGGCCTTTCCTCGCTGTTGACCTACCGCGACCCTGAGCCGGTCGTCTTCGGCCTGGACTCCGTCACCTGGCGCGGCTGGTGAGAGTAGGTGCTACTGGCCAATTGCCTGTAAGAGCAGTATGTTACATCTTGTGTCAGCGTTCAATTACAACGAAGCGTTCTCCCGTAACATTGGGTGGCTAACCGAACCCGAGCAGCAGACGTTGCGTGGCACACGAATCGCAATTGCTGGACTGGGCGGCGTAGGAGGCGTTCATCTTCTCACGTTGGCCCGGCTCGGGATCGGCCGATTCACGATCGCCGATCTTGACAAGTTCGATCTCGTCAACTTCAATCGCCAGGCTGGTGCGACGTTGCAGACCCTGGGCCGATCCAAGGTCGAGACCCTTGCGAACATGGTTCGCGAGATCAACTCAGAGCTCGATATCCGTACGTTCGATGAGGGGGTGACGGTTGACAATCTCGACGCATTCCTCGATGGCGTCGACGTTTATGTCGACGGGCTTGACTTTTTCGCATTCGATACCCGTGAGCGCACGTTCGCCGCATGTGCGGCGAAGGGAATCCCGGCGGTCACCGTCGCCCCGATTGGCATGGGGGCCGCACTCTTGAACTTCATGCCGGGCCGCATGACGTTTGAAGAGTATTTTCAGTTCCGCGGCGCAAGCGAACTTGAAAAGGCAATTCGATTTCTGCTGGGGGTTTCGCCCGCGATGCTGCATCGGCGCTATCTTGTAGACCCATCGCAGGTGAATTTTCATGAGCAGCGCGGCCCTTCGACGATCATGGCCTGTCAGCTCTGTGCGGGGATCGCGGCAACGCAGGTGCTCAAAATCGTTCTTAATCGCGGCCCGGTCCTGGCGGCGCCGTGGGGATTGCACTTCGATGCCTACACCAATCGCCTTAAACGGACATGGCGTCCCAGGGGCAATGCGAACTTGATTCAGCGTCTGATGATCAGGATCGCACGCCGCCAATTCAGGCGGTGATGCACGTCGATGCGCGTAATCGAACAAATCCTTGACTTGGCGCGATGGGCGCCGAGCGGGGACAACACCCAGCCTTGGCGATTCGAGATCCGAACGGATTTCGAGATCCTCGTCCACGGATACGACACTCGCCGTGCCGTTGTCTACGACCTGGATGGCTGGGCGAGCCAGGTTTCGCACGGCGCTCTGCTCGAAACGTTGTCGCTTGCAGCAACCCGATTCGGCTATCGCGCGCGGTCCTCGATCGCCAGCGAGGATGAAGTCGGGCACATTGTGTATCGGGTGACGCTGGAGGGTGACCCCACTCTGATTGAGGCCCCCCTCGCATCGGCGATACGGGAGCGGGTGGTTCAGCGCCGGCCGATGCGCCCAACGCCGATGTCGATCGACCAGAAGCGCGCATTGGAGTGCGCCGTCGAGCCCTTTTCGGTCGTGTGGCTCGATTCGTGGCGGGATCGGTGGCGGATGGCCGCCATTTACGCACGCAACGCGCATATCCGATTGACTATTCCCGAAGCCTACTCGGTTCACAAAGCAGTGATCGCCTGGAACTGTACGACGAGTGACGACCGCTTGCCAGCCGCATCGCTGGGCGCCGACCCCCTTCTCCTTGGCGTAATGCGTTGGGCGATGTCAAGCTGGGAGCGTGTGAGCTTTTTCAACCGCTATCTGGGGGGGACGCTGTTGCCCCGATTCGTCATGGATTTCCTGCCGGGTCTGCTGTGCAGTGCGCACTTTGCGCTTGTCGCACCTGGCAAGCCGCAAAGTGCGGCCGATCGTGTTGCTGCCGGGCGGGCGGTCCAGCGTTTCTGGCTTGCCGCAACCCAGCAGAACCTTCAGGTGCAGCCGGCATACACACCCCTTGTCTTCGCACGCTATGCGCGTGAGCGGCGACGCTTTACAGGCGTGCAGCGTGCTGATGCGACGGCACGCGAAATTGCGCGACGACTGAACGATCTGCTTGGGACGGACGAAGTCGCCCAAACCATGTTTCTCGGGCGCATTGGACCTGCACGTGCCGTCAAGGGCAGGTCACTCCGACTTCCTCTCAACCGTCTGATCGTGGACGAGGCGCCTCGCCATATCTAGACCTTGCGCGGTCATCGTACGGTAACAATTTGCACTGAGCCTGGTGCATGGAGTCGCCACGCCATCTGGGTTCCTCGTTCGGAGACACGGGCAAAATCTTGACAAGCCATGGCTCAAACACCAGACTCAAAAGCTTTTTGGCGATACGCGCGACGGTAAGCGCAGGCTTCTCCGTCCAGCATGAATTGAACCTGATATAGGGGTAAGCTATGACCGTGGCGCGATCAATTGCATACTTTGGGACGGCGCAATCGGTCGCGGCCGTAATGTTTGCAGTGTTCACTGCCCCTGGGTCTGGCACCAATCTGGGGGGCGAGAGTCACGCCGGGGACGCTCGACGCGACCACCGGACGGGCGGCGAGAGCGTTGCCATGCCCCAACTTAACAACGCCCCAAAAGGCAAGCTTGGTAAGGTAGAGCAGGGCGCGCTTGGTGCGCGCGACGGCGATCTTCGCCACGCTGGCAGAGGCGAAACAGAGCCGTCGCGCGCGGCGAACCATCCGGCTGGGTTCATGGTCGCCACCCTGATAGAGCTGACACCCGCGGCCAAGCCTCCCGCAGTGCCGGCGCAGCAGGAGGTGGAGCAGGTCATGCGCCATCTGACCAGCAAGGAGTTCGACAAGGCCTTGGAACTGGCAATCAGGATGACCCAGACGAGGCCCAACGATCCGGCAGGATACAGCCTTCAGGGAGGGGCGTACGTCGGCAAACAAGACTACGTCAATGCGCGCAAGAACTTCGAAAAGGCGTTGAGCCTGCAGCCGGACGATTTCCGGGTCCTCATAAACCTGGCGCAGCTCGATCTTCAGCAAAAGGACGTCCCGGGCGCCCGAAAGCGGTACCAGACGATACTGGAAAAGGATTCGAACAATGTCTCCGCCATGCTGGGCATGGCGCAGCTCGAGGCCAGTAACGACAACGAAAATCAGAGCCGGGTTTGGCTTGAAAAGGCCAAGTCAACGAGTCCAGAAGCGCTCGGTCCCCGGCTTAATCTCGGTGCTCACTACGTGCGCACAAAGAACTACGCGAAGGCGATTGCGGAGTTGACCGACGCGCAGCGCTTCCATACTGAAGATCCCGAGATTCTCGATCTGTTGGGCCAAGCCCAGTGGGCGGGGGGGCAGAAGTCCCAGGCAATCTCGACCTACAAGAAACTGGTTTCGACGTACCCGAAATCGCCGGTGGCCTACTATCGGCTCGGCTTTGCTCAGGCCGGCAACGAGGATTATTCCGGAGCGACCGAGAGCCTGAAAAAAGCGGTGCAGCTGAAGCCGGATTACGAGGAAGCGGTCGGTGCTCTGACCGGCCTGGAGGTCCGCGCGGGACGCCCGGACGCGGCGTTGAAGCTGGCGAGGGACCTACAGAAGCTTGCTCCCAAGTCGCCAGCCGGACTCATGTTCGAGGGCGACGTGTTCGTAGCGCAGGACCGGCACACCGATGCTGCAAAGGCGTACGAGAAAGCGTTTGCGATCCGCCAGGACGGGCTCGTGGCGATCAAGCTCCACGCGGCTCATACCAAGGCCGGCGACGCCAAGGCGGCCGACGCGAAGCTTCAACTGTGGTTGAAGGACCACCCCGACGACATCGGAGCATGGGAATATCTAGCCCTCGAGAATCTGATGGCGGGCCGGAACAAGCTGGCGATCGAACAATACCAGTTGGTGCTGAAAAAGGTACCCAATAACGCGATAGTCCTTAACAACCTCGCCAACCTCTACCAGCGGGAGAAGGACCCTCGCGCCCTCGATACGGCCGAGCAAGCCTACAAACTCATGCCGGATTCGCCGGTAATCGCCGATACCTTAGGCTGGATTCTGGTGGAGCAAGGCACGACTAGGCGCGGCCTAGAACTGCTGCAAAAAGCGGTCGCGATGGACCCGAAGGGTACCGAGGTCCAGTATCACTTGGCAGCGGCGCTTGCCAAATCCGGGGACAAGGGGCAGGCCCGAAAGGTACTCGAGTCCTTGCTCGCAAGCGAGCAGAAGTTTCCACAACGCGAAGCCGCGCAAGCGCTTCTCAAGCAGCTTTGACGCCTGTCGAATTCGGCAGTCCTGGCAGTCCGGTGGCAACGAGGTTCTGGCGGCGTCGACGCCTGATCCGAATTTTAGCGCGCTTAGCGCGCTATCGCAGTGATGCTCTCGAGATCGTTCGCAACGAAGGGCGCCGCTACTCGCAATGGCCGCGGTCGATAGCGGGCATAACGAGGGGTTTCGCCGGGGCGGGCATAGAACTGGTGGTGACGATGATTCCAACTCCACTCGAGTGCTTATGAGCGTCGTTCGCGTCGAACACGTCTACAAGGACTATCTGCTGGGAGAGCAAAGAGTTCCTGCGCTGAAAGATGTCACGCTATCGATCGAGCGCGGCGTGTTCCTGGCGATCGCCGGCCCTTCGGGAAGCGGCAAGACTACGTTGCTGAACCTAATCGGCTGTATCGATACGCCGACGCGTGGGAAGATCTACATAAATGACCAGGATGTGAGCGGCAAGACGCCTGACCAGCTTGCAGATCTGCGCGCGCGCACGATTGGGTTTATCTTTCAGACCTTCAACCTGTTGCCGGTACTCTCGGCAGCCGAAAACGTCGAATATCCGCTTCTGCAGCGCGACGACCTGACCAAAGCCGCGCGCCAGCGGCGGACAGCGCATTTTCTCGACATCGTGGGCCTCACCCAATTCGCCAAGCACCGCCCGAATCAATTGAGCGGCGGTCAGCGGCAGCGCGTGGCGATTGCCCGAGCGCTGGCAATCCGGCCCGCCATCGTGCTAGCCGACGAGCCGACCGCGAATCTCGATCGCGTGACTGGCCAGGAGATCCTGCAGTTGATGAAGAAAATCAACCGGCGCTTCAAAACCACGTTCATCTTCTCCACCCACGACCGGCGCGTGATGAAAATGGCCGACCGGCTGGTGAAGGTGGAAGACGGAGAAATTGCGATGCTCGCGATGCGGGCCAACAGCAAATGGTCCAAAGTGCGCGAAGGGCGCCGCATAACAGCCGAAGGATCGAATGGGCACCCGGATACTCAGGTGCGAGCGGAAGCTGCGCCGTGAAGGGAACGTACCGACATTATCCTGGGCCCGATCGCCGGCCCGAAGCTGGTCTTGAGGTCGTACTTCCCCTCCCCATTCGGCAGACGGGCAAGCTAGAAGGCGTAGGACAGCTGCGAATAGACGCGGCTGCTGTGGGTGAACTGCCCGAACAGACTTTGGGGAGACCCATTGAAGCGGTCGAGTCCGAACTGGATGCGCCAGTTCCGGTCGAAGGTGCGATTGAGTGCCACGCGCAACATCCCGTCCGCCCGGTTCACGCTCGATCCCCACAGCATAGAACCCTCCCAACCCTGCCCAAGCAGGGTGCTGGCGTAAATGCTGTAACCGTTTTCGTACTTGTCGTATCCGAGCCTGTCGGCTGAGATACCGGAATCATAGTTCCCGTAAATCCTCTGAAAGCCCTGCAAGTTAAGACGCGTGTCTGGGAATTGGGGCAGGCTGAAGTCCAGTCCTACGACCCAATCGAATGTGTTTTGCTCGACCACCCCATCGAATACCGCAAGCGTGTTGACATTGTATTTTCGGCCCTGGGTATAAACGGTCTCCGCTTTCAGCACGGCAAATCCAAAATCTTTGGCCAAGGTGAAGCCACCCTGGTTAATCCGGTCGTGGCGTGGCTGATAGACGAATGTGGGCTGGGGATCATTCACGATCTTCCGGTAGAACGTCGGACTCTGGTCCATGCTGCCGTAGTAGTACCCGGCCACGTCCCAGCCATTGCGCAATAGAGAAAGGCGCACGCCGTAGTTGGTATGAGCAAGGCTGCGGTTCGGAAATTGCTCATCCAGGATAACCTGCGCGTATCCAGCGGGCGGGGGAGGCGGATACGAATAGAACTGTGCGCCAGGCACGCCGATTTTGTTGTAACTCGCTACGGGAATCCAGATTAACTCCGCGTGAAAGTCGTTCTTGGAATATTCCGCCCGGGCAGCCCACTGCGGGATTCGTATGATGGCAAAGTCGGGTAGCACGAATTCGCGGAGGTCCTTTGCCGAAACCACATCCGCAGCAAACAAGTTGACCATTTCACCCCAGACGATGTGCTGACGCCCAAACCGGAAGTCCCACTCATTCGCGCCGACGTCAAGATAGTTCTCGCGGGCAAAAAAATTCAAACGTGCGTTGTCGGCGACGGATGACGAATAGAAATCGGTCAAACTATAGACCGCGTCATAGTCCACCCTCCCGCTCAACTTCCATTTCACATTCGGACTGAACGCACCGGTGGCTTCGAGTTGCACGCGTGTCAACACGCGGGACCAGTGGGCTGGGTGGGGGGTCGTGTAGGCAAGTTTGAACTCGGCGAACCCGTTCAAGTTGACGCCGGAATCGACCGCCTTTTCCCCCTTCGGTACGTCGTCCTCGAACAGGCCGGCACGGGACAAGGGTGGATCGCTGTTCGCATCGCTTGCAGCGAACATAGGTTGAGACGCGAGCAACAGACCCAGTGCAAAGGCAAGGGCCAGCGAGCGAGAGATCATGTTGTCGAGATTGCCGCTGCACCCAGGAAGGCAGGCGGGCCGGGCATCGCCGGACTCATAGGCAGTCCTCATCTTCCCGCACTCGATACCCGTTTCGGACGCCGGGCCTCCCTTGCGGGGCGACGCTTCGCTTGCCATTGTGCACCACGCCGTAGGTCCCGGCGGGCTGCCGATTGTCGAGGTTGAAGAGCATCGAGGTTGTACCCATTGATGACGACGATCGATTCTTACTTTTTTAGAATTATGCCCTTGGGTCGAGGCATTGTTAAGCCAACAGCGCCAAAAAGGGGGTGATAGACTCCACCCGCCCAATCAAGTGGACCGAGAACTGGCGATTGGCGCGCGGGCATTGTAGTGTACTTGGCGCGTCAGATCCCCGAGCCGGGCTCGCGGCCCCGCCCCTTCCAACCCGTTGAAGAGGCCGGAAGTGGGCGGTGGGGAACGATGCGTGCCCTATAATGCTGAATTGTTTAACACAGACTCGAGCCAGCGAAGATGGCGCATGTGTAACCATTCTGGAGGGAAACGTTTTTCCGGACCGCTGCCCGCCCGATGGTGGGTGGCGGTCTGGCTGATGCTGATCCCCGCGCTCACGGTATCGGCGGCGGTGGATGCAAACGATCCCACAACCGATGACGGTCAGGCGCGCGAGGTCCTGGCGCGCGCTGATCGGATCCGCTTCCCGTCCGAGGGCTTTCAGGTCGATGTTGTCATTACAACCTCCGCGCCGGACACCGAGCCAGAGGCGCGGGCATATCGGATACTATCCAAGGGAAACAACCAGACCTTGGTACAGACCACCGCGCCGGAGATCGACCGCAACCAAATTCTACTGATGCGCGATCGCGACCTCTGGGCCTATCTGCCTAACCTCACGCAGCCGATCCGTCTGCCGCTCTCGCAACGCCTGACCGGACAGGTAGCAAATGGCGATCTGGCGCGGGCCAATTTTTTCGGCGACTACGAGCCGAAAATTCTGCGCCAGGAAAAAATTGACAGCGAGACCTATCATGTCCTGGAACTCGATGCGGTCGATCAGTGGGTCACCTACCGGCGCATACTGTTCTGGGTTAACGCCAGGAACGACAGGCCCCTTAAATCCGAGTTCTATGCCGTATCCGGGCGCCTCCTGAAAACGTGCCGTTATCTCGACTTTCAAGCCTTGGGTGGAGCAACGCGGCCGACTCGACTGATCATTGAGGACGCCCTCCGCAACGGCCACCGCTCGACGTTGGAATACAGCTCGATGAAGCTTCGCGATCTGCCCGACAAGATCTTTACCAAGGACTATTTGAAAAGACTCGCCGGCTAAGTAACCGCGAGCCATTCAGATGTTTTGTCGCAATGCATCAACGACAACACAGCGGGCAGCGCGCCGCCCGGGCAGAATTGCCGCTGCGATAGCGGCGAGTGTTCCCGTGATGGCGGCCGCACCCAGCACCCAGGGCACCAGCCGGATGCTGGCGGTGTAGGCAGCACTGGATCCCGGAGGGGGCGGCATTTCGATGCCGACGGCCGACAAGACGACGGCAATGGCGATACCGATCAGCACTCCGAGTGCCCCCCCGACCACGCCAAGGAGGGCGTTTTCCAGCATCACGAGCCGGAAGACCTGCCGGGGACGATAACCGAACGCCAGCAGCGTTCCAAATTCACCCGTCCGTTCGTGAACCACCATATTCACGGTGCTGGCGACGCTCAGAACCAGCATGACCAGAATGATGACCTGCAAGGCGCCGAATTGGCGCCGGTAAAGCGCCACCGTCTTGTTGTAAAAATCCGCCAGTTCATGCCATGGCTTTACCTCATAGCCCCGTCCACCGAACGCTGCTTGAATAGCGGCCACTGCAGCATCCGTATGGCGGGTGTCGTCCAGTGAGATCACCAAGCTATGGACGGACTGCGTATGAAGCAATTCCTGCGCGGCGATTTGCGAAATGCGTACGGCGCGATCGTCATAATCCTTGGAAAACGTGCGGAAGGTCCCAGCTACTTTGAACTCCAGGACGTTCAGCGCTCCTTCCGGCGTGCTCACTGTAAGGTTGATCAGGCTGCCCGGCTGCAATTTCAGCGCATTGGCGACCCCTTCCCCGACAATGGCGCCGAATGGATCCGCGTCCTCCAAAGGGTGCCCGGCGACAAACGTCATCGCCGTGCCTAGTCGGTTCTCCTTGTCGGGCTGCACCCCTTCGCCGATGACGGGCAAATCCGCGCGGCCGTTGTTGGCCAGTCCGGAAAAGATCACGCGCGTCATCACGTCTTGCACATGCGGAATAGACCGCAGGGCTTCGACGAGCGACTGGGGTTTTTCAATCAGATAGCGTGAGGGCTCGCGCCCGCCATATTCGCGATAGCCCACACGGTATACCTGTGCATGTCCCAAGCGCGAGTGAATCGTAGCCTCGCGCAAATGCACGAAAGCGTCCTCGACGAAGCCACCGCTCACAATGATGGCGGCCACCCCGCAGACGATCGCCGCCAGAGTCAACGCTGTGCGCGCGCGATTGCGGAAGACGTTCCGAAAGGCGAGCGTGAACATGGCAATTTAGATATTGCGTCGCAGCGCGTCGATGATATCCAGACGCGATGCCTTCCAGGCGGGGTACAGGCCCGCCGATACGGTGGTAATGAAGGCGATCAGAAAAGCGTTCGACAGCACGACCAACGTCGCCCGGATTTCGCCGGTGTAACCTTCTTCCATACCCGGCGGCGGCGGCATGGGTATGCCGATTGCGGAGATCAGTTCCGCCAGCCCAAAGCCAAGGGTCACGCCGCCGACACCGCCGACGAGTCCCAACAACAGCCCTTCGACTGCGAACTGTCGCAGGACCGTTCGGCGCTTGAAGCCGATCGCCAGCAGCGTACCGATCTCCCCGGTGCGTTCCAAAACGTTCATGATCAGCATGTTGGAAATGCTCAACACGATGATGACGGCGATGATGGCACGCAGCACGTTCATCTGTTGAGAAAATAGCGCTACGGTCTTGTTGTAAAAGTCGGCACGCTCATACCAGGGGACAAACTGCAAATGATGCGAGGATTCCGGAAAGCGGCTGCGGAACTGCGCGAGGTATTCGTCCGTGCGCTCGGTCTCCTCGAGCAAAACGAGCCACACGTGGGCGCCCTTCACTCTGAGCAGCGATTGAGCCAGTCCAATCGGCAGCCGCAGCGCGGCATCGTCGTAGGTCTGGTTGGCCGTGATGAAGATACCCGCCACCTTGGCTTCAACGGCGTTGATGCTACCGGTTCCGGTATTGGCGAGCAGGGCCACGGTGGCGCCCGGTTCCACGCCCAAATTTCGGGCCAGACCCCGTCCC
Source organism: Casimicrobiaceae bacterium (assembly GCA_037719965.1). GTDB lineage: Bacteria > Pseudomonadota > Gammaproteobacteria > Burkholderiales > Casimicrobiaceae > VBCG01. The sequence continues at coordinate 943,019 of JBBJMT010000001.1, read as the reverse complement.
AGAATGACCTCCTTGGAGTCGGATCCGGAAAGATTGGTGCCGCTGACAATGCGAAAAGCCTTGCTGAGCTCCGTCTCCTTGCGCGGGTCGACGCCATCGGCCAGGAACGAGATGGTCGTTTCGCCATGGCTCACGAGCCCAGTGACGGTTAGCCGGGGCGCCGCCAGCTTGACGCCCGGAGTGCTTTCGATGGCCTGATGTTCGGGCGAATTTTCCGGGATGACGTAGGCAAAGGGATCAGCCGCCCCCGCCTTATGGTAGCCAGGTCGAACGGCCTGGATGTGGCCTAACTGCCCCTGGATGGTGCCTTCCCGCATGGCCCAGAAAATCCACTGCGCAAAGCCGTCTGCCAGCACCATGGCGATGACGGCAACACTCACCGTCACGAGCGCCGTCAGCGCTCGCCGCCGGTTCCGGGAGAGGTTGCGTGCAGCGATCAGCAGGCTAGCCACGAAACTTCATCGAATCCAGAAAGGGCAACCGGGAAAGGCGTGCTGCAAAGCCAAATCTCGGAGAGCGCAGGGTAAGTCGACCCAGTTGGCAGAGCGGGGGCTGCCTGTTCGGCGTCAAGCCCAACCGGGCAATCCGGACCGGGCCATGACGATTGCATTACCCTTGCGCTGCCAGCGGCTTCCGAGCGCTGCTCGAGAAAAACGGTTGACGCATGATACAAAACACACGCTACGCTATGGTTTTGGTTTCAGGTGAGCCAGTGTAATGCAAACCCGATGCCGGCCGGTCATCCTTCTTGTTGCCGAGTCGGTCACGCTTGCTCATTTCGCCCGAATCGTGGCGTTGGCCAAGACGCTCGATGCGTCCAGCTATGAAGTCGTTGTGGCGTCCGATGCCCGGTATGCCCACCTCGAAGCACCGTTTGGGTTTGCGTTTCATCCGATTCGATCGATCCCCTCTGCCAAATTCGCGCGAGCCCTCGCTTTAGGGAGGCCGCTGTACGACGTCGAAACGCTCACTGCCTACGTCGAGGACGATCTCGCTCTGATTAGGGAAATCAAACCTGACCTCATTGTCGGGGACTTCCGACTGTCATTGGCGGTCAGCGCTCCCCATGCCGGCATACCCTACGCGGCGGTAGTCAATGTGTACTGGAGTCCCTATGCTGACATCGTCTATCCCGTCCCGGATTTGCCGATGACCCGGGTGCTGGGGGTGTCCCTTGCGCAACGGCTTTTCGATTGGGCGCGGCCAATCGCCTTTGCTCTGCACGCGGGACCGCTTAACCGGGTGCGTCGCCGGTACAACCTACCGCCTCTGGGACCCGACTTGCGAACCGTCTACACTTGGGGTGACTACACCCTCTATGCCGATGTGCCCGAGCTGGTGCCCACGCGGGCCTTGCCCCCCAACCACCGCCATCTTGGCTCGCCGTTGTGGTCTGCCCGAAAGCCACTTCCCGACTGGTGGGGCCGCGTTCCGGCAAACAGGCCTGTGGTGCTGGTCACGTTGGGCACGTCCGGCCGGGCCGCCCTTTTGCCGAAGGCCTTACTCGCCCTAGCTGAACTCCCCATTACGGTGCTCGCCGCCACCGCAGGCGAATTGGATATGCCCGCCATGCCAGCCAATGTGTTCGTGGCGGATTATCTGCCGTTGGACAGCGTCGCCCGGCGTTCCCGCCTGGTCGTCTGCAATGGCGGCAGCCTGACGACCTACCTGGCGTTGGACGCCAGGGCCCCCGTCCTGGGTGTCTGCTCGAACATGGATCAACTGTTGAACATGAGCGCCATCGAACGCTTGGGAGCGGGCAGGTCGCTGCGCGCCGCCCGTGTCCGCCCCCGCGAGCTGCGCGACGCTGTGCGCAAGCTGCTGGATACCCCCAGCTACACCCAAGCGGCCACGCAGGCGGGCGAACGGTTCAGACAAGTGGATGCCGGGCAACGATTCCGGGCCTTCGTTTCGGAAATCGTGTGTCAAAGAGGCACGCCAGCGGGAGACAACCCTTGCGCAAGATAACATCCGCCCAGATCGTGGTTTTTTTTCTGCTTTTCGGCAGCATCCTGTTCCTCGGGATCGGCACGGCCTATGGGCTGCTGAGGACGTTGCCGCTTGGGGATTTTCGCGGTGTGACCGTTGTGGGCGGTGCGGTCGTGCTCGTCTACCTCTACGGCTTTGCCGTGTACCGGCTGTACCTGTGGATCATGCCGCTCCGCGAGGGCGATTTGGTTGAGGGATCTCGAGAGGAATTCGCCGCCCAAGTCAATATCCTTTTCTACTTGATGCTGTTTAATAGCCTTATCCGCACTCACTTCCTACCGGTGCCCGTAATGCGGCTGGTTTACCAGGCGCTTGGTACAAGGATGGGGGAAAATACTTACAGCGCCGGCACGCTCCTCGACCCCCCGCTCACCGAGTTCGGCGCCAATTGCATCGTCGGCCATGACGCCGTCCTGATCTGTCACGTCATAGAGGGCACGCGTTTTGCCCTCTCGCGCATCCGGGTCGGCGACAACGTTACCATCGGAGCTAGTGCCGTCATTATGTGCGGGGTCAGCATCGGCGATGGCGCGATTGTCTCGGCGAGCGCAGTGGTACCGAAGGACACCCAAATCGGACCGGGGGAAGTCTGGGGAGGGGTACCGGCGAAACGCCTGCGATAAGCGACTTCAGTCGAGAAATCTTACAGGCGATCACCCGATGCGCCTGCCCACCCACCCGGGGGAGGCCGGACATCGCAGTGCGGGACAGTCCTGGCTTGACATCAGCGCATCTTTTTGATCCTCGCCGCGGACAAAGCGCAATGCCGCCTAATCCGATAGCCGCGAACTACAAGCCGGTTCTCGCCGCAAGTCGGATAAGCCGAGGCGACCGTCGAACTTTTTTACAGTCCTGCGGCTCGCGCCCAAGGAGAAATAGGCGAATTTTTCGTAGTTCATTGTTATCTATATACTTTTTCCCCCTGGTACGGGCATTGCTAAAGTAACGGCGCAAAGGGTCACGGACAGTTTCAAAGATGCCGCGGGCCGCCTGATAGTGGTGTTCACGGAACGGTAAGCAATCAAGGAGATGAGCATGAACCTCAAGAAATCGGTTATCGCGGCTGCAGTGGGTGCCACACTGGCGTTGGGCGCGTCTGGTCAAGCTTCGGCGTATGTGTACGGGGCAGCGGGACTGAGTATCAGCAACCTGACGATCAGCATCGTCCCGAACGGCGGCGCCGTGGATATAACGCGCTTCGACTTTAACCAAAGCAACGTGGCGACCCTCAACGGCAATACCGCGGTCAGCGCCGCCACCTGCGGGGGCACACCAGCCGCGAATAATTGCACCCAAACCATCGGTCGGCTAGATGCTGCCGCGGTCAACGCGCCTGGATCTACTACTATACGGCCGAATAATTCGACTACCGGCGGTGATTTTACGTTCTTTGGACCGGTCGTTGCCTTCACGGGGGACTTTGCGAATGCTGATTCACAAATCCTGAACGCGCAGCTTGTGAATGGTGTGCCGACCCAAACTAAAAACATTGCCGAATCGCTGTTGAATACCGGCACCGAGGCCTCCGGCACCTCGCAAATTCAATCAATCACGGGGTTTGCGATTAGCTTTACCGTAGGGGGCGGGCCCGCCACCTTTAATCTGAATTTCGATGCGGACCCGGACCTGGCGGCAATGATTTTCGGTGAATCTCCCGGCACCTTCAGCGCGCAGGCGAATCTGAGCACATCCTTCACCTTGCGACAAAACACGGGTGGACTTGGATTTGCTAACTTTGCTCCGACCGGCCCGGCCGCTACTGACTGCGTATTTCGCGGTTTCACAAGCTGTACGGAATTTGATAGCCAGAGCCTGAACATCAACGTTGGCACGACGACCAACAATACATCCGACCTATTCAGCTTTGATCCGAATGCTCTCAACCTGACGCCCTTCAGTTTGCAGGTAACGGGTTTGACTGCGGGCACGTATACGCTGACCCTGGCCGAATTCAAATCGAATCAGTTGGCCCGTACCCCCGCTGCTGTTGTGCCCGAGCCCGGCGTATTGGCCTTGATGGGTATCGGACTGATGGGGCTGTTTGCCACGAGCCGTCGCAGGAAGCTCAGCTAAAGGCCATTGCTTCGAAGAAAAAGCGCAGCTTCGGCTGCGCTTTTTTTTGGGTGCGCCCGACATGGGCGCGTAAGCGCAGTGACTGGCACTGTCCGACTCGCTGTGGTGGTGCGGGAGGGCGACCGGGGTGACCGAGGCCCCTAGCCGATACCGGGGCGTAGTCGGGCAGTCGGGTGTGCTCGAGTTCATTGGAAGTGTTGCTCGATCGCATCGGCGGCTCGCATTGCGCTGTCTCCGCCTTTGAAATGTTGCGAGAATGCTTGTGCCCGCACGCGGTAGTCCGGCTTGGCGATGACGTCTCGCACGACATTGACCAGTTTGCCTATGCCGGAACGCCGTAATTGCTTGAGGGTCAAGCTCAAGCCGAGCCCCAACTCCTGGATGCGTTTGCCGCCGTAATGCTGCTCGGCGTGCGTAGCGACCACAATGCACGGCAGGCCGTGAGTCAATGCCTGGTACAACGTGCCGTTGCCGCCGTGACAGCAAACCAGATCGCAATGGGTAAGCAGGACGTCGGTGTTGACGTACTGCTCGAGGAACACCCCTTCGGCCGCCGTCGTACCGGCGAGATTCGCCGCACCGGTCGCCACCACCATCTGCACGCCGTGCCGGGCAAGCTCCCCTAGATGGGTCACGAGTTCGTCCAACCCTTCGCTGCCCAACGTGAAATAGGCCGTCGGTCTGCCAGGATCCAGCCTGTTCAAATACGCCGGAGCTGGGACGGTGTTGTGCCACGTTATCGAGCCGACATAGCAGGCGTGAGACGGCAAGGCGCCCGCCGGGTTGAATTCGGGGATGTCAGCCAACAGGCTAAGATCGCCTTCCTCGTGATCGTAGGCGTAGAGCCGTCGGAGGCCGCGCTTCTTGCGAATGGCGTTGAGGCCGCCCATGACCAAACGGTCATAAATCTGGCGCTCGATGGCGTTCTCTAGCCGATCTGCCGCCGCCGTCCCGGGCAGGCCGCCAGTGCGCTGGCTGTAGCTGAAAAAGGGAATGAGCCGATAATTGCTCATGTGCACGTTGAGGACGGCCGCGGTCTTGATCCCAGCGATATCGGCCGAGGTGCGGGCGCTGGGGCGGTTGTCGAGCAGCACGAGGTCGGGCTGGACGGTCTTGTACAGTGCGAGCTCGGCGGCGATGAAGCCTTCAAGCTCCGGTTCGCGGTAAAGCGTCCAGAGCTTCTGGCTGCGAACGGCTTCGACTACCCTTTCCACCGAAATGTAGGGCAACTCATGGGTGGCAAAGTCGTCCCAGCTTGCGGCTCGGAGGTATTTGCCGTGTCCGGCGAACATCACGTCGTGACGGCGTGCGCGTAACACCTTAGCGATCTCGAGCAGGCGTGTGACGTGCGCGAGGGCGTGGGCATTCGCAATCGCGAGAATCTTCATGGACGATTAACGCGCCGGCATGTGAATGACCGCAAAGAGGATTAGGGTGGGTTTCGCCCTCCGTCCGGCCACCGCGGCTGTGTTAGCGTGATCTATTGTTCGCGGAGGGCAGCCGGATGGCGAGTGCGAGCATCGGAGCGTCTACAATTGCGAAGTGACTGCTCACGCCGCCCTGGGACCCTCGTCGGACTCCGTTTTCCGTTCCATCGTCACACGCGGCTGGTCGCCATCGACCACCTCGACCTTGATCGCGTCGACGGGGCACTGGTGCACGAAGTCGCCGTCGGCGCGCGACCATTCCACGCGCGACTCAATCACGCGGGCCTTGCCGTCAGCGTCCATGGTCATGGCGTTCGGCGCGAGCGTGGCACACAGCCCGCACCCGGTGCACGCCTGGCGATCGACGCTGAGCTCGATGCGGCGCCGCGGATACACGCCGCCGGTGGCGGAAAACGCTTCCCCGGCGCGGTCTAGCGCATCCGCGGCGGCCTCGTAGCCGGCCTGAATCATCTGGCGCGTGTGCGCGAAGCTGAACCAGTGAAATTGCCATACAGCTGGCCGAACCAGGAGCAGGGGTGGCCCCGTCCAAGCCGCAAGCTGCGCCGACTGCAGGTGTTTCATCATCATCGTCGCCGCGCGCATATAGATGGCGGCGAACCCCCTATCCTTGATGCGGCGCGCGGTCGCGAGGCTGGTGCTGCCGACATCCACGCCTATCACCGCGTCCATCCCCTGCGCGGCGCTGGAAACCGGCATGTTGGTCATGACGCCGCCGTCGGCGCAGGTGCGCCCCTCGATGACGCGCGGCGGGAAGAATCCCGGCAAGGCGCACGACGCGTAGACGGCGTCGGCCACCGGCACGTCCTGCAGCCCAGGCAGCCCCCACAGCACCTGCTTGCCGTGTTCCAAGTCCACCGTGTTCACGAGCAGCGGCATCTTCAGCTTGCGAAACGTCGTGGACGGCACGATCTCGCGCACCCGCGCGTCAAGCGGTCCCGCGAGATAGAGCGCCGGTGACCGCATCCGCTTAGTGACCATGCTGACATGGTCGATGCGGAACAGGTCTTTTTTTCGGAGCGCAATGGCGCGCCGCTCCATGTCCTCGACCGCAATCCCGCTCGCGTACGCGGCGGCGATAAGCGAGCCGATGCTCGTGCCCGCCACCAGCGACGGCCGGATCCCCCGCTCCTCCAACGCACGCAGGGCGCCGATGTGGGCGAAGCCCTTGAGGCCGCCGCCGCCGAGAACGAGCGCGACGCGTTGGGGCAGGAGGAGCGCCACCGCTAGTGTCGTGTTCCGTAGGTAGGTAGCTTTACATGCCGAGTGTTGTCCAAGTTGTATCCTTGGACGTTGTAACACCGGCCATGGGAAGATCGCCCCTCGCGTCAACACCGCGCTGTATTCGTGGCCACTCAGCAAGACCCATTGGTCGCGGTGCAGCTTGGCCGACGCGTCCCGGTCGTTGTTTCCGACCGCACCGGAAGATCGCTTCCGTACTCGCGAACGCACGTTCGATCTTTATGCAGCAGGATAAGCGTCCACTGCCGAACCAATCGAAGCTAGGCCGAGCGCAATGGACGAACATGCCCACAAGCCAAGCTCGGGCGGGTGTTCGTGTCGAAAACTCAGCTGTAGGCACGCAGGCGCTGCTCGATGCCGGCCTCCTCGTGTGGTGAAAAGAAATACGGGTAAAGCGACCGAACCTGTGCTGCAAGCTCAACCTTCCCGCCGAATTCTGCGATTTGAGCCTCGGCATGGCTGAGCTCGAGGTGAAGCAGGGTCGCGGGCGCTTGAACACGCGGGTCCATGCGCGCGGCGCCGAGCGCGTGAAAGCCCAACATCCGCTCGTAAAACCGCACGTGGCGCGGGTTGACTTCGACGACTAGATCAGTGCAGGAGCCAATTCGACGAGCGTGAATGTATGCGATATGAAAGAGCGCCGCGAGAACTGGCTTGGACTTGATCGTCTCGTCGATGGCCAACTTCGTAAACTCACAGATTCGTCCCCCGCGGTCGCGTAGGGTCTGCAATTCGGACGCGAAGAGAGCACCCACGAAAAGGCCGCTTTGTGAGTCGTACCCAACGGAAATCGTCGCCACGACATCGTTGCCATCATACGCCGAGAGGGTGACTCGATTGTGGTGTTGCGCCGATGGGGTTCGAACGTGGTAACCGCGCCAGGAATAGCGCCGTTGCACCAAGAAACTCGCGGACCGGCGTCGGCCCGCACTGTCAGCAAACCGTATCTTGAATAGTTTTACCGCCGAATCTGGTACGGGCGACTCGAAGTCCCGCTCTTCGATGCACAATGACTTCATCGGGTGCGGGTGTGGCGCGAGCGATACGATCGTATCGTGGCGTGAGCCCGCGCGATCGGCCAGATCCGTCAATCGAGCAAACGCTTTTTTGCCGGGTTGGGCAAGCTCGGCGGTATGCTGTGATTTCTCCCCGCTGCCTGCACCGCCGACCCGACGCAGCCGTTCTAGTCTTGCCCGAAAGGCCTCGATTTTCGTCTTCAAGGGGAGACCGCCACGGCGTCGTCAGCGGGGGCTTGGCCCCCTTCCGCTCTTGCGGCGACCGACCCGACGAACGCGAGCGCCTGAAGAAACCACCCAGCCACGATGCGGTCCGGCATTTTTGCGCAAGAAGTCAAGAATCTATAACCTAGTATGCACATTCCACGCGTAACAGAATAGCCATTGCCAGACACCATGTCTGAATTCGATGTCCCCTGACCCGCCGCGTCAACGTTTCGAAGTATACCGCCTTTGGCGAACAGATGGTTTGGCGCTCCGCGGCGTGACCAGAGCATCAAGGATAGCGTGTTCCTCGCGATTGCGGGTCCCTCGGGCAGCGGGAAACCGACGCTGCTCAACCTGAGCGGCTGCATCGTACACGCACGCAAATTTTTTCGACGAGGGCTGGCATTCGGTGCCGATGTATTTACGGGTTCGCGCGACGACCATTTCGGCCGCTTGAACGAACGCCGCCGCGTCTACAGTCAGCCACGATACGACTCTTATCGCGGTGTATAGAGTCTTGCGCACCAAGCTGTAGGGCACTGTCCTACGCCTCCACATACTCGACGGGAAACCGCTAACATTTGCGGCCCCGCCATTTCGTTTCGCGCCCCATGCGCTTCACCGCCGCCACGTTCAATATTCATAAAGGGTTCTCGCACCTGACGCGACGCATGGTGATTCACGAGCTGAAGGCGAAGCTGCATGGGCTTTCGGCGGACGTCTTGTTTCTGCAGGAGGTGCAAGGTGTGCATGAGCGCCACGCGGGGCGTTATCGGGACTGGCCTGGCAAGTCGCAACATGAGTTCATCGCGGACACGATGTGGAAGGAGGTCGCGTACGGCCGTAATTCGGTCTATCGCGACGGGCATCATGGCAACGCGATGCTCTCAAGGTTTCCGATCATCGCGCAGGAAAACGAGGATATTTCCGCGCATGTTTTTGAAAATCGCGGTTTGCTCCATTGCGAGATGAAACTGGCCGAACGGGGAGCCACGCTTCACTGCATCAATGTCCACCTGGGATTGTTCGAGCGCGGGCGGCAGCGACAAATTCAAGCGATGGTGGAGCGCATTCGCGAGACCGTGCCCAAGAACGCGCCGCTGATCATCGCCGGCGATTTCAACGATTGGCGGCGCAAGGGCGATCGTACGTTGACCGATGAGTTGGGCGTCATCGAGGTATTCGAGGCGATGAAGGGGCGCAACGCGCGAACCTATCCCGCGGTCATGCCGCTATTTCGGCTCGATCGTATTTACGCACGCGGACTCGACGTCGTGGATGCGCGCGTCCATTGCGCGTTCCCCGCCGCACGGTTCTCCGATCACGCGGCGCTTGCGGCCACCTTCGAGCTTTCTAGAAAACGACGCTAGCGAGCAGCCGGCCCCGCGATGAACCGTTTCACGCCGGGCAACCACATTGAACTCCTCCGCAGCGGCGCCGAGTTCTTTCCCGCGCTGGCGCACGCCATCGACGGCGCGAAAAGCGAAGTCTGGCTCGAAACCTATCTTATTGCCGATGATTCCGCCGGCCGCGCGATCGCCGGCGCTCTGGTGCGCGCGGCGGGCCGCGGCGTAGCCGTGCGTGTGCTCGTCGATGGCTGGGGCGCACGCCACTACTTGACTCCGCGTCTGCAAAAGACGTTGACGGACGGCGGCGTGCAACTGATGAAATACCGGCCGGAGATTGCGCCGTGGCAATTCCGTTCGCACCGCTTTCGGCGATTGCATCGAAAACTTTGTCTCGTCGATCGGCGCATCGCGTTCGTCGGCGGCATCAATCTCATCGACGACATGAATACGCCGGGGCACAAGCCTCCGCGCGTCGACTTCGCCGTGCGCCTTCAAGGGCCGGTCGTGGCCCCGATTGTCCAGACGATGCAGCGCCTGTGGGCGCTGGTCGAGCTCGTGCAGCTGCAGACGAGCGATGTTCCACTGTTTCCCGAACTGGAGTCATTGCCCTCTGCGGGGAATTGCGTCGTCAAGTTTGCGGTGCGCGACAATCTGCGCCATCGGCGCGACATCGAACACGCGTATCTGGCGGCGATCCGCTCGGCGAAACGCGAAATCCTAATCGCAGCGGCGTATTTCTTTCCCGGCGTTGATTTTCGCCGGGCGTTGATCGCCGCGGCTGAACGCGGGGTGCAGGTCACGCTGTTGCTGCAGGCGCGCGTCGAATACCGGTTGTTGCACTATGCATCGCGCGCGCTATACGGACAATTGCGGACAGGCGGTGTGACCATCGAGGAGTATCACCAATCGTTCCTGCATGCCAAGGTCGCGGTGATCGATGAGAAGTGGGCGACGGTCGGTTCGTCGAACATCGACCCATATTCCTTTCTGATGGCGCGCGAAGCCAATGTTTTCGTGCGCAATCCGCTCTTCGCGGGGGAGTTGCGCCGCGAATTGCTGCGCATGATCGAGTCTGGAGCGCAACGGGTGGGGCCGACGCATTGGGCGGAACGATCGCGCTTGGCCAAAGCGGGGATCTGGCTAGCTTACGGGATCGTGCGCATGGCGATGGGCATGATGCACTATGGCGGCGACGAATGGTTTCCGCGCCGAGCGCTGCGGCGAAATTGACCGAGGATTATCATCGCGATTCGCCAACCAAAGGAATGCCCGCGAGGGGCCCTCCATTGAAGTTTCTTTGCCGCGGCGCCTTTTTTTTGTGACCTAGCGTTCGAGCCATCCGACCTGCTTGATGCGCCATTCTGCCTCCGCCGCCCTCCCCGCGCCCGCAGAGCGTCACGTCGCGCGCACTCGTCGCGGCGACTGGAACACGATCCGCACGCTGCTTCCCTATCTCTGGGAATATCGGGGGCGGGTGTTCGCGGCGATGACTTGCCTCGTACTTGCCAAGGTAGCCAACGTCGGCGTGCCGGTTCTGCTGAAGGAAATCGTCGACAGCCTGGATCGGACGACGGCGGCACTGCTCGTCCCGCTCGCGCTGCTCGTGGCCTACGGCGCACTACGCCTTGCCACGACACTCTTCACCGAGTTGCGCGAATTCCTGTTTGCGAAGGTGACACAGCGTGCCGTGCGCAACATCGCCGTCAAAGTGTTTCGGCACCTGCATGCGCTGTCACTGCGCTTTCATCTGCAGCGGCAAACGGGCGGGTTGACCCGCGACGTCGAGCGGGGCCAGCGCGGCATTTCGACGCTGGTGAGCTTTACGTTGTTCTCGATCCTGCCGACCCTTGTTGAAATCGCACTCGTCTCGGGCATCTTGGTTGCGCGGTACGACTGGACATTCATGGCAATCACCGCCGGCGCGCTCTTCATCTACATCGCGTTCACGGTGTTGGTCACCGAGTGGCGTACGCATTTCCGCCGGACGATGAACGAACTCGATTCGAAGGCGAATACGCGCGCGATCGACAGCCTTCTCAATTATGAAACGGTCAAATACTTCGGCAACGAGGAGTGGGAAGCGCGGCGCTACGACGAATCGCTGCAGCGCTACGAGAAAGCGGCGGTCAAAAGTCAGACGTCATTGTCCGCGCTGAACATCGGCCAAAGCGCGATCATTGCCATTGCAGTAACGCTCATCATGTGGCGGGCGACTGTAGGAGTCGTGAACGGGACGATGACGTTGGGCGACCTGGTGCTGGTCAACGCGTTCATGATTCAGCTCTATATCCCGCTCAACTTTCTGGGCGTCATCTACCGCGAAATCAAGCAGGCGCTGGCCGATATGGAACGGCTCTTCGGCTTGATCGAGGAGAACGCCGAGATCAAGGACAAGCCAGGAGCGCCAGAGCTCGAGATGCGCGGTGCCGAAGTGCGGTTCGCTCATGTCGATTTTTCGTACGAGGCGAACCGACAGATCCTTTTTAACGTGTCATTCGCGATTGCACCCGGCCGCACGGTCGCGGTCGTCGGGCCGTCGGGCTCTGGCAAAACGACGCTCGCGCGCCTTCTCTATCGCTTCTACGATGTGGGAAGCGGCGGGATCGCAATCGACGGCCAGGATCTGCGTGACGTTACGCAGGCAAGCTTGCGTGCCGCGATCGGCATCGTCCCCCAGGACACAGTGCTGTTTAACGACACGATCGAATACAACATCGCCTACGGCAAGCCAGGTGCAACGCATGCCGAGATCGTCGCGGCCGCGGCTCTGGCGCAAATCCACGACTTTATCGCGAGCCTTCCCGACGGTTACGCAACACCCGTGGGCGAACGCGGATTGAAACTTTCGGGAGGCGAGAAACAGCGCGTCGCGATCGCGCGCGCCGTCCTCAAGGCGCCGCACATCTTGATTTTCGACGAGGCGACGAGCGCGCTCGACTCCCGCTCGGAGAAGGCGATTCAGGCCAAGCTCCGCGCAATCGCGCAGAATCATACGACGTTGACGATCGCCCATCGGTTGTCCACCGTCGTCGACGCGGACGAGATACTCGTGCTCGATCGCGGCCGTATTGTCGAGCGAGGCAGGCACGGATCGTTACTTGCTGCAGCAGGCGTCTACGCGCGAATGTGGAGGCTACAACAAGAAGAGGAGCGCAAAGAGCCGGAGAAGTCGCTGGCATCGAGTTGAACTTCTTAGCGCTCCGGTTCTCGCCCTCATGGACCCGGCAGCTAGGCCAAGACCGTCGCGCGTCGGGCTTAAGCTCGGTCGCGCGGCGACGCGGCCTCCGCACTTAGTTGGCGTCAGGCGTAGCGTCGAGTTGTCGGCCGCTGCTCGGTCGCGCGGCGACGGCCCATCGGGACTTGCCTCGGCCTGGCGGCCTCGGCCGCCGCGCTCACTCGCGCCCCTCCGGGCCTTGGCTTCGCCCGCCGCGCTCACTCGCCCGGCACGACCCTTGCATCGAGCGTGAGAGAGCGCGTTGGTGCGCTGGCGCAACACCGCGCGGGTGCCCAAACGACCCAGCAGCCATTCGCTCATTGACGTCTTGTGCGCGGCTGTGCGATAAGGGCGGACAATATTGAGGTGCTGGCTGATGATTCGTATCCTACTAGTTGTTTTTATTTACCTAGTTGGCAGCACTTCGCCTGCCCTCGCTGGTGCCGAGGGGACTTCGCGCGACCCTGCGAAGCTGCACCTCGAATCGGCGATTGCGATCATCGTCGACGCCGAAAACGGCCAGTCCATCTACTCCAAAGCGGCACATGATGTGACGCCTATCGCCTCGCTGACCAAGCTGATGACGGCGATGGTCGTGCTGGACAGTAAGGCGCCGCTCGACGAACTGCTCAACGTCGACCTTGCTGACTTCGATTTCCTGAAGGGAAGCCGTTCGCGGTTGCGGATGGGGACCTCGTTGCCGCGCGCGGAAATGCTACGGCTGGCGCTCATGTCCTCGGAGAATCGAGCCGCGTCAACACTCGCGCGTCACCATCCGGGCGGCATGCGGTCATTTGTTGCTGCGATGAACGCCAAGGCGGTCGCCTTGGGCATGGCGCAGACACGGTTCGAAGATTCGACAGGTCTCTCGCCGACCAACGTGTCCACTGCCAATGACCTTGCGCGCTTGGTCCGCGCCGCGGCGCTGTATCCGCTGATCCGCGAATACTCGACAACGGAGGCGCATTTCGTCGACGTCGACACGACCGGCCAGATGCTGGGATTCAACAACTCCAACGCACTTGTCAAAAAAGGCGACTGGGATATCCAGTTGCAGAAAACGGGCTACATTCGCGAGGCGGGGCGGTGCGTGGTGTTGCTGGCCATGATCGCGAGTCGGCCGATGGTGATCGTGTTGCTCGATTCGTTCGGCAAGTACTCACGGATCGGGGACGCGCAGCGGGTGAAACACTGGCTCGAGACCGGAGATTCTCTACCCGCGCCCGACGTGCGCACGAGGATGAAGAATGCCGTCAAGGCGTTTGTCGTCAAGACCAGGTCGGCGAAAGAAGCCCGCAACACGGAAAAATCGCGCGGCAAGCCCATCAAAGGGACATTTCCCCCGCGACTCGTTCACAACGCGAAGGTGCGCGGGGCGTAACATCATAGCAACTCGATTTGGTGGTGCAGCAGGTGTGGCTGGGCAATGCCGTTGCGTTGCATCTGCAACGTTGCGACGACACGAAAGCGCAACGTGGAAATTCCCTCCGACCCGAATCCTGCGGCGCCTTGCAGCAGCTTGGCGGTGAAGGTGCGCGCAGAAGCCTGCGCCGCCGCGGTCGGTGACCCATCCGGCGTTAGGCCGTGATGCGCATGCGGTAGCGCAGAGTACGTCCCGTCACGAAACTCCATCTCGAGTCCCGCGCGGCGACAGCGTTCGCGCAGATCGTCGTCCTCATAGCCCCATTCCCAATAGTCATTGCTGTAACCGTTGATGCGTGCAAAATCGGCCAGGTTGAACGCAACGACACCGCCTAAAAATGCGGCGCGATCGGGCTCGGGATCAAGGCCATGCCAGATGAGCCGGGTCGGCCGCCGCGCGAACGAGTAATCCGCCCACAGCGGCAGATAGTCGACGTCGTGGAAGCAGACGTAGTCGGCGCCCGCGCGCGTGAGCAAGAATCCGGCGTTCTTCACGGCACCGCGGTTGAAGGTGGCGGTGCCCAGTTGTTCGACGATGTGCACCGAGTAGCGGATCGCGCAATCGAGCTTATCCCGTTCGAAGTAGGCAGTGATATGGGGCAGGAAACGGGCGAGATGATCGGCCCGATCACGGTATGGCACGACGATGGCTAGGCGCTGCGCATAGTCCGCCGGATCGCGCGCGGTGAAGGCCGCGGTCATGGGCGCAGGCGCTGATGCGATGCCAAAAGCTCCCTGGCGTGGGCGCGTGTTTTTGCGGTGATTTTCGCGCCGCTCAGCATCCGCGCAAGCTCCTCGACGCGGTCAGACTCGTTAAGCCGCAAGAGCTCGCTCGAGACAGCGGCCGCGTCGCCGCGCTTGGTGACGCGGAAGTGCTCATCCGCAAACGCAGCCACTTGCGGCAAATGCGTCACACACAAGACTTGTCGATTCGCGCCGAGTGCCTGTAACAGTTGCCCTACCGTTGCGGCTGCTGCACCGCCGATTCCCGCGTCCACCTCATCGAAAATGAGTGTCGCGACCTCGCCGACTTCGCTGCCGGCGACCTGGATCGCCAGCGCAATCCTAGAGAGCTCCCCGCCGGACGCCACGCGAGCGAGCGGCCCCAGCGGTTGCTTGGGATGGCTCGTGACACGAAATTCGATTTGCTCGAGGCCATAACTTGCAGGAATCGCCACGGGCTCCAGTGAAACGTCCATGCGGCCTCCCTCCATGGCCAAACCCTGCATCGTAGCGGTAACGCGATGCGTGAGCTCGTTCGCGGCGAAACGCCGTTTCTTCGATAACTGTTCCGCCAGCGAACGGTAAGCGTCTTCCGCCTGCGCCGCGCGCATCGCCAGCCCCCGGGCATCCGCGGATTCGGTTAGCGCGGCGAGACGCGCTTGCGTCTGCGCGAGCAACGCCGGCAGCGCTTCTGGCCGCACGCGATGCTTGCGCGTCAGATCGTGGATCGCGGTCAGCCGGTCTTCTACACGCTGCAGTTCGGCGGGATCGATGTCGAGCCGGCGCCGGTACTCGCGCAGCGCCCGCGCAACTTCGCCGAGCTGGATGCCCGCGGGCTCGAGTAGCGTGACGATTTCGCCGAGTGCAGCATCGTGCGCGGCGGCGCTTTTCAGCCGCTGTGCTAGCTGCGCGAGCTTGGACGTCAGCGCGTCATCGCCGTCGCTCAACACCTCGCTGCCCTGGGTGACTACGTCGATCAGCGCCGCTGCGTGCGCGAGGCGCGACTGCGTCGCGGAAAGCTCGGTCCATTCGGTGGCGGAAATGTTGAGCGCCGCCAGCTCGCCTCGCTGCACCTCCAGCAAACTGCGCTCCGCCGCCGTGGCTTGCGCGGCCTGCGCCGCGGCATCGCGCCGGTCGACAATCTCGCGCCAGGCGCGCCAGCTCTCGGCGACTTCGCGCGCGAGCGTTGTAAACCCGCCAAAGGCATCGACCAGCATGCGCTGGGCATCGGCGTGCGCCAACGACTGATGCGCATCCTGGCCGTGGAGATCGACCAGTTTTTCGCCCAGCGCTTTGAGCTGCGCCAAGGTGGCGACACTGCCGTTGATCCACGCGCGGCTCTTGCCTTGCGCATCGAGGACACGGCGCAACATCACTTCGTCCCCTGAGGCTGCGAACCCTTGCTCGGTCAAGCACGCGTGCACGGCGGGCGCGTCCGACGTATCGAATAGCGCGGCAAGTTCGGCGCGAGTAGCACCTGCCCGCAACTGCCGCAGTTCGAAGCGATCACCGAGCAGCAGGCCCAACGCATCGAGCAGAATAGATTTTCCGGCGCCCGTTTCCCCGGTCAATACCGAAAAGCCCGGCGCGAACTCGATCTCAAGCGCTTCGACGACGACGAAATTGCGAATCGACAACAGGCGCAGCATGCGGTGAGGAATCGCAGCGAGCGAGGTTACGGCCGCAGCCGCTCCGGAGTTTCGCTCCAGTGCAGCTTCTCACGCAGCAGCGCGAAGTAATCGTGTCCCTCGGGGTGCAGGAAGCGCGCGGCATGATCGGCGCGCTGCAATAGCACACGATCGCCTTCCGCCAGCGCGAAGTGCGCCTGCCCGTCGCAACGGACACCGGCATCCCGGCCCCGGATAACGGTCAATGCAATGCGGGCGCCGTCCGACACGGCGATCGGCCGGTGGGTCAGCGCATGCGGTGCGACCGGCACAAGAAGAAATGACGCCAGTTGCGGGTCGAGAATCGGCCCGCCCGCGGACAGCGCGTACGCGGTCGAGCCGGTGGGTGTAGCGACGATGATGCCATCGGCACGCATCGCATAGACAAAGCGGCCGTCGATTTCGACCGCGCATTCGATCATACTGCCCAACGACCCACGGTTGACGACGACGTCGTTGAGCGCGAGCGTATCGTCTGCGCCTTCGCGACGCACGATCGAAGCTTTGAGCAACGTGCGCCGTTCTTCGACGTAGCGCCCAGCCAACATTGCGCCGAGCGTGGCTTCCATCCGCGCAAGCGGAATGTCGGTCAGAAAGCCCAATCGCCCCTGATTGATGCCGATGAGCGGAACGTCGAAGGGCGCCAGCCGACGCGCAACGGCGAGCATCGTGCCGTCGCCGCCCAGGACAATCGCGAGATCGATAGCGGTGCCCAATTCTTCCGACGCCAACATCGAATGTCCGGGGAGGGCGACGTAGCGCGCCGTGCCTTCCTCGAGCACGACGACGACACCGCGCGCGGTCAAGAAAGCCGCAAGCGCGGCAAGCGGCTCAGCGAGGTCGGGACTCGCGTGTCGTCCGACGAGGGCAACAGTTTTGAATCGGCACGGAGCATCGGACGCGATCATGCGTGCGATTAAACCACAGCCTGCCGGCGCGTCGGGATAAGCAATCGGTCATACAAATGGACGACCGCTGCTGCGGTGGCGCTGGTCTTCCGAGTAGAATCGTCGCTATGTTGGAACCGCGTGCACAGCATCTCTTAAAAACGCTGATCGAACGCTACATCGCCGACGGCCAGCCGATAGGTTCGCGCTCGTTGTCGCGGCAATCCGGCCTGGAATTGTCGCCCGCGACGATCCGTAATGTCATGGCCGATCTCGAGGAGATGGGCTTCATCACCAGTCGGCACACGTCGGCTGGCCGCGTGCCGACGCACAAAGGCTACCGTTTTTTCGTCGATACGCTGATGGTGGTGAAGCCGCTCGAGGATCAGGAAATCCATCGGCTGGAGGACGAGCTGGTCGCCGACCGCCCGCAGCAACTCGTCAGCGCTGCCGCGAGCCTGCTCTCGCAGCTTACGCATTTCGCGGGTGTCGTCAGGACACCCAAGCGGCGTGAAGCGGCGTTTCGTCATCTCGAGTTTCTGCGCCTGTCCGAGCGCAAGGTGTTGCTGATCCTCGTCGCGCCCGATGGCGATGTTCAGAACCGGATCCTGCACACCGACCGATCGTATTCGCACGCGCAGTTGATCGAAGCCACGAATTTTTTCAACCAGAGTTTCGCCGGCCAGCCGTTTTCGGCGATTCGCACGCGCATCGCCGAGGAGTTGCGCGCGTTGCGCGAGGATATCGCGAGCTTGATGACTGCGGCAGTGGACGCGGGGGAAGGAGCTTTCGCGGAAGGCGAATCGCTGGTCGTCACCGGCGAGCGCAACCTCTTGCACGCGCAGGATCTGGCATCGAGCATGGAGCGGCTGCGCCGCCTCTTCGACATGTTCGATCAGAAGACGTCGATTCTGCATCTGCTGGACATCTCGCAACGCGCCGAGGGGGTGCAGATCTACATCGGCGGGGAATCCGGCTTGGTGCCGCTCGACGAGTGCAGCTTCGTGACGGCACCGTACGAAGCCAACGGTCAGGTCATCGGCACGCTCGGGGTGATCGGTCCGACACGGATGGCGTACGAGCGCGTAATTCCAATTGTCGCCATCACGGCGAAACTGCTGTCGAACGCGATGTCGCAGCAGATGACCGAGGGGTGAGCGAGGGTGAGAGAGAATCGGGTGAACGCCTGGCGCTAGAACCGGTGGCGTGCGAGTTTTAGCGCCGGCAATTCCTCGAGCGCTTCTTTCGCCGACCCGCCCCACATCGATGCGATTTGCTGCCGAGCCCGCGTTTGCGCACGACCGTATCGCCCGAGTCGGCGTGCTCCTGGCCAACCTCGGTACGCCGAACGCGCCCACGCCGTCGGCCGTCCGCAAATTTCTGGCGCGGTTTCTCTCCGATCCCCGCGTCATCGAAATTCCTGCGCCGGTGTGGCAGCCTGTTCTGCACGGCTTGATTCTGCGCACGCGGCCGGCGAGCTCCGCCCGGAAATACGCGGCGATCTGGACCAAGGATGGCTCTCCGCTGGCAGTGCACAGTGGCAAGCAGAAGTCCTTATTGCAGGGCTTTCTGGGCCAGCGACTCAAGACCGCGGGCTTCGCCGCGGATTTGTGTCCGGTGGCGCTCGGTATGCGCTACAGCGAGCCCAGCATCGAACGCGCGCTCGATCAACTACGCGCGGCGCATTGCGAAAAGATTCTGGTGGTGCCGCTGTATCCGCAATACGCAGCCAGCACTACCGGGGCGACGTTCGATGCGATGGCTGGATATCTGGCGCGAACGCGCCGCGTTCCCGCCATCCGTTTCGTTGATTCATTCCACGATGACGCAGGCTATATCAAGGCGCTCGCGAAGACGGTCAACGATTACTGGATGAAGCATGGGCGCCCCGACAAGCTCGTGCTGTCGTTCCACGGCCTGCCGCGACGGTCGTTGACCTTGGGCGATCCGTACCATTGCTTCTGCCATACGACCGCCCGCCTGCTGGCCAGGGAAATTGGGCTCGAAGGCAAGCAGTGGATGCTGACATTCCAGTCGCGTTTCGGCAGGGCTTTATGGTTGCAGCCCTACACGGCGGAAACGTTGACAGCGCTCGCCAAGGAAGGGCTCGGGCGAGTCGATGTGTTTTGCCCGGGCTTTGTTGCCGATTGTCTGGAGACATTAGAAGAGATCGGGATTCTTGGCCGGCAAACGTTCTTGCGTGCCGGCGGGCGCGAGTTTCACCTTATTCCCTGTCTGAACGAACAGCCAATGTGGATCGCGGCGCTGGCGGACCTCGTGTTCCGCAACCTCGGCGGCTGGATCGCCGCGGTCCCGTCCGTGGAAACGCGCGAGCAGACGCAACAGCGCGCAAAGGCGCTGGGAGCGGCGCAGTAGCGGTAGCGGCTCGGTCGCGAGCCGACGGCACTACGCGCCTTTGCCTGCGGCCGGCTCTCTCACTCGCCCTCCTTGGACCCGGAAGCCAGGACGCGAGCGTAGCGTGTCCGGCTCTGCTCGGTCGCGAGCCGACGGGCGCTACGCGCCTTTGCCTGCGGCCGGCTCTCTCCCTCGCCCCTCCTTGGACGCGGAAGCCAGGACGCGAGCGTAGCGTGTCGGGCGCTGCTCGGTCGCGCGGCGACGGGCCCTACGGGCCTACCTCGGCCTATCGGCCTCGGCCGCCGCGCTTACTCGCGCCCTCCACGTTGGGTCGCGAGAGGCGTTGCGTCGAGTTGTCGGGCTCTGCTCGGTCGCGCCTTGATTTTGAGCTAAACCACCCCAAAATGCCTGCGGATGGACGCCGACCCGACAGGTAAACGGATGACGCAACAGGGAAATCCCAACGACACGCCGTCCCAGGACTTTCTCGAAGACGACCTCACCAAGGTGCCGGAATCGGCTTCCGGAACGACGTCAACGGATGCGCTGCCCGACCTCGCGACGCAACTCGAGCAGGCGCGGGCGGAATCGGCGGAATTGAGAGACGCCTGGCTGCGCGCTAAAGCGGAAGCCGACAATGTCCGCAAACAGGCGCAAGCGGATGTCGCCAAAGCCCACAAATACGCGGTTGAGCGGTTTGCCGAGGATCTACTTCCCGTCAAGGACGCGTTGGAGCAAACGTTAGCGGCGGGCCAGGTCTCGCTCGAAACGTTGACCTCCGGAGCTGAGCTCACGTTAAAGGCGCTGCGAACGGCGTTCGACCGCGCGCAGGTCGTCGAGGTCGCGCCCGGCGAAGGCGAGAAGTTCGATCCCCACCGCCATCAGGCGATGCAAATGGTCGACTCCCCCCAGCCTGGCAACACTGTGGTCGAGGTGTTTCAGAAAGGCTATCTGATCAATGATCGGGTACTGCGTCCCGCGCTGGTCACGGTGGCAAGAAATGCCGACAGTGAGAACTGAGGCGAAAAGGAATCGATAAAAGCGGCAGGGGGGAGCAAGTAGAGAGCGACCCCCGCGTCCGATTGCGTTGAAACAGGGTTGATTCGGTGCGCTAAAGCCCAATTTAGTCTGAAGCGATAATCCTCTTACGGACCGGAGCAAAGAAGACATGGGCAAGATCATTGGTATCGACCTCGGCACGACCAACAGTTGTGTGGCCATCATGGAAGGCGGCCAGCCTAAGGTGATCGAAAACTCCGAAGGCGCACGCACGACGCCTTCGGTCGTCGCGTATCAGGAAGACGGAGAGATTCTGGTCGGCGCGTCGGCCAAGCGCCAGGCGGTGACCAATCCGCGCAATACGCTCTATGCGGTCAAGCGCCTGATCGGCCGTCGCTTCGAGGAGAAGGAAGTTCAGAAGGACATCAACCTCATGCCGTACAAGATCGTCAAAGCCGACAACGGCGATGCGTGGGTCGAGGTCCGCGGCAAGAAGATTGCGCCACCGCAAGTCTCGGCGGAGGTGCTGCGCAAGATGAAAAAGACCGCCGAGGACTATCTCGGCGAGGAAGTGACCGAAGCGGTCATTACGGTCCCCGCGTATTTCAACGACTCGCAGCGGCAGGCGACGAAAGATGCCGGCAAGATCGCCGGTCTCGATGTCAAACGGATCATCAACGAGCCCACGGCGGCCGCACTCGCGTTCGGCATGGACAAGAAGGAAGGCGACCGCAAGATCGCTGTCTACGATCTGGGCGGCGGCACGTTCGACATTTCGATCATCGAGATTGCCAACGTCGAAGGCGAGCACCAGTTTGAAGTGCTGTCGACCAACGGCGATACTTTTTTGGGCGGTGAGGATTTCGACCAGCGGTTGATCGACTACGTCGTCACCGAATTCAAGAAAGACCAGGGTGTCGATCTCAAGAACGACGTTCTCGCGCTGCAGCGCCTCAAGGAGACGGCGGAAAAGGCGAAGATCGAACTGTCGTCGTCGCAGCAGACCGACATCAATCTGCCCTACATCACGGCGGATGCTTCGGGGCCGAAGCATCTGTCGATCAAGATTTCTCGTGCGAAGTTCGAAGCGCTGGTCGAGGAGTTGATCGAACGCACGATCGAGCCGTGCCGCGTCGCAATCAAAGATGCGGGGGTTTCGCTATCCGACGTTTCGGACGTCATTCTCGTCGGCGGCATGACGCGGATGCCGAAGGTGCAGGACAAGGTCAAGGATTTCTTCGGCAAGGAGCCGCGCAAGGATGTGAATCCCGATGAGGCGGTCGCCGTCGGCGCCGCCATTCAGGGCGGCGTGCTCAAGGGCGATGTGAAGGATGTATTGCTGCTCGATGTGACGCCGTTGTCGCTGGGCATCGAGACGCTCGGAAGCGTGATGACCAAGCTGATCCGCAAGAACACGACGATCCCGACCAAGGCGCAGCAGGTGTTCTCTACAGCGGACGACAACCAGTCAGCGGTGACGATTCACGTACTGCAAGGCGAACGCGATGTGGCTTCCGGCAACAAGAGCCTGGGCCAATTCAATCTCGAAGGCATACCGATTGCGCCACGCGGTACGCCGCAAATCGAAGTCACGTTCGATATCGACGCGAACGGCATCCTGCACGTCTCGGCGAAGGACAAGGCCACGGGCAAGGAGAACAAGATCACGATCAAGGCAAACTCCGGGCTGTCGGAAGACGAGATCCAGCGAATGGTTAAGGACGCCGAAATGCACGCGGAGGATGACCGCAAGCTGATGGAAGAAGTGCAGGCGCGCAACGGCCTTGACGCGCTCGTTCACAGCGTGAAGAAGTCGGTCGGTGAATACGGCGATAAAATTGGCGCCGAGGAAAAAGCGAAGATCGAGATTGCGCTCAAGGACGCCGAGGATGTCTTGAAGCAAAAGGACGCGACGAAGGCACAGCTCGACGGCAAGGCCGAGGAGCTCGCGAAGGCGGCACAGAAACTCGGCGAGATCATGTACGCGCAGGCACAGGCTGGCGCGGGTGGAACCGCCGGTGCCGGGCCTGCCGGTACCGAGCAGGCCGCGGCAGGGCAACCTGACGAGAAGGTCGTCGACGCCGAATTTACCGAAGTCAAAGAGAAGAAGTGATATTCCGTCGCGAGCAACGTCTCTCCTGACGCTCTCGCGCGACGGAATATCTGGCCGAATTGGAGCGCTTGCCTGCCGGCGACGCTCAATCCGGCCTTTGGCGTCTCCAGTAACGCAATCTAGGAATTACTAGAGCATCATGCCCAAGCGCGACTACTACACGACACTCGGCGTCCAACGGGACGCGTCCGACGAGGACATCAAACGCGCTTATCGCAAACTCGCGATGAAGTTTCATCCGGACCGTAATACCGACGACAAGAACACCGAGGAAAAATTCAAAGAGGCAAAGGAAGCCTACGAGGTGCTGTCGGAGGGGAAAAAGCGCGCCGCTTACGATCAATTCGGACACGCGGGGGTCGATCCCTCGATGGGTTTCGGTGCCGGGTCCCGCGGCGCGGGACCCGAGGGCTTCGGCGGTTTTGCGGACGCGTTCGGCGACATTTTCGGCGAGATTTTCGGTCAACAGGGGCGCGCCGGGCGCGGCAACGGCGTTTTTCGCGGCGCGGATCTGCGTTACAACCTCGATCTCTCCTTGGAGGACGCCGCGCGGGGGTCCGACGTCAAGATCCGCATTCCCGCGATGGAGGAATGCGCGACGTGCCACGGCAGCGGCGCCAAGCCGGGAACGCAGCCCAAGACCTGCTCGACCTGCAGCGGCCGCGGCGAAGTCCGCGTATCGCAGGGTTTTTTCTCGATTCAGCAGACGTGCCCGACGTGCCATGGCACCGGCAAGGTGATTCCCGAGCCGTGCGCGACATGCAACGGCGCAGGGCGAGTGAAAAAACACAAGACGCTGTCGGTCAAGATCCCCCCGGGAGTCGATCAGGAAGACCGCATCCGATTGACTGGCGAAGGCGAAGCCGGGTTGAACGGCGGCCCTTCGGGCGATCTTTATGTCGTCGTGAATTTGAAACCGCACGCGGTGTTTCAGCGGGAGGGCGCCGATTTGCATTGCGAACTGCCGATCAGCTTTGCGACGGCGGCAATGGGTGGCGACCTGGACATTCCAACCCTCGAAGGCCACGCGACGATCAAGATTCCGCCCGAGACGCAAACGGGCCAGACGTTTCGCTTGCGCAACAAGGGCATCCGCCCCGTGCGGGGCTCGGTGCAGGGGGACCTGTACTGCCATGTGGCTGTCGAAACGCCGGTCAAGCTGACGGCGCGGCAGAAGGAGCTATTGCGCGAATTCGAGGCGATCAATGAGCAGGATCCCGAGGCGCATAGCCCGCGCGCCAAGAACTGGTTCGATCGAGTCCGCGCTTTTTTCGGTCCTTGACTAAAGCGCCGTCTCGGCGCGGTATCGTAGAATTCGGCTCTTAGTCTTAGGATCGCCGAGCAAAATTTTGCAGGAGTGCCGCGTGGTCAACCGTCTCGTGCTGGCTGTCGTTGCCATCGCCGCCTTCAGCGTCTCGGCTCTTGCGATCGCGCAGGTCAAGATCGGGCTCATGGTGTCTGCCACCGGGCCGACGTCCGCGATCGGCATCCCGCAGAAGAACACGGGCGAGCTCTTACCGCGCAAAATAGGCGACGCGACGATCGAATACATCCAGCTTGACGATGGAGGCGACACGACCCGCGCGGTGCAGAACCTAAAGAAGCTGGTGCAGGAGAACAACATCGACGCGATGATCGGGCCGTCCACGACACCCGCCGCGCTCGCAATTCTCGACATCATTGCGGAGGGTAAAGTGCCCATGATGGCAACCGTTGGCACATCGTCGGTCGTGGAGCCGCTCGACGCCAAGCGCAGGTGGGTGTTCAAGACCACGCAAAACGACGATCTCATCGCCGCTGCGCTATTGCAGCACATGACGAAAAATGGCGTGAAGACGGTCGGTTTCATCGGTTTCAACGATCCGTATGGAGAAAACTGGCACAAAGTCTTCAGTGCGATGGCGGAAAAATCCGGCATCAGGATCGTGGCCAATGAGCGCTTTGCGCGCACGGACCAGAGCGTGACCGGACAAACGCTAAAACTCATCGCGGCCAAACCCGACGCGATGCTGATTGCGGCAGTTGGCGGCCCGGCCGTGCTGCCGCAGGCGACGCTCTTCGATCAAGGTTATAAAGGCCGCGTTTATCAAACCCACGCGGTGGCGACCGAGGATTTCATCCGGCTGGGCAGGGAAAAAGTCGAGGGCACGGTCCTCGCTGCGGGGCCCATGCTCGTGATCGACGAAATTCCCGATTCCAATCCGACCAAGAAAGTTGCGCAGAACTACATCGCCATCTACGAGAAAAGATTCGGCTTAAAGCCCGCGACGTTCGGCGCCAACACCTGGGACAGCGGTTTGTTGCTCGAGCGCGCTATTCCCATTGCGCTCGCCAAGGGCAAGCCCGGAACCGAGGCGTTTCGCTCGGCGTTGCGCGATGCGCTGGAACAGGAGCGCGAAGTCATCGGCTGCCAGGGTGTCTTCAACATGTCTCCCAGTAACCATAACGGCATGGACGAGCGCGCGCGCGTCCTTGTGACCGTGAAGGACGGCAAGTTTCGGTTGCTCGCGGAGTGAGGAGTGCGCGCGGCTGGCGACTCGAAGCCGCACGCAAACTTTCGCTAGCTTGGCGCTTCCTCGATGCACATCGTCGGCATCCTGCTCGCCGCCGGCCAGGGTACGCGTTTCGGAGGCGCGAAGCTCTTGGCACCGCTGCCAACGGCGTCCCACAGCGTTGCCGCGGGCACGCCGGTCGGTGTCACCGCCTGTCGTCACCTCTTAGCGGCGGTCGCCGACGTCGTCGCGGTCATCCGGCCCGGAGATTCCGCCCTCGCCCAGCAGTTGCGCGACGCGGGTGCGCGCGTCGTGGAATGCCAACGCGCCGATGACGGGATGGGTGCGAGCCTGGCCTGCGGCGTGACGGCGTCGCCCGACGCGGACGGTTGGATTGTCGCACTGGCGGACATGCCGTGGCTTGCGCCGGAGACGATTATCTCCGTGGCCGACGCGCTCACTGCCGGAGCGGACATCGCGGCGCCGATCGTCGATGGCGAACGTGCGCACCCCGTCGGATTCTCGCACCGGCATCTTGCCGCGTTGATCGCGCTGACCGGGGACGCGGGTGCCAAGTCGCTCGTGGCGGCGAATCGCGAGTCGATGCGATTGATCGCAACGGACGACGAAGGCGCGCGACGCGACGTCGACACCGTCCTCGACCTGCGCAATCAGGGGTCGGCTTGAAGACGTTGCGTCATTGCCGGGCTGCGCGCTGCCACAAGTCGGCCTGCTGATGCCGGCCGTGCTGCACCTCTTCCTGCAGCCGCCACCACGAACGCACATCCGCTTCGGCGAGCGGCCTGGAAATAAGGTAGCCCTGCGCTTCCTCGCAGCCCTCGGCAAGCAGGAAATCGAATTGCGGCTGCGTTTCGACACCCTCCGCAATACACCTTAACCCTAGCGAATGCGAGAGCGCGACGATCGCCTGCGTAATCGTTCGGTCGTTCCTGTTCTTTTCCAGTCCGCGGACGAAGCGCTGATCGATCTTGATCGCCTGGATCGGGAGGCGGGCGAGGTACGACAGACTGGAATACCCAGTGCCGAAATCGTCGACGGTAATCGAAACCCCCATCTTCTTTAGTCTGACCAGCGTCGCGACCGCTTTTTCCGGGTGCGTGATGATGATGCTTTCGGTGATTTCGAGGTCCAGGTACTGTGGTGGAAGACCGCTCGCGGACAACGCTTCCTCGACGATCGAGAGCCAGCTTTCGTGTTGCAGTTGCTGCACCGAGAGGTTGACCGACAGCCGCAACGGCATGTGGCCGCGGTGCCATTGGACGACCTGCCGGCACGCATCGCGCAGCACGCGCGCGCCAAGCGCCTGGATCATCCCTGATTCTTCGGCGATCGGAATGAACTCGTTCGGGGAAATCACGCCGCGTTCGGGGTCGCGCCAACGCAGGAGCGCTTCGACACCGCAGGCGCGACCCGTCCGCATCTCGATCTGCGGTTGATAGACGAGGAAAAATTCGTCGTCCATCAGGCCGCGCCGCATGTCGGTCTCCAGTTGCAGGCGCAATTGCACTCTTGCGTTCATGTCGGCTGTGTAGAACTTGTACGCGTTACGGCCCGCGTCTTTGGCGGCGTACATCGCGGTGTCGGCCTGTTTGATCAGCGCGACGCCATCTCGCGCGTCGCCGGGATACATGGCGACGCCGACCGAGCAGGTCAGCGTGGGCATCTGATCGGAAAGCCGGAACGGCGCGAGAAACGACTCGCGTACGCGTGCCAGCACGGCCAGGACCTCGAACACGGCGTTGGCCACGGCGAGCCCAGGCAACACCAGAACGAACTCATCGCCGCCCAGCCGCGCCACCGTATCGCTTTCGCGCACAGCGCTGCCTAAGCGTTGCGCGATGGCCTGCAGCAGTTGATCGCCCGCATCGTGGCCGAGCGTATCGTTGATGCGCTTGAAGTGATCAAAGTCGAGGAAGAGGCAGGCGACCTGGGTCTTGTCGCGATGCGCCTGCGCGAGGATCTGCTTTAAGCGCAGATTCAGCAACGAACGGTTCGGCAAGCCGGTCAGGATGTCATGTTGCGCAAGCCGGTACGCATGCGCGGTCGCGACTTCGAGCTCCTTGGTCCGCTGTGCGACTTTTTCCTCGAGCGTGCGCTGATGGTGATCCACTTCCGATTGCGACTGCGCGAGCTTTTGCGTCATATGGTTGAACGTGTGGGTGAGCAGCCCGAGCTCATCCGAAGAGCGCGCGGGAACGTAGATATCGAGCCGCCCCGACCCGACCGCGCGCGCGGCGCGCATCAACCGGCGCATCGGCGCCACGAGCCGCCGCGTGAGCAGAAGCGTTGCCACGATTGTGACCACGACCAGCAGAAGTACGACCGTTAAAGCGCCTGCCATCTGTTCACGGAATAGCCGTCGCTGTGGCTCGAACGTCATGCCGAGCCGGATGTAACCGATCGAGGGCGGTATGGGCTTGACCGAAGTCGCGGCACCGGCGACGGGATCGCGGAGCGCGGTCGCCTTCGGCGCCGTGACCGTTGCGATCAATTCGAGATAGCGCAAGCCCCCGATCACGCTTTCGCGCTGGTCGATCGTACCGGGTGACGGTACCCGCGCATCGGCAGCAAACTCCGGAAGCGGCTGTTTCGCGAGCTCCGGAACGAAGCGGCGCTCCGCGATCCGCCGGCGATTCGCGTCCATGACTTCGACGTAGGCGACGTTCGGATTGGCGGCGAGCGCCGCAGCGACCTGCTCGACGTAGCTCTTGTCGAATGTGTAGATTGCATACTCGGCCACCTCGGAAAGCGTCGCGAGAAGTCCCGCGCCTTCCCCCTGCAATTGGGCTTCTTGGCTGCGCTGTTGCTGTGAGAACAGGAAAGCGGTGATCGCGACGGCCGTAAGGAGAATGAGGCCCACGGTCAGCAGGTTGAGCTTCGCGAGCAAACCCATCCGCACCGGCGGCAGATCCAGCGGCGCGACCGAATCCCGTCCAAGCGGCAATAGGCGCTGGCGTACCCGTGACAGCGTGGTCATGGATATACCCGATCCACGGTCCGCAATAATCCGGCGTCCCAGCGCAAACCGAATTGCGTCGCCGTATTGAGGTTGACCGTGACCCGCGGCCGCGGTGGTGCGGGCATCGGAGTCTTGCCTTCCTTCAACGCACGCACGGCAATCGCTGCGCAATAGGCTCCTACTTCGGCAAAGTCCCAGGTGACGGCGAACAGCGCGCCGGCGCGCACCCATTCTTCGGTCGGACCCGAAATCGGGATTCTGTTGCGAAACGAAAACAGGAACAGCGGCTTCAACGACTCAGGTGAAAACGCAGTCGCGTCCGTTATCGCGTGCATGACGTCGATCGTGCTAGCAAGCCGCGAAAGTGCCGGCGGTAACGCCGTGTGATCGCGGACCGGTTCCGGGAACGCTTTGAGCCCTTCTCGACGAAGCGCCGCCAGCTCTTCCTGCGCACGGCCCGCATTGGTCGCCGGATCGAACAATAGCCCGACGTTGCGGGCGCTAGGCAGCAAACGTTTGAGCCAGGTAAGTCTTGCCGCGATCGGCACTTCATCAGGGACGACAAACGCGTTGGCGGCGGCGACACTGTCGCTTTCGCGATCCGTCAAGCAATGAATGACCGGTCCAGACGGCGCTGCGCGCACAGCGAGCTGTTGTGCCTTGCTCCCGAGCGTGATTACCGCGGTGTCGCGATTGTTCTGCGCAAGCGCCGAAACCAGCGTGTCCTCGCTCTTGGGATCGCTGTGAACCGAATCCACGGGCACGCCCGTACCGTGGTTGCGAATTCCGGCCAGCGCTTCGTGCTCGGAGGATTCTCCACCGGAGGTCAATACCAGTATCCGCTTGGGTGCGGCCTCGGCCAAGGCGCTGCCGGCGACGATTGCAGCCAGCAAGCATGCTGCTGCGCGCCGGCGGGTTGGGTGGACCCCCACGCTTGCCGCTCTCGCAGCTGCGCTGCCCCCAGAGGGGGCGCAATTCGCGCCTTGGGGCGGCCCGGCGGCGCTCATGAATCGCTGGTGACGGGAATCTTGCCGATTCTCGTTTGCCATTCGCGTGGCGCAGTGTGATGGACGGACGTGCCGGTCGCGTCGACCGCGACCGTCACCGGCATGTCGGTGACGTCGAATTCATAGATCGCTTCCATGCCGAGATCGGCAAACGCTTTGACGCGCGACGAGCGAATGGCTTTGGATACGAGGTAAGCCGCACCGCCGACCGCTATCAGATAGGCCGCCTGGTGACGGCGAATCGCCGCAATCGCCGCAGGGCCGCGTTCACCCTTGCCGATCATCGCGAGGAGCCCGGTCTGCGCAAGCATCATGTCGGTGAATTTATCCATGCGCGTGGCCGTCGTCGGGCCGGCCGGCCCGACCACTTCATTGCGCACGGGGTCGACGGGTCCAACGTAATAGATGACTCGATTCTTGAAATCCACACCCTCCGGCAACGGTTTGCCCTGCGCGAACAGATCGGCGATGCGCTTGTGCGCGGCATCACGACCCGTGAGCATTTTTCCGGTCAGGAGCAGTGGTTGACCCGCTTTCCAACTCGCCACTTCGGCAGCGGTCAACGCATCCAAGTTGATTCGCTTGGCACGCGCGGACGGCGCCCAGTGGATATCGGGCCAACGTTTGAGATCCGGCGGCACAAGCGCGACCGGGCCGGAGCCGTCGAGCAGAAAGTGCGCGTGCCGCGTCGCGGCGCAGTTGGGGATCATGCCGACGGGCAGGCTGGCGGCGTGCGTCGGATAATCGAGAATTTTGACATCGAGGACCGTTGCCAGCCCGCCGAGCCCCTGCGCGCCGATCCCGAGCGCGTTTACCTTCTCAAAGATCTCGATGCGCAGCTCTTCGATTTTGCTCATGGGGCCGCGTTGCTTCAACGCGTGCATGTCGATCGGTTCCAACAACGCTTCCTTGGCCATCAGCAGTGCTTTCTCGGCACTGCCGCCGACGCCGATGCCCAGCATTCCCGGCGGACACCAACCCGCGCCCATCGCCGGCACCGTTTGCAAGACCCAATCGACAAGCGAATCCGACGGATTCAGCATCACGAACTTCGCCTTGTTCTCCGACCCGCCGCCTTTTGCCGCAAGCCTGACTTCAACTGTCGCGCCCGGGACGAGCTCGTGGTGGACCACCGCGGGCGTGTTGTCGCGCGTGTTGACCCGAGCCCCGACGGGATCGGCGACAATCGACGCGCGTAGGCGGTTGTCCGAATCTAGGTAGGCGCGGCGCACGCCTTCGTTCACCATCTCGGTCAACGACATCGTCACCCCTTCCCACCGCACATTCATTCCCACCTTGACGAAGACGACGACAATGCCCGTGTCCTGACAGATCGGCCGGTGTCCCTCCGCGCACATTCGCGAATTGCTGAGAATCTGCGCGATCGCATCGCGCGCCGCCGCCGATTCCTCGACCCGGTACGCCTCCGCCAATGCTTGAATGTAGTCGTCGGGGTGGTAGTACGAGATGAACTGCAGCGCGTCGGCGATGCTGCGGATCAAGTCGTCCTGGCGGATTGCGGCCATCTCTCGTTCCCGGACTGGCTTGCTAATGGCCGGGGTGTCCGCCGGGGTGTCCTCCGGTGTGTCCTATCTCGCCCGCCGATGCACGCGTCTTGACCTGCGGCATGATTCGGTCGCACGCCGCGATCGCCATCGCCGAGAGCAGGAACGCAATGTGGATCGTGGTCTGCGCGATCAGAACCTTCGGTTCGTACGCTTGTGCGTTGATAAAGGTCTTGAGTAGATGGATCGACGAAATGCCGATGATCGCTGTCGCCAGCTTCACCTTCAGCACGCTTGCGTTGACGTGCGACAGCCACTCGGGCTGGTCCGGATGATTTTCAAGGCGCATCCGCGACACGAAGGTTTCGTAGCCGCCGACGATGACCATGATCAGCAAGTTGGAGATCATGACCACGTCGATCAAACCGAGCACGACCAGCATGATCACGGTTTCCGTGGGCATGTTCGCCGCCGTCTGGCCGACCGGCGTCACGCTCAGAATGATCTTGTCGATCGCGGATTGGCTACCCATCGCCGCTTCGATCAAGTGGAACAGCTCGACCCAGAAGTGAAAGACGTAGACAACCTGCGCGACAATGAGACCGAGGTATAAAGGCACCTGTAGCCAGCGGCTCAGGAAGATGAGGCGCGGCAGCGGACGCATCGGCGCTTCGGTCAAGATTTCGGGACTGGTCATGGGGAAAAGCTAGGACGTATGGAGGTTTGGCGAGACGGAAAGTCTACCATCGAGCGGCGCCCTGGCCGACCCCGCGGGTACCACCGTTGCACCTTCGCCGCGGATTTGGTTAGACTCGGACGAGCAGGCACAAAACGCCCCTATCACGAGGAGGTCGCACCGTGTCGTCCAACATCGAATCGGTCCTGCAGGAGACCCGCGTCTTCACTCCGCCGGAGGCCTTTGTCCGCCAGGCCAACATTTCCGGAATGGACGCTTACAAAAAACTGTGCGTCGAGGCCGAACGTGATTTCGAAGGCTTCTGGGCGCGCCTCGCGCGCGAAAATCTGCTCTGGCACAAGGCGTTTCGCCAGACGCTCGACGAATCCGACGCGCCGTTCTATCGGTGGTTCAGCGACGGCGAACTCAACGCGTCGCATAACTGCCTCGACCGGCATCTAAAGACGCAGCCGGACAAGGTTGCCATCATTTTTGAAGCTGATGACGGTGCCGTCTCGCGTATCACGTACCGGGCGCTCTATCACGACGTCTGCCGGTTCGCCAACGCGCTAACGAAGCTCGGGATCAAGACGGGCGACCGCGTGCTGATCTACATGCCGATGTCGGTGCAGGCGGTGGTTGCGATGCAAGCGTGCGCGCGCATCGGCGCTACGCACTCGGTTGTCTTCGGCGGGTTTTCAGCCAAGAGCGTGCAGGAGCGCATCGTCGACGCTGGGGCTGTTGCCGTCATTACCGCCGACGGCCAGTTCCGTGGTGGCCGCGAGATTCCACTCAAACCGGTGGTCGACGAAGCAATCGGCATGGGTGGGTGCGCGGCGATCCGCAATGTCATCGTGTACAAGCGCACCGGCAGCGCCGTCAACATGGCGCCGGGTCGCGACATCGAATGGCAGGACGCGATCGCGGGTCAGCCGGATACGTGCGAGCCGGCGTGGGTCGGTGCCGAGCATCCGCTCTTTATCCTCTACACGTCGGGCTCGACGGGTAAGCCCAAAGGTGTTCAGCATGCAACGGGCGGCTATCTGCTGCAGGCGATACTGACGATGAATTGGGTGTTCGACTACAAACCCAACGATGTTTTCTGGTGCACGGCGGATGTCGGCTGGGTCACCGGCCACACCTACATCGCGTATGGCCCGCTGGCGGTCGGCGCGACCGAGATCATTTTCGAAGGGGTGCCCACGTATCCTGATGCCGGCCGTTTCTGGAAAATGATCCAGGATCACAAAGTGACCGTTTTCTACACGGCGCCCACGGCGATTCGCTCGTTGATCAAAGCCGGTGCCGACCTGCCCAAAAATTTCGACTTGTCATCGTTGCGCATTCTGGGATCCGTCGGCGAGCCCATCAATCCGGAGGCGTGGATGTGGTACTACCAGACAGTTGGCAATTCGCGCTGTCCGATTGTCGACACCTGGTGGCAAACTGAAACGGGCGGACACCTGATCACGCCGCTTCCCGGCGCGACGCCGTTGAAACCAGGGTCGTGCACGTTCCCGCTGCCCGGCATCATGGCGGACATCGTCGACGAAACGGGCAATTCGTTGGAAAACGGCAAAGGTGGAATACTTGTGATCAAGCGCCCTTGGCCATCGATGATTCGCACGATCTGGGGCGACCCCGAAAGGTACAAGACCAGTTACTTTCCCGCGGATTTCCAGGGCAAGTACTACCTCGCGGGCGATGGGGCGAGCCGCGACGTCGAAGGTTACTTTCGCATCATGGGGCGGATCGACGATGTGCTGAACGTTTCGGGGCACCGCCTGGGTACGATGGAAATCGAGTCGGCGCTGGTCTCAAATCCGCTGGTTGCGGAAGCTGCGGTCGTCGGCCGTCCCGATGATTTGACCGGCGAAGCCGTCTGCGCATTCGTCGTGTTGAAGCAATCGCGTCCCGAGGGTGCCGACGCGGACAAGATCGCCAAAACTTTGCGCGACTGGGTCGGGAAGGAGATTGGCCCGATTGCAAAGCCCAAGGATATCCGCTTCGGTGACAATCTGCCCAAGACCCGCTCCGGCAAGATCATGCGCCGGCTGCTGCGGTCGATCGCGAAAAATGAAGAAATCGTGCAGGACACGTCCACGCTCGAAAACCCCGCGATCCTCGATCAACTAAAGCAGGTCAACTGATGCGGTGGTGTAGGATTCCGCCGTTCGGCGCGCCTGTCAGTCGCACCTACGGCTCGCAGTGAACGATCTTTCCACGACGATCTTAATCCTGCGGCTCGTGCAACTGCTCCTGGCGATTGCGCTGCTCGCACTTGTCGGTCAGGGCATCGTGTGGATTTTGGCGCGCGCGGTCGGCCAAAAGCCGGCGCAGAATTTCTTCTATCGCGTACTACAGGTCGTCGCTTCGCCTGTGGTGAAACTCTTGCGACTGATTTCGCCGAAGTTCGTGTCGGACCGGCATTTGCCGTTCGCCGCCTTTGGACTGCTGATGGGGTTCTGGTTGTGGACGACGGCGGAAATCGCCAACACATGCATAAAACACGGGCTGCCGATTCGTGAATGCCTGGCTGGTCGCTAGCAGGCATGGCGAGCGCGCTCAAACGGCGTCTCT
Organism: Casimicrobiaceae bacterium; assembly: GCA_037719965.1. Lineage (GTDB taxonomy): Bacteria > Pseudomonadota > Gammaproteobacteria > Burkholderiales > Casimicrobiaceae > VBCG01. The sequence goes on along the minus strand of JBBJMT010000001.1, from coordinate 909,078 downwards.
ATTTCGAGCTTGCTCGCTGGAGTAAGGCGTTCGGCCAACACGATACCTCGCTTAAATATTACGAACTCGCGCTCGTCGAACAGCCGGACGATCCCAAAGCGATTGCGGGAATCGGCTTCGAGCTCGCGCAGTCCGGCCGCAAGCGCGAGGCGCTCGCGCAGTTCGAGCGCGCTGTAGAACTCGATCCCGGCTGGGCCGAGGCCCACTTTGACCGTGGTTTTCTCCTTCAGGAATTGAATGACCACGACGCCGCGATCGCGGCTTTCAAGACCGCGGCGGCCCTCAATCCGGACCACGACCGTGCGTTATATGGTCTCGCGCTTTCTCTCATTTCGCTCAAACGTTTGGACGACGCAGTGCCGCCGCTGGAGCGGAATACCAGGCTGCAACCGATGAGCCCTTATGGGTGGTACCAATTAGGCCGCGTGCAGTTCAATCGAGGCAAACCCGATAAAGCGCAAGCGATCATCGATCACATTGCGAAGTTCGAGCGCAAGGTGGCGCTGCAACTTGCGCGGGAAACGGGCTTGCGGCCGCCGCCCGTTCTCTAGACCGCAAGCCGCCATGACTGCTCGAGAAAAGTGGCCGAAATAGATAATCGGCTCGTTGTGGCGGCACAAAGCTGTTTATACTCACGACAATTCGCCCTTCAGCGGGAGAGACGACGATCAGAAACCCCAGCAAAAAAGGGGTTTGACCGGCAGTTCATTGGGGAATCGCGGCAGAAGCCGTCGAATTAGGGAGGCTATCTATGCAGTTGACCGAGAAGCACCGGGAGTACTGGAGCAAAAATCTCCGTATCACGTCAATTCTTCTATTCATCTGGTTCGTGGTCACCTTTGTCGTCAGTTATTTCGCCCGCGAGCTCTCCTTCAATTTCTTCGGGTGGCCGTTTGCCTTCTACATGGGGGCGCAGGGCGCGCTGATCGTCTATGTGATCATCATCTGGTACTACGCCCGGTACATGAACAACTTGGATCGCACTTACGACGTTCACGAAGGGGAGGATCAGTAATGGCTACGCCAGTTACGCCGGTTACGTCAACTACGCCAGCGCCGCGCGCCGGCACTGGGGGCGTGTTCAGCGCAGGCTCCCAGAAGGCTTTCAATAGTCAGTTGAAAAAGGTCTATACGTTCTACACGGGGGGATTCCTCGCATTCCTTGTGTTTCTTGCTATCGCGGAGCAGATGGGCCTGCCGCGAAACTGGATCGGCTACATATTTCTGTTCGCCACCGTCGGCCTGTATGCCGGCATCGGCTTCATGAGCCGGACCTCTGACGCCGCCGAGTATTACGTCGCGGGCCGTCGCGTACCGGCGTTATTCAACGGCATGGCGACCGGCGCCGACTGGATGTCGGCGGCGTCGTTCATCGGCATGGCCGGAACGCTCTACCTAACAGGCTACAACGGCCTCGCCTTTATCATGGGCTGGACGGGTGGCTATTGCCTGGTGGCGCTGTTCCTCGCACCCTACCTGCGCAAGTTCGGACAGTTCACGATTCCCGACTTCCTGGGGGCGCGGTACGGCGGCAACATTCCGCGTTCCGTGGGCATCATCGCGGCAATCCTGTGCTCGTTCACATACGTAGTGGCGCAAATTTACGGCGTCGGGCTCATCACCACTCGCTTGACCGGCGTCCCCTTTGGGTTGGGCATCTTCTTGGGACTTGGCGGCATTCTGGTCTGCTCGTTCCTCGGCGGCATGCGAGCGGTGACGTGGACGCAGGTTGCGCAATACATCATTCTGATCATCGCCTACTTCATCCCGGTGGTGTGGCTGGCGGTCAAAGCCACGGGAATCCCATTGCCGCAGGCTGTCTACGGCAAGGTGCTCGAAAATGTGACCGCGCGGGAAGAGCAGCTGCTTAAAGATCCCAAGGAGCAAGAGGTCCGCAAAATTTTCTCCGATCGCGCGGCCGCTGCGAGCGCGCAGTTGAAGGACGTCGACCGCTCGTTCACGACGGGTCAGACCGCATTGAAGTCGGCGCTCGACAAGGCGAAGGCGGACCAGGCATCACCGGAATCGCTGGCGGCAGCGGAAAAGGCGCTGGCGGCGTATCCGAAGGATGCGGCGGTGGCCAAGTCAATGTGGACCAAGGACGCCGCTCTGGCTGCGCGCGGCGCGCCGATGCTGCGACATGCGGAGGCCTTCCCGGGTGCCACTGAAGAGGCGCGCGATATCTCGCGCCGAAACTTTCTGGCGCTCGTATTTTGTCTGATGGTCGGAACAGCCGCGTTACCACACATTCTGATGCGGTACTACACGACGCCGTCGGTGCGCCAGGCGCGCGAGTCGGTCTTCTGGTCGCTATTTTTTATCTTCCTTTTGTATTTCACGGCGCCCGCGCTCGCGGTCCTCGTCAAGTACGATATTTATTCGTTCCTCGTGGGGTCGCCGTTTGCGCAATTGCCGCAGTGGGTCGCGTCGTGGCAAAGCGTCGATCCAAGCCTCTTGTCCATTGTCGACGTCAACGGGGACGGGATTGTCCAACGGGCTGAAATTTCAATAGGCGGCGATATCGTTGTGCTGGCGACACCGGAGATAGCCGGCTTGCCCTACGTCGTATCGGGGCTGGTGGCTGCGGGCGGTTTGGCGGCGGCGTTGTCGACCGCTGACGGTTTGCTCCTCACGATCGCCAACGCGCTGTCGCACGACTTCTATTACAAAATGCTCGATCCGAACGCGTCGACTGCACGGCGCGTGACGCTTTCAAAGATGCTGCTGTTGGTGGTCGCGTTGGCCGCAGCATGGGTAGCGTCGCAAAAACCGGCGGATATCTTGTTCCTCGTGTCGGCGGCATTCTCCCTCGCAGCGGCGTCATTCTTTCCCGCATTGACCCTCGGCATTTTTTGGAAGCGCGCCAATAAATGGGGAGCAACGCTGGGCATGATTGCCGGTCTAGGCATCACCTTCTACTACATGGCCACAACGCAGCCGTGGCTGCGCTCGGTGTTCGGCGTCACGAGTCCTATCGCCGACAATATCTGGTGGGGAATTCAACCTATTTCGGCAGGACTTTGGGGTGTGCCGCTCGGCTTCGCGGTGATCATCATCGTCAGCTTGCTCACTCCGGCGCCGGACCGCGAAACGCAGGAGCTTGTGGAACACGTCCGGTATCCAAATATCACCGGCGACACGATGGTGACCGAAGGCACGTGATTTGGCGCCTTTGCCACTATAAAAAGCCCGCAGAAATGCGGGCTTTTTTCCAGGGTTGACAAGGCGAATCTATAGAAAGATCACTTCGGCGCCGACGTTTTTCCGCGTTTTTGCGTCTTTCTTGAAAACGACGATCGTCTTGTCGTCGTTCTTGTTCTGGTTATCGGGATCGAACGTTTTTTTTATTGTAGATCCATCGCGGCGCATTGGCGTCGCTCGCGTCGATCTAATCCGGTTTACCGATCTTGTTTACCACCTCCTCTTCGGTTGCATTCGTGACGAAGCCCGTGAAAATCCCGCGTTGATAACCGCAGGTGTCGCACGCGGTGACGGTTGCCGCCGCCATCAGCGCAAGCAGCAGGCTCCTGAATTGACTCTCATAAGCTCCCTCGTTGATTGTGGACAATGGGCAGCATCTATTGAATGGAAGCCGCGACCGGCGCCGAGGGATTACGATGCCGGAGGAACCGTGTCCCGAAACGACGGGCGTTTGGCGAGCTTCGTCGCGAGGCGCGCTAAATTCGAATAACCGTTGCGCCAGTCGACGTCTTTTATGCGCAGATCAAGATAGCCAAGCGCGCACCCGGTTGCAATGTCGGCGAGCGTATACGCATCGCCGGTGCACCATGTCTTCTCCTCGAGCTCATGCGAGAGCTCGGCGACACCCGCGGCAATCTTCTGCTGTTGTCGGGCGATCCACTCCGGACTCTGCTGCGTTTCGGGTCGCCGCTTCTCCAGCACGATGGTTGCGGCGGCGTCGCAGATACCGTCGGCGAGCGCTTCCCAGCGCTTGACCGCGATACGCTGCCGGCTTGGTTCCGGAATGAGGCGCGAAACCGGGCTCACCGTATCGAGATATTCGACAATGACACGCGAATCGTAGAGTTGCGTGCCGTCGTCCAACGCCAATACCGGCAGCTTGCCCAACGGATTCCATTGTTGCACCGGATTGACCGGCGCCCACGGCGACATGTCGACGAGCTGGTATTCGATCTTTTTCTCGGCCAGTGCTATTCGCACTTTTCGGGCGTAAGGGCTCGTCGGGGCGGCGATCAGTTTGAGCACGGCGGCGGCGGAACATTCTTCGATAAGAGAACAAAAAGTATAGCATCGCCGTTGCCACGCGAGTCTGGCGATGACCGGCCAAGATGGCTACGCCGGTGGGTTCCGGGAGAGAGCATTGCGGCGCTGTCGTCAAAGCGGTCCGCGTGCAAATCGCATGCTAGACTATTGTGCGCGTTTTGCGAGCACCTGATGCCGAGCGATTCCGCCGATGCCGCCCTGACTGCGCTGTCGCCGCTCGACGGCCGCTACGCCGGCAAGGTGGCGGCGCTCGCAGCGCACTTCAGCGAATCCGGTCTCATTCGCAATCGAGTGCGCGCGGAAATTGCGTGGCTTACGGCGCTCGCCGACGAGCCGGGTGTCGCCGAGGTCGCGCCGCTCTCCGCCAGCGCGCGCACGCAGCTATCCGAGCTAGTAAGTCGGTTCGGGCCCGCCGACGCCGCGCGCGTCAAGGCGATCGAGCGCACGACCAACCATGATGTCAAAGCAGTTGAATATTGGCTGCGCGAACGGCTAGCCGCGCTGCCCGAACTCGCGCGTGGCTCTGGGTTCATCCACTTTGCCTGTACCTCCGAGGACATCAACAATCTGGCGCATGGCTTGGCGCTCGCCACGGCGCGCCGAGACATACTGCTGCCGGCGCTCAAAGGGCTGGCGGCGGACATTCAGTCGCTTGCGCACACCCATGCGAACACGCCGATGCTGGCGCGAACGCATGGTCAACCGGCCACGCCCACGACGCTCGGCAAGGAGATGGCCAATTTCGTCGCGCGGCTCGATCGCCAGATCGTCGCGATCGAGCGCGTGCCGATCAAGGGAAAATGCAACGGTGCGGTCGGCAATTACAACGCGCACGCCGTGGCGTACCCGGACGTCGATTGGGAACACCTAAGCGCGAAGGTCGTGACCGGGTTGGGGCTCGAATTCAATCCTTATACGACACAGATCGAGCCGCACGACTACATGGCCGAACTTTTCGATGCGCTGGCGCGCGCCAACACGATCATGATCGGTTTCGACCGGGACGTCTGGGGCTATGTTTCGCTTGGCTACTTTCGGCAGAAAGTGCAAGAAGGAGAAGTCGGTTCCTCGACGATGCCGCACAAAGTCAATCCGATCGATTTCGAGAATTCGGAAGGCAACCTGGGGCTCGCCAACGCGCTCCTTCGCCATCTGGCCGAGAAGCTGCCGATCTCGCGCTGGCAACGCGACTTATCCGACTCGACAGTGCTGCGTAGCATGGGCGCCGCGCTCGGTCATACGCTGCTCGGCTGGACGACGGCACGGCAGGGTATCGCGAGGATCGACGCCGATGCGGCCCGGATGGCCGCAGACCTGGACGCGAGCTGGGAAGTCCTGGCGGAACCGCTGCAGATCATGATGCGGCGGCACGGCATCGCCGATGCCTACGAGCAATTAAAAAAGCTGACGCGCGGCAAGACCGGCATGACGCGCGAATCGATACATACGTTCATCGATGAACTCGACCTGCCGGCCGAAGCACGGGCGCGTTTGAAGGCACTGACTCCTCCAACCTACCTCGGCTACGCTGCAGACCTCGCCCGGCGGGTTTGATGCGCCGTTTGTCGCAACTTAGGGCGCACGGGTGTCGTCCCGATGGCGCTATGATCCGCCGCCCCGGCGCGCCTTGCGCTCCTGGAAGAAGGTGCTGATCGCCGGAAGCAGCGATACGACGACGATCGCAACGACTATCAGCGACAGATTGTCCTTGACCCAGGGAATGTTGCCGAACACGTAGCCGGCGTACACCAGTGAGGCGATCCACAGGACTGCGCCGATCACGTTGAACGACAGAAACCGCGCGTAGCGCATGCCTGCCACCCCGGCGAGAAAGGGCGCGAACGTGCGGATGATCGGCACGAAGCGCCCGATGATGATCGTGACGCCGCCGTAACGATCGTAGAACGCCTGCGTGCGGCGCAGGTGTTCTTGCTTGAACCAGCGCGAGTCAGGTCGATCGAAGACCTTGGGACCGATGTAGTGCCCGATTGCATAATTGACCGAGTCCCCCAAAATCGCCGCGACGATCAGCACTCCGACGAGCGTGTGCACACTGAGGCCCGCAGCGGCCACGACGGTACCGCTGATGAAGAGGATCGAATCGCCGGGAAGGAACGGAAAGACGACGAGCCCGGTTTCGGCAAAAATGATCAGAAACAGCAGCGCGTACAGCCACGCGCCGTATTGTGCGGCAACGACCGTGAGCGTCTGGTCGAGGGCCAGCAGCGAATAGATGAGCGTCGTCAGCATTGCCGCGGGCGCGCGTCAGTTCGGAAGGCGCACGCACATCACGGCAGAATTTTCTCACCCTCGGGTCCGCGTTTTTTCTCCGGTTTGACCAGATCCTCGCGCGAAACGCCCATCCACCGCACGAGCGGCGCCATGACGAGCACCGAGGAATAGATGCCGAAGCAAATGCCGATGGACAGCGCAAGCGCGAAGTAGTGCAGCGTTTCCCCGCCGAAAAACAGGATCGACAGCACCATTAGCAGCGTCATGCCGTGGGTGATAATCGTGCGCGAGATCGTCACCGTAATCGCGTTGTCGATCACGTGCGTCACACTGGCCTTGCGCATCTTGCGGAAGTTCTCGCGGATCCGGTCGGCGATGACCACCGATTCGTTCACCGAATAGCCAAGCACTGCCAGGATGGCTGCCAGTACCGGCAGCGAAAACTCCCACTGAAATATCGCGAAAAATCCGAGAATAATAATGATGTCGTGCAGATTGGCGACAATGGCCGCGACGGCGAAGCGCCATTCGAACCGCAGCGCCAGGTAACCGGCGATGCCCAGCGAAACGAGCAAGAGCGCGAGCGCGCCGTTTTCGTAGAGTTCGCGGCCTACCTGGGGGCCGACGAACTCTACGCGCTGCTGCGTTGCGCTCGGATCGTCCAACTTGAGTTGCGTCATGACGCGCTCGGACGACTGCGCGCTCGACACGCCTACTTTCAACGGCAGCCGGATTAGCGCGGTGTCGGAGCGGCCGAAGCTCTGCGCGGAGTATTCGCCGAGTCCCAGCTTGTCGAGCGCGCTTCTGACCCGGTTGAAATCGACGGCATGGCCGTACGTCACTTCGATCACGGTTCCGCCGACGAAATCGACGCCCAGATTGAGGCCGCGAACCGCGAGAAAAAAAACCGCCACGATGAACGTGACCGCGGAAATCACGTTGAACGTGAGCGCGTTCCGCATGAACGGGATATCGCGCCGGATGCGAAAAAATTCCATGATTGCGTTCTTTTCGTTTGCCGCCGTCCCTGCGCTCGCGGGAAGTCAGTATTGCGATGGCGTCAGGCGCTCGCCTTTGCGGCGGTATCCGGTTTCCACACTTGCCCGATCGATATCCGCTCGAGCCTCTTGCGGCTGCCGTAGACGAGCGCGACGAGGCCGCGCGATACAAAAACCGCGGAGAACATCGAGGTCATGATCCCCAGGCAATGTACGACCGCGAAACCGCGCACGGGACCCGAGCCGAACAGAAAGAGCGCGATGCCGGCGATCAGCGTCGTGATGTTCGAGTCGAGAATCGTCCCCCACGCGCGTTCGTAACCCGCGGTAAGCGCTGCGTGGGGAGTCGCGCCCCAGCGCAACTCTTCGCGAATGCGTTCGTTGATCAGCACGTTGGCGTCGATTGCCATCCCCAAAGTCAATGCGATGGCGGCGATGCCCGGAAGCGTCAGCGTTGCTTGGAGCATCGACAGGATCGCGACCAGCAACAGAAGATTCACCGCCAGCGCGATCGTCGAGATGACTCCCATCAGCAGGTAATACGCGCACATAAAGATTGCCAACACGATGAACCCGTAGGTGACCGAGTCGAAGCCCTTGTCGATGTTCTCGCGGCCGAGCGACGGGCCGACGGTCCGTTCTTCGACGATTTCCATCGGGGCGGCGAGCGAGCCCGCGCGCATCAGCAGCGCGATGTCGTTGGTCTCGCGCGAAGTCATCTGGCCGCTGATCTGGAACTTCGACCCCAACTCATCGCGAATCTTCGGTGCGGTAATAAGCTCGGTCTTGGTTTTCTCCACGAGCAGAATCGCCATTCCCTTGCCGATATTCTCACGCGAAATGTCGCGGACGATACGGCCGCCGGTGCCGTCGAGCGTGACGCTCACGATCGCTTCGTTCGTTCGGCTATCGAAGCCTGGCTGCGCGTCGATCACCCGCTCGCCGGGGATGACCACCTGCTTGCGCACGAGGCTCGGAACGCCGTTGCGGTCGCGGTAAAGATCGCTGCCGAAGGGAACGTTCCCCGCTAGCGCGGCTTCCAACGCGCCAGGCTCCTCATTGACCATGCGAATTTCCAGCGACGCGGTGCGGCCCAGAATGTCCTTCGCGCGCGCAGTGTCTTGCACGCCGGGCAACTGCACGACGACGCGTTCGGCCCCCTGCTGCTGGATGATCGGCTCGGCCACTCCGAGCTCATTGACGCGATTACGAAGAATCTTGATGTTCTGCGCGACGGCGCCTTCCTGGATGCGTTTTTGTGCCTCAGGCTTCAAGCTTGCGAAGAGCCGCAACTCGCCGCCGGCATCGGCTTCACGCGCGGCGAGATCCGGGTAATTTTTCTCGATTGCGGCGCGCGCCTTGTTGCGTTCTGCCGGATCCTTGAAGCGCATGACGACGTTGCCGGCCTCGCGCGCGATGCCGCCGTACTGCACTTTTTCACTCCGGAGTAAAGACCGGATATCGGTCGTATACCGGTCACCGGCCTTTTCGAGCGCCGCCTTCATGTCGACCTGGAGCAGGAAATGCACGCCGCCGCGCAGATCGAGGCCGAGGTACATCGGCAACGCGCCGATCGCTGCCAGCCATTGCGGCGACGACGACAAGAGATTCAGCGCGACGATATAATTGTCGCCGAGTTTCATCTGCAGCACATCCTTGGCCTTGAGCTGCGTATCCGGGTCCGCCAAGCGAACCTTGATTCCCGTGGCATCGAGCGAGGCGCCCCGGTAGTCGATGTTCGCGCTTTTCAACACGTCTTCGACGGTACCCAGCAATGCATTGTCGATTTTTGCTTTGGTCGACGAGACCTGTACAGCAGGCGCTTCCGGAAAAAAGTTGGGCAGCGTATACACCAGGCCGACGAGCAGCGCGACGGCAATCACGATGTACTTCCAGAGGGAATAGCGGTTCATGGCAAGCGGCCTGCCTTAGGATATTTCATGCAATGGCGCTCAAAGCCTCGTTGCATGTGCCAAGCAAATTCTAAAGCGCCTTGATCGTGCCTTTGGGCAGCAATTGCGCAATCGACTGCCGCTGGACGTTGACCTCGACGTTCGGCGCGATCTCGACCGACGCATACTGGTCGGTCAGCTTGGCGATCTTGCCGACCACGCCGCCGGAGGTGACCACTTCATCGCCCTTTTGCAACGCACCAAGCATCGTACGCTGTTCTTTGGCGCGTTTTTGCTGTGGACGGATCAGCAGAAAGTAGAAAATGACGAAAATGCCGATCATCGGCAGAAATGTCATCAACTCGCCGCCGGGCGAGGCGCTGGCGGCTTGGGCATAGGCAGAGCTGATCAGCACGGAAATTTCCTCCAGGCGTCGCCCGTCTGCGACGGTCTAACGCATTCGCAACGCGCAATGCGTACTGAGCGTGCGACGGGGCTGGTTAACTCATTACTTTACCATGCGCGCGGTCGTCACGGAACTGTGCGACACACTCCGCAAGTCGATCGGCGGCAATGGCGTCGCGCAATTCCGCCATCAGGTAATGGTAGTAATGCAGATTGTGAATGGTCGCCAGCCGTGCGCCGAGGATTTCGTTGACGCGCTGTAGATGGTGTAGGTACGCGCGGGTAAAATTTTGGCATGCGTAACATGCGCAGGTGGCGTCGAGCGGCCGCGTGTCGGTCGTAAACCTGGCATTGCGGATTCTCAAGTCGCCGAAGCGGCTGAAGAGCCAACCGTTGCGTGCGTTGCGCGTCGGCAGCACGCAGTCGAACATGTCGACGCCTGCGCATACTCCCGCCACCAGGTCTTCGGGCGTGCCCACCCCCATTAGGTAACGTGGATGGTCGACCGGCAGCCGCGGCGCGACGTGCGCCAGTACGCGCAGCATTTCTTCTTTCGGTTCGCCGACGGAAAGTCCGCCAATCGCGTACCCATCGAACCCGGTCTCGATCAGTCGGCCCAACGAGTGCTCGCGTAAGTCGTCGTACATTCCGCCCTGGACGATCGCAAACAACGCATTGCCGCTCTCATGCGCGTCGAATTCGGCTCGCGAGCGCACGGCCCAGCGCAGCGACAACTCCATGGAATCGGCGGCCTCCTGGTGCGTGGCCGGATACGGCGTGCATTCGTCGAACACCATGGCAATGTCCGCGTTAAGCGTGCGCTGAATCTGCATCGACAGCTCCGGTGTCAGAAAGAGCTTGTCGCCGTTGATCGGCGAGGCGAATGCCACGCCGTCCTCCCCTACTTTGCGCAAGGCACCCAGGCTCCACACTTGAAATCCGCCTGAGTCGGTGAGAATAGGACGTGTCCAACCCATGAAACCGTGCAAGCCTGCGTGCGCGTGCACGACGTCGACACCTGGACGCAGCCAAAGGTGGAACGTGTTGCCAAGCACGATCTGCGCGCCGTTTTTGAGAAGCTCGTCGGGCGTCATTGCCTTGACCGTACCGTAGGTGCCGACCGGCATGAACACCGGCGTATCGACGCTGCCATGCGCGAGTTCCAGCCGGCCGCGGCGGGCGGCGCCCGAAGTGGCCAGGACGGCAAAGCGCATAAGAGGTGCGGGCGCGCAACCGCGCGAGCAGGGCAGGGGTTTGCTAAAGTCGGCGACGCACGACCGCGGCGCTGGCGATAAACAGGATGGTCAGCACGAGCCCCCAGGTATTCAACGTCGGAATGGCTGCGGGATCGACACCGATGCCGGCAATTCCGCTAGACACGATGCAACCCGACGCACCAAAGTCGAAGGCATTACGCCAGACCCGGTAGAAGTCGCCGCTGAACTCCAATCCGGCAACTTGAATGGTTGGATAGCTGGGCGCGATAGCAACGTGAATGACGCATGCGGACCCGGTGATCCGATACGCGATGGCCGGGTCGGGCATGCCGCGCGCATTGGGCTGGATCCATGTTCCGACGACGATCGTGCCCGGCTTTGCCTGATTGCCGCCAGCGAAGCGGCCGCTGGAGAGTGAGGTAATTCCGGCGGTCAGCGGATGTGCGATGAGCGACGCGATGTTGAGCATGCGGGGGGCGTACGGCGTGCCCTCGCCGTCGGTCGTGTTGGGGTCGATCGTTTCGAGAAGTCCCCAGCCATGCGGCGAGTTGACGGGCGGGCCATCGCTGCGATCCTGCTCGTAGAAGGTTCCGAGCACGACGGCGCGGCCGGTATTCGCGAAGCCGGCGCCGACGTTACCGACGGCGGTCGCACCTGCATATGTACCATCCTCGAACACCAGCAGTACGTCAAACGAGCTGGTCAGCGAGCCAAGCGACGGCACTCCCGCCAGCGTGTCCACCGCCGTGAATGTGTGCCCCGGAATCTGCGCGGCGAAATCAGTCGCCGTCTCGCTTGCGTGCAAATTCGATAGGATCCCGACGCGCGCCGCGTGTGCATCAGCCACCAGCATCGCGGCCGCGAATATTGCACATACCGCAACGGAACGGAGCAGGCCAACCTTCATGGAATGGCGGAAATATGCATCGATGGCAAAAGCGAGGCGTGTTCCGCAAAAATTCGAGTGAGATTTGAGAGTAGCGATTTCCTCACGTCTTGCCTAGTCGCGGTCGGCGAGAAAGCGCTGTTGGCGGAAGTTGATGTTGCACTTCTCGACGAAAACATCCATATGTCGCCATTACCCGACGATTATTCTGTCTCGTTTCGGCGTCAGGTCTCCGCTGGCACGTACGCGCTCCAACAACATCGCGTCGCCGTAACTGTAGAAGCGGTATTTCGTCGCGATCGCATGCGCATAGGCGGCACGCACGGCGCCGTACCCGCCGAACGCCGCGGCGAGCATCAATAGAGTGGATTTCGGCAAATGAAAATTGGTGAGCAGCCGGTCGACGGCGCGAAACCGAAATCCGGGTGTGACAAATAGCGTGGTCTCGCCATCGCCGGCGCGAATGGCCCCGCGGGCATCCACCGCTGATTCAAGAGCGCGCAACGCCGTAGTTCCCACCGCGAGCACACGACCGCCGCGCACGTGGGTTGCGGCGACCGCCACGGCAGTCTCCGGCGGAATCCGATAACGCTCGCTATGCATACGGTGCTGCGTCAGGTCCTCGGTCGCGACCGGCAGGAAGGTACCGGCACCGATATGCAACGTGACGAACTCATGAGCGACGCCTTGTGCGTGCAATGCTGCCAATAGCGCAGCGTCAAAATGCAGACCCGCCGTGGGGGCCGCGACCGCACCCGGCACTCGGGCGTACACGGTCTGATAGCGCGCTGCGTCGGTGTCGCCGGGGGCGCGATCGATGTAGGGGGGCAGCGGCACTTCGCCGTGGCGTTCCAGCCAATCGTCAAGCGGCCCTGTAGCGAAGAACCGCAGCAAATGAAATCGGCCTTCGCGCGTCACCACCCGTGCGTGCGCGCTACCCGGCAGCGTCAGCGACGCGCCTGATTGCGGGGTGTGACTGGCACGGAGCTGCACCCATGCTTCATCCGACGCAACGATGCGTTCAACCAGCAGTTCGACTTTGCCGCCCGTGGTCTTTTGCGCGTGCACGCGGGCATTGATCACGCGCGTATCGTTGCAGACGATGAGGTCGCCCGCAGGGACGAGCCCGGGGAGGTCGGCGAACGCGAAGTCGGCGAGGCGCTCGCCATCGACGTGCAAGAGGCGGCTCTTCGTCCGCTCAGGTGCGGGCGCCTGTGCAATCAGCTCGCGCGGCAGATCGAAATCGAAATCCGAAAGCGTATAGCGCGTCGAAGTACCAAGCCGCGGACGAAGGCCGTCTGCCATAAACGATACGTAAGATCGCCAGGAACGGGCGACCATCAATTCGACGTTGGTGCCGGGAGGGGAAGTCGAATCCCCACGGTATCACTACCGGCGGATTTTGAGTCCGCTGCGTCTACCAGTTCCGCCATCCCGGCTTTTTTTAACGACAGGCCCGCGCCGTTTGACGCGCATTCCCGCAGGCGGTACAGGCTGCATTGTCGCCGAAAACGCGCGCACGCGCACGACCGCGAATGGGATACAGAAGCGGCGCGGCGATGAATCAGTTAAAAATACGGGTCAGCAGTTCAGCAAGTTAAGTCAATCAGACCGGCGCCGATAGGTGACAAACGCGTATGCGAACGCATCGGGCGGCGGGGCACGCCGCGCTTCGCGCGCGATCTCCTGCCAGTCGCCGCGATCGAACACCGGAAAAAAAGTGTCGCCGCTGAAGCGGAGGTCGAGCTCCGTCAGATACATGAGGTCTGCGCGCGGCAGGGCGACCGCAAAAAGCTCGGCGCCGCCGATGCAAAACGCCGGTGGCGGCAGCAGCACGCGCCGCAATGCATCTTCGAGCGACGCCGCGACGATGGCGCCTTCGGCGACATAATCGTATTGCCGCGTCACCACGATATTCTGGCGGCTCGGCAACGCGCCTCCTATCGATTCCCACGTTTTGCGGCCCATGATCGTGGCGTGGCCGGTCGTCAACGAGCGAAAGCGTTTGAGGTCATCCGCGAGGTGCCAGGGTAGCCCGTTGGCTTTCCCGATCACGCCGTTGCTCGCCACCGCCGCTATTAGCGCGAGCTTAGGGTCAGGAGCGGCCAAGATAGGCGCAAACGTAACGGGGTCATCTCTCGTGCGCCAAAGAGATCGCGTTTAGAGAGGAAGCATCGGGCAACCGCGCCGCGCATGCGCTGTTGGCGCGCCTCATTGCGCGGGTGTATCGTGCAGCGGCGTCGCCCGAACTTCGCGCGATGTCATAATCCGGCCGATTATAACGGTGCCATTTTCGCGTGTACTACCCGCGTTCGTTCCTCAAGTTCATCCTCCTCTCCTTCTTGCTGGTGAGTCTGCCGCTGCTCTACGCGCTGGGTGAACTCATTTTTTCGCTGGATCGTTTATCCAAGCAGAGTCGCGAAGAGGTGCTACAAGCGGCGTCAGCCGGGCGTTCGAGCCGTCTTTTGTCCGAGCAGACGACGAGTCTCGAGCGGCTCGCGCGCCAGCACCTCATTCTCAACGACTCTGCGCTGCTCGACGATTACGCGCGCCTACGGCAGGAGTTCCGGCAGACGATCCGGCAGCTTGCGTTGCTGCCGCTTGAAGCTGCGCAGCTCGCAGCGTTGGACCAGCTTGGCGACACCGAAAGCAAGCTCCACAAGCTTCTGGCAGCCCGCCAACAAACGCCCGGCACCGTGGCGGAGCTGACCGATGGTTACGCGCAACTCGCGGAAATCGCGCAGGGAATGTTGAGCGCGACCTATCAGATGACGCAGCGGGCGATCGAGCGCCTGCAGGACACCGCGGCGCAGGGCCGCCAGAAGTGGCTCTACCTGGCGCTTGCCACCGTGGGTATCGCGCTCGCACTGGCCATCGTATTCGCCGTGTTGATCGCGCGACCCATCCGGCAACTTGATTCCGCGATTCGGCGGATGGGCGCCGCTGATTTCACGCATGCAATCGAGGTGAACGGGCCGCAGGATCTCCGCTACGTTGGACACCGCCTCGAGTGGCTGCGCACCCGGTTGCGCGATCTGGAGGAGCAGCAGAACCGGTTCTTGCGGCACGTGTCGCATGAACTTAAAACACCGCTCACCGCGGTGCGCGAGGGAGCCGAGCTGCTGCGTGACAACGTCGGTGGTCGGCTTGCGCCGGAGCAGCACGAGATCGTGCGGATCGTGCGCGAGAACACGCTATCGCTGCAAAAGTTGATCGAGGACTTGCTCACGTATCACCAGTCGCGCGCGATGGAGCCGGCGACGCTCGGCCCGGTGCAGCTCGCCGACGTCGTGCGCAGAGTCGTCCGTGAGCAGAAGCTTGCGGCGATTGCGCGATTGATCTCGTTTCAGCCGGCCTTGGAACCGGCTATGGTCGTCGGCGATGCCGAAAAGTTGCGCACCGTCATTGACAATCTGGTGTCCAACGCAATCAAGTATTCGCCGCGCTCGGGGTCGATCGAGATCACGCTTGCCGCTGCGGATGGCTGCGCCGTGTTGGACGTCGCCGATCATGGACCGGGAATCGTACCGTCCGAGCGCGAGCGGATATTCGATTCGTTTTATACCGGCGCCGCCCCGCTGGAAGGCAAGGTGAAAGGGTCCGGGCTTGGCCTCGCCATCACGCGGGAATACGCGCTCGCGCATGGTGGTCGCGTCGAGGTGCTGGACCGCGCCGACGGCACACGCGGCGCGCGCTTCCGGTTGTGGCTGCCGTTGGCGCCCGTACTCGGGTCGACACGCACGCTCGTGGCGACGGGTTCGCCACTGACCATCGGCGGTCAAGAATGAGCGCTTGGATTAGCCGCGCGTGGATCGCATACGCCGCGATGCTGCTTGCCGGGTGTGCGACGCCGCCACCCTTCGTCGCCGCCAACGAAGACGAGCTGGAAACGGTGACGGTTCCTTCACTCCTGGTCGAATACCCGCCAATCGAGCCCGTGGAGCCGGCGATTACTTTGCCCACGGCGCCTCGGGTGCCGGCACCCGCGCCTGTGCCAGCGCAAGCCAGAACCGCGCCAGGTCCAGTGGCGATGATTCCTCCTTCGCTCGTTACCGTGCCACCGGCGGCAGTCGACCCTCCCGGCGAAGACGTGCAACTCATCCTGCTGCTGTCCGATCTGCAGCGTTTTGGCGGCATGGGTTCGGAAGAAGTGAGACGCGAACTCGGCAGTGCGACGCAAGCGCTTGCGCGACAGCGGACCGACGGCAACCGGGTGCGCCTGGCGGTGCTGTACACGCTGATCCGGTCGAACCCGCAAGACGACCAGCGTGCGTTGCAACTCCTCGAAAACGTAGCCAAAAGCAACCCGGGAACGCCGGTGGTCAAGCAGCTTGCTTTCATCTTGCAGGCGCAGATTTCCGAACGGTTGCGCGCGGTCCGTGACGAGCAGCAAAAAGCCGACGCGGCGCTGCAAAAATTGGAAGCGCTGCGGCAAATGGAACGCAGCCTCATTCGCGACCGCGCGCGCAGCGGCAGCGCCGGCGGCGGCGGGACTGGCGGGGGCTCGGGAGGGGGCTCCGGTGGCGGTGGCGGCGGCGGCGGAGGCGGGCGGTGAGACCGACAAGAAAGCAGACGATTCGATGAACGGCGACATCCTGCTGGTCGACGACGACCCTGATCTGCTCAAGCTCATCAGCCTGCGCCTGGCGTCGGCGGGTTACCGCGTACGCACGGCCGAAAGCGGCGAGACGGCGTTGGCAGCAATGGCGATCGCGCGCCCGGCCGCGGTCGTGACCGATCTGCGCATGCCCGGGATCGATGGCTTGCAGTTGTTCGACGCCATCCATCGGCAACATCCGGGTCTGCCGGTCTTGATCCTCACGGCGCACGGTACGATTCCCGACGCGATCGCCGCGACGCAGCGCGGCGTGTTCGGTTTCCTCACCAAGCCTTTCGACAGTCAGGAGCTGCTCGCCAAAGTCGCTTCGGCGCTTAAGCTCTCCGGCGATGACACGGGTTCGGGAGATGTCGCCAACCGGGAGTGGCGCTCCGGCATCATCACGCGCAGCCCGCGCATGGACGACCTTTTGCGCCAGGCCAAATTGGTGGCGGACTCCGACGCGAGCGTGCTCGTATACGGCGAGTCCGGCACTGGCAAGGAACTTCTCGCGCGCGCGATTCATCGGGCGAGCCGCCGGCGCGAATCTCCATTCGTCGCCGTCAATTGCGGCGCAATCCCGGGCGAGCTTCTCGAGTCCGAGCTCTTCGGCCACGCGCGTGGCGCGTTCACTGGCGCGGTGCAGGCGCACAAAGGTCTGTTTCAGGCAGCCGACGGCGGCACACTGCTGCTCGACGAAATCGGCGACATGCCCCTCCCGTTGCAAGTAAAGCTGCTGCGCGTGTTGCAGGAGGGCGAGGTCCGTCCGGTTGGCTCGACCCAATCGATCGCGGTTGATGTACGTGTCATTTCGGCGACGCATCGCGACCTCGATGCGCAGAAGGCGTCAGGCCAGTTCCGCGAAGACCTCTACTACCGGCTGAACGTCGTGTCGCTCCGGCTACCGGCGCTCGCTGAACGACGCGAGGACATCCCGCTCCTCGCTGCGCATTTCCTGCGCAAGCTCGCCGAGCGGTACCGGAAGCCGGCGCCAACGCTCTCGCCCGACGCGATGGCGTTGCTGGTGGCCGCACCGTGGCCGGGCAATGTCCGGCAACTGCAGAACTTGCTCGAACAGGCGCTGGCGTTGGCGACGACGACAATGATTCCGGCGACACTCGTGCAGAACGCGCTCAAGGAGGATGCCGCGGCGCTGGTGCCGTTCGAAGAAGCGCGCAAGAACTTCGAGCGCGAGTATCT
Source organism: Casimicrobiaceae bacterium (assembly GCA_037719965.1). Lineage (GTDB taxonomy): Bacteria > Pseudomonadota > Gammaproteobacteria > Burkholderiales > Casimicrobiaceae > VBCG01. The sequence continues at coordinate 891,406 of JBBJMT010000001.1, read as the reverse complement.
GGTGCGGCTACTCAAGATCACCGGCGGCAATGTCACGCAGGCGGCACAGCTCGCGAAACGGAATCGAACCGAGTTCTACAAGTTGCTGCAGCGACATCGTCTCGAGCCGGCGATGTTCAAGGAAGCCAAGAGCTAAAACGCGCGGCGCACACTTTCAGCAGGGAAGCGATGTCGTTGCAACCCGACACCGCTTGTTAAATCGAATCAGCAGGTTAACCCGACCGCCCCTCAGAGGTGTCGGTTACTTGCGACAATCGGCGGGCACGATTGCACGCGCGAGCGGCGCCGCCGCTCGCCGGCGACCGTTCCTCGTTGATTCAGTGACATTGCGCCAGTTCAACAGATGGACATTCAGCGTTGGCATGTCGCTTGCTTCGGCGTTTGCTGCGTAAATTTCAATCTAACAGCCGATCATGAATACCTTCGCCCCGGAGTTCGCTCAGTACTGGCTGCCTGGAGCGAAGCGCACAGCGACGACCGGCGCCCAACCGGCGCGGCGCGACGAAGACAAGTGCGCACAGGACGCTGCGTTGGAACAACTCGAGCATCGCGTGACCGCGGCCCGCAGCGTCGTGTAACCAATCCCCTCATCGTTGGGTTCTGGTTGCGAGCGGGCCGCCTCGTGGCACGAACTCTAAGGCTTCACGATTTCCCGATCCCCCTTGCCCGCCAAGTCCCTCCCGGCGGGTTTTTTTTGCTAAGCTAAGGCACGCGGGTCGAACGCGATTCGAGCTTGCCGATCGAGCGCGCAAGCCGGTCGTGCGCGGTTTGGATGGCGGCTGCGGTCTTACTGCGCCCGGCTCGCTTTAGCGTGGCGATCAAGCCCACCAGCGCAGTGTCGAGCTCGACCGTGAGAACGTGATCGCCCAAAGCCGTCAACGTGCGCAGCAGCAGGTCTTCGGCGCGGCGTTGCTGCGGCTCCGGTAACCGGTCGAACGTGAGATCGAAGCTGCGCAGGATTTCGGCGATGTTCTGGTGTTGCATCGACTCCGCACAGGAAACCGCAAGCGATTCGAACGTATTCATGAGCCGCGCGAACACATTGTCCTCGTAGACGATCGGCAATTTATGTGCTGCCGGCCCCTCGTCGCGTTCGTTCGACCAGCGCGCGAGCAGGTCGCGCAAGATGAATATCGTGAGCTGTCCCGGATCCGGATCCGATTGCGCAGTCGAGATCGTCGTCCAGGCGATGGTTTCCAGCTCCTCGATTCCATCCAATGGATCGAGCGTGATATCGCGCTGCCGTTCGGGTCGAATCGCTTGGTGCAGGACGCTGCCAACCGCGTCTGCGTCAGTCTCCAAGTGACACTTGATATCGGCCAAGGCCTCCCCAAACGCGACGTAGGTGCCGACCGATACCTTCAGCACGACTTCGACCTCAGCTTCTGCGCTCGCCGCCGCCGCGGCGATTGCATCGACGTTGATACGCGTCACAAAGCCGTTTCTGACGGCGTGAACCGGAACGCTCAAAGGTGCGGCGCAACTTGACGTCCGGCGGGTCTTGCGCAGAAGACCCTTCTGGGCCTTGCGCGCCCGCAGCACGTGATCGTGAATCGCCGCGATGATCACCACCGGGCGCATCTGATCGATGGTCGTGTAGAACAGCACGAGCAGCACGTACAACGCCAGCGCGGTTAAGACAATGGTGACGGCGCCACCGAATGCCGGATTGATCGGCCCAGCGGTCGCTAGCGTGACCAGAGCGTAAAGCGTAAGCCCGACAAAAAACCCGAAATAGAATTGATTGTGGCGCCGGCGCAGAAATTGATCGTAGACCTGGTGCGTCAGCGCGCTCGCCGCTTGTTGCAGCGCGATCAGGAGCAACGTCACGGTGATCGAAGTCACCGTGAAGAGCCCGCCCGCGATGGTGGAGAGCAAGCTGGTCGTTCCTTCGGCGTCGGCAAACATATAAGTTTCCAGCGCCGCGCGCGGGGCCTTGAGCCAGGGGGCTTGACTGCTATCCAGCAGGTAGGTGCCGAGAGCGAGCACCAGAAAACCGGTGATGATGCATGTAGGCACACACAGAAATTCGGCAAAGGCATGGCGAATCGCGTCCAGCGTGTCCCGCACGTCACCCTCGCCGCTATCGGCTTCAAGCCGCTTGTTCAAGCCGCGTTCCTGCCGTGTGCCTACTTCGCACTCGCTGGGCACCCGATGCATTGGTCCATGTCGGCGCCGCGAAAGTCCGTCGTGCGGTCGATCCTCGCGTCCGTCAAATTAGCGCCGTTCAGATAGGCATTTTCGAACCGCGCTCCACGCAGATCGGCTCCGGTCAAGTTCACGCCATCGAGATTCGCGGCACCGAGATTCACCCGGGTGAGGTCGCTGCCGCGCAATTGCGCACCGGCGAGCTTCGCTCCACGCAGATTGGCGCCACGCAGCTTCGCCCTGTCGAGCACGGCGCCCTGGAGATCGGCGTTGCGCAAGTCCGTTCGGGAGAGTCGGGCGCGATTGAGTTTCGCGTTGCGCAGATCGGCGCGTTGCAGGTCGGCCCGCTCAAGCACTGCGGCGGTCAAATCGGCCCCGCTCAAGCTCGCTTCTTTGAGATTGGCGTTGCGCAGATTGGCGCGACTTAAGTTGGCCGCGCGCAAATCGGCCATGAAAAAACCCGCCCGCGCCAGGTTTTCGCCGCTCAGGTCAGCGCCGCTCAAGCGTGCTTCCACGCACAGCGCACCGGGTCTGATCCGGCAGTCGCCAATCGTTCGCCCCTCGGCCGGGACCAGTCCGAACGCCAACAGCAACACCATCGCGGTGAGATTGGCGCGCATACCGATACGGTTCGCTAATGACACGTCTACTCGAGATTCGACCAAGCCGGTCATTTTCGGACTCCTCGATGACAACAGATTGAAGAAGGTGATGGTAAGGAAAGAATTATGATTGCATGCTGGATGCGCACCGGGTTAGCGGCGGTATTCGGCCAAGAATTACCCGAACCTTTCATGGAATGCAAGAGCGCGACATGTCTCGGAGCCTGACCAGGAATGGGGTGAGCGCGGCTCGCGGCATCGGCGGGCGCGGTTCATTCCCGCGATCCAGAGCCAAATGCATAACCATCGTACTGACCCTGTCTGTCGCCCGGGCGGCGGCAGCGCATACCGATCATTCCGCAGTGGCGCATGGGGAATGGGCGGCGTGGAACGGTGAGCCCTGGCTACTCGCGTTGTTGCTGCTTTCGGCGAGCGCATATGGATTTGGTTTGAAGGCATTATGGTGGTCGTCTGCTTTCGGCCGCGGTCTGCCCGGCTGGCGACCGGCGATGTTCTGCGCCGGCTGGCTCGCCCTTTTCATCGGCTTGGTCTCACCGCTCGATGCGCTCGGCGAAGAGCTGTTCTCGATGCACATGCTGCAGCACGAACTGTTGATGCTGGTGGCAGCGCCGTTGCTGGTGCTGGGTAAACCGCTGGCGGTCTTCGCGTGGGGGTTGCCCTCGAGCGCCCGCCAGGCCTTTGCAGGACCGCTTCGGGCCGCCTGGTGGCAGAAGGCGTGGCGCAGGCTGACTGCGCCGCTGACCGCGTGGAGTCTGCACGCGATCGCGCTCTGGGGTTGGCACGCACCGGCGCTATTTCAAGCCAGCCTCGAAAGCGACACGATCCACAATGCGCAGCATGCGAGCTTCCTCGCCTCCGCGGTGCTGTTCTGGTGGGCGCTGCTGCGCCGCCGACCCGACGGGACGGCGGTGTTGTACGTGTTCACGACCTTGCTGCACACGGGCTTTCTGGGGGCGTTGCTCACGTTTTCGCCAACGGTGCTATACCCCATTTATATTGAATCGGCGGGCCGATGGGGCCTAACCGCGCTCGCGGATCAGCAGCTCGGCGGCTTGATCATGTGGGTGCCGGCCGGAGCGATTCTGCTGCTTGCGGGATTGGTGCTGCTCGCACAATGGTTGCGAGAGATCGAGAAGCGGTCGGTCGCCGTGGTAGCGGGTAGAGCGATCAGACCATGACGCGAACGCGAATCGCTCATTGCTTCAGTGTCGCAGTGCTCGCCGGCATGTTGCACGGCTGCGGCGAAAAATCGATGGAGATGTCATTGCAGCCAACCGGCAATCCGGAACAGGGCCGCCGCGCCATCCTCCATTACGGCTGCGGCGCTTGCCACCGGATAACCGGCATCGCCGGCGCGGACGGAAACGTCGGACCGCCGCTCATCGACATGATGGCGCGGGTTTATCTCGCCGGCGTATTGGCGAACACGCCGGCCAACATGGCGCACTGGATTCGCTCGCCGCAAGAGGTCTCGCCGATGACCGCGATGCCCGACATGCAAGTGACGCAAGAGGATGCCGAGGCAATGACCGCCTATCTGTACCACCCCGATTGACCTGGCATGCGCACGGTGATCATTCTCATCGCGGTTGCATTGACAGCGCTCGCTGGAGGAACACTGTTCATCTATTCGGGGCTCTACAACGTTTCCGCCACCGCACAGCACATCGCGCCCGTGTACTGGCTGCTCAACGTGGCGATGCGCCGATCGGTGAAACACCACGCTGACGAAATTTCGGTCCCGCCGTTGACCGACCCCGCGTTGGTCACGCACGGATTGCGTCTGTACCGGCTCCACTGCGTGCAATGCCACGGCGCGCCGGGTGTGGCGCCCGAACCGTTCGCCCTGGGCATGATGCCGCTCCCCGCCAACCTTGCCTTGACCGCACGGGAGTGGCGAAACCCTGCGGAGATATTCTGGGTGGTCAAGTTCGGCATCAAGACGTCGGGGATGCCTGCCTGGGAATTTCGACTCGACGACGCCGACTTGTGGGCGGTCGTGGCGTTTGTGCGGACGTTGCCGTTGCAGAGCCCGCGCGAATATGAGGGTCTCGTGCAGGCAGCGGAACGCGGCGGCATCACCAGCCGCGCGCCGGCATCCGCCGCCATTTCGTCCGACGCTGAAGACCTAGAGCGCGGCAAAGTCGCGCTGCAGCAGTACGCCTGTGTCACCTGCCATGTCATTCCCGGGGTCGTCGCAGCGATTCATCCGGTCGGGCCGTCGCTAGAAGGGATCGGCGCGCGACGCTATCTCGCGGGGATTGTCCCCAATACGCGCGAGAACATGGTTCGCTGGCTGCGCTCCCCGCAAGCGATCGATCCCGCCACCGCCATGCCCGATCTGCGCGTAAGCGAACGCGATGCGCAGGCTATCGCCGCGTTTCTCGACACGTTGCGATAGGAGAGGCAGCAACCTGACCAATTGCCAGGAAATACTCGCCCAGGATTCAATGAACCCGTAACGCGACGCCATGTTGACGAGCCTGCAACGGGACTCGTTCAACTATTTCCTGAACAAGACCAATCCGGCCAATGGCCTCGTCATCGACAAATCGCGCGCTGGCTGGCCGGCGAGCATCGCCGCGGTCGGTTTGGCCCTCGCGGCGTATCCCATCGGGGTGCGCTGCGGCTTCATGGAGCGTGAGCACGCCGTGCAACTCACGCTCGCCACACTCCGCTTTTTTTCCCGCGCCCCACATGGGCCCGAGGCCGACACCACCGGCTATAAAGGCTTCTACTATCACTTCCTGGACATGCACACCGGCCGCCGCATGTGGAAGTCCGAGCTCTCGAGTGTGGACACGGCTTTTTTGCTCGCCGGAGCATTGACTGCCGCCATCTACTACACGAACGACACCGCGGATGAATCGGAGATCCGCGCGCTGGGCGACGCGCTCTACCGCAAGGCCGACTGGCAGTGGATGCAGAACGGCAAGGCTGCGGTCAGCCACGGCTGGACGCCCGAGGATGGCTTTCTGCCGTACCGCTGGAAGGGCTACGACGAGGCGCTCATCATCTATTTGCTCGGTCTGGGATCGCCGACGCATCCGCTCTCCAACGAGAGCTATGCCGCGTGGGCTTCCACCTACAAATGGAAAACGATCTACGACATCGAATTTCTCTACGCCGGACCGCTCTTCATTCATCAGCTTTCGCATATCTGGGTCGATTTTCGCGGCATCCGCGACCGCTTCATGCGTGTACGCGACCTCGACTATTTCGAGAACGCGCGGCGCGCAACCTTGGTACAACAGCAGTACGCGATTCACAACCCGCTTGGCTTCGCGCATTACGATTGCGATACCTGGGGAATCACGGCAAGCGATGGCCCCGGACCGAAGACGCTGAGGGTCGACGGAATCGAGCGCGTGTTCTACGACTACATCGCGCGTGGTGCACCGTACGGGCGCGACGACGGCACGGTGGCGCCATGGGCGGTCGTCGCGTCGCTGCCGTTCGCCCCGAGATCGTGATGCCAACCATCGAAAATTTTGAACGTATGCGGCTTCAGGAAGCGCAGGAGTACGGATATAAGGCGACGTTCAATCCGACGTTTCCGGTCGAGCCCCAGCACGAATTCGGCTGGGTGTCGAAATATCACTTCGGCATCAATCAGGGACCGATTGTGATGATGATCGAAAACTATCGTTCCGGGTTTTGTGGTCACTGATGCGGCAGTGTCCCTATCTCGTCACGGGGCTCAAGCGCGCGGAATTCACCGGGGGATGGCTGGACGGATAGCCCAGGTTTTCGCTTCGCCGGATCGTGGCGACGACATCGCGTGCGGCTTTAAGCCAAGGGTCTGGGTGCAAACTCGATCTTCAGCGCTGCGACCGATTGCGGCGGCAATGTGACGTCGAATTCGATACTCTTTTCGACGACCCGCAGCGCGTGCGGTTCGGCCGTCAAGGTCGAGGCAGCCTGCAATGTTTCCACTTGCCGCTGACCCAAATATTCCGGCGCACCCATGTCCTGCCACGCCTGCTGCGGGTTGGCGTGCGCATCGTCGATGCGCGACAAGAATGCGGAGAGCGGCTGCGGCGCGCCGGTCAGCCGCACGCGCACTTTTTCGCTCGTGATCGCATGCCGCGGCATCGCGTAATTGGTCAGGAACACGGTGACGATATCGGCTCCGCCGCTGACCCGGACGTCGACCGTCGCGTGCGACCCGTGCACCGGATAGAGGGTACCGCCCAGACCGTGCAGCAACTGAAATGCTCGATACACCGGTTTGGGAATTCCGTGCAGATTCAGCAAGCCGAACCCACCATGGAAGGGAATGCTGGGAAAATAATTCTCCTCGAAAATGTCGGTGAAAGTTCAGAAGCTGTATCCGGCGACGAAGGGGTCGACCGATAGCGCGATGTTGGCGGCAAATGCTGCGGCGAATGATTGATCGTGCAGCGGATCGCGCGGGTTCGAGCTCACGTTCCACTCGGTGTAGTAGAGCGGCAAGCCGCGGGTCTGCGCGCTCGCCTCTTGCGCTCGGGTCTTCATCACATCGCGCGGCGCGTGTTGCAGTTGGGTGAGTGTGTCCGCGCCGATCTTGCCAAAGGCATCGGTCGGATAATAATGGGTGGTGACGAAATCCACGGGCAGCTTGTGCTTATCGCAATAGCTCAAGAACTCGGGGATCCAGGCGTTTTGCGCGCTCGACGGTCCGCCGACTTTGAACCCCGGATCGATATTCTTGATCGCCTCCACCGTGGTCTGGTAGAGCCTGTAGTACCCCGCCTTGCCGCCGGTCCAGAACGCCTTGAGATTCGGCTCGTTCCATACCTCGAGGCACCACTGCGCGACCTCAGATGCTCCGTAACGGTCGAGCCAATGGCGCACCAGCTTGTCGATTAGCGCACCCCATTTGCGGTAATCCGCAGGCGGAGTCACGTTGCCGCGATAACTGAATACCGTTGTATCGCCGGAGGCCAGCGTTGCAGGCATGAACGAGAGCTCGACGAACGGCTTCATGCCGATCGACAGCAGATAATCGAAAATGCTGTCGGCGTTGAAGAACGAATAGAGCAATTGTTCGTTGTGGCAGATCAACGTCCCCATGTCGTCGTCGAGCAGGCCGTGGAAGCGCACGTGGCGAAAACCTAGCTCGCGATTGGCGCGCAGCAGATGCTCGCGCCAGTCCGCCCGCAAGCCGAGCAGGGCTCGCCCGCTGCCCACCGTGTGCTCCCAGGCATGCGTAAGCGGAGCCGGCGCCGCGGCGAGACTACATTTGAACTCGGTCGACATCGGTTGGCGCTCGTTAGTCCATGAAACTACGTCTCATGAGGACTCCGATGAAGGATCGACGCCCGGAGTCGGGCGTTACATTTCGATGCCGCAAATTCGCATTCAAAACGTTGGCGGTTGCGAGCTTGGCCGTTCCGGCCAGGGCCACCCGAACCCCCGCATCGGTGCGCACGGGCATCCACTTGAAGTCAGCACGGGATCGGCGGGTCCGCTGACCGTTGTGCCGTTGTTGAAACCGGCGAGCCGGTCGCGCAGATGGACACCCCAACTTGTACCGATTTCGAAGGCTGGTGTCAGCCCGTATGCAATGGCGCCGGGTGAATCGAAGTGCCGTTCGCCCGGCGCCTTACTGGACTGTAAACCAAAGTTCCAGTTCGTACATCCCCGCTGCCACCGGCTCGGCGCCGTCGATGGTCAGCGGCCGGCCGGCGTGCACTGGAAGTGTCACCAGCGCGGCGATCGCCGCCAACGCCTTCCGAGGCAACCGCATTGAGATCGCTAGCGCACATTGCTCGCAAAGTTACCCGATGCGGGCGGGCGACTCCGATAATCGGTCCGGCTTGCTGCTGCCAGCGCCTCACCTGCCATCCAGATCGAAACTCCAAGCAGCACGAGATCTTTGGCAAGAAATTGCCCGGGCATCCCAGAGAGTGCGGGAAATCCATAACCGGGTTCCCAAACGCCCGGGGTGGTGAGCATGAAGCTCAACGTAATCACAAACGTTGCAATCGAACCGAAACAGCCGATCGCGGACAACTTCGGCCAGATCGGCCGCGTGGCAATCAGCAATCCTATGGTAATTTCCATGACCCCAATGACGTTGGAGAGGCTTTGCAGTCCTAACGCCTGGTAAGCCCAGGACCAGATCGGACTATTGGACACCATGGGCTCGATGTTCTTCGCTTCATACGCGGTGAACTTGAGCGCGCCCGCCCACAGAAAAATCAGTACCAATCCATAACGGAAAACGAATTCTCCGGTACGGAGGAGGCCCCCCTCGGCGCGATCGGCGCTCTCGGACATGCGTGCGACCTCGTCGGTGCGGGTGCGTTTGCCGTCAGTAGGCGGGCTTGAGACATTCATTGGTTTCTCCTTCAGAGTCGTTTCTCGTGATTGCGCCACGGAATTGCCGCCCCGTATCGAATGACGCAGCATTCATACCAACGCTGCTCGGAAAGCGGCGTGTCAATCGAATAGCGTTGTGCCGTGTCGGGATCCGGCACATAGGAATACGAGTGACCGATGGACGTAGGCCTGGTCCGACATCCGAAGGTTCGCATTCGCGCCTATCATGAACTTTATCTGCGCTGTCGAACATTGACCATGAAAAAAATACACGCAGCGCTTGCAAAAAGTGCCCTATTTCCCGCCAGCGGATTCCTGCGCAGCATACGCCGCGACGTACGCTTTTCGAGTTCGGCGCTACGGCGCTCGACCGCGAAGAGAACGGTGTGTCGGACATTTGAGGGCCCACGAAGGCTCGGTTCGTTTGGCAATGGAAAAAGGGCATCAGGTCGCTGGCTACAACAAGAACCCGCAGTTCACGCAGGACCTCGGGTCACGGCACCCAGGAGCATTCTGTGCCGGAATCGGGTAGGGACGGAGGTGACTCGGTCCTACCCAGTACTGATTCCCCCTACAACTGCGACCTAAAGAGCCCTGCGAGGGCATCCAGGACCTTGTCGCTCCACGGTCGGTTCTCCCATTCCTCCAGGGTTATCTGGCGTGAATGGCGCAAATCCTCGTCGAAAATCCGCACCTGTGCGCGCGCGAATTCGGCATCGTAGATGTTGAGATTGGCTTCATCGTTGACGCTGAACGAACGGCTGTCGAAGTTGGTCGACCCGACCGACGTCCATCGCTCGTCGACGATCATAACCTTGCAATGGAACATCGTCGGCTGGTACTCGTAGATCTCCACACCGGCGCGCAACAACGGACCCCATTCGAAGCGCGAGGCGCGCCGGAGCGCTTGCCGGTCCATGTACGGACCGGGGACCAACATCTGCACCCGAACGCCGCGTTTTCGTGCCGCGACAAGCGTAGTGACCGCCACGTTATCGGGAACGAAGTACGACATCGATAGCTGCACCGAACTATTCGCCGCGGCGATCGACAGCAGATACATCAACTGCACGCTTTTGGCGCCGCCTCCGGGCGAGCTCGTGAAGACCTGCGCGGTGTGCGCGCCGACCGGTTCGATCGGAGGAAAATACGCTGCGCCGTGCAATACGTGCCCGCTGACTTCGATCCAGTTGTCGAGGAACGCCGATTGCATCTGCGCGACCACCGGCCCTTCGATACGGAAATGCGTATCCCGCCAGTGCTGCGGATCCTGCGCATGTCCGGTCCACGGATCGGCGATGCCAACGCCGCCGTTGAAGCCGATTTTGCCGTCGACCCAGGAGTTTGCGATGCGTCCGGTTGTTCATCCGGGCGACCGTGTCCCAGCGCAGCGGATTGTAACGGCGCACCTCGATCCCCGCCTCCTCCATTTGCTTGACGTACGTTTCGTCGATATCGCCGCTGCCGAGCCAGTCGAGCATGACGTGCACGCGAACGCCGGCCCGCGCCCGCTCGGTCAGCGCCTGCGCGAATTGCTGGCCGATGGCGCCGGACCAATAGATGTACGTCTCGAAGGTGATCGTTTGCTGCGCGCCGCGGATGGCCTCCAGCATCGCCGGAAAGATTTCATCGCCGTTTAAGAGCGCTTGCGCGCGGTTGCCGTCGACTATCGGCGGGCCGAGCAGGCTCCCCATCGACCGCAGAAACTGCGGGTCACCCACCGAGTAGAGCGTTTCAATGCGCCGGTCGACCTGTTTGTTGCCGAGGCTCAAATTCGTGACCAGCAGCACGCCGAGTGCGGTCACCAGGAACGTCGCAATGATGATCGCCAGGGTTTTGCTCATCGCCTCTCGTCGCCATGAAATCACGGAAGGTTGCTTCAGGCCGTCGGCTTCGTTGCGAGAGACCGTTGCTCTGCAGGCGCAACGCCGCGCTTACTCTAAAGCATGCTGCGCAACAGTTGGCCTGCCAGTGTAAATTGCGGTGTTGCCGGCGGGCAAGAATCCGGCTACGGTAGCGTGGAACGGGAGGGAGTCAGTGGCCTGTAGCACCCACGCGAGAGACAGTCAGGCGTGCGCGCGCCTGTTAGTTTTCGCGCTGCTCGGCGTTCTGCCGCTTGCCGCATGCACAGGCATCCAGTCGGCGCTCGATCCGCAGGGTCCCGACGCCCAGCGGATCGCGACGATCGCCTGGATTCTGTTCGGCGGCGCCGCGGTGATTTTTTTTGCGGTGATGGCATTGGCCGGCTACGCGATCTTCGCGGTGCCGGAACGCCGCGGCTGGATTGCGAGTACGAAGCTCATCATCGGCGCCGGTGTCGTGTTTCCGGTCGTGGCGCTCTCGGTGTTGCTGATCTACACGTTTGGCGTTGCCGGTGCGTTGGTCGGCGGCAAGGATTCGACACCGCTGAAGATCGCCGTCACCGGCGAGATGTGGTGGTGGCGCGTGCATTACCTCGATGCCAGCGGTCACCCGCTACTGGTCACCGCCAACGAGATCCATATCCCCGTCGGCCGGCCGATCGAGCTTTCGCTTGCGACCGCGGACGTGCTGCATAGCTTTTGGTTACCCAATCTTGCCGGCAAGCTCGATATGATTCCCGGGCGCGTCAATGTGCTGCGCTTCACCGCCGACCAAGCGGGCGTGTCCCGTGGCCAATGCGCCGAATACTGCGGCGCGCAGCACGCCAAGATGGCGTTTTACGTCGTCGCCAAGGCGCCGCTGGAATTCGACGCTTGGCTGGCCGCTCAGCGGGAGCCGGCAGAAGTGCCACACACCGAGCAGCACGCGCGCGGTAGAGTGTTATTCGTGCCCCATTGCGGCGCCTGCCATACGGTGCGCGGCACCCCCGCCGCAGGTGTCCTCGGGCCCGATCTCACCCACATTGGCAGTCGCAGATCGCTCGCCGCCGGCATCCTGCCCAACAACGTCGGAACGCTCGCCGGCTGGATTGCATCGAGCCAGCATCTGAAGCCGGAAAACCGGATGCCCTCGTTCGATATTTTCACCGGGGAGGAGCTGCGCGCGCTGGCTGCTTATCTGGAAAGCCTGCAATGACACTGCCCAACGTGTTGCCGCGCCCCGCAGGCGAGCTCGCAGCGCTCGAAGCGGTATGGAAGCCGCCGTCGGGCTGGAGGATCTTGTCCGCCGTCAACAACACGCACATCGGCCTCATGTACATAGGCACGGCGTTTTTGTTCTTCATCGGCGCGGGTGTGCTCGCGTTGCTGATGCGCGTGCAGCTCGCGGTTCCGGAAAATACGTTGCTGGACCAGGCGACGTACAACCAATTCTTCACGATGCACGGCACGGTGATGATGTTTCTGTTCGCCGTCCCTGTCGTGGAAGCGATCGGCGTGTTGCTTCTGCCCAACATGCTCGCCGCGCGTGACTTGCCGTTTCCGCGCCTTTCCGCGTACGCGTTCTGGGCCTATTTCGTCGGCGGCCTCGTATTCTTTAGCACGCTGTTTTTCGGCCAGGCCCCCGACGGCGGCTGGTTCATGAATCCGCCGCTGACGAGTTACCTGTACTCGCCCGGCGTGAACGCCGACTGGTGGCTCTTGGGAATCGGCTTTATCGAGATCTCGGCGATCGCCGGCGCCATCGAGATCGTCGTCGGGATTCTGCGCACGCGTGCGCCCGGCATGTCGCTCGACAAGCTTCCGATCTACGCGTGGGCGATGCTCGTTCTCGCCGGCATGATCATCTTTGCCTTTCCGGCGGTGATCCTCGCGACGATGCTCTTGGAAGTCGAGCGCGCGTTCCACTGGCCGTTTTTCATCGCCGCGAAGGGCGGCGATCCGCTGCTCTGGCAACACCTGTTCTGGTTTTTCGGGCATCCGGAGGTTTACATCATTTTCCTACCCGCGGCGGGCATGGTGTCGTTGATCGTGCCGACGATGGCGCGCACGCCGCTCATCGGCTATCGCCTGGTCGTGCTCGCGCTGGTCGGCACCGGATTCTTGAGCTTCGGCTTGTGGGTGCATCACATGTTCGCCACCGGCATCCCCCAGTTATCGCTGAGCTTCTTTTCCGCCGCGAGCATGGCGGTCACCATCCCCAGCGGAATCCAGATCTTTGCGTGGATCGCCACGATGGCGGCGGGTCGCATGCAGTTCAAGACGCCGGCGCTCTTCGTGCTGGGTTTTCTCGCGGTGTTCGTAATCGGCGGGCTGACCGGGGTCATGGTGGCCGTCGTGCCGTTCAACTGGCAGGTGCACGATACGTATTTCATCGTGGCGCACCTGCATTACGTGCTCTTCGGCGGCATGGTGTTCCCGCTGTTCGCGGCGCTCTACTACTGGACGCCGTTCGTGAGCCGCAAGCCGCTGTCGGAGCGTCTGGGCCGCTGGGTGTTCGGCCTCATTTTCACCGGCTTCAACGTGGCGTTCTTTCCGATGCACTTCACGGGCCTGGCCGGCATGCCGCGGCGCGTCTATACGTATCCAGCGGAATTGGGCTGGGATTGGCTCAACCTCGTTTCCACCGTCGGCGCATTTATGATTGCCGCCGGCGTGCTCGTGTTCTTAATCGATGTCGCGCGGAATCTTCGCCTTGCCGCTTCGCACAATGCCGGCAATGTTTGGAACGCCGGCACGCTCGAGTGGCTCCCGACCGCTCACTACTCGGTGCGCAGTATTCCGACCGTGACCAGTCGCGAGCCGCTGTGGGATCAGCCGCATCTGGCCGAGGAAGTCGAGGCCGGCCTTCATTACCTGCCGGGGACAGCGACGGGACGACGCGAGACGATCATCACCAGTCCCGTCGACGCCAAGCCGCAATACTTGCTGCAATTGCCGGGACCGGGTTGGGCCCCGTTTGTGGCCGCGGTCGGCACCGCAGCGTTCTTTCTGCTGCTGACGGTCAAGTGGGTGGTGCCGGCGGTGGTCTGTGGCGTCATTGCAATTGCAATGATGATCCGCTGGATGTGGGGCTCCGATCCCGGCGCGTCGCATGCACCGGTCGACATCGGCGGTGGAGTCACGTTACCGGTTTATGTGACCGGACCGAAATCCCATTCGTGGTGGGCGATGGTGTGTTTGCTGTTGGTCTCGGGAACATTGTTCGCGTCGCTTGTGTTCTCGTATTTCTATCTGTGGACAGTGGCGCCGGAGGTCTGGCCCGCGGGAGGTGACGCGCTGCCCGCGCTCTGGCACCCGCTCATTGCGGCGGGTCTTCTCTTGGCAAGCAGCGGCGTCATCGCCTCTGCCAGTCGTGCCTTGCAACGGAGCGTTGCGCGCGTCGCTGGTAGCGGTCACTGGGCCGTGCGGATCGCTTTACTCGTCGCGCTTTTGTTTCTGGTGGGCGCGTTCGCCATCGAACTCTACGGTCAATGGCAAGCCGGGTTGACGCCCACCGAGAGCAGTTACGGCGCGATCGTCTATATGGCAGCCGCGCTGCAAGGCCAATTCGTCGCCGTGCTGGTAATCATGGGCTTGTACACGGTGGCCCGGTCGCTACGCGGATTGCTCGATGGCCGGCGGCGGGCGACGTTCGACAACACCATGTTGCTCTGGCATTACACGGTGGCTCAGGGCTTGGTCACTCTCGCGGTCCTCCATGGCTTTCCGCGGCTCGCGGGATGACGCTTAAGATGGCCGTACCGTCATTCGCCGCCACGACGCTGCGGATGTTCGCACCGCTCCTTATCTGGGCCGTGCACTTTCTTGCGATCTACGCGTTTACGGCGATCGCGTGCGAGCGGCGGTTCGCGGACGCGAACTGGCTCGGCGTCGGCGTAGTGCCTTGGACAATCGGAGGAGTTACGCTCGCCGCCGCCGCCGCGGCGCTGGTGACGATCTGGTTGGCACTCCGGGATGTCCCGGGTCGCGCGCCGCGCAGCGAGACATCGCAATTCCTGCGCTGGATGACGGCGGCCTTCGGCGCGTTGACCCTTTTGGCGATTCTGTGGGAGGCGCTGCCGGTGTTGCTTGTTCCGGTCTGCGCCTAAGAGTGCCCTACACAGCGACAGGGGCACGCAAAGCGGGGTGGTGCTGGTAGCCGACGATCTCGAAATCTTCATACGCGTAATCGAAGAGTGTTGCCGGCTTACGCCTGATCAGCAGGCGCGGCAGCGGGTAAGGCTGACGGGTGAGCTGGGTTGCAACCTGCTCGAAGTGGTTGCAATAAAGGTGGCAGTCGCCGCCGGTCCAGATGAACTCGCCAACATTGAGATCGCACTGCTGCGCAATCAAATGTGTGAGGAGTGCATAGGACGCGATATTGAACGGCACTCCCAGGAAGATGTCGGCGCTACGCTGATAGAGCTGGCACGACAGGCGGCCATTCGCGACGTAGAACTGAAAAAACGCATGACAGGGTGGCAGCTTCATGCGCGGAATATCCGCGACGTTCCACGCCGAGACGATCAGGCGCCGCGAATCCGGATTACGGCGAATTTCCGCGAGCAAGTTCGTCATCTGGTCGATGTGTCGGCCGTCGGATGCCGGCCACGACCGCCATTGGTACCCATAGATCGGGCCGAGGTCCCCGTCGGCGTCGGCCCATTCGTCCCAAATCGTGACGCCGTCGGCGCGAAGGCCGGCGACGTTCGTGCTGCCGGCGAGAAACCACAAAAGCTCGTGAATAATTGACTTCGTATGAATTTTCTTGGTGGTCAGTAACGGAAATCCGCGTGCGAGGTCGAAGCGCATCTGGTAGCCGAATACGGAAAGCGTGCCGGTGCCGGTGCGGTCCGCCTTGGGTACGCCGCGCTCACGCACGTGCTGCATGAAGTCGAGATAAGGCTGCATGTTCTTTGGCTGGTCTGCTGACCATTGCGGCGGTGGCATGGCATTGTACGGGTAGCGGCTCACTGCTGACGGTGCAGGAAGGCGTTGGCAGCGGTGCCGCTAATAACTGCATCAGCGATCGCCAGGGATCTGTGTTGTTCGCGCTGCGGCGCAAGGAAGTGGTCCATGTCCGAAGCGAATCAATTCGACCTACTGCGAGAGCGCCGCTTCGCGCCCTTCTTCTGGACGCAGTTTCTGGGGGCCGCCAACGACAACATCTACAAGAACGCGCTCGTGATATTCGTCGCGTTTCATGCCGCGAGCGCAACATCGCTCGACGCCAACACGCTGGTCAATCTCGCCGCCGGGATCTTCATTCTCCCGTTCGTGCTGTTATCGGCAACGTCCGGTCAGATCGCCGACAAGTTTGAAAAGTCGCGGCTCATCAGGCTCACCAAGCTCTTTGAAATCGCGATCATGGGGCTTGGCAGCGTTGGATTCTGGATGCAAAGCCTGCCCCTGCTGTTCGTCGCGCTAGCGTTGATGGGCGTGCATTCGACCTTGTTCGGGCCGATCAAGTACGCGATCCTGCCGCAAACGTTGCAGCCGAATGAGTTGATCGGGGGAAATGGGTTGGTCGAAATGGGAACGTTCGTCGCGATTCTGATCGGCACGATTGTCGGAGGGATCGTCGTGGCGATCGAACCGGGCGGTCCGGTTCTCGCCGGCGGCGTTGCGTTGATCGTCGCATTCGCCGGCTGGCTCGTAAGCCGCACGGTTCCCCTGGCGCCCGCGGTCGCGCCCGAGCTCAAAATCAACTGGAATCCCGTTACCGAGACGTGGCGCAACCTGGTCATCGCTCGCGGCAACCGGGTCGTGTGGCTGTCGATGCTCGGAATCTCGTGGTTTTGGTTCTATGGTGCGACTTTCCTTACGCAATTTCCGAATTTTGCGAAGAATATTCTCGGCGGCGATGAGCACGTGGTCACGCTGTTGCTTGCCTTGTTCTCGGTCGGCATCGGGTTGGGATCGCTGCTGTGCGAACGCCTGTCAGGGCACAAGGTGGAGCTCGGTCTGGTGCCTTTCGGCTCGATCGGCCTGTCGCTCTTTGCTGTGGACCTGTGGTTTGCCGTCCGCGGAATGACGGCAACCACC
Organism: Casimicrobiaceae bacterium; assembly: GCA_037719965.1. Taxonomy (GTDB): domain Bacteria; phylum Pseudomonadota; class Gammaproteobacteria; order Burkholderiales; family Casimicrobiaceae; genus VBCG01. Next base: position 874,443 of record JBBJMT010000001.1, on the reverse strand, counting down.
TCCTCTGGTCTGGGCATTTTTCTCGCGCAGCCCGCCCACTGGCGCGTCGTCGCCGACCTCGTGGCGATCGGCGTCTTCGGCGGTTTTTACATCGTCCCGCTCTACGCACTCATTCAGCAACGATCGGCGGAAACGTACCGCTCGCGCATCATCGCCGCAAACAACATCTTGAACGCGCTGTTTATGGTCGCCGCCGCTGCGCTGGCGATCGCCTTGCTCGCGGCGGGGTTGTCGATCCCCGATCTGTTCTTAATCACCGCCGCTCTCAACGCTGTCGTGGCAGCCTACATCTACGGGTTCGTTCCCGAATTCTTGATGCGCTTCGTCGCTTGGCTCCTCATTCATACCGTCTACCGTGTGCGCAAGGAAGGGCTCGCCAATATTCCGGAATCGGGACCGGCGCTGCTGATCTGCAATCACGTGAGCTACGTCGACGCAATCGTCATCGCCGCTTGTGTCCGCCGGCCGGTGCGTTTCATTCTGGACCACCGTGTTTTCCGCGTGCCCTTGTTGAACTGGATCTTTCGTACGATGCACGCGATCCCCATTGCATCCGAGCGCGAGGACGCCTCCGTCAAAGAGGCGGCGTTTCAATCCGCTGCGGCGGCGTTGCGGGCGGGCGAACTCGTCGGCATTTTTCCCGAGGGCGAGCTGACCGAGACGGGCGAGCTCAATCCATTTCGTGGTGGGATTGCTCGACTCCTGGCCGAAACTCCAGTGCCGGTCGTGCCGATGGCGTTACGCGGGCTTTGGGGAAGTTTGTTCAGCCGCTCGTATGAAGGCCGTGCGATGCACCGGCTACGCGGGATCTTTTCCCGGATCGCCCTGGTTGCGGAACCGCCTCTCGCCCCCGATCGCGTCTCGCCGGAAGCGCTGCAGCAGCGCGTGCTTGCGCTGCGCGGCGACGCACGCTGACATAACGGCAACAGAAGCGCTAGGGCCAGGAGCGAACGATGGTATGGCTAGCCGGCGTGATCGGGTTGCTGCTCGGCGCGCTCTTTTTCGGCGGTTATAGCGGAGGGCTCGCCGGCACCGCGTTGGGTCTCATCATCGGATTGGCGCTGCGTTCGCGCCAGCAAGGGACAAGCGCGCCGCTTCCCTTGCCGGTTCCACCGGCGACATCGGCCGCGCAAGAGGCGGCCAGCGCATTGGCGAGAACGGTCGGCGGGGCAGCGTGGGGCGGTCGGTCCACGCCACATTCGATCGGTGGTAATAAACTCGCGGCAGTCTCTATCGTGGACCGGGAGACTGCCAGCGCCATCTTGCAACGAATCGACGACATCGACCGCAGGCTCGCGGCAATCGAAGCGCGTCTCCCGGCAGTCGGAGACTCGGTTCAGCGTGCCGCCGACGACGAGTCGGTGCAGCGACCCGCCGCCGCGTTGCCGGCCGCTGCCGTCGATGTCCCAGTACAGCGCGCCCACGAGGAGTCGAAGCAATCCGCCACCGCGTTGTCGGCCACCTCCGATGGCGCTGCGGATGTGACCGCACCGCCGCTTCGCGCACCGCGAGCCACGCCAATCGAGGTCAAGCTGCACCGCGGCCGATCGTCGGCCGCCTCAATGGAGCCGAGCCCTGCCGTCAGCTCCAACGCGCTGTGGGCGTGGTTTACCGGCGGCAATACGCTCACTCGCGTCGGGGTAGTCGTCCTTTTTTTCGGCGCGGGCTTCCTGCTCAAATATTTCGCCGAGCATTTTACGATTTCAATCGAATGGCGGCTGCTGGCAGTCGCCCTGGCGGGTGGCAGCTTAGCCGCACTGGGCGCGCGGTTGGCGCGCGAACGGCCGGCGTACGGGCTGTCACTGCAAGGCTTAGGTGTCGGCATCCTTTATCTGACGACATTCGCCGCCCTGCGTCTGTACGCCGTTCTGCCCGCAACCGCCGCCTTCGTCTTACTGGTCGCGATTGCCGCGCTCACTGTGGCACTTGCATTGCGTGGGAATTCGCAGCCGCTGGCGGCCCTCGCCATCGCCGGCGGATTTCTCGCACCGTTCCTCGTCACCGATCAGCCCGATGCGCCAGCGCTGCTGTTCGGATATTTCACGGGCTTAAACGCCGCAATCTTCGCGCTGGCGTGGCGTAGCACCTGGCGCGCGCTGAACGTGCTGGGCTTCGTGTTTACGTTCGCGTTGGGCGTGTTCTGGGGTCATCGCTATTACTCGCCGCAGTATTTCGCGGTGGTCGAACCGTATCTGATCCTGTTCTTTGTCTTCTACGTAACGATCGCCGCTCTCTACGCGAAGCAGGCTCCGCTGGCGGCGAAAGCGCCGGTCGACGGGCTGCTGGTGTTCGGCGTTCCGCTGGTCGGCTTCGCGTTGCAGGCGGCGCTGGTGCGCGATTTCCGCTACGGAGTTGCGATCAGTGCCTTCGCCATCGCCGCAGTCTACGGCGGGGCATTCATGCTCTTGCGGCGGCGGCCGGAGCCTGGACTTGCGCTGCTTTCACGGACGTTTCTCGTGCTCGCGATCATCTTCGCCACGATCGCCATTCCGTTCGCCGTCGACGCGCGCTGGACCTCCGCGTGGTGGGCGCTCGAGGCCGCTGCGGTCTACTGGATCGGCTGCCGCCAGCGGCAACCGCTGGCACGCGCATTCGCGCTGCTATTGCAGATCGGCGCCGGCGTCGCGTTTGTGCTGGCCGGTCTGTCATCGGGCGAGCTCCTGTTCGCCAATGCCTCGTTTCTCGGTACCTCGTTGATTGCGCTCGCGGCGTTTTCCACTGCATATATCGCCGATGATCAGCGCGAGGAGGTTTCGCCGAGTGAACAAAATCTGCTGCCGGTCATCTTCGGGTGGGGCGTGACATGGTGGGTCGGCGGAGGAATGTTCGAGTTGCACCGTCAGTTTCCGGATGCTGCCGAAACCACTGCAATGCTGGCCTGGGTTACCGGGAGCGTGATACTCGCGCTCGCATTGCGGCGCGAACTCCGCTGGTCGCGGCTTGGCTGGTTCGGCGCCGCGCTGCTGCCGGTGATGGCGCTCGCAGGGCTGCTCGCGTTGCGCGACACCCGGACGACGTTGCTTGGGTACGGTTGGCTGCTATGGCCTGTAGCCTGGGTCACGCAGTGGTTGGTATTACGCACTGCCGACACGCTGCCCGCGGACACGACGCGAGGCCGGCGAAACGGGCGCGGAAGTGTGGAGTTCGTCGCCACCGCACATACGGTGTCGGCGATCGCGCTCGTCGCGTGGTCCGCCTGGGAGGCGAGCGAATGGACCGGCCGGTTTACGCCGGGCGGTACCGTGTGGATCGCGTGTGCGGCGGCCGTACCGGCTATCGTCTATCTGGCATTGATGCTTCTCTATGCCAAACGCGCGCAATGGCCATTCACCGCTCATCGAGATGCCTACACGGTCGGCGCGGGAACGTCGGTTGCGGCGTTATTGAGCGTCTGGTTCGTCGTCGTGAACATCATGTCGCCTGGAGATGCCGCGCCGCTGCCGTATGTGCCGCTCGCGAATCCGCTCGATCTCACGCTGCTTGCCGTGCTCGCTGTGCTGTTCTTCTGGGCGCGCCGCTACGCGCGGATAGATGAGCGCGCGCTCTACCGCTGGCTGGGCGCCGCGCTATTCCTGCTAGTCAACGCAATCGTCTTTCGCGCCGTCCATCAATGGTTCGATGTACCGTGGCGATGGTCGGCGCTGTTCGCGTCGCGGACATTGCAGGCGGGGCTGACGTTGACATGGACGGTAACCGCGCTGCCTCTGATGCTCGTCGCTACGCGACGCGGCATCCGGCCATTGTGGATAATCGGCGCGGCGCTGCTCGCCGTCGTCGTCGGCAAACTGTTCCTGATGGATCTTGCGGCGCTGTCCGGGTTGCCGCGGATCGTTGCGTTCCTCGGGGTGGGCGTGTCGCTGCTGGTGATCGGCTATTTCGCGCCGCTGCCACCGGCGACAGATCGGGACATCGCTTAAGACCAAAAGCAACGGGAGCGCGTGATAAAGTTCCCAGGGGCCACCCTCCATGTGGCGACAAGCCAATGTCCGGCAACACGTTCGGCACGCTATTCTGCGTAACGTCATTCGGCGAATCGCATGGTCCCGCGATCGGCTGCGTCGTTGACGGCTGCCCGCCCGGGCTCGCGCTTTCCGCGCCGGATATCCAGACCGAGCTCGATCGCCGCCGCCCGGGCACATCGCGCCATGTAACGCAGCGACGCGAACCGGATACAGTCGAAATCCTCTCCGGCGTATTCGAAGGACGCACCACCGGAACGCCGATCGCCCTCGTCATCCGCAACGAGGATCAGAAAAGCCGCGACTACGCCAACATCGCCGAGACGTTTCGCCCGGGTCACGCGGATTACACGTATTGGCAGAAATACGGCATTCGCGATTATCGCGGCGGCGGGCGGCAGTCGGCCCGTGAGACCGCGGTGCGCGTCGCCGCCGGCGCGATCGCCAAAAAATGGCTGCGCGAACGCTACGCGGTACGGATCCGCGGCCATCTGACGAACCTCGGGCGCAACGTCGTGCCGTTCGAAAGCTGGGACGAGGTGGTCAGAAATCCATTCTTCGTCGCCAATGCGACGGTCGTGACAGAGCTCGAAACTTACATGGACTCGCTGCGTAAATCAGGAGATTCCTGCGGCGCGCGGATCGAAGTTGTCGCGAGCGGAGTCCCGGTCGGTTGGGGCGAACCGGTTTACGGCAAGCTCGATGCCGATATCGCGTCGGCGATGATGGGCATCAATGCCGTCAAAGGTGTCGAGATCGGCGCCGGCTTCGCGGCGGTGGCGCAACTGGGGACCGAACATTCCGACGAAATGACGCCCGCAGGATTCCTGTCGAATCATGCGGGCGGCATCCTGGGCGGGATCTCGACCGGGCAGGATGTGACCGTGGCGATCGCCGTCAAGCCCACGTCTTCAATTCGGCTCGACCGACGCTCGATCGACAAGACGGGCCGCCCGGTCATCGTGAATACGCATGGCCGCCACGATCCCTGCGTCGGCATCCGCGCGACGCCGATTGCCGAGGCGATGCTGGCGCTGGTGCTGATCGATCACGCGTTGCGGCAGCGCGCGCAGAATGCCGATGTCGCAACCGACACGCCCCGGCTCGCGGCACAGGCGCCCGCGCGCGGCGGTGAGCGGAACACGCTTGCGGCACCCGTTTCCGACCCCGATCCCGACGAAGCCTAGCCTGACGGTCTTTGGCCGCCACTTCGGCCTCCTTCAACCCGGCAGCTGGGCCGCGACCGTTGCGTGTCGGCCTCAAGCGTCGACTCGCAATGGCCGTCGATCCCCACTGCGTGGGGCCCGGCGCCGGCTGCTCGCGCCGCTACTCGACATTGGTCACGTTTGCCGTCGCGTGCCCTCGGCCAAAGCGCATGCCGATCGCCGCCCCTCGGTGCAGCTGCGTGGCCGCCATGACAACGCTGCCGTCCGGTAGCGTGATAATCGAATAACCGCGTAGAAGCACGGCGTGCGGACTCAGATGTGCCAGGTTTTGCGCAAGTGCGCGCAAGCGCGCGCCAGCCCGGTCGCTGGGCGCGCGAGCCAGCCGGTGCAACATGCCGCCCGCGTGTTGGAGTCGCAACGCGTGTGGCGAAGGCGCGCGCAATTCGCGCAGCAGACGCGCTTGGAACATCGCGACAAGCCCGCTGCGCGTTAGCATCTGCCGGCGCCAGGCAAGGCCGAGTCGCCGGGCGAGGTCGCGCGCAAGCTCCAGCTGCGCTTGGAGCCGCGCAGCAGGATGGATGAGCCGGCGCGTCGCAGCATCGACCCGTTGCACACGCGCCGCCAGCGCGTGGTCGCCGGCGCGGATCGTGCGCCGCGCGAGTTGCGCAGCTCGCTGGCGTATCGCAGTGCGATCCGGCGTCGCTGCGGCTGCGGCCGCGGTGGGCGTCGGTGCGCGCACATCGGCGACGAAATCGCAGATCGTAAAATCGGTTTCGTGACCAACCCCGGCGACGATGGGAAGCACCGACTCATAGACGGCGCGTGCGACAATCTCCTCGTTGAAGGCCCATAGGTCCTCGATTGAGCCGCCGCCGCGGGCGACGATCAGGACGTCCGCTTCGCGGCGCGCGTTGGCAAGCCGAATGGCCCGGGCAAGATCGATTGCCGCGCCTTCCCCTTGCACGGCAGCAGGATAGATGACGACGCGTGCACTGGGCCACCGGTGCTTGAGCGTTGTAAGGATGTCCCGCAAGGCGGCGGCGCGTGTCGAGGTTACGATGCCGATGATGTGTGGGTAAGACGGCAGCGCGCGCTTGCGCGATGGCGCGAACCAGCCCGCGGCGTCAAGCTTCGCCTTCAGTTGCATAAAGCGTTCGTATAGCGCGCCGAGCCCCGCCAGACGGATCGTCTCGACGTTCAATTGGAATTCGCCGCGTGCCTCGTAAAGCGACGGTGTAGCCCGCACTTCGATCGCGAGGCCGTCGCGCAGCGCGAACGCCACGTGCTGCGCGCGCAAACGAAACAGCACACAGCGCACCTGCGCGTGCGCATCTTTCAGATTGAAATAGCAGTGGCCGGATGCGGCGCGCGTGTAATTGCCGATTTCACCGCTCACCCATATGAGGCCTATTTGCCGCTCGAGCAGCAAGCGAGCGGAGGACACGAGCAGCGAGACCGGCACCACCGGCGCTCGCGCAACGACCGGAGTTGCGGCATCGAAAGCATGGGTCCCGGCCGGGTCGGTGTTGCTCACTGCGCCTTCATTGATTTCCATGGTGAATGTCCGCCCGAACCTATGGCTTGCAATGTCGTGCCGCCGAATGATAACGAAGCGTCGGCAATAACCAGGACGTTGAATGCGGAGCCAGCGGTCCGAACACGACGAGCGACGCCAGCTGGTAAGAACGAACGCAAGACCCCGCGGGCGCGTCCCTTGCAAGGTGTTGAAAGAATTGCAAAAAAAGACGGCGCGTTTTTCGTCACGGCAACGATTCTCGCTTTGCGCAAGGTACTTAGCGCAATAACTTACAAGATATACACATTTCTATCCACAGGATTTGTGGAAAACCGCACTTAACAAAGTTTTAGGTTACGCGGCGAATACGTTTAGCGGCGCACGGTTCGCACGGGTATTACCAACGCCGCAGTGGGCACGCTATGACACGGCGCGCACCGCTCCCGGCTAGAATGCCGGTCGCACAGGGTTTTCATGAACAAAACGTCATGCATGCTGCACCGCCGCAGGAACTAACCGCGAACCCAGCCGACCGTGACGGCGCGGCGGCGCCGCTTGCGTCGAACTTTCTGCGCGCGATTGTCGCCGACGACAACCGCACAGCCAAGTACGGCGGGCGGGTCGTGACGCGCTTTCCGCCCGAGCCCAATGGTTACCTTCATTTCGGGCACGCCAAATCGATCGTCCTCAATTTCGGTCTCGCGGCCGAAAACGACGGTACGTGCCATTTGCGCTTCGATGATACCAATCCATTGAACGAGGCGGTGGAATTCGAAGAGGCAATCGCCGAATCGGTACGCTGGCTGGGGTACGCCTGGGGTGAGCATCGCTATCACGCGTCCGACTACTACGGCGATCTCTACCGCCTGGCCGAGTGGTTCATCCTGCAGGGGTTAGCCTATGTCGACAGCCAGAGCCTCGAGGCAATGCGCGCACGACGCGGTACGCTGACACAATCGGGAAGCGACAGTCCGTATCGCGGGCGCAGCGCCGGCGAGAGCCTCGATCTCTTCCGACGGATGCGCGCGGGAGAATTTCCCGACGGCGCGCATGTGCTGCGCCTCAAGATCGACATGGGCAGCGCGAACATGAATCTGCGCGATCCGACGATCTACCGGATCCGCCACGCAACGCATCATCGCACCGGCAATGCCTGGTGCATCTATCCGCTCTACGATTACGCGCATGGCATCTCCGATGCGCTCGAGCACGTCACGCATTCGATCTGCACGCTCGAATTCGCGGATCACCGGCCGTTGTACGACTGGATCCTCGAGCGGCTTGCCGACGGCGGACAGCTTGACCGGCCGCTACCGCGCCAATACGAATTTGCCCGGCTGAATCTGACCTACGTGGTGCTCTCGAAGCGCAAGTTGATCGAACTGGTCGAACGGCGCTATGTCGACGGCTGGGACGATCCGCGAATGCCGACGTTGGTGGGCGCGCGGCGCCGCGGTTTCACCGCTGCCGGAATCCGCCTGTTCGCGGAACGCATCGGCGTGGCGAAGGCTGGGACCTGGATCGACATGAGCGTGCTCGAAGATTGCATGCGCGAAGACTTGAACGCGCGGGCGCCGCGACGCATCGCCGTGCTCGATCCGATTAAGCTCGTCCTCGATAACTATCCGCCGGGTCAAAGCGAAGAATGCGTAGCGCCCAATCATCCGCAGCAGCTGGAGTGGGGCCAGCGCGCGCTGACTCTTTCGTCCGAGCTGCTCATCGAACGTGATGACTTCGCGGAAACTCCGCCGAAGGGTTTTTTCCGGTTGTCGCCCGGCGCCGAGGTCCGCCTGCGCTACGGGTATATCGTGAAGTGCCTGGGTGCTGAGAAAGACGCTGCCGGGAACGTCACGATCGTGCATTGCACGTACGATCCTGACACTCGGAGCGGGACCCCGGGCGCCGCGACGCGCAAGGTCAAGGGGAACATTCATTGGCTCTCGGCGGCGCACGCCGTGCCCGCTGAGGTGCGGCTCTACGATCGCCTGTTCGCAACGCCCTTTCCCGGATTCGGCGGAGGCGAAGGAGACGGCGTGTCCGCGCCCGAAGGCATTGCAGCGTCCTCGGTGCCCGTCATCGCCGGTGAAGACGACGACCCCATCGACGACGGTGAGCGCACATTTGCCGACGACTTGAACCTGGATTCAAAACGCGTGATTACTGCATACGTAGAACCCGCGTTGGGACAGGCGATGGCAGAAGAGCATTTCCAGTTCGAGCGTCACGGCTATTTTGTCGCGGACCGGATCGACCACGCGCCGGGGAGGCCGGTTTTCAACCGGTCGGTGACGCTCAAGGATTCCTGGACGAAAGACTTGGAAATGCGGAAGGGAAACCCCATTTAGCACGTGCATCGCGCGCCGCAAGCTACCATGTCGCTTCGGTGTGTCGTTTAGTCAACCAACGGATGACCCTATGAAACGCATCTTTCTGTTTATCGCCACGAACATCGCCGTCTTGCTCGTGCTGTCGATCGTGCTCAAAGTCTTGGGGCTCGATCGGGTCGCGTATGCGGGGACGGGTATGGATTATGGAAGTCTGCTCGCGTTTTCCGCGGTGGTCGGCTTTACTGGCGCGATCATCTCTCTCTTGATTTCCAAATCGGTGGCTAAATGGTCGACCGGAGCCCAGGTCATCGGGCAGCCAAGCAACGAGGCGGAAGCGTGGCTCCTCGCCACGGTTCGCCGGTTGGCGGACCAGGCGGGTATCGGCATGCCGGAGGTGGCGATTTTCGAAGGCGCGCCCAATGCGTTCGCCACTGGAGCGTTCAAGAACAGTGCCCTTGTCGCGGTATCGACTGGACTCCTGCAGTCGATGAACAAGGAGGAGGTCGAAGCGGTGCTCGGCCACGAGGTCGCGCACGTCGCCAATGGCGATATGGTCACCTTGACGTTGATTCAGGGGGTGGTCAACACCTTTGTCATCTTCCTTTCGCGCGTCGTGGGTTCGATTGTCGATCGGACGGTCTTCCGCAGCGAACGCGGCACCGGTCCCGGCTATTTCATCACGGTGATCGTGTTCCAGATCCTGTTCGGCGTACTGGCGTCGATGATCGTCGCGTGGTTCTCGCGCCGCCGCGAGTTTCGTGCCGACGCCGGCTCGGCTCGTTATCTAGGCAACCCGTCGCCGATGGTGAACGCATTGCGGCGATTGGGAGGTCTCGAACCTGCCGAGCTGCCGAAAGCATTCAAGGCCTTCGGGATCACGGACAAACCCGGCATCATGGCGCTCTTTTCGACGCACCCCCCGATCGAGGCGCGGATCGCCGCGCTACAGGGCACCGCCGCGGGCGAGGCTTAAAACAGGCTATCCCTGCGCTCGGAGCGGACGCCGCTCCACAACTGCGGCTCCGTTCGCCGTCACTCCTTCGGAGCGCCAGCCTCCAGAAGCGCCAACCTGCGCGCGACTTTCAGTTCGTCCATCGAGCTGACGTTGCGCGCTTCCCTTTCAATGTCCTCGCGGTATGTCGTTGTATGCCGGAAATAGACGAGATAGCCGCCGCGCAGCAATTCGTCGACGAGCCAGCTTGCATCGATCGCGGGGGGTCCCGCCGCAGGGGTTGCCGATACCGCAAGCGCGAGCAGTGCGCCTACCGCCAGGCGCTGGAGAAGGTTCCTTATGGCCACCGCCATAACAATTTTCCCTGTTCAAGCCGTGCGCGGATCATTTTAGCGCGGCGAGTTCGTCGTACCTGCCTTCGCGGTACGATAGCGCATCGGCGCGAAGATGAATCGATTATGTTCAAGATCGAATTTGAGGACGACAAGGGGCTTTGGCACGACGTGCGCGGACCGGACGGCGGGGTGTTGACCTATGAGAAAGAGGCGGAGGCACGAGCTGCGCTGGCCGCCAAATTCCCGATCCTCGTGCAAATGGAGAAATATGCCGGCGGCAAGCGTACACGGGTGATCCGCATTTTGACGGACGACGACGACTGGCCCAAGCAATGAAGCCTGGTCTGCTAACGTCAGGCACCACTGTTAGCTCTACTTTTTCTGGATAAATGCCATGATTGATCTCTATACGTCGGATACGTCGAACGGCCAGCGGGCCGCCATCATGCTGGAGGAATGCGGGCTCGAATACACAGTGCGCAAGTTCGACCTGATGCAGGGCGAGCACCGCAATCCGGTGTTTCTCAACGTCAATCCGGCAGGGACGATTCCGGCGATCGTCGATCACGACGGCCCCGGCGGCAATCCGCTGGCGCTTGCGCAGTCCGGCGCCATTCTGCTCTATCTGGCGATGAAGACCGGAAGTTTTTTCCCGATCGACCCGGCGCTGCGCGCGGAGGCGTTTCAGTGGTTCATGCAGGCCACGACGGACTGCGCGCCGGCGTCAGGGATGATCTTTCAGCTCTCTCGGCTCGCCCCGGAAAAATCGCCGGCAAACGTCGCGTTCCTCGAAGAGCGGCTGCGCAAATTTCTGCGCGTCGTCGATACGCGCCTCGCCGGTCGCGCGCACTTGGCCGGCGAAGTGTCAATCGCGGATCTCGCCCTCTATCCGGTCACCGCCGCGCGGCGGGAACTGATCGAAGCCGACGTGGGTTTTGTAAACTTGAAGCGCTGGATGACCACCATCGGCGATCGGCCGGCGGTCGTGCGCGGAATGCGCGCCGCGGCTTAAAGACAGACGCGGACTCCACTAGAGCCCCTGCGCTTCCTTCGGCAACGTGCCTGCGGCTTTGCGCTGCTGGAAGATGACGTCAAGCTCGTCGTCGGTTTTGTAGCCTGGGACTTTGAACACGTAACGTTTGGCGTTCTGCAGCCGGAACGGGGCGTCCTTCGTCTCCGTTTCCCAATACTGATCGCCCGAGCGAATGTTGTCCTTCCAGTCCATCATCCAGTTGCGCCGGCTGCGCGGGCTGCCATAGAGATAGAGCTTGTCCTCGACGATCGCAAACGTATCCGCGCCGATGAACGCCTTTAATGCATACGGCCCGCCGCTCGCGCAGAATCCGGCGTACTGCGGCTCATAACGGGCAGGATTCTTGAGGAACGTGTCCTTGTTGGCGGCGGAGGCGAAGCGATAGGTCACGCCGTTGACATCGGCCTTGATTCCCGGATTGCCCTTGACCGGCTTGTTTTCCGTGAAGTACGCGACCGGATCGTTGCCGCGCAGCATCAGATTGCGGTCCTCGCCGTCGACAATCGTACTTTTGACCGTCCCGCATCCGGTCAAAACCAGTAGTGCGACGGCGGCGAAGAGGGTGGCGGTGCAACGAGTAGCGCGCATCAAAGCCTCCGTAATCGGGATCGGGTTCTAAGATGTTCCATTCTATCGCGACAATTCGGCGCCGTCGCCACATCCTTGAAACGCGCCGGCCGAAACGAAACGGCCGACTCACGCGTACCCGCGCGAGCCGGCCGATCTTGGAAAAGCGAGGAGCTCTAGCGTTACTTCAAGTGGTTCGACACGAGCTTGGTCATCTCGAACATCGACACCTTGCTCTTGCCCCCAAATACGGCACGGAGCTTTTCATCGGCGTTGATCTGGCGGCGATTGACCGGGTCCTGCAACTTGTTTCTCTTGATGTAGTCCCAGATTTTTTTGGTGACTTCGGTGCGCGGCATCGGCTGGTTGCCGACGACGGCGCCCAACGCCGATGAAGGCGTCATCGCCTTCATGAAAGCGGCATTCGGGGTGCGCTTGGCGGCTGGTTTCTTGACGGCGGATTTCTTCGCGGCCGGCTTTGCCTTCGGAGCAGCGGATTTTTTTGCTGCGGTCTTTTGGCTGGAGGATTTTTTCGCAGCCGATTTTTTTCCAGCGGATTTTTTTGCAGAAGATTTTTTCGCAGCTTTTTTCGCAGTAGCCATGGGTCTCCTTCCTGTCGGTTGTAGCGACCGGACGGTGCCGATCGTTCTGAAGCGGTTGCTCCTGGCCTAAGGGGTTTTCCACTCCATCGGCGGCGACTATACCGCATTTTGTGCGCAAGGGAATCGTCGACGCGAGGAAAACAACGCAGTGCGCGCAAGTGTTGCGTCGTTCACACGTCTTGCCCGCTCAAAGCCAATTCTTTGGTAGTTCGCCGGTGAATTCGGCCATCGGCCGCCCTCTATTCGGTCGGCGCGGTGTGTAGGTCGAGTTGTCGGGCGCTCCTCGGTCGCGCGGCGACGCGGCCTCCACGTTTGGTTGGCGCTATGCCTAGCATCGAGTCGTTGGCCGCTGGCTCGGTCGCGCGGCGACGGGCCCTCTCGGGCCTTGCCTCGGCCTGACGGCCTCGGCCGCCGCGCTCACTCGCGCCCTCTCGGGCCTTGGCTTCGCCCGCCGCGCTCACTCGCGCATTCGGCCTCCCGGCCGGCGCCATTGCCGGACTCAGGGCCCTGCTGCCACACTGTCGATATGACCCCCTTCGGACACTTTGCCCTTGCCTTGATCGTCGCCGGCGCTGTCACGCTCTCCGGCGCGCACGATTCGTGCGCTATGACGGCGGGAGTCACGGCGCCATCGGCGGGGACTCCCTATACGCGCGGCCTCCTGTTTCGCATCGAACAGCGGGGCAAACCGCGGTCCTATGTATTCGGGACGCTGCATTCGAACGATCCGCGCGTCACGCGCATCCCTCGTGCCGTTGCGACTGCATTCGACTCGACTCGGCGGTTGGCGCCCGAGAGCTTCGTTTCCGCGGTCGAATTGCCCGAATTCTTTGCCGCTGCGCAGTTCGACGATGGCCGCGCGCTTGCCGATTTTTTCGATCCGGCGTCGCTTGCGCGCCTTGCTGCCGCGTTGGGACCGCGCGCGCCGACGCCGCGAGTCTTCGCGAAGTTGAAACCGTGGGCGGTGCTGCTGCTGCTGGCGCAGCCGCACTCGGACGACCCGGCGCCGACGCTCGACCAGGCGTTGGTCGACGCCGCGCGTGCGCGCGGGATGCGGGTCCTCGGTCTCGAATTGCTGCAGGAACAAATCTCGTCGCTCGACGCCATACCGATGGCGAGTCAGGTGGCACTGGTTCGCTGGACGCTCGACCGGCGCGACACGCTCGCCGCCGATCACGAACGCGCCATCGCCGCATGGCTTGCAAGGGACCTGAAGGAACTCGCAGCGCTCGCGCACGCGCCGGGTCGCGACGATCCGGCGCTCGCACCGCATTTCGCGGCGCTGACTAAGCATCTGATCGAGTACCGGTCGCTGTTGATGGCGCATCGGCTCCATCTTCCGCTGCGCGAAGGTCGTGTCTTCGTCGCGGTCGGCGCGCTTCATCTCTACGGTCCCGAAGGGCTGCTGGCGCTCATAAAACGCCAGGGATACCGTGTCACGCGCGTTTACTAGCGAAAAACAAGGAAACCCTGGCGAAGCGAATCGACGCGCCCTCCACGCCCGTTGTCGTGATGGGTTGCGTTGCGTTGTCGGGCCGCTGCTCGGTCGCGCGGCGACGCCCTTCCGGACTTACCTCGGCTTGGCGGCCTCGGCCGCCGCGCTCACTCGTGCCCCGAGGAGTAAAATAACGATCCGGCGCGTTGTGCCGTTGACGAATGCGGCGTGTTCCGGCAAGCAACATGATCTCCCCTGCAACGATTCCCGCCGATCTTCGCACCGATTACGCCCGCACGGAGCTCGATGAGCGCCGCGTCGACCGCGATCCGTTCCGGCAATTCGGACAGTGGTTCGACGAAGCAGTTGTTGCGGGCCTGCCCGAACCGAATGCGATGACGCTCGCCACCGTCGGCGCGGACGGTCATCCGTCGGCGCGCGTCGTGCTGCTAAAGGGTGCGGATGAGCGCGGCTTTGCGTTCTATACGAATTTTGAGAGCCGCAAAGGCCGCGAGTTGGCCTATCGCCCGCTGGCCGCGCTCCTGTTTTTCTGGCCTCAACTCGAACGGCAAGTGCGGATCGAAGGTTCGGTCGAACGGGCCGACGCGGCTTTAGCCGACGCGTATTTCGCGAGTCGTCCGCACGCGTCGCGGCTCTCCGCGTGGGCGTCGCCGCAAAGCGCGCTCATTTCCGATCGCGCCACCTTGGAAGCACGCCTTGCGGAGGTCGCGGCACGTTTTTCCGGCAACGAAGTACCCCGTCCGCCGAACTGGGGAGGCTTCCGCGTCGTCCCGGCGATGTTCGAATTTTGGCAAGGCCGCCGTTCGCGCCTGCACGATCGTCTCGTTTACCACCGCGATTCCGCCGGATGGCGCATCGGGCGGCTCGCGCCTTGACGAACGCTCGCTTTGGCAACCCGACGCTGTCCGCGTTGATCGCGCTGGGCATCGCCAATCACGTCGTCCTCACCGGCAACCGGATTACCGTGTCGCTCGAGGCGTTGCAACTCGGCGCGTCCACGGCGGTCGTCGGCGTGTTGCTGGCCCTCTACGCTTTCCTGCCGATGTTGTGCGCAGTGGCGGCGGGGCGTTATTCGGATCGCGTCGGGGTGCGCCAGCCGATGCTTGCAGGTTCGCTCGGTCTCGTCGTCGGCACGGCGATTCCGTTTGTGCTGCCGGGACTCTCAGCGCTCTTCGTCAGTGCTGCGCTGGTTGGCGTGTCGTTCATGGTGTTCCAAGTCGCTGTGCAAAACGCGACCGGCGAACTGGGCGATGCGCAGGCGCGCGCGCACAACTTCAGCCTGTTGGCACTTGGCTACTCGATCTCGGGATTCCTCGGACCGCTGATCGCCGGTTTCTCGATTGATCTTGGAGGTTTTGCGCTGGCGTTCGCCGTGCTCGCCGCGATTCCGCTCGTTCCCGTCGCCGTGCTTGCGAGCGGCCGGTTGGCGCTGCCGGGGCCGTACCCAGCGCACGCGGTCGAGACGGCCGGCAGCGTGTTCGAGCTCGTCACCCATCCCAAGCTGCGGCGCGTTTTCGCAGTCAACGTCCTGCTGGCAATGGCTTGGGATCTGCACCTCATTTTCGTGCCGATCTATGGCGCGAAGATCGGCTTGTCAGCATCGCAGATTGGATTGATCCTCGCATCGTTCGCCGCCGCGACGTTCGTCGTCAGAGTGGCGATGCGCTGGATCGTCCGGCGTTTCACCGAGCATCAAGTGCTGGCGCTTGCGCTGTTCATCGCCGGCATCGTTTACCTGCTGTTTCCGTTCTCGCACAGCGCGGCAACCTTGATGGCGTTGTCGTTTTGTCTGGGACTGGGTTTGGGCATGAGCCAGCCTATGGTGATGTCGCTGCTGCATAGCCATGCGCCACCGGGTCGCATGGGCGAGGCCGCGGGGGTGCGGATGTCGCTTGTGCAGTCGATGGCGGTTGCGGTGCCGCTGGTCTTCGGCGCATTGGGCGCAACCGTCGGGTTGATGCCCGTGTTCTGGTCCGTCGGCGTTTGCCTGGCCACCGGCGGGTGGTTGACCAAGCGCGCGAGCTGAAGGCTCGCGGGTTGGTATTGGGTTTTAAGCGCGCAGGCGCAACCGCTCCGCGAAGGACTTCCGAAACTTGGCGACCTTGGGCGCGACGACTGCCATGCAATAGGGTTGGCGGGTGTTCCGCTCGTAATAATCCTGATGGTACGTCTCGGCGGAATAGAACGGCGCATCCGAAGCGATCTCAGTGACAATCGGCGCGTTCCAGAGCTTGCGCGCTTCGAGCTCGGCGATCACGCGCTCTGCCGTCGAGCGCTGCTCGGGTGTCTGGCAAAACACGACTGAACGGTATTGGCTGCCGACGTCGCTTCCTTGGCGGTCGCGGGTCGTCGGATCGTGAATCGTGAAACACACGGTCAGGAGCTCTTCGAACGACAACACGGCAGGATCGAAGGTCACACGCACGACTTCGGCGTGGCCCGTGCGGCCGGTGCACACATCGTCGTAGCTGGGATTGGCGCCCGCGCCGCCGGCGTAGCCGGATTCCACCGACAGCACGCCGTTCAGTTGACGGAACACCGCATCGAGGCACCAGAAGCAGCCACCGCCAAGGACGGCGACCTCACTCTTGTGGCCGGAGGGGGCGGAGGTTTCGTTCATGCGAGTCACCTTATAAAACCGTTGGCCCATATGACCACGCGGCGCCGTCGAACGTTCCCTGCGCAAGACGTCCGAAGCGCGATGAACGTAGCCAGGTTCAAGCTAACACCTGCTGACGCGCAATAGTCTATCTTTTTTGCCGAATCGGAAGCGGCACGCTATATTGTGCAAGTTCGCTTGCAAAGGAGTTGTCTCTCGTGTGGTCCATCATCCAAGCAGCGGGGTGGCCGATCTGGCCGTTGATTTTCGCATCCATCATCGCGCTGGCGCTGATCTTCGAGCGTTTGTGGTCGTTGCGCCAGGCGGTGGTGGCGCCCGTAGGGATGGTCGACCGCGTACTGGCCGAGTACCAGCAGGAGGGGGCGTCACAAGAGCTATTGCAAAAGACCGCGGCGCAAGGGCCGTTGGGGCGCATTCTTGCGGCGGGCCTCGCCAATGTGAAAGCGCCGCGCCCGGTCATGAAGGAAGCCATCGAGGAGGTGGGACGAGTCGTCTCGCATGACCTGGACCGGTTCCTGACGACGTTGGGCACGATCGCGGCAATGTCTCCGCTGTTGGGTCTCTTCGGGACCGTGGTCGGCATGATCGAGATCTTCGGTTCGCAAAGCGCGACGGCGTCCAATCCCATACAGCTCGCCAACGGCATTTCGATCGCGCTGTACAACACGGCGATGGGGCTGATCGTCGCAATCCCGTCGCTGATCTTTTATCGCCATTTTCGCGGCAAAGTGGACGCGCTGATCGTGGAGATGGAGCAGCAGGCGATCAAGCTCGTCGATTTCGCGCACGGCGACCGCCGCGCTTAGAACCCCACCATGAACCTTCGCGGCGTACGCTCCCGGGACGATCCGGAGATCAATTTCATTCCGTTGATCGACGTACTGCTCGTCATTCTCATTTTTCTGATGGTGACGACGACGTATCAACGCGTCGCCGAGCTGCAGATCACGCTCCCCGAAGCCGACGCCGACGCCGCCAAGCAGCGCCCTAAGGAAGTGAATGTCGGCATCGACGCGCAGGGCCGCTACGTCATCGATAAGAACGTGTTCACGTTTACGACCGTCCAGGCCTTGGCCGAGCTGTTGCGGCGGTCGGTGGTCGATGCCAAGGATCCGGTTGTCGTCATCAACGCCGATGCCAACGCTACACATCAATCGGTTATTCATGTGATGGAAGCGGCGCGTCAGGCGGGCATCGTTCATATCACCTTTGCGACGCAGACTCCTGCCAAACAATGACGGTTGTCCGGGTCCGGCCCGGCGCAGCATGGCACGCGCCTCAAATTGAGCGCATGGGCGAAGGTCGTCAAGCGGCAAGACATCCTGCGTTTTTTTCGTGAAGCTTGCCGAACGCATCAACGCGGCGTGGTATCGCCCGCATTTGACCCCATGCACGGTGCCGCTGCTGCCACTCGCCTGGGCATACGCTGGGATAACCGCATTTCGGCGCTTGCTGTATCGCAGCGGAGCGCTGCAGGCAACGAAGCTCCCGGTACCGGTGATCGTCGTGGGCAATATTGCCGTTGGGGGAACGGGCAAGACACCGCTCGTCATTGCGCTGGCCGGCGCCCTCAACGCGCGCGGATGGCGTCCCGGCGTGGTCAGTCGCGGTCATCGCGGGTCGTTGACGCGCTCAGCGGCCGGTACACTGGTCGTCACAAGATATGCCGATCCGCGGCTGGTAGGCGATGAGCCACTGGTAATGGCGCGCGCGGGTATCGCCGTGGCGGTCGGGCGCGATCGCGCCGCGGCGGCGAGGTCGTTGTGCACCGCGCATCCCGACATCGACGTGATCATCGCGGATGATGGCTTGCAGCACTACGCGTTGCTGCGCGACGTCGAGATCGCGGTGTTCGATGCGCAACGGGGGTTGGGCAACGGGCAGCTGCTGCCGGCCGGACCTTTGCGCGAAGGCGTCGCACGGTTACGTACGGTGAATGCCGTGGTCATCACGCACGGGGTGCGCGACGGCATAGCGGCCGTCTCGTCGGGAACGTTTGTTCCTGTGGCGGTTCGCGCCTTTGTCCAGACGCTTGAGCCGGGATTGTTCCGGCGCGTGAATGCACCCGACGTCCTCGCCGCGGCGACCCGGTTCGTCGGGCGAACCGTGCATGCGCTTGCCGGCATCGGTCACCCGGAGCGCTTCTTTGCCACGCTCGGAACGCTGAAAATCGACGCAATCACGCACGCATTCCCGGACCATCACTGGTTTACCGCCGCGGACTTGGCGTTTCCTGACGCGGAGGCGATCCTGATGACCGAAAAGGACGCGGTAAAATGTGCGTCGTTCGCGGACGCGCGCTGCTGGTACTTGCCGGTACGCGCGCGTGTCGATTCCGCGCTGATTACGTTAGTGGAGAACACCATTCGTGGATTCCAAGCTGCTTGAAATGCTCGTCTGCCCGGTGACCAAGGGACCGCTCATTTACGTGCGCGAGCGCCAAGAGCTCGTGTCGAAATCCGCGCGCCTTGCCTACCCGGTGCGCGATGGCATTCCGGTCATGCTCGAGGAAGAGGCACGCAAGCTCGACCCCGAGGAATGAGAAGTTGAGCGGCGGCGCCGCGGGCGAACCGGCGTTTGGAGCCAACCGTGAGCGTGCCGTTTACCGTTCTGATTCCCGCGCGTTATGCGTCGACGCGGCTGCCGGGCAAGCCGCTCGCGGATCTCGCCGGCAAGCCGATGGTCGTGCGCGTCGCCGAACGCGCGCGTTCAAGCGGCGCGGCGGAAGTCGTCGTCGCCACCGATGACGAACGGGTAACGGTCGCCGTCACCGCGCACGGCATCCGCGCATGCCCGACCCGCACTGAGCATCCGACCGGCACCGATCGACTGGCCGAAGCCGCGCAAGCGCTTGGGCTTCGCGACTCCGACATCGTCGTCAACGTCCAGGGCGACGAGCCGCTGCTCGATCCGGCGCTGATGCGCCGGGTGGCGGTGCTGCTGGCTGAACGCTCGGATGCGGCGATGACGACCGCGTGTCATTCGATCGACGCCGCCGCGGATGCGTTCAATCCCAACGTTGTCAAAGTCGTGCTCGACCGGCGCGGTTACGCGCTTTACTTCAGCCGCGCGACGATTCCCTGGGCGCGCGACTCTTTCGCCGCAGACGCGAACCGCATCCCAACCGGGCTGCCGCTCTATCGCCATTACGGGCTCTATGCGTACCGCGTCGCATTCTTGCGCGAATTTCCCAACCTCGAACCGGCGCCGATCGAGCAATTCGAGGCACTAGAACAGTTGCGCGCGCTTTGGCATGGCTATCGGATCGCTGTTGAGATCGCGCAAGGCGCGCCTGCGCCGGGCATCGATACGCCGGAAGATCTGTCGCGCGTGCGTGCATTGTATGAAGCGGACGACCGCCGCATCACGCGTTGACCCGCGTTGCGTTAACGGCGAGAATTGTTGACGGTATTGCGCGGCGCATTATGCGAAACTCCAATTGAGCTGCGCGCGCCGCGCCGCTTGAAGTCTCCCTTGGTCTTAACGGAACCTTACAGCTCCCATGCGCTTGATTTTGCTCGGCCCACCGGGCGCCGGTAAGGGAACGCAAGCCGCGTTCATCAGGGATGCGTATGCGATTCCCCAAATCTCGACCGGCGACATGTTGCGCTCTGCGGTAACCGCCGGAACGGCGCTCGGCAAGGCAGCCAAAGCCGTGATGGACAGCGGCAAACTCGTATCCGACGACATCATCATTGGGCTGGTTCGCGATCGCTTGCAGGCTCCGGATTGCGCGAGCGGTTATCTATTCGACGGATATCCGCGCACGATTCCGCAGGCCGACGCGATGAAGAGCGCGAACGTGGCCCTTGACTACGTGCTGGAGATCGCCGTCCCCGACGCGGCGATCGTCGAGCGCATGAGCGGCCGCCGCGTGCATGTGAACTCGGGCCGCTCGTATCACGTCAAATTCAATCCGCCGAAAACGGCGGGCCGCGACGACGTGACGGGCGAAGAGCTGATCCAGCGCGAGGACGATCGCGAGCAAACGGTCAAAAACCGGCTCGCCGTCTATCACGCGCAGACCGAGCCGCTGCTCGCCTACTACGAGCGCTGGAACGCGACCGGCGATGCCCGCGCGCCGAAATACCGCAGGGTCGACGGTTTGGGCAGCGTCGAGGCGGTTCACGACGCGTGCATCGGCGCACTGCGCAGTTGACGGCATTCGCAGCCGCGGCTTCTTTCGGGATGCCCCACGAGTCGCCGCTCGTCAGCGTGGTCGTGCGCAGCATGGGACGGACGTCGCTCCCGGCAGCGTTGGCGACGATCGCCGCGCAGGAGCATCCGCAAATCGAAGTCATCGTTGTGGCCGCCTGTGCCACGCCGCATCCCGAGCTGCCGCAGTCTTGTGGTTCGCACGCGCTCTATCTGCTGCGCAACACAACGGCGTTGTCGCGCGCAGCGGCGGCCAAGGCGGGGCTTACCGCCGCGCGCGGCGATTGGATTACCTTCCTCGACGACGATGACGCGTACCTCCCCGAGCATCTATCCGGATTGCTGGCAGCGCGCAGCGAGGCGCCGCACGCGGGGGTCTTGCACTCGTGGACGCGTGTCGTGCTCGCTGATGGCACGATCAAGCGCAACGGCCAGCCGTTCGCGCTGATGCAACTCTACGAGCGCAACGTTGCGCATCTGTCCGCCGCGCTGGTGGCGCGCGCCGCGATCGAGCGTGGGGTGTGCTTCGACGAATCGTTCGACATCTTCGAGGATTGGGATTATTTCCTGCAGCTCGCGCACATCACGCCCTTTCATTTCGTGCCGCGGCAGACGTTCATCTGGCATGCGGATCGGGGCGACTCCGGCGCCGGCTTGAACGGCAACCGCGATGACGCCAAGTTTGCTGCCGCGCTCGAACGCATCGTCACGAAGTGGGCGGCGCGCCGCGACGTGACAATCGACCGCGTGCAGACGTTGCTGCAAGCCGCAGCGCAATCAGCGCAGCGCGGCGATTCGCCGGCCGCGCTCGCGGCGTGTCGCGAGGCGCTCGCCATAAGCCCGAACGATCCGTGGGCGCTCAACCTGCGCGCAATGGTGGAACGCGCGGCCGGGCGATTGCCCGAGGCGCGTCGTTTACAGGAGCTCGCCGCGGCCGTCCGGCCGCAGGATCCCGACTCGTCTACAATCTCGCCCTGCTTTGTCGTGATATGAACGACCTTTCCGCAGCCCATCGATATTGCGCGCGCGCAGTCGCGCTCGCGCCCGATAATCCGCGGTTTGGCGAGCTTGCCTTGGCGCTCGCACGACATTGAACGCCTGCTAAGAGCTCCGCGAATGACGCCTCGTCCACTCAGAAACGCTTTCTACGCTCAATCCGGCGGCGTCACCGCCGTCATCAATGCCAGCGCCGCCGGTGTCATCGAAACTGCACGGCGTCACCGCGGCAGAATCGGCAAGGTCTACGCGGGCCGCAACGGGATCATCGGTGCGCTGACCGAAGACTTGATCGACACCAGCCGCGAATCGGCGCGTGCGATTGCCGCACTCAAGTCCACCCCGGGCGGCGCGTTCGGATCGTGCCGGTACAAATTAAAAGGGCTTGACGAAAGCCGGGCTCAATACGAGCGGCTCCTCGACGTGTTTCGCGCGCACGATATCGGATACTTTTTCTACAACGGCGGCAATGATTCCGCCGATACGTGCCTCAAGGTCGCGCAGATTGCGGAAAAGCTCGCGTTTCCGCTGATCGCCGTGCATATTCCCAAGACCGTCGACAACGATCTGCCGATCACCGACAACTGCCCCGGTTTCGGCTCGGTCGCTAAATATGTTGCAACTTCGATGCGTGAAGCTGCGTTCGACGTGGCGTCGATGGCCAAGACGTCCACCAAGGTTTTCGTGCTCGAAGTGATGGGCCGTCATGCGGGATGGATTACGGCGGCGGTGGGGATGGCGGACGATGAGCACACGCCGATCCCTCTCGTATTGCTGTTCCCGGAAATCCCATTCGCTGAGGACCGTTTTCTCGCTGTGGTCGACGCCAAAGTGAAGCGTTTCGGTTATTGCTGTGTCGGGGTATCGGAAGGCCTACAGAACGCGCATGGGGAGCTCTTGACCGAGGCCACGTCAGCGAAATCGGTGGACGCCTTCGGGCATGCCCAATTGGGCGGGGTGGGCCCTTTGATTGCGCAACTTGTGCGCGATCGACTCGATTACAAGTTCCATTGGGCGGTAGCCGACTACTTGCAACGGTCGGCCCGCCATCTCGCCTCGAAGACGGACCTCCTGCAGTCCTATGCGGTAGGCCGCGCCGCCGTCGAACTCGCGCTTGCGGGCCGGAACGCGGTAATGCCGGCGATCGTGCGCACGTCGAATCGGCCGTACCGTTGGAAGATCGGCGTCGCGCCGCTTGCCAAAGTCGCCAATGTCGAAAAGATGTTGCCGCGCAGCTTTATTACGAAAAACGGCTTCGGCATTACAAGCAAAGCGCGCGACTACCTGCAACCGTTGCTGCAAGGCGAGGCGCCACCGCCATTCAAGAACGGTCTGCCGCAGTACATTCGCCTGACCAACGTGGCGGTCGCGAAGAAGCTCGCATCAGTATTCACTATCTGATTTCATCGGACCCTTCGCTTCAACAAGGAAAAAATATCATGGCCAACGTCGTCGACTATTATTTCACGCCGGTGTCGCCCTTCATGTACCTCGGCCACGATCGATTCGTCGATCTGGCCGCAAAACACGGGGCGAGCATAGCCGTGAAGCCCATCAATCTGGGCGAAGTGTTCCAAGTCTCGGGTGGGCTCCCTCTCCCCAAGCGTTCGCCGCAGCGGCAGGCGTATCGGCTGGTCGAGTTGCAACGCTGGGCGCAGTTTCTAGGGAAGCCGATGAACGCACAGCCAAAATTCTTTCCAGTAGGCGGCGATCTCGCCGCGGGCTTTGTTCTGGCCGCCGTTGAGCAGGGTCCGCCACAGGCGCTCGCATTGACCGGCGCAATTGGGCGCGCCATTTGGGAGCAGGAGCGCAACGTGGCCGATCTGGACACGCTTACGACGATCGCGACGGAATGCGGGTGCGACTTCGTATCGCTCGCCGCGCGGGCGCAAACGCCGGAAATTACCGGCCGTTATGCCGCGTTGACCGAGGAGGCGATCGCCCGCGGCGTATTTGCCGCGCCAACGTATATTTATCGCGACGAAATGTTCTGGGGGCAAGACCGGCTCGACTTTCTTGCGCGAGCACTGGCACAATAGCGTGCTTTCTGCACGACGAAATTCGCGTTAGGTGGAATAAGAAACCGGCTCGCATGGTTCCGCATAGGTACTTAAAACGACGCCGGAGTGCCGAGATTTCTCGCTGACGGACTTTGTCCGTCGCGTTGCAAACTAAAGGGGAGTCAACAAAGCCATGTCCACAGGCCTTATCTTCGCGCTCGTTTGCGCGGTGGCGGCGATCGTCTACGGCGCAGTGTCGATCAGCTGGATTTTGAACAAGCCGGCAGGCAACGCGCGCATGCAAGACATCGCCGCCGCGATCCAAGCAGGCGCCAAGGCCTATCTCAACCGGCAGTACATGACGATTGGCATCGTCGGCATCATCCTGTTCGCCGTCATCTGGTGGGCGCTTGGCGCGCGGACTGCGGGCGGGTTTGCCGTGGGCGCGATCCTGTCGGGATTGGCCGGGTACATAGGGATGAACGTTTCGGTGCGTTCGAACGTGCGCACCGCTGAAGCGGCGCGCACCGGTTTGAACGAAGCGCTGTCCATCGCGTTTCGCGGCGGGGCGATCACCGGCATGCTGGTCGTCGGCCTCGGGCTCTTGGGGGTCGCCGGCTTCTATTGGTTTCTGATCGCCTCCGCGGACTATGCAGCGAACCCGATGACCCAAGGCCTGCATCACACGATCGAGCCGCTGGTCGGCCTGGCGTTCGGCGGCTCGCTCATTTCGATCTTCGCGCGGCTGGGTGGCGGCATTTTCACCAAGGGTGCTGACGTTGGCGCGGACCTGGTCGGCAAAGTCGAAGCAGGAATTCCGGAGGACGATCCGCGCAACCCGGCGGTCATCGCGGATAACGTCGGCGACAACGTCGGCGACTGTGCCGGCATGGCGGCCGACCTCTTTGAAACCTACGCGGTGACAATCATCGCAACGATGCTGTTGGGCGCACTGCTGCTGCCGTCGATCGCCGAAGCCGCGGTAACGTATCCGCTGGTATTGGGAGGCTTCTCGATCATCGCATCGATCGCCGGCTGCTATTTCGTTAAGGCACGGTCCGGCGGCAAGATCATGAATGCGCTCTACCGCGGGTTGGCGGTGGCGGGCATCATTTCGGCGATCGGCTTCTGGTTCATCACGCAGTGGATGATGAGCGGCGTCGACGGGGCGGACGCTTCACTCACGCCGACGCGACTGTATCTTGCGTCGCTGGTCGGCCTCGCGTTGACCGCAGCAATGGTCTTCATCACCGAGTACTACACGGGCACCGACTTTCGGCCGGTGAAGCACATTGCGCAGGCGTCGACGACCGGACACGCGACGAACATCATTGCGGGCCTCGGCGTGTCGATGAAGTCCACGGCGTGGCCGGTGCTTGCCGTGTGCGCCGCCATTCTCGGCTCGTACTATTTCGCCGGGCTCTACGGCATCGCCGTCGCAGCAACGGCGATGTTGTCGATGACCGGCATCATCGTCGCGCTGGATGCCTACGGCCCGATCACCGACAACGCTGGCGGCATCGCCGAAATGGCAGATTTGCCCGACTCGGTGCGCGCCATCACCGACCCGCTCGACGCCGTCGGCAACACGACCAAGGCGGTCACCAAGGGCTATGCAATAGGCTCAGCGGGTCTCGCCGCGCTGGTGCTGTTCGCCGATTACACGCACGGGCTCGATCGGGTGGGTTTGAGCCAATCCTTCGATCTTTCGAATCCGCTGGTGATCGTCGGGCTCTTTATCGGCGGCCTCGTTCCGTATCTCTTTGGCGCGATGGCGATGGAGGCGGTCGGCCGCGCCGCTGCGTCAGTCGTCATCGAAGTGCGGCGCCAGTTCCGCGACATCAAAGGTCTGATGGAGGGCACCGCCAAACCGGAGTACGACCGTGCCGTCGACCTGCTGACCAAGGCTGCGATCAAGGAGATGATCGTACCGTCGCTATTGCCGGTGCTGGTGCCCGTCGTCGTTGGCCTGGCGCTCGGCCCGCAGGCGCTGGGCGGGTTGCTGATGGGGACGATTGTGACGGGCCTTTTCGTCGCGATCTCGATGACGACCGGCGGCGGGGCATGGGACAACGCGAAAAAATACATCGAAGACGGGCACCACGGCGGCAAGGGGTCCGACGCGCACAAGGCGGCGGTGACCGGGGACACGGTCGGCGATCCGTACAAGGACACCGCCGGCCCCGCGGTGAATCCGTTGATCAAGATCATCAACATAGTGGCACTGATGATCGTGCCGCTACTTGCGACCTGGAGCACGCAGACGCCGCGCAACGTCGGCGCTCCGACCTTCCGCGCGCCGGCCGCCGTCGTTCCCGCGCCAGCCGGAGCGGGTCCCCCGTCGGGTCCGTTCGCGACGCCCGCCGCCGTCGTTCCGGCGCCAGCCGGAGCGATTTCCCCACCGGTTCCGTCACCCGCGCCCGCACCCGCCACGCCAGCGCCCGCCCCCGTCCCCGCGCCCGCACCCGCGGCGCCAGCACCGGTGCCAGCGCCTGCCCCGGCTCCGACGAGCTCAGCGCCGAAGTGACGGAACGATCTGCACAAGATTTTTTCCTGAACAATTGAGAAGGATCGAACATGGCCAAGTGCGAATGTTGTGGTAACGATTACGACAAGTCCTTCACCGTGACGATAGCGGGCAATACGCATACGTTCGACAGCTTCGAGTGCGCGATCTTCACCTTGGCGCCGGCTTGCACGAAATGCGGATGCCGGGTGATCGGGCACGGCGTCGAAGCCAACGGCAACTACTACTGCTGCAAACATTGTGCGGAAAGCGTCGGTGTCGCGGGGATCGTCGATCGCTCGGATATCGGCGGAAAACCGCATCCGTGACCGGCCGCGGCCGGCCAAATCCAGTGGCGAATACGCGACCAGAGCTCTAGCACGCTCGAGGAAACCGTCGTGCACGATCGATTCGCTAAAGTGTGCCGTCTTGCCGCGTTGTCCGTACTGGTTGCTGGCGCGACGCTCACGCCGGTCGGTTCGTTTGCGCAGAACCAGGCCCCCGAGCGGCCGTCGGGATGGACGGACAAAAAACCCGTCACCAGCAAACACTACATGGTCGCGGCGGCGAATCCGCTCGCGGTCGAAGCGGGCTACCGTATTTTGCGGCAAGGCGGGACCGCCGTCGACGCGGCGATTGCCGTGCAACTTGTGTTGGGATTGGTCGAGCCGCAGTCGTCGGGTTTGGGCGGCGGCGCGTTCCTGCTCGCGCACGACGCAAAGACGAAAAAACTGATCGCCTACGACGGCCGGGAGACCGCGCCGGCGGCGGCCAAGCCCGATCGTTTTTTGGGGCAGGACGGCAAGCCGCTCGCGTTCTACGATGCGGTCATCGGCGGCAAATCGGTCGGCGTGCCCGGCACCGTGCGGCTTCTGGAAACCGCGCATCGCAAACATGGCAAGGTAAAGTGGGCCGACTTGTTCGTGCCGGCGGTCGACCTGGCCGAGAATGGATTCGCCGTGTCGCCCCGCTTGCACACAATGATTGCGGCGGAGAAGTATCTGACGCAACCCCTTGCGCGCAGCTATTTCTACGACGACAACAACCGCCCGCGCGCCATCGGTGCGGTTTTCAAGAATCCTGCGTATGCGGCGACGTTGCGCAAGATCGCCGCGGGCGGCGCCGACGTGTTTTACACCGGCGAAATTGCGCAAGATATCGTCGATACCGTCAATTTACGGCCGGTCAATCCGGGCGATTTGACCCTTGCCGATCTTGCGAGCTACCGCGTGAAAACGCGCGAACCCGTGTGTGATGGCTATCGCGAGCATCGCGTGTGCGGATTTCCGCTGCCCTCTTCAGGCGGATTTACCGTGCTGCAAATGCTCAAAATGCTCGAGCGGTACGACCTGCGCGCGATGGGGCCCGCATCGTTCTACAGCGTGCATTTTGTAAGCGAAGCCGGACGACTCGCGTATGCCGATCGCGGCGCGTACATGGCGGACCCCGACTTCTACGCGGCGCCGGCCGGGCTGCTCGATCCCGCCTACTTGGCGCGGCGTAGCGCATTGATCGACAACATGTCGAGTCTGGGCCGCGCCAAAGCCGGTCAACCACCCGCGCAAGCGACACCCGCGAAGAAGATTGCCGCCGCGGACGATACGGCCCTCGAGTTCGCCTCGACGTCGCACATTTCCGTCGTCGATCGCTACGGCAACGCCGTGGCGATGACGACGACGATCGAGGACGCGTTCGGCAGCCGGCTGATGACTCGGGGCGGGTTCCTGCTCAATAACGAACTGACCGATTTTTCATTTGCGCCCAGCGACGACGGCCAACCGGTGGCCAATCGCGTCGAAGCGGGCAAGCGTCCGCGCTCGTCGATGGCGCCGACCATCGTCTACGACAAGTTCGGACGCGTGGCGATCGTCGCCGGTTCACCGGGCGGCAGCGCCATCATCAATTACGTCGCGAAAACGCTGATCGCCATCATTGATTGGGGCCTCGATCCGCAAGCGGCGATTGCGCTGCCCAACTTCGGTAGCCGCAACGGTCCCACCGAGCTCGAGAAAAATACGCCGGTGGCCGCGCTGGAACCCAAACTGAAAGCCATGGGCGCCGACGTACGCGTCATCGATTTTACGAGTGGCCTGCAAGCGATCGTGCGGACGAAGCAAGGCTGGATCGGCGGCGCCGATCCGCGGCGCGAGGGAATCGTCAAGGGCGATTGAGTTTTAGTCCCTTAGTTCCGATGCAGCCGGCACCGCGACCTCATCGCATTGTCATCGTCGGGGGTGGCGCGGGGGGATTGCCGCTGGCGACGAAGTTGGGCGACCGTTACGGGGGGCGTCGTGCGGTCGAAGTCACGCTAGTCGACCAATATGCAACCCATCTGTGGAAGCCGCTATTGCATGAAGTAGCGGCGGGGCGCTTGAATGCCGACGCGCACGATCTTGATTACCTGGCGATCGCGCATTGGCATCGCTTTCGTTTCCAGCAAGGCGCCGTGACGAGACTCGATCGAGCACGTCATGAGCTGCGTCTGGCCGAGGTCCGCGACGACGACGATGCGATCATGCTTCCCGCGCGCGCCATCGGGTACGACACGTTGGTTTTCGCCGTGGGGTCGTTAAGCGACGACTTCGGCGTTGCCGGGGTCGCGAAGCATGCGGCCGTGCTCGATGGGTTGCACGACGCCGAGCGCTTTCATCGGCGGCTCCTGGCCGGGTGCGTGCGGGCCGACGCCGCCGCTGCCGCCGGGAATCCAACCGGTGTTGCGATCGTCATCATCGGTGCGGGTGCGACCGGCGTCGAGCTTGCCGCGGAGATTCGCCAGGCGACCTCTGCTCATGCCGTTTACGGTCTGCCGCATCTGGACGCCGCACGCGATATCCATATCACGCTGCTCGAAGCGGCGCCGCGCATTCTACCGCCGCTGTCCGAAGCTTTGGCGACGGCCGCTGCCGGATTGCTCGCGCGCCTCGACGTAGCGGTGCACACCGACCAGCGCGTGACGGCGATAGTGCCCGGCGAAGTCCAGACGCGTGGCGGAGAAACTCATCAAGCGGATCTGATCGTGTGGGCCGCCGGCATCAAGGCACCCGTGTGGCTCGCGTCGCTCGACGGGCTTGAGGCTAACCGGATGAATCAACTCGTCGTGCGACCGACGTTGCAAACATCGCACGATTCCGACATCTTTGCGCTGGGGGATTGCGCAGCGTGCCCCTGGCTCGGCGGCGCAGCGGGCGCGCTGCTACCTCCGCGCGCGCAAGTGGCGCATCAGCAAGCGTCGTTTCTCGAAAAATCGATGGCTGCGCGACTCGACGGCAAAGCGCTGCCCGTGTTCCGTTTCCGCGATTTCGGCTCGCTGGTCTCGTTCGGGGAATTGTCTGCGGTCGGCAGTCTGATGGGCGGATTGATCGGCGGCAGCTTGTTCATCCAGGGCGCAATTGCCCGCTTCATGTACGCGGCGCTCTACAAGCTGCACCAGATATCGATTCACGGCGTGCTGCGCGTTGCGTTGGACACGGTCGGGCGCTTTCTGCGCGGCGGAGTCGAACCGCGCGTGAAGTTGCATTAACGAATGCGCATGGCCCCGTCGCCCGCAATGCACCAACGTTTGCGCGTGGATCGGTCACCCGTACCGTTGCTAACTCTTGCGTTTGTACCGATCGCGCAACTCGCGAATGCGATCGTGATTCTCCTGCACACCTTCGAGCTGCCGCTGGACGAGCGCGCGCGCACTTTCGGGGAGATCCTCTTCCAACGCATCACGGTACTCGTCCAAAGCGGAGTCCTCGCCACGTTCGCACTCCGCGAGGATGCCGGCGTCGTCCTTGCCTGACAGCGTCGCCTTGATGTCCACCCACACGCGGTGTGCAGCGCCAGCGACGCTGCCTCTATGTTCCGGTTCGCCGCCAAGACGACGAACCTCGTCGGTCAACTCGCGGATTGCTTGCGCGCAGCGTTCCGCCCCTTTTTGGAATACCGCCTTCAATTCCGCCGAACGCGTGTTTTCGGCACAGGTGCGGAACCCTTGCTCACCGTCGCGGCTGGTTTCGATCAGGTCGTTGAGCGTCGCAATTGCATCTTCGTCAGCAGTCGCCATATCAATTGTTCCTTTACTGAAAGTTGATGAAAACTGCAGATACTACTAACCAAATATACCCTCCGGACGCAACGCAGTCCTGGGAGCCTCAATGCGATGGTTGGAATCCTTTCACGCCTGCCTGCCAGAACAGGAAGGCGAACGTATCCGCGCGCTCTTCGTACGCCTGCTTCTTGGTCGAACCAAAGCCGTGCCCGGCATCGTAATCGATCCGCAATAGGATCGGCTTGTCGCTGCTCGTCGCCGCCACCAATCGCGCCGCCATCTTCCCCGCTTGCCACGCGTCGACTCTAGGGTCATTGATTCCGGTGGTGAGAAGGACTGCCGGGTACTTTACGCCATCTTGTACCCAGTGGTAGGGACTCATCGCATAGAGGCCCTTGAATCCAGCCTCCGTTTTCACCGTGCCGAACTCAGGAATATTGGGGATGCCGTTGGCCGAGAACTCTCCGCGCACGACGTCGCCTACCGGAACTTGTGCGACTGCGGCTCCGAAGAGTGAAGGCCTGTCGGTAATCGCGCGGCCGACGAAAATCCCACCGGCGCTGCCGCCCATGATGGATAGCCGTTGCTCTGCCGTGTATTGGTTCGCGATCAGCCATTCGGCACAGGCGATGGCATCGCGCCATGTGTTGGGCTTGGTCGCCTTGTATCCGGCTTTGTACCATTCGTCACCGTACTCGCCGCCACCGCGCACGTGTGCGACCGCGAGGACTCCGCCACGATCGAACCACGGTAGCCACGTCGGCCGAAAAAACGGTGTTTGCGAGATGCCGTACGCGCCATAGCCATAGACGATAGTCGGATTCGTGCCGTCGAGCCGCAAGCCTTTTTTGTGTACGACGGATAGCGGAACGAGCGTGCCGTCGGGTGCTTTCACCTTGACCTCGGTCGCGATCAGGTTCGCCGGGTTGTCGTACTTGCCCTGTGGTTGCAAACCGGTATTGGCCACCCGGCGCGATTTCGGGTCGTACGCGTAGAAGCCGCCGAAGCGCGTCCAGCCTCCCAACGGAAACACGACACCCGGCTGCCGCTGATCGACTGCCAGGCTCTCGATATCGCCGGGAAAGGGCAGCGCTATCGGGGTTAAACGGGCGCCCGGCGCGTGCTCGACGCGAAATAGCTCGCTGATGCCACCGTTCATCTTGCGCACATACAGCGCGTCTTTGGCTGCCGCGATCCCGCTGACGACAGCGTCGCTGGGCGCGACCACCAAGTCTGCGTTGGCAAAATCCGGGCGGGTGAGCGACGTGCGGACGACCTTGAATCGCGGCGTGTCTTTGTGCGTCATTAGATAAACGGTCTCGCCGGACACGGCGAGATCGGTGACATCGTCCGACGTATCCGCAACCTGGACCCAAGGCGTTTTCGCCCCGGCGAGTGAGATCAGTGGTGCCGCCCAAACCCGCAACTCGCGTTGCACACCGTTGACACCCAGCGCGATCACGTAGGGCGAACCTGGCGGGTTCGCTGCGAACACGAGCTCGGTCGCGTCGATTTTCGCGATCGGCGAGACGCCTGCTCCGAAGAGCGGCATGTCCTGGTCCGGGTTATCACCGAGCTTGTGGATGAACACACGCTGGTTCTGATAGCGATCCGTGACCGGAGCGAAGTCGGCGAGCTTTTGCAGGCGGCTGTAGATAAGGCGACCGTCCGGTAGCCACGACGGTGAAGCGTATTGCGCACGGTCGATCACGTCGCCCGTCGGTTTGCCGGTCGCGACTTCGAGAACGTTGATGACGCTGTTCTCGGACCCTCCCGGCGAAATGCCGTACGCGAGATACCTGTTGTCCGGCGACGGCGCGTAGTAATCGAGCGCGCTGTGCTTGCTATCCGCCGACTTGACGCTTTCGGGGTCGACGAGCAATCGTTCGCGGCCGCGAAAACCATCGCGAACGTACAGCTTCGGGATGTTCTCGTTGGCGAGCCGCTTCTGGTAGTAGAGCTTCGAGCCGACAACTTGCACGTCGAATACGCGAGCCGAGACGGCGTCGCCGCGTTGCACGATTTCGTTGTAAAGCACAGCCCGCCCCGGAATATCTTTCAGTAGAGTGTTCGCGTAGTCCGCCTGCGCTTTCATCCATGCGACCACCTCGGGATCCTTCATGTTTTCCATGTACCGGTACGGGTCGGCGACTGCGAGGCCAAAGTACGTGTCGGTGACCTCGCGCGCAGGTGCGACCGGAGGTTTCGGTAGCGTCGCCGCAGCAACGGCGGAGGCAACTAGCAGCAACGTTCCCGCCGCAGGCGCCAGCGGCGGAGCAAGCAACGATCGGAGGAAACGCAACAAGTTGTGCATGGCGAGGCTTCCGTCTTTTTTGGGTGGTCGAGATTATCGCATCGCGATTCAGCAAGGAAGTAGCCAGCCGTTTTCCTGTTTCACGGCGCCCGTACGCGTCAGCTCGTGCACCAGCATATCGGCAAGTTCGATGGCGGATAGTTGCAGGCAGCCGGCGTTGATGTCGCGAAAGACTCCGATGCTATCGACGTAGGTTGGCAGGTCGGATAGCAACATACGTTCGCGGTGCAGCAAGCAGAACGTCAGCACGACCTTGAGCGCATGCCGTGCGAGCCGTTCGGGAACGGCTTCGAATGCCTCGGTTCGCGCAAAGGCGCGCGCGAGGGCAGGCTCAACGTTGGTGAATACGTCGCCATGGCCGGGGATGACGACACGAATGTCGAGTTGCGCCAGAGTTTCCAGCGTGGCGCGCGCTGCGGCCAGCGCAAGTGGATCGATTGCCGGTGG
This sequence comes from Casimicrobiaceae bacterium, assembly GCA_037719965.1. GTDB lineage: Bacteria > Pseudomonadota > Gammaproteobacteria > Burkholderiales > Casimicrobiaceae > VBCG01. The sequence goes on along the minus strand of JBBJMT010000001.1, from coordinate 841,459 downwards.
CATGACAAAGCCATAGCCGTTCTCCCAGAGCGCGTCGCCCGAGATCAGGATCTGGTGTTCGGGATTGTAGAAGACGACCGCACGCATGTCGTGACCGGGCGCTGCGACGACGCGCCACTCGAGATCGCCCCACACGTGAGTGTCGTCCCGGCGCAGGAGTTCGTCGGCGGTGAAGCGCGGCGCGGTTTGGTCGGCGTAGTCGAGCAACAGCGCTTTCGTGTCCCACTGCGCCACCACCGGTGCTTCATCTTCCGGTAGCGCGATCGGGCAACCGTATTTTTTTCGGATCGCTGCATTACCCCCCATGTGGTCGGAGTGGCAGTGGGTGTTGACCAGCTTAACCAGCGGCTCGCCCCCGAGCGCGTACCTAGAAGCCAGCAACTCGAGGGTCAGCGCTTCATGTTTGACGTAACCCGAATCGACGACGACGTGGCCATCGCGGCTCTGCAGCACGATATTGTTGGCCGACAGCCAGTCGCGTACCAGCACATGCAATTGCGGAGGCAGCGGGTTGACCATCGGTAGTATCTTAGGCAGCTTCGACGATGAACTGCAATACTATGGGGTGGGGTCCGAACTGCGCACCGGCCTTGACGCGGTTACCTAACAAGTGTTAGTTTTAGCGATGGCCACGCAACATCCGTCGGCATTACTAGGCATACGCCGTGCGCGGCGCAGCAGCGTCGCCGCCGCCCGCCGGGTCGGTCCTGCCTCGGCGCGCGCTGTGAGCCGCGCCCTCGATTTGCCGCGTGCTGACAACCGCCAGCCGGAGCTCCTCGATGCCGCGGCACGCCTCTTCCGCGAAAGAGGCTACACCGGTACGACGATGCGCGACATTGCCGCCGCCGCTGGAATGCTGGCGGGCTCGATCTATTATCATTTTCCGAACAAGGACTCTTTGCTGATTGCCGTTTACACCGAGGGCGTGCGCCGGATCACGGCTGCTGTCGCGCTCGCCGTCCATCGGGCCGAAGGTGCGTGGCCACGGCTCGAAGCGGCATGCGTCGCCCACCTCGAGCATTTGCTCGCCCGTAGTGACTACGCGAGTGTGGTCATCCGCGTGCATCCGCAGGAGTTGCCGCCAAGAACCGCGCAGAAGCTCCGGGCTTTGCGCGACGGTTACGAGGATTGGTTTCGTCGCCTGTGCGCCGATTTGCCGCTGCCGCGCGAAGCCGACGCGAATGAACTGCGGCTTATGCTCTTGGGCGCACTCAATTCCGCCGTGGCGTGGTATCGCGCCGGCCGGCGCAGCCCCGCGGCGTTGGCGCGCCGGTTCATCTGGTTGTTGCGCGCCCCGTTGGAGCCGCGATGATCATCCCGAAAGTGCTCGTCACCAAAATAGGCTTGGACGGTCACGATCGCGGCAGCCGTATCGTGACGGCCGCGCTGCGCGACGCGGGCATGGAAGTGATCTACACGCCGCCGTGGCAGGAGATTGCGTCGGTCGTAAAACTCGTTCTCGAAGAAGACGTCGATGTTATCGGCGTTTCGTCACTCGCCACCGATCACCTGATCGTGCCCAAACTCGTCGAGGCGCTGGCCGCCGCAGGACTCGGACACAAGCCGGTGATCGTCGGAGGTATCGTGCCCGATACCGACGCGCGTACGCTCGAAGCCGCGGGGGTCGCCTGTGTGTTTCATCCCGGTAGCGCGATGCAGGACATCGTGACGTACATTCGCGCGGCGGCCGAACGGTCGCGTGCCGCGGCGTACTCGGATCTATAAGGAGATTGACATGAACCGTTCGGTGGAAATGCCGGTGCTCGACGCGGCGGCAGCGCAACATTGGCAGCACGAATACGACGCGCAGATTGGCGAGGACCGGGCAACGGCGAATCGCTCCGGCCTTCCGGTCAAGGCTCTGTATTCGCCAGCCGATTGGGACGGAACGCGATACCTGAATGATTTGGGGTACCCGGGGCAGCCGCCGTTCACGCGCGGCATCTATCCGACGATGCACCGCGGACGCACGTGGACGCAACGCCAGTTGATCGGATTGGGCACTCCCGCCGATTACAACCTGCGCCTCCGCGATTTGCTCTCGCAGGGGATTACCGCGGTATCGCTCATTCCTTGCAACTCGGTGTTCCGCGGCTACGACATGGACGAGACGCACGCCGAGCTGCTCGGCACCTGCGGCACGGTCATCAACCATGCGGGACATATGGACGAGGCGTTGGCCGGCGTCGATCTCGCCCGCGTTTCGTGCGCGATGAACGATCCGTCGCCGTTCACGCTGTTTGCCTTTTTGCTCGCGACGGCCAGGCGCCGCGGTGTCGACTGGCACGAGCTTACCGGTACGTCCAACCAGAGCGACTATCTGTCGCATTTCGTCGCCAACCACATGTTCTATCGTCTGGCCAACGCCGGCGCGCGCCGCGTCCTGGTCGATCAGATCGCCTTCGCCATCGAGCACGTGCCGAAATGGAATCCGATGTCGGTCGTGGGCCAGCACACGCAGCAGGCGGGCGCCACTCCCGCCGAGGCGGCTGCGTTTACGCTATCCACGGCGATTCAGAACGCCGAGGACTGCATCGCGCGCGGGCTCGATCCGGACCGCTTTCTGCCACGGTTTACGTTTTTCTTCGATATTTCCGTCAGCTTTTTCGAGGAGATTGCCAAGTTCCGCGCGATGCGCAGGCTGTGGGGACGAATCGCACGCGAACGCCTGGGGGCGCGTGCTCCGCCGTCATGGCGATTCAAGTTCCATGGACAGACTTCCGGCGCCGATCTAACACGGCAGCAGCCGCTGAACAACGTTGCGCGCGTAACCGTCCAGGCGATGGCCGGGATATTCGGCGGTCTGCAATCGCTGCACACCGACTCCTACGACGAGGCCGTGAGTTGCCCGACCGAGGCCGGGGCGCGGATCGCCATCGCAACGCAGAACATCCTAAAGGAAGAGTCGCACCTCACCGACGTCATCGACCCGCTGGGCGGCTCGTATTACGTTGAGGCCATGACCGATGCGATGGAAGCGGAAATAGAGCGCGTGATGGCAAAAATCGACGCGGCGGGAGGGATGTTCGCCGCCGCGGAGACTGGGCTCGTGCAACGCATGATCGGAGAATCCGCGCTGCGGTTCCAGCACCAGGTCGATGCAGGCGAACAAACCATTGTCGGCGTCAACAAGTACGCGGTCGGCGGCGACGCGCCATCACCGGCGCAGCCGAAACCCGATCCCGCGGCGATGGAGCGGCAACTCGCCGCGTTCCGGCAATGGAAGGCGGAGCGGGACGGGGCCGGCGTCAAGCGCGCGCTCGACGCACTTTCGCGCGCGGCGGAAAGCCCGCACGACAATGTGATGGCCGAGATCGTGAAAGCCGCCGAAGCTCAAGTCACGCACGGGGAAATCTGCGCGTGCTTGCGCAGCGTTTACGGCTTTGGCCAGCCGCTTGTCGCTGTCTAGCACCGCGCCGTCAGCCGCTGCGGCGGATCCGGAGCGACTCGCTCGCAATGTTGCGCTGGCGCGGGGCGGCGACCGTGCTGCACTCAGTCGCGCGTTGACCTTGATTGAAAATGGCGCGCTGGTGTCCACGGAGATGAGCGCGGAATGGCAGGACGTCGCGCGCCATGGGCATCGGATCGGTCTGACCGGCGCGCCCGGCGCCGGGAAATCGACGCTCGCCAGCGCGCTGGTTGGCGAATTTTTGCACCGCGGCCGTTCGGTCGCGGTGCTCGCCGTCGACCCATCGAGTCCGATAACGGGAGGCGCCGTCCTCGGGGATCGCGTTCGCATGAGCGCGCACGCCGACGATCCGCGCGTCTTCATCCGGTCGATGGCGTCACGCGGAAATCCCGGGGGCATCGCCGCGACCACCGGCGCCAGCGCGCTGTTGCTCGCCGCCTGCCACTACGACATCGTCCTCATCGAAACGGTAGGCACCGGGCAGTCGGAAGTTGCGATCGTTCGCGCGGCCGATACAATCATCGTCGCCGTACCACCCGGTGCAGGCGACGAAGTACAAGCGCTGAAGGCAGGCATCCTCGAGATCGCGCACCTGCTCGTCGTCACCAAAAGCGACCTGCCGGCGGCCGAGCGCACAGCGAACGAGCTGACGTCTTCGCTTGCACTGCGGACGGGGCGCGGTCGCGATGTGCCGGTTGTGCAGGTTTGCGGGCCGAAGAATCACGGCGTCGCAGCCCTCGTCAATGCGTTCGAAACGCGTCGCCAGGCGAAGGCAGATGCATCATTGCACTCGGCGTGACAGTGATCCACCGCGGTAAACGACTCGGAAGTGTCTAGGAAGTCGAGCGCTTCAGAGTCCAGGTCGGGCGTGACTATTCAATCCACCCAAGAAATCCCGCACCAACGCGACGCGGTCGGCCAATGCCGGGGCGGCCCGCTCGATGCGAAGCTTGTCGTTTCCGGCGAACCGAATGCGGCCGTCTTTTTGCACCAATGTGATCAGTTTGGCGGCATCGAACGGCGGGTCGGGGACGAATTGCAGCGTGCTCCGCTCGGGTCCAGCGTCGATCTTGGTGACGCCATGCGCCTTTGCAATCAGGCGCAACCGGTGACAGGCCAGCAACGCTTGCGCGGGGGCCGGAGTTGGACCGAAGCGATCGACCAGCTCTTCCTGAATGGCTTCGAGTTCCGCGTCGTCGGCAACGCTTGCGAGGCGCTTGTAGAGCACCAGCCGCTCGTGCACGTCGTTGCAGTAGGTCGCCGGCAGCAGCGCGGGAACGTGCAGATTGATCTCAGTGGTAACTCCCAGCGGCTGAGATAAGTCAGGCACGCGTCCAGCTTTCAGCGACCGTACGGCGATTTTCAACATCTCGGAATAGAGTTGGAAACCGATTTCCTGCATTTCTCCCGATTGCGATTCGCCCAAAACCTCGCCAGCGCCGCGAATCTCCAAGTCGTGCATCGCGAGATAGAAGCCCGAGCCCAAGTCCTCCATCATTTGGATCGCTTCCAGACGCTTTTTGGCCTGCGCCGCTAGCGCCTCCCGCGGCGGCGTCAGCAGATACGCGTACGCCTGGTGATGCGAGCGGCCGACCCTTCCGCGCAGTTGGTGCAACTGCGCGAGGCCGAAGCGATCCGCTCGCTCGATGATGATCGTGTTGGCGGTCGGCACATCGATGCCGGTTTCGATGATGGTCGAGCACAACAGCAAATTGACGCGCTGCTGGTAGAAGTCGCGCATCACATGTTCCAGTTCCCGTTCCGCCATCTGCCCGTGTGCCACCGCGATGCGCGCCTCTGGCACGAGCAGTGCCAGTGCTTCGCCTTTGGAGGCGATCGTGTCGATGTCGTTATGCAAAAAGTAGATTTGCCCGCCGCGCTTCAGTTCGCGCAGCGCCGCTTCGCGCACAATGCCGGATGAGTAAGTCGCAACGAACGTCTTGATCGAGAGTCGCCGCTGCGGCGCCGTCGCGATAACGGAAAAATCGCGGATGCCGTCGAGTGACATCGCAAGCGTGCGCGGAATCGGTGTCGCAGTCAGCGTGAGCACGTCGACTTCTGCGCGTAAGCGCTTCAACTGCTCCTTCTGCCGGACGCCGAAGCGATGCTCTTCATCAATGATGACCAGCCCCAGGTTCTTGAACGCAACGTCGGGCTGAAGCAGCTTATGAGTCCCGATGACGAGGTCGATTGTTCCCTGCGCGATGCCCGCCAACGCCGCTTTAGTCTCCTTTGCCGAGCGAAAGCGCGACAGCTCGGCGATGCGCACCGGAAGATCGGCGAAGCGGTCGGAAAAGACCTGGAAGTGCTGTTCGGCCAGCAAGGTCGTCGGTACGAGCAACGCCACCTGTTTGCCATCCGCAAGAGCGACGTACGCCGCCCGCAACGCCACTTCCGTCTTGCCGAACCCGACATCGCCGCAGACCAGGCGGTCCATCGGGCGACCCGAAGTCATATCGCCGATGACGGCTTCGATCGCCGCCGCCTGATCCGCCGTCTCCTCGAATCCGAAGCCATCGGCGAACGCGTCGTAATCGTGCGCGTTGAAGCCGAACGTATACCCGGTCCGCGCTGCGCGTTGCGCGTACAGGTGGAGAAGCTCCGCCGCGGTATCGTAGGCCCGTTCCGCTGCTCGTTTCTTGGCCTTCTCCCATTGGCCGCTACCCAACTCATGCAATGGCGCGGCGTCTGGCGCGGCGCCGCTATAACGGCTGATCAGATGCAGATTCGACACCGGTACATAGAGCTTGGCGTCGTTGGCGTAAATGAGCTGCAGAAATTCGTTGGCGCCATCGCCCAAGTCGAGCGTGCCCAGTCCCAGGTAGCGGCCGATGCCGTGCTGCTCGTGGACTACCGGATCCCCGATGCGCACCTCGGAGAGATCGCGCACCATGGCGTCGACGTTCGACCGGCGCGCCGACTCGCGCACACTGCGGCGCACGAAATTCGCGTAGAGCTCCGCTTCCGTGACGAATGCAAGGTTTGCCGCAGGCCACGCAAAGCCCGCGGCAAGAGGGGCGGCGACGAGCGCGACCGGCGCAGCGCCAGCGACAAACTCGGTGAAGTCGCCGGCCAGCGTGGGCTTGAGCCCGTACTCGGCGAAATATTGCTGCATCGTCTCACGCCGGCCAGCACTCTCCGCGACGATAGCCACGCGCGCGCTGGTCGTCGCGAGAAATTGCTTCAACCCGGCGATTGGATCTTCGGCGCGTCGATCGACCTGCACTCGCGGGACGGGCACCGTCGGCCCGTCACCGCTCGCATCATTGCGCGGCAAGCTGATGCGCGCAAATGGCTTAAGCGCGCCGTTGAACTGATCCAACGGCAGGAACAGTTCGTTCGGAGGCAGCAGCGGACGTCCCTTGTCGCCGCGCAACAGTCGGTACCGCGCTTCGGTGTCCTGCCAAAAGCGCTCGATTGCGCCGCCGATATCGCCGTGCAGCGCAATGGTCGACTCCGGCGGCAGATAATCGGCAAGCGTCGCCGTGGCATCGAAAAAAAGCGGCAGGTAATACTCGATGCCTCCCGGCACGACGCCGTTCGAGATGTCTTTGTACAACGCCGATTTGGACGGATCACCTTCGAATACTTCACGAAAGCGGCTGCGAAACCGCGCGCGGCCTGTATCGTCCAGAGGGAACTCGCGTGCCGGCAGCAGGCGGACGTCGCGCATCGGGTAGAGCGTGCGTTGTGAGTCGACGTCGAAGGTCTTGATGCTTTCGATCTCATCGTCGAAGAGGTCGATCCGGTACGGCAACGTCGAGCCCATCGGAAACAAGTCGATGAGCCCGCCGCGGACGCTGAATTCGCCAGGCGAGACGACCTGGGTCACGTGCGCATAACCGGCAAGCGCCAGTTGCGCGCGCAGCTGTCCGACGTCGAGCCGTTCCCCCTGTGTCAAGAAAAAAGTAAAGCCGGCAAGGTACGACGTGGGGGGCAATCGATAGAGCGCGGTCGTCGCGGCGACGATCAGTACGTCGCATTCGCCGCGCGAGACGCGGTAGAGTGTGGCCAGACGCTCGGACACGAGGTCCTGATGCGGCGAGAACTGGTCGTACGGCAGCGTCTCCCAATCAGGCAAAAGCGCGACGCGATGATTCGGCGCGAACCACGGCATCTCCTCGCTTAGCCGTTGCGCGGACAGCGGGTCGGCGGTGACGACCGCGAGAACTCGCTGCAGTTGTGCGCATTGACGACCGAGTTGCGCGAGGGCCATAGCGTCGGAAGATCCCGCGTACGGGCCGGAGGCAACCCTGCGAACGGTCGAAGGCTGCTCGGCAATGAGCGGAGGCAGCGTCGCGAGCGACGACTCGATGGCGGAACTTGCGGCGGCTGCCGGCGGCGAAACCTGCCCAGGTGCCGCGGCGGGCACGCGCGCAAAATCGGTTTCGGGTGCCATCAGCGGAGTCGATGAGTTGAACGCAATTACGCAGGCACCCTTCCGTATTTGTCATCGAAGCGGACGATGTCGTCTTCGCCTAGATAATCACCGCACTGGACTTCGATGATCGCAAGCATTTCATCGCCGCAATTTTCGAGACGATGCTTTGTTTCAACTGGAATGAACGTAGACTCGCCATTGCGCACATCGAAAGTCGTCTCGCCACACGTCACGCGCGCGGTCCCCCGCACGACCACCCAGTGCTCACTGCGCCGGTGATGCAGCTGCAGCGAAAGCGACGCTGCCGGTTTTACTTCGATTCGCTTAATCTTGAAGTCCGCGCCTTCTTCGAGCACCGTGTACGTTCCCCACGGCCGCGCGACGGTCTTGTGCAGCCGGTACGACTCGTGGCCGCGCGTCTTCAACTCGCCGACGACCTCACGCACCCGTTGCAAGTGATCGCGATGCGCGACCAGCAGGGCATCGGGTGTGTCGACGATGACTAGATCATTCACACCGACCGTGGCGACGACGCGGTCTCCGGCGTAGACGAACGTGCCGCGAGTGGCGATCGCCACCCTCTCGCCGCTGCCGCTATTGCCCTCGCCATCGCTATCGGACAATGCGGACATCGCCTGCCACGATCCGACATCGCTCCAATCGAACGTCGCACGTACCACCGCCACCTCTGCTGCCGCCGCGGCGCGTTCCATGACGGCATAGTCGAACGAGATGTCAGGCGCCGCCGCGAAACTCGCCGGATCGATTTCCAGCATTGGCTCGACGCTCTTCGCGCGCAATCCCTGCCAAACGGTGCGCATGGCGGCGAGGATCAATGGGGCGTGACGCTCGAACGCGGATAGAACGGTCCCGGCGGAAAACGCGAACATTCCGGAGTTCCACAGGAAGTTGCCCGCCGCGACCATCGTGCGCGCTTGCGCCAGCGCCGGCTTTTCGACAAAGCGCGTGGCGGTGTACGCATCGGCACCGATTTCGTGACCACACTCAATGTATCCGAACCCGGTTTCGGCGTGCATTGGCGCGATGCCGAAGGTGACGAGGCGGCCTTCGGTCGCCAATTCAGCTGCGCGCGCTGTCGCAGCCGCAAACGCTACGCCGTCGCGAATCAGATGGTCCGCGGGCATGACCAGCAGAGTTGCTTGTGGTCCATGCCGAGACTCGACGAGAAGTGCTGCCAATGCAATTGCCGGCGCCGTGTTGCGGCCGAAAGGCTCGAGCAGATACGTGGAACCACGCGGCATGCGGGCCCCCAATGATGCGTACACGTCCTTCGTGTGGAAGTAATGATCGCGGTTGGTCACTGTGATTATTTCGCCCACTCCCTGGAGTGCCGCGGCGCGTTGCCCGGTTTTGCCGAGCAGCGTTTCGCCGTCCGGTAACAGCATGAGCGGCTTGGGCGCGGTCTCACGCGACAGTGGCCAAAGGCGGGTTCCCGCTCCTCCGGAGAGGATCACCGGAATCAGGGGAGGAAGGTTTTTCGAGTCCATGTAAGCGCCGTTCGTATGCATCGTAGTTTAGCGTAGTAGCGGGCTGATGCCTGTCCGACCGCTGGAGCCCCACCGAAGCGTGTTTGGTATCCGAAAAGAGTAGGACGGCGATACTTTCCTGGGAATGATACGTTGTAGGACACGTCCCACAGTGGATTCCGTGCGCCGCCTATGAGGGGGGGTGGTTGGCACGCCTACGATTCTGTCAGCAAATAACCTAAAGTACCCACGAGCGACCATGTACAACGCGACCAACGACAGTATCGTTTGCCTTTCGTCATTTGTTACCGCGGTATCCCACACACTGGCGGGTACGCTCCCTTCGACACGCGACGCATCCGCTCCCGCGTTGTGCCGCTTCGGGCGCCTGTTTGGCAGTTCCGACACAATGCAGAACATTTACCGGCGGGTGGAAAAAGTGGCGCCGACGATGGCCACCGTGTTTCTGTCGGGCGAATCCGGATGCGGGAAGGAATTGGTCGCGCGGACGATCCACGACCGCAGCGCGCGTGCGGCGGGGCCGTTCGTGGCGGTCAACTGTGGGGCAATCCCCGGCACATTGATCGAGGCCGAGCTCTTTGGCTACGAAAAGGGCTCGTTCACCGGTGCGGCGAAAATGCACCGCGGTTGTTTCGAACGGGCCGAAGGTGGCACGCTGCTCCTCGATGAAGTCACCGAAATGGCGCCGGAAATGCAAGTGCGCTTGCTTCGCGTGCTTGAAACGGGACGCTTTACCCGAGTAGGCGGTGAAGGCGATTTGCGCGCTGACATTCGGATCATCGCCGCAACCAATCGCGATCCCCTCGAGGCTGTGCGCGACGGCCAGTTACGCGAGGATCTGATGTACCGGCTGGCGGTGTTCCCTATCACGATGCCTCCGTTGCGCGAACGGGACAACGACGCTGAGTTGCTGGCCGAGCATTTTCTGCAGGCATTGAACGCGGAAGAAGGTGCGGCAAAGCGCTTCTCGCGCGCCGCGATCACGACGATTCGCACGCACCGTTGGCCGGGTAATGTGCGCGAGTTGAAGAACGCCGTGCAACGGGCGTTTATTCTTGCCGACGATGTCGTCGAGCTCGAGCTCGCCGGCCTTGCGTGCCCGCCGCCGGAAGGCGATTGCTTGCGCTTTCCTGTCGGTACGCCGCTCGCGGAAATGGAACGCCAGGCTATCTTCGCGACGCTGGATCTATGCAGCGGGAACAAGCGGCGTTGTGCTGAGATGCTCGGGGTCAGCTTGAAGACTCTCTACAATCGTCTGGCCGCGTACCAGTCGGGCAGTGCCGGTTTGTCCGCCATCGCGATGCTTTGATGATGGATTGGCATCGCTTGTTGCCGCGTCGGCTCTCGCCCATACGTGCTCGATGATCAGAATTCTCGTTGCCGACGACCACGCGATCGTGCGAGCTGGCTTGAAGCAGTTCATCGCGGATCAGCCGGACATGGAGGTGGCTGGCGAAGCGGCGAGCGGCTCGGAAGCGATTTCACTCGTCCGTGCGGGTGAGTTCGACGTCCTCTTGCTTGACATCTCGATGCCCGACAAGAACGGCATCGACACTCTAAAATCGGTCAAACAGATGCGGCCGGAAATGCCGGTTTTGATGCTTTCCGGTTACGCCGAGGATCAGTATGCGGTCAACCTGCTGCGTGCCGGGGCATCGGGGTACCTCAACAAGGAAGCCGCATCGACGCAATTAGTCGGCGCGATTCGCACCGTGGTTCGCGGTCGCAAATTCGTAAGCCCGTCGCTTGCGCAGATTTTGGCTAACGGCGTGACAGGCGAGGCGGATCGCCCGTTGCACGGCGAGCTTTCGCAGCGCGAATTTCAGATTTTTTGCAAATTGGCAGCCGGCGCGGCCGTGTCGAAGATTGCCGACGAGTTGCATCTCTCGGTGAAGACGGTCAGTACGTATCGCACCCGGGTACTGGAAAAGATGGGGATGAAATCCAATGCCGATCTCACCTACTACGCGATCAAGAACGGGCTCATCGACTAAGGGTTTGACTTTGTAACCAACAGGTGCAGTCTAGCGAAACTGATTGGATGGTCATGTCGGACAAAGGCGGACAACGATACGCGGAGCGTACTGATGACGTTTTCTCGGTGCTCAAAAGAAACTCTGCAAAAGATTCTTTGACGCGTCACATGCAACCTGCCCATCAACTTCGCGTTTTACTTATCGAGGATTCGCCGATCATTCGCTCGCGGTTGGTCGAAGCGCTATCCGAGATCCCCAACGTTGAGGTGACCGGTCAGGCCGAGAACGAATCCGACGCGCTCGTGTTGTTGCGACAGCACAAGTGGGATGCCGTAGTGCTGGATTTACAACTCCGCGGCGGCACTGGGCTGGGGGTGTTGAAGGGAATCGGCGGTACACGTTCGCCAGGTGCGAAAGTAATCGTGTTCACGAATTACGCCTTTCCCCAGTATCGCGACCGCAGCCTGTCGCTTGGCGCCGACTATTTCTTTGACAAGGCGCGCGAATTTCATCGTGTCCGGGAAGTGCTCGAAGACATGGCCAAGGAAACGTCGGGGTTGCACTGACAGTGCTTTTGTAGCGATTTCACGAACCGTTGGTACCGATTGCCGGAATCGGGGAAAAACGCGGCGATAAGATCTTGAATTGATGAGCGTTTATGAGTGGCATGTCGCGTGCATCCGCTCAGAGAGTGCAGGGGTTCGCACGTATTCCAACCCGCGACGCTAAAGGTCGCTGACGAGATGAAAGGAGACATCATGCAAAAAATCATCGCCGTTATCATTGCCAGCGCCTTCGCGCTGCTGGCTGGATGCAACACCGTTGAAGGCTTCGGCCAAGACGTTAAGGGCGCCGGCAGAGGCATTGAAAAAGCGGCCGACAAGGCGAAGTCGAACTGACCAGCTGCACTAATCCGCTCAGGCGCCGCGTGGTATAAATCACGCGGCGCTTTTTCATTAGACCAGTTGCCCGGGTCACTATTCCTCGGCGAAGCAAGCGACGTTTACTAAAACGAACTACGACTCAGGGCACTCGTGATTTCACCTGCGGCCAGCACGGTCACCGATACGACGATCGCCCGACCTGTCGCGACTGCCGCTGAAGCGCCGGGCGCCGATTCTGCTGCGACCGCTCATGCAACACCGGCGCCGGGGAGCGATGCTCCCAGCGCTGCAACCCCCGTTGTAACCCCCGATCCCCGAACGGCCCGGCGCATGCGCGCGAGCGAAATCGCGCTGATCGTTCTGGCGACGCTTGCCGTGGTCGCGGCGGCGAAACTCGCTGAAGCATTCCTGGTTCCTGTCGTCGTCGGAATTCTGATTAGCTACACGTTGCGTCCGCTTGTCACCGGGCTCGAGCGGCTGCACGTTCATCGCGCGGTCGGCGCGGCCGTCGTGTTGGTGACGCTCACCGGAGCTTTGACCGGGATCGTGTATACATTGCGCGACGAAGCAAGCGAAGTCATCGCGGATCTTCCGCAGACGGCGCGGAAACTGCGTGCGGCGGCGAACGCGACGACCAGCCGCCCCGATAATCCAGTGGCGCAGATGCGTGAGGCTGCCGCGGAAATCGAGCACGCGGCCGCGGATGCGGCGGGTAAAATGCCAGCGCAAGTAGCGGCCCCGGCTCCCGTCGCTGGGGAAGCGCAAGCCTTCATCGGTAAACAGACAGCGCAAATCCTGGGAGTCGTGACGCAGCTTGGAATGGCAGGGCTGCTTGCGTACTTCGTGCTCGCCGCCGGCGACACGTTCCGGCGCAAAGTCGTCCATCTCGCCGGACGTTCGCTCGCTAAGCGCCGCGATACCGTCGAGCTCCTGAACGAAATTGATGCCCAGGTTTCCCGGTATATGGGAATTCTGCTGGTGACCAACGTCCTCATCGGGTTGACGACCTGGCTCATTTTGGCGGCTTTTGGATTGGAGGGAGCTCCGATGTGGGGCGTCGTCGCTGGCGTCCTGCACATTATCCCGTATGCGGGCACGGCGGTGACCGCTGTGGTCGTCGCCATTGCGTCATTTCTGCAAACCAATAGTTTCGGCGACGCCGCAATAGCTGCATCCGCCGTCACCTTCGCCGCGGTTGTGATCGGGATGGGTCTCGCCACTTGGTTGCAGGGTCGCGCCAGCCAGATGAACGCCGTCGCCGTGTTTATCGCGGTGATTTTTTTCGGGTGGCTATGGGGCGGCTGGGGGCTGCTGCTGGGAACGCCGCTGCTTGCGGTGGCGAAGGCGATCGCCGATCGCATCGACGATATGCATGCGATTGGCGAATTGCTTGGCGGTGAGGCTACGAAAGCCAAAGAGACGTAACAACCGCGGCTCGTTTCTTGTTCCCAAGATTAGTGCATGCCGCCGGCGGCAACGGCTGCTGGAGCTACCACTGCGCCACGCACGACCTGCGAGAAATTTTCCTTGCGGGGTTCAAGAGCGTCGCGCAACTCAAGATAGAGCGTATGCGCTTTCGCTCGGTTGTCGCGCGTCCGGTTGCACACGAACACATCCACCGTGACCGATCCGAACTCGGGCCATGTATGAATAGCCAAGTGCGATTCGGCGAGCAAGACGGTTCCCGTCACCCCGTTAGACGCGAATTGATAAAAGGATTCGCCGACCACCGTCAATGCGGCATGGTCGACCGCCGCGAGGCAACACGCGCGCAACCGCTTTGCGCTTTTCAGCAACTCGGGCGCGCCCTGGCACTGATACCACTCGGCGAGCAGATGAATACCGCCATCGAAAGTTTCTTCGACGTCGCCAATGACGACCTGAACCTCGCGCCTCATGGAGCGTCTCCGATCGGGCAAGCGTCCCGTCTCCCACTAGAACCGCGACACGAGTCGCTTGCCCTTCCGCTGGATCGTGACGTCAGCGAACGCTGCCGCGGCGAATCAGATTGACGATCGCCAGCAGGATGATGGCGCCCAGGAAGGAGATCAATAAGCCCGGAATACTGAAATTATCCTGGTTGATCGTGGAAACGCCGAAGAGCGGCGCGAGAAAGAGGCCGGCGAGAATCGCGCCGACGATGCCGACAATGACGTTTAGCAGCAAACCCTGTTGCGCGTCCGTCCGCATGACTTTGCTTGCAAGCCATCCAAGAATTCCGCCTACGACGATCCAAATGATGAAGTTCATGGTTGGTCTTCCTCCAGCTAGATTCTAGAACGCCGAAAGTGGCGTACCGCTTAGTCGCAAGTTGCGTGCCGTTGCGCGGAAAGGGCTCTTCCGCTCTGTACGGCGCGCTTGGGGCCTGTTTGTTTGACTTCTAGACAGTGTTTTCTGCGCAGATGCTTTGTAATTCGTACACGGCCGCTCGCATTCGGAGGTATTGAGAAACTCCACTGTTGCGCTTGCAGCGACGGCGCCATCCCGCATCCGTAAAATCGACGTGCTGCGATCTACATCGGGAGAGCCAATAACGCGAGCGCACGGAGTCCAACGGGCAATCACAACCGGAGAAAGATTCATGGCACGAGCAGTGTGGAATGGGGCAATTGTTTTCGGGCTGGTTAATGTGCCGGTGGAGCTTTATCCGGGTGCTGCGGACAGCAATCTCGATTTCGACTGGATCGACCGGCGCGACATGGCGCCGGTAGGCTATCAGCGCATCAACAAGCTGACAGGCGAGGTGTTAGAGGGGAAGAATATTGTCAAGGGTTATCAATACGAGAAAGGGCGTTACGTTACGCTGGATGATGATGATTTTCGTCTAGCCAACCCGAAAGCGACTCAGACGGTCGAGATCGTTACGTTCGCCGCCGCGGGCTCGATTCTGCCGCAGTTTTTTGAGACTCCGTATCGCCTGGTGCCAGGCAAACGCGGCGAAAAAGGTACGCGCTGCTGCGCGAAGCGCTCAAGAAATCCGGAAAGATCGGCATTGCGCAGGTTGTCATCCGCACGAAGCAGCATCTGGCGGCTGTGCTCCCAGTCGGGAGCTATTACTGCTGGAAACGTTACGTTACGATGACGAAATTCTTGCGGCGGACGAATTCGCGTTACCCTCGCTGATGCTTAAGACGGCAGGCGTCACCGACAAGGAGCTGCAACTCGCCACTCGGCTCATCGACGACATGACTGAAGTCTGGAAACCGGCCACGTATCGTGACACCTATCGTGACGACCTGTTGCGGCGGATCGAACAGAAGGTAAAAGCGGGCCGGGGTCAAGCCGTCGCGCAAGCGGCTGACGAACCAGCTCCTGCCCGCGGCGCGCAGGTGATCGACCTGATGGCGGCGTTGACGAAAAGCCTTGAGGGAAAGCGGGCGCAATCCGGCGCCGTGGCGCGAGGTAAGCCGGTCGCAAAAAAACCACCCCCCGCGCAAACGCGCGTAACGAACCGCCCGCGAGCGGACTACGCTATCTCACGCCATCGAAACAACGGCGTCTCGATCGCCGCTCGCATGACGCGAACGGCGAGAAGCAACGTCAACGCGATAAGCGACCAATCAGGTAGCCGACTGCAAGAGCCGCTCCGACCGATACCAGCGGTTGTTCTCTGACATAAGCGCTGCAAGTCTCAGCGAACTGCGATGACCGATCTCGAATTTCCGTTGTTTTCTGCTCTGCCCACTCGACCGCAGGCGTAGCTTTATCAGCAACCTTATCGATGGTTTGATGGACCGCTTGCGAGAGGCGATCGACGGCGGGCGCTGCGCGCTCGGCGACTCGGTCTACCGTTTGATGCGCCCGGTCTGCGGTTTGCTGCGTCCGGTCAGCGGTGCCACCCATCGATGGGTTTGCGCCGGAGCCGGTCATACCGCCGGGATTCATCGTGCCTGTGTTCGGATTCATGATTTTCTCCTGTCATACGGTGCGTTGTTTAAGCCCGGTGAAGGGCATGCTGCTTCGGCGTTGGCGTGTACCACCGCCGGGTAAAACTCGTCGCGCGTTTGCGCGGTTTGGCGACGCTCCGATTTCATGCCACCCGCAAGCGCCTATCCAACGGTTCGCCATAGGCATGCAGCCGGTTATAAAGGGTCTTCAGGCTCACTCCCAGTATCGCCGCTGCTTTGCTCTTGCTTCCGTTGACCGCGTGCAGCGTAGCCATGATCAAGCTGCGCTGCGCACTTTCGAGCGATGTCCCGATCGGAATGATCAATGTGTCGCCGCCGGCCGTCGCGACACCTCGGCGCGCCTGGTTGAGTGCGTTATCCAATTGTAATTCGATAACGCCGTCGCTTAATACGAAGCTGCGCTGGAGGACATTGCGCAATTCCCGCACGTTACCTGGCCACGCGTAATCGCGAAGTTCGGCTCGGGCACCGCGCAGGAGTTTTTTCGTGGTTCCGGCGTCGCAATTCATTTCGTGCAGAAAGTGCGCTGCGAGCAACGTGACGTCGCAGCCGCGCTCCCGTAATGGCGGCAGGTAGATCGGAATCACCGACAGCCGGAAATAGAGATCTTCCCGCAGCTTGCCTTCCACGACGGCTTCAGCCGGATCGCGATTGGTGGCAGCAATGACCCGAACATCCGCGGCGATGTCGCCCTCGCCGCCTACTCGAGAAAATTGTCCAGATTCGAGGACACGCAATAGACGCGCCTGCATTTCTAGCGACATCTCCGTGATTTCGTCCAGAAACAGCGTTCCTCCTTTGGCTCGCTCGAAGCAACCTTCATGCGTCCGCAGCGCGCCGGTGAAGCTGCCTTTTTCGTGTCCGAACAATTCGCTCTCGATCAAATTCTCGGTAATCGCGCCGCAATTCACTGCGACAAAGGTGCAATCGCGGCGTGCGCTCAGATCGTGGATGGTCGTGGCGACAAGCTCCTTTCCGGTGCCGCTCTCGCCCAGAATAAGCACGCTCGCCGCTGACGGTGCGACCTTGGCAATGCGCGAGAAGACTGCAAGCATCGATTCGTGCGCGCCGAACAGCGCGCCGAATTGAGTCAGTCTCCGTATCGACTCTTCCGCCTCTTGTATCGAGCCACCTAACCGTTCCACCTGCGTCGGCTCCTCAAGCGCACTGTTTGGGTCTACGGGCCACTTGCACAGCGCGGCCATACGCGCAACGGCAGTACGCGCGCCAGCGTCTTCGTCCACCTTCTCATGGTCCCGCATACTGGTCCTCCGCCTTCACAACGCTCGATGCGCCGGGTAAGTCGATCATGTTTCGATCGCGGATGACGTCCTATCCGATGGGCTGCGCATTTTGTTGTCGGAATCGGCATGCCGATGCGTAGGACATAGGCCTACATGCGGCGCATCTGCAGCACGCCAGGCAAATACCCAATGAATTTTCTACATAGTTCCCGCGCCACGATTACAAACCAAAGAGTAGCTACTTGGTCTAACCCCCTGAAAAGAGGGAGCTCCTTGATGGCATGGCCATTGCATTAAACACGCGACTCAAAGAAGGCACCGTAGTGATCCAGTTTGAAACCGGGGTGTACGTCGTGATTCAGCAGTTGGAAGGATCGCGTGCGCCCCGGCCGATGCCGCTTGAAAACGGCTTTTCCAATGACGTCGCCTACCGTGTGTTAGGGCTACACTCGCCGTCAGAAACTAGCGAGTGCTATCTGGTACTGGCTAACGATCGCGACGAATTATGGTTCATCTCCAACCGGCACTGCCGATTTCATCGGATTTTGCCCGCCGGGTCGCCGCCAATTCCACGCTTTGCCGCAGCAACTACCGCACTGCGCCAAGCGACATAAGAGCGTAATATTGCAGTCCCAAAATTGATCTTAGATTCGGAGCCGTAGTGCCGTCCCCTTCATTAGTCGAACATCCATTGCCCTCGTGTGCGCTGCTCGCGCCTCCCACGGCGCTGGCCGGTCAAACCGAAGTTGCGGCCAAGCCACGCCCTCGGGGACGCCACGAGCCGGAGGTGAACCGCGCGCGTCGTCTATGTCAGCCATGGGGCCGCCTCGAATGGGTTGTCTCGCAGGTCGACGAGCGCGGTTTTGCGCAGACGTATTATGTCCTCTCGCCCGATCCCGCGGCGACGCACGTCTATGAGCGCGCAGGGATTACGCTGACCCGAGGATCCCGCGTCGTGTTCGACGCGGTTGCATTGCGACCGCTCGCCCTTCTTCCACCGGCGGCGGTGCGCGCGGATGAGTCGCGGTCGGCTTCGCCGTGCGGCTTCAATCCGTATTGGGACATTCGGTAGGATCGACCTCGCGCTTTCGCTACAAATGCAGCGGCATACCGCCGCGCGTAGCAGGTTGATCGAGAAAACATGAGCGATGTCAGCACCATGTTTGCAGCGGCGGAGGCGTCTCCCGTTGCACGCGTCCAGCTCAGCTACAAGGTCGAGCTCGCGTACGAAGTCTATTCGCCGACAGTGTTTGCGTTCAACTTTCATGCGGCGCAGACGAAGCAGCAACGCGTATTGGAAGAATCCTGCGAGCTCGCACCGCAATACTTGCATCGTCTGGAGTGCGAGTCTTTCACCGGGAATCGCATCCTCCGTCTCGAGGCGGAAGCGGGACCCTTCCGGATTGCCTATCGCGTCACGGTCGAGCTCGCGCACCATTTCGCATCGCCGGTTGCGACGACGGCTGACGCCATCGCGGATATTCCAATCGATGCTTTTCGTTACTTGCGTACTAGCAGGTACTGTCAAGTCGACAAGCTAACCAAGGTTGCATGGTTCGAATTCGGGCAAATGCCGCGCGGCTATGGCCAGGTGGTGGCTATCCGCGACTGGGTACAGCGCCGGACGGTGTTCCAGCCGGGCAGCTCCAACCCGGGTACGTCGGCGCTCGAAACGCTAACCGAGCACTCGGGGGTCTGTCGCGACTTTGCTCATTTGATGATTGGGTTTTGTCGCGCGCTGAATTATCCGGCGCGGTTCGTCACCGGTGTCGACTACGGTGCCGACCCAGCCTTAGGACCCCCCGATTTCCATGCGTACGTCGAAGTGCTGTTGGGGTCGCGGTGGTACTTGTTCGATCCGACGGGTATCGCGACGACGACGGGGCTCGTCCGAATCGGCACCGGCAGGGATGCCGCCGACGCCAGTTTCGCGACGATGTTCGGTAACGTTCGCTCCGGAATGCCGGTCGTCGACTTTTCGGCGATCAATGATCCCGCCAACGGAATTGGCCTTCCGCAGCCGACCTCGCTCGCGATTTCTCTCGCCCACATCTGACCCTAAAGCAAAAGTCTCGATCGTTGGTTTGTTGAAGAAGCGTGGATGTGTCGCTTAGGGGCTGCGCTCGGGACTCGTGCCACTAGGCGGTGCGCGTCGTATCAGCGGGCGCAGATATCCCCATAACAACCGGCCCTGCGGGCTGATGCCGAATCGTGCCGCCGCCGCAACCAGAGGTCCCAAGGTCGCCAACAGGCCGGCGCCTCCGGCAATGCGTTTGACGGTCCTTGTCCTGCGCGAAGAGAAGCGGTTGCGGTTTACGAGTTGGTAACCGATGACAGCCGCGGAGATGACCGCCACCACCGCCAACAGGGGCAGCCACGTGGTCCCGCTACTGAACGCACTTTTCGTGTCATGCACGTGAGCGAGTGTGTAATGCCTCCGGAGAGCCAACCGCCGTTCCAAGCGGTCGATTTTTTCGGTCAAAGCCACTTCCTGTTTCATGATTGCTCCGTGGTGTCGTCTGCGGGCAGGGCATCGCGCCGAAATTGGCGAAGCGTTGCGGAAAACATGAGCTCCGGGACCTGACCACGAATCCAGAACACGATAATGGCGCCGACAAGGAGGTTGCCCAATGCCGCGACCAGCAGGGCCCACGGCCAGGAGATACCTGCGGACGTCGCCCACACGATGGCGCCGGCAATCAGAGCGATCCACGCGGTGACGACCAGAATCGATACGACGATAGCCGCGCACAGAATCTTGACCAATCCGAATGACGCCCGTTGCGCTTCAAGCGCGATCAGCTCGAGATGGTCCGAAGCGAGATTGCGTATATCGCGGAGGACCGCCCAGGCACTGGTAACCAAGCCGGGGCGCTTGGGGCGTGGGGGAAAGTTTGCAGGGGCGGGCATTTCTCCTCCAATATCGTGCGACGTGACGCAGCGGGCGTCGGAAAAATACGCTCCGGTTCGGTCTGTGATATGGGTCGCGCGGGTCTATTGAGATATTTGTTTTTGGCCTGACAGTTCAGCAGTGCAAAACATTGATATTTTGAAGACCGTATCGCCGCGAATGTTATCGGCGGCAGATACGTACGACTGTCATCGCAGTCCTACACCGCTTCTGAATTTACATGTCGGCAGTTCCGGAATTGCGAATTTACCATTCGCGATCGCATGCAACTAATTGATTCATAAGGTAATACAGGCTGGCACAAGGATTGCGGAGAACTGGAACAGCTCGGGCGATCGGCGCCCGATAATTATAGGGAGAACTTCGCATGAATTGGGATCGTATCGAAGGCAACTGGAAGCAATTGAAGGGAAAGGTCAAGGAGCAGTGGGGCGACCTGACCGATGACGAGATCGACGTCATCGGTGGCAAGCGCGACCAGCTTGTCGGCAGGATCCAGGAGCAGTATGGGATTTCCCGAGACGAGGCGGAAGACCAGGTAGATGCATTCGGTACCGGCGTCCGCGACGAAGATTTCAGGTAAGGAGAATAACCATGTCAAGAATATTGACCGCGCTGTTCGCTGCAGCGAGCTTGGGTTTCGCTGGTACGGCGATTGGGCAATCGACAGCGCCGCGAGCGCCGGCGACAACGAGTGCCACGATGTCGAAGGACGGCTACAACGCCGAGCGAGATCGAGCGGCCGCAGCGTATAAGGCCGACAAAGAAGCTTGCTCGAAGATGTCCGCCAATGCCAAGGATATTTGCATGGCGGAGGCTAAAGGCAAGGAGAAGATGGCCAAGGCGGAAGCCGAAGCTGGGTACAAGAACACCCCGAGAGCTCGTGAAAGCGCCCGGATGGCCAAGGCCGATATGCAATACAACGTCGCCAAGGAGAAGTGCGACGATTTGTCCGGCAACCCCAAGGACGTCTGCGTCAAGGAAGCCAAGGCCGCTTATACCAAGACGAAGGCGGATGCCAAAGTCGATCGAGTTGCTGCCGACACCGGCCGGACGGCGAGCGACAAGAAAATGGAAGCACGCAAGGATGCTGCTGAAGACAAGCGCGACGCCGATTACAAGGTCGCGATTGAGAAATGCGATGCGATGAGCGGCGCGGCCAAGGACAATTGCGTGCGCGACGCGAAGGTGCGGTTCCGTAAATCCTAAACGTCTCCCTCGCCGATCCCCTACGGGCGCAACGCCCGAAATGGATCGGTAACTCAAGCCGGGGCTGTTTCCGTCCCGGCTTTTTTTTCGTCGCTTCGCTGCAGCGGAAGCCGGACTTTGATGATCGTACCTCCCTCGGGACGGCGAGTGATGGAGAACTCGCCATCAAAAGCGCGCACCCGCTGTCGCATCCCGGCGATCCCGTGCGACAGCCGGTGATCGGAGACGCGCTCAGGAATTCCCACTCCATCATCTTCGATAGTCAATGAAACCCCGTCTGAGGTCAGGTCAAAACCGACGTTGACTTTTTTCGCCTGCGCGTATTTGACAACGTTGGTAAGCGCCTCCTGCAGAATCCGATAGAGGGCAATCGACTGCGGCGGCGGTAGCGCGCTATCGTCTCCGTCCGGTAAGCAGATCTGGCAAGCGATCTTCGCCTTATCGCAGATCTCGTGCAATTGCCATTCGAGCGCGGCGCTCAATCCCAGGTTATCGAGCAACGTGGGCCGCAATTCTTCGATTATGCGGCGTTTGATATCGACGCCGTC
This sequence comes from Casimicrobiaceae bacterium, assembly GCA_037719965.1. Lineage (GTDB taxonomy): Bacteria > Pseudomonadota > Gammaproteobacteria > Burkholderiales > Casimicrobiaceae > VBCG01. The sequence goes on along the minus strand of JBBJMT010000001.1, from coordinate 819,481 downwards.
GTCTAGCGTGCCCAACGCGCGTTCGAGCTTCGCCGAGTTTTCCGGGTCTTTTCTCCGCAGCCGGTCTTGCACCCATGCCACATCCATCTTCGCGCTGACGAGGATGCTGCCCAGCTCATCGTGAATGTCCCGGGCGAGCTTCGCTCGCTCGGTCTCTTGGACCACATGCAGGTGCGTGGATAGCTCGGCCAGCTCGGCGGTGCGCTCGCGTATTTCCAGATCGAGCCGATCGCGTTCGCTCGCTACCCGGCGCCGCTGGTCCTCACGTGTGGCAATTTCGCGACGCGCCAGAATCCATACCACCACCAGAAGCGCGACGGTAAAAGCAGTCATCATGAACATGCCGAGGCGGGCAAACTCGAGATCGTCGTCCCAGCGTTGAACGCCGGTATTCACCTCGCGCTCGAGCTCGAGCTGCAGCTGGTCGTATTCCGCTCGAAGCGCGTCCATCGTCCGTTTGCCGTTACCGGTATTGATGACGGCAATCGCCGCATCCCGGTTGCCGGTGTCGAACAAGGCAATCGTCGATTCCATTTCGAATAGCTTGTTACCGGCCAGCGTGTTCAAGCGCGCGAGCCGTTCGCGCTGGTCGATGGTGCCGTGCGTGCGAACCAATTTCAATAATTCGCGGAACGATTTCTGATATCGCTCCGAGGCGGCCTTGTAGGGTTCCAGATACTCCGGAATTCCGGTAAGCAGGTAGCCGCGTTGCCCGGTTTCGGCGTCGACGACCACGAGCAGCACCTGTGTCAGGGCAGACTGCATTTCGAGGATTCCCGACGCCGAGCGATTCTGCAGATCCAAGCGATTGAAACCGAGTGTGGCATACACCATGACCACGATCGATAGGATGATCCCCGACACCAACGGTGCCACGATCTTGAGCGGCAACATGCGCGGCACGAACGGGAGAGGCATGGGCGCGAAAATTGTGTGAAGTTGACCGAGTCCGCGACGGCGGGCCGGTCACGCAGGTAATCAGGCGTGTCGTCCTACACGCGTTTAAGTTACCCGCAACCGTCGCAGATTACACGTGCAGGGCTACGATAGGTAGGTCCTTACATGTTGGGTTGGCGAGCCGATGTTGAAGCTGGCGCTGCTATTCTTCGTTCTTTCAATCTTCGCGGGTTTAATAGGATTTACGGGAATCGCTGGGGTATTCTCCTTGATCGCGGCCGGACTCTTTTTTATTTTTGTTGTCCTTTTCGTCATCCTTTTGCTGCTCGGGGTAATGGGCGGCAAGAAGTAACCGGACTCGCGGCGATTAATGGCACTCGGCGCAAATCACCGTTGCGCTGCCGCACGTTCACGTTTGGCTGCGAGGAGCGCAGTCGCCGGAGACAGAGCGGTGCGAGCTACGCGCGCGGTTCCTCCGCCAACGGGTGCTATAAGCGCGGTACTTGCGACGTTTCAACGGCCGCGCTTTGCGGCGCCAAGCTCCCGCCTTCGTCTTCCCAAGTGCTAATTTCCCGCCGCGGCACCCGTGGCTTGCGCGTATAACGGCTGTCCAGCCACTGCTTGACCGCCCACGACGCCGTGGTCGCGACAACTGCTAGAGCAGCGGCCTTTAGCAGGCTTTTCATCAGTGAGACCTGAAGGTTGGATCCGGGGCTACTTCTTGGCGTCCCGCGAAGGAGACGAATGGCTGTCGCCTTGCCCGGCCATCGGCATCGATTTCGACTCCTCGGCCTTGGACATCGCCTTCAATGGATCCGGATTGGGCGTGTCCTTGGCAGTCGGGGCACCTTCGGCCGCCTTTGGCGCAGGCATCGGCGCAACCGCAGTTGCCGGAGCTGTGTCGGCGGGGGCGGCTGTCATCTTGGGTGGGGTCGTCTGCTGCGTGGTCGGTGGCACCGTGCTTCCAGTCTGATTGGGAGTGCGGTTATCACGCGTGTCGCAACCTGTCAGAGCGGCAACGATCGTCACAACAGCGAGTAACGGAATTGCCTTTGTCATCGTAACTCCTCTAGATTAACCGCCATTCTACGGGTACATGCGCTCTCGCATACACGTTGATCTCTGCGTGGCAGCATGCACCTAATTTTTGATTGTAACGTGCCGGAAAGTCGGGAAAACCCGCCATTTTCCCATTCCCTTGTAGGATCCGGCCGACGTTCGTAGATGATTGGTATTCCTACACGCAAATAGGCGGGTGTCTCAAAGAAACAAGCACCGGCGTCGCTACAATGAATCGATTGGGGGACCCGCCGCCGACCACTCTTGGGAAGGCGTTTCCCCACAACCAAAAAGGAGATGTCATGACGACTGCCACTCACGCTCGCTCGATAACCCGGGACGCTGCGCGCATGGCGCGCGCTGAAGCAAGACCGCACGCGCGCAAACTAAGCCGCGATTTCCGCACCCTAGTAGTCGGAGCGGAGGCGCTGTTGCGCAAGGCGCAAACGTTGTCGGGAGACAGCGCGGTCGCCGCGCGTACGGAGCTCGAACAAAAAATGGCCGACGCCCGAGCGACGTTGGAAGATCTTCGTGAAGCAACAGCCGAACGCACCGGGCACGCTGTGGATGCGACCGCCAGCTTTATCCGCCGCGACCCGTGGACGGCGGTTGGGATTGCCATCGCCGCAGGTGTCCTGCTCGCCATGATGGCGACTCGACGCTCGTAATAATGACGTTTTCGCGGTATCATTAGCGACCGACAGAAAGAGATACGCCCGCAGCGCAAGTACCAAACGAACACCGGGGGTGATCTGGTCTCGACGGGGGTTGCAAAGCAGCTTGGGGCATGCCGAGGCGCTCAGTCCTCGTAAAACTCTGGCAATCGCAAACTTAACTGCGAACGACGAAACGTACGCTCTGGCGGCTTAATCCCGCCGGACCTCGCACCGGGCGGCGCTCAGCCCGGGTGATCTAGCCAAGGGACGTAAGTCCCGACAGCGAATCACGGCGAGGACATTTCGAGCGATCGCGTGTGCCCGGGTCACTTGGGCGACACGCTAAAAATATGTGACTGGTCTCGCCGCTGTATGGCCGTCAACGGCGTCGGGATGAGAGCACAATGACTGCCTAAGCATGTAGTCCCGACTGTAGAGTGCTTCCGGACGCGAGTTCGATTCTCGCCACCTCCACCATTACCACCTGTGAAACGGCTCCTTCGGGGGCCGTTTTGCTTTACGGTCACTGTGCGCTAGAGTACGTGGGTGTTCGGGGCGGTTCGTCCCAAACCGCGCCGGCGACGGGTAACAGGCCGGGTAACGGCGCGGCTACCCTGTTTCGGCCTGATGGGTAACGAGGAATGGCCAGACACCTACTGAGCGCACGCGCCGTCGAGACCGCCAAATCAAGGGCGAAGCCGTACCGGCTCAACGATGGGGACGGGCTAAAGCTGTACGTCGCGCCGTCAGGCGTGAAATCGTGGCAGTACCGCTATTCGCTCGGCGGCAAGGGGCAGACTGCATCGCTGGGCAAGGCTGACCACGTATCGTTGGCGGAGGCCCGAAAGAAGGCGGAAGGGGCGCGTCGGCAAGCTGAAGAAGGTCTGCATGTCACGGTCGAAAAGCGCGTCGATCGCGCGCGCAAGGCAGCCGACCGCGAGAACACGTTCGGCAAAATTGCCGCGCGATGGGTGAAGGTCCGATCCCGCCGCGACCGCTGGACGCCTGCTTACGTTCGCGAAGTCGAGAACTCGCTCACGAACCATCTAGAGAATCTGAGCGGCCTCCCTGTCGCGGCGATCACCCCAGCCATCTGCTCACCGATTCTCGCAAAGATCGAACGGAACGCCCCCGACATGGAGCGGAAGGTTCGGCAGCGGCTTCGGGCGATCCTCGATCACGCCGTCGAAGAGGGCGGACTCTCGATCAACCCGCTTCCGCTTGTGCGCCGCCGGCGGCTTGAACGCAAGCATCTTGCGGCCGTACTCGATCGCGAAGGTGTCGGGGCAATCCTCCGGGCGGGTGACGTCGCGGAGGTCTCGCGCGGAGTGAGGCGCGCACATTTGCTCGCCGCATTCACTGCTCAGCGAATCGGGGAGATCGTTCCGGCCGAATGGGCCGAGATCGATTTCGAGGTGGGGGTGTGGGCTGTCCCGCGTGCGCGCATGAAACGCAAGGAAACGGCCCGCGGCGCCCATGTCGTCCCGCTTCCACCGCTGCTGCTTGCGCAGCTCCGCGAATGGCGACGTGCTGACGGTGCTGGCGCGCGGTATCTCTGTCCCGCGCCGCGCGGCGACGGACATGTAACGCGCGAGGCAGTCGAGAAGTTCTACCGTCGCGGGCTCGGGCTAAGCAGGAAGCACTCGCCGCATTCCTGGCGCTCGGTGTTCAGTACGTGGGCTCGCGATGCTGGGAAAGATGACGACCTCGTAGAGGTCCAGCTCGATCACGCCACCGGCACGACGACGCAGACGAGCTATGACCGCGCCAAGCGAATCGAACGTCGGCAGGAGCTCGTCACGTGGCATGAGACGACACTAATCGCGGCGCGTGACGGGGCGACTGTGTTACCGATGGTGCGTGAGCGATGAAAAAGAAGGTCACGTGCCCGGCTGGCATTCATTTGGAGGATGCCGGTATCAAGTCCGATGAAGGGCGCCAGGCTGCGCTTGAGCAACAGCCTGGCTAGGACTAAAGCCGTGAGCGCCGGTATTTGCAAACGACTGGCACTGACGGCGTGAGCTTATGACGTAGCACTAGCGAACGTTGATCACTGCGCACGACGTTCATCGGTGCTGCCGGTAGCCATATTGCTCGCATGTTTGCGCTTCCATGACTGCGACCCGGCCTCGGAAGGCAGCACGCGTTCCCCTGTTGGAATCGGTTGTGCCCGGTCCGCTGCGCAAGGATGTCGTGAATAGTTGGTGGATACACGTTCGCCTGAAGAACGATCGGCTCGAAACGCTTGGGGAGCCATTTGACACGGAAGAAGATGCTTATGCCGCCTCGCGAGCACTGCTCACGCAATATCCAGATCTTTTTCTCTCACAGACGCGACGGTATAGACCCGTCCCCAATTTCCAGGCCGTGGTCGTACGCCTGCCGCTCGAACTGCGGGGCGCCGAATATGTGAACTTGCGCGAAGAAATTCGTCGTGCAATGGGAGACTGTGCGGCCGCACGGCATTTTCCGAACCCTTCTATAACGGAACAACAGGAATCCCTTCAACGGCTTTCGCTGCGTGTCAGGCGTCTGCACAGGGATCTCAGAGGTTCGCCTGCACGAGTTGCGTTGGAGGCAAGCGGCAGTGACGAACGCGAAAACACCTATCTTGCGGCAATCCGCGACCTTAAACGCCTCGATGAGTTACTTAGCCGGGCTAGCGACGCGCTTTCTTCCGCGAAAGCGAAACGTCCTGACGTGCGGGCTTGGCGCTACGTCTTTGAGCTCCTGGCCATCTTCGAGCAACATTCGGTCCCGTTCGATCTCAAAAAAGGTGCGTTGCTCGCGCGTGTTCTTGATCTCACCCTTCCCGCAATCGGTTCCAAGTTCAACGCCGCGTCGGCGCTCAAAAAGCTGAAGCAGCAGGAAGTTTCATTCGTAGAGGCGCGCGGGACTATGGTCCCCAAAAAAACCCGACGATAGTCCCGGCCCGTCGGTTCAAGATTCGCCATGATTCGTACGAGTTGAGGTGAATAGTGAACCAGATAATTCCTGCGGGCCGTCGCATCCCCCAGTTCGTTGCCGAGACCGGCGTTGGCCGGACCAAACTTCTGACCATGCCGCGCGAGCTGCAGCCAGCGAGCGTCATGATCGGCCGCTGTCGGATCATCACCGAGTCGCCAAGTGCGTGGCTTGAACGCATGGCCGCTTCCCAAGCGGACGATACCGCTCGATGAGATCTCGACAACAACATGGAAATGCCGCTGCGGGAACAGCGGCGTTGGGTGGTACAGATCAGAGCACAGAGCGTCGGCCACCGAGACGTTTTACTTTTCGCCACTTCACGAGACGACCGACTGCGCACTAGAAAGCCTCACCAACGCCGCCTTAGTCGACTACTTTCTAGAGAGGCTTGGCGATCTCGAGATCGAGGACATCTCGCTGCGGGGGGATACCCGCGATTTGGGTTCGGCGGGGATTCTGGCGCATTCCCGGCCACTGCGTGTTAAGGGGTGGACACGTTTGGGGTTCGAGGCTTGAATCGCGCCGTACCGCGTTCAAAGGACGCGCAAGGGGTGCAGGCACGTCCGCGGGCCGCGAAACGCGCCAGCGCCCCGCTGAGCGGCTTTCACGTGCAATGCCAAAAGAAGTCGAGCGGCGCCTGGATTTTGATTTCGCGCTACACCAGTTTAGAAGAGGCCGAACGCGTGCGCGACTGCCTGCTAGGACTCGGACAACCCACGAGGATCATCGTCGCGTCATGAGAACACTAGGCGACGTGGAAGGACCAATCATATGCACGAAACGAAGCGGCCCGCCGGGCAAAGGCGAGCCGCAAATGGTGAACCAAGGGAATACGCAAATGTTAGGGCAAAGGTTACCCGGCTGCAAGTTGCCGATGATGACAACGATGACGTTGCAATCGCTGTCGAAGGTTACCGAGAGCTGGTGCCTGACGCTCAATACGACGCAAAATTTATCGGCCACGACACGGCGCTTTTGTTTAAGCAGCCGAAGGTGTTCCTACGATTCGAGATCGTCGAGCACGGCGATTATTTCGAAAAGCAAGTCCGGTTGGCGCGCCCTTATCGCGTGCGCCGAGTTATCGCGCCCGCCGGCCCTAACGGCAAGTTCGTTCTCGATGGGGGCGGCGACATGTTCCGCATGTTAACGCGCGTGTTGGACCTGAAGCAGCGCAGAGATCGGATATCGCTGCGCGCACTGAAACACCTGCCGCTCCGAATTCTCACGCGCACTGTCACCAAGGACCGGAACGGACACGACCTGCCCGATCTGGCTCGTTATTCAGTTATCGAAGACATCACGAGGGCCGACTGATGCACAACAGTCCCGTAAGCAGTAAGCAGAGCTGTGCAGTAAGCAGTAGCAGTTAGCTTCCCCGTCCTGTCCCGTCCCGCCTCGAATCCCTGCGATGCCTTATCCCACGCGGTTCTCGGCACGGTGCGTTGGCAGAATATATATCCGTTTCGATAGGTCGAATTTACAGTCGACCCCAAATTTTCACGAATTCGGGCCTGAGTTAAAGGCGCGGCCCGGGTACTCCGACTGTCCGAACGCCGCCCGGGGGTTTCGGCCCCCGGGTTCTCGAATTCGCTAAGGGGAAAAAGTGGGCGCGACTCTTTTTTTTGCGCACTGCGCGCGGCAGCGCAATTTAACCGGAGACCGCATGAACTTATACGAAAGGACATCACACATATGAACAGCACTGGACATATCGCGGGTCTAACAATGAGCCTTCAGCGCCGCACATTTGTTAATAGCTGGGTCACCGAAGAATTGAAGCAAGCGCCGTTTTCGGTCGCCCATCTGGCAGAGCGCGTCGTGGTAGGCACCGCTGCGGAAAGGTCCGCGATCTACCGGCAGCGCCATACGGCAGCTCGCAGGTGCGTAAGCCGATGGCCGACGAAATGAAACCCGGCCGACATCAATTTGGCGCAAGTTCGAGCTTCAACGCTGCACCGTGCGTTCGATGTCTATCAGGCGCCCGCTGCTTTCGAAGTTGATCACCGTCCGAGTCTGCGGATCGCGCGGCGTCGGCAGATAGAGCCAGTACTCCGTGCCGTTTCGATACGCCTTGTTGTCGGGTGGTCCAAGCCGTCCCTCTACCTGGTCTCGACCGAGTCGGCTGTTGTTCGTGATGTGCCTCCGCTCGCCCGCTTTCTCAGCGCGCTCCAATGCGTCAAGCTCTCGCTGTGACGGCGCAGGCTGATATGCGGCGGCCGCCGTGCTGGCCAGAGTTGACGTATGGCTGCTGAAGCTCCTGACCTTGCCGTTGTCCAGGTACACGTAATGATCGGAACCGTTGCGCTCGTAGACCCATTGCTCATGCTTTCCACTAGCCCGGACGTCGGCGTTGATCGTCTTCGGCGTGCCCCATGCCTGTTGCACCTGCTGTGGCGACATACCGACGACCACGCGGCCCATGTTCGCCTCGAGCTGCAGGTTGGCGCTCAACTGCTCATCGCGTGGGATTGGTGCAGGGACTGCGACAGATTTGGACTCACCGCTCGCGCATGGTCTATCACTGTATTCCGTTTTGCCAGCGGCGTTCGTGCACTTAAAGACGGCACCAACCGCGGAGGTCGTTCCGATAACGAAGACCGCGCAAGCGGCTGCAGTCATGAGCGAGGTGGCCTTCATCGTTTATTATTCCCGGCAAAGAACGCGAGCGTACATTAATGTCAACAACCGTTAGTCAGCCGGCGAAGGGACCACTCTCAGCGGGTGCCAAGGTACTTCCTAGCCTTTTTTTTCGACGCGCCTGCCAAGGATGCGAGATAGCGACTCCTCGCAAACTTTTGTGAAAGTCATTTCCGGTGCCCACCCCCTCTGACCACCAATTGATCGTCAATTTGCGATGTCAACTGAACCCACCGCCCTTCTGACCCAGAAGGATTACGCCAAACGCCGCGGTTGCGATCCTGCGTTGATCTGCCGTTGGAAAAAGGCGGGTCGGATCGTCATGGTCGACGGCAAGGTCGATGTCGATGCGAGCGACGCGAGGATTGCGGTCACAGCAGACGCGCGGCGCGTCGGTGCTGTTCGGACCAAGCGCGCGCCGCTGGGAGATGCCTCAGACGGCGACTCCATGCGCGAAATTCGCACTCATCGAGCCCGGCGAGAAAAGGCCGACGCCGATCAAGCCGAAATACAGGTAGCGCAACTGCGCGGGCAACTGGTCGACGCCGCCAGCGTTCGGCGCGGCATAGCGGATTGCCAGTTCGCGACGATGAGAATGTTCGAGACGGCGCCGGACCGACTTGCAGAGCGGATCGCGGCCGAGTGCGGCGTCGCGGCCCATTTGGTTCGCAAGCTCTTGAGCGATGAAATTCGACTGATACGGGACGAAGCGGCCCGGCAAGTGGAGCGCCTGATCGAAATGTATTCCGAGCGGGCGCGGCGGCGAAGGATCCCTGATGACGAAAAATGCTATTGAACCGCCGAAGTTATCGAGTCAGTCGATAAACTTATGAGCAGATTGTTTCCGAACTGACGGCGCTCCCAGACCTTATCGGGACAAAAGTGGACGCCGAGCCCGATCCCGCTAAACGGCACGCGCTCCCTATACAGCGACCAAACACTTAGCTGCCACTAACGGCTCGTGGCGATGCGAGACATTTTCTTGTTCGCGTTAGCGGCGTGACTTTGAGCACCATGTCACGTGGCCAACCAGCTTGGTGGAAAGCCCGACTTACGCGCCTCCGTCGTCGACGTATTTCGATGCCAATTGCAGTGGTCTTAGAGGAAAGTCGTGCACAGCGGGTATTACAGTAATTAGATTCGCAATGCCGCGCTCAAGACCACAACGTCACGCTGTGCCCCGACTCTGCAAGTCTTGCGCACGAAGAATGGGAGCCTTCAGCTGGTAAACCTCATTGTCGCCAATGAACGCGCCCTTCACGTCAAGCCATGCGTTCAGGTCGTCTGCAGATATCGAGCGCCATGCTGGGTAGCCGCTCCAAAAGAGCAGGTCGGGCGTTGATTGAAAAACGGTCCTATCTTCAACACCGTTGTGCCGGCCTATCCTTCTTGCACAGAACCATACTTTTGACAGTGAAGGATCAAGCGACGTGAGCACATCTTGAGCCTCGGCGTTCATAGAGCCGAGGTCATCGAATGTATTGCTTAGTCGCCGCGCCGAGACTTCGTCCAGGTTGCAGGCGTCGAACTCCCTTCGCAACACTGTGATGAGCGCAGCGTTTTGCACGTTACCAAATTCAGATCCTCGCCTAAACTGGGCACGATATCCGGTTTGCGCGTTGAAGAACCAGTCGAACAGTTGCTCACCAACCGGAAATTGCATGACGGTACGGAGGTGACTCGCGTTCCGCCCTGATTCGTCAAATCCGAAACGTGTGGCACCGTTCAACAGTGATGTCCGAAAGGCGTCGGACACCATGAGGATCATGTCAGTCCAATCGGGTGCGGCCGAGAGTCGGGCTGCCCGTTCTGGTTCCTGCACGGCGATCGTCTCATAGTGCCAAAGGTCGGTGAGCTCGTTCACGGAATCACCACTGCCGTTGGCATTCCATAAGGCACAACTGCACACGAACGGTAGCTACGCTTTGCCGCGCAGCGCGGTCCCCCCGGTACTGAAGTTGGTTTGGCGCGGCACCTGGAGTGGGCGCGAAGGGGAGTCCGTGCCGACGGGGAATTTGCGGACACCTTTGCGCCGATCGTTAACGATGGTCGTCCCGTAGTAGTCGGGGACTGTTAGCACGATTGTGTGTGGCGTACATGAACTGGAGGCGCGAAGACGTCGTGTTTTTTTGCGAATGTCGTGGATTAGCCTCATTACACCTGCATGTCATCGAGAAACTCCGACGCCGGCTGGACACTCGTAACGAGCAAATAGTCTCTTGCCCGCGTGCAGGCAACGTAGAGCAGGTGGCGCTCAGTGTCATACACTTCTTGCAGATCGGCGTCGTCGCCGACCGTCTCAATGCGCTCCTGCAAGGGAATAATCTCGTCGTCGCAGGCCATCACGACCACGGCCCGGAACTCCAGACCTTTGGCGAGGTGCATGGTGCTGATCGAGACGTTGCCGCTGGTGGTTTCAACGTGTTCATCGAGAATCTTGAAGGCCATGCCCGCTTCGTTGACAGCAGCCTGCGCACGATTCAGTTGCGCTGCCGATCGGACGAACACGCCGAACTCGTGCGGCAGCACACCGGCATTTGCCTGTTCTGCAATCCAATTGCCGACCGTCGCGGTCTCCTCGCTTTCGCTCTTGAGCGAGTGAATCGTCGGCTGCGGGCCATTGAACACGGAAATCGTATCGCTCCGGTCCTCGCTGTTGCCATCCACGTCGGTCACCACCGGGCCGAGCAGGCGGTCCGCCTGCGTGCGGATTTGGTGGGAGGTGCGGTAATTGACGCGCAAGGTGCGCGAACGCCCCCGGATGTCCACGCCGAGAGCTTTCCATGAGAAGGGCTGCTGGAAGATGCGCTGGCCCAGGTCGCCGGCGAAAAAGAGAGCGTTGGGCCTTCCCCCACCCAAGGCGGCAAAGAACCGGAGATGGGTGACACTGATGTCTTGCGCCTCGTCCACGACCACGAAGTCGAAGACCACGTTCTTGCCTTTCGAGATCACGGTTGCCAGGGAGTTGAAGAGCTCCGCGTGCGTGATCAGCTGGCGCGCTTTCAACCCCGCACGAACGCGCTCAAAGATGGACCACAACACAGTGCGCTGCGCCTCCCGGAGCCGCGTCTTTCTGCCGAGACGCGTGACATCGCGATACGCTTCCCAGTTCTTCAATTGCCATGCATCCACCACCTGCTCCCATTCGGTGAGCAGGAAATGCAGACCGAACTTATGGCCGCCCACGGCACTCGCGGCCTGTTTGACCAATTCGCGGATGATCTCGCGGCTGGCAAGCGTCGCCTGCCCGACGTGCACCTTGTAGAGCCGAAGACCGATGGCATTGAGCGAGTGAACATCAATTCTCTCGGCGAGACGCGGTTCGCTCCCCAGGAGCCGCTTCAGCTTGGTTTGCAGCGCATTCGCCAGCGTGTCGGAGAAGGTCGTCAACAGGACGCGGGCATCAGGATGCGTGCGCGCCAGATGGGCGGCTCGGTGCAGTGCGACGATGGTTTTGCCTGTGCCCGCTGAACCGGAGACGCGCGCCGGGCCGGTGGAGTCGCGTTCCACCCATTGCCGTTGCTCGGGGTGCAGGAAGACCGTCCACTTCTCCCAGGGGAAATCGAGGGCGCGCTGCAACTCCGCCACATTCGTCATCACGCGGAAGCGACGCTGGGCATCGGGATGCTCGAACGGATTCGTCGCGCCCACGGCGGGCTGGAACACGCGGGGCTTGCCGCCAGTCGCCAGTTCCAACAATGCCTCCGCTGCCTCGGCAGGTAGGTGGTCGGCCAAAGCCAGCAGTGTGTCCCCGGTTGCCTTTTTGACGTCGTCGAGCCACTCGGCAGGCACGCCATAGCCGAGGAGTTCGTTGTCGGTCGCCTCGCCGAAAATGGGCTTCTTCTCGGCGGCGGGTTTCGGCACCGCGGCTGCCTGCACATAAACCGGGACAACGATCTCCTTCACCGTCTCCCGTATCTCGACCAACTGCGCGGCGCCCGTTTTGGGGTGTGTCTCCAGCCTGCGCCGTTCCGCCCAATCGTAGGCCTTGTCGTGGTGGCCGACGTAGCAGAGCAAGATGCTCGCATCACTCCTGTGAACGATCAGCCGGATGTCGCTGCCAGCTCGCACCGACCAGAAGTTCTTATCCTTCGCCTTGTCGAGCTTGTGGAAGCTCATGCCGGGATTGGCCGGGTTGAGTTGCAAGTCGAACGCCGTCGTCTTGACGACCTTTTGTTCGTCGCCAGTCAAGCGAGTGAGGCTGTCTGTGAACGTATCGGCGATGCGAAATTCCATGACATCAGACTTTGAACACCTTCATCACCTCATCCCCCAGGTGGTTGATCACCTTCACGGCGATGCGCCCTTGCTTGGGCTTCGCAAACGGGCGTGAGGTGTCGCTGTTCAGCGTGGCCCAGGCTTCAGGATTGATCTCGGCTTTGAGGGTGGTCTTGAGCGCGCTGTAGGGATCGTTAGCGCCGAGGAAATAGGCGTGGCGGACGAAGAAGCTCTCTTCGTTGTAATCGGTGTCGATGAACCAGCAGGCGATGCCGTCGGCGCCGTCGCTGATGACTTCGCCGGTCTGCGGCTTGAACACGTCCACGCCATTCACTTTCACGCGCACGTTGTCGTCTTGTTCATTGAGAAGGGTGATGTCGGGCTCGCCGAAGATGACGAAGAGGTTGCCTTTCCCGGTGTTTTTGAGGTCCTCAGCCATGTGCAGGTCGGCGTTCATGCGTGCCTTGAGCACGGGGATGCGGCCCAGCTTGCTGAACTCAGTGGCGTGCGCCTCGTAGTTGAAGGCGCTGGCGATGAGCACATCGAAACCGGCATCGCCCGCCTCGCGGGCAGCGGCGACGAGGTCGGCGCGCTGAACGGTTCCGAACTCTGGGCCGATGAAAATGGCAGCTCGTTTCTCCGTTTCGCCTTCCAGGTAGCGGCCTTCGGCGCAGACCAGATAACCGGGCCAGGGGATGAGAGCAGTGAAGGTAATCCTGTCCTCCTTGTGCGCCTGCTGCACGCCGGCGGTCTTGAGGTTCTCCAGGATCATCTGGGGGAAGGACTGCTTGGCCCCGTATTCGGGGCTGTCTTCCTTCAGGGTGTCGATCAGCTCGTCGTTCTCATCCACGCCCAGCACGCGGTGGGGACTGAGGCTCTCGACGGTGAAAGGACCGGCCACGCGGACTTTCTTGTTGTCGGGATAGGGCTTGTCGTAGAGGTATTCAAATTCGGCCTTGGCGGCGATGGAGGCGTCGATTTCCTTCTGCCGGGCGATGCGCGCCTGCCACCAGTCGGCATGGAGCCGCCTGGCTGGCTCCGGCCATGCCTTGTCCGCCTCGCGCGGGATTTCCCATTCCTGCCATTGCTTCTTGAGCGCGGCGTTCAGCTTCTCGCGCAACGGCTCCAGCGCGGCCTGCCACTTGTCCCAAATGACATCGATCTCCGCGTTGTTAGCGATGGACTTGAGCGTGATGTGCGGCACCCGCTCATAGACGAAGCCATGGCGGACGTTCCCGCGCACGGGCTGCGAACTCGGCGCGTTGCGGGTGACTTCGGCTTCCTTGAGCTGACCTTCGCGGGAGTCGGCTAGCAGGTAAAACGGGTAACGCGCACCCATGATCCGGGCTCGGGCCAGCGCCAGCGCCACGCGCGAGGTGTCAATCGTGATCCAGCGGCGCCCCCATTGCTCGGCTACATACGCCGTGGTGCCGGAACCGCACGTCGGGTCGAGCACGAGGTCGCCGGGGTCAGTGGCCATGAGCACACATCGTTGAACTGCCGCCGTTGCCGTCTGGACGACAAATACCTTGGGGTCCGCGAACCCGCTAATAGACAAGTCGTCCCAGAATTCGTTAATCGCAAAGACCCCGAAGTCAGACAGTTTTCGGATGTAACGCGGCGTTTGACCAAGCGTTACGAATCTACCAGCGCGATCTACACGCGCGAGGTTCTTAGCAGACGGCTTGTAGCCTTTCACATACGGCTTGCCGCGATGCACGTATTCATATGGAACGTTTCCCTGCGAGGTCATGTTGTCATGTGAAACCGCGCTATCAGGCGGTAACAGGTTGACTCGTTCGAACCCTACTTCTGCGATCGAGCCGTCGTCGAGCAGCTCGTATTTGAATTGAGTTGCTCCAGTACTACCCGGCGTTTTCGGCAGGTAAAGTGATCGAAACTTGGTTGCCGGTTTGGATTTTCCGTACCAGAGAAGGTAATCTCCGATAGATGCCAAAAAGTTCGTGGCCAGCCCTCCGGTCTTCTTGAAGAGAATTAGCCCGATGAAGTTGTCTTCCCCGAACACCTCATCCATCACCGCCCGGACGCGATGCACGTTTTCATCGCCGATCTGCACGAAGATCGAACCCGACTCGCTGAGCAAATCGCGGGCGACGGTGAGGCGATCGCGGAGATAGGTGAGGTAGCTGTGGATGCCATCGCGCCAGGTGTCGCGAAAGGCTTTGACCTGCTCCGGCTCGCGCGTAATGTGGCCGGCGTTGCCGTCCTTGACGTCGCGGCTGGTGGTTGACCACTGGAAGTTGCTATTGAACTTGATGCCGTAGGGCGGATCGAGGTAGATGCACTGCACCTTGCCGCGCAGTCCCTCGCGCTCGGCCAGGCTGGCCATCACCTGGAGCGAGTCGCCGAGGATCATACGGTTGCTCCAGTTCTGGTCGTGCTGGTAGAACTCAGTCTTGTCCGCGCCCGGGGGCATGCCGTTGAAGTCGGCGAAGAGGTCGGGCGTGCTCTGTCCCGCCTCATGTTCGCGCTCCTTCGTGGTGCGCACCAGGTCGTCAATCAGCACCTTGGGCTGGACCTTTTCCTGAATGTAGAGCGGCGGGGCGTGGACGACGAGGTCGCTCCAGTCCTGCTCATCCTTCCCGCGCCACACGAGCTGGGGATCGAGGTCGCGGTTGCGCGGGTAGCGTTTCTCCACGGGCTTCTGCTCGTCCGGATTGAGGACGGACTGAAACTCCGCTGTGGGTATGTTCTTCCGCTTGTCCGCGTCGTGCTTAAGAGTCCCGACCGTCTTCGTGGTGGATTTTTTGGCCATGATTATTTGTTCGCGGTCGCGGATTGAACCGTGGCGGACGCGATCATCTTGTTGAACTCGCCTTCGACCTTCACCCTGAAGTCGGCCTCGATCTGGTACACCTCGGTGAACTCGGCAAACGCCCAGCGGCCATACGTGCCGAGATAGTTCACGCCAGGCCCCCAGTAGGTGTCCATCGTGGATTTCTTCTCCTTCGCGTCCTCGCGGCGATAACCCTTGATCTCGACCACGAGATGCAGCGGGTCATCGTGGCCGTGGTCGTCATCCACCAGTACGATGAAATCGGGCAGATACTTCCGCGTCTCGGAGCCGTAGCGATACGGCACTTCCAGACCGAGATTGTGGTTCTTTACGTAGGCGCGAACCTTGGGATGCGACTCCGCCACGCGGCAGAACTCCGCTTCCCAATCGCTGTCGACGACCACCCAGTTGATGTGGCAGGATTTTGAACTCGTTTCCCAGCGGTCCGCGCGCGACGTGTTGAAGCGAACGTGCTTGGTGGAACCGGTGGGATTGTAAGGATCGAGCAGAGCCTTAATGGGACGCTCGCCGAGGAACCGCCGGGTGATGGCTGCGGTGATGCGGTTGCACGCCATGTCGGCGAGTTCCTGATACATAAGCTGCGCGGGATAGGTGCCGCCTTTGCAGACGAGGCAGGTGTCGAGCCATTGCTTGGTGATGCGCTTGAGCTGGCCGAATAGGTGGAGTTTCGGCTCCTCGCCGGGGTCGCGCCATTTGGTGTAAAGCAGCCGCTGGGTGACGTGGAAGACGAGCGTGGAGGGCCGCATATCGCCCAGATGCTCGAGGCTCATGTCCACGCCTTCGCCGATGATGCCGGCGGTGCGCGTGGTGGAGGGGCCGACGAGATCGGGGCTGAGTTTGAGGATTGAGTCGTCGTTAAAGTTGGCGGTCAGCCGTTCCTCCGGCAATTCCACGCGATAGCCCTCGACGCGGGGAAAGCGGATTTCGAGCGCGTCCCGCTCGGGGCGCACGGCCTTGACCTGAACCGTCTCGCGCGGCGGCTGCGGCGGCGCGACGACCGGCTTGGCCGTGAAGTCGAAGGGAATGCCGAAGACGTCGGCGTATTCCACATTGAAAAGATCTTCTTCGTTGAGGTCGTAAGACTGGCGACGCAACGCGCGACCAATGACCTGCTCGCACAGGAGCTGAGTACCGAACGCGCGAATGCCGAGGACGTGGGTGACGGTATTGGCATCCCATCCCTCGGTGAGCATCGAGACGGAGACGACGCAGCGGATGGCACCGCCAAGCTGGCCGGGCTTCCCGACGGTATTCATGACCTCGCGGAGCAACTCTTGGTCGGTGATGTTGTCGCCGGCACGGGCATCACCGCTGCGCTCGACGATCTCACGGCGAAAGCGGTCAATCTCATCAGCAGCCATGCCACGGAAGTTGTCGTCGAGCGCATCGCCTGCTTCGAGCTGCTCGCTGTCGATGAGGAGCGTGTTCGGGCGCGGGAGCGGGTTGCCGGTGATTTCGTCGAAATTTTGAAACAGTGCGAGGCGTCCGTTCACCAACACGGTGGTGCCGTCATCGTTCTTGCGCTGAAAGCCGGAGATGAAGTCGTAGACGAGCTTCGAGATAGCGGTGTTCTGGCAGACGATGATGAAGCACGGCGGCACCTTGATCTTCTTCTCGTCCCACAGCCTGAAGGTTTTTTCGTAGTGGCCATAGAGTGCTTCCAACGCCGTCTGCAAGCGAGTGGGGAGTTTGAGTGGATCGAGGTCCTCGCCTTGGCCGCGCCCCTTCTTGGGCATGTCTTTGCGGATGTTCTCCCAGAGGTCGCGGAACATCGGCATCTCGTCGCCGGGGATGTTTTCCGCCACGGGGACGCGCGGCAGTTTGACGATGCCGCACTCGATGGCATCCATAAGTGAGAAGTCACTCATCGTCCACGGGAACAGCGTGGCCTCGGCGTAGCCAGAGCCGCGAAGGAAGAATGGCGTCGCGGACAAATCAATAACGCGACTGAGGCCGAGCTTGCGGTTCACGGCTTCGAGGCCGGAAATCCACAGGCGTGCAGCCTCGTTGTTCTTCTTGGCTTCCTGCTTTTCGTCGCCCTTCAATTCCTCCTCGTCGGAGTCTTTCGGTTTCTCGCGGTAGCAGTGGTGCGCTTCGTCATTGATTACGAGAATGTTCTTCATGCCCATCAAGTCGGGCATCACACGCTGGAGCATCTGGCCCTCGGTCTCCTGCGTGTCGAGTTCATCGCCGCCGCGGCCTTGCAGTAATGAGCGGCCACCGGCCGACAGTTCGATACGCTCGCGCCGTTTGAAGGCGTGGTAGTTGGTGATCACGATCTTGGCCCGGTTCACCTCCTCGAGCATGTCGCCGGGGACGAGTTCGCGGCTGGCGTAATAGCTGTCAGGGTCGTTGGGCTGGAGAACGCGCAACCGGTCTTTGATCGTCAAGCCGGGTGCGCAGACCAGAAAGCCGCGCGTGAAATGCTTGCTCCCCAATCGGCGTGCCGCATTGATCGTCTGCCACGCGATGAGCATCGCCATTACCGTCGTCTTACCAGCGCCGGTAGCGAGCTTCAGCGCGAGCCGCATCAACTCCGGGTTGGCGTCGCTGTTCGCCGCAGCGAGATGGTCTAGCAGACGCTTCCCGTTTTTGGATTGGGGTGCGACCTCGGTAAGCCAGATCGCGGTTTCCACCGCCTCCACCTGGCAGAAGAACGGGCGGACACCACTGAACTTGTGTTGGCGCCAGTGCTGAAGAAGACGGACGGTCACCGGCGTGACTTGCCACTGATTGGGAGTGGCCAAGGAACGCCACGAGTTCACATGACTGCGCACTTCATTGATGATCGAAGTGGGGTCATATTGCTGCTCTTTCGTTGAAAGCCTCTTGCCCTCATCGAAAACGAATGCTTCCTGTCCGGCGGCCCTCTTCCGCTTCTTCGGTTTCGGGATTGGTGTGATGAACTCGGCGCGGCGGCGGGTATCGAGAATCTTCTGCGTGGGTTGCCCGTGCTCATCCAGCTCCCAGTGCCGTCTAGGACTCGCATAAGGGGAGTTCAGGATGGGGCGATCAAAGAATGGATTGGACATTGTTTGATGTAGGCTCACATTACTCCGCCATGGTGATCACGCCGCCCGTGCCCCAGACCGCATCGTATAGCAGTCGAGTACGCCCAAATCGCCGCCCAGTACGTCGACAAGATCCTCAAGGGTGCCAAACCCGCCGACCTGCCCGTCCAGCAACCGACCAAATTCGAGCTGGGCATCAACCTCAAGACTGCCGAAGCGCTCGGTCTCACGATTCCGCAGTCGCTGCGGCTGCGCGCGGATGAAGTGATTCAATGATGATCGGCGGACGTTTACTTCCTGCCTCACGACGAATGGTGCTAACCGAATGCCCGTTCAGAAGAGGCGTGTAGGGATGCCTTCGCAACGATCGGCTAACCCTCTTTAATCCACTACGTTGTAAAGCTGACGCGTTGCGGACACCACGCCCGCCGGCAACGGCTGACACAAGGTTATGGTCGGAACCTAGCGCGGGCGTCACCGTGAAATCTGCCCAGTTCGAGTGTTCGAAGTCCGCGACAGAGATTGGGGCGCTGGCAATCAACGTCGACCTCTCGCAGCCCGCGATCTTCTGCAGTTCGGCGGTCAACATCGCGCCGCGGCGTAGCCACATTCGCATCGTCGCCCAAGCATACACATGCTGAAGCGCGACCGCGCGAATGCCGCAAACCTACCGCGTAGGACGGCCGAGAACGAACGCTATGGTTCGGGGGGTGGGTGTAGCACCTAGCAACTACGGCGACAGTGTTTTGCGCTATTGCATTGCATAATGCGTCGACATGGAAACCCCGCGCGACCGCATGAAAGCCCGCAACCCCGGGCCGTGGCGATTCTACGTTCGGCGTTACGGTCTAGTTCACGTCATCGCTGATGCAAGTGGTTCGCCGATGGCATCCAGTGTGCCGATCGGATCGGGGCCGCTACTCGCCGCGGGACCGGAGCTCCTGACCGCGCTGCAGCGCGTTGCCGATCTGGCGCCGGCAGGATCGCCCACGCACAACGTCGCCGTCGACGCGCTCGAACAGTTCGCGGAACGGGAAGGCATGACACTCGCCGATTGGCAGCCTGTCACCGCGGCGCGGCCGATGCTGAGCATCGTAGGAATTGCAACCTAATCGTTCGGGCATGAGTCGATAAGAGGACAAAGGCACCGTGAGGCTCGTTACGTGGAATTGCTGCCGCGGTGCGTACTCGAAGAAGGTACCACTTCTGGATTCACTCGCGGTAGATATTGCCGTGATTCAAGAATGCGCGAGGCCGGTCGCAGAGTCGGAGACGTGTCTATCGTTTGGCGTAAATCCCCGCCAGGGCATAGCCGTACGGACGACTAACCAGTACCGAATTCGAGCACTGCCAACTGTGGCAAACGTGCCCAAGTTCGTCTTTCCGGTTGAGGTGATCGGGCCTGACAGCTTTTTGCTCATCGTAGTTTGGTCGAAGGGTAAGCAGCCGTTTCGTTACGTGATGGGAATCGTGAAGGCGATCGAAGCCTATCGCGGCCTCATCGAGAGCTCGCCGACGGTAATCATCGGCGATTTCAATTCGAACGCGATATGGGACACCTGGCATCCTCCGGATCTCAATCACTCTGCGCTCGTCACCCTGCTCTCGCATCTCGGCATCGTGAGTAGCTATCACTCTTTTTTTGGCGAGTCTCACGGAGCGGAATCGCGGCCGACATGCTACCTATTATGGAAGGAGCATCGGCCTTACCACATCGACTATTGCTTTATTCCGCAATCTTGGGCGTCTCGAATCCACCTCGTTGAGGTCGGATCGTACGACGCTTGGAAGCAGCATAGTGACCATCGGCCACTTCTCGTTGAAATTGCGGATCGAGCGGACTAACCAAGCGCTCAACCGGATGCGCCGGTACGTAGCTTCAACTTAGTCGACAACGTTGTAAAGCTCCCGCGTTGTGGACACGACGCCACCGGCGACGGCTCGCACAAGGTTATGGTCGGAATCCCGCGCGGGCGTCACCGTGAAATCTGCCCAGTTCGAGCGGTCGAAGTCCGCGACTGGGATCGGAGCGCCGGCAATGAGTATCGAACCATCGCACCCCCAAACCTTTTGAAGCTCGCGCGTCAACATCGCGTCGAGCTCTGCGCGACGTAGCCATACTCGCATCGTCGCCCAAGCATACACATTGCTGATGCGCGGCCCCGCGAATGCCGCAAACCGACCGCTAGATCGACGCAGGACGTGCGCTAGCGGTCGCGGGAGGGGTGTAGTACGTAAGGCACTGCGGCAAGCATTTGTAATAACTCGGACGAGACCCCGGACTTACAACTGTACGGTCAAATCGCATTTGCTCCCCTCACCGACGGCTCTCGACCCGTTTCTGCCTTTCGCGCTAGCGGAAGCGGACGTTCGCGGACTCCGCAACGGCCCTAAGGCGAGGCGAGGATTACTCCGTGGCTGATTTGTCGCGACGCGGTCGCGCGATGGCGGCTCGAAACAGTCGACCGGGGTCACGAGCACGACGTAAATACAGGACGCATCGCGGTATTGCTTCGCGATGCCGACTTTGGTTGCGGAAGCGACTGGCGATCCGCAAAATACGGTCCTGACGTACCCGCGTTAGCGCCATGGCTGCGAAACACCGCACTGCTGCCGATTTGCCGACAGGCACACTCACGTTCCTGTTCACCGACATTGAGGGCAGCACGCGGTTGTGGGAAACAAACCATGATGCGATGCGGAGGGCGCTCGCCCGGCATGACGAAGTAGTGCGCAAATGCATCGACGCCCAATGCGGCCACGTTTTCAAGACCGGGGGCGATGCTTTCTGTGCAGCGTTCGACAACGCGCCGGCTGCGGTACACGCTGCGCTTGCCGCGCAACTCGCGCTGAATGCCGAGGCTTGGCCGGAGTCGACCCGCATCCTCGTTAGGATGGCACTCCACAGCGGTGCTGCGGAGTTACGACAAGGCGACTATTTCGGGCCGCCACTCAACTACGTGTCGCGACTTCTGGCCGTGGGCCACGGCGGCCAAACTCTGCTGTCGGAGACAACCCGCGAGCTTTGTCGCGACCCACTGCCATTAGGGGCGGCTGTGCAGTCGCTGGGCGAGTATGGTCTCAAAGATCTGCCACGTCGACAACGGATCTTCCAGCTCGTCCATCCCGATTTGCCGCAAGCTTTTCCGCCGCTAAAGACGTTGTTCACCCAAGCTGACGCCGATAAACCGTCGATCGCGGTGCTGCCCTTTACCAATCTAAGCGGCGATGCAGAGCAGGAGTACTTCGCTGACGGCGTAGTTGACGACATCATCACCGCTCTTTCGCGCGTACGCGCCTTTTTCGTGATCGCCCGCAATTCGAGTTTTACTTACAAGGGCAAGGCCGTTGACATCAAACAGGTCGGACGCGAGCTTGGCGTGCGTTACGTGCTTGAGGGGAGCATACGCAGGGCGGGAAATCGTGTGCGCATCACCGGCCAGCTGATCGCGGCGGAAACCGGGGCACACATATGGGCAGACCGGTTCGAGGGGCGCCTCGAGGATATTTTCGATCTGCAAGATCGAATCGCTGAAAGCGTGGTGGGAGCGGTCGAGCCGAGCTTGCGGCTGGCGGAAATCAAGCGTGCGCGCTCAAAGCCGACACTCAATCTGGACGCCTACGACTACTTTCTTCGGGCTTGGCAGAAGTTGAGCATGGATCCGCGCCGGCAAGGCATTGACGAAGCGCTGGATGAGCTGCGTCGAGCGATCGCGCTCGACCCCGATTATTCAGCGGCAAAAGCGCTATACGGCTGGGCGACGCAACTTCGCACGTCGTCACGTGGCCAGAGGATCGAAGCAGAAGTTCGGGACGGTGTACGCATGGCGCGCGAGGCACTTGCCGCGCACCACGATGACCCCATCACGCTCGTTACGGCCGCGTGGGCGATTTGCTGGCTCGATTGGGCGTACGACGAAGCCATGGATGCCGTCGACCGTGCGCTGAAGCTCGCGCCCGATGTCGCAGTAGTCTTGAATCACGCAGGTTGGGTGCGGGCTTTTGCCGGTGATCCCGCAGACGCGGAAGACCTGCTCAGGCGCGCGATACGCTTGAGCCCGCTCGATCCGCAAATGGCTCACCTTCTAAACGGTCTAGCCATCGCGTGCCTCCGGCGCGGAAAGTACGAGGAAGCCCTGGCCGCGTCGGAGCGCGCTAGCCGCGAGAGGCCTACGGCGCAACGGGCGCTTCTTCTGAGTCTTGTTGCGCTCGGCCGGCTCGCGGAGGCAAAGGCGCTCGCACAGCGTATGCGCGAATCGTCCGTTACGACCACGATCTCGTGGTTCATGTCGGTCCCTTTCAAAGACCACGCCTTCAAGACTCGTTGCGTTGCCGCCATGCGCGCGGCAGGTATTCCGGAATGAGCTTAGTGCGCCGGGGTTGCTCGCCATGGCTGGGCGTAGAGCGTCGGCCACAAAATACTGATCGTTGTCCTGGAAGGGCAACGGGCGTAGCGGTTTGTGCCCCGAACAATCACCTTGAATCGCGGGGCATCGGATCTGGTTCGGTGCGGAGCGCCCCGTCGCCAACAGTACCGAGCAACCTCGAGAACCACGCGCCCAAGTCGCATCCCGAGGCGCGCTATTTCTTCTTCACCAGGAGCAGCGTCGCCTCCTTGCGCAATATTGGAAGAAGGCGTTTCGCTGCCTTCGCCAGGAGCCAAGGCAACGACACTTCGATGCGCAACACGTCGTCCAGGACTTCAATGCTCGCCGCGGCGGTTTGGCCGAGCGCGCGCATGCGGAAGCGCAATGTATCGCCTTCCCAAGTCTCCTGCTCGACCGCGATCATTGGCCCGAGGCTGGTGCGCGCGAAGCCTTCTTTGACACGGCGGACCGCCTCGAGCTTCCCGAGATGATGGCCGACGGTGACCGTAACGGTATCGCTCACGGAATCTGTAACTGCGTTGCGTGGACATGCATGCTCGCATTATGATCGAACCGCGATCGCGGCAGCGCTCAAGGCGTCGCGGGCACTCTTGCTCGGAATTGGGGCGACCAAACACGCACCGGGCAAGCGACGCGGATCCCGTCTGCGGAAGAGCAGAACGTCGTATGGCGCTGAAAGCGCTTCGGGTGGCTTGCGCTATCGAACGACCGCTTCAAGTATTGTTCCTGTGCGGCCGCTTCTGGCCGAATTGCGACATTTAAGGGCCAACGCAAGCGCCCTCAATTGGCATGGTGTACGACCAAGCGCCTTGAGCGTCGGTCAGAGACTCCCGTATTTATGCAGCCCCATTAGCGGTGCCACGGCGGTAACGCGTAGCGCAGTTAGGGCGCTGGCCACGCTGTTGATAACCCTATCACGCATTTGCCGCAAGGTCGCTAGTCGCGCTCCCGCGCACGGAGGCGACTGATTAGACCCTGCCGAGTGGATAAGCTGGAATAAGACTCGTCTAGCTGTGGGCGCAATCCGCTAGCGCGCAAATCTGAGGCGCCGGCGCGGTGCCTTAGTTGCTCCATGTCAGGACCATGGCGATCACCGCGAGTGCCATGACCCCCGTTGCGAGCCAGCCGAGAACGAGAAGGCTGCGCTTCACCACGAACGGCCCCATCACATCGGCTCTCGCCGCCATCAGCATCATCATCGCCATGATGGGTACGGCGATGACGCCGTTGACGACGGCGCTCCAGAAGAGCGCCTTGATAGGATCGATGGGTGTGAAGTTGAGCGCGACGCCCGCGAGGGTGGCGATCGTGAGGACGGTATAGAAGCCCCTCGCCTGGACGAGGTGCGGCCCAGCCCGATGCGCCATTTGAAAGCCTCCGCGGCCCCATACGCAGCCGAACCGGCAAGAATCGGCACGGCGAGCAGTCCCGTGCCCACGATTCCTGCCGCGAAAAGAGCGAAGGCAAACTCACCCGCTATAGGACGGAGCGCCTCCGCAGCCTGGGCCGAGGTCTGAATGTCCGTGATGCCTTGTGGATTGAGCGTTGTCGCTGCGGTCAAGATGATGAAAAAGGCGACGAGATTGGAAAATCCCATGCCGATGTAGGTATCGATCTTGATACGCTTCAGTTGAGCTCGGGCGTGCTCCGGCGCTTTTTTCAACGGCCGTTCGCCTTTTGCGGCGCGCATTTCCTCGACTTCCTGGGAGGCCTGCCAAAAGAAAAGGTAAGGACTGATGGTGGTGCCGAACACCGCGACCACTGTAATCACGTATTCGGCCTTGAAAGATATAGCCGGCAGAACGGTACCGTGGAGCGCTTCGCCCCACGGTACCTGGACAACGAACACGGTGGCCACATACGCAAAGAGCGCCAATGTGAGCACTTTGAGAATGGGGGCATAGCGTGGAAAGGGAAAGAAAATCTGCAGCAAGAGCGACAGGAGCGCGAACGCTACCGCATAGACGTGAGCCGAGCCACCGATAAGAAGCTTCAGCGCCGCACCCATCGCGCCGATATCAGCGGCAAGGTTGATGGTGTTCGCGATCAGCAGCAACCCGACCACGCCGTAGAGAAGCGCGGGCGGGTAATGCCGGCGGATGTTGGCGGCGAGGCCGTTGCCTGTCACTCGACCGATGCGCGCGCTGATGGTCTGTATGCCGACCATGAGGGGGAAGGTGAAGAATGCCGTCCATAGCATCGCGTAGCCGAAACCAGCACCAGCTTGGGAATAGGTCGCGATCCCGCTCGGGTCATCGTCCGCTGCGCCGGTGATGAGGCCTGGCCCCAGCTTTTTCCAAAAGGACTGCTTCTCTTGCGGAGCTGCATTTTTTTTCTTGTTCATGCCAATGCGCATCGAGGAATTTGTGAAGCCAGCGTACCTGAAGAAGACGCAGATCAGAAAAGTACGAAAACGCGGGGGTGAGCTTTGGAGCTCGCGGTCCGACCACACGCCCGATAGAGGGCGCCAAAAACAAGGATCTTATCGCTGGGCATGGGAGAGCGCCTGGATGTGATCGCCTTCCATGGCTGTTGGTATGTCTCTTAAACGGGTAATAGCGACGTACTGAGCGGATGACGATTAACGCTGCCCGTTACAGTCTGCCATCGTCGGGTGCGTCGCTGCTATGTCTGTACGGCATCGTCCGGGTCCCGCGCAATCGAACGGGCGCTCGCATACCTTGGGCGCGGTGCGTGTTGGTCTGGGGATGGACTGTTCGATCTCTTTGACACGCGACTATCATGTTCGGCTTCGCGGAAGCGCGACTCGATATTCGCGAACGCGGAGCAGTACTGAGCGACAGTCGCGCGTAGTACTGCGGCGATTAAGAACGCTTTGCAGGCTCAGCTGCATCCGCTCAGGTCGGGCGACCGAGGACAAGTCGGACATATGCTTCAGAACTCGTTATTCGCGCGTTCAAAACGCAGAGGCTGTAACGTGACCGGGCCGATAAACGGCACTAATGCAAGCAGCCCAGCCGAGATCTCTCAGCGTGGATGGTGGGATGTCCTGCGACGTAGCTCCCGCGCCATGGTGGCGCAGAAAATGTCGCTTGCCGCGGCCGGAATCGCGTTCTATGTGGTGTGGGCGTTCTTTCCCGCGCTGGCGCTCATCGTAGTCCTCGTGGCCTTGCTCCTTGGCAAGGCACAGGTGCTGGCGTTGCTGTCCTCGGTTCCCCTGGATCTGCCCACCAGCTTCCATATCATTGTCGTGTCGCAGCTCGACGCTATTGCCGAGAGCTCCCATGGATTATCGATCACGACGGTCCTGGGTACTCTCGGCTTCTCCGTTTGGAGCGGCATGCGCGGAGCGCGGGCGCTGATGGCCGCGCTCAACCTGGTCTACCACGAGCGGGAACGAAGGAACTTCTGGTATCGCCAGGCTCTCGCGCTCGGTCTATGCCTGCTGGGCGGCGCATTCGTGCTGGGTGCGCTCACGCTGATCGTCGGGCTTGCTGGTACCGGCTTTTCCATTACCTCGCTTACGGTCCCAGCGCTGCTCGCTCCCTCCCGCTGGCCAGTCCTCATCGTCGCAATGATGCTTTTGCTGTCCGTAGCGTATCGCTACGGTCCATGCCGCCGCATCGCGAAATGGCGCTGGGTGACATGGGGAGCTACGGTCAGCGCCACGATCTGGGTGTCGGGATCCTCCCTACTCTCCTACTACACCGCGCATTACACTCATCTCAACCCGCTGATCGGATCAGTCGGTTCGGTGATGATTTTTCTCTTCTGGTGTTACCTCACCGTGCTCACCGTCCTGTTGGGCGCTCAAATTAATGCTGAACTGGAGCGCCACACGGCCGAAGACACGACCGCAGGCGAGCCTCGGCCGCTCGGGCAACGTGGCGCCCGCGTTGCCGATGCGGTGCGCGACGTCGATGATGTTTCACCGCCCAAGGCATTGTAAGACGACGCGGGCAGGAGACCGAACGCCGCGCCTTGCTCGCCTTGATTCTAGCGAACGATTCGCACGCCGACCGGGGCGGAGGCGCTGGCCATCGCCGTTGCGGAATTCGATCAGTGGCAGCCGTAGGATGCTCTCACAACCAAGTGCTTGTTTTCACGCCCACTCGTAAGAGGCAGTCCTACAAGGGTCGGACGGCGGCACCTTACAAGCGTAATCGTTTGCCACCGACAGTGCGGTGAACGACATTGACAGACAATCGGCGCAAGTGGCCGCTTTTCGGTGGCCCGCATTCAGGGAGTCGAGCATGCCTATTGCACCAGTTCAGGATTGGGGAGACGCTATGTTGACATCGCTGGCTGGGGCGATGGCGCTATTCTTCGCCGGCATTCCACGCATTATCGGTTTTCTCATCATCCTGATAATTGGATGGTTCGTCGCCACCCTCATTGGCAAGGCCGTCGGTGCGTTGCTGCGCACCGTCAATTTCGATGGCTTTGCGACCCGCGCCGGCATCTCCGATTTCGTCAAGAAAATGGGGGTTGATACCGACGCTTCGGGGTTTCTCGCGGCGATCGTCAAGTGGTTTGTCCGACTCATTGTGTTGGTTGTCGCCTTCGACGCTTTGGGATTGCCCGCCGTCTCTGATGTCCTGCGGCAGATGTTGCTGTGGCTACCGAATCTAGTTGTCGCATTGGTTGTGATCATACTGGGCGGCCTCGCCGCAAAAGCGATGAGCAGCGTAGTCCGTGGTGCCACCGCCAAAGCGGGATTCTCCAATCCGGACCTCCTGGCCAAGGTCGCTAGTTTCGCCGTGTGGACGTTCACCATCGTCGTCGCCGTAAACCAGATCGGCGTGGCAGCTACCCTCGTTAACACGTTGTTCATGGGTGCCATCGGCGCGCTGGCATTGGCGCTGGGATTGGCGTTCGGGCTCGGCGGCCGTGAGTCCGCCGCCCGAGTGCTAGAAAAATGGCACGACCAAGCGCAAGCTGCGTCCCCCAAACTTGAGAAAGCAGCCGACGAGGGAGCAGCGCTTGCCAAGGCGAAAAGTTCGTCTCTCGGTGGCCCGTCGCGTACCGGGGGTCAACACAAGTAAACGCACACGTCTTAATCGGTGCACCGTCAGCAGTGGCGATGGTGTACCGAAGTGACCGACCGAAGATCGTCGTCCTGCGCCAGAGGCAGGGTGAGTACGCGTCAACGAGCGCTCGTTTTCGTCCGTTATCTCGGTGAGCCGGCTCGCATGCGCGAGATGGCACAACAAATGGCAATCCGGTTTGACCCACGGTGATCGCGGCCAATGAGCAAGTCCGCGCTCGTGGAGGGACACCCATTCGCAAGCGAGGTAGCGCTGTGGCTAGCAAAAGCATCGGGCGCCCTATCTTCCTGACGCTTGCTGCCCTGGTTGGGTTGCCCATTGTGCTCGTCGCCATCGCGATCCTGATCGTGCAGTCCGAATGGGCGGAGCGGTGGGTGGAGGCGCGCGTTGGCGAACGCCTGGGGCGAGAGGTGCAGATTGATGAGATCGACATCGACCTAGGCTGGCCGCCGGCGGTTAACCTCGGGCGGCTCCGAATCGGAAACCCGGTGTGGGCGCGCACCCCGAACCTCGTCGATGCCGAGGGCTTGCACGCGCGCGTCGCGATTCCTCCCCTGTTTCGGGGCCACGTCGTCATACCGTTTCTTAGTGCCAGAAAAGCTGCGGCCGGTTTCGAGATCAACGGGCCGCGCGCCACCTGGCGCTTCGGCGATGACGAGCAGCAGCCCAGTTCGATCAAGCTCTCCCGCATCCAGCTGGAGGAAGGCGTTATTGTCTTTCGCGATGAAGGCGAGAAGACCGCGCTCGACATCAAGGTCTCCGGCAGTTTGGGGCAGGCGGGAGAGCTCAAGCTCGTCGCCAGCGGCAGGTTTCGCGACGAGGTCGCGAAAGCGTCTGCCACCATTCCGTCGCTCGAGCCCTTGGCTGACTCGCCGATTCAGCTCGTCGCAAACGCGACGATAGGAAAGACCGAGATCGCGGCGCAAGGCAGCGTCACATCAACGCTGGATACGCTGGACCTACAGTTGCGCCTTGGTGGTCAGACGCTCAAGGATCTACGTAAGGTGTTCCGCATGAATCTTCCGGATACGCCGCCGTACAAGGTCGCGGGGCAGTTGCGTCATGCCGGCACCGAGTGGCTTTTCAACGATTTCGCCGGCCGCATCGGCGATAGCGACGTGCGCGGCGATGTCACCTACCGAACCGGCGGCAAGCGGCCCTTCTTCCAGGCGAACGTGAAATCGAAGCTTCTCGATTTGGACGATCTCGGCCCGATCATTGGCGCGCCGCCGAAGACTGGCCCAGGCGAAACGGCGTCGACGGCGCAAAAACGCAAGGCAGCGGAGCAAGCAGCGAAGTCGCAGGTGTTGCCGCGCGAGCGATTCTCTACAGCGGACTGGGATCAGATGGACGCGGACGTCAGGCTGGAGGCGCAGCGGGTGCTGAGGCCGAAGCAACTGCCGATCGATGCGCTTGCGACGCACGTGATACTCAAAGACTCGCTGCTGCGCCTCGAGCCCCTTTCGTTCAGCGTTGCCGGCGGACGCATCTCCGGCAATGTCTCGCTCGATGGGCGAACGAAACCGGTCCGTGGCAACATGGAGATGAACTTCCAGGGACTCGAGCTCTCGCGCCTGTTTCCCGAGTCGCAAGCGATGAAGGAGGCGCTTGGCACGCTCTACGGCCGAGCCAAGCTCACCGGCCGTGGAGAGTCGGTTGCGGAGCTGCTTGGTACGAGCAACGGCCCGATCGCACTGGCGGTGAACGGCGGTCAGGTAAGCCTGTTCCTTGTCGAACTGCTGGGTCTCGACCTAGCGGAGGCCATAACCTTGCTGGGCACCCGTAATCGGCAGATACGACTGCGTTGCGCGGTTGCTGACCTCACGGTGAAGGACGGTGTTGCGACGCCCCAAGCGTTTGTCATCGACACGACCGATACCGTCGTGACCGTGACGGGTCCCATTGATCTACGAGGCGAGCGTCTCGATCTCGTGTTCCACCCCGAGCCCAAGGACCCCAGCTTCTTCGCCTTGCGCTCGCCCATTCATCTGCAGGGCGCCTTCAAGGATCCGAAGGTACAGCCGGAAATAGGGCCAATCGCGGCGCGCATCGCCGGTGCCGCATTGCTGGCTGCGGTGAACCCCCTGCTCGCACTGCTGCCGTTCATCGAAACGGGGCCGGGAAAGGATAGCGATTGCGCGAAATTGATAGCCCAGGTCCGCGCAAAGGGCGCGGTCAAGAAGCAATGACCGGTTCGAGCCCAATAGCGCGATATCTCGCTACGTCGTCCGGAGCAGGAATCGCTTGCGACGCCCAAATGACGAGCGCAATCGATTCTTGGTTGATGCCAATGCGTGGCAATCCAACGCCCTCAGCAAGACACGCGCAGCGCCGCACTGACTCCCACCTGAGCGCGATCAGCCCTTGCTTCGCCGCGGGTCATTCCCGTGACTATCCTTGCCGGCGACGCGACCAGCCTCGTTCTTGATGACGAGTTCGGCCTGCTTGTTGCCCGCGAGCTCTCGCCCTCGCGCTAACGCATCACTCTTCCGGTCGTGCAACGAATCGGCCCGTTGCGTTCCGTCCGTTTGGACTGCCCAACGCCCGTTCGCCCGTGGCTCAACCGTTACCTGAGGCTTGCGTGCCATTCGTTTTCTCCGGAGTTCTAGTACCCAAAAGGTAGCACTTGGGCGACCTGCGTTGCAATCCCTCTGGTGCCGTGATGGACAGCAGACTGGCTGCGCAGGAGCTCTTCGCGGATAAGCCGTCGCTTGCGGACTTCGTCATCCTGGGGTGGGCGTTGCGGCACCCGCGATACAAGGTCGATCTCGCCGAGGCTTCGCACGTCCGGCGGCGGTACGAATCGATGATGGCCCGTCTCGGCATCCAGCGCGGATTCGCGGTGAAACTGAGTTGACTCGAGTGTCGGCGAGGAGGCTTCAGTCCACCACGTTGTAAAGCTCCCGCGCAGTAGACACAACGCCGCCGGCAACCGCCCGCACTAGGTTCTGATCGGAACCTGGCGCCGGCGCTACCGTGAAATCTGCCCAGTTCGAGTGTTCGAAGTCCGCGACAGAGATCTGAGCGCCGGCAATCAACGTCGACCCAGCGCACCCAGCAATCTTCTGAAGCTCGCGGGTCACCATGGCGTTGAGCTCTGCGCGGTGTAGCCAAATCCGCATCATCGGTATTGCTCTCATCGTAACGACGGGTAACGGAACGGGTAAGGGCACGAACTACAAGCTCGCTCGCTCGATGCCTCCTATGACAACCGGTCTAGTTCGATTCTCGCCACCTCCACCAATACGCAAAGCCCAACTCTCACCGGTTGGGCTTTTTCTTGTCCGGAGTGCTAAGTGTTGGCGTGGTCTCCGCCGCTCGATGAGTTTAAAGGAGCGTGGCGCGCGCTGGGCACGCTCGCGCCCGACCGCCTTTCGGCGCTGCGGCGTGTCGCGACTGTCGAAAGCATCGGTTCCTCCACCCGCATCGAGGGTAGCAAGCTGTCCGATGGCGAAGTCGAGCGCCTGCTGTCGCACCTGCAGATCAAGACCTTCACCAGTCGGGACGAGCAGGAAGTAGCGGGCTACGCCGAGGTCATGAACTTGGTGTTTTCCTTGGCAGGACATCACACTTACCGAGAACCACATCAAGCAATTGCATCGCGATTTATTGATCTACAGCGAAAAGGACGCGTGGCATCGCGGTAACTATAAGAGCTCGTCCAATAGCGTAGTCGCTTTCGACGAAAACTGGTCCCAGATCGGCATGGTGTTCGAGACGGCCACGCCCTTCGACACACCGCGCCTCATGACCGAGCTCGTGACCTGGATGCAGGGCGAACGCGGTTCTGAGCGCCTGCACCCGTTGTTACTGATCGCCTTGTGGGTGGTCGTCTTCCTCGAAATCCACCCCTTCCAGGACGGCAACGGCCGCCTGAGTCGAGTGCTAACTACGCTGCTGCTCCTGCGGGCGGGCTACGCCTACGTGTCCTACAGCTCGCTGGAGAGCGTGATCGAGCTGAACAAGGAGGCCTACTATCTGGCGTTGCGACAAACGCAGGGCACGATTCGGACCGATGCGCCGAACTGGCAACCGTGGCTCACGTTTTTTCTGCGGTCACTCGCCGAGCAGGTGCGACGTCTCAACAAGAAGGTCGAACGCGAGAAGCTAGTTTTGGCACCGCTGCCGCAGCTGTCGCTGCAGATCGTCGAGTTCGCACGCGAGCACGGCCGGGTCACTATGGGCGATGCCATCCGACTCACTCGCGGCAACCGCAATACAATGAAGCAGCACTTCAGAGCGCTGGTTGACCAGAGCCGCCTCGCGCGGCACGGCGGTGGGCGGGGAGTTTGGTATGAACTGCTCCCATAAAGATTCCCTTGTCGCTGTGCAGCGCATAAGGCGTCGCCGGGTAAAGAAAGTTGCAAAACCTGCCGGTGAGCAATTCGATCGCGACAACGCGAGCTAGGGCCTGTTCACACTAACGCAGCCCATCGACGATAAGCGCGAAATTGATGAAGGCAACGAACATCACATCCAGCTTTTCAAAGCGCGAGAAGATGCGCCGAAAGCCCTTGAGTCGGCGAAACAGCCGTTCGATCTCGTTGCGCCGCTTGTACATGGCGCGGTCGTATTCCCATGGTGTCACCCGATTCTGCTTCGGCGGAACGACGGGGATAAAGCCCAGATCGAGTGCCAATTGCCGAGTCTCATCGCCTTCGTAGGCCCCGTCCATGAGCAGATGCATGGGCCACGGCACCTTGCCCATTTTGCGCAGCAGCGTGCGCCCCTCGGGCGCATCGTGGGCGTGGCCGGGCGACCAGGTAAACGTTATGGCCGTTCGAGCATTCGCGGCAACCATATGAATCTTGGTGGTCCAGCCGCCGCGGGACTTGCCGATGGCTTGCGGGCCGTTTTTTTTAGAGCCCCCGTCCCGTCCGGATGCACCTTGACCGCCGTACTGTCCAAACCGACTGCTTCGATCTTGACCCGGACGATCTGAGCATGCTGCAACTGGGCGAATACCCGATCCAGCACCCCGCTCTTCGACCAGCGATTCATGCGCGTGTAGATGGTGTGCCGAACCGCTGCGGCAGACCGCGCCACTTGCAGCCTTGTTCGGCGACGTACAGGATGGCGTTCAACACCCGCACATTGGACAGGCTCACATTGCCGCGCTGAATCGGCAAACAGTCCTCGATTAGGCGGTACTGCGCTTCGCTGATTTCCATTCACGCAGTATCTCACAAATTCAATGATTAGTGTTAACACGCCCTAGATGCTCATGGACCACGATCTCCGTGCTAGTCGCGCGGCGCCCGGAAGAACTTCCGCACTTCGCGGGCTAGCGCCTCGGGCTCTTCCATCGCCGCGAAATGACCGCGCGCGGCATCACGCTCCAGCGGCGGATGTCGGGGAACATGCGTGCCGCCAGCGAATGTGGAGGGCGCAGGATTTCGCGCGGAAATTCGCAGTAGCCGGTCGGCACTCGCACCATTTCGCCTTCAGGTATCGGCCACTGCCCGTGCATGCGCGCGGGTACGGCCAGAACGACGGGCCGATTGCGCCGGTAAACCAGTAGAGACTGATATTCGCGAGAAGCTGATCCCTGGTGAACACCGAGTCCAAATCGCACTGCAATCGGACCATGCCCGAAACTTCTCGACGATCCATGCGGCCAGTCCCGCCGGCGAATCGGTGAGCGCGAATGCGAGCGTCTGCGGCCGGGTGCCCTGGATCTACTGGTCAAACACCGAGCCTGGCCAGCCGTGCGACAACAGCAAAGGGCAGGGGTTGGGGCCTTTGCCCGGAACATGCAGGAAATGCAACTCGATGCCGTGCAATGCCACCTTGTATTGCGGAAATGCAATGAGTCGCGCCTCCTCCGCCTGCCAGTCGAATTGACTGCACCAGTAGTCGATGCGCTCGCGCATCCAGGCAACGTCGGTGCCGTACGCCCAAGCCGCACCTGGGGGATTGATCGGGGAAGCGCGTCCTGGCGAGGCGCTCGCGCAGATTGACGATTGCGTCGTTCGCTACGTCCAGTGTGAAAGCATTGCTTTGTTTGTTCACCGGATCATTTCGCCATGTGCAGGTGAATCGCAAATGTTGCGAGGTCGGATGCGTGACACGTCGACCTATGTTACGCGATCAAGCGAGCCGCCTCGTGTGTGCAGAACGGGTCGGTCGAATACAGCAGGTTGCCATCAGTAGACGCGCGGTAGATTCGTGGCGCCGCGTCAACAGCAAGAGCGCCGTGACGAAAGCCGCGGCAAGTGCCGGTCCCAACGTCGAAGGTAGGAGCAAGCCGACAATAGAAAAAGCATTGGGCCTACCGTGCGCAGACAACTTTCGATATATTTATCGTGAATTCCGTGGCCGGCAGAATGGGCCGAGTCCTCATGCGTGGCGCACGAGGGTTTGGGTCAAAACATTGCGGTCACGGCAACCAAACTATCGGAGGAAACAGGATGAACGAAACCGGCAGAAAAACTACGGCGATCGATACCGCGGCGGATCAAGTAAAAACGGCCGCCGATCGGGTCGCGGCTACAGCCACCGATACGATAGCCTCGGCGAAGTCCGCGGTAACGGAGACGGTGGACACGATCGCGCAGCGAACCCACGCTGCTTCGGACTGGGCGTCGCACAAGTACGACGCCGTTGCGGAAGCCCCCAGTGCCTTGGTCGAGTCGGGTGCGGAGTACATTAAAGCGCGCCCTTATGCCGCGATAGGCATCGCAGTCGCCGTCGGCTATATTCTCGGACGTCTTCGGCGCTAGACGCGACCTAAAGCGTATCGATTCGGAGGTATCGCTCCCGTTCGACTAGCACGTTGGCGCGCGAACGCTGTCAGGCGTGGACTTGCAATGCGGGTTTACGCCGGTCTTGTGTTGGCATGATGGTCCGGCGTCAAAGCAAATTGGTCTAAAAGCACGCCCGCGCGCGCCGTCGCTACGGCGCTTGCGAATCGTCTAGAATCAGGCACTCATGTCTCACACGATCCAGGAGTGCGACGTCTTTGTCGTCGGCGGCGGCCCCGCCGGTTCGACGATTGCCGCGCTGTTGGCGCAACGCGGTCGCAATGTTGTCGTCTGCGACAAGGACCGCCATCCACGCTTTCACATCGGTGAATCGCTGCTGCCACAAAACATGGGGCTGTTCGAGCGGCTGGGCATCAGCGAAGAGGTCGAGCGCATCGGTCTTGTCAAGCGCGGAGCCGAGTTCAACTCGCCGGCGCATGAAGACCGCAGGACCTACGATTTCGGCGATGCATTCGACAAGCGGTGGCCGTATGGCTATCAGGTAAGGCGCTCGCAATTCGATCATCTGCTGCTCGACAATGCGCGCCGCAAAGGAGCGAAGGTGCACGAAGGAGCGCGCGTGCGCGCCGCCGGGTTCACGCCCACCGGGCCGACGACTCTCAACGTCGAGCACGACGACGGCACCCGGTCGCAGTGGCGAGCGCAGTTCCTGGTCGATGCTTCCGGCCGCGATACCTTTCTCGCGAATCTGCTTGGTTTCAAGCGCAAGAACCGCAAACACAACAGCGCCGCGATCTACGGGCATTTCACCGACGCCCAGCGACTGGAGGGAGCGGCCGAAGGCAATATCAGCATATTCTGGTTTGCGCACGGTTGGTTCTGGTTCATTCCACTCAAGGATGGAACAACGAGCATCGGCGCGGTCTGTTGGCCGTACTACACCAAGACGCGCAAAACAGATCCAACGCAGTTCTTGTTGGACACGATTGCGCTTTGTCCGGAGCTTGCTGCACGGTTGAGCACGGCACGGCTTGCCGGACCCGCGACGGCCACCGGCAATTACTCGTACGAGTGCACGCGGATGGCGGGCGAGCGCTATTTGCTGGTCGGCGACGCGTGGGCGTTTGTCGATCCGGTGTTTTCCAGTGGTGTCTATCTCGCGATGAACAGCGCCGCTCTGGGCGCCGACGTCGTCGACCAGATCTTGGCCGACTCTACGGCTGCGCCGCGCCTCACTGCGCAATTCGAGCGCGACGTCCGCCGCGGACTGACGACATTTTCGTGGTTCATCTATCGAATGACTTCTCCTATCATCCGCCGGCTTTTCATGGATCCGCGCAACGCGCTAGGAGTCCAGGACGCGGTTACATCCCTTTTGGCGGGCCAGGTATTCGAACGCGTCGGACCGGTCCGACCGCGGCTGTGGTTATTCCGCTTCGTCTATTACGCAAACTGTCTCGCGTCGTTGCCGACGGCGTTGCGCTCCTGGCGCGACCGCAAACGCGCGATTCAGGCGGCGGCATGAAACAGCAGACGGCCTGGCGTCAATGCGGCTCTCGGAGACGCGCTTGAGCGGCGCACACCCGGGCATCTGGGTCGTAATTCCGGCGTACAACGAAACGGCGTCGATCCGCAATATTGTCGAGCGCACGCTCGCCATCCTGCCGCGCGTCGTCGTTGTCGACGACGGATCGGATGAACCGCTCGAAAAGGCGCTGCGCGGCCTCCCCGCGACCGTTCTGCGCAACAAAACGAATGGCGGCAAGGCCGCCGCGCTCGTTCGCGGTTTTTCGCACGCGCTCGAACATGGCGCCGTCGCGGTCGTTGCCCTCGACGGCGACGGCCAGCATCGGCCCGAGGACATACCACGGCTCATCGAAGCCGCGCGCCACCATCCACGCCATATTGTTATCGGCGCACGACTCATTGGGTTCGAGAATGCTCCGAGATCGCGCCGCCGCGCGAATCGCATCGCCAATTTCTGGATCGGCTGGGCGGCCGGGCATCGTATCGTCGACTCGCAGTCGGGGTTTCGCCTTTACCCCGCCGAGTTGCTTTTAAGCGTGCGGCCAGCGCACGATTGCGCGCACGGATTTGTGTTCGAAAGCGAAATACTCATCGCCGCCGCACGCAAGGGCTTCCGCACGACGCCAGTGACCATCGAGGCTCTGTACCCACTAGCGGCACGCTCGAGCCATTTCGCCCCGGTGCGCGACATCATGCGAATCACGCGAATGGTTGCGTGGCGCTTGCTCTGCGCGGGTCTGCATCCGGTGGGGCTGTGGCGCAGCCTGTCTGACAACCCACCGTCTCGCGTAGCAACGTACGCTTCGCACCTGGGTCGCTAGCGGCAACGTGCGTCGGGCGTGGTGTAAGCCACTCGCCGACAACCGAACCAGGGGCCTTCCTATTCGGCGCAGATATCCGATCGCTTAGAGTCGATAAAGCGGTCTTTCAAGCCGCGCACACAGCGAAAGGAACATGTCATGGAGAATAAAGATCGCATGGTTACGGGTTTATTTCGTGACCGGGATAGTGCCGAGCAAGCCTATAACTCGTTGACCGGGCGCGGGTACGGGAAGGACGATGTCAATCTCGTCATGTCCGACGATACGCGGAAAAAATACTTTTCCGATAAGCCGGCGGGCGATACCGAACTCGGTACAAAGGCGGCCGAAGGCGCCGGCGTCGGCGGTGCGATCGGCGGTACCGTAGGTGCCGTTCTCGCAGCCATCGCCGCGGTAGGGACGTCCATCGCAATTCCGGGGTTGGGGTTGGTGATCGCAGGTCCGATAGCCGCCGCCCTCGCAGGTGCAGGAGCCGGTGGTCTGGCCGGGGGCTTGGTCGGCGCAATGGTCGGCTGGGGCATCCCCGAAGAGCGCGTCAAGCATTATGAGAAGGGAATCAAGGAAGGTGGCATCTTCATGGGCGTCAAGCCACGCTCCGAAGACGACGCGCGGAACATTTCTGAAAGTTGGTCGAAGAACCAGGGGCAACACGTTTACTGGTAGCCCCTAGCAGTTGCTGCACAGTGCAGTCCTTCGCGGAGAACCGGCCTTAGAGCTGGTTTCCGCCTTTATGCGCCGAATGAGTCGGGGCGGCCATGATCGATTGGTCTGAGCTCTTCGGTTTTAGCGTCTCCCCCCTCGAATTGCTTGTTCGCGGTAGCCTCATGTACTAACTATTGTTTCTGCTGTTTCGCTTTGTCGTCCGCCGTGACGTCGGTGCCGTGGGAATCGCCGATATCCTTCTCCTGGTGCTGGTCGCCGATGCAGCGCAAAACGCGATGGCCGGAGAGTACCGAACGGTGAGCGACGGCGCGGTATTGGTGGTAACGCTCATCGGGTGGACCTTACTCCTTGACTGGCTGGCACTGCGTTTTCGCTGGTTCAACCGATTCGCCGAACCCCGGCCGCTGCCGCTAGTCCGCAACGGACGGGTGATGCGGGCCAACCTTCGACGGCAGTTCCTCACCGAGGACGACCTAATGAGCAAGTTGCGGCAGCACGGTTGCGAGGATTTGGCTACGGTCAAAGCCGCTACCTTGGAACCGGATGGAGAGGTTTCCGTCATCATTCGGGGGAAGAAAAACCAGGCAACGTCGAGCATCCAGAAAAAGCCTTCACTCCGATGACCGCTCCGGCGCTGCCCACACCAGCGAAGACGTTGGTTAAGTTGCTTGCTCGACGTGTATCGAGCGGGATGAGACTTGGCGGTACGTTATAATCGCGGCCAACCAAAGCTAGCCAAAGTAAGCCAAACTTGAACGCGAAACCAAAAACATGACAAGACGCAATTCTCTACGGCCCGCCACGGCCTCGCTGCTCGTGTGGTGCGATTTCATGCGCAAGAGCGCGGAGATGATGAGCGCCTCGGCGCAGGTTATCGCCCGCCGCTCGGGGCGCCTGATGCTCACCGGACCACGGCCGAGTGCACGGGATCGAAATGAGTTCAGGTTGATGGGCAGCGAAAAGATTGCGGCGTCCGCCGACGCGTGGCAAGGACTTGCCACGCAAATGACCCGGCACAACCTGGAACTCGGATCGCGGTGGTTCCTGCAAGCGCTCGCGACAACCTCATCGCTGGCATCGCTGGCCGGAAGTCGCACCGTCGGTCAGGCACTGGGGCGTCAGTCGGCGCTAATCAAAGACGCGTTGTCGTTAGGCATTACAGAGTCGTCGCGCTTGTCACGTTCGGCTGCGCGCCTCGCGCATGCGGGTCTAAAGCCAGTTCATCGGCGGGCCACGGGAAACGCCAAACGCCTCGGCCGGCGTGCGTAGCCGAAGACTCGATCGTACAGGGAGGCATTCGTGGATTGGCTCTATGCTCGTGCAACGAATTGCGCCCTAGGTCGCTCGAGATCGATGCCGTTTTCGCGCACCGGGTTCTTCGTGTCATATATCCGTCTGAATCGACTCGATCCCCCGTTTTCCTGAAGGAACGCAAGAAGGCGAGGCGTCTTTGGCTCGGCCTCGCTTATCTTCGAATGGCCGCGTGCGGTCGACGAAGCTTCGTTTTTTCAACGTAATACCCCGGGAGCTCGAGTATGAACAATAATCTGGCTGAAGGCACCGCATATGAAATCAAGTTGCCGCAAGGCACGGGCTTTCACGTCGTTGCCGATTGGTACGACTGCGGCAAGGCTTGTTCGATGTCCGCGTCCGAGCTCAGGGCGCTTTGTTTGCGCGAGGTGATGCGCGCGGATCTGCGTGCGCTGGGCGAATCCTTTCATCAATTCGAACCGCAGGGTGTCACGGGTACGGTGGTGCTGGCGGAATCGCATCTGGCCATTCATACCTGGCCGGAATCCGGTTACACGACCATCGATGTCTTCGTCTGTAACTTTCAGGAAGACAACACCCACAAGGCGCTACGCCTATTCGCGGCGCTTCGCCGCGCGTTTGCGCCGCAGCACGAGCAGGTCGTGCATTTGCAGCGGGGCCAAAACGATGGCCTCCAATCGGGGAATGTCAACGAACCCGATCGCGCTGCTGGCTACGGCTTTGGGTCCAGGTCGAACTAGCGGCTGGTCAGGGACGTGATCAGGCGGCAACGCCCAAAACGCCCCTCGCAGTCTTGAAAGAGGTTCGCGCCCGCCCGATCGCATCGCAAACGGAAACGATGGCCTTGGTCAGGCAACTGCGCAAAGAGCGCCTTGCCGAGCATAAGGCCCCGCGGGGAGAAGATGTCGCATAAGAAAGCGCGATGATGCAGACCCCGTGAATGCGCCTTATCCACTGCTGATGCGTCGCGAATGGCCAAACCGCGAGGTGAGTCGCGTTCCGTTTTGGCTGTACTCGGACCCTGACATCTATCAGCGCGAGCTCGAGCGATTCTTCTATTCGGGCCATTGGTGTTACGTCGGCCTGGCCGCCGAGATTCCACGCGCGGGGGACTTCAAGCGCTCATGGATCGGCGAGCGGAGTGTCGTCGTGGTGCGCAATCACGACGGCGCGGTTCATGTCGTCGAAAACCGCTGTGCGCATCGCGGCGTGGCGTTCTGCCAGCAGAACTTCGGGAACCGCCGCGATTTTGTCTGTCCCTACCATCAGTGGAATTACGACCTGACGGGCAACCTGATCGGTGTCCCATTGCGCCGCGGCGTCAAGAACGAAGGCAAGGTCGAAGGCGGAATGCCGCCGGATTTCGCCCCGCACGAACATGGGTTGACCAAGCTCAAGGTCGATGTGCGCAACGGTGTGGTGTTTGCGTCGTTCGACGCTGCGGTGCCACCGCTAGCGGATTACCTCGGACCAACGATCCTGCCATATTTCGACCGCACGTTCGACGGGCGCGAGCTCACCATTCTCGGCTATTCGCGGCAACGGATACCCGGCAACTGGAAGCTTATGCAGGAGAACATCAAGGACCCATACCATCCGGGTCTCTTGCACACCTGGTTCGTGACCTTCGGGTTGTGGCGGGCCGACCAGAAGTCGCGAATGCTGATGGATGAGCACGGCCGCCATGCGGCGATGGTGTCGAGCCGCAACCAAGGCGGCAAGGCCGCAGTGACCCAAGGCGTCACGACGTTCCGCGAGAACCTGGCGCTCGACGATGCACGCGTTCTTGACGTCGTCTCCGAGCCTTGGTGGAACGGTCCGAGCGTCGTCATGCAGACGATTTTCCCCAGTGTCGTTCTGCAGCAGCAGGTGAATTCATTGTCCACGCGGCAAATCATGCCCAAAGGACCGGGTTCGTTCGACTTCGTGTGGACGCATTTCGGGTTCAAGGACGACAGCGAAGAAATGACCCGCCGCAGGCTGCGGCAGGCGAATCTCTTCGGTCCGGCGGGGTACGTCTCCGCCGACGACGGCGAAGTGATCGAGCTCTCGCAGGACGGTATGACGCAAAGCCCTGCTGGCCGCACAATCATCGAGTTGGGCGGCCGCGATATCGCCAACACCGAACACATGGTGACCGAGACGCTGATTCGCGGGATGTATGGCTACTACCGCAAAGTGATGGAGCTTTAGTTGGTAAGTGAGTTGGTAGCTGCGTCCGTAACGGCCGCGTCCGCCCCGGCTGCGGATCCCGCGCTGCGCTTCGCAATCCTCGACCTCTACGCGGCATACGCGGCCTGCTTGGACGAGCAGCGCTATGCGGAGTGGCCGGAGTTTTTTGTCGACGACTGCCTCTACCGGGTGCAACCGCGCGAAAACTTCGACCGCGGACTACCTTTGGCCACACTCGCGTTCGAGAGCAAGGGGATGTTGCGCGATCGCGTCTACGCGATCACGCAAACGCTCTTCCACGCGCCGTATTACCAGCGTCATATCGTCAGCGGAATCGTCTTGCAGGCGCAGCGAACCGACGGATACGGCGTCACGGCGAGCTATCTCGTGTTACGGACGAAGCAGAACGAGCCGACCGAGGTGTTCAACACCGGCCGTTATGTCGACGTCCTCGTGTGGCAGGACGACCGGCTCAAATTCAGGAGCAAGCTCGCCATCTTCGACAGCGAGCTCATCGCGAATTCGCTGATTTATCCAATCTAGCTACACCCGACGGCGATACTCGCCGGTGCGCGTGTCGATTTCGATTTTGTCGCCGGTACTGACGAAAA
Source organism: Casimicrobiaceae bacterium (assembly GCA_037719965.1). GTDB lineage: Bacteria > Pseudomonadota > Gammaproteobacteria > Burkholderiales > Casimicrobiaceae > VBCG01. The sequence continues at coordinate 778,051 of JBBJMT010000001.1, read as the reverse complement.
GCGGGACCGGCACTTCATAGCCGGTGCCGATCTTCGCGGGTTTCATCACCTTGCCCGACGTGTCCCCTTTGACCGCGGGCTCGGTGTAGGTCACTTCGCGCACAACCGAATTCGGCAGCTCGACCGAAATCGCACGGCCATCGTAGAACGTGAGCTCGCAAGCAAGTCCTTCCTCGATATAGTTGACCGCATCGCCCATGCTCTCGCGCTCGACGTCGAATTGGTTGAAGTCGTTGTCCATGAAGACGTACATCGGATCGGCGAAGTACGAGTAGGTGACTTCCTTTCTCTCCAATTGGACGACGTCGAACTTTTCATCAGCGCGGTAGACGGTTTCGGTGCCGCTGCCGGAGAGAAGGTTCTTGAGCTTCATCTTGACGACGGAAGCATTGCGGCCTGATTTGTTGAACTCGGCCTTCTGGACCACCATTGGATCCTTGCCGATCATGATCACGTTGCCGGCGCGGACTTCTTGAGCGATTTTCATAACGATTCCTGCGATTAAGGTGCGCTGTCGAAAAACGCCGCGGTCGAAAACGCAAACTCGCGACGTGGGAAAATTTTCCCTGACAGCGAGAATTTCCGGGATTAACCCAATATTATAAACGGCTTGCCGCAAAGTTGACCAGCCGCGTCGCGAGATCGCTTTGCTGGGCGAGGGCGCTCGCCCAAGCCCGGCCGTGCGTCGAGAGCACCGGGAGGCTCGCGCGAAGCGACGGCCACGCGGTGGCGGTTGCCGCTCCATCTCCCGCGTTGAAGGCGCGCCAGAAGTCGCGTACCGCAGCCGCGGAGACGCCGTGGAGTCCGCTCGTGTAGCGCGCCAGGAACGCTTCCAGCTTTGCTGCGTGGGCAGCGGCGGCTTGCGGATAGATATGCCAGATAAACGGACGCGCCGCCCATTGCGCACGTACAAAGGAATCCTCGCCGCGGACGAAATTGACGTCGCTTGACCACAGCCGCCGGTCGAACGAGTCCTGCGCGACAAAGGGGTGCACGATAAGCGTCAGCCGTCCGCGTTCGATCGGCGTGCCTTGATGCGGAACGTTCCCGCCTAACCAGCGGTCGAGTTCGGAGCGCGCAACACAGTCCGGAATATTGCACACGATGCGCTTGTCGCCCTCGGACCAGACGTCGAAAAGCGCCGGTAGCGCGGAATTCGGGTAGCAGTAAAGCGAGACGGTGAGCACTTCGGCGGGCGCGCCCCCGTCCTCCGGGCTGCGCACAGTTGAATCCTCCGCAGGAACCAGCGCGGCATCGCGCGTTGCGAGCAGATCGTGCTCGCGGAGCAAGCCGCCGGTCCGGTTGGTGAATCCGGGAAAGAAGAACCAGCGCGTCAGGGGCAGCCGCGGATTGGGCGAAGGCAGTCCGTGCGACGTCTCGATCCACGCCTCCGCGGATAGATATTCGAGATTGATCCACACCGGCGCGTGCGCCCTTGCGGCCATCGCCGCCAGATACGGTTCCGGCACGCCGCACCCGAATCCTTCGATGACGACGTCGGCGGGTTTAGCGTCTTCCGGCATCGGTGCGGCGAGCCGGCGCACGCGCACGCCGCTCCGTATCTGGTCATCGCATCGCGCATCGAGTACGGGAGCGATCCGGGCGAGCACCGCGCGATCGTCGATCCACAGCGTCACGGCAAAGCCATGTTCGCGTGCGAGTTGCCGCGCGAGTCGCCAGCAGATCCCGGCGTCGCCGAAATGATCGACGACGCGGCAGAATACATCGTAGCTTGGCGAGACTGGCATCCGGAATCCTTAAGGAACCAGTGGGCATTATCGCAAGCAGCTTCGGGCTATTATCGACTTTGGTAAGGTGTCGGCTGAAAGGATGGATGACAGAGGGATGATGATGGCGGAAACGGTGCGAGTCGATGTCGTGTCGGATGTGGTGTGTCCCTGGTGCTTCATCGGCAAACGGCGGCTGGAGATGGCGCTCAAAGCGTTGCGTGGACGCGAACCTGCGCTCGACATCGCGGTGCGGTGGCATCCGTTTCAATTGAATCCGGATTTGCCGCGCGAAGGGATTTCTCGCCGCCGCTATGTGGAGACCAAGTTTGGCGGGTCGGAGCGCGCAGCCGAAATCTACGCGCGAATCACAGCGGCCGGGGCCACCGTCGACGTTCCGTTTGCGTTCGACCTTATTGCCCGCCAGCCCAATACGCTCGACACGCATCGGCTGATTGCGTGGGCGCAAGAGACGGCCAACGAGTTTGGCAAAAAAAGCGGCGACGCGGACGCGCTCGTCGAGCGGCTGTTTCGCGCGTACTTCCTTGAAGGCCGCTTCATCGGCGATCGCGATGAGCTCCCGGCGCTGGCGGCGGACGCCGGTTACAACGCGGTGGAGGCTCGAGCCTTCCTTGAATCGGATGCGCTGGCCGAGGCGGTCGCGAGCGCAGATGAGCGAGCCCGAGAATCCGGGATATCGGGTGTGCCTTTCTTCATCTTCAACGGCAAGACTGCCGTCTCGGGAGCGCAGCAACCGGAAGTGTTGCGCGACGCCATCGTCCAGGCACGCGGTGGAGCGCATCCGCCAGTAAGCGGGGACGAAGCGTCAGACCGCGTCGTCCCTTGGAATTGACAGTCGGATCGCAGCGCGCGTCGGAGCGCGGATCGCTACTTGAGCCTCGCTGGATGGGCGAGCCTCGCGTATGCGATGTTAAAACGCTTGAGCGCCGCGGGCAAGGCCCGAGCGACTGTCGCACCTCGCCTCCACGTCGATCTCGGGTGGCGCCCTGGCGCTTGGAAGTATTGCCCCCGCATCACGTAAAGTCCGAGGGTATGGACCCGCGGCGGCTACGTGCGTATCGGGGCGACGAATCGCGGCGCGGCGCGAGCTAGTCGATGAAATGCGCCGCAGCTCGCGCGGCGAGGCCTACGACGAGCAAGCGATGCCTGATCTCGACTCGGATGCGCTGGACTTCCGAGCTGCTTCCGCGTGGTGCACCGACCCGCCGCCTGCGCCGGAACGATCTCGAGACGCTTCGTCTTGTGACAAGCCATCAGCGGCGAACAGTCCCGACGGTCGGCGGCATCCTGTTGTTCGGCCAGGACCGCGAACGCCATTTTCCCGATGCCTGGATCCAGGCGGGGCGGTTCCACGGGAGCGACAAAAGCGTCATCGTCGACCGGATGGAGATTCGCCTTCCGCTGCCTGCGGCCGTCGACGCGGCCCTCGAATTCGTTCGCAAGCATCGATCCACCGCGCCGAGATCGGGGCCGGCCGTCGCAAGGAGCGCTGGAACCTGCCCCCGGTTGCAGTGCGCGAGGCTGTCGTCAACGCGGTGGCGCACGCCGACTATTCGCAACGCGGCGCACCGATACGCGTCTCGATCTTCGACGATCGACTCGAGGTCGAGAATCCGGGATTGCTGCATTCCGTCTAACCGTCGAAGACCTGCAACGAGGCGTGTCGAAACTCCGCAACCGCGTGATCGGCCGCGTGTTCCACGAGCTCGGCCTGATCGAGCAATGGGGAAGCGGTGTTCAGCGGATGACTGCGGCCTGCCGGACGCGGGGCTCGATCCGCCGGTATTGGAGGAGCTCGGACAGCGCTTCCGGGTGACGATCCGCACGGCGCGAACACGCGAGACAGCGTCGATGCGACCGACCGCGCGATCCTCGAGACGCTCGCAGGAGCGGACGGCCGCTCCACACACGAGATCGCGGAAGCGATCGGCCTGATCACGCGCGCTACACGGACGCGCCTCGCCCGGTTGAAGGACCGCGGGCTGGTTTGCGCTGGGTACAGGGCCGAAAGACCCGAAACGCCGTTTCTTTTCGACGGAAGCATAGTGACCCACGGAATTGGCGAAGGATGCTGACGCTCGAGTGGCCGAATCGCGCCGAGGCGCTGATCGCCGCGGATATCGTCGAGGTCGAAGCGACCTTCAGGCTAGTCTTAGATTCGCTGAAAGCCTGTTGTCGAACGTCGTATGTCGCGGTGACTTTGCGGAAGCGCAATCGACTAATCCTTCACGCCAGAACATCGCTTTCGCTACAACGATGTTGATCACGTGGCGCAGGAAGATAGTTTTCGACAGAGATGTCCCGCCGACAGCCTGAGCCTTTCCGTAACTCGCTGTCTTTGCGCGGTTCTGCGCTGCAGTCGAAGCAGCCACCCGGCGCGCTATCGAAGGCGCCCCTTCGACAGACCATGCGCGCCGATGCAACACATTGAAAGTATGAGGAATAGGCTGACTGAGTGAATGTCTGGAATCGCTTTTCTCAATCTACGACACCGTTTACATAACGGCTCTTAAGCGACCAACCTCTGCCTCCGGCATTCTCATAAATATCGTGCCGGTCCGCTTGGTTGCACCGCTCGCTCGAACAACTTGCACTTGGCGAAATTATTGCCAGCATACGCCTCCTTCGTGACCAAGCTACCCCACTTACTCACCGCGCACACTGTGACGTGAAATGGCCGGGTGTCTGAGGATCCGCCGAATAGAGGCACGTTCGATTCTCACGCCGATAGCCGCAACACGCCACAAGGGGAAGAGCATTGACGGCTAGTTACCCCGCGCATATCCCGGCCGTCGCACGCACTTTTCGTCACCGGTTTCAGCAGGTCCTGGCATGACCAGCGGAGCCACGATTCGATTACCGCCTGACATTTCCCGCGTGGGGTGCGCACCGCTCTGCGCTGGCGATGAGGCTTGCTCGATCGCGGGGGCGGGCCGAATGTTCTCCTCTACTCGCCATCCATCCCGGGTCTTCACGAGGACGTAGGTCTGGCGGTCTCGGTACACGTCGCTCGCCGCTTCGTGCATTCCATCCTGCCACGCCTCCTGCGCGGCCAGGCGGGTTTCTGTATCACCCTGCTAAGCGGACAAAGCGTCACACCGCGTCGTCCCAGGGAATTGACAGTCGGATCGCGGCATTGATGAGCCCGACCATACTGTAGGTCTGCACGAAATTGCCCCACGGCTCGCCGGTCGCCGGATGCAAGTGTTCGGCGAGCAATCCGTGTCGATTGCGACACGCCAGCAGCCGCTCGAAAAGCGCCCGCGCGTCACCCTTGCGGCCGATCGCGGCCAACGCGTTTACAAGCCAGAACGTGCACACGACGAACGCATTTTCGGGCTCGCCGAAATCGTCGCGTTCGATGTAACGGAACACGAAGTCGCCGCGCCGCAAATCCCGCTCGATCGCGTTGACCGTGTTGACGTAGCGCGCATCCGTCGGTGGCAGGAAGTTGAGTTCAGCGAGCAAAAGCAGACTTGCATCGAGCCCGTGCCCGCCGGCGGTGCTGGCGAAGCTCCCGCGCTGCGCGCTGTAGCAGTTTGCAAGCACGAACGCATGGATGTGATCGGCCTCCGCGCGCCACGCGCGTGCTTTTTCGTGCAAACCAAGCTTGCTCGCGATGCGCGTAAGACGATCGCACGCCGCCCAGCACATGACGCTCGAAAAAGTGTGAACGCGCAACGTGCCGCGCAACTCCCACAAACCGGCGTCGGGTTGATCGTGCGTTGCCACGGCGCGCCGGCCCAGCGGCTCGAGGCGTGCGAAGAGCGCCCCGTCGCCACGCTGGGTCAGCCGTTCGTCGAAAAAAACGTGCGTCGCGGCGAGAATCGCCGAGCCGTAGACGTCGTGCTGGATCTGGCGATAGGCATCGTTGCCCACGCGAACCGGTCCCATGCCCCGATAGCCGGGGAGTGCGGTCTCGACTCTTTCGACGAGCGCCGCGTGGCCATTGATCTTGTACACGGGCTGCAAGGGTGCATCGCGCGCGCCTGCCGCGATACCGACGATGTAATGCAAATAACGCTCCATCGTTTCGGTTGCGCCGAGGCGGTTCAGTGCGTTGATGACGAAGTAGCTGTCGCGCAGCCAGCAATACCGATAATCCCAGTTGCGACCGGAATCGGGTGCTTCGGGGACCGACGTCGTCATTGCTGCGACAATGGCGCCGGTGTCGTCGAACGCGTTCAACTGCAGCGTGATCGCCGCGCGAATCACTGCCGACTGCCACTCGAATGGAATCGCCAGCCGCCGCACCCAGGTCCGCCAGTAATCCTGCGTTGCCTCGATGAAGCGCCGGCCGGTTTCGTGAATGCTCCCGATCAGCGACTCGTCGGCCGACAAGAGCATTGTGACGGTGTCCTCGACGAAGAATGGGCGCTCTTCTAGGACCGCGGTCAGCGAAGCGTCGGTGGTGAGTCGCAGGATGAACTGAGGTCCGACAAACCGCACATGATGACTGCCGAGCGTGACGGCGGGAGACTCGCGCCCATAGGCAGCGGCGGGCCGCAGCCGTACGACGACTTGCGGACTGCCCGCGAGGCGCCGCAGACGGCGGACGATGGTCATCGGCTGATAGGTGCGGCCGTGCTGAGTGAAGCGCGGCGCGCAATCGGTCAACTCGACGATGCCTCCGTGCGCATCGGAAAGCCGGGTCACCAGCACCGCCGTGTTCGCGACGTACGCCTGCTCGACCTGCGCGCCATCGACGAGCTCGATCGACCAGACGCCGCGAGTATTCTCCGCGTCTAGGTCGGAGAGCAGCGCGCAAAACGTCGGATCACCGTCGAATTGCGGGAAGCATCCCCAGACGATCGCACCCGTCGCGTCGATTAATGCGCCGATGCGACCGTTGCCGATCAGCGCTAGATCAAGGTTGCGCATCGGTTCCTGACGGCGCCGCCGCCGCGGGGGACGAGAGGAGCCCGAGCAGCCATTGCCGCACCGCCGCGATGTCGGGAAGACGATAGCGCGCGGCAGTGGGGCCCGGACCAACTTTGACCGGCCACCCACGCATCCGCTTGACGACGACGAACCCATGCTCGTCGCCGCGGTCGTCGCCGACGAACACCGGCAAGCGTCCGGCAAACGGCGGCTCGCGCATAAAATCGGAGATCGCGGTGCCTTTGTCGCGGCCGTCGGGGCGAATTTCAAGGAGCCGTTTGCCCGGTTGCAGCTCATAGCCGGTAGCGCCCGCCTCCGCCGTGCCGCTGCGCAACGTGCGATGCACGTGCGAGGCGAGCTCCGGCGCTTGCCGGTAGTGCAGCGCGAGTGTGGCGCCCTTGTCTTCGAGCACTAGACCGGGATGGCGCGCCGCGAGATCGCTAAATAGCTTGCGTAGCTTTGTTAACGTTGCTTTGGCTGGGGCGTGCAAGTGCAGCGTGCCGTTCGCGTCGCGGCGCTCGCACCCGTGTTGACCGGCGATTGGCAGGATCAGATCCAGGAAGAGGCGATCGGCGCCGGTGATCGAGCGCCCGGTGATCAGCGCGAGCGCGCCACCCAAACGCTCGGAAATCCTCGGTAATGCAGCGGCGACGGCGTGATCTATTCGCACGGCGTCAGGCGATGGCGCCAGCTCCGCTAAGGTGCCGTCGATATCGAGAAACAACGCGCAGTCCGCGCGCAACGGCGGCGGCACCGAGCGCAGCGCGCGGGAGTGAACGTCGGTTCGGTCGCGCATCACGTCGGATGACGCCGGAAGCGGCTGCGCTGGCGCATTGCCGCGGCGTCGAGCAACATCCTGCCCGCCCACCGATGGACGTTGAATTCACGGACGAGATTGCGCATCAGCCGCATGCGATCACGCTGCTCGTCCGCCGGCATCGTTAACGCGAGATGCAACGCCGCCGCACACTGGTCGGCATCGTAGGGATTGACGATCAGCGCCTCGGGAAGTTCACGCGACGCGCCGGCGAATTGCGACAATACCAGTACCCCGGCTTCATCGTCGCGGGCGGCGATGAACTCTTTGGCGACCAGGTTCATTCCGTCGTGCAGGCTACTCACGAAACAGACATCGGCGGAGCGATGGTATTCGTACACCTCATCGGGCTCGTGGTGCTGTGCGAGCAACACGATCGGCGGATATTTGGCGCGAGGAAAGCGCGCGTTTATTTCGTCGGCGAGCGCCTGCACACGCAGCGCGTAGTCGCGATACTCGGCGATCATGCCGCGCGTTGGCGCGGCAATCTGGACAAAGGTGAAGTGACTGATCCAGCGTGGCTCGAGTTCCAGGAGTCGGGCGACTGCGTTGAACCGTTCGATGACGCCTTTCGTGTAATCCAGGCGGTCGATCCCCAATCCCAGTGCGTGCCGGCGCGGCAGCGACAGGCGTTCGCGCACCGCCGTGCGTGCCTGATCGATCGATGGGGCATTCGCGAGCGGCGCCGGTGGCCACTCGATCGAGATCGGGTAACGGTGGACCGCCGTGCGCGCACCACGGCACGTGACGGTGAAGGTCTCGCGGTCGACCTGCGCTTCCATCGTGCGGTCGACGGTATCGAGAAAATTGTTGCAGTGAAACTGCGTGTGAAAGCCCAAGATGCTGCTGCCCAGCAGGCCGTCCAGCAGCTCGACACGCCAGGGGCAGATCGCGAACGCCTCGGGGTTGGGCCAGGGGATGTGCCAGAACGCGATGACTGTCGCTTTGGGCAATCGTTCGCGAATCATCCGCGGTACGAGCGCCAAGTGATAATCCTGCACGAGAACGATCGGGTCGTCGCTTTGTGCTTCGTGTACGACAGCGTCGGCGAAGCGCGCGTTGACGGTCTTGTAGTGTTCCCAATCGGCGGAGCGAAACGTCGGCCGCACATGCGCAATGTGGCACAGCGGCCAGAGTCCTTCGTTGGCAAAGCCGCTGTAATAGCCCGTCTCTTCTCCCGGCGTAAGCCAGATGCGCCGAATTTGATAGACCGGATTGCCGGGAGGCACCGCTACGCGATCGTTGCGGTCCACGGTTTCGCGGTCGGCCGAACCGCTGCCATGCGCGATCCACGTGCCGGAACACGCACGCATCACCGGCTCGAGCGCGGTCACGAGGCCGCTCGCTGGCCGCTGCACGCGCACGCCGTCTTTGGTGCGCACGTGGATGTAAGGCTCACGATTGGACACGACGATGATGTCATTGCCGTGCAGCTCACCGCGCAGCACCGCACGTAACGTTGCCTGCGTCCAGCGCTGCTGGCTCTCGTCCAGCGGGCGGTATTGGCGTTCCAGCTCGCGGATCAGCTCGCGCACGTCGCGCGCGATCGGTTTCAGCTCGGGAACCGTCACCATCGTCGCGGGGCGCAGAATGCCTTCGCCGCGCAGCAGCGCGCGCAATCCCACCACCCAACCCCGCCACGACAATTGCGCGATGACGACGGTGATGAGCGCGACGATCAACCCTAGCGCGATGAAGAAATAGAACAGGTAACGCTTGGTTTCGTCGCTCCGCCGTTCGATGAACGTCATGTCGTGGACGAACACGAGCTCGGCGTCGTCGGGGGTTACCCAATCGACCGGACGGACCGCGACGTGCAGCACGCCGCGCGGTGTACGGATCAACTGCCGCGCGTCGGTCGCGTGGGCAGCAAGCGTCGAGCACGCGATATCCTTCGGGAAATCGCGAGTCGCGATCGGAGTCGCGGTCTTCGATCGGCACAGTCCCACGGCGTACAGCCGCTCGTCGCGAGTCAATCGCGTCAGCAGCGCCGAGATACGCGCGTCGGAATCGCTCTTGATCAACTCGTCGAGCGGCTCCTGAAGCGTCGTCGCGATGAGATTCGAGCGGATGTCGAGGTCGCGAACGAACCAGCGAACGAGCAGTTCATCGACAAACGGCACCGCGGCGTAGGCGAAGACACCGAGCGCCAGCAGCAGCGGAATGAGAAAGCGCAGCGACAGTTGCACGGAAAAACCGTTAGACGCGGGATACGAGCTGTCGCGCAAGTTCGCGATGGCGCTCGACGATCGGCGGCAGGTCGACGGTCTGCAATTCGCCGTCGCGCACGATGATGCGACCGTTGATCACCGACAGATTTGCGCGCACCGGTGCGCAGAATACCAATGCCGCGAGCGGATCGTGCAGACCGCCGGAAAAGCCGATGTCGTTTAAGTCGAAGGCGACGACATCGGCCGCTTTGCCGGCGGCGAGCTCGCCAATATCGTCGCGTCCCAGTACGCGTGCACCGCCCCGGGTCGCAAGTGTCAGCGCCTCGCGCGCCGACAGCGCTTCCGGTCCGCTCTCGACTCTTTGCAGTAGCATTGCCTGCCGTGCTTCGGCGACAAGATGCGAGGAATCGTTGGACGCCGAGCCATCGACGCCCAAGCCGACCGGGACGCCTGCGTCGAGCATTGCCCGTACGGGTGCGATGCCCGAGGCGAGCCGCATGTTCGAGGTCGGGCAATGCGCGACCCCCGTACCTGACCGAGCGAAGAGCTCGATGCCGTCTGCATCGAGCTTGACGCAGTGCGCATGCCAGACGTGAGGGCCGGTCCAGCCCAGTTGTTCCGCATACTCGGCCGGCGTACATCCGAAACGCTCGCGTGAGTAAGCGACGTCGTTATCGTTCTCGGCGAGATGCGTATGCAAGCCGACGCCGTAGCTTTGGGCGATCGCCGCCGATTCCCGCATCAGATCGCGCGAAACCGAAAAGGGCGAACACGGCGCGACGGCGATACGCAGCATCGCGAATCGCGCAGTGTCGTGGAACGACTCGATCACGCGGCGCGTGTCGCGCAGGATCGCGTCCTCGGTCTCGGTCAACACATCCGGAGGCAAACCCCCTGCGCTTTCGCCGACGCTCATCGCGCCGCGGCAGGCGTGAAAGCGCAAGCCTATCGCGCGCGCAGCGGCGATCGTGTCATCGAGCCTGCCCCCGTTGGGATATAAATAAAGATGGTCGCTCGACGTCGTGCAACCCGAGAGCATGAGTTCGGCCATCGCGACCAGCGCGGAAACGTGCAGCATTTCCGGCGTCAATCCGGTCCAGATGGGGTAGAGGGCCTTAAGCCAGGCGAAGAGTTCAACGTTTTGCGCCGCGGGCACCGCGCGGGTGAGCGTCTGCGAAAAATGGTGGTGGGTGTTGATGAGCCCGGGGAGCAACACTTTGCCGCCGCAATCGATCGTCGTGTCGGCACTTGCGGGCAGAAGGGCGCTCGCGCCGACCGCTTCGATGACGTTCCCACGGATGAACACCGCGCCGTCGTGAATTTCCGTGCGCGCGTCGTCCATCGTGGCGACAACGGTCGCGTTCTTCAGCAGCAACGTCGCTTCGCTCATGGCGGGCACACTCTACCGCATCGCGTGCGCGCGGCCGGTGGGCGATAATTCAAGAGGGTCACAGCGGGAGGGAACAGCGATGGCTTGGCTGGTGCTGGGTGTTGCAGGATTGTTCGAGGCGGCGTGGGCGATCGGACTCAAATATACCGATGGCTTTACCCGGCCGTGGCCGAGTGCCGGTACCGCGCTGGCGATGGTGATCAGCGTCGTCCTTCTCGCGTCGGCGATGAGAACGCTGCCCGTGGGGACGGCATATGCGGTGTGGACCGGCATTGGGGCGGTCGGCACCGTGTTGCTGGGTATTCTGCTGTTCGACGAGCCCGCAACGGTGGCTTGGCTCGCGTGTATCGCGCTGATCGTCGCGGGGATCGCCGGATTGAAGCTCGTGACGGTGTGAAGCATGATCCCGCACAGCGCATCCATCGGCACTGCGACATCACCCGCGGAGTTGACACGTCTCTTCGCTGTACAACGCGCCGCGTTTGCGCGCGAGCGATATCCGGCGGTGGCGACCCGCCGCGATCGCCTGGCGCGGCTTTTGGCGCTCCTCGTGGCCAACGAACAGAGATTCGTCGACGCCGTGGATCGCGACTTCGGCCATCGCTAACAACACGCGGCCAACACGCAACGAAACAGCCCACCTTGGACCCGGCAGCTAGGCCGTTGCCGCTGCGCGTCGGGCTCTGCTCGGTCGCGCGGCGACGCCCTTCGGGACTTGGCTTCGCCCGCCGCGCTCACTCGCCCCGGCGATTACGCGGGGGCCTTTCGTAGGATCGCACGTTCCTTGGATGCCAAAGGCGTCAGAGCAGGTCCTTCGGATAACTCCTCGCATCCTTCCGGGAATAGGTTACGAGACCTGGTTATTTGGACGCGGGTAGCTTGCCCTGTACGCCGTCGACGTAATAATCCATCTTGGACAAGACGTCGTCGGTCATCGCCTTGCCGGCAGCGAGGCGTTCCTTGCCGGCGTTATCCTTGATCGGACCCGTGAACGGGTGCAGCTTGCCCGCGGCAATCTCGGCTTCTGCTTTTTTCACCGTGTCCTGCACATCTTGGGGCACTGATTTATTGAACGGCGCCATTTTTATGAAGCCTTCCTTGATGCCACCCCAAACATTATCCGGTTTCCACTTTCCATCCACCGCCGCTTGCGCCACCCGCGTGTAGTACTGACCCCAGTTGTGCGTCACCGCGGTCAGTTGCGCGTTCGGACCGTACTTCGACATGTCGGAGTGATACCCGATCGCGTAAACCTTTTTTGTTTCTGCCGCTTGCACGGCCGCGGTGGAATCGGTGTGGTGAGTGACCACGTCGGCGCCCTGCGAGATCAGCGTGTCGGCTGCCTCGCGCTCGCGGCCGGGATCGAACCACGAATTGACCCAGATCACTTTCACTTCCGCCTTCGGGTTGACGCTGCGCATGCCGCGCGTAAACGCGTTGATTCCCATGACCACCTCGGGAATCGGAAAGGCGGCGACGTAGCCCGCGGTGTTGGTCTTGGTCATCTTGCCGGCAACGATGCCGGCGAGGTAACGCCCTTCGTAAAAGCGCGCGTTGTAGATGCCGACGTTCTTGTCCGTCTTGTAGCCGGTCGCGTGCTCGAACATTCCTTTCGGAAATTGTTTTGCGACTTTGATCGTCGGATTCATGTAGCCGAACGACGTCGTGAAAATCAGGTTATGCCCGGATTGCGCGAGCTCACGGATCACGCGCTCAGCGTCGGCTCCCTCGGGCACGCTTTCGATGAACTTGGAGGTAACCTTGCCGCCGAGCGCTTTTTCCATCTCCTTGCGGGCGATATCGTGCTGGTAAGTCCAGCCGGCATCGCCGATGGGACTTACATAGATGAACCCGATTTTCAGCGGTTCTTTGACTTGGGCAGTGGTTTGTGCAGCAACGGGAAAGGCGTGCGTCGCGACGCACGCGGCAACAGCCGCGAGCGTCACCCGGCGAATCGAACGGGGCATCGTAATCTCCAAAGTGCAATAAGGCAGTGAAAGTACGCTAGGGTAATGGCGTATTTTACCGCGCTCGGTGTGGCAGGCCGGAGTTCATCGGCTTGGCACGTGCTCAGAACGCGGTGGCGCGATGCGCGGGTTGGCCGGCATCGCGACCGGGCCGCGCTCTTTCCAGATGAGCGTTGATTTCGGCACCGGCCAGAATGGCAATGCCGGTCAGATAGAACCAGAGCAGCAGTACGATCACCGCTCCCAGCGACCCATACGCGACGTTGTATTGCGCGAAGTTCGCCACGAAAAACTTGAGCCCGACCGAGGCGGCAATCCATAGCGCGATCGCGATCAGGGTACCCGGCTTAAACCATCCGCCCGGTAGCTGGGGACGATCAGGAGGGCGATTGGGAGCATAGTGGTAGAGGAGCTCGAAGGCGAGCATCACGAAGCCGAAAATCACCGGCCATTGTCCGACGCGCGATGCCAGCAGGAACACCTCGCCAAGGCCCATCCGATAAGCGATGGCCTCGGCGATCGGCACACCGTACGCGAGCAGCAGCATGGCCACCGCGAGGAGCAGCATGAACCCCAAGGTCAGCGCTATTCCGACCAGGCGGCGTCGCCACCACGGGCGCTCTTCCTTCACGTCGTATGCCAGGTTGAGACCGCGGATGGTCGCCACCATGCCGCTCGACGCTGCCCACAGCGCAACGAAGATGCCCCACGTCAACGGACCTCCCGGTTGGGCCGCTAAGTGATCCAGTAGCTGAACGAATAGGCGCACCATCGAGTCCGGCGCCACCGACGACAAGCGGTCGAGGATGGCGTCGCGGATGAGCCACCGCGCATCGAGGAACAGGCCAAGTATCGCCATCAGGATGAGCAGCATGGGGAAAACGGAGAGGAAAAAATAGAACGACATCTGCGCGGCGCGTCCCGTGATGCCGTCGTCAGCCATCCTCCGGGCCACAGCCTGGACGAGCCCCCGCCATCTTTGCTCATCAAGCGCCTCTCGCATGCACACCTCCGCTAAGTACCTGTAGTGTAAAGCGCTCGAGATGGAGGCCACGCAGGCGAGAATTGCGGCAGGAACCGGCGCGCAAATAAGTGGCTTCCCAAGTACACTTGCTTTGTGTGAGCCGCGAAAAACCAAAGGCGCCTAAAATCAGGCCGCTATTATTCTTCTAGGAGGCACTATGAACGTTACCAAACCAGGCATCGGCGCATTCATCGCCGCGCTGGCGTTGTCCTTCGGTGTGAGTGCGCAAAATATTTCCATCGCCACGGGCGGCACCGGTGGGGTGTACTACCCCTTGGGTGGCGGAATGGCCGCCGTGCTTTCCAAACATGTGCCCGGCATGCAGGCGACCGCCGAGGTGACCGGCGGTTCAGTCGATAACTTGAAGCTGATTGGTAGCGGCAAGCCCTATATCGGGTTGGCCATGACCGACGCCAGTCTCGATGCGTATCGCGGTGAGGACAAATTCAAGGGCAACAAAGTCCCACTGCGAACTCTGATGATCCTGTATCCGAATCGCATGCACGTGGTCACCATCGAAGGCCGCGGCATCAACAAAATGGCGGATCTCAAGGGCAAGCGCGTGTCGACCGGCTCGCCGGGCAGCGCCACTGAAGTGATGGCGTTTCGCGTCATCGAAGCCGCCGGTCTGGACAAGGACAGCGACATGAAGCGGGAGCGCCTCGGTGTCGCCGAGTCGGTCAATGCGGTCAAGGACGGCAAGATCGACGCGTTCTTTTGGGTGGGTGGCCTGCCCACCGCCGCGGTCACCGACCTTGCCAATACGCCGGGGACCAAGCTCAAGTTGATCGACCATGCGGACGCCGTTGCCGCGATGAACAAGAAGTACGGCGACCTGTATGTACAGGACACCATTCCCAAGGACACTTACAAAGGTATGGATGCCGATAATAAGCAGGCGACGGTGATGAACATTCTCGTCGCCCACGAGAACATGGACGAGAAGACCGCCTACAACATCGTCAAGACCATTTTCGACAAGCGCGACGATGTGATCGCCGTGCACAAGGAGGCGGTCAACTTCAAGCTCGAGAATCAGAAGGCGGCGGCGAGCCCGATTCCGTTTCACCCCGGCGCGCTCAAGTATTTCGCCGAAAAGGGCGCGAAGGTCAACTAGGACCTCGGCAACCAACCCTAGCAGGCTAGGGGCCCCCGTCAAACGGCGGGGCCTTTGCCCGTGGGCTCCGCTTCGTGGATGCCAGGTACGCGAAGTACGTCGGCATGAGCAGCGAACACCCAAATCTGCAGCACCAACCTGACACCGGGGTCAGCGAGGAGGCGCTGCACCGCGCCGAGAAATACATCGAGGAGGAAGAGGGCGCGGCCAACAAGCTGCACGGACTGCTTGGAGGCTTCGTCAGGCTGACCGCGTTCGTGATGTCGGTGTTTCATCTCTACACCGCTTACGCGATCGTTCCGACGCATATCCTGCGTCCGATCCATGTCAGCTTCGTGCTGGTCCTGTGCTTTCTGGTGTTCCCCATCGCCCGCCGCTTCCGCCACCGCGTCATGTGGTGGGATTGGCTCGCAGCTGTCTTATCGGTTGCGATTGTTGTCTACCTGATCCTGGGCGGCGACGACATCAACGACCGCAACACCACGCCCAACGACTGGGATATCGCCTTCGGCATCGCCCTGATTGCTCTGGTGCTCGAAGCGATGCGGCGCACCACCGGCTGGATCATGCCGATCATCACGTTCGCCTTCATCCTCTATGCGCTGTACGGTCCGTACCTGCCGGCGCCGTGGACGCACCGAGGATACGAAGTCGGCCGCCTCGTCGGCGTTATGTACATGACGCTCGAGGGAATTTATGGCGTCGCCATCGATGTGTCGTCGTCGTTGATCATCTTGTTCACGATTTTCGGCGCGTTCTTGCAGTACTCGGGTGCGGGAAAGTTCTATATCGATTTCTCGTTCTCGGCGATGGGTGGCAGGCCTACCGGCGCCGGCCGCACCGTGGTGCTCGCATCATTTTTGCTCGGCGGGCCGTCGGGCTCAGGTGTAGCCACCACCGTGACCTTGGGCGCGGTCGCCTACCCGATGCTGGAAAAAGTGGGATACGAGAAGAATGCCGCCGGCGGCCTGCTGGCAGCCGGCGGCCTGGGCGCGATCATCTCGCCGCCGGTGCTCGGCGCGGCGGCGTTCCTAATTGCCGAGTTCTTGAAGATTTCCTACCTCGATGTGCTGCTGATGGCGGTGATCCCGACCATTCTGTTCTACCTCGCGCTATTCCTGATGGTCGAGATCGACGCGCGCAAGTACGGCATGGGCGACGTTGCCTTCGACAAAGTCGATTCGGTTTGGAACCTGACCAAGAAGTACTGGTTTCACTTTCTCTCGCTGATCTCCATTGTCGCCTTTATGATGTGGGGATTCTCTCCCGTGCTCTCGGTGTTCTGGGCGACGGTTGTAGCGTTCGTGACGAGCTTCCTGCGCCGCGACACGGCGCTGTTCTCGTACGACCTCTTTCGTGGCAAAGGATCGCCCAAGCGGCACGTGCTGGAGTCTAATTTCGCGAAAGCGATGGAAGGCGGCTCGCTCGGCGTGCTCAATGTCGCCGCCACCTGCGCCGGGGCGGGCATCATCGTCGGTGTCGTCACGCTCACCGGCCTCGGCTTTAAGTTCAGCACCATCGTGATCGACTACGCCGGCGGGTCATTGTTGCTTACGGCGATATTTACGGCGCTGGTGGTGTGGATCGTCGGCCTCGCGGTGCCAGTCACTGCGTCGTACATCATTTGCGCGGTCATTGCCGCGCCGGCGCTGATGACGCTCGGCGTGCCCGACTTCGCCGCGCATATGTTCGTTTTCTATTACGCGGTGCTCTCGGAGGTATCACCCCCCACCGCGCTCTCGCCGTTCGCGGCGGCGGCGATCACCGGTGGCGATCCTTATAAAACGACGCTGCAGTCCTGGAAATACACGGTGCCGGCATTTCTCCTCCCGTTCATGTTCGTGCTCGATCCGAGCGGACAGGGGCTGCTGCTGATGGGCTCGACTAAGGCGCTCGCCGTGGCCAACTGGTGGTCGATTGCGCAGGTGACGCTCACCGCCGCGGTCGGTATCGCCGCGCTCGCGGCGGGCTTCCAGGGTTGGGCGCTCAAACGCACCACGCTGCTCGAACGCTCGATGCTGCTCATCGCCGGCTTCGCGCTGGTGTACCCGAGCGCGGTGGCCGATGCGATCGGCTTTGGCCTGGTCATCGCCGCGCTGGCGATGCAGTACTTTCGCAGCGACCTGCAGCGAGCCGAACGCGCCTGACTGGTCGATGGTCTTTGTGTCCCCATCGGAGTCGGTTGTGAAAAAACTGGATGCATCGGCCACCGGCGTGTACGTCATTACCGTGACCCCTTTCACCGACAACGGCGCGCTGGACCTCGCGAGCATTGACCGCATGGTCGATTTCTGTCTCGACGCTGGCGTGACGGGTCTCACAGTGCTCGGGATCATGGGCGAGGCAACCAAGTTGACGGTGGAAGAGTCTCGCGTTTTTGTCAAGCACGTGCTGGCCCGAGTGGCGGGACGAGTGCCGGTGGTGGTGGGGGCTTCCGCCCCCGGCTTCGCACCCATGCGTGAACTGACCGAGAGCGTGATGTCCATGGGCGCGGCAGGCGTGATGGTGGCGCCACCCTCCACGGTGCGCACCGACGATCAAATCGCGGCCTACTTTGCGATGCTGGACGAGACCTTGGGCAAGGACGTGCCCTGGGTGCTGCAAAACCATCCGTTGTCGACCGGCGTGCAAATGTCCACGCCGGTGATCTTACGCATCATCAACAACTCGTCCACGTGCGTCATGCTCAAGCATGAAGACAGCCCAGGCCTTGCCAAGTTGTCGGCGATTCGCGCGGCGAGCGAGCGCGGTCAAGTCCGGCGGGTGTCGATCCTGACGGGCAATGGCGGTGGGCTATTCCTGCCCGAAGAACTCTCGCGCGGCGCCGACGGAGCGATGACCGGGTTTGCTTACCCCGAAATGATGGTTGACGTCTGCGCCGCGCACGCAGCCGGCGACGTGGACAAGGCGCACGATATTTTTGACGCCTATTTACCGTTGGCTAGATACGAGCAACAGGCCGGCATTGGCCTGGCCGTGCGCAAGCACATTCTTGCGCAACGCGGCGTAATTGCGTCAGCCGTCGTGCGCAAGCCCGGTCCGAGCCTGTCCGCGGCCGACATTGCCGATATTGCGCGCCTGACCGCAAGGCAAACTCGACGGTTGGCGGAGATCGCCTGACTCGCTGCGGTACAGCGCTCTTATCATCAAACCGCTTACAGAAAGCAATCATGACCGACCCAATCAGCATGCAGCTCGAGCCGAAAGCCATCGACATCCTTTCGCAGATATCGACCGCCACCCTCACTACCATTCTTCTCAAAAAGGGACTGCGCAACGTCTGGATGCGTGGCACTCGTCCGCTGCGCGCTGGACAGCCGCGGCTGGTGGGGCGGGCGTTCACGTTGCGCTTCGTGCCCGCACGGGAAGATTTGGCCACACCTGAATCCTGGTCGTCGCCCATTTCGACCCGAGCCGCGATCGAGGACATGCCCGCCGGCTGTGTTGCCGTTGTGGACTCCATGGGTGTCACCGACGCGGGCATTTTTGGCGACATTCTCTGTGCCCGGATGGCCAAGCGCGGCGTAGCGGCTCTCGTGACCGATGGCGTCGTACGCGACGTCTCGGGTGTGTTGGGCACGGGTTTGCCCGTGTGGTGCAGCGGTGCTGCGGCACCGCCGTCGGTGGCCGGGCTGACCTTCGTCGACTGGCAGCGACCCATCGGCTGCGGCGGAGTGGCGGTCTTTCCCGGAGATGTGGTGTTGGTCGACGACGACGGAGCGGTTCTGATCCCCGCCGCTCTATTGGACGAAATGCTGGCGCTGGCACCTGAGCAGGAGCGGCTCGAGTCCTGGATCATGAGCCAGGTGGAAAATGGCGCAGCGTTGCCGGGCCTGTACCCGCCGAACGCGGAGAACCGGGCGCGCTATCAGGCGGAAGTGGCGGCCAAGTTGTGAGAGGTTTGCAAAAAGGCCTGCGCTCGAATGAAACCAACAGTGTGCGGCTACGCCGGCGGCGCACCCAACGGAACTACCCGTTAAAAAAGAGTGGGACCCGAAGGCCCCACCCATAATTAGCAGAAGGATGGGAGCCTAGGTCCCAACCTTGGCTACCACTCTTACAACTTGCGAGTGCGCTTGTCAGCGTCCCGACCGACTTCCTGCACGTCGCCCATCCCTTTTTGCACCTTGCCTTCGACCTGTTTGGCAGTGCCTTTCACTTGCTGGCTGGTGTTGCCGGTAAGCTTGCCCACCTTTTCCTGCACCTTTCCCGCTACGTCTTTTGCCGTGCCCTTCACTTGATTTCTATTCAAGGTGTCTCTCCTTGTAGTCGTGATGACGCAGGCGATGATCGAATCATGCGCATCTGCCGGATGTAGGCGTTTCTCCGAAAGTATTGTAAGAGTTAGGGACGTCGATGGGTTCACCTATCCGGATGGAACGGCTTGCCCAATGAGGCCGGCGCATTCATGCGGATCATCGCAGCGTCCCGCGATATGAGCGCCAGCACGACAATCGTGGCGAGGTAAGGCAGCATCGACAGAAGCTGCGCGGGGATTTCCACGCCCAAAGCCTGAGCTTGAAACTGCGCGAGCGTGACGCCGCCAAACAGGTATGCGCCGGCCAGAACGCGCCACGGCTTCCACGTCGCGAAGACGACCAGCGCAAGCGCAATCCAGCCGCGCCCTGCGGTCATGCCTTCGACCCACGACGGGTTGTACGCGACGGCGAGATACGCGCCGGCGAGACCGGCGCACGCACCGCCGAACAGTACCGCGGCATAGCGAATAGCGACGACCTTATAGCCGATGGCGTGCGCGGCCTGCGGCGATTCGCCTACGGCACGCATGATGAGACCCCCCCGAGAGCTGTATAAGAACCAATGGATGGCGAGGAACAGTACGAGCGAGGCGTACACGAGCGGGTTATGACTGAAGAAAATCTTCCCGACTACGGGCAGATCGCTGAGCCCGGCGATGTCAACCGGCGGTAGCGGCGCGATGACCACACTCACGAAATCAAGTCCTACGAACGCGGAAAGTCCGATCCCGAACAGCGACAACGCGAGCCCCGATGCGACTTGATTGGCGAGCAGCGACAAGGTGATCACCGCAAAGATCGCAGACATCGCGGACCCGGCGACGATGCCTGCACCGACTCCGAGCCACGGCGACTGCGTTGTCGCCGCTATGGCAAACGACGTGACTGCGCCGACGAGCATCATGCCTTCCACACCCAGATTGAGCACGCCGGATTTCTCGGTGACGAGTTCGCCCAGCGCCGCCAGCACGAGCGGCGTGCCTGCGGCGAGCGTCAAGGCAAGCAACTGCGCGACTTGCTCCATCAGGCGACGGACACGTGGCGCACGATGCGTAGCCGATAGTGAACGAAGACGTCGGCCGCGAGCAGGAAGAAGAGCAGCGTGCCCTGGAACAACCCGGTCACCGCTGAGGGCAGCGCAAGATTGATCTGCGCCGACTCCCCGCCGAGATAGAGAAGCGACAGGAGCAGGCTCGCGAACACGATGCCTACCGGATGAAGGCGCCCGACAAAAGCCACGATGATGGCGGCGAAACCGTAGCCCGGCGACATCGACGGCTGCAACTGACCGACGGGGCCCGCCGCTTCGTTGACGCCTGCGAGTCCTGCACACGCGCCGCCGATCAACATCCCCAGCCACACCGTGCGCTTTGCCGAAATCCCGGCGTAGTTGGCGGCGGCCGGCGCGAGCCCCGCGACGCCCATCTGAAATCCGGCGAGGCTCTTGCGCACGAACACCCACGCGGCGGCGACGGTCGCGAGAGAGAGTAGCAGCCCGGCGTTGAGCCGTGTCTCGGGCAGCAGAATAGGCAACAGCGCGGCGTCGCCGAACATGCGCGATTGCGGAAAATTGAATCCGTCCGGATCGCGCCACGCCCCATGCACGAGGAGGGACAGGACCAGGCCTGCGACGTAGACCAGCATCAGCGAGACCAGGATCTCGTTCGCGTGAAAACGCGTGCGCAGCCAGGCGGGGATCGCTGCCCAAGCCATACCGCCAATGCTGCCGGCGAGCAACATCGCCGGCAGTACGAACACGGACGTGGATCCATTCAGCAGCAGCGCGACGCCTCCGCCGAAAATCGCGCCCAGCGTGAGCTGTCCCTCGGCGCCGATGTTCCAGACGTTGGCACGATAGCCAATGGCGAGCCCGGTGGCGATCAACATCAACGGGCTCGCTTTCAACAAGAGTTCGGCGACCCCGTAGTGGGTGGCAAGCGGCAAGACAAAAAACGCGTGCAACGCGGTCCATGGGTTGCGCCCCAGCGCCAGGAACAAAATGAAACCGACGAGTAACGTCGCGACGATGGCAACCAGCGGCGATAACCACCCGGCGAACCTGGATGCCTCCGGTCGCGCCTCCAGTTCGATGCGCATCGTGTTATCCGCTGCCGTTGGACAGAGACGTGGCTGACGCTCCCGCGCGCGGCGCGACGAACCCGCCCGCCATCAGCAACCCGACCTCCTCCGCGCTCGTCTCGCGCAACGGTTTGACTGGCGAGAGTCTTCCCTGCGCGATGACGGCGACCCGGTCGCAGATTTCATAGAGTTCGTCCAACTCTTCCGAAACCACCAGCACGGCCACGCCGGCGTCGCGCAAATCAATGAGCGTCTGGCGTATTTGCGCGGCCGCGCCGACATCGACACCCCATGTCGGCTGCGCGACGATCAGCAGCTTCGGTTGTTGCCGAATTTCGCGCCCGACAATGAATTTCTGCAGGTTGCCGCCGGACAGGCTGCGTGCGGCGGCGTCGGGTCCGGCAGCTTTGACGCCGAACTCGCGGATCGTGGCCAACGTGTAGGCGTGCACCGCGCCGTCGCGAATGAACCCGGACGCGGTGAGCCCGCGATGGTGCGCGGTTAAGAGTGAGTTGGCGGCGAGCGGCAGGTCGGGCACCGCACCGCGACCCAGACGCTCTTCCGGCACGAAAGCGAGACCGAGCGCGCGTCGCTCTCCGGCGTCGAGATGGCCGACGCGCACACCGGCGATGCGAATCGCGTCCGCGACAGCCGACTTGCGCTCACCGGAGAGCGCCGCCAACAATTCGCGCTGGCCGTTGCCCGAGACGCCCGCGATACCGACGATCTCCGCCGCATGCACGGTGAGATCGATATCGACGAGCTCTGTCCCGAACGGATCGTCGGCCGGCAGCGACAGTTGTCGCACAACTAGACAAGCGGCGCCCGCGTGCGCATCCCGATGCAGCGTGCGCGGAAGTTCGCTGCCGATCATCATGCGCGCGAGCGACGATGCAGTTTCCTGCCGCGGATTGCAGGTCCCGGTGACTCTGCCATTACGCATCACCGTAGCGCGGTGGCAAAGCGCCTGGATCTCCGGGAGCTTGTGGCTGATATAGAGAATGGCGACGCCGTCCGCCGCGAGCCGGCACAGTGTTTCGAACAATTTCGTCACTGCCTGCGGCGTCAACACCGACGTGGGCTCGTCCATGATCAGCAGTTTTGGGTCCTGCAGCAGACAGCGGACGATCTCGACTCGTTGTCGTTCGCCGACCGACATCGAATGCACGACCCGGCTAGGTTCCAGCGGAAGGCCGTATTTCGCGGAGACATCGCGAATGCGTGCGGGCAAGTCCGGACCGGCGCGTTCGACGGGAAGCGCGAGCGCGATGTTTTCCGCGACCGTCAACGTTTCGAACAGAGAAAAGTGCTGAAACACCATGCCGATCCCTAAGCGGCGAGCGCGTGCGGGATTGGCGATGACGACCGGTGCGCCTTCCCATTCGATTTTCCCGGCATCGGGCTTCACGACGCCGTAAATGATTTTCATCAGCGTGGATTTGCCCGCGCCGTTCTCGCCGAGCACCGCGTGAATCTCGCCTGCGGCAATGGAGAGATCGACACCGTCGTTGGCCACGACCGATGGATAGACTTTGCGGATGCCGGAGAGCTTGAGCCGCGGAGCGTTCATCGTGAGATCGGCGACGGCGGGGAAGGGCAATCGAGCGGCTGGGCGCAACGCGGGGACAAGGCCGTCTTTGACGGTACGCCTTGTTAGCTCAATGAGTGCCGCTGAACGAGATCGCGGGATCGGAAGGATCAGCGGATCGCCGTCACCAAAACGTCCTGATTCGCCACCGCCTCGCGCACCGCCAACAACTCTGCCGCAACCGCCACGGCAATCGCGCCGGGCTCCTTGCTCCGAATGCCGATCTGCGCGCCGATCGGACAGACGATGCGCGCGAGGCGCTTCTGCTCAACCCCGCGCGCTGACAGGCGCTTCTCGAATTGGGCACGTTTCGATTTCGAGCCGATAAGACCCAGGTAGCGCCAGTCATCGCGTGTCAGTGCCATCTCGATCAGCGCAAAATCGAGCGCGTGGCTATGGGTGAGGATAACGATGAACGCGCCGCGCGGTGCGTGGGCGAGTTCGGTTTCGGGCGTGTCGGTGGTCATCACTTCGACGTTGGCGGGCACTTGGGCGGGGAAATCGTGCTCGCGCGAATCGATCCAGCGCACCTGGAGGGGCAAGGCACGCAGCACCTGGACCAGCGCGTGGCCAACATGGCCGTTGCCAAAGACCAGCACGGTGAACGGGTTCGGATAGGTGACGTGTACCAGCAAGGTCACGCGAGCGGGATTCGGCACTGCGATGAGGGTAGCGCCGAAATGGCTGCTTGCCAGACTCTTGCGGGCGCTAACGATCGCGATGGAGTCGAGTGCCGTTGAACCCAGCGACCCGCGAATGTCGTCGGCGGTGACCACAAGCCGTGCATTGGCGGAATTTCCGGCGGGGGCGCCGTCCCAAAGTGGCGTCACCAGCGCGAACGGCGTTGTCGTGCGCTCGCATTCGACTGCGGCGTCGACCCAGCCGCGTGACTCCCGATCAACCATTGCGAAAGCGAGTGTCGCCACACCGCCGCAGCACTGCCCTAGCCGTGCCGCAAGGGGGAAGCGCACGATCCATGCGGGTAGCGGCGCCTCATCCGGCGCGCTCGCGCGCTCCCTCGCCAACGCATCGCGCGCGATGCGCAGTGCTTCGAACTCGAGGTGTCCACCACCGATGGTCCCGACGAACGTGCTCGTGGCAACGACCATTACGGTTCCGGCTTCGCGTGGGGTCGAACCTCTGGCGTGCGCGACGGTCACCAGCACGACGCGGTCCTCACTTCCAAGCGCTTCTGTCAGTTGTGCGATCCAGCCGGTCATTAGGTTATGTCGCGTTCTGCGCTGCTCGGCGCAAACGTGCCGCGACGCCGCTTCAAGTCTTCGACCGCCGCGAGAACACGCTCGGGCGTGGCCGGAGCATCGAAGCTCGGAGCGCGCTCGTAATCCGTCACGCTGGCGACCGCATCGCGCAATGCATGAAAAGCCGACAGCGCGAGCATCAGCGGCGGCTCGCCGACGGCCTTGGAGCGGTGAATCGTTTCCTCGCGATTGGCTTCGTCGAAGAACTCGACGCAAAAGTGCGACGGCACATCGCGCGACGTGGGAATCTTATACGTGGACGGTGCGTGTGTCGTGAGCTCTCCCGCCTCGTTCCACACGAGCTCTTCCTGCGCGAGCCAGCCCCAGCCCTGGATGAAGCCGCCTTCGATCTGGCCGCGATCGATCGCGGGATTGAGCGAAGCACCCACATCGTGCAGGATATCGACGGCCGTGAGCTTGTGTTCGCCGGTCAGCGTGTCGATCGCGACCTCGGCAACTGCCGCGCCGTACGCAAAATAGAAGAATGGCCGGCCCGACAACGTTTCGCGGTCGTAGTGAACCTTCGGGGTCGCGTAGAAACCGGTGGCTGACATCGGCACGCGGGCGAAATACGCGAGCCGCGCAAGCTCGCCGAACGACAGCGATTGCATCCCTGCAATGACCACGCCGTCGCGAAATTCGACGAGTTCGGCGGCGCAGGCAAATTTGCGTGCCGCGAATGCCACCAGCCGCTCGCGCAGTGTGTACGCGGCGGCGCGCGCGGCCATGCCGTTCAAATCGCTGCCCGACGACGCGGCAGTGGGCGACGCATTGGGAACTTTGCTCGTGTCGGACGCGGAAACGCGAACTGCCGCGAGCGGCACGCCGAGCTCGTATGCGACCACCTGAGCGACCTTGGTGAACAGGCCCTGGCCCATCTCGGTCCCGCCGTGGTTCAACAAAACCGTTCCATCCCGGTAAATGTGGAGCAGGGCGCCGGCCTGGTTGTAATGCGTCGCGGTGAAGGAAATGCCGAACTTGACCGGGGTTAATGCGATTCCGCGCTTGATGATCGGACTCTCGCGGTTCCACGCGGCGATTTCCCGCCTTCGCTCGCGGTAGCGCGCCGTGCTTGCAAGCTGCGCGACGATCGCCGGTGCGATGTTGTCCTCGACGGTCATGCCGTACGGTGTCGTGTTGTTGGTTGTCGTGCCATAAAAATTTACCCTGCGAACATCGAGCGGATCGCGCCCCAACGTGCGGGCGATCTCGTCGACGATGAGCTCGATCGCGAACATTCCCTGCGGCCCTCCGAAGCCACGAAACGCGGTGTCGGAGACGGTGTGCGTCTTGCAGCGATACGAATGGATCGCGACGTCAGGCAGCCAGTAACAATTGTCGGCGTGAAAAACCGCACGATCGTTGACCGGGCCTGATAAGTCAGCGGAAAAGCCGCAGCGCGACGCGAGCGTCAGGTCAAGCCCGAGAATGCGGCCGTCATCGTCGAACCCGACGTCGTACCGATAGGCGAACGCATGGCGCTTGCCGGTCGAGCGCATGTCATCATCGCGATCGAGGCGCAACTTGGCCGCGCGGCCGGTCTTCATCGCCACCAGCGCGGCGATGCAGGCGAACATCGACATCTGGGTTTCCTTGCCGCCAAACCCTCCTCCCATCCGCCGGCATTCGACGACAACGTCGTGCGCCGCGATCCCCAGCGCGCGCGCCACCATCTGCTGCACTTCGCCCGGATGTTGTGTGGACGTGTAGATGTGCATGCCGCGGTTCTCGCCGGGAATCGCGAGTGCGATCTGCCCTTCGAGATAGAAGTGATCCTGACCTCCCACCTGCGCCGTGCCCGCTATCCGTCGCGGCGCCTCCGCGAGCGCGCGAGCGGGATCGCCGCGCGTCACGTGCGCCGGCGGCAGTACGTACGACTGCGCGGCCATCGCGTCTTCGATCGTAAGAAGTGCAGGCAAGGGGTCGATCGCGATGTGCGCCAGCCTCGCGGCGCGGCGCGCAGCATTGACATGATTTGCGGCGACGGCGAACACCGGCTGCCCCGCGAACTGCACGATGTTCTCGGCGAAAATGGGATCGTCGTGGACAATCGGTCCCACGTCGTTTTCGCCGGGAATGTCTGCCGCGGTCAGCACGAGCACAACACCGGGGGCCGCGCGTGTTGCGGCGAGATCGATCGTCTTCAATTGGCCGTGGGGAATTGGGCTCACGCCCAACGCAACGTGCAGCGTGCTCACCGGCTCGGCCAAGTCGTCGGTGTAGAGCGCTTCGCCTGAAACGTGGAGTTCGGCAGAGTCGTGCGGGATTTCCGCGCCGATGACGCTTTGCGAGGGTCGCAACTCGAGCGGCGAGCGTTGGTCATTCATGCGTCACACCATGATCGTAACGGCCGCATGCACCCGCACCGCGACCGCGGGAGCGGCGGTTTCCACGCGAAAGCGGCGCAGCAGGTTGGCAAGCATCGCGCGCCGGTACCCAGCGGATGCGCGCATGTCGCCAATCGGCGCAAATTCCTGCGCGAGCGATATTGCCGCGGCCTCCGCCGTCGCGTCATCCCAACGGCGTCCCTCGAACAGTGTTTCCGTTGCCTTTGCGCGTTTCGGAATCGGCGCCACACCGCCACAGCCGATCCGCGCTTGCGCAATCCGGCCATCGTCCAGGCCATCGTCCAAGGTAAGCGCAAAGCACGCGAAGACGGCGGAAATATCCTGATCGAACCGTTTGGCGATTTTGTACGCGCGCAAAAGCAAGCGGTCATGCCGGTGCGGCACGCGGAGCGTGACGACGAACTCTCCCGGTTTGCACACGGTTTTCCGATAATCGAGATAGTAGTCATCGAGCGGCATCTCTCGCTGCTCATCACCCTGACGCAGCACGATCGTGGCGCCCAGCGCCATCAACGCGGGCATCGAGTCGCCGATTGGCGAGCCGTTGGCGACGTTGCCGCCCAACGTGCCGCTATTGCGAATCGGCACCGAGCCAAAGCGAATCCATGCTTCGTGTAATTCCGGCCATTCTGCATCGAGTGCGGCGCAGGCGTCGGTCAGCGTGACCGCCGCGCCGATTTCGAGATGCGAGCAGGTGTTGGCGATGACTTGCAATTCCGCGCAATCGCCGGTGTAGATGATGTCCCCCAGATCGCGTTGTTGCTTGGTGACCCACAATCCGACGTCGGTCGCGCCGGCGACGATTTGCGCATCGGGGCGAGTGAGACAAGCGTCGGCGAGTTCTACAATCGTTTGCGGCGCAATCCAACGCTGCCCCTCAGCGGCGTACTCGAACGGATGTGCGCGGGTGAGAGCGGCCAACTGCGCGGCGATGGATTTCTCCTCGGAGCTTTCGCATCGGCTACCATCGGCGTTGATTCCGGGTCCGCGCCACCCCGCCATGGTGTCGATGTCGTACATGCGCTGCGCCGCGGCCAGAATCGGCAGATAACCGGTGCACCGGCAAAGATTGCCCGACAGTGCATCATCCACCGCCCCCCGGTCTGGCCGATGAGCGTTCTTGTAGAGCCCGAACAGACTCATCGCGAACCCCGGCGTGCAAAAGCCGCATTGCGAACCGTGACAGTCGATGAGCGCCCGCTGCGCCGGATGCAGCAAGCCGTCGGGTGCGCGCAGACTCTCGACGGTAAACACCGCCTTCCCGTCCACGGAGGGCAGCAGCCGAATGCAAGCGTTGACGGGCTTCCACGCAAGCCGGGCGCCCGTCAGTTCGGCCAGCACGACCGTGCATGCGCCGCAATCGCCTTCGGCGCATCCTTCCTTGGTGCCGGTCAACCGGCGCTCTTCACGCAGGTACTCGAGCAGCGTGGTTTGCGGCCGCAATCCGTTGATCGCCACCGGGGCGCCGTTGAGCAGCAGACGAATCGACGAAGTGGAGGACATCAGCAAGCTTTTCGCTATATCGCGCTGCGCACGCCTTAAGCGGTAGTCGCGATCTTGTGGATTCTAAAGCAACAGGCGCCGCTGACTTAAGGAGCGACTCTCTCTTAGGGCCGCTGCATGGCCAGCGTGCTACACTTTCGCGCCCTTAAGCCCTTAGCCTGTTACCGCTCCGCACCACGCACCCCGCCGCTGTCGCGACGATGTCGCCGTTCATCCGATTCTTTCTTAAGCGCGACCGGTAACCGTCTTTTTAAGGATGGCGGCGCTCGCTATTTCCGATGCTCCGGATGGCCGGCGCGTACTTACCTTGTCGGGACGCCTCGATGCGAACTCGATTCCTCCTATCTGGCGGGACGCGCGACGAGCGCTTGCAGAGGCACGCGACAAGTCCGTCGTCGTCGATGCCGCTGATGTCCAATATTGTGACGGGGCCGGAGTAGCGTTATTGGTCGACCTTCTACGGCAGCCTAGATCAGCGCCGGTGGAGATTGCTAACCTCCAGCCCGCCTTCGATGCGCTTTTAAAACAGTTCGACCCGCAGGCGCTTCTGGTCGATGCCGACCCGGAGCCGCCACGGTTGCCGGTCATCGCAGAAATCGGCCAGACGACAGCGAGCGTCTGGCGCGATATCCGGGCGCAGGTTTCGTTTGTCGGCGAGATGGCTTCCGCGCTGTGGTTCGCGATGCGGCATCCCGCCACGATCCGCTGGCGCGATGTCGCGGCGATCTGCGAAAGAGTCGGCGTGGATGCATTGCCGATCGTCGGGCTGATCGCGTTCCTGATGGGTGTCATTCTCGCTTTCCAGTCGGCGGTTCCGCTCAAGCGGTTCGGCGCGGAAATTTTCGTGGCCGACCTTATCGGCCTGTCGATTCTGCGCGAATTGGGGCCATTGATGACGGCGATCCTGCTGGCCGGGCGCTCAGGTGCCGCGTTTGCGGCGGAAATCGGAACGATGCGCGTCAATCAGGAAGTGGACGCGCTGACGACAATGGGTCTTGACCCCGTGCGCTTTCTGGTGACGACCCGCGTACTGGCCGCCGTCATGATGACGCCGCTATTGACGTTGTTCGCGGATCTCATTGGGCTCGCCGGCGGGGCGCTGACCATGCAGACATTCTCGATTCCTTTTGTCACGTTCGTCAAACAAGTCGAAGGGATCGTCGATCTTTCGGATTTCATGGCGGGATTTGTGAAGTCATTCGTTTTCGCGCTGCTGATTGCCGGTATCGGCTGCTTGCGCGGGTTGCAGACCACTGCCGGCGCTTCTGCCGTCGGTGATGCCGCGACGCGCGCGGTCGTGGCGGGAATCGTGCTGCTCGTTGTCGTGGACGGCGTTTTTGCCGTGATCTTTTACGTGCTCGATGTCTGACGCTCACCTCGCTTCGTCTATCATCCAGGTCGCCGACCTCACGGTCGGCTACGGCGACATTGCCCTTCTCGAACACGTATCGTTCGACGTCAAGCGGGGCGAAGTATTCGTCATCCTGGGCGGCTCGGGCAGCGGTAAGAGCACGCTTCTAAAACACATGATCGGGCTACTCGAACCGGCTTCCGGAAGCGTGCTGATCGACGGCGACGACATCGTTTCCGCGAGCGCGGCGACGCACGACCGCATTTTGCGCAAGATAGGCGTCATGTATCAATCCGGCGCGTTGTTCGGGTCGATGACCTTGCTGGAGAACCTCCGGTTGCCGCTGGAAAGCTTTACTGCTCTGGGTGACGATGAAATCGACCTTATCGCGCGCATGAAGCTCTCGCTAGTCGGCTTGGAGCAGTTCACGGGTCATCTTCCGGCCGAAATCTCCGGAGGCATGCAGAAACGCGCGGCGATCGCGCGGGCGATGGCGCTTGATCCAATCATCTTGTTCCTGGACGAGCCTTCCGCTGGACTCGATCCGATTACGTCTGGCGAACTCGACGCGCTAATCCTGCGACTCGCCGACAGTCTCGGCGTGACCTTCGTTGTCGTCACGCACGAGCTCGAAAGTATTTTTGCGATCGCCGATCGTGTGATCATGCTCGAAAAGGAGCGCAAAGGCATCATCGCAGAGGGCGATCCGCGGCGCCTGCGCGAGACGAGCAGCGAACCCTATGTACGCAAGTTCTTTGGCGCGACGCTTAAGTTGACCGGCGCATGAGTCGCAAAGCCAATTTCTTCAAGCTGGGACTGTTCGTCCTCGGCGCGATTGTAGCCGGCATCGCGGTTCTGCTGATCATCGGTTCCGGTCGGTGGCTGCAACCGCGGATCGGGATGGAATCGTACTTCGACGAATCGGTGCAAGGTCTCGATATCGGTTCGAAGGTCAAATACCGCGGCGTTGTCGTGGGCGAGGTCACGACGATTAGTTTTTCCCATGTGAAATACGAAAGCACGGTCGCGGCCGAAAAGCGGCATCGCTATGTGCTGGTGGAGGCGAAGCTCCAACCGAGGCTTATCGGCGGACGCTCGGGCGATCTCGCCAATCCACAGAATGCGCAACTCGAGATCCAGCGCGGGCTGCGGGTCAAACTCGCGCCACAAGGAATCACCGGCACGAGCTATCTGGAGATCGACTATGTTGACCCGGTAGCCAATCCGGAACTCTCTTATGACTGGAAGCCGGAAGCGTTGTATATCCCCAGCGCCAAGTCCACGGTTCAGCAGTTCGTCAATGCCGCGTCGGAAATCATCGAGCGGCTGCGCCAAATCGATGTCGAAGGGACAATTGAAAGCGTCACGACGTTATTGGCGACGTTGAACGAGCGCGTTGGCGATCTCGACACCAAAGGCCTTTCGCAACGCGCGGATCGCACGTTGGCCAAAATGGAAAGGACGCTCGATGGCTTCCAGTCGAAGAAGATCTCGGACGAGGCCACTCGACTTCTTGCGGAATTGCGCGCGAGCAATGCCGATCTACGCAAGACGCTCTCGAACCCGGCATGGCAGAAACTGCCGGAAGATGCGTCCGCGGCGGTCAAGCGCATCGATCAACTGGTGAACGATCCCAAAATCGTGCGTAGTGTGACGGATTTGCAGCGCGTGCTGGGTCGCCTCGACCGCATTCTCGGCGGCGGCGAAGCGGAGCTTGCGTCGACCATCGAAAACCTGCGACAAATCACGGACAACCTGCGCGATCTGACCGAAGATGCGAAGCGCTACCCCGGGAACATCCTGTTTGGATCGCCACCGCGTCCACTGGAGCGAAAGCCATGAAACTTGCAGGCCGCAGCGCCGTCCGCGTGGTTGCGCTCGTGTCCTTCGTGACCGCGCTGACGGCGGGCTGCTCGTTCGTCCGGCCCTCGCCGGTCAAGCACACCTTTCTGCTCGATCCGGCGCTGCCCGCTGCCGTCGCGACGACGCATGCGGGGACCGCTCGTGTGGGAATCGTCACCGTCGCCGCGCCGTTTCGCGGCAAGCCGTTCGTCTTCCGCGAAGCAGAGCTGAAATACGAATCGGATTTCTACGATGAGTTCCTGGTGCAGCCGTCATCGATTGTGGGGGACGCGACGGTAAGGGCGCTCATTGCCGCCAATGTGTTCGCCGCTGTGTCCCCGCCCGGCATTGCGGCCGAGGCCGATTGGGTCGTCGACTGCTTTGTCGGAGCGCTCTATGGCGATACACGTAACGCACCCGCGTCGATCGCGGTGATGGAAATGACCTACTACCTGACTCGTGCCAACGCGGTCAGTGGCGCGCCGGCCTGGTCGAAAAAATATGCGCGCAAGGTCACCGTCAAAGCGAATACGGCCGAGGCGTACGTTGCTGCGCAAAATATCGCATTCGGCGAAATCCTGGCGGAACTAGTGCGCGATCTCGCGCAGCTTGCGCTCGCGCGAGGTTAATGTTTCTCCGCCGCGCTTGTATGGTGTCCACTTTGGGTCGGCGCGATGTGTTGCGTCGAGTTGTCGGGCTCTGCTCGGTCGCGCGGCGACGCGCCCTACGGGCCTTGCCTCGGCCTGCCGGCCTCGGCCGCCGCGCTCACTCGCCCTCCACGTTCGGTCGGCGCGATGTGTTGCGTCGAGTTGTCGGGCTCTGCTCGGTCGCGCGGCGACGCGCCCTACGGGCCTTGCCTCGGCCTGCCGGCCTCGGCCGCCGCGCTCACTCGCCCTCCACGTTCGGTCGGCGCGATGTGTTGCGTCGAGTTGTCGGGCTCTGCTCGGTCGCGCGGCGACGCGCCCTACGGGCCTTGCCTCGGCCTGCCGGCCTCGGCCGCCGCGCTCACTCGCGCCCTCAGATCGTGCTCGTCGGCGCCGGTAACCGTGACCCGGGCAAACTCGCCGATGCGCAGGTTCCCGCCGTCGGCAATATGCACAACGCCATCGATCTCGGGGGCGTCGGCCGATGATCGCGCGATGGCCGCGCCGCTCTCCACCGCGTCGACCAGAACGTCCAGCGTGGTTCCGATCTTCGCGCGCAGACGGCGGGCGCTGATGCCTGCCTGAGTCCGCATGAAGCGCGTTCGCCGTTCTTCGCGCACCTCCTGCGGCAACGGATCCGGTAACGTGTTGGCAGTCGCTCCGTCAACCGGCGAGTAGGCAAAACACCCGACGCGGTCGAGCTCTGCCTCTTCAACGAAAGCGAGCAGTTCAGCGAATTCGGCTTCGGTCTCGCCAGGAAAGCCGGCGATGAACGTCGAACGGATCGTGATCTCCGGGCAGATGGCGCGCCAACGCTTGATCCGCGCCAGCGTGTTCTCGGCATTGGCCGGACGTTTCATCAGCTTGAGAATGCGCGAGCTCGCGTGCTGAAACGGCACGTCGAGATAAGGCAGCAGCTTGCCTTCGGCCATCAGCGGAATCACGTCGTCCACGTGCGGGTACGGATAGACGTAGTGCAAGCGCACCCAGACGTCCATCTCCCCCAACGCTTGCGCAAGCTCCAGCATCCGTGTTTTGAGCGGCCTGCCTTGCCAAAAGCCCAAGCGATATTTCACGTCCACGCCGTACGCGCTTGTGTCCTGCGAGACGATCAGGAGCTCCTTGACGCCGGCCCGCTTGAGCCGCTCGGCTTCGCCGAGAACGTCTCCGATCGGCCGGCTGACGAGATCGCCGCGCAGCGATGGAATGATGCAGAACGTGCACCGGTGATTGCAACCCTCGCTGATCTTCAGATAGGCGTAATGCGTCGGCGTCAGTTTGAGACCCTGCGCGGGCACGAGGTCGATGAACGGGTCGTGCGGTCGCGGCAGGTGCGCATGCACGGCGCCTAAAACTTCCTGCGTGGCGTGGGGGCCCGTGACGGCCAGCACTTTCGGATGCGCTTCGCGCACGAAGGCGCCGCCATTCTTCGCGCCCAAGCACCCGGTGACGATTACCTTGCCGTTTGCGTTCAGCGCCTCGCCGATGGCGTCCAGCGATTCTGCAACCGCTGCGTCGATGAAGCCGCACGTATTGACGACGACCAGATCCGCGCCTGCATAGGTTGCGGCGATCGCGTAGCCTTCCGCGCGGAGCTGCGTCAGGATTTGCTCGGAATCAACGAGCGCTTTCGGGCAGCCAAGCGACACAAAGCCGATGCGCGGAGCATCGTTCGGAGCACGGGGCGGCGAGCGCCTGGGGCGGACGGAAGTCATCTGTTCAAACGTTACGACGCGATGCAGCCAACGCGCGAACAACGTCTTCGATGCTGCGCCGCGTCCAAGGCTCTAGCGCTTTTCTTCGTCTTCCGGCGCCGCCTGTCCCGCGCCGTAATTGGGAAACGGGAACGCCGTGAACATGCCGCGCGCTTGATCCTGCATCCGTTGCTGCATATCCATGAACACCTTGGCACTTTGCTCGAGGTAGTTGCCGAGCATTCCTTGCATCGCCGGCGCCTGCATCTGCATGAATTGCTTCCACAGATCGGGCGTGAGCAGCATCTTGTCGCCATAGACCTGCTTGGCCTGATCCTGCAGCTTCTTCTGAATGGACATGAATGCCTTTACGTTCTGCTCGATGTACTGCCCCATGATGGTCTGCTGCGCGCTGCCGTAGAACCGGATCATCTGCGCGAGCATGTCGGAGCTCCACATGGGCACCCCCCCCGATTCTTCGTCGAGGATGATCTGCAGCAGGATGCTGCGCGTCAGATCCTCTCCGGATTTGGCGTCGACGACCTGGAATACGACGTTGTCGAGCACCATCTGCTTGACATCCTGCAACGTGATATAGCCGCTGTTGGCGGTGTCGTACAGCCGCCGGTTGGGGTATTTCTTGATCATTCGGACCGAATCGGACATTACCGGTCTCCGGAAGAGGGGTGGCGATTATAACTCTATGATTTCAAGGCGTTTGACTTTCGGACTCCATTTGGATCCATTTTTGATGCAGTGCGTCAAAAACTCTTGACGCAGGCACCTGAGGCCCCCATAATACTAATTGTGCGGTGCAGCATTTAGGTGCCGCGGAGCGGTTCCAAAGAAATGATCCGGGCCGCTCGAACGACCCATGGAGCGCGTCGCGCCTGAAGCACGATTGCGAGCCACGGGATCACGGAGTCGGACCGTTCGATCAACCATTTTTAAGGATAGAGTCATGTACAACGCATCGGAACAAATCGCTGAATTCAGCAAAGTCAACGTTGCGCAAGCGATCAAATTCGCCGCGCTCTCGCTTGAGAACGCTGAAAAGCTCGTAACCTTTAACCTCACTGCCGCCAAAACCGCGCTCGCACAAGGTGTCGAAGGCGCGCAAGCCGCGGGATCGGTGAAAGATGTGCAAGACCTGGTCGTCCTGCGCACGAAGTTCGCCGAAGCGCAAGTCCAGCAAGCAGTCGGGTATTCGCGCGACTTGTACGAAATCGCGGCTGAAGCTCAGGCGGAATACTCGGCGTTCGCCGAACAGGCGTTCGCGACATACACCAAAGGGATAACCGCGTGGGTCGATCATGCCAGCAAATCTGCGCCGGCGGGATCCGACGTCGCGGTCAACGCGGTCAAATCGACGATCGCTGCGACGACTGCCGCGTTTGACCAGTTTCAAAAAGCGAGCAAGCAGGTGGTTAATCTGGCCGACGTCAACGTCCGTGCTGCCGCCGCCAAAGCCACGAAGAATCGCAAGGCCGCGTAATGCGCGTTGCCGTGACGGGAATCCTTCGTGGATGGCCCTCGCTGTGTCGAGCAACCTCTCATTGATACGGCCTCAAAGCCCCGCTCCGGCGGGGCTTTTTTCGTCCTTTTTCGCCCTAAAGACCGGAGATTTTTATTGGCATGCGTATGGTCAGGCCATAGCGGAATCCGGCGAAAATCAGCGCGACATTTTTTCTGCATGTTTCATCGCCTGCATTTAGCTTCCCCATGCCGCGATTTCGGTGATGCGTGAGTAGCCATCGCGGGCATTGGTGATGTGGACGCGAATGCGGTCGGTGGTGACAGCCGGGAAGGTGACGGTGCGCTTGACTAGATTGTTGCCGGTGACCGTGGCGAAGGTTACCCAGGCGGATCCGTTCCACGCTTGGAGCATGAAGTCGGTCACCCCGTAGGCGGAGAAGGTCAACGTATCGCTGGGTTCGATCGGGCTTGCGTAATTGTCCTGCAGTGTATAGACGACGACCCGATCGATGGTTTTGGTGCCGTTGAAATTGATCTGGACCCAATCCGGGAAGGCGCCGACGGTTGCGTCATTCCAGCCGCCGCCACTACCCCATCCGGCACCCGTGCGCTCGTTATTGTTGATCGCGGCCACCGGGTACCCGCCGCTATAGCTGCTCGATGCGGACGCCACCGCACCCACGCTGGCCAACGCCACGTTGCTACCGCCCGACGGCGGGGTTGGCGCGTCAACACCCCATGCCGCGATTTCGGTGATGCGTGAGTAGCCATCGCGGGCATTGGTGATGTGGACGCGAATGCGGTCGGTGGTGACAGCCGGGAAGGTGACGGTGCGCTTGACTAGATTGTTGCCGGTGACCGTGGCGAAGGTTACCCAGGCGGATCCGTTCCACGCTTGGAGCATGAAGTCGGTCACCCCGTAGGCGGAGAAGGTCAACGTATCGCTGGGTTCGATCGGGCTTGCGTAATTGTCCTGCAGTGTATAGACGACGACCCGATCGATGGTTTTGGTGCCGTTGAAATTGATCTGGACCCAATCCGGGAAGGCGCCGACGGTTGCGTCATTCCAGCCGCCGCCACTACCCCATCCGGCACCCGTGCGCTCGTTATTGTTGATCGCGGCCACCGGGTACCCGCCGCTATAGCTGCTCGATGCGGACGCCACCGCACCCACGCTGGCCAACGCCACGTTGCTACCGCCCGACGGCGGGGTTGGCGCGTCAACACCCCATGCCGCGATTTCGGTGATGCGTGAGTAGCCATCGCGGGCATTGGTGATGTGGACGCGAATGCGGTCGGTGGTGACAGCCGGGAAGGTGACGGTGCGCTTGACTAGATTGTTGCCGGTGACCGTGGCGAAGGTTACCCAGGCGGATCCGTTCCACGCTTGGAGCATGAAGTCGGTCACCCCGTAGGCGGAGAAGGTCAACGTATCGCTGGGTTCGATCGGGCTTGCGTAATTGTCCTGCAGTGTATAGACGACGACCCGATCGATGGTTTTGGTGCCGTTGAAATTGATCTGGACCCAATCCGGGAAGGCGCCGACGGTTGCGTCATTCCAGCCGCCGCCACTACCCCATCCGGCACCCGTGCGCTCGTTATTGTTGATCGCGGCCACCGGGTACCCGCCGCTATAGCTGCTCGATGCGGACGCCACCGCACCCACGCTGGCCAACGCCACGTTGCTACCGCCCGACGGCGGAGCGTCGATCGCCTGTGCGAGAGGCGTACTGGCCGAGGCGGCATTCGCAGCGTCGCCACTGTAGTTCGCGACGATGCTGTGGCTGCCCACCGGCAGGGCATTCGTGCTGCAGCCCGCAGTCCTCGTGTTGCCGGTGCCCGTCAAGGCCACCGCGTCGCAGCCCGCTATCGAAGCCCCCCCATCGGCAAAATTGACCGTGCCGGAGGGAGCCGTACCCGTCACGGTTGCAGTGAAGGCAACGCTGGCGCCACTCGTAGCCGGGTTGGCTGAACTTGTCAGCGTCGTCGTGGTTGGTCTGGCCGCGGCATTGGCGGCGGCAAGAACCGCGGCGGCGGCGTCGATGATTCCGGCGCCGCAGAGTGCAGTTGTGCAATCTCGCCCGGTGCCAATGGGGAATGCGCGAGCCGTGGTCTGAATCATCGCTAGAACCTGCGAAGGAGTCAGCGACGGGTTGACCGACAGTATCAGCGAAGCGATGCCCGCGACGTGCGGAGTCGCCATGCTCGTTCCCTGATACCACGCATAGGTGTAACCCGTGGGATTGGGCGAAGTGGCCCCGTTGTTCAATGTTGACAAAACGCCACTGCCATCGCTGCCACCCGGTGCCGAGATTTCCACCAATGCGCCGTAATTGCTATATGACGCCCGTTGTCCGGAGCGGCCGGTTGCCGCGACGGTAATGACGCCATTGCAATTCGCGGGGGATTCTTCAATCGCCGAAGCGTTGCCGTTGCCCGCGGCGACGACCACTGCTGCCCCGGCGTTGATCGCCGCGTTGATCGCGTTCTGCGATGTGTTATCGCACGCGCAATTCTGGCCGTTACCATCACACGCGTAGCCGCCAAAGCTTAAATTCAGCACGCGCGCGGGATTCGTATTTGCCGATAAGCCCGGGACGGCGATCCCGACCGACCAGCGAATTGCATCGGCGATATCCGATGTGTATCCGCCGCACTTGCCGAGAACGCGGACGGGTAGGATCTTGCTGATCCAGTTGACGCCCGCCACCCCGCTGCCATTGTTGGACGCCGCGCCGATAGTTCCCGCTACGTGCGAGCCATGGAAAGAGCTGTTGCGCGCACCACAACCCTCAAAATACCCCGATGCATTCTCGGCGCTGGTGATCCAGTCGCCGGGATCGGTTGGGTCGGCGTCGCGTCCGCCGCCGTCGTTGGCGACCTGCACATCGCCGATGAAGTCGTAGCCGACGACAAAGCGGCCGGCCAGATCCGGGTGCGCCGGCAGGTGACCGGTATCGAGCACCGCGGTAACAATCGCTGTCGCTCCGGTTGTTACCTCCCAAGCAGCGGGCAGATTGGTTCCCCCTGGCTCCGCGGCCGGGCTCATGTAATGCCACTGACTCGCGAACAAGGCATCGTTGGGGACGACGGACGGATGTTTGAGCAGATCGGGCTCGGCGTATTCGATTGCCGGGTCAGTCTCGAGATATCGGGCAAGAGACTTGGCCTGGCCCAAGGGCAGCAACTCGAACAGCTTGACGACGAAGGCGCCGCCGGACATCGCCCGCTCATGGGCAATGGGCTGACCCGCCATCGCGGACAGGCGCTGGGCCAAGAAGGCCGGTAGTGGATTGTTGCGATGCGAGGCTTCGGTGATTTCGGCGTCGCGGTACTTCACTATCATTCGCCGAATCGGCGGCCCTCCCGGCGACGCCTTCTGGACCGAAGCATTCTCCGACAATCGAGATGGCTGCTCCTCGATATCCGCGTAGAGCACCTGCGGCAGCATGCGCAATCGATTAATCGCCGCGCGTGCTTCGTCGATCGACAGCGACCCCGGCAAGTCGAGCCGAAACGCTCCATCGCGCGCGCGCCCGACCTCGATGAATGGCATGCGCAATGCCGCCGATAGCGCGGCGCGTGCCGCATCGGGCAGCGCTGACGTACTGTCTGGCAGTACCGCGTCACGCCACTTTACGGTGATCGACTCGATCGTGGGGTTGGCCGCCAGCGCCGGTGAGATCGCTGCGCCCACACCAATCGCTGCGGCAAGAAGCAGGCGCAGAACGGACGTCAGAGAGTCGCGGATAAATTGCCTCATTTCGCTCGTTTCGCTACCCCGCCGATTTGCGGCTCGGCACGCTGTTAGCGCGCGCTGGATCGCTGGCGAATTTCCAAGCGATCATGGTACAGGAGACGGGCTGTCCCTTACTCACTCGCCCCTCCTTGGACGCGGCAGCTAGGCCGCGATCGCTGTGCGTCGGGCTCTGCTCGGTCGAGAGCCGGCGGGCGCTACGCGCCTTGCCTGCGGCGGGCTCTCTCACTCGTCGGCCGGCCTGCATTGCCGGCGCGCGCTGGCGTATTCCGGTAACAATCGCCGGCCAGTTCAGGTTGTTCCTGTAAATCGGTCCGATCGCCCGTGAGAGTCGTGTCGGCGGTTTTCACGTCTCAAGCGTTTATCGTACGGCTTTGCGGGCAGTCCTACACCGACTTCAGCAACGTACCGACATTTCAGGAAACGCGCGCGGGCTAAAAGTCCCCCGCAGTGCCCGACGACTTGGACTCTACTCAAGATCGCCCGTCGCTCCCGGCCGAGCGCTTTACCTCCTGACCAGCATGCGTGCAGTCTATGAAGTCGTTGTAATCCACTTACAAGGATACTGGCATGAACATGAAATTCCTGGTGTTAACGCTCACGTTAGTGACGACCGGATGTGCGACGGCACCAGGTGGGCTCGGAGCCGGCGCCGGTATCGGTGCGATCGCCGGCAATCTATTGAGCGCGCATATTAGAGCAGACCGGGCAGCAGTAACGGCGGCGGGCGCGCTGATCGGTGGCGCTTTCGGCTATCAGCGAGGGAAAATCATGGAAGGGAGAATCGCGGAACGCCAAGCCGCGTCGATTCGCTCCGAGAGCGGGTTTAATCCAGCGCTGACGATGCAAAGCGTCCCGTATCGCGATGAAAGCGGTCAGTCGGCCGAGGTTCCGGTCATGCAATCGATCAAAATGGAGGTGGGGCAGGACGAGATGCTGACACAGGAGGGAACGCTACATCCGCGCGCCGCACGGGCACTCGCCCGGATGGACAGCATGGCGCGGGAATACGGCGGCGACTTTTCGGTGTCTGTGCCGCGATCGCAGTTGCAGATCGTCGACGCCATCAAAGCCGTTGCGCCCAGCGCCACGATTTTTCATACCGACGAGGACGCACACTATCGATTGATCGTCGTCGCGGCGGCTCGTTGAAATTCGGCTGACCCGACGCGATACTTGGTAGCGGAGCCCTTCATTGACGACTCAATGTTACGACGCTGCGTTTCGCGTTGGCGAAGGCGAGGCGATGCGGTGGCGGCGGATGACGGCCATCGCGCTCGCCAGCGTTCTCGCTTGGACAGTCGTACTTGGCCTGATGCTGGCCCCACGTTGGCCGGAATTGACTTCACTCGCTACGTCCGGGCGCGACCAAACTCCTGCCTCTCTGCCCGCAACGTCCCTTGACCGCGCGAAAGACCCGGAGCCCGAGACTGAGCCTGCGGTGGCCACTGTCCGGGCGAGTGAGCAGCCCCTCGCTTTGCCTGCAACGCCTATTGATCACGCCACGGGCCCGCAGCCCGACGCTAAGCCAGCGACGGCCACGGTCCGCACCAGTGAGCAGCCTGACGCTCTGCCAGGGATGTCCGCTGTGATTGCGACCAGCCAGCAGCCCAACGCTCTGTCTTCGGGCGCAGCGAAGCAACTGGTTGCTCCGACTGACACCGTGGAAACCGCAGCATTTGGCAGCGAGTCTTCTCGCGATTCTGGTAAACCGGGCTCCAGCCGGCCGAAGGCGTACTCATCGATCGATGTCCGAACGCTCGCGGCCGCTCGAGTTCGGGGGGAAGTTCTGGCCGGCAAGGGTGCGCTGGTCACCGATAACGCGCCGTTTTTGGCTGGTCGCGAAAACGATGCAACGGCCCTTCCGCCGGTTGTAGCCGACGAACATGCGTCGCGGGTAAGCGGAGCGAGTGACCGATCGCAATCGTTGAGTCCGCGCTTCGATGTGTCGCAATCTTCTGCTTCGGAGCTCGAGCCACTAACAGGGGCGTCTCCCCGCGCTTTATCCACGACACTTGATTCGCGCGTCGGATCTTCCCAAAATTCGAACGCTCGGGCGGTGTTAGCGCGACCGCCGAGCCCCCGCAAGGCGTCACCGCGGACGCCGACGTCACGCGTCGAACTAGCACAAACGGCGCCTAGCAGGCACGAGGTGAAGCGTGTTGCACCCGTTTCCCGCAGCGAAGAGTCGCAATGGCCGAGCCCGCGTCCCGGCCCGCCTCGGGTAGTGCGCGTGGCGCCTGTGGACGGCGCAAATCTGCCGGCAGATTCGGATGCGTCAGTGGCCCAGGGTTTCACTCGCGCCGCACCGTCGCGTCCGCAGCAGGATGCGGCGGCAGCGCGACTGGACGATAGTTGGGAACGTCGCGAGCGCTGGCTCCGCGATCGGCTGCAGACGCGCTAAGACCGCGTGCTCAACGCTGGTCGGTAAACCTTGCAGTCCGTGAGTCAGCTTCTTCCGTCAGGGTGGGAAAACTGGATACCGCTCATCGCGGCGCTGTGGTTGGCGAGCGTTTTCCTTTTGGTCTTTTCGGCGCGAAAGTACTTTGCGAGCCGCGAGCTCGATCGGGCGGGGGCCGAACCTACTCCGATGCAAGAGCCTTTTATCGAAGCCAGTCGGACGCCGGGGACACTACT
The DNA here is from genome assembly GCA_037719965.1 of Casimicrobiaceae bacterium. Lineage (GTDB taxonomy): Bacteria > Pseudomonadota > Gammaproteobacteria > Burkholderiales > Casimicrobiaceae > VBCG01. The sequence continues at coordinate 736,499 of JBBJMT010000001.1, read as the reverse complement.
CGCTGGGCGCGAGGTCGTCACCGATGTTGACGACGCTCCGCGCTGGGTCGCGGCGCCGCACGACCGCGCCGCTGGCATAGCTGCAACGATTTCGCGAGCGCCGGATATCGGCGCAGAAAGCGTGTTCGAAGCCGTCCGGGCCAGAATTGCACGCGACCGCGCCTCCGCGGAGGCATTGCGTGAGCTGATCCGCGCGCTCTACCTCGATCAAAGCAACTTTACGTTTCACACGATCGCCGAGCTGGATGCCGAAGATCGTGCGCTGGCGAAGGGCCTCATCGACAAGTGGTTGGAGGATCCTTCGGCAGTCGAACGTTGGGAAATCCTTTACGATACGTTTCGCGAGAGTCACCTAACATAAGGTGCGCTTGCCCAGTCTTGCCGCCAGATTTTCCAAGCGGCTTGCCAAATCTTCGGGCAATCGAGAAAGGTATTGCACCTCCGCGGGCCGAGATCAAGCTACTGCAATTTCCCTACGCGCCGCACGGCATCGCCGAGCTTTTTCGCGTCCGCGTCCCAGAAGCGCTGCATGTCCGGCGCGTCCATATACTGAACGGGTGTGTCGACGCTCGCCAGCGCACCGATGAATTTCGGATCGTTGGCGGCGGCGCGCGCGGCTTCGCGCAGTTTGGCGACGGCGGCCTCGGGTGTGCCCGCGGGCACGAACAGCCCGGACCATTGGAAGAACGTCGAGTCGAACCCCGATTCCGCCAAGGTCGGGGCTTCCGGTAATGACACGAGCCGTTTATCGCCCCACGACGCAAGCACGCGCACCTTGCCGGCTTTGACGTGTGGGATCACCGTCGACGGTCCGGTGGACAACGCATCGACGTTTCCACCCAGCAGTGCCACGACCGCCGGGCCTCCGCCGGTGTAGGGAACATGCAGAAGCTTGATCCCCGCCGTGCCGGCGAACATCTCCATCGGCATGTGCATCGTGCCGTAGTTGCCGGATGACCCGAACGTGATCGCACCCGGCCGTTTTTTGGCATCGGCAACGAACTCCTGCACGTTATTCCACGGGCTGTCCGCGCGTACGGCTAGCACGGTCGGATCGGCGGTAAAGCGGGCGATGGGAACGAACTGGTTCAACTGATACATCGGCGTGCGTTCGGTGACCTTGTCGGCTTCGGGAATGATCGAGATCGACGACAGGGCAAGCAACACGGTGTAACCGTCGGGCTTGGCCTTTGCCACATGACCCATTCCGATGCCGCCGCCGGCGCCGGCGCGGTTCTCGATGACGACCGGCACTTTGAGGACGCGCGACATCGCCTCGGCCGCGGGACGCGCGACGATATCGGCCACACCCCCAGGCGGGAAGGGAACGACCATCGTGATGGGCTTGGACGGATACGCGTCCTGCGCCGCGACGAAACCTGCGAAGAGCAACGCGAAGATTGCGGCCGCCAGTTTCCATAGTCGTCGCGCCGCTTTGCTGTGCCCCATTTGATCTCCTGGTTTGTCGTTCTGAACATTATCTGCGTCAGGCATCAGAACATGTGCTGTCCGCCGTTGATCGAAATGTTCGCACCGGTCACGAACGCCGCCTCTTCGCTGGCGAGATATGCAACGAGTCCAGCGACCTCCTCGGGCTTGCCCAGACGCCCCATCGGAATTTGCGGAACGATTTTCGAATCGAGCACGTCCTTGGGGATCGCCATGACCATCTTCGTGCCGATGTAACCGGGCGAGATCGTGTTCGCGGTCACGCCCTTGCGCGCGTATTCGAGCGCCAGCGCCTTGGTAAAACCATGCATGCCAGCCTTCGCCGCGGAATAGTTGGTTTGGCCGAATGCGCCTTTCTGGCCGTTTACCGACGAGATGTTGATGATCCGGCCCCAGCCACGCTCAGCCATCCCGTCGCACACCTGCTTGGTCATGTTGAAGCACGAATCGAGATTGGTCTTCAAGACCATGTCCCAGTTGGCTTTGTCCATTTTCTTGAACGTCATGTCGCGCGTGATTCCCGCATTGTTGACGAGGACGTCGATCGGACCAATCGCTTCGGAAACTTTTTTTACACATGCGGCGCTCGACTCCCAGTCGGCAACGTCGCATGGATAGGCGGTAAAGGAAAATCCCTGCCGCTTCATATTGGCAAGCCATTCGTCGGTTTTGGTATTGCCGGGCGAATGTGTCGTGACTACCTTGTCGCCAAGCGCGGCGAGCTTGATGCAGATCGCTTCGCCCAACCCTCCCATGCCACCGGTCACAAGCGCGACGCGCGATTTGCTTTCTGCCATGGCTTGCTCCTTCTCGTGTTGCAACCAGCGTCTACGCTGAAATTTTTCGGATCGTCCTGTCGAATCGAGTAGCGAGACTGCAGGAACATCTTAGCGCAGTGCTTCCTGGCCTGGCTACGGCGCGACCGAGCAGCGCCCGACGCGCAACGGTTGAACCTTGGCTTCCGGGTCCAAGGAGGGCGATCGCTGCGTTCAGCCTGGCGATTCAAGAACGTAGAGGCCCGGCGCCGGCGCAAGCGGCGGGTACTTCGCGTTTCCCACGCGGCGCGGCGCCTTGCGTTCAACGCCCGAGCGGGAGCCAAGCCAGTCTGTCCAGTGCGGCCACCAGCTCCCGGATGTGGCGGCGGCACGCGCGAGCCATCCGTCGGCCTCCGTGGAGAAGATCTCGTTGGTCCAGAATTGACGGCGCGGCGGGGTCGGCGGATTGATGACGCCGGCGATGTGCCCGGCTGCGCCGAGCACAAACGTCGTATCACCCGAGAGCAATTGCGTCGTTTGATAAGCGGCGCGCCACGGAACGATATGGTCGTCGCGCGTCGCTAACACGTACGTGGGAACCGTGATGCGTTTAAGATCGATCGGCGCCCGGGCCATCGTCAACGAGTTCGGTTCGCGCATGCGGTTGTCGAGATAAAGGTTGCGCAGGTAATACACGTACATGGGTCCGGGCAGATTTGCCGAATCCGCGTTCCAATAGAGAAGATCGAACGCCGGCGGGCTTGCGCCCTTAAGGTAGTTGTCGACCACGTAATGCCAAACGAGATCGTTCGCACGGAGGCTTGCGAAGGCGTTGGCCAGCTCCTGGCCACGCACCCGCTGCCCCGCCATCAACGCTGGTTCGCGTGCGGCAAGAAGCTCGCGAGAAACGTACACCCCGATGTCCCCGGGATCGTCGAAATCGAGCATCGTCGTCAGCAGTGTCGCGCTGGCCACACTGCGATCGTTACGTTCCGCCAGAACGGCCAGCGCCGCGGCGAGCATCGTGCCGCCGACACAGAACCCTAAAGCGTTGACTGTCTTGCTCCGGCCGATGTTTTGCGCCACGCGAATTGCCTGCAGCGTCCCGCGTTCGATGTAGTCGTCCCACGTCAGCGAGCCAAGCTCGGCGGGAATGTTGCGCCAGGATACGATGAACACCGTGTGGCCTGCGGCGACCGCGTGGCGGACGAAGGAGTTCTCCGGCCTGAGATCGAGAACGTAATATTTGTTGATGCACGGCGGAATGATGACGAGCGGGTAGTCGTGTACCCGCTTGGTGGCCGCAGCGTACTGGATCAGCTCGATTAGATCGTTGCGATACACGACGCTGCCCGGCGTGACGGCGAGATTACCGCCGACAGTGAACGCGCGTTCGTCGCTCATCGTAATGCGCCCACGATGCGTGTCGTCGAGCAGGTTCCTGATGCCCTGCGCCAAGCTCCCGCCTTCGGTTGCGAATGCGCGGGCAACCACCTCGGGATTCGTCGCCGGAAAGTTCGTCGGTGCAATCGCGGCCAGATACTGCTGGGTTGCAAATTCGAGACGGCGTTTGTCTTCCGCCGGCAAATCGGCAAGCGCCGTCATTTCCTCGATGTACTCTTTGTGGAGCAGATACGATTGCGCAAGCCACGCGAAAAATGGCTGTTCGCGCCAGGCCGGCGCGTGGAAACGGCGATCCGCACTCACGGCTGAGACGAGATCTGCTGGTGGCGCGGTCCCGTTCCGCGTCGCATCGGCGAGCGTTTGAAAACGCATCTGGAAGCGCGTGTTGAGCTCAGTCAGTGCGCGCATGTCGAAGTGCGGGTGCGGCAAGGCTTTCGCCGTCACGTCTTGTAAGAGCTTGTTGCACGATGGCGGCGCTTTGCCTAACGCCGCGCCGGGCACCGCCTGCGCCTCGCTCATCCACCATTGGGCCCAGGCCTGACCGAGCACAAGGCACTCTGCCGCCAGGTCTGCCCAGGATACGAGGGTCGATCCTTCGCGTGGGGACATTGAGGCGTACTCGCAAGAGGTTGGCGCTGCCTTAAGCGGCCCGCATCGTTCCTAAAGGGCGATGCTATTGTCGGCATCACCGACAAACGTATAGCGCGAGCCAAGCATGCACATTGTGATCATGGCGTGGGTATATGTCACGCTCCTCATGTCTCTGACGTTGTCGAGCCCGCTTGCCGGTGGAGCGTTTTTTCTGTTCGTGGGCGTGGCCCCGGTACTTCTGTTCGCGACACTCGCTGTGCGCCGGCAACGCCGCTTGCGTGAGCAACGAGCGCCGTTAGTGCGCGAGCAGGAGGTCGACCCCGCCGATGACGGCAAGGCCGAGCCCGATTGACACCATCTGCTTGGCGGTCTCGAGCGGCTCGGGTCGCCGGTGCAGGCCTGGAATCAAGTCGGCGACGGCCACATACAGCAGGCTGGCGGCGGCGACGGCCAATACCGTCGGCAGAATTTCGTGCATTCCCGCCAGCGCAAAATGACCTATCAGCGCACCGACCACCGTAGCGAAGCCAGCGGCGACAGTGAACGCGAACGCTTTGCCCCGCCGGAATCCCGACTCGATCAGGACGGCGAAATCGCCAACGTGTTGCGGCACCGCGTGCGCGACGATGGCGAGTGTTGTCGCAACACCCAGGCGCGTATCCGCTAGAAACGCTGCGGCGAGCACGACGCCGTCGCAGAAATTATGCACACTGGTGCCGATAAGAATCAACAGGCCGGGCCGTCCGGCAGTGACGCCGTGCGCAGAGCCGTCCCGCACGCGCAGCGCACGATCGTGCTCGCTTGCGGCCGCGTCGGCGTGGGGCTCGGCATGGCCGTGCGCATGGCGCCACAGCACCATCTTTTCGAGCAGAAAGAACGCAAGAAGGCCGATCAATACCGTTGCCATCACCCGCTCGGCGCTGCCTGTTTCGAGTGCGTGCGGGAGGAGTTCGAGAAACACTGCGCCCAAGAGAGCGCCAACCGCGAAGGACACTAGCCGAGAGATCCACCCAGCGGATAGCGCCAGCGTTCCCGCGGCGGCGATCGTGGCGAGCACTCCGCCGACCAGCGCAGCAGCGAGCGTGTAAGCAAGTGTCATCACGACAAAGGGAGAAACCGCTCCGCCTCAATCCAGATCAACGTAGCCATGCGGCCCGTATCGCGTTCGCGCCGATAGGAGAAGAAACGAGCGGCCTCAAGCATCGTGCAGTAATCACCACCGGTGACTCGTCGCACGCCGAGTCGCGCGAGGCGCGTGCGGGCGATTCCGTACAAGTCCGCGAACCATTTACTGTCCCCGTTCGACCGGAAATATCGCGCAACGTCTGCGTCTGCCGCGCAGAAAGCATCGTAAACATCGCGGCCGACTTCGAACGAGCACGGGCCGATCGCCGGTCCAAGCCAGGCAACGATTTCCGTGGGTGCGCAACGCAGCGTCGCCACCGTCGCTTCGAGGATGCCCGCGGCGAGTCCGCGCCAGCCGGCGTGATCGATACCGATCGTCGTTCCTGCGCGATCAGCGAACATGACAGGCAGGCAATCCGCGGTGCGCACGCAGAGCACGATATTCGGTTCGCGCGTCACGGCGGCGTCGACCGCGGGTGGCGACGCCACCATCGCTATAGCATTCGAGGCATCGATCTGAGCAATGTCGGCTTCATGCCGCTGCGCCAGCCACACCGGCGGTGCTGGAAGAAATTGCGCCAAGGTTCGCCGATTCTCCAATATCGGCGCCGCGGCAACGCCGGCCGGAAGCGACCCGGGGCCGAGGTCGAGAGTCGCTTGCGCGCCCGAGCTGACACCTCCGTGGCGCGTCGTCGACAATGCGTGGACGCGCGGGGACACCTCCCAATCCGGAATGATCCAGTCAAGCCCGGCTTCGGCGACGCGACGCGCGAGCCCGGCGCTCATGGGTGGACCCCCACGCTTGCGGCCGAATTTGCCAATTCGGCCGCTGCGCTGCCCCCTATGGGAGCGCAATTCGCGCCTTGGGGCGGCCCGGCGGCGCTCATGGCTGTACCGGCCGACTTTGGCGCAAGGTTGAAAGGAGCTCCTCGAAATCGGCGGGGGGCGGTACCTCCCATTGGCATGTCTCGCGCGACTCTGGGTGTACGAGGCCCAGGCGCTGCGCGTGCAGCGCCTGCCGCGCAAATGCGTCCGCCACGGGTGGGAGGGAGGCATCGGCAAGCTTGCGCCCGCGATACGTCGGATCCCCCAGCAGTGGGTGCCCGAGTGCTGCCAGATGCACGCGAATCTGATGCGTACGGCCGGTTTCGAGACGGCAGCGGATGAGGGTCGCGCAGCCGAACCTCTCGACGATTGCCAGATGTGTCCGCGCCGGTTTGCCGGACGTGACGACCGCCATCGTCGTCCGCTGCGTCGGATGCCGTCCAATGGGCGCATCGATGGTGGTCGCACGTTGCAGGTCACCACGGGCGATGGCCAGATATTCGCGTTGGACGGTGCGCGCATGTAATTGACGCACAAGGTCGGTCTGCGCCTCGAGCGTTTTCGCGATGACCAGGACGCCGCTCGTATCTTTATCAAGACGGTGGACGATACCGGCGCGCGGCAGCGCCGCGAGTTGCGGCGCGTGATGCAAGAGCGCATTCAAGAGCGTACCGTCCCAGTTACCGCTGCCGGGATGCACGACAAGCCCCGCGGGCTTGGCGACAACGATAATCGCCGCGTCCTCATGCACGATCGCCAGTGCCATCGGCTGCGCCGTAAAAGACCTGGCCCGGGGAGTCGCGAGTTCGTGGACGCTGACCGCTTCGCCGCCGCGCAGCTTGAACTTGGGTTCGCTCACGACCTTCTGATCCACTTCCACGCGACGCGCTTCAATCCAGCTTTTCAACCGGCTGCGAGAATGCTGCGGAAGCAGTTGCGCCAATGCGCGATCGAGCCGCGAACCGCTCAAAGCCTCCCCAATCGCGAATTCATGCCGCGGGGTGTCATCGCCGTTGAACGAACGTTGAGCCATCGGGCGTCGGGTCGCAAACGACGCGTCGGTTATAATTTGCAGCTCAACATCAAGCGAACAAGAGATGAGCAAACTGATCAAGTGGTGGCGTGTGTCGCCGCAAACGGCCTGGCGTGCATGGGTGGCGGGTGCGGCGCTCGCGCTCACGCTTGCGGGCTGCGGGCTGTTGCCAGAAGTCAAGGACGAAACTTCGGGCTGGTCCGCCGATCGTCTGTACAAAACGGCACATGATGCCATGCTCGAAGGAAATTATACGCGGGCGACCAAGATGTTCGAGGTGCTCGAGTCGCGCTTTCCCTACGGCCGTTACGCGCAGCAGGCGATTCTCGAATCCGCGTACGCGAACTGGCGCGCTGGCGAGCCGACGGCCGCCGTTGCGGCGACCGATCGATTTATCCGCACCTACCCCAACCATCCCAATGTCGATTACGCGTATTACTTAAAGGGGCTCGTCAATTTCCGCGAGGATCAGGGACTTCTCGGCTACGTCTACGAGCTCGATCTGGCCGAACGCGATCCCAAGCTGATGCGCGAATCGTTCGCGGCGTTGCGTGAGTTGGTCGCGAAGTTTCCCGCCAGCGCGTACGCGGAAGATGCAACCGCGCGGATGCAGTATCTCAATAACGCGCTTGCCATGTACGAAGTGAATGTCGCTCGCTATTACTTCAACCGCGGCGCGTACGTTGCGGCAGCGAACCGCGCGCAGGCGGCGCTGCTCAACTACCCGCAGACACCCGCCAGCGAACCGGCGCTCGACCTGCTCGGGAAGAGCTACGACAAACTCAAGCTGCCGCAACTCGCCGACGATTCCAAGCGGATCATGGAAAAGACTTTCCCGTCGAGTAAGTACGTAGTCGGCGAGACGAAAAAGCCATGGTGGAAGTTTTGGTAAGACCGCGCCGCAACTAACGCGCTACGCAGGCTCTGCCGCTTCGTAGTGCAGCCGCAGCGCAGCCAGAAACGCAATCGCCTCTGGTTCTTCGCGCGTGCGCCGCATCGGCGGCAGGCTCTGCCAGATCCGCCGGCCGTAGGGCTTGTCGACCAGTCGCGGATCACAGATCGCCAGCACGCCGCGATCGGTTTCGGTCCGGATCAATCGTCCCGCACCTTGCTTCAAGCTGATCGCCGCCTGCGGCACCTGCCAGTCCATGAATGGATTGCCGCCGTCGGCTTTCAACCGCTCCAGGCGAGCGGCCAGCAGCGGGTCGTCGGGAGGAGCAAACGGCAGTTTGTCGATCACGACGAGCGATAGCGCGTCGCCGGGAACGTCGACCCCTTCCCAGAAACTCGCGCTACCGAGTAGCACGGCGTTGCCCAAGCGACGAAAACGCGTGAGCAGCTCGGACTTCGACCCTTCGCTCTGAACCAGCAACGGAAAGTCGATGGCGTCGCTCGTGAACGCGTCGGTCAAGCGCTCGCGCGCACGTTGTAATGCGCGCAAGGTCGTGAACAACAGAAACGCGCGGCCACCACTGGCTCTTAAGAGCGGCAAGGTCGCCGCGATGACTGCGTCGGTGTGCTCCAGCGAATTGGGCGCCGGCAGCCCGCGTGGTACGTAGAGGAGGCCTTGCTCTGCATATTCGAATGGGCTGTCCCAGGCGTCCGTCGTCGCGAAGTCGAGTCCCAACTGCTGTGTGTAATGCGAAAAATCGCGGCCGACGGCGAGGGTGGCCGACGTGAATATCCAAGCGCGCGCCGAATTCTCAACTTGGCGCCGGAACAATGGAGCTACTGACAGAGGCGACGCCTGGAACTGAAAGCCGCTCAGCGAGACGTCCAGCCAGCGAATCCAATGCTCGTCACCGTCGGCGCCATCGGGCACGCTGCCGCTGCCGTCGCGCCAGCGCGCCAACTGCCCGGCCGCATCTTCGGCGCGCCGTGCGACGAGCGCGAGTTCCTCGCCGCGTTCTGCTAGATGGCCCAATTCACTGGCTAGGCGATCGAGCGCCGTCGCAACACCGTCCAGCGCTTCGCGGAAATCCGGCCGTGCGAAGGCGAATTCGTGCGCGAACTTGCCGGTCGTTTCGCCCGCGGCAAGCCGCAGCCGGCGTAACGCCGGAACGAGCTCCGACGCGGCGCTGGGCAAATCAGGCACATCGCGCGCCGTGGTATTCGCGATCACCTCGGCATCGCGGGCGAGCTCCGCGAGCTGGCCCGAAGTTACTTGCTGGCCAAAAAACAACGTTGCGGTGTCGGGTAGCTGATGCGCTTCGTCGAGGATGACGGTGTTGCAACTGGGGAGCAACTCGGATATGCCTTCGTCGCGCAGCACAATATCGGCAAAGAATAAGTGGTGGTTGACGACGACGACGTCGGCGTCCAGCGCCTCCTTGCGCGCTTTCATCACAAAGCAGTCGGCGTAATACGCGCAGTTCTGGCCGAGGCATGTGTCGCGCGTGGACGTGACCAGGGGCCAGATTGCTGCATGCTCCGGCACGTCGGCAAGGAGCGCGCGGTCACCACGCTGCGACGCGCGGGCGAAGGCGATGATCTTCTGCAGATGATGCGCGTCCTCGCGCGATGGCAGGCGATCTTCGTGTGACGCCCGCTCGAGATGGTGATGACAGACGTAATTGGCGCGGCCTTTGAGCAACGCGAGTGTTACCGGCACGCGTAGGCCGTCGCGCACCAGCGGTAGATCGCGCTCGAAGAGCTGGTCCTGCAGTGTTTTGGTCCCCGTGGAAATGATGACCTTGCCGCCGTAGAGCAGCGCGGGCACGAGATAGGCAAATGTCTTTCCGGTGCCGGTTCCGGCTTCGGCGACCAGCGTGCCGCGCGCGGCGATCGCGGCCGCAACGGCCTGCGCCATCGCGAGCTGTTGCGCGCGAAAGCGAAACCCGGGCAGCGCGCGGGCCAACGTACCGCCATCACCGAAAATTGCCGCGAGTGCGCCGTTGTTGCCTGACGCGTCACCTGACGAGCTGACCGCGGATGCGTCAGGCGCCGGCTCCGCTGCGCGTTCCAGGGACTCTTTCAGATGTTCTTCGCCCTGCGCGGCGGCGTGCGGGCAGCGCCCGGTTTCGCGGGTGTGACTTGTCTCGCGGCCAGCGCATCCGGCGGCGTCGAGAATCCAATGCGCACCGAATCAATCAATACGCTCAAGTCGGCGTAGGAGGTGAGAACTCGTGCTTCATAGTCCTCGGCCGATTCACCGGTTTGCCAATTGAGCGCGGCCAGCGCATCGGCCCAGAACTGTTGCAACGTGCGCAGCGCGTCTACTGACTCGCGCCAGCCGCGGGCCTCCTGCAACGCTGCCTGTAACGGCGGGGCGATACTGAGCTTGTGCTTGACGATGCAATATTCGCTCTTGGCGCCGTTCGTACCTTCTTGAGCCTTTTCGTGCCCGAACTCGATGATCTCGATACTCTTGACCTGACGGCACATCGTGTAGAGATGCGTGACCGCGTCGAGATAGCAGTCGAGCGCGGTTTCCGATTGATTCGGGCAGACGTAAGCGCTGGCGGGGGCGAATTTCTTCTTGGTGGCTTGCGCTTGCGCGAGCGGCGCGCTCGACGCGACGGCAATGGCGAGGGCGACGGCAACGAGGCGAATGAGCATGGGCTAGAGCCGACGGGCACTGGTGGACAGCCGCATGCTACCCGCCTCGCGCGGGAACGCCTAGCCTACTTTCGATGGATGGGCTCCTGGTCGGAGCTCAAAGGACGATTCGCGACGGCGTTGGAGGAATGACGACGAATCGGGAGCGCCGGCGGGTCAGATCGTGACGCCACCTGAAACTTCGATAACGGCGCCATTGATGTACGACGCTTCGTCGGAGGCAAGCCACGCGTACGCGTTGGCAATTTCTTCCGGCAGGCCGAGACGACCCATCGGGACCTTATCCCGGATCATCTTCACCACTTTGTCGGGCATCGACGCGAGGATCGGCGTCTCGATGAACCCGGGACAGATCGCGTTCGAGCGGATGCCCTTGCGGCCCAGCTCGCGCGCCCACGTCTTCATCATGCCGATGACCCCGAATTTGGTGGCGGCGTAATTGGTCTGACCGAAATTGCCGTAGATCCCCACGATCGACGAAGCATTGAGGATGCACCCAGAATTCTGCTCGAGCATGATATCGACGACTGCCTTCGTACAGTTGTAGACGCCCTTCAAGTTGACGTCGATGACCCGATCGAACTGGTCCTCGCTCATTTTCTTGAATTGGGCATCCTCCACGATGCCGGCGTTGTTGACGAGCGTATCGATGCGTCCCCATTTGGCCATGACGCCTTCGACCATTCGCGCAATGCTTACCTTGTCGGTGACGTCGATGCGAAACGCTGCCGCTTCACCGCCCGCGGCCTCGATCGCCGCGACCGTCTCGCCGACAGCCTCGAGATTGATGTCGCACAACGCGACCTTGGCGCCTTCCCGGGCAAACTTGAATGCGGTCGCCCGGCCGATGCCTTGGCCCGCGCCGGTAATGATCGAAACCTTGCCCATTAAACGCATCGATGCTCCCTGACGAACGCGTTAAAAATGGTGCGCGCACAAAATTGTTGCGCCCATGTGACCACCTACTCTAGCGAAGAATGGTGCAATGCACAAGCAGAAAACCGACAAATCTCCAGGACTAGGCGACAGGCGGAATAGTTGTAGAACACTAGATAAAACAATAAGTTATCCACTCTACCCTGTTTTCGCTAAAACAGGGTAGAGCCAAAGCCCAGCGTACCGATGTTGCAATTGCGCAAACATCAAACCAACGTCAGCCCGGCAGCCAATGGTCGACGACCAGTTCGAGCGACGCGACACCCTGCCATTCGTTGATTGCGGGATGGAACGCGGCATGGATCCGCGGAGGCAACGCGTCCGTGCGCTGGAACAGGATTGCGTCGAAACGCTCGTCACCACGGCGTAACGTCATCCGCATGTGCTTGTCGCCGACCACGCGCGCGCCTTCCACGTCGAAGAGGTCGTCGAAGGTCGGCGCCGGCATGCCTTGACCCCACACGCATTGGCACAGCGTGCCCGCGAGATCCAAGGTTAGGTCCCCGGACGCGAGGACGCCGTCGCTGTCATATGTGCGCTGTAGTTGCGCCGGGGTCAGTTGTTCGCGCGCGACTTCCTCGAACGCGGCAGTGAAGCGCGGGAGCATCTCCTCGGCGATCGTCAGGCCCGCGGCGAACGCGTGCCCACCGAACTTGGAGATGATCTCCGGGGCCCGTTTGCTGACGAGATCGAGCGCATCGCGCAGGTGAAAGCCCGCAATCGATCGACCGGAGCCCTTCAATTCGCCATTGCCGCCGCGCGCGAAGACAATCGCCGGGCGATGAAACCGGTCTTTCAACCGCGAGGCGACGATACCGACCACCCCTTGATGCCAATCGGCACGGTACAGACACAGCGAGGATTGCTCGCCAGCCGCGATGCCATCGATCTCCGCGAGCGCTTCCTCCTGCATTGCGGCTTCGACTTCGCGCCGGTCTTGGTTCAGGCGATCGAGTTGTGTCGCGAGTGAGAGCGCCTGACCCGCGTCTTCGGCGATGAGACAGGCAATGCCGAGCGACATATCCGCGAGTCGACCCGCGGCGTTCAAACGAGGCCCCGCGACGAAGCCCAGGTCGTAGACGGACGCGCGCGCCGGATCACGTCCGGCGACGGCAAAGAGCGCCGCCACGCCAGGCTGCGCGCGTCCGGCTCGAATTCGGGCGAGACCCTGCATGACGAAGATGCGGTTGACCTGGTCGAGCCTGACGACGTCGGCCACGGTGCCGAGTGCAACCAGATCGAGCAAATGCGCGAGGTTCGGTTCCGGCCGGAGGCGGAACGCGCCCTGCACGCGCAGCAACGCCCGCGTCGCGGTCAGCACATAGAACATGACGCCGACGCCGGCTATGTGCTTGCTCGGAAACGCGCAACCGTGCTGATTCGGGTTGACGATGATGGCGGGCGAGGGCAGTTCCGCACCGGGCAGATGATGGTCGGTGATCAACACGTCGATGCCGCGCGCGGCAGCAGCGGCGACTCCCTCCACGCTGGCGATGCCGTTGTCCACAGTGACGAGGAGCCGCGGTGACAACTGCGCCGCAAGCGCGACGATCTCCGGGGTCAGGCCGTAACCGAACTCGAATCGGTTCGGCACGATGAAATCGACATCGGCGCCGAATGAGCGCAATCCGCGAAGCCCGATCGCGCACGCCGTTGCACCGTCGGCGTCGTAATCAGCAACGATGACGATTTTCTCGCCCGCGGCGATCGCCCGGCAAAGTCGTTGCGCCGCCAGGTCGATGTTCTTGAGCGTCGCGAACGACGGCAGCGCGGCCAGCCGATGGTCGAGCTCCGCGACGCCTTCGATCCCCCGCGCGGCGTAGATGCGCGCGAGCACCGGTAGAATCCCTGCTGCCGCCAGGGCGTGTGCCGACGCGGGCACCTTGCGGCGGACGATTTCCATCGAGATCAACTGTCGGCGTCCGACCCGGGCGGCGTGAAGGGCGAGAGCGTAAACCGCGCTTTGAGCCGGGCGAGCCACGACGGAGGTTCTGCGGTCCACGCGATGACCGCGCCGCGTCCGTCGGCCAGCAACGTCAGAGCTTTGATCTCGCCACGTTCGAGCGCCGCCGTCGCAGGAGCGAACCAGTCGCGATTCAGGAGTGCGACGTGCACGGCGTCGCAGACGGCGGGGAGTACCGCCAGCGTGTCGGCGCCGCGGGTTAGCTCTAGCCAGGTCGGCGGCAGCGGCAAGGCATCCGCGCCGTACTGCCTTGCGGCGCCCCGCGCAACGTCGCCGGCGGGACCGGCGGTTGCGACGACAGTCAAAGCGGGTGCCACCTGCGCCTGACCCTTGATTCCGCCCTGCGCAATCCATACCCCGGTCACCGGCGCGAGACCGCGAGTTTCCCGATCAACGTTGATCGGATGATCATGCAGCAGCATTTGCATTTCGCTCATCCATCGCCGCCACGTGGCGGCGTCCTCGCCTTGCGCCAGATGCGGATAAATGCTGCCGTGGACCCGTTCGAGCGGAGTCGTTGCGAGCTTGGATGATTCGCGCACGGTGACGAACCAGGCGTCGGGCCGCGGTGCGTGAAACTTGAGGCCATCGGAAATGAAGTGGGTATTGAAGAGCGCGATCAATGCGCTCGCTTCGCTCGTCGTCAGATCGGCGACGCGCCCCGCGAGCAAGACATCGTCGCGCCCCGCAATCAGCGTCACCGGATCGGCACGGAACACAAACTGATCAAGCGGATCGAAACCGGCGCCGAGCGCGGCCAACGGCGCAATGGCAGTGTCCTCCGGTTGTCGCAGGAGGGTAAGCAGCGCGCTCTCCATGCTCTTGTGTTCGGCGGTCGGGGGCGTCGCGTACTGGGTGAAGGTAGCGAGCGCTGGTGCAGCGGCGAGCGCTTCATCGCCGATGCCAAGCAGGCGCGGTACGATGAAAATCAAGCGCATCGGGACGGACGATTGTAACGAAGCCAGCACCGGGCGGGCGAGTCTAGCATGCGATAATCGCGCGCCCTTCGAGCGCTCGAATGCGCTTTCAGAAAACGTCAGCGACCGCGTCGGACGCTGCGTGAACCCCCACGAATAACCCTCTTTGTCTCCCTACGAACTGGCCGTCGGTTTGCGCTACACGCGCGCCCGCAAGGGATCGGGACGCAATGCGTTCATCTCGTTCATCTCGCTCATCTCGATGGCCGGCATCGCGCTCGGCGTCGCGGCGTTGATCGTCGTGCTGTCGGTGATGAACGGATTTCAGCACGAGTTGCGCACGCGCATCCTGTCGGTCGCGTCGCACATAGAAATCCGCGGTATCCCCCAACTCGCTGACTGGACGCGCGTTGCGCAACTCGCGCGGCAGAATGCAAGAGTCATCGCCGCGGCCCCCTACGTCCTGGGGCAGGCAATGGTCACGGCGGGCGAGGCAAACCGGGGCGCGCTGATCCGCGGCGTGGATCCCGCCCGCGAGGACACGGTCGCCGACATCGGCCGTCACATGCGCAACGGGTCACTCACCGCTTTGCGGGCAGGCGAGTTCGGGATTGTGCTGGGGGCCGAGCTGGCGCGCGGTCTAGGTGTCATCGCCGGCGATTCAGTCGTCGTCATCACGCCGCAGGGAACGGTTACCCCTGCGGGCACGCTGCCACGTATCCGCAGCTTCAAAGTCGTGGGCACGTTCGAAGTTGGGATGTTCGAATTCGACAGCGGCTTAGCGCTCATCCATCTGGAAGACGCGCAAAAGCTGTATCGGCTCGAGGGCGTATCTGGCGTACGGCTGAAACTCGACGATTTGTTCGCCGCGCCCAGCGTCGCGCGCGAGCTGTGGCAGACGCTTCCGGTCACCGCCGAAGTGCGCGACTGGACGCGCAATCACGCCAATTTTTTCCGCGCGGTGCAAATCGAAAAACGCGTGATGTTCATCATCCTGACCTTGATCGTCGCGGTGGCGGCGTTCAACATCGTGTCGGCGCAGGTGATGGTTGTCACGGACAAACAGGCCGACATCGCGATCCTGCGTACTTTAGGCGCTGCGCCGGGGTCCATTTTGGCGATCTTTGTCGTGCAGGGTGCGCTGATTGGATTCATCGGTACTGCGATCGGCGTCATCGGCGGCATTCTGCTCGCACTCAATGTCGACGTCGTCGTGCCGGCGATCGAGCGCGCGTTCAACATGCAGTTTCTCGACAAGACGATCTATTACATCAGCGATTTGCCCTCGGACCTATTGAGCGCCGACGTAATCACCATTGCGGCGATCGCACTTGGTCTGGCGCTCGTGGCGACGCTGTATCCGGCGTGGAAAGCGTCGCGGGTCAATCCCGCGGATGCCCTAAGGTATGAATGAGGGTATGAATGAAGGTATGAATGAAGGAGCAGCGACCACGACGGCAAGGACTCCCGTGCTCGCGTGCCGAAATCTCGCAAAAACCTATCGTACCGGGCCGGCTGATGTCCGCGTCTTGAACGGAATCGATCTCGACGTCGCGCCAGGTGAACGGATCGCGATTGTAGGCGCTTCCGGATCCGGCAAGAGCACGCTCTTGCATCTTCTGGGTGGTCTCGACACTCCCAGCGCCGGCGAAGTGCGCATCGATGGCGTAGCGTTCGCGTCGCTGTCCGAGGCTGAGCGCGGGCAGGTGCGCAATCGTGCGCTCGGCTTTATCTATCAGTTCCACCATTTGCTGCCCGAATTCTCGGCGGTCGAGAATACGTCGATGCCGCTGCGCGTGCGGCGTATGCCCGCGCGCGACGCGCATGCAACCGCTGCGGCGATGCTCGAACGCGTCGGGCTCGGGCATCGGTTGAAGCACCGCCCCGGTGAACTCTCCGGCGGTGAACGCCAACGCGTTGCGCTCGCGCGGGCGCTGGTGACCGAACCGCAATGCGTGCTCGCCGACGAGCCCACCGGCAACCTCGATCGCAAGACCGCCGCTGCGACGTTCGATTTAATGCTCGAACTGAACAGCGTCGTCGGCACGGCGCTCGTCATCGTGACGCACGATCCCGATCTGGCCGCACGGACCGACCGGACGCTGCATTTGGTTGACGGCGTCCTGCAATAGGCGGGAAAGTCCGCGGCTCAACGCCGTTTCGTTGGTGTGCTTCCGGAGGACGAAAGCGTTGACTCCGCGAGCGCTGGGGCGTATCGTCTTACTTGATTGTCTTACTTAGGTGCCGACATGGAGTCGATCAAGGCTTCGAGCAAAGGGCAGATGGTTATCCCCAAACCGATTCGGGACGCGCTCGACATTAAAAGTGGCACCGCGTTAAATGTCGAGCTGGTCGCGGGCGAGGGCTTCAAAGTCACCGTCAAACCGACTGACCGTATTGCAGCCGTCAACCGACTGGCGGGTTCACTCGCGCATCGCGCGAAACGCATTACGCCGGCAGAGGAAGACGCGGCATTCACGGCGGCGATCAAGGCCGACGACGATCGGACGAGGCGCACCGGGCGTCGGAGATGATCAGCGCCGACACCAACTTATTCGCGCGATTGCTGTTAAAAGACGACCTGGCCCAATATCGCCGTGCGGGAGCCGTGCTCGCGGCCAACGACGAAGTTTTCGTCCCGGTCACGGTGCTGCTCGAATTGGCTTGGGTTTTGCGAATTCGGGACTCGACCCGAGAGGAAATCGTGAGTGCGCTACGTGCAATCCTGGCGTTGCCGCAAGTGAAGCCGCAGCATCCTGAAGCTGTGCGCAGAGCGCTGGATTGGGTCGAGCAAGGCGCGGATATCGCCGACGCTTTTCATCTCGCGCTTAGTGACAAGGCGACTATGTTCTTTACGTTCGACGCGACGCTCGTACGTCGCGCAACCAAGCTTGGCATCCAACCCTCCGTGCTGGCGCCCGGATTACGCTGACGCTCGCGCCTTGGGAAGTAAAAAAATCAATCGCCGACCGCCCGCAGCGGAGGCGAATCCAGCAGCCCGGCGAATTGCGCCAAGTGCTCTAATTCCGCGCGTTCGGCATCGTCGACTCCCAATTGCGGCGGCCGGACTGTCGCATGCGCGATCAATCCCTGCAGCTTCAGCACTTCCTTCATCCGCGGCCGGTAATCGCGCAGCGGCGCGCGCCAGCAATAGCGGGCAAGCGGCCCCAACTTCGCCCAGATTGCAAACGCGCGGTCGAAGTCCTTGCCGGCAACGCAACGCTGCATCTCGATCAACTGCTCGGTGGCGGTACCGGCGAAACCGATCAATGCGCCGTCGCAGCCCATCACCATCGCTTCGCAGATGAACGTGTCGCTGCCGGTCATGATGCCGAGCTTGCGCGGCAGTGCTTTGGCGGCGGCGATGGTCTCGACCGTTTTGGTCGTGTCGAAGGACGCTTCCTTAAGCCCGATGATCTGCGGAATCGTCGCGAGACGCGCGAGCGCATCGGGGGGAAAGTCCGGCCCCCAAGCCTTGGGAAACTGAAACGCGATCAGCGGCAATCCCACGCCGTCGGCGATTTCCTTGTGGTAGCGATAGATCATCTCCGTTGGCACGGGGTTGCCCAGAAACGTTGGAAACGGCGGAAATACGGCGAGACTCTCGGCGCCGGCATTCTTCAATTCGTTGCCCCAGCGCACCGCTTCCCGCGTCGAACCGGTGATGAGGCCGGATACCAGCGGACACGCGCCACGGATTTCCGATTTGCAAACGCGAATGACTTCGAGCTGCTCATCGCGATCGAGTGAGGGCCCTTCGCTGGCGTCCATGTTCATGGCGATCGCCGCGGGTTTTTGTTCCGCGATCCAGCGCAGATAGGATTTAAGCGACGTCCAGTCGATTGTGTAATCCGGCAGCATCGGTAGTACCGGCGCGGCAACGATTCCCTGCAATGTGAAGGCGGCCATAAATAGGCTCCGATCAAGGTTTGGCGGGTCCCGTGCCATGCAGCACGCCGCGGGCTAGAAAGATCTGGGTAATGCGCTCGGTCAACGTGATAAAGCGCTCGTTCTTGCGCGCGGTGAGTCCGCGCGGGCGGGGCAGTGCCACCGCTAATTCCTGCTCGATGCGTCCTGGCCGCGCGGACATCACGACGACGCGATCGGCGAGCAGCACCGCTTCGTCGATGCTATGCGTGATGAATACCACGGTTTTTTTGCTTTGCAGCCAGAGCGCTTCGAGATCGATCCGCATCTGCTCGCGCGTCAACGCGTCCAAAGCACCGAACGGCTCGTCCATCAGGAGCAGCGGAGGATCGTGAATCAGCGCGCGGACGATCGCTGTGCGTTGCCGCATTCCGCCCGAGAGTTCGCGCGGGAAACGGTCGGCGAATTCGCTGAGCCCCACGCTGTCGAGCAATTGCAGCGCACGATCGCGCTGCGAGGCCGGATCAAGCCCACGCAGTTCGAGTTGCAACAACACATTGTCGAGGACGGTGCGCCATTCCAGCAGGACCGGACTTTGAAACACGATCCCTAGCGCGGTCTGCGGCGCAGTGACGACACTGCCGTTGACGGCAATTCTCCCGGCGGAAGGCGCGATCAACCCGGCGACCAGACGCAAGAGCGTGCTCTTGCCGCAGCCGGATGGCCCGACGATCGC
Source organism: Casimicrobiaceae bacterium (assembly GCA_037719965.1). Lineage (GTDB taxonomy): Bacteria > Pseudomonadota > Gammaproteobacteria > Burkholderiales > Casimicrobiaceae > VBCG01. The sequence goes on along the minus strand of JBBJMT010000001.1, from coordinate 717,340 downwards.
CAGGAACTCTCCGTTACCTATAGTGAGATCGATGTTCTCGAGCGCGTGCGTCTCCGTTTTTTCGCGACGAAAGCGCTTTGAAACGCCCGCAATGTTGATATAAGTGGTGCGCGGGAGTTGCGCCGCGGCTGCATTGTCGAGCGCGGGAGACTTAAGCGCTTGAACCGTTGCGGCCATCTATTGCGCCATGAATTCGTTGGTGTGGAACGTCGTCCACGCCTGATCGGTTTTCAGCTCGCGATATTTTTTGAGCAAGTCCAGCGTCTGGTCCCAGTCCGCCTGCGCGCCCCACCCCACTCGGCCTTTCGAGTTCTTCGAATCGAGGAGCTCGAAGTCGACCAACATTTGATCGAGTGTCGATTGACGGTTCAAATCGGGCTTCACTTTCAGCGCCGCGTCGACTGCCGCACCGGGATTCTTCTTCGCCTCTTCCCACGACTTGATCGTCGCGCGCACGAAACGCTTGATGAGGTCGGGCTTGTTCTTGATCGTGTCCGTTTTGGTGACGATAGTCATGCCGACGATGTTCGCGCCATTGTCGGCAAAGCGCAGCGCCGCCGGCTCTATTCCTCGCTGCTTGATCAGGAAGTATTGGTCATCGGCGCCGCCCAGAAGACCGTCGGCGCGCTTCTCGAGCACCGCCACGACCTTCGCCGCCGGGTCGACCTGGATCATCGTAATTTTGCTCATGTCGAGCTTGTTGTGCGCGGCCAGCGCCTGGAAGAGTTGCCCGAGCGGATCGCCCGGCGATACGGCCAGCCGCTTGCCTTCGAGATCCTTCGGTGTCTTGATGCCGGTTTCGGCCAGCGAAACCACCGCAAACCCCGTCGAGTTCAGTAACGACATGACCGATTTCACGTCGGCGCCGCGCGACGCGGTCAAGATGACACTGCTCGAGTCCGCCAGGCCGAACGTATCCGAGCCCGCGGCGACGACTTGAACGGTGTTGGCCGAGCCGCGCCCCTCGTTGATCGTCAGGTCAATGCCCTCGGCGGCGTAAAAGCCGCGTTCCTTGCCGTAGTAAAACGGCACGTGTAGGCCGCCCAGATACCAGTTGAGACGTAACGAGACGGCGTCTGCCGCAAACGCAGAGCTCGCAGCTAACGTAGCGGCCAAGGCGGCCGCAAGCGCTACAAAAGTTTTCCATTTGCGCATGATGCTTCCTCCGATAGTTGAATCGCCGGGAATGTCTTCTCCGCTGCCTGCCTTATGCGGGCGCGTACTCCGTGGCTTGGCGCTGCGAAACATGCCAGGGAATCGTAACGCGCTCGACCAATTCGACTGCGTAGTACACGATCAATCCGATCAATGACAAGAGGATGATCGTCGCAAAAACCATGGGCGTATCGAGTTGGCCGTTGTACTGCAGCAGCAAGTAGCCCAGACCCTTGTCCGACGCGACGAATTCAGCGACGACCGCCGCGGTGGCGGCCAGGGCGGCGCCCACCTTCAGTCCCGTAAAGATCTGCGGGAGCGCTTGCGGCAGGCGAATCTTGATGAACATGCGCCACTGACCCGCGCCGGTCGTCCGGGCGAAATCCATGATGTCGGAATCCGCCGATTTGAAGCCGGCGATGCTCGACACGACAATCGGGAAAAACGACAACAGGAACACGAGCAGCAATTTGGGCGTGAACCCGAAGCCGAACCAGATAATGAAGAGCGGCGCGATGGCGATCTTGGGTACGATCTGCAGGAACACGATCACCGGATAGACGGAATTCTCCATGAATCGCGAATAGGCAATCGTCATCGCCAACGGGATGCTCACGACTACGGCGAGCAGGTAGCCGGCGATAATTTCCTGCGACGTAACCCACGCACTGGCCATGACCGGATCGAAACGTCTGACGAATTCACTCCACACTCGCGACGGCGGCGGCAGCAGATATTCCTTGATGCCGGTCAGACGCACGGCGAATTCCCACGCCAGGAAGAGCAAAGCAAACACTACGATCGCGCCGCCGCGTTTCTTGAGCCACGCCGTCAGCGCGGCGCCGCGCGTCGACTCGATCGCAACAGGCAGCGTGGCCGCCACTGTGTCATTCATGATCGGGTAGCTCCCACGTTCCGTATTGCGCCGGGACGTTGATCTCCAGGACTTCCAGATCGTCGGAACGCGCGACGACGTTGTGCGCGACACCGGCGGGCTGCGACAATCCCGAGCCGGCGGACACGGTGACGTCGCCTTCGACACCGGCGAAGCGAAAGGTGATCCAGCCTTTGAGCACGTATACGTAATGCGCCGTCATGTCGTGCCAATGCCATCCTGTCGCCGTGGGTAGCGGCATGATGGCGCGGATGTGCTTGATGCCGATCTTCCCGTCGGTCGCGGTCGCGAGTCCGAGATCGCGGTATTCGACATCCGCGCGCGGTCCTTCGCGCGTAAATACCGCGCCATCGACGCAGGTGAGGGCGAGCGCCGACAGAGATTGCGCGAGTTCGCGCGGACCGGCGTAGTGCGGAAGCGGGTCAGGCGACATCGGCTGTTTCGCGGGCGGAATGGACTGGGACGAGTGAATTGGTTCGCCGATGTTGTTCGCGCACTGGCCATAACACGGTGAGTTCGCTCGCAGCGGACAAGAGCTCGCGCGACAAGGTCGCTCGGCGCGCCCCGGTCAAGCGGGTCAGCGGTCCTGCGATGCTGACGGTGCCGACGACAGGGGACGCCGGACCCGACCACTCGCGGATAGCCGCGGCAATTGCCGCAACACCTGGTTCGCCTTCGTCGACGGCTTCGCCGTAACCACGTTTGCTCGTTTCGCGCAACTGCGCGCGCATCGCGGCGAGCGTGCGGACCGCGCGGGGGCCCAGCCGGCCGTTGCCGGCGAAACCGGCACGGGCAACAATCGCAAGCGCGTCGACTTCGGCAAGCGAGGCGAGCCACACCTTGCCGACGGCCGTTGCGTGCAACATGACGTCACGCCCTGCGTTGGCGTCGTAGCGCAGGCCCGACATCGCGCCCTGGGCTTTGGCCACCCACGTCATCTTCTCGCCCTCGACGATTGCCAGCCGGGCCAGTTCGCCGCTCTTCGCCGCGAGCCGGTCGAGCACCGGCTGGCTCACCTCTTCGATCCGCGTCCCGGCCAAATAACGAAATCCCAGCGCCGCGAGCTTCATCGTCAACGCATAGTGTTGCGTCAACGGATCCTTACGCACGAACTCGCGTTCGCCGAGCGCCGTCAACAGCCGGTGTGTCGCGCTCTTGGGCAAACTCAGCCGCGCGCCGATGGCCGACAAACCCAGCCCCTCCGGCGCGTCGGCGAGCAATTCGAGAATGTCGAGGCAGCGCTGCAGCGGCGGGTTCACGCGAACGATCGGTCGAGGTGAGCAACTCGGAACATCGTTCCAATTTTATCGATTGGGCGGACTGTGTCAAGATCGGCGAGAAGCTGCTTCACGCTCCGGAGCCTGTACTGTAGATTTAGTATTCGACCGGGATTGGATCGAGCGACCGCCACAGGTACCACGTGGCGACGCTGCGATACGGCGACCACTTTTCCCCGAGTCGACGCAATTCCGGGATCGGCAGCCGTTCGCCCTTGTTGTAATGCAGCGCCATAGCCTTTTGCAGCCCTAGGTCGTCCACCGGGAACACGTCGGCGCGCAATTCGTGAAAGATGAGGAACATCTCGGCCGTCCAGCGGCCAATGCCCTTCACGTCGACAAGTTCCGCGATCAACTCTTCGTCCGATAGTTGCGACCATTCGCGCGGGTCGAGCGCGCCACTTGCAAAATGGCGGGCGAGGTCGCGGATATATTCGCCTTTTCGAGCGGAAAGGCCGACGCGGCGCAGTGTAGGCATCCGCGCGCGCCCGACTCGCGCTGGGTCGAGACGTATAGGCTCGCCCGCGCCCTCCGTCGCCGCGACCAGGCGATTCCAGATCGATTGCGCTGCCTTGACCGAAATCTGCTGACCAACGATCGCTCGCGCGAGGGTTGTAAAAGGGTCGCCGCGCTGCGTCAAGTGAATCCCCGGGGACGCAGCAATCAACTTGCGCATCACCCGGTCGGCTTTGGCCAAGGCGAGCGAGGCATCTTCCCAGTAAACGGGTTTCATCGATCCAGTCGAAAATTGATACTCGTACGCTTAAAAAAAGGGCGACGGCCGCGCCGCAACTGACGACGAGCATGATCCAAGGTCAGAGCTCGCGCGGAACGGCTTCGAGCGGAAACGGTCAGAATGCTACATTATCAAGCCAGATTTTGGGAGCGGGGCATGTCCGAGCTATCCATTGAGCGCACGCACTTTGCCGCGGGCCGGGCAGCCCGCACTCTCGCCTTCTTGTCGGCGCTCTGCATCTGCGCGTTGCCGGCCTCCGCCGCCGACCCGAAAAAGGTCCTGCGGGTCGCTTTCCCGACAGCCGAGACCGGCTTCGACCCGGTTCGAGTGATCGATCTCTACTCGAACACGATCAACGAGGCGATTTACGAGCGACTGCTCACCTACGACTACCTCGCGCGCCCGGCCAGGCTCGTGCCAATGACGGCCGAGGCGATGCCCGAGGTCTCCGACGGCGGAAAGACTTATCTATTCCGGATCAAGAAGGGTATCTATTTCACGCCGGATCCAGTGTTCAAAGGCAAACAGCGTGAGCTGGTCGCTCAGGATTATGTTTATACCTATATGCGTTTCATGGACCCCGTGAACCGCTCGCAATGGGCGTTTATGTTCGAAGGCAAGATCGTTGGCTTGGACGGGCTCGCCGACGCAGCAAAGAAATCCGGCAAGTTCGATTACGACGCGCGGATTCCTGGCTTCGAAGTCATCGATAGCCATACGTTGCGCATTCGATTGAACAAGCCCGACTACAACTTCAACTACATCGTCGCGCACGTACCCTTTGGCGCGGTGGCGCGCGAAGTTATCGAATCGTACGGCGGCCAGTCCGATGCGCACCCGGTCGGAACCGGCCCCTATGTGTTGAAAGAATGGAAACGGGCGTCAAAGATCGTGCTGGAGGCCAATCCGGACTATCGCGGATTCGTCTGGGACTATAAGGCCAGCGACCCGGCGTGGGACGAGCGTCTCATTGCCGATATGAAAGGCAAGAAGATGCCGCAGATCGGCCGCGTCGAGGTCAGCATCATCGAGGAAGAGCAGTCGCGTTGGCTTGCGTTCAATCAAAAGCAGATCGACGTGCTCGCGGTCCCGGCGACGTTTCGACCGCAGGTGTTCGACGCCGACAACAAGCTGAAGTCGCAATGGATCGACCAGGGTGTCTCGCTGTACCGAGCAATCGACCCCGAGATCACCTACTCATACTTCAATTTTCGCGATCCGGTCGTTGGGGGCTTTGCGAAAGAGAAGATCGCCTTGCGCCGGGCGATCATTTGGGCGTACGACCTCGAGGAAGAGATTCGGATCATCCGCAAGTATCAGGCGGTGCACGCGGAAATGCCGGTGCCCAAAGGGGTCGTCGGACACGATCCGGCGTACCGATCGATCAATCGGTACGACCCCGATCTCGCGAACAGGCTGCTCGATCATTTCGGCTACAAAAAAGGTGCCGACGGTTATCGCCGGTTGCCCGACGGAAAACCACTTCTCATCCGATACGCGTCCGGCGCAACCGCCATCGAACGCGAGTTCAACGAACTTTGGCGGAAGTCGATGGACGCGATCGGCGTGCGCATGGAGTTCCAGATCAGCAAGTTCGCCGAGCACCTTAAAGCCGCCAAGGCGTGCCAACTGATGATGTGGGGCGCCGCGTGGACCGCCGACTACCCCGATGGCGATAACTTCATGCAATTGTTATATGGACCCAATACCGGGCAAAGCAACAACGGCTGCTACCAATCGAAGTTGTTCGACTCGTTCTACGAAAAATCGACGCAAATTACCGATTCGCCGGAGCGCAACCGGCTGTTTCTCGAAATGTCGCGGCAGATGGAGGTCGACGGAGCGTGGAGTCTGCACGTCTCGCGCGAGCGCAACCAGCTCATCTGGGGTTGGACCAAAGGTTACAAGAAGCATCCGATCCTGCATGCCGAATGGCCGTACATGGACATCGAGCCGCAGGGGAATTAAATAGGAGCGCTGGCCATGAGGAACGGTACAAACCACGCCAAATTCCGATTGCTCGGCGCACTGTTCATTTGCTCGGTGCTCGCACAACCGCTCTCTGCCGCCGATAACAACAAGGTCATCCGCGACGTCTTCCCGGTGGCCGAAACCGGGTTCGATCCAGCCGCCGTCCACGACCTTTATTCCGGCACGATCGTTCAGGCGATATTCGAAACGCTGTTCACGTACGACTATCTCGCGCGCCCGGCCAAAGTCGTGCCGCTGACGGCGGATGCGATGCCGCAGATCACCGATAACGGCAAGACTTACACGATCAAGCTGAAGCGCGGCATTTTCTTTGCCGCTGACCCCGTGTTCGGCGGCAAGCAGCGCGAGCTTGTCGCGGAAGACGTCATCTATTCATTGAAACGGCTTGCGGATCCGAAGCTGCGCTCACCATGGACGTTCCTGGTGGAGGGCAAGTTCATTGGATTGGATGAGGAAATCGCCGCGGCGAAAAAATCCGGCAAGTTCGATTACGACAAGAAACTCACCGGCATGGAGGCGGTGGATCGGCAGACGCTGCGCTTCCGCTTGAAGGACACCGACTACAACCTCGCTTACGTTCTCGCGCATGAGCCCACATCGGCGGTGGCGCGCGAAGTGATCGAGAAATACGCGGAAGCCGACGGGCGCGCGCAAGGCAACCCGGTCGGCACGGGACCGTACAAGCTCGCGCAGTGGGTGCGCAGCTCGAAAATCGTGCTCGAGGCGAACCCCAGCTATCGCAGCTTCACCTGGGACTACAAGCCGCAAGACGCCGCTGATCAGAAAGTCGTGGCGCAAATGAAGGGCAAGAAAATGCCCCAGGTCGGCCGCGTGGAGATCGCCATCATCGAAGAAGATCAGGCGCGCTGGCTCGCCTTCCAGAACGGCGAGCTCGATATCATGAACATGGAAGGCCCGTTGGCGCCGAACGCGATCATCGACGGCAAGCTGCGTCCGGAACTGGCTGCCAAAGGCGTACGGCTGGACCGCATTGTCGATCCGGAGATCTCGTACACGTACTGGAACATGCAGGATCCGGTGGTGGGCGGTCTGTCGAAGGAAAAAATCGCGCTACGCCGCGCAATGGCGATGTCTTACGACGTCGCCGAGGAAATCAAGGTCATCCGTAACGGCCAGGCGATCGAAGCAAAATATCCGATTCCGCCAGGGGTCGTCGGCCACGTTCCTGATTGGCAAAGCAGCATCAAGTACGATCCGGCAGGCGCCAATGCGCTACTCGACAAGTTCGGCTACAAGAAGGGCAGCGATGGCTGGCGTTCGCTGCCCGACGGCAAGCCGCTGGTCGTGCGCTTGTCCTCGCGTCCCGACACGCTCGGCCGGCAGCAGGACGAAATGTGGAAGAAGTCGCTCGACGCCGTCGGCGTCAAGATGGAGGTGCACAAGGACAAGTTTCCCGAGCTCTTGAAGCTCGAAAAGCAGTGCAAGCTGATGAGCCGGGTCGCATCGTGGATCGCCGACTACCCGGACGGCGACAACTTCATGCAGCTCCTCTATGGTCCGAACATCTATCAAAGCAACAACGCCTGCGCCAAAATTCCCGAATACGACGCGCTTTACGCAAAGACGACAAGACTGCCCAGCGGGCCTGAGCGGGACAAGCTGTATCGCGACATGACCCGCATCATCGAGGCGTATGCTCCATGGCGGCTCATGATCAGCCGCTATCGCAACCAGCTACTGCAGCCGCGCGTCGAGGGGTACAAGAAACACCCGATCTTGCACTCGCACTGGCAATATCTGGACGTTGGGTCGGGACCCGGCAAGAATCATTAGGAGGAGGCGTTCCGCATGATGGCGTACATCATCCGGCGGGTGTGGCAGATGATTCCGACGATGCTCGGGGTCGTGCTGCTGGTCTTCCTGTTGTTCAATTGGGTCGGCGGCGACCCGGCCTATGTGCTGGCCGGCAAGATCAGCAATCAGGACCAGATCGATAACATCCGCCGGCAGTTGGGCGTCGACCAGCCGTTCTACGTGCAACTCTGGATTTTTATAAAGCAAATCGTCACCGCCGATTTCGGCGCGTCATGGAGCACCAACGAACGCGTTTCGAGCATTCTCGCCACGCGTCTCGGCCCGTCGCTCACGGTGCTCGTACCACTGCTTATCCTCGAAACGATCATCGCCGTCGGCTTGGCACTTGCGGTCGCCTACGTGCGCGGATCGCTTACTGACCGCATGGTCATGATCATCTGCACGGTCGGACTGTCGATCTCGATTCTCGTCTACATCATCGTGTTTCAATATGTATTCGCGTACAAGCTCGGTTGGTTCCCGGTGCAGGGTTGGGGCGACAGCTTTGCCGAGAACCTGTTTCGCTTCTCCCTGTTGCCGATCTTGATTGGCCTGGTCGTCAGCATTGCGCCGAACCTACGGCTTTATCGCACCTTCGTGCTTGATGAGATCAACCAGGACTACGTGCGCACGGCGCGCGCCAAAGGCGTCGGCGAAAATCGCATCATGTGGGTGCACGTGCTGCGCAACGCATCGATTCCGATCATCACGCATGTGATGGCGGCGTTGCCGGGCCTTCTGGTCGGCGCCTTCTTGATCGAGCGCTTCTTTTCCATTCCGGGCATCGGGCGGGAGGTGATCCTCGCCGTCGAGCGGTCGGACTTCCCGGTGATCAAGGCGCTTACCGTGTACGTGGCCATTGCGACGATGATCGTCAACCTGCTCGCCGATCTCACGTACAAAGCCGTCGATCCACGGGTCCAGCTCAAGTGACGGTGACCGCGATGCCCAACGACACCGCGCTGAAACCGGTCGTGTTCCCGCCGCGCGAGATCCCGCATACGGTGTCGCCGGGGCTCTGGACTCTCGCATGGCGGCGCTTGCAATCCGACCATGTCGCCATGGTTTCGCTGGTGATTGTGGCGGCTTTCCTTCTGATGGTGGCCCTCTCCGGCGTCGGTTTGCTGGCGAACGATTGGGCGAAGGAGGTCGGCGTCAACTACGCGCCGCCATCCTTCATCGGCCCCGACGCATCGGTCGCGCCGTCAGGTGCGGCGCCGCCGGCGACAGCCCCCACAGGCCCGACTCCAGGAAGCGCATTTAATTCGATTGTCGTTGACCCGATCGGGGATGTGATCGCGCAGTTGCAAGGAGGCGCGGCGCCGGCGAGCGATGATGCACCCGCTGACGACGCCAAAATTGTCGATCCCCTCGCCGATGTCATGGCTGACATCAAAGCCACGGCCGACAAGCGTGCGGTCGACACGCGCGGAACTTCGAGCGCGGCACCCGTCGGCGTCCAACGCGAGGCAACGCTACCCTTCGGCGGCGACAAGTGGGGTCGCGACGTCATCGCGAAAACGATCAAGGGCTCGCAGACGTCGATTTTCGTCGGTCTCGCCGCCGCCATTGTCGCGACGTTCATCGGTACGTTGCTCGGCGCGTTCGCCGGCTACTACGGCGGCTGGGTGGATGACGCGCTGAACTGGTTCTACAGCGTGTTCAGCTCGATTCCCTATCTACTGCTCATTCTCGCGGTGGCTGCCGTATTGCAGCAAAAAGGGACGATGACCATCGTGCTGATTTTGGGACTCACCGGTTGGACCGGCGTGTTTCGCTTGATCCGCGCCGAGTACTTGAAACACAAGGCGCGCGAATACGTCCAGGCCGCTGATGCGATCGGCGCATCCAACGCGCGAAAGATGTTCGTGCATATTTTCCCCAACGCGTCGCATGTCGTGCTCGTCCAATTGTCGATACTCACTGTCGCGTTCATCAAGTCGGAGGTCATCCTTTCGTTCCTGGGGTTCGGCGTGCCGGTCGACGTTGTGTCATGGGGCTCGATGCTGAACGAAGCGCAGAACGAGCTCATTCTCGGCAAGTGGTGGCAGTTGGTCGCTGCCGGAACCGCGATGGCGGTGCTGGTCACAGCGTTTTCGCTGTTCACCGATGCACTGCGCGACGCACTCGATCCGCGGCTCAAAGGCACAGCGGGTGCTTGAGCGAGCCCCGTTGCAGGCGACGGCAAGCGATGCCGAGCCGCTGATTCGCGTGCGCGATCTTCGGGTCGCGTTCCGGCTCGACAAGCACACGACGTTCGAGGCGGTGAAGGGCATCTCGTTCGACATTCCGAAGAACACGACGGTCGCGCTCGTCGGCGAATCGGGTTCGGGCAAATCGGTGACATCGCTCGCCATTCTCGGACTGCTGCCGCCGGAAAACACGGTCATCGCTCCCCAAAGCCAAATCCTGTACGGCGGCCGCAACCTTCTCACGCTGCCGCCAAATGAACTGCGCGGCCTGCGCGGCGCCGACATTTCGATGATTTTCCAGGAGCCGATGACGTCGTTGAACCCGGTGTTCACCGTCGGCTTTCAGCTCGAGGAAGTGCTCAAGCTGCACATGAATCTGGCCGGCGCGCGGGCCAGGAAACGCGCGCTCGAATGTCTGGCGGAAGTGGGAATTCCCGACCCCGCGCGGCGCATCGATGCCTTTCCGTCGCAGCTCTCCGGCGGCCAGCAGCAGCGCGTAATGATCGCAATGGCGATCGCCTGCGAGCCCGAGCTTCTGATCGCCGATGAGCCGACGACGGCGCTCGATGTCACGATCCAAAAGCAGATCCTGGACTTGATCGCGGGGCTGCAGAAGCAGCGCCAGATGTCGGTCCTCTTCATCACCCACGATCTGGCCGTGGTCGGCGAAATCGCGGACACCATCGTCGTCATGCGCAACGGCGAAATCCGCGAACAGGGGCCGGCCAGGGGTATCTTCGAGAATCCGCAGGACGCCTACACGAAGGCCCTGCTCAAGTGCCGGCCGCAACTCGAACGCCGGCCCACGCGTCTGCCGGTTATCGACGACTTCATGGGCGGCGATGGCCAGGGCCCCGTTCTCGTCGAGCGAAAACGCGGTGTGCACCCGAACGATCCGGTGATTCTCGACGTACGCAACTTGAGCAAGAGCTTCTATTCACGCGAGGGACTCTTCGGCACGCGCGAGTTCAAGGCGGTGAAGAATGTTTCGTTCAAGCTGCGCAAAGGCAAGACCCTAGGGTTAGTGGGCGAATCGGGATCAGGCAAGACGACAGTCGGATTGACGGTGATGCGCCTGCACGAGGCGACGGCGGGAGAAGTCTTCTTCGAGGGCAAGGACATTCTCAAAATGTCGACCCGCGAGTTCATGGCGTACAAGCGGCGGATCCAGATCATTTTCCAGAATCCGTATGCATCGCTCAACCCGCGCTTTATCGTCGGCCAGATTTTGACCGAGCCGATGCAGATCCATGGGATCGGCTCCACCGCGCAGCAGCGGACGGAACTTGCGTTCGAGCTTCTGCAGAAAGTCGGGCTGTCCGAAGTATCGTTTTACAAATACCCGCACGAGTTTTCCGGCGGCCAGCGGCAGCGGATCGCGATCGCCCGCTGCCTGACGCTTAAACCCGATATCCTGATTTGCGACGAGTCGGTCTCCGCGCTGGATGTTTCCGTGCAGGCGCAAGTCCTGAATCTACTGCAGGACTTGCAAACCGAATTCGGGCTCTCCTATATCTTCATCTCGCACGATCTCGCCGTCGTCAAGTACATCTCCGACGAAATCATGGTGATGAACGAGGGCGAAGTCGTCGAGATTCAGAACTCCGACGATATCTACCGGCACCCGCGTGAGCCGTATACGCAGCGCCTGCTGGCGTCCATTCCGAAAGGTTGGCATGGCGGGCCGACCGTCGCAGCAAGTGTGGCGGGCGCTGACGATTAAGGGCTCTACGTGAACGCTCCGGACGCGGAGCGCGCGCTGGCAAGCTACCGCGCGCACGCGGCGCGCTACGACAGCTCGGCATTGCGTACGCTGCCGCTGCGCTACCGTACGATCTGGAATCTCGAGTTGAAGCCCGGCGATGCCGTCCTCGACGTCGCGTGTGGCACCGGGCTTTCGTTTCCGATCCTGCAAGACGCCATCGGTGTTACGGGACGCCTGGTCGGCGTCGAGCTGTCGCCCGAAATGGCGGCGCTGGCGCAAGCGCGCATCGACCGGGCGGGATGGGCCAACGCCGAACTCGTCGTGGCACGGATGGAAGATGTCGAGCTCGACGCCCCGCGCGGACCTTTTGACGCGGTGGCTTTCAATTTCACGCACGATGTCCTGCAATCCGAAGCCGCGCTCGCCAACATCTTCGCCGCCTGCAAACCCGGCGCGCAGGTGGCCGTCGCCGGATCGAAGCTGCTGCCGTGGTACCTGGCCCCCTTGAACGTTTACGTGCGCTGGAACAACGCGCCGTACATGACGACCTTCGCCGGATTGCGCAAGCCGTGGGCGCACCTGTTGCGCTACGTGCCCGAACTGACGATCACGCCGGCGCTCTTCGGTGCGTGCTACCTGGCTTACGGACGCTATAGCGGCCGCTAACTAAACGGCTGACGATTGCCGCGCGAGGCATCACCGTGCGGAATCACTTGGGTTCCGGGTACGTCCGTAGAGTGAGGTCATGCTTGGACGTCTCCTCTGTGTCTAGAGCTGCGCAATGATCGAAGCAAAGGCAGGATCATTCCTCCGATAGCCATGACGCGGCGCCGCAAACGTTTGTTTGAGTATCGAGCGCGCGCGCATCTCACTTTCATGGAAAGTCTTCCAGCCGACGTACTCACCAGAGGGGCTCCCACCCCGTATCTGGTACGCAACAAGCGCATGGTGAGTGTTCTTGTCGATGCCATACGTGTGAGGCTCAACCTCGCGCATGTATCCTCCGTACGCGAAGCGGAGAAGGCGCTTAGTAGCAATTGCTTCGGCGATGCTCATCGTCGCGAGCTAGGGGACATCAGGTTGGCCGCGCCCATGAACCGGTTGATAGCTTGCGAAGAGTCGACAGCGCGCTGCCTGCGCGAACCGTCGAAGGTTAGGCGTCGCGCCTCCTCTTGCCCACGCCCTTGAAGAACGTATAGCAGAACACTCCGTCCGCCTCGGTCGTTCGGTGGAGATCTTGGACGCCTGCGTCGAAGCTCTCCGGCTCAATGAGACCCGCCGCAATCGCGGACTCGCGAATGCCCTCGATCATCGCGGTGAACGTCTTCCTCGAAAAACCATCGACTAGGTCAGGTCGGCTCGAATCCACATACACCATCCGGGGCGAGACATGAACTGCGTCGAAACCCGCCTTGACCATCAGAGGGTAGAGCTGTCGGCCGATCAGTGCGTTGCCGCCGGCCTCCCGCTGCAGCTTGACTTGACACTGGATCGCCGCATGAGCCGCGGGGCTCTCGGGATAGAAGTAAGTCGACCCGTGATCTCCCTCGATAACGGTGATGGTTCCACCTGGCTTGAGTAGCTTGTTGAGAATCGCTAACGCCTCAACAGGACGCGCGAGGTGTTCCAGGACAAAGCAGACGAAAATGTGGTCAAAGGACTCGGCATTGAAGGGCAAAGCGAAGATGTCCGCTTGCCGGAACTCCACGTTGGTGAGTCCGGCACAGTCGACCCTTCGCTTGGCTTCGGCGATCGAGTCCGCGGAGACATCGACCGACGTGAATCGAGCATCCGGGCTTCGCTGGGCCAGCGTTATCGTCTGCGCCCCGACGCCGCACCCGGCCTCGAGCGCCATACTGCTGCCAGAATATGCAGTCCCGGAGTGCAATAGATCGACCAGCGTACCGGCCTGATCCTGCAGGCGCTCGTTCTCCCGCGGGTGATAGCCGTGTACATACGTTTCGCTCACGATTTCACTATCGTTCTGCGCCTGGCTGCGCTACGTGACCGAACTGACGGTCACGCCGATGCTGTTCGGTAAGTGTTATCTGGCGTACGGGCGCTGTTCAGTCGGCTAACTGAACGCCTAAAAGCGCGGGCGAGCCGGTTGCCTCGCCCCATCCCGCCGCTCACTCATGCTGCTTGCAGCATGAATTCGACCTTCACCACTTCGAACGGAAAGACGATGCCGCCGCGCTCTGCGCGATCAAGCACGCCAGCATTCAGCAACGCGATTACATCACCGTGCACCGCCTTGACGTCGCGGCCAACGCGCCGCGCCGCCTCGCGGATCGATAGGGGGCCGGCCCCGCAAAGTGCCTTGAGTATTTCCCAGCGCTTGGCGGTCAGAACCCGCCAAAGCAGTTCGGGAGTGGCGAAGCTAATTCGCGCTGACTTTTCAGCTTTGCCCGTCGTCCAAACACGTACGAAGTCCGCCATCGAATCGGCAGGCGTTCGAACATCAAGAATCACGGTTTTCAAGATTCCACCTCGCGATGTCACGTTGGAAATCGGCGATCAGTCGTTCCGTTGTCGTGAAGATGTACGCACTCTCCTTAGCGCCGAAATGCCGGTGATCGCCTTTGCCAATCTCATTATCGTATCGCACAACGTTCACTCCACGCACCACATACGCCAGCCGATACTTGAATCGTTGAGTCGAACCCTCAACCGACTTTGGAAGTTGCCACCGCACCAGTTCCGCAAAAGCCGTATCAGAGTACGGTAGGCGGGTACGTAGAAGTCGGATGCCCTTCATGTTGGAGACAGCACCAACATGGGCACTTGTTGTCAATCTCCCCAACGCTCATCGTTGCACTCTAAAAGCTCCCGCCGCAACCGCTCGCGACTTTAAGAAAGGAAGATTCGTCAAAGCGTAAACGCGAGGTTGGAGATGAGCGCTCCCGGCAGCCTCAAGCTTGTCAGTTGCCGCGATTGGTAGGTATTGGCATCGAGGAGCAGTTGGGTTTCCGCCGTCAGCGCTTCCAGATTGGAACCGAACATCCGGTAGAGAGAATCGTCGAAGCGCAGCACGTCGACCGGCGCAACGACTTTTCCGTGCTCGACCCAGAATGTGGCGAAGCGCGTCATCCCGGTGATCCGGCACGCAGGACGGTCCGAGTAGTTGAGGTACCAGAGATTGCCGATCGCCAGCCCCGTGTCCAAAGAGTCGAGCACATCCTCTGCCGCGAGCGCGCCCGCGTTCATCGCCAGCGACTCCGGCATCTCTTCGCCGTTAGCGCCATTTTCGACCAAGTTGAATTCGCGCGCGGTGCGCGGGCTCACGAGTGACCCTATGAGCGCCCCATTCTCGATGAGCTTGACATGCGCCGGTCGCGCAAACCCTTCGGACTGAAACGCAGGGGCCACTGCGCCATCCGTGTCCTCGATGAGTGAAACTCGCTCGTCGAGCGTGACACCGTCCTGCATGCGAGCCAGTGGGCTCTGCTTGGTCGCCAGCGCTCGACCTGAAAATCCTCCCCAGCATAAGAGTCCTGCAACTTCTTCCATCGCGGCGGGTGCCAAGAAAACGCGGTAATTCCCAGGCGCGAGCGATTTGGCGGGTCGTGAAATGAGCGCGAGTCGCTGACGCGCATCGGCCATCTTGTGCGCGAAAGCGGCCGCTTCCCAGACAAATCCCGCGTGCGCCGTTTTCACCGCCTTGTCCGCGTGGTGGTAGAGGCTCCATTGCAGGTTGAACGTCGTCGTCTCATGCCAGTTGCGTTGACCTTCGGAGTTAGCGAAACCGCGCCACACTGGCCCCGCCGCATATATCCCCACGAGGTCAAGTCCATGCGCAGCCGCGAGCACCTGGGTGATGACTTCTTCCGCGAGCGGCAGCGGTCTGCTGCGCACCGTGTGAGTCGACGTCACATCGCTAGGTAAGAGCAGCAGAGGATCGTCGGTCAAATCGGTCAACACTGAGCGCAAGCCGTGCACCGCGTTTCTGATGACGGCGGCATCGGAGGTGTGAACACCCGTCAATGACAGCGCGTGCTCGGCGTGGCGGGCGCCATTGATGAGACGCATGCTTAAATAACGTTGAGAGACGCTGCCGGGCTGGCGCACCTTGCCGCGGTTCATCCGCACGAAGTCGGTGTCTTCAGCGTTGAAGGACGCCGTATACCGCTCTCCCGGCCGCAAAGAATCGCAGATTGTCGTGGTAAGCGCTTCGAAGTAATGCTGCATGGCTACTACGTCGCCTCTCCACCGAATACATCAACGTCAGAAAACACGCACGCGGGCGACGCATGCCCGACGCGGATGACCTGCGAGGGCTCGCCTTTGCCGCAATATGGCGTGCCGAGCACCTGCATCGTGCCCACGTTCCCTACGCGCTGCAAATTGCGCCAGAAGCTCGCGGAGATGCCGCGGTAGTTCGGATTCTTCACGACGTGCCTGATTTTGCCATTTTCGATGACGCGCGCCCGCTCGCAGCCGAACTGGAATTTGTTGCGCGAGTCGTCGATTGACCAGGACGTGTTCGTTTCCATCACCACGCCATGCTCGATGCCGGCGACGAGCTCATCGAACGTCGCATCGCCCGGCTCCAGGTTCAGATTCGCCATTCGGTCGATTGGCGGCCGATTCCAGCTATTGGCGCGCGAGTTGGCGACTCCGGGCATTCCGGCGCGGGCCTGCGAAATGGCGCCGCCCAACGGGCGCTCGAGAATGCCGTTGCGGATTAGCGAGACTTTCTCCGCGCGCGTACCGTCGTCGTCGAAGGCGTAGCTCGCGAGCTCTTCGGGCCGCGTCGGGTCGAACGAAATGTTGAGCAAGTCCGATCCATAGCGATACGTGCCGAACATATCCGGCGTCACGAAGCTCGTCCCAGCGAAGTTGCGCTCGTCGCCCAGGATCCGGTCGAGCTCGAGCGGGTGTCCGATCGACTCGTGAATCTGCAGAATCATCTGATCGGGCATCAGCAGCACATCCATCGCACCGCTCGCGCAGTTGGGTGCGGTGACGAGCTCGAGTGCCTCCTCGGCAATGTGCCGTCCCGCACCGATGAACCCGAAGCGGCGAAGAATCTCCACACCGCCTTGCTGGCACAGGCCACGGTAACCGTTGAGTGTCCGGGTCTGCGTGTCGCCCCCCGCATGCGCGGTGACGCTGATGTTGGGAAACAGAAAACGGTACTGTTGCACGACGTCGCCCCCGGTACTGGTTACCAGGCGGTGCGTGGCAGTGCGCACCTCCATTCCCGCCTCCCAATCGACAATGCGCGGATCGCAACCAGCGCGTTGCGATTCGAGCGCGAGCAAGTCGTACCAGTCGCGTCGCGACGGCCCATCTTCGGCGAGCGACGGTGACGCGTATGTCCCCCGGGGAATGGGCTGCGGCAAGGCGCGGCTGTCGAACAGCGCCATTGTCGCGGTCGCGCGTGCCCACCGGGCAGCGCGTTCCAGCGCCCCGTGCAATCCTTCAGGCGACGTGTCGCCGGTGGCTGCGTAACCGTAACCGCCATCGACGTACGCTGTGGCCATCACACCTCGATCCGTGCACGCGATATAGGGCATCGGGACGTTCTTGCGCACCGCGTAGGTCTCGCAGTATTCGTCGACAAAGCGCAGTGACCAGAAGTCAGCGCGCACCTCGAAATGAGGAAGGGGACCGTCGAAGGGCATCGGGAATCGTGGGATTGCTATTGGTTCCGGGGCAGCTTGGGCTGACCGCCTTGCCGGGTTTTTGCGATCTCGGCGAAAGCTTCGATACGAACCAGCCGTCGATCAACGTCGTGGAACTGTCGGTCCAGTTCGACCATGCGTTCCGCGAGCTGTTCGACGCGAACGCCCGCGTCGCGCAGTTTTTCCTTCACCACTTCGATTCCCGATAGGCGGTCGAGAATTTCAGTGATGATGCTCATCGCGCTTTCCGGGGCTGGTGGCGCTGGCGGTCGAGTTTCGCGAAAGCTGCATCCAGCCGGGCATTCACGCGATCGAGCTCGTCAGCCATTTCGGAAAGATGGCGCCCCGCCTTGCGGGTGCCTTCATCGAGAAGGCGCAAATCCTCGGGCGAGATGCCTGCGAGGTAGGCGTCCACGGCCCGGCGCACCTCTTCGGCAACTTTGGTTCCGTTGGCCTTGGCGCGCGCCTGCAATGCGTCCTTCTGTTTGCGTTCGAGATAGACCTGGGTTAGCTGAAGCGATGACATGCGCGTCCGGGTAAAGTGATATGTATCAACTATATATCACGATCGGTTTTGAACGCAACTTACAACTGAGCTAGCCGGGATCACCTTCCGTAGTTGCCGGCGGCGCATCCGCAAGACGCTCCAGCGCCGGGCCGACGATCCGGCAGATGCGCCAATCGGGCATCAGCGTCGCACCGAGTCTTTCGTAGAACCGAATGGCCGGCGTGTTCCAGTCGAGGACCGCCCAATCCAATCTTCCGCAGCCGCGGTCGCGCGCGATGGCCGCGAGATGTAATAGAAGCGCGCGTCCAATACCCCGCCCGCGATACGCCGGGTAGACGAAAAGGTCTTCAAGCCATAGCCCGCGGCGGCCAAGAAACGTAGAAAAAGTCGGGAAAAATAATGCGAATCCGGCGGGAGCGTTATTTTCCAAGGATTCGCGCGCGATCAGCGCCTCTACAGCGGGCTTCTCACCAAAGAGCGCCTTGCTCAGCGCGGCATGGTTCGCGACTACCAGATGTGAAAGTTTTTCGTAGTCGGCAAGGGCATGGATCATCGCGAGCAAGTCGGGCAAGTCGTCCGGTTGGGCGGGCGAGATCCCGATACCGGAGATAGTCACGCCAGCCGCCTCCCGAGGATGAACAGGGTCCGCCGCGTCCCGTCCCGCTCGGCGACTTCGGGCGAGCAACCGGAGACCGGCGCGCTATTAAAGCGCTGGTATGTCCGATAAATCATCGAGTTGCGCGTGACGTATCGGCATGATTGGTGAAAATGCAACAGAACTTGCCGCTTCATTGTACCCAACGCATGGTTTCATTGCCCGGCAAAAGGGGGCTGCGGTAACGTACGTGTGTGTGCCGGAGGGCGGGCGTAGTGCCCGTTCGGGGCATAACTCATTTCTGGGGGTTTCTCATGGAATTCCAACGCAAGAAGGTAGCGACGGCGCTCGGCTATGCGCTCGGTGTCGGAGGCGCGCTTTCGCTGCTGCCAGGACTCGTCATCGCGCAAGACATCCGGGTTGATGTCACGGGATCGAACATCAAACGGGTCGAGGGCGAAGGTGGCTTGCCCGTGCAGACGATCACCCGCCAGGATATCGAGCGTACCGGTGTGCAGACCTCCGCTGAGCTCTTGACGCGAATTACGTCGAACCAATCCTCCGGAAATTACAATGACTCGCAAGGTATCGGCAACAACCTCAACGGTTTTGCCGGCGCGAGCTTGCGTGGCCTGGGCTTCCAACGCACGCTGGTGCTATTGAACGGCCGGCGCGTCGCGAATTTCGCCTCGGCGGGCACCGGTGTCGACGTCAACTCGATTCCACTCGCGGCAGTCGAACGGGTCGAAATCCTGCGGGATGGCGCCTCGGCGATCTACGGCACCGACGCCGTCGGCGGCGTCATCAACTTCATCCTGCGCCGGGATTTTCGCGGCGCGGAGCTTTACGGCTACTACGGCGACTCCGAGCAAGGCGGTGGCGAAACGTTTCGCGGCAACGTCGCCGGCGGTTACGGGGATTTGAGCACACAGCGGTTCAACGTCTTCGGCTGGTTCGACTTCGTCGATCAGAAGAATCTCGCCGCGAATCAGCGCCCCTTCTCCAGAACTGCGTTTCTTCCGGCAGATGGAGTCGACCGGACGTCGGCCAACAGTTTCCCCGCCAACGTGGCAACCCCGGCGGGCACGCGCAATCCCGCGAACCCGGCGTGTATACCGCCGTTGTCGTTTCCGACGACCAGGTCGCCGCGGCAATGCCGGTTCGATTTTGCCGCAACCATCGACATCCAGCCGCCGTCGGAAAAACTGAATACCGGCGGCCAGTTCGTGTGGCAGTTTCTTCCCGACCACCAACTGTTCCTCGAGGGGTCGTACTCGAAGAATAAGTTCGATTACATCATCTCGCCGACCCCGGTATCGTCGGCGATCACGCCCAACGGCGAACCCATCGACCTTCCTCCGACGTCGCCGTTTTACCCGGCTGCCTTTGCCGCGGCGAACGGCTTGGCTGGAAAGCCCCTCTCGGTTAGCTACCGCACCTTCGAGCTAGGCGGGCGCGCCACCTCGGCTGAGAACGAACAGACGCGCGGTGTTGTCGGTGTCCGCGGCGTGTTTCGCACGTGGGATTATCAAGCCTCTTTCAACTATAACGAAAACGAAGCTCGGAGCGATTTCACCGGCGGGACGCTCTCGACGGCCCTTTTCGTACCGGCGTTCGCCACCGGCCTTATCAATCCGTTCGGTCCCAACAACGCAGCAGGGCTCGCGCTGTTGCGCAGTACGCAAGTCTTCGGCAATGAATACGTAAACACCGCCAAGGTGAAGCAGTTCGAATTCAAGACGTCCAACGAAATTTACAAACTGCCGGCGGGCCCGCTGTCCATCGCGTTCGGTGGCGAATACCGCGAGGAGGAGCTGCAACAGATCAACTCGCCCGTTTCCAACTCTGGTGACATCGTCGGCGGCAGCGGCATGATTCCGTCGGTCTTCGGCGACCGCGACGTGTATGCGTTTTTCGCCGAGGCGAATATCCCGATTGTCAAGAACGTCGAAGTGCAACTGGCGGTGCGGTACGACGACTACAGCGATTTCGGCGAAACGACCAATCCCAAGGTGGCGATCCGCTGGCAGCCGAGTAACCAGCTTCTGTTGCGCGCGTCCTATGGCAAAGGCTTCCGCGCCCCGGGGTTGGATGACCTCTTCACCCCGCCGGGCCGCACGAACACCGGCGATAGCTACGACGATCCGCTGCGCTGCCCGATCACCAACAGCGCGTTCGACTGTAACCTTCAGCTCGACCGGATCTTTGGCGGCAATCGGAACCTAAAACCGGAGCGCTCGGAGCAGTATTCGGCGGGCATCGTCTGGGAACCCAATAATATCGTCTCGATCGGGGTCGATTATTTCTTTATCAAGGTCGAGGATACGATCGGCGTCATTGGCGACCAGACGATTTTCACCGATCCGCGCTATATCAGCTTGATCACGCGCAGACCACCCGACGCACAGTTCCCCACGCTGCCAGGCCGAATCGATGCGATCGTAGATACGTTGCAAAACATCGGTAAGATCGAAACCTCGGGGATTGATATAGACGTGGCGGCGCGCTTCCCCTCGCAGCCCTGGGGGCAGGTCACCGCGCGTTTTAACGCAACGTATACGATCAAATACGACTTCACCGACGCGCTGGGAATCAAGCACGAGGTGGTCGGTGATCGCGATCCGGTTGTTGCCGATACTGGCGTCATTTCGCGGTGGAAATACTATTTGAATCTTGACTACAACCGGGGACCCTGGGGTGTGACGGTCGCCCAGAATTACCAGCATCATTACCTCGAACCCGACATCTCGCCCGGCGCGACCAGGGAATTTCGGACGGTCGGTACGTACTCGGTCTGGGATTTGTCGGGTCGGTACACGGGATTCAAGAACACGACCTTGACGTTGGGCGTACGCAATCTGTTCGACCGCGACCCGCCGTTCACGAGTCAGGGTGCGACGTTCCAGGTTGGCTACGATCGGACGTACGCCGACCCGCTCGGCCGGTTCTACTACGGATCGGTCAGATACGCGTTCAAGTAATCTTTATCGGTCGGAGCCGTTCCGCAGGGGGTCTTTTAAGGCCCCCTGTTTTTCGGTGATGAGCTTGATGTCACACCAGCAAGAGACCTGCAAATAGACGAAGGGCCGGGCAGGATACAAGGGCTGCGAATAAACGAAGGGCCGGGCGCATGACGCCCGGCCCTTCTGCATTCGCTTGCCCGCGGGAGCAAACAACTGCGACACGAATTTTTCTAGCAAAGGTTCCGCGCTAGCTCTGTTGCTTGCGCTTTGACGCAACGTTGCGGGTCTGCACCACCAAGTTCGGTTCGCGCACAGCGACGACGTCGATGCAGGCTGGGCTGATTGCGACTTCAGTGGCCGCCAGGGTGACGGCCTTCGCGGTAGCGAGCGAAACGGCGTCGCGGCTGCCGGAGTCCATTTTCGTCGGGACGACCACCAAGAGGCCGAGGGTCATCGCTGTCATGGCGACGGCGGCGATACCGCAGGCAGTACGTGGGGTCGAGTTATCAAAGCGGTTCATTGCCTGGCTCCTAAGGGTGATTTTTCGTGCTGCTCGGTTCTTGGATGCGTCGTATTGCGAATTCGGATTCACATTTTTTCGGTGCGGACGATGCGGCTGTTGCGGTCTGGACGCATCGTAGGCGCGAGCGATAACGCCCTCAAGCTACAAGCGACAAACCCGGCGAACGAGTGGGCGAAAGCACCGGGAAGGCGACGAAGCGCGCTTCACCCGCGCTGTCGCCCCCACCAGGCGCGCGTTGCCGATAGAATGGCGCATCCGGAGAGCCGGTTCACATCCAGTAACCGTCTGAGCGGGTGGGGATCCTAGTCGTGCCGTTGCATCGTTCGAACATGCCGGACCCTAAGCGGATTTTTGACCGAACAACCATCTGTCTGGAGATAACATGTTGAAGAAGACCCGTTTGGCCGCGTGGGCCGCAATACTGCTCTTCGCTGTGGCCGGTGCGGTCGTCCCGGAAGTCGCGCAGGCGCAAGCGCAGCCCGCAGCGCCGGGCACGCCCGCCGCGCCAGCGGCGCCGTCGACCGCTACAACGCCCGCAACTCCGACCGCAGAAACTCCCGGCGCCGTGCCGGCCCCGCGCCCGCCAGCGGCGACAACTCCGGATAGCGCCAAGGCGACCGAAAGCGACTACAACCCCTACGGACTCGAAGCGCTATGGAGAGGCGGCGATCTCGTCGCCAAGATCACTTTGGGGATCCTGGTCATCATGTCGCTGGGCAGTTGGTACATCATCATTACCAAGCTATACGAGCAGTTCAGGATGGGCGCGCAGGGCCGGGCGGCGGAAAAGTCGTTCTGGATCGCGCCTTCCGTGCGGCAGGGAGCCGAAGGATTGAAGGCCGGAAGCCCGTATCGCTTCATCGCGGAATCCGGGCTCGAGGCGACCAGCAAGCACGTCGGATTGCTCGGCAACGTCGACCTCAACACCTGGATCACCATGTCGATCCAGCGCGCAATCGATAATGTGCAAGCCCGTACGCAGGATGGACTCGCATTTCTGGCCACCGTTGGCTCGACGGCGCCGTTCGTCGGGCTCTTCGGCACGGTTTGGGGCATCTACCATGCACTGACCGCAATCGGCATCGCGGGGCAGGCGTCGATTGACAAAGTCGCAGGACCGGTGGGTGAAGCGTTGATCATGACCGCGATCGGTCTAGCGGTGGCGGTGCCAGCGGTACTCGGCTACAACTGGCTGATCCGCCGGAACAAGTCAGCGATGGACCGAGTGCGCGGGTTCGGTGCGGACTTGCATGCGGTGCTGCTCAGCGACCGAAAATCGCCGGCTCAGGGGTAGATCATGGCGATGAGCATCGGCCCGGCCGCGGGCGACGAGGACGAAATAGTCTCGACCATCAATACGACACCGCTGGTCGATGTGATGCTGGTCCTGTTGATCATCTTCTTGATCACCATTCCGGTCGTCACGACGTCGATTCCGGTCCAGTTGCCGAAGGAAACCAACGAGATCCGCGAATCCAAGCCGGAGAACATTGTCATTTCGGTCGATGCCGCTGGCAGCATCTATTGGAATGATCTGCGCATTCAGAACACGGCTGCACTGATTGATCGGTTGAAGAAGGTCTCCGGGCTCACGCCGCAGCCTGAGGTGCAAATACGCGGCGACGGCAGTGCGAAGTACGAGTCCGTTGGCCGCATCATCTACGCTGCCCAGCGTGCAGGGATCGCCAAAGTCGGTTTCATCACCGAGCCGCCCCCGCGCGGGGGTTGAGATAGCTCCGCCTACAGCGTCTAAAGGAAGAGATCATGGGAATGAACATCGGGTGGGGCAGCGGCACAGGTGATCAGGACATCATGTTGGACATCAACACGACGCCGTTGATCGACGTGATGTTGGTGCTGCTGGTCATGCTCATCATCACCATCCCGATCCAGTTGCATTCGGTCAATCTGAACATGCCGACCGGGAATCCGCCGCCGCCTCTTGTGGTGCCTGAAATCGTGAAGGTTGACATCGACAACATGGGGGCGATCTATTGGAACGGCGAGGAGGTACCGAATCGGGCGATCCTCGAAGGCAAGCTCAAGGCGGCCGCCTTGCAGTCAGTCCAACCCGAGTTGCACCTGCGTCCCGACAAGGCGGCGAAATACGAGATCGTCGCCGGGGTAATGGCTGCATCGCAGCGTCTCGGGATGACCAAGATCGGTATCGTCGGTAGCGAACAGTTCATCGAGTAGCTCGCTTTTGCGAGCCGCCGCATCGGCGGCCTAACCGGAGTCGATACGCAATGGATTTCGCGCGGCAGCAGAGGGACCCGGCCAGGCATTTGATCGGGTTCACGGTCGTCGTTTTGGTGCACGCGGTCGTCATCTACTTGCTGATGTCGGGGCTCGGGACCAAGGTCGTGCAGGTCATTAAGAAGCCGTTGACTGCCACGATCATCGAGGAGATCAAGCCGCCACCACCCCCGCCACCCCCACCGCCTCCGCCGCCGAAGAAGATCATCGAACCACCGAAGGCGCAGGCACCCCCCCCGCCTCCGTACGTTCCGCCGCCAGATATCCCGCCGCCCACACCGCCGGCGGCGCCCGTCATCTCCGCCGTGGCGCCGACGCCGCCGCCCGAGCCGGTTGTGATTGCCCCGCCCCCGCCTCCAGTCGTCGTGGCACCGCCGGCACCGCCGGCGCCGCCGCCGAAACCGGCGGTCCGGCGCGGCATCGCGCGGCTGTCCGGAGAGGACCCCACCTATCCGCGCGCGGCGATCAGGGCCGGGGTCGAGAAGGGGCGCGTGGTCGCGCGCGTCAATATCGACGAGCAGGGCAACGTCATCGACGTCACCATCGTCTCGGCGAACCCGCCGCGCCACTTCGATCGCGCGGTCATCGACGCGCTAATGGGTTGGAAATTCAGGGGCGAAGGCGAGAAGTACGTTGGTGAAGTCGAGGTGAACTTCACGTTGAAGGACGGCTAACGTTGCGGGAAACCGCGCCGTGAACAATCGCGTGAATTCTTGATACGGTCACTTCGCGATCGACACCGGGACATTCGGATTGTCCGGGTTTGGCACCAGATGTTGGGTGCGCGGATGCACGATGACGTCCATCGTCTCCATCGGAATTGCGCCTAGCAACACCTGATCGCCCATTACGATAGCGGCCGTGACGCAATCCCGGCCCTGCATCTCGACTTTGATGGGCCCCGCGTAACGAACGGTCTTACGCGTGCCATCCGCCAGGAGAACTTCGCGGGGCTAAGATCGGTGAGCTGCAGTTGTATCGCCACATGCTCGGGCACGACCAAATCGAGCGCCCGGGTATCGACCAATGCGGTGACCGTAATCTCTTCCAGCTCCCGCTTCCCGAGGTTGCTCAAACGCAATTCCGCATAGATGATGCCCATCGTTTAGCTCCCCTTACGGAAAAGGTCAGCGTTAAACGCGGCGTTGGCATCGCGCGTCGCACCGATTGACCGAATCGAGGCTTCTGGGCGAAGTGGCGGTGAAAGTCAGTCGGATGCGCGTAGCGTGTACGCGGCGGCGCCCCAGGTGAGCGCACAGGCGGCCAGCAGCGCGCCGCCGATACCGGACAGCGAAACCGGCTGCGCCGCGACGAGCTTGTAGACTTCGCGTCCGGCATCGACAAACACTTGCGGCAAAACGGTTGCGATGGCGATGGCGGCCGCCCCCCACATGACGGTCAACGCGGGCTTGCGCCAGGAAGGGGCCGTTACGGTTCCCGGCAGCTTTCCCATCATCCGCGCGGTAAACCCGTCATCGGCAAGGTAACCGTCGCGTTGTTCGCGCGCCGCATCGACCAACAGCCGTTCAATCCAATCCTCAGCGCTGGTCGACGGCTCGAGTTGGACGCGGAGAGAGTTGCGTTCGTCGGTCATGGCATTAGTGCGGTGGACGGAGAAGGTCTTTAAGTCGGCGCCCATGCCGCGAGCGCCGCCTTCAACTTCTGTTTGCCGCGCAACACGTGCGTCTTCACGGTTCCCAGCGGCAAAGCGAGGACATACGCCGCTTCCTCATGGGTCAAGTCATTATGGTAGCACTGGACGATCGCCGCGCGTTCGCCCTCGGATAGTAGGCCCATTGCGCGTTCGAGATCGAGTTTGAGCGTCGTGGCGCGCGCGGGATCGCTGCCCAGCGCATTGCTCCCAAGCGTCTCGTCGGATTCGTCGTCGGCCAGTTCGTCAGCGCGATCGCCCAACAGTTCCTCTTTGCGTTTGCGTGCGTCGGCGAGCCAGCAGTTCGTCGCGATCCGGTAGAGCCATGTCGAAAACCGCGCCTCCTGCCGAAACGAGCGCAAATTGCGCCAGGCCAGTATGAACGTCTCCTGCGCGAGGTCATCGGCCAATGCGTGGTTGCCCGCCGTGAGCTTGCGCAGACACGCGCGCACGGTTGACTGATGCCGTCGTACCAATTCCGCGAATGCATGGCGATCATCCTCGACTTGAGCCCGCGCAATCAGCTGCGCGTCTGACAGCGGCGGTGGCGCCATCGGCGCGCGAGCTGTTAGCAGACTTCACGAAAACAACGCGCGGGACTCAAGCGCCTCCCGCGGGGGGTATCCCTGAATCACGCGATCGAGCGATCTGCTGGTCCTCGAAATACCACAACACGCAATACCCGATACCGACGAACAGCAGCACCAGACCGAGCCAACTCGCGCTACCTTCGTTAAACAGGAAATAAAACGTGAGGCCGAGCCCAACCGCCGTCATGATCACGCCTTTGCGCAAATCGGACCACGCGGCCCCTTTCCGCAGGAGTTTGGCGCGTTCGATCAGCGGAGCGGTCGTGGCGGCGGTGGCGGCGCCCAGTGTCGCGGCCTGCCGATTTGAAGTCAGGGCATCCAGCGCATCGGCCGGCGGGACCACGCCCCGTTCGGCAAGCTTTATCATCGTTTCATTGAGCATGCGGTTCTTGCGCAAGCGGTACCAGATGAACAGCGCGACGATCAGGACGGGCACGAGAAATACGACGCTGACAATGCCGACGACCATCCCGGCAATCCATGGCGCGTCTTGCATCATCTGCTCGAACGAGTCGAATTCCCGATCGTGCCCACCCAGTTTGGTGACGATTCTCCGGCGTTTACCACTCTCGGTCAGCGGTTCGTCTTCTTCGATCGTCAGAACCACCCCACGGCGAGCATCCGCGCCATTCTTGGTCTTGGCATCATGGCTTGGCATGCTCGGCGTATCGGCGCCGGCCCCTGCTTTGGCGTCAGTCGCCGGCGCCGGATCGGTGACGGGCTTGGTATCGGCTTGCGCAACGATCTTGACCGACGGAAGCGCGTCCCGGGCTGATACGGGGATCGAGCTGGCGGCCACGTAGAGCAGGATCGCCGCCACCGCGGCGGACGCGAGCACCAGCCGGCGGACGGTGGGGGTCAGGCGGTCGGGCATTCTAGAAACTCCTCCGGGGAAATCGTTGCCATGGGCGGTTGGATGCGGCGAGACAGGGGTCCGGATTCGCGCCGGTTTCTTTTTACAACCGGCTCGAGGCGCGCAACGGCCGGTGCTGGAAGGGGCGAAGCGGCAGATGACCCATGATGCTATCATCGACCGCACGTGTCTTTCTAAGTCGCTGATGGCCGCCTGTTCCGCCTGTCCGGCCTACCTGTCCCGCATCTCCGCCGCACGTGATGTTCTACGCGGCCTTCGCTGTTTCCTCTTCCTGTCGCTGCTGGCCCTCTCGCCGTCGGTCGCAACACAGCCGCGTTTGGCCGCCGATGACACCGTCACCTTGAATTTCGTCAACGCGGACATCGAGGCGGTGGTCAAAGCGGTCTCCGAGATCACCGGCCGCAATTTCATCGTCGATCCGAAAGTCAAGGGCACGATCAACATCGTGTCGGCGCGTCCTGTACCCAGAAGTCTTGTCTATCCGACCTTGCTTTCGGCGTTGCGGCTCCAGGGAATCACCGCTGTCGAAGGCAATGGCGTGACCAAGCTCGTCGCCGAAGCCGACGCCAAACAGCACGGCTCGGAGGTTCTGCGGGGTCCGGTGGGCGCCGGCGGGGATCGTCTGGTTACACGGGTTATCACGCTGCAATTCGAATCAGCGGCGCAGCTTGTCAACGTGTTGCGGCCGCTGATCACGCCCAACAATACGATCGTCGCGTATCCGGGCAGCAATGCGCTCGTCATCACCGATTATGCAGAGAACCTGCGGCGGATCGAGAAGATCATCGCGTCGTTGGACCAACCACCCAGTGGCGAACCAGTGCTCGTGACGTTGAAGCATGCGTCGGCGATCGATCTGGTCCCGTTGGTGAATCGATTGATCGCTGGGGATACGTCCGTGCCAGGCGCTCCGCCCGGCGATGTCCAGCAGCGCGTCACCGTCGTTGCAGACGCACGCTCGAACAGCGTGCTGCTGCGCTCCGACAATCCAGGCCGCGCGGCGCGCGTAAAGGCACTGATCGAGCAACTCGACACACCTGGGCGCGCGGGCGGAAACATTTTCATCGTCTATCTGAAGAACGCTGACGCCGCGCGCGTTGCACAAACGCTGCGCGCGCTATTGTCGGGCGGGAGCGATGCTGCGCCGCCGCCCGCGGCTACGAGTTTGGCGGCCGGTGCGATCGGCAATCAGCTTTCAGCGACGTCGCCGGCGGCTCCGCAGGGCGCTCCACCTGCTTACGCCAATCCGTTCGTGAGTGGTACGGGCGGGGGCGGCGGGGGCGGCGGGAGCAACGGATCGGGTGTGACCATCCAGGCCGATACGGCAAACAATGCACTTATCATCATGGGGCCAGAACCGGTCTATAACAATCTGCGCGCGATCATCGACCGTCTGGACGTGCGGCGCGCGCAAGTGTTCGTCGAAGCGCTGATCGTCGAAGTGTCGGCGGACAAGGCGGCCGAATTCGGCATTCAATGGCAGGTGCTGCAGGGCGCCGACTTGCAGCGCGACGGAATTCAGGGCTTCGGCGGGACCAATCTTGGTGGACGCGGAACGGGTCGCAATATCATCGATGCGTCGGTCAACATCGGCTCGCTGGCGCAGGGTTTGAACCTCGGCATCATCAACGGCACGATCACGATTCCCGGGCTCGGCATCATCACCAATCTTGCGCTGCTGGCGCGGGCACTGGAAACCAACGCCAACGCGAACATTCTCTCGACGCCGACGTTGCTCACACTCGACAACGAGGAAGCGCGGATCATCGTCGGGCAAAACGTGCCGTTCGTGACGGGTCAGTACGCAACGACCGGCTCGGCGACAACCGTGCAGCCGTTTCAGACGGTCGAACGCCGTGACGTCGGCGTGCTGCTGCGCGTGAAGCCGCAGATCACCGAGGGGGGCAGCGTGCGGCTGGTCGTGTACCAGGAAGTTTCCCGCGTCGAGGACCGCAGCAACGCCGCGGGAATCATCTTATCGAAGCGCGCGCTGGAATCATCCGTGGTGATCGACGACCAGCAAATCGTCGTCCTCGGCGGGTTGATCCAGGATACGTTTTCCGATGGCACCGACAAGATCCCGGTCGCGGGCGACGTTCCCGTCATCGGCAACCTCTTCCGCTACGACAGCCGACGCCGGTCGAAGACCAACCTGCTCGTATTTCTGAAACCGACGGTGGTCCGCACCGACGCGCAAGGGAAGGCGCTGACGTCGGAACGATACGACTACATCATGAACGAGCAGGAGCGCACGCGGCCCCTGCCACGCTGGTTCTGGGACGATCCATCGTATCCGCAACTGCCCGCCGCGGGCGCGATGCCGGGAACCTCCGCCGGAACGGTGCCGCACGCGCCGCCGGCGATTCAGCTCGCGCCGCTGCCTCCGGCGCAATGAGCGACTCGTTGGCAATCGAGAGCCGATGCGAGGACATTTAGCGTGACCGCCCGGCCCGCGCTGCCGTCGTTATCCAGCGGCTCCCCGGCCGTATTCGCGGCAAAGATCCCCTACGCTTTTGCCAAGGCGCACGGCGTGCTGGCAGCGGGCGAGGAAGGGGACGCGATCGTCGTGCTCACGCGGCCTGACGCAACTGCCGACGGCGTCGCTGAGCTGCGACGCGTATTGCAGCGTCCGCTGCTCACGCGCGCGATCGACGCGGAGACGTTCGCGCAGCAACTGGCGCGCGCCTATAACCAGGGTGCTCCGGCGGCAACCGCCGCGTGGGCAGACGATTTCGCTCGCGAAACCGATCTCGCCCGCTTGATGCAGGATCTGCCGGCCAGCGAGGACCTGCTCGATACGTCGACGCAGGCGCCGGTGATCCGGATGATCAACGCGCTCTTGCTGCAGGCATTGCGCGAGCGCGCGTCCGATCTGCACTTCGAACCATATGAAGGTCGTTCCGTGGTCCGATTTCGGGTCGACGGGGTGCTGCGCGACGTGATCGAACCGCCGCGGGCGCTGCATGCGGCGCTCGTCTCGCGGCTCAAGATCATGGCGAGCCTCGACATCGCGGAGAAGCGTTTGCCGCAGGACGGACGCATCGCTTTGAAACTGGGCGACAAGCAGGTGGACGTCCGCGTTTCGACGTTGCCGACGGGTGCGGGTGAGCGCGTCGTGCTCCGCTTGCTCGACCAGGAGACCGCACGCCTTGATCTGACCGCGCTCGGCATGAGCGAGGACACGCGCGATGCGCTCGACCGCTTGATCCACGAACCGCACGGCATCATGCTCGTCACCGGGCCGACTGGATCGGGCAAGACGACGACGTTGTACGCCGCGCTGTCCCGACTGCCGCGCGAGTCGGTGAACATGATGACGGTCGAGGACCCGATTGAATACGCACTCGACGGGGTGGCGCAAACGCAAGTGAATCCGCGCATCGAGCTCGACTTCGCACGTGCGCTGCGCGCCATCCTGAGGCAGGACCCGGATGTCATCATGATCGGCGAAATTCGCGACCTGGAAACCGCGCAAATTGCCGTGCAAGCGTCGTTGACCGGTCACCTGGTGCTCGCCACGCTGCACACCAATGACGCAGGCAGCGCGGTCACGCGCCTCGCCGACATGGGTGTCGAGCCGTATTTGCTCGCTTCAAGCCTGCGGGCGGTACTCGCGCAGCGTCTGGTCCGAACATTATGTCCTGCCTGCCGGCGTGCCCAACCACCGTCCACCGGCGAAGCCAAATTGTTGACCGAGCTCGGCTTGGCGCCTGCGCAACCGGTGTGGTCGGCGCCGGGGTGTGACGCGTGCAACTATCTGGGCCATCGCGGGCGCACGGGCGTGTATGAACTGCTGCAGGTTGACGACGCAATCCGCCGCGATATTCACGACGGCGCGAACGAACTTGCGTTGCGGCAGACCGCTGCACAGGCGGGAATGCGGACGTTGCGACGCGACGGCGCGCGGTGGATCGCCGCGGGTGCTACGTCGCTCGCGGAACTGGTGCGCGTGACACGCGCCGCGTGACGCGCTCGCCGATTCAATGATGACCGGTTTTCGCTGGGAAGCCGTCGACACCGCAGGCCGCGTCAAAAGTGGCCGGCTCGAAGCGGAAAGCGCACGCGCGGCACGCGACGTATTGCGCGCCGGCGGTCTCACGCCAACGGCCGTTGATGAGACAACTTACCGCGGGAATGGCCTGGCCGGCGTGCGCTTGGCGCCGCCGCTGATCGCGTTGACGACACGACAATTGGCCACACTCACGCTCTCGGGCATGCCGCTTGACCAGGCGCTCGGAGCGGTCGCTGAGCAGGCGGACGATGCGCGGGCCGGCAAGCTAGCCGCAGCGCTTCGCACTCACGTTGCAGCCGGCGAAGCATTGCCCAAAGCGCTCGCCCGCTATCCGCGCACCTTTTCGCCGTTGTATCGCGGCTTGGTCGCCGCCGGAACCGAAACAGGCCAGTTGCCGGAGGTCCTGACGCGCCTTGCCGATTACCTGGAAGCGCGCGAAACGCTGCGGCAAAAGATCGTGACCGCGCTGATCTATCCGGCGACGGTGACGATCATCGCGTTCGCCGTAATCGCGGTGCTGGTGACTTACGTGGTGCCGCAGGTCGTCTCCGTCTATCAGCAAAGCCGGCAGACTCTACCGTGGCTTACCCAAGCGTTGATCGCTACCAGCGTCTTTTTCCGTGCCACCGGTTGGGCGTGGCTCGGGTTGATCGTCGTGGCCTGCGCGGCGTTCGCGCTCGCCTATCGCGGTGTCGCGTTTCGCGCGCGGTGGGACGCCTTTGTCTTGCGCTTGCCCGTCGCCGGACGGTTGGCGCGCAGTCTCGACACAGCGCGCTTTGCGAGCACGCTCGCGATCCTCGTCGGCAGCGGCGCGCCGCTTCTGCGCTCGCTCGACGCGGCAAGCGACGTCGTGCGCCGTTTGCCGCTGCATCGGGCGGCCAACGCGGCGGCAGCATTGGTACGCGAAGGGGTGACGCTCTCGCGCGCGTTGAAGGAGCAGCGCGTGTTTCCGCCGGTGT
The DNA here is from genome assembly GCA_037719965.1 of Casimicrobiaceae bacterium. Classification (GTDB taxonomy): domain Bacteria; phylum Pseudomonadota; class Gammaproteobacteria; order Burkholderiales; family Casimicrobiaceae; genus VBCG01. Next base: position 685,015 of record JBBJMT010000001.1, on the reverse strand, counting down.
TGATACACCTGGTCGCCAACGGCGAACAAACCGGCCGCCTGGCGCCGATGCTGGAACGCGCGGCGGGCGAGCTCGAACGCGATGCGGAACGGCGCCTCGCCTGGCTGGCGGCGCTGTTGCAGCCGGCGTTGATCGTGCTGATGGGCGGCATCGTGCTCGTGCTCGTATTGGCGGTGATGTTGCCGATCGTGTCGATGAACCAATTGATTCGGTGACCATGCTGTTTGCACGCGCGAAGCGCGCGGCGGCTCGTCAAAGCGGAGTGACGAGAACTTCTTCTATCAGCGCCCACGCCAGATCGAAAACCCCCACGGCGAGAGCTTGATCGGAACGTGGACGTGCTCGCTTTCGGTTAGAACGGTAAACCGGAACACGACGATCTCCTGGAACGCCGGCTCGTCGGTGACTATTCCCTCGCCGCGATAATACGCGCCGGCGTGGAGGTCGATATCGTATTGGCCCGGTGAGATGGTCGCGGATAAAGCCGGCGATCTCGCGACGGCTCCATCCGGACCGACCCGTCCTTCGCCGATTTTGCGCCGCTCATCTCCCGAACGCGCGAACACGTCGACGTGCATCCCTGCCGCCGGGATCCCGCGGGTCACGTCGATGACGTGAATGGAGATCTCCGCCACGTGGCGCGGCCGTTCGCTTTAGTTGAGCTTGGCGCCCGAAGCCTTGACCGCAGGCGCCCAGTCGTTGACCTGCCTTTGCACGAAGGCCTGAAAATCGGTGGGGGACATTTTGCGCGTCGCGATGCCCAGCTCGTCGAATGACTTCAATATCCGTGGGTCTTCCAGGACGGTCATCATGTGCCGATGCATCGTGTCGATGACGCTTTGTGGCACTCCTGCCGGAGCGGATATGCCGAAAAAATTCTCCGCGACGAGTTTCGGGTATTGCAAATCCAGCACCGTCGGAACGTCAGGCGCCATGCTCGCCCGCTTGGTCGATGTGACGGCGAGCAGCCGCAGCTTGCCCGATTTCTGAAATTGCACGTTCTGCGGCAGCGTGTCGATCGCGAACTTGATCGTGCCGCCGAGCAGATCATTGTGCATCGGACTGGACCCGCGGTATCCGACATGTTGCAGGTTGATCCCGGCTTCCGCCTTGAACAGCTCGCCGACGATATGGCCGATCGAACCGACGCCGCCACTGCCGTAAGGCACTGGATCCTTCTGCAGCTTCACCCATGCGATGAATTCGGGGACCGTCTTCGCCGGAACGTCGGGATGGACGACAAAGACATTCGGCACCGAGCCGATGTAGACGATATGCGTAAAGCTTTTGATGGGATCGTACGGCGGCGAATCGAGCATGAACGGTGACAGGCTTACCGGCGCCGTGTTGGACAGCATGAATGTATAACCGTCGGGAGCCGCACGAGCGGCCTCGGCCGCGCCGATCGTCGCACCGCCGCCGGCCTTGTTTTCGACGACGACGGCCTGGCCGATCTTTTCTCCCAGCAAAGGAGCGATGACGCGGGCCACGACATCACTCGAGCCGCCCGGAGGGAAAGTGACGATGATCCGTATCGGCTTGGTCGGCCACGCTTGTGACCAAGCGACGCAAGGTGTGAGCGCCACGACCGCAAATAACAAAAGCGTGAGCTTGCACGATGCGCGCATCGAAGATTCCTTATCAGTTCTGAGAAATGTTGAAGAAGGTAGGGAACGCTCAAAAGAGCCATCGAATCCCCTTCGGCTCGTTACGATACTCCGCTTCCAGTACGTACTAGCGATGACCACGGTCATGGCATTCGTGACAGCTGGCGGGCAAGCGACCACGCGACGTGCTCGCGGACGAGCGGTGAAGCATCCTCCGCGCGCGCTTGTAGCGCCGCGACTATCGCGGGACTCGGGTCCGCGTTGCCCAACCCCACCGCCAGGTTGCGCGACCAGCGCTCATAGCCGATACGGCGAATCGCGCTGCCGGCCATCCTGGCGTCGAATTCGCTCTCGGTCCAGCCGAAGAGCGTCACCAGGCTCGCATCGTCCAGGCCATGCCGTACCGTCGCGAAATCATGCTCCGCGGCAGCGGTCGCATACCGGTTCCACGGACACGCAAGCTGGCAATCGTCGCAGCCGTAGACGCGGTTGCCGATCAGCGGGCGCAAGTCCTCGGGGATCGTGTCTTTCAGTTCGATCGTCAGGTAGGAAATGCAGCGCCGCGCGTCAAGCTCATAGGGCGCGACGATGGCGCCGGTCGGACACGCGTCGAGACACGCGGTGCAACTTCCGCAATGCGCCGATACTGGCGGCGTCGCGGGGAGTGGCAGATCGGTGAAAATCTCGCCGAGGAAAAAATACGACCCCGCTTCCCGCGTGAGCAGCAACGTGTGCTTGCCGCGCCACCCCAGCCCGGCCTTGGCCGCCAGTGCGACTTCGAGCACCGGTGCGCTGTCGGTGAACACGCGGTACCCGAATTCGCCGGCAGTGTCTTCGATCCGATCCGCGAGCCGTTGCAGCCGCGAGCGCAGGACCTTGTGATAGTCGCGGCCAAGCGCGTATCTCGCCACGTACGCCTTGCGCGAATCCGCGAGGACCTCTTGCGCCGCCGCTCCCTCCTTTGGCCAATAATTCATCCGCGCGGAAATGACGCGAATCGTGTTGGGCACGAGGGCATTCGGTTGTTGGCGCAGCGCTCGATGCGTCGCCATATAATTCATCGTTCCGTGACGACCGGCAGCAAGCCAGCGCGCCAAATGCGGGGTCTCGGCGGAAAGATCCGTATCGGCAATGCCGATCGCTTGAAAGCCGAGCTCGCGACCCCACTGAGCAATGGATTCGGCGAGGGTGGACCATTGTCCCGGAACAAGGGCAGCAGCGGGAGCGTCGGACTGCAGCATATTGGTGTTAAGCGTAACGCATCTGGCTTTTTGCCGACTCCTAGCGCGCCGACTTCTCCGTCATTTTCTCTCATGCCAGCCATTCATCTTCCTGACGCCGCTGCGACCGAGTGCGCGGGCGCCGCGTTGGCATCAGCGCTCCGCGGAGGAGTGTTGATTACGCTCAAGGGAGATTTGGCCGCAGGCAAGACGACGTTGGCCCGGGGCGTGTTGCGCGAGCTTGGTTGGACAGGTGCGGTAAAGAGCCCTACCTACACGCTGGTTGAACATTATTTCGTTTCGAGCTTATACTTCTATCACTTTGATTTTTATCGCTTCGCGAATCCGGAAGAATGGGAGACAGCGGGCCTTGCCGAATACTTTCGCAGCGATGCCGTGTGCCTGGTGGAATGGCCCGAGCGCGTAGTCGGGTTGCTGCCGGTGCCGGACGTCGAACTCGCGCTGGCGCATTGCGAACACCCCAATGCCGGGCGGGACCTTTTCATTCATCCCGCAACACCAGCGGGTGAACGATGCAAAAGCGCGATCGCTGCGGTGATGAAACGCTGGCCGGCCCTCCCGTGATTTTGCGTGTTGACGTGGGGCGCCGCCGCGTCTGTGGATGGCTGGCGGTGCCAGCCATGCAACTGCTGATCTCGCGCGGCGTTTGGGCGAACTCCGGCCGTATTGCTTCGGTACGCATCTGGCCCGCGCAAGAATATACGCGCGTCATCATAGAATCGACGTTGCCCGTCGCGCATCAGTTGAGCGCGTTGAAACAACCCGAGCGCGTCGTACTCGACTTGAACGGGATCGAGCTTACGGCTGAGCTCGCGCACTTGCCTGGGCTGGTGCAAGCAACGGATCCGTATATCGCGAGTATTCGTTTCGGCCACAAGACGCCGCAGATCTTGCGCGTCGTGCTCGATCTCAAGGGAGAAGTCAGGCCGGATGTATTCGCGCTGCAGCCGGTTGCCGGCTATGGCCATCGGCTGGTGCTCGATCTCTACCCACTGGCGCCGGTGGATCCGTTGATGGCGCTGCTGGAAAGTGAACAGAAGCGTGATCGCGCTGATTCCCGTCGCGGCGAAGCATCGCCTCCACAAGCTCGCGATCCCGAGCCAAGGTTGGAGCCGCGGAAGGAAGCCCGGCTAAGCTCCCGCCGCATCACCGTGGCGATCGATCCGGGGCACGGCGGAGAAGATCCCGGCGCGATCGGCCCGCGCGGCACATACGAGAAGCACGTCGTGCTGGCAATCGCGAAAAAATTAAAGGCGATGCTCGACGCCACACCCAATATGCGCGCGATGTTGACCCGCGACGACGATTACTTCGTCCCCCTGCGCGAGCGCGTGCACAAAGCGCGCCGAGTGCAGGCGGACCTCTTCATTTCAATTCACGCCGACGCATTTCGCGAAACACGCGCGCGCGGCTCGTCGGTTTTCGCGCTGTCGGAGTCCGGCGCGACGAGCGCCGCCGCGAAATGGCTTGCGCAAAAGGAAAACGCGTCGGACTTGATTGGCGGCGTCGACCTCGATCGGCGCGACCGGCTGCTTGCCCGGACGTTGCTCGATCTGTCGCAGACCGCACAGATCAGCGACAGTCTCCGAGTAGGGCGGCATGTGCTCGACAATATCGGCACGCATAATGCGCTGCACAAGGCGACGGTCGAGCAGGCCAGTTTTGCCGTATTGAAAGCGCCCGACATCCCGTCGATTCTGGTCGAGACGGCATTCATTTCCAATCCAGACGAGGAGCTGAAGCTCCGGAGCGGCGCGCATCAGCAAAAATTTGCTGCTTCGATCCTCGAAGGCGTCAAACGATACTTCGCGAGGAATCCAGGTTTGGCGCGCGCTTAAGTGTCTGTCCCCGTTAGAATCGCGTCATGATCCGCTTTTTCGTGCTGTTTCTGGTACTGCTTGCGCTGCTGTTCGCCCTCGAGCTCACGCCATGGGCGCAGGCTTGGTTCGTCGCGCCATGGACCAATGCGCTGGCGACCATCTCGACATCCATCGTTACGGTCTTCGACCCGAATGTCGTCGCGACCGGCAAAGTCATGCGTAGCACCGTCAACGGCTTTGCGGTATCGATTGAAGCCGGATGCAACGGTGTCGAAGCGACGATCGTGCTGCTGGCGGCCATGCTTGCCTTTCCGGCGCCGTGGATGCACAAATGGATCGGTCTCGCGCTCGGCATCGTGGCCGTGCAGGGATTGAACGTGATCCGCGTAATCAGCCTTTTCTATCTCGGACAGTGGAACCACGACGTATTCGAATGGGCGCACCTCTATGTATGGCAGGCGCTCATCATGCTCGACGTGCTGATCGTCTGGCTGATCTGGGTCCGTCGGGTGCCACGTATCGATGATGCTCGCTCCCCGCCGGCGGCTCCGCCTGCCTTCGCGGGAACCTGAAGCAAACGCGCCGTGGCGGCATGGGCTGGAGCGGATCATTGATAAGCAGTCCGCTGGCTCGATTCATCCTGCTCGCGTTGGCGTGGCTGCCGGCAACGTTCGCGATCTGGTATTTCGCAGCGCCGATCCTGCTGTGGCCGGCCAAGGTGCTGATCGACCTGGTGGCACGGACCGGATTTGCCGACCTGGTACGCAGCGTCGACCTGGCGACCGCCTCGGTCGTGTTTACGACGACGTTGCGACCCGGCAGCGCGCAAGCGGGGGGCGCAGTCAGCGTTGACGTCAACATGCTGTTGTACGCGTTCGGTCTGCCGCTCTTTGCCGCATTGACGCTCGCGGCACGGCAATGCCACTGGTGGCGCGCGTTGGCACTCGGTTACGTGGTGCTGCTGCCCTTCATCGCGTGGGGTGTGCTCGCCGATTTCCTGAAAAACATTGCCATCACCGCATCACCGCTTATCGCGTCGCAGACCGGATTCTCGGCGTGGCAGCGCGAACTCATCGCATTTGCGTATCAATTCGGCTCGCTGATCCTCCCGGCCGTCGTCCCGGCAATTGTCTGGGTGCTCACGCATCGCAAATTTCTCGAGCGACTGCGTGATCGCCGCGCCGTTCGACAAGCGAGCGGTTGACGAAAACGAGCGCGACCGAGCAGCGCCTGACGACTCAACGCAACGCCTCACGCCGACCGGCATAGAGGGCGAGTGAGTGCGGCGGGCGAAGCCAAGGCCCGAAGGGCGCGTCGCCGCGCGACCGAGCAGCGCCTGACGACTCAACGCAACGCCTCACGCCGACCGGCATAGAGGGCGAGTGAGTGCGGCGGGCGAAGCCAAGGCCCGAAGGGCGCGTCGCCGCGCGACCGAGCAGCGCCTGACGACTCAACGCAACGCCTCACGCCGACCGGCATAGAGGGCGAGTGAGTGCGGCGGGCGAAGCCAAGGCCCGAAGGGCGCGTCGCCGCGCGACCGAGCAGCGCCTGACGACTCAACGCAACGCCTCACGCCGACCGGCATAGAGGGCGAGTGAGTGCGGCGGGCGAAGCCAAGGCCCGAAGGGCGCGTCGCCGCGCGACCGAGCAGCGCCTGACGACTCAACGCAACGCCTCACGCCGACCGGCATAGAGGGCGAGTGAGTGCGGCGGGCGAAGCCAAGGCCCGAAGGGCGCGTCGCCGCGCGACCGAGCAGCGCCTGACGACTCAACGCAACGCCTCACGCCGACCGGCATAGAGGGCGCGCGTCGCCGCGTGACCGAGCAGCGCCCGACAACTCTACGCGACACGTGGCGCCGACCCCGCGTGGAGGGCGCCCCGATGCGGCGCTTGATTTCTACCCGCCAGCCTTTCGTTCGGCTTCCCGCTCGCGCAAGACGCGCCGCTGCACCTTGCCGGTGGTCGTCATCGGCAATTCGGTCAAGAATTCAATTTCCTTCGGATATTCGTACGGCGCCAGAAATTGGCGCACGTGCTGCTGGAGCTCATCGGCAAGGCCCGGCGACGGCGTATAGCCTGTGGCGAGCACGACGAACGCCTTGACGACGTTGCCCCGAATGGGATCGGGGGAGGGCACGACGGCCGCATTCGCCACCGCCGGGTGTTTGACGAGACAATTCTCGATTTCGGACGGGCCGATGCGATAACCCGCCGCCTTAAACATGTCGTCGGCGCGACCTTGATACCAGAGATAACCGTCGGCGTCCCTTGTCGCCATATCGCCAGTGCGGCACCACTCGCCGGTGAACTTCTTGCGGGTGCCTTCGGGATTCTTGAAGTACTCGAGAAAGAAAACCGGGTCTTGTGTGCCGTCCGGCGCGATTCGGTGCACGGCGACTTCTCCGGGCTCACCGTCAGCTACCGCATCGCCTGCCTCGTCGATAACCGCGATGCGATGCCCTGGGTAGGGTCTTCCCATCGAACCGGGCTTCGCGGGCCAGAGCGCATGCGAATTGCCGACGATGTAATTCATCTCGGTTTGACCGAACATCTCGTTGATGGTGACGTCCAGATTTTGTTGTGCCCATTCGAAGACAGTCGTACCGACCGCTTCGCCTGCGCTCATGATGCTGCGCAGATTCACATCAAAGCGCCGCCGCGGCTCACGAAACGCCTTCATCATCAGTTTAAGCGCGGTCGGGAACAGAAACGTATTGCGGATTTGATAGCGTTCGATCAGCTCGAACGCGCGCTGCGGGTCGAAGCGTCCGCGGTACCCAACGATCGGCTGGCCGAAATACAGCGTGGGTAGCAGCGCATCCATCAACCCGCCGGTCCACGCCCAGTCCGCCGGTGACCAAAAGAGGTCGCCAGGTTGCGGGAATCCGTCATGCGAGTGCACGAAGCCCGGCAAGTTGCCGAGAAGACATGCATGCGGCATCAATGCCCCCTTGGGTGGCCCGGTGGTGCCGCTCGTATAGACGATGAGCGCCGGATCGCTCGCCCGTGTTGCCACCGGCGCGAACCTAGGGGCGGCAGGCGCAAGGAGCGATTCGTACGGAGTGACGCCGTCGGCGTTAGCGCCAGCGACGCCGACGACCGCGGCCAGATGCGGCAGAGCCGCACGAATCGACGCCAGATTCGCCAGCGATTGCGGGTCGACGAACGCGATCTTGGTCTCGGAATCGTCGAGCCGGTATTGGAGCGCGTCGGGTCCGAACAGAAACGATAGCGGCACCGCGACGGCGCCCATCTGGTAAATGGCGAGATGCGCGACAACCGTTTCGCGCCGCTGCGGCAGGATCAACGCGACTTTATCGCTGCGCGCGATGCCCAACTGGGCGAGCGCGTTGGAAAGCCGATTGGCTTCCCGCTGCAAATCCCAAAACGTGTGCGCCGACGTCGCGCCGGATTCGTCCTCCCAGTACAGCGCAAACCGGCTGCGGTCGGACGCCCAGCGTGAGCAGCAGGCGTGGGCGATATTGAAGTCGTCCGGGACCTCCCACCGATGCGCGGCGTGAAGTTCTGCGTAGCGGTCGGTGGACGCCATGGCGCCCGCCAATTTACTCGCTCGCGGCGGAACGGGAAACGGTCTCCTTATCCAAAGCGCCGCTTCTCGTCTGCGCGTGGAGGGGCTCCACCGTCGCCCACACCCATTCGGGTTGCTGTTCTAGGAGCCGTCCGAAGCGAATCGGGCTCGCGCTCTTCGCGGTCATCAAGGTCAGCAGTTTGCCTGTTTGGTATTCATCGGCAGGCACGATCAGAGTGCGTACTGCGGTTTCGCTTCCGCGTTTGGAGAGCGAAAGGAACAGGCCGTGAAACGCACGCCCGTTGATCGTCGTCGCGTCGATTTCCACCGAATAGCCGGCGTCGGCATTCTTGCGCTGTTCCGCGAGTTCGACGCCGACCAACGTGTTTGCGATGATCTGCATGCCAATTTCCGCACGATCGACCGTCATACGCTTCATTCTCCGCACAATCCCGAGTGCCCACGACGATTGTCCATGCGCGCGAACTGCGGCAAGCGTACCCAACGTGACCGCATTAGCCACACTCATGGGCGCGAGCAGACGAAAACCCGTCTGGCTCACGTCTTTCACTTCCCACGGACCTCCGGGCGCACCGAACATTGTGAGGCGCCGGCGGGCCATCTCCAAGCGGCGATCGCCGTCATTGCGCATTCGCCCGAACACCGCGAGTTCCATCGTGCCGCCGAAGCTCTTGCCCGATTCCATTTGCGGTGAGGGATCGCGCTCTTCCTCTTTCAAGTAACCCGAGATCTTGGCGAAGCCGACGATAGCGTCGATGGTGCCTGCCGCCGCCGAGCGCTCCCCGCGGCGGGCGAACGGTTTGAACTCGGGATCGACCTGCGACGCGAGCTTCTGCAACAATCCGAGATGCTCGCTCCGGCGTGGCGTCCGTTCCGAGAGCGGTCTGCCCTTGATCTTCTGCTCCAGAACGACGATGTTTTGCATCAGCACGGAATGCAGCGGCCGCGTGTCGAGAAAGAGCACGCGGCCTTCCAGCGGACCTTGCTTGCGCCGCCGCAGACCTTCGCGCTCCGCCAGGTCGACGTAAAACGAAGTGACCGACGAAGTTTCGAGCGTCAGCCGCAGCGGTTCGGACCACCCATCGATTTCATGGCCGAGCCAGGCGAGCTGCCTTGGCGTCATGTTGCCGGTGTTCATTAGCTGCAGCAGCAACGCGATCAGATATTCATGCTCGATATTCGTCGTACGCGATGGTCCGTGCAGAAGAATCTGCTGGCGCTCGACCTGACGGGAGCACGCGAGAGTGAAAAGCGCGTGCAGCTCCGCCCATTTGGCCGGAATCCACTGCTCAAAGCGAAGCAGGCGGATCTTGACGTCTTGCGTTAGGTAGAAAATCTGCCGACATACGAGCTCGGGCAAGAGCAGTTGCCACTTCGGATTCTGCCCGTGGTCGAACGCGTCGCGCGCGAACGCCTGATACGCGAATGAAAACGATTGCGTCAGCTCGAACAGTGATGACCATAACTGATGCTCGATTTTTGAGCTGCGGCTCGCATGCTCGATATATTGCGCGAACAGCAGTTTGCGCAGTGTTTCGACTTGTGCGTCGACGCAGAATAGTGCTTCCAGACGAGCCGGTGTGCGCTGCGCTCCGCGGTCGGCGATCTTGCCGAGTTCGGCGAGTACGTCAACGTAAATCGCGAGTGGATCGTTTCCGGGATAGGATGCAAGCCAGCGCCTGGCCGATTTCACGTCGGCGAGCGGGTCTTTGTACGTTTTACCCAATCCGAACATCGCGTGATGACCTAAAACCCGAACGAGCAATTGGAGAAATGCTGCAAGAAGCGCGCCCGACGCTAGTCATCCGCACCGCGGCAACGCAAAAAGCATCTTCTATTGCCGAACACGCGTAGTACGTTCTACCCATCATAGGCAAAAGCAACGACTCGCAAGGCGCGTGGGTCGGACTGGCATGCATTCTGCATATATGACGTGCAGGACATGTTGCCTGATTTGGCACCTGCCGCATTAAAACCGCTCCGCTATACTTGTTCAATACAGCAACAAACCGACAAACAGTTAGTCAACGCAGAGGAATGAGACGATGGGCATCCTCATCAAGGCGCCGACGCGGCGTCGCGAACTACCGCTCGCGGCGATCGATACGCAGGCGCCTGCTGGCGACGGGCAGGGCGCGCTCCACATCAGGGAGGTGGTTCGTATCACGGGTCTCCGCCGCGAGCAGCTCTATATGTGGCAGAGGCGGTATTCGTTTCCCGCGCCGCTGCGCGACTCGTTCGGCGACCGCGTCTATCCGCCGGAGCAGTTGGCGCGCCTCAAGTTGATCAAGCAGTTGTTGTCGGAGGGCTGGCGTGCCGGCGCCGTGGTGCCGCTAGCCGATTCTGCGCTCCAGTCGATGCTCGGCTTGGCCGTCGATGAACCCGTGCCGTTACCCGCCGAAATTGAACACGCTGTCAGCCTGCTAGCTGAACACCGTATCGGAGAATTGCAAAATCACCTATCCAAACTGCTGGTTGGCCAAGGGCTGCGCAAATTTCTCGAATACACGTTGATCCCGTTGAACGAGGCGGTCCACGAGCGCGTCGTGCGCGGGGAAATGCAAAATTTTCAGGAGCTCCGATTTTCGGATCTTGCCCACCGCCTGCTGCGTGACGTGACGCGACTCGTGCGGCCGACGCGCGATGCGCGGCAAGTCCTGCTGGTCACGCCGCCCAATGACCCCAATCAACTCGGACTGGCAATACTCGAACTCTTATTGTTTACCGAAGGAATCAACTGTCTGACGCTCGGCGCCGGCGTGCCGGCGCAGGAGATCGTCGGGGCAGCGAAAGCGTACAAAGTGGTGATGGTGGTCCTGCTCTTCGATCGCGGCATTTCGGGAAAGATCGCCGGGCAGGAAATCCGCGGTTTGCGGACGACGCTGCCCGCCGAACTGCCGCTCGTGGTCAGCGGACGTGCCGTCAATCTACTGGCGAAACCGATTCCCGATACCCACACGGCGGCGGATTTCAGTTCGGTCATGGCCAAAATGCGATCGCTGTCGGTGACCACGGCATCGCCGGTGTCGCTGATCGGCGGGTTGCCGGATGCGCCGCAGCGGGCTTGAGAGAGCCTGCTAACATGCGGGTGTGAGCGAAGCAGCAGAACCCAATCCAACCGCCCCCAATGCGCTCGGCGCCGCGCTGCTGCCGCGCCGTTTCCAGTCGCACCGGACCGTATGGCACACCGCGGGTTTGCTGCTGGCCCTCGCCATTGCTTGGCTGGTATTTCATGCTTACCTGCAGCCCGACTTCCTGATCGATTTCGTCAATCTGCGGTTGTGCTAATTTTACCGTTTAGGCACGTCTGAACAAGGTTTCGGCTCAGCGGCACGCCGCCGCTCGTCGAAACGGGGCGCACGTTACGGCTCGCGTAAAAAATCCTCGAGCTTGCGTCGTTGACGTTTGGTTGGCCGACCGGGAAATCGCGGTAGCGCTTCGAGAGCGGCGCGTCGCGCCGACGTCGCTTCGTCGCGCGCCGCTATCGACTCCTGCGATTCGACGTAGAGGTGCAGCGCATCCGTGGCGCTCCCACGACGGTCCGAGAGTGCGGTCAATGTGATGTTCCACACTGTGGCTCCCTTGCGGATCGAAATGAAATCGCCCGCGCGGATGGTCCGCGCCGGCTTGCTCCGTTCGTCAAAGACTCGGACATGGCCGGCGTCGATCGCTTGCACCGCCAAGCTCCGGGTCTTGTAGAAGCGGGCGACCCACAGCCACTTGTCCAGGCGGAGCGAAACGCGCCTTGCCGCGTCAGCGGCGGCGTCCGGATTCTTCATTCTCCGCTCGCTTTAGCCTCTGCGGGAATGGCGTACTCCTGCATCCACGCGGCGGTGGCGGTTGCGTCCGCGTAGCCTTCTGACTGCAAGGCGGCAATCACGCGCAGCTGGTCCTCGCGGCTGCGGTTTTGGGATAGCTTGAACTTGACATCGATACGCTTGATCCGCAGTCGAAAGGCGACGATCCCACCGACGAGCGCGTCGCGCTCCGCTGGCGGCCGCTCGAAACGCCAGGGCGCGGGACGTCCGGTTTCGAATCGTTGAATCAATAGGTCGAGCGTGCCGCGAGCGACCCCGGCATCGTCGACGACTTCGAGCATCCCGTGCGCGTGAACCACCGCGTAGTTCCACGTCGGCACCATCCGCGCCGGTTCGGTGTACCACGAAGGCGAAACGTACGCATGCGGTCCTAAAAATATCGCGATCGAGTGCGCGTCGTGCGCGGCTCGCCAATGGGGATTGGCCCGGGCAAAATGCCCGATCAGCGTGCCGTGTGGCTCGCAGCCCGGAACCAGCAGCAGCGGAACATGCGATACCAGCGGCTCGGGCGAACCAGGGGTGATGAGCGTGGCGAACGGATGTTCATGCATGAGCCGTGCGACAGCCGCACGGTCGTCGCCGGCAAAGTGCGCGGGGGTGTACAGGCTCACGTTCGCACGCGCGTGGACACGGAACGATTTGAAAGTTCCCGATCGAGCGACTGGACCGCTTTACTCGCACAAACACTACGAATGAAACTCCCCATCATACCCGCGCCCGCGTACCGACCACGGCCCTCTCAGCCGCCGCGAAGCGTACGGGCGCGGGCAGCATCGGCACCGGCGGTAATCGTTGCGGCGACCAACTCCGACGCGCCAACGACCAGAATTCGGTGACGTTCGCGGGCAGGCTTTCAAACGCTGGCTGATCGAGCCAGCGCCACGCGGCGAGCAACGCAGCCAGAGGAGACGGGGGGAGCGGCGGCGCGCACGTCTGTTTGGAGATTTTTTCACCCGCCGAATCGATCGCGATCGGGATGTGCAGATACGCCGGTGTCGCCACACCCAAGAGCCGTTGCAGATAAATCTGCCGCGACGTGGACGCGAGGAGATCAGCGCCGCGCACGACGTCGGTCACGCCCTGCGCCGCGTCGTCGACGACGACGGCAAGCTGATACGCGAAGTAGCCATCGGTACGGCGCACGACGAAATCGCCGACATCCCGCCCCAGCGCTTCTGCTTGCGGACCCTGCACACGGTCGATGAACGCGATGATCTCGTCGGTGACACGTACTCGCCACGCGTGCCGCCCGCGGTGGCCGCGATTATCGGCAACCCCAGCCCGGCAGAAGCCTGGATAGACCCTTTCGCCGGACGCCCCGATAGGCACCAAATCGAGTTCCCGGCGCGTGCACGTGCACGGATAGACGGCAGTCATCGCGCGCAGGTGCTCGAGCGCGGCTTCATAGCGGGGGATCCGATCCGATTGGCGGACGACAGCGCCGTCCCACTCGAATCCGTAACGTTCGAGCGTTGCCAGAATGTCGCACGCGGCATCATCGCGGCTGCGTGGTCCATCGACGTCTTCGATGCGCAGCAGCCATTCCCCGCCAGCGACTTTCGCGTCGCAAAAACTCGCCAGAGCCGCGAGCAGCGAACCGAAATGCAACGGGCCGGTGGGAGATGGTGCGAAACGGCCTCGATAGTGCGTGACCGGCGAACAGGCGCCGTGCGAATGGGGACCGACGGAGCTCAACGCTAAAAGACGTTCAGCGTGTCGCTGCCGTGGCGAACGTCGCGGCGGTCGTCGCAGCCGCAGGTGCACCGGCAGCGACGTACTGGAAACGGCGGTTATACGCCGCGAGCACCGCCATTGGATACTCGGCTCGGCCGAGGCTGCCGTTGTAGCGGCCCAGCGCGCGATAAAGGTCACCGTTTTCGATGGCCAGATAATGCCGCAGGATCACCATGCCGTAGCGCAGATTGGTTCGCAGATGGAATAGATTCTGATCCGCTGTGCCGATCTGCTTGACCCAAAACGGCATCACTTGCATGTAGCCGCGCGCGCCGGCGAAGGAAACTGCGTATTTCTTGAACCCGCTTTCGTGGTACATCACCGATAGCACCAGTTGCGGATCGAGTCCCGCGCGCGTTGCCTCGTAGTGCACCGTCGCGAGCAGTGCGCGACGCTCGCGCTCATCAGGAACCTTGCTTGCGAGCTGCTGCGACATCTGGGCGAGCCACGGCAGCAACTCGCTGCGGTTTTCGTAGTTCGCGGGAATCGGAGCATCGGAAATGGCCCGGGTCAGGCCGGCGCGAACCGACGGCGCCAGATGCTCTTCCGCCTGCGTCCCGGACCACACTGGGTTCGAAGCTGACAGCGAGGCGAGCAACCCGGCGATTGCACCAAATCGTCCCGAACCGCCGAAAATTGTCATCGATTTCTCTTTCGTCCCATGGGATCAGCTGGCGAGCCGTTCTCTCACATACGCCACTATGTCCGCGACGGGAACCTTAGTTGCGCCGCCGGCGGACCGTGCCTGGTACTCGACGGCGCCCTCTTTCAGGCTGCGATCGCCGATTGTGATCCGATGCGGTATGCCGATGAGTTCCAGATCAGCAAACATCACTCCAGGACGTTCTGCCCGGTCATCGAGCAGGACATCGACCCCTGTCGCCTCCAACTCGTCGTGCAGCCCGTCAGCGAGCTCTTTGACAGCTTTGCTGCGATCGTAGCCCACCGGCGCAATGGCCACGGTAAACGGGGCGAGGGGGAGAGGCCAGACGATGCCGCGGTCGTCGTGGTTCTGCTCGATTGCTGCCGCCACGATGCGCGTACATCCGATGCCGTAACATCCCATTTCGAGGGCCTTCGATTGACCGTCGGCGGTAAGATAGGTTGCATCGAGCTCGCGTGAATACAACGAGCCGAGCGCGAACACGTGGCCTACCTCGATGCCCCGCATCAGTTCGAGCGTCCCTTTGCCATCGGGCGACGGGTCGCCGGCGACGACATTGCGAATGTCCGCAACCGTATCGGGGGCGCGACAATCCCGCTCGAAATTGACCCCGCGCAAGTGGAATTCGGGCTCGTTGGCCCCGCAGATGAAATCCGCCATTACCGCGGCAGATCGGTCGCAGATAAGCGGCATAGGGTCGGGGATTCCGACGGGCCCTAGATAACCCGGCTGACAACCAGTGGCGAGGATGATCTCTTCGTCGCTCGCCCAGCGCCAGTCGTTCATGCCGGGAAGCCTTGCCACCTTGATCTCGTTCAGCATGTGGTCACCGCGCAACAGCAGCATATGCATCCGCTCACCCGCCATCAGCATGATGCACTTGACCGTACGCGCCAGTGGCAGGTTCAGCAATTCGGCTACGTCGGCGCATGTCGAGCGGCCTGGAGTCGCAACTTTGCTCATCACCTCGGCTGCCGCCGGCCGCGTGAATGCTGGGGGCAGGGCCTCGGCTTTTTCGACGTTCGCGGCATAGCCCGATGCCGGACAATACGCGATTGCATCCTCCCCCGAATCGGCCAGCACCTGGAACTCGTGCGACGCCGACCCGCCGATTGCCCCGGTATCCGCATCCACCGCCCGGAACGAAAGCCCCATGCGGGTGAAGATGCGCTGGTACGCGGCAAACATGTTCTGGTACGAGCGCAGCATGCCCGCTTCGTCGGCGTCGAACGAATAGGCATCTTTCATCACGAACTCACGCGAGCGCATCACGCCGAACCGGGGCCGGATTTCATCGCGGAACTTGGTCTGAATCTGGTAGAAATTGACCGGCAGTTGCCGGTAGCTCCTGATCTCGCGGCGGACGATGTCGGTGATCACTTCTTCGTGCGTCGGCCCGACGACGAAATCGCGCTCGTGCCGATCCTTCAGTCGCAGCATGTTCGGGCCCATCTTCTCCCAGCGTCCGGATTCCTGCCAGAGTTCGGCAGGCTGAATCACTGGCATCACGAGCTCCAGCGCGCCGGCGCGGTTCATTTCTTCGCGGACGATCGCTTCCACCTTGCGCAGCGTACGCAGCCCGAGCGGCATCCAGGTATACAGCCCACTGCCGAGTCGCTTGATGAGCCCCGCACGCAGCATCAGTTTCTGGCTGACGATATCGGCTTCCGCCGGGGGCTCCTTGAGCGTCGCAAGGTAGAAGCGCGAGACTCGCATCAACCTGTTTTTGTTGGGTAAATAGTGATTGTACCGCGCGGCTACATTGACTCCGCCACAAGCGCGGGCAGGGCGGCCGCCGCAGTGCGGAAAGCGATCGCTAGAGTGGAACGTAGGGCTGAGCGGCTCGTGTGTCGAGTTCGGCCGCGCGCGCTGCCGCCAGCGCCCCTTCCGGCCGCCGTCCGAGAGCCCGCAGTGTCGCTGAGATTTCACGCGCGATTGCTGGATCGTCTCGGTCCAGTTGCTCCGCCACCTGCAACGTGGCAAGCGCAGCATCGGCATCGTCGGTCATGCGCAGCGCGACTCCCAGCCCGCGGGCACACGGGGCAAAGTAGGGCGCAGCCTTTCTGCACGCGGCAAACTCCGCTTGGGCGTCGGCGAAAAGTTCGAGGCCGAGTAACGCCTCGCCTACCCCAGCGCGTGCGTGAAGATCGCGAGGGGATGTAAAGCGCACAACGCGAAATTTCGCGAGCGCTGTGTCGAATTGCTTTGACACAATGGCCAGTTCGGCTTCGATGGCCGTCGTTCGCGGGTTCCACGTCTGGCGCAGCTCGGTGAGCACCATTGCAGCCTGGGGCCCGCCCCCCGACTTAATGTACGCGAGGGCGAGCGCCGAGAGGTAGTCGGCGCGCGTGTCGTCCGCTGGTGGCGGATGTTGTTCCAGCCAGCCGACCGCTTGGCGCGATCGATGCAGCGCAACCAGCGCGTTGCCGATGGCGACGTGGGTCGCTGGATAACCCGGGTCGAGCCCGTAGGCCTGCGCGAGCAGCGCGAGCGCAGGGCGCGGTTCGGCGAGCGCGACGTGCAGCGCCCCGGCCAACGTCAGATCATGCGGCGATTGTCCGCTGCGCGCTTTGCCGTGGCGCAAGTTCTCGAGCGCGCTCTCGCGCTGTCCGAGCGCGGCGTGCGATTGCGCTGCGAACAAAAACGCGCGCGGCTCCGCCGGCGCGATCGAAACGGCGGTGTTATAGGCTTCGATGGCCCCGTCGTGGTCGCCGCGGGCCGCGTAGTCCTTCCCGCGCACCAAGTGAAAGCGGGGGTCATTGGCAACGACGTCTCCTTGCCGTGCCAGCGCCGCTCTTACGCGCGCCACTCTTAGCGGATCCCGCATTGCCGCCGGATCAGCGAGCAGCCGATCGGCGACCAAAGCCGGCGCCAGCAACAGCGCTGCTGCTTGCGCACCGCTGCTCGTCAAGCGATTGCTGAGATCGGCGTCCTGGCCAAACCGCGTCGCGACGGCGCCGCCATCCCGGGCATCGCGTAATTCGATTTCCCAGTGCTCCAGGTGGCGCGATATCGCGACGGTGAGCCGAGCGTCCGGGATCGCGGCGATCGCGCGCAGCCAGCGCGCGGCTGTGACGAACGACAGTCCCGTCGGTTCTATCTGCACTGCCGCTGCCCCCGCACGATTGCGTGGTTGCAGCGCAGACTCGATTTTTTCTAGTAGCTGTGCGGTTACCCGCGACGAGGTCAATCCAGCGGCAGCAAGGTCATCCGGCACAGCGACGGGGTGGAGCCAGACGCCAGGACGTGGCAACTCCCATGCAATACCGAGTGCGAGGACGAAGGCGATAACCGCGGTAACGCGGAAAGCTACCCGTTGGAAGGTGCTGCGCTTACGGCGTCCGCTAGTGCCAGGAAGCTCGATGTCACTGATCGAGAACGGCCAGTCTGGGTTCGACGAGGTCTCTGCTGCACGCCTGCGATAGTTTCGGCGAGGATCGATTGAGAGAGAATAATGTATGGAAGGCACGGTCGACGAATGGCGAGCTCGAAAACGCCAACTCCACCGAGTTCGCGAGGCGAATGGTAGCGCAACATGATAGCCGTGGCTACGCCTTTAGCGAGTACGCTGCACTGTGCGTGCACGGTGCGCGTTCGGGAATAGATGGCCATCCGTGCGAAAATCGGGCAATCATGACGCGAATGCTGGCGGCAGTCGGCGATCCCCGCGAGTTTTGCGATCCCGCGCACGCGCCTCGGGAAGTAAGGCTGCTACACGCAAGGGCATCGGAAAGTCTGGCCGCGACGACCGGTCAAGAATCCGCCGCGCTAGACCAGGAAATTGGCGCGACTTTGCGCTTGCTTGACGGAGCCCTACTCGCTTCGGTCTTTGGCTCGGCGCCGTCATCCGCAGTTTATCGTCATCTGTGGCGGTTGCTTGCACAAGGTTCGCCAGCGGCGTCTGCTAACGATCTCGCAGGTATAACGTTCGCGTTGCCGGTGGTCATAGTCGTGGCCATTGAAGGCAGTGGCAGCGCGCACGCCACGTTGCCTGCCGTTCTATCCGACCCCGCCGCTCTGGAAACGTTGCTGCGCGAACACGGTGCATTGAATGGCAGTCAAACATTTGCGCTCGCGAATGCGCTCGTCGCGGTGGAAACGATCGACCTTCCCCGTCTGCCTGATTTGCACGCGTCCCACGCGTCCTCGCCTTCGTCACTCCGCCCGGTGCTAGCAGACCTGCTTCCGCCGTCACCGATACGCGCGATAGGGAAACTCGAGACGGTTCATCTGCGCTTTATCGTCGGTCACGCGATCGCCGCCGCGGGCGCCAACCTTTTGCGCGACACGCGCGTCGGGCCGTGGGGAATGTCATTTGCGCAAAGCCTGACGCGCCAGTTGAAACCGCAGGGAGTATCGCTGCTCGCGCTGCCCCGCGCGCCACAATCGCTGGTTGCAGCCGTGCAGCAAGGTCGCGCCGCCCAGCGGGAGGTCAGTGCACAGCTTTTTGTCGGCAACGCGCTGCGCAAATTCCGGGCCTCCGTCGGTGAGCCCACCGCGGTCATCAGCGCGCATCGCGCCCCGGATGTCGCGACGGGAGGGGAATTGCGGTTATCCCTTTCCTCGCCTTTTGCCGCGCGCGCGGCCGAAGGCTTTCGGTGCGCACTATTGCCCGGTGATCGCGTGGGTGATGTTCTGGCGATGCTGGTCGACCTCCTTCGCGATTGCCGTATTGACGATGTGCGCGTGATCGAAGCCGTACACGCCGACCGCGATCCTGTTACGGGAGCGCCGCTCCTGTTCAAGGCGGAAAACCTGGCGGATGCTACGCACGCCAGCCCGCACCAAGTCTGTTAATGAGGCTTACGTTGCAAGCTCGCGGGTTCGCAGACATTATTGTCGCAACGTTCATTTTCTCTAATTCCTCTAACAACGACCGATAAGCATGCACAAGCACACGGGCAACGATAACTTGCAGGAAGCCATGCGCGTGTCTCTGGAGGAAGCGGCCGCGTTATTGCCGGGACCACAGGGCGAGCGGTCGCGGCCCATGTTCGAGCATGGGACGATGCTGGTGAAGCTCTACGCGCCCCGGGGTAGCGATCCGCAGCAGCCGCATACGCGCGATGAAATCTACGTCGTCGCCCGCGGTACCGGCTGGTTTGTGAATGGCGATCGCCGTCATGCCTTCAAACCGCACGACGTATTGTTCGTTCCGGCGCGCGCCACGCACCGCTTCGAGCGATTCTCCGACAACCTGTTGGTATGGGTGTTCTTTTACGGTCCGGAAGGCGGCGAGCAGGACGCTTAGCGGACTCCCGAGTGCCGATCGAACGAGCTAGCCGAAGTGCGCGATGCGCATCGGATGCATTTCGCTCGCCTTGCGGTTTTTTACGCGGCCCGCGCCGCTCACGCGCTGCTCGACGTCGGGATCGCCCAGATACTCGATGCTGCCCGCCCCCGAAATACTCGCCTTGAGTTTTTGGCGCGCGTGAACGATGACCACCCCCGCGCCGCTTACGGTGACGGTTGCGCTGTCGCTCACGAGATTATCTGCACGGTAATCCGCTGCGCCGGAGATAGAAACCTGCTGATCAATGACGCGACCGGCCAGCTCCGCTGTCATAGCGCCCGACCCGGATATACGTAACGTCCGCGCTTGCAGATCGTCAATCTTAAGCGACGTAGAGCCGGAATTCGACACACGCAAATCGGGGACGTTTACCGCAGCAGCCCGTACCTGAACGGCGCCGGAGGCAGCGATGTATTGCAACTCCTTGAAGGCGACGACGATCCGCGGCGCCCGGCCTGATCCGCCTCCCAAAAGCGATTGCCACCAGCGCCGGTCATCGGTTCTGGCGATACGGAGCGTGTTGCCCTCGACCGATGCGGTCACGCCAGCCCGAGACGGATTTCCGATGGAAATCGTCTCTTTGTTGCCTTGAACCAACACAATTTCCGCGAGGCCGGAGACTTCGATGCGCTGGAACGAAGGCAACTCTTGGACTTCGCTCGCCTGCTCGCTCCGACTGCCTCCGCCGTAGTCCGCGCGTGAGTCGACGGGCCAGGCGAACCCGACCACGATCAAAAAGGAAGCCAGGAGGACAAAAAACAAGGGCACACGGCGCATGGCGCTGATCCTCGACTGCGGATTTAGGTGCGGCAGGGTTGGATGCAGCGACGGCCGCTTACGGATTCACGCCTCGCGACGCATCGCACAGCGCTTTGGCGACCGCATGCCCCGGCGCGGCGCATCATGGGAGCAAGCCAGCCTCCCAAGACCTCGCGGTGGCCAAGACACCCGCGCCCTCCACGTTGGGTCGGCCCGATGTGTGGCGTTGAGTTGTCGGGCGCTGCTCGGTCGAGAGCCGACGGGCGCTGCGCGCCTTGCCTTCGGCCGGCTCACTCACTCGCGCCCTACCGGCCTCGCCTCGGCCTGACGACCTCGGCCGCCGCGCTCACTCGCGGGCCTCATCCGCGTGGATCGGCGCGGAGGTCGCGCAAATAGCGCCGTGCATTCTCGACATAGTGATCGGCGTTTTTGCGCATGGCCGTGACCTCGTCGTCGCGCAACTCGCGAACAACTTTACCCGGGACGCCCATGACGAGCGACCGATCCGGAATGACCTTGCCTTCAGGCACGAGCGAGCAGGCGCCGATCAGACAATCGCGGCCGATGACCGCGTGATTGAGAACGACTGCCTTGACGCCGACGAGCGTTCCTTCGCCGACCGTGCAGCCATGGAGCATCACCTGGTGGCCTACGGTCACCGAGGGGCCGATAGTCATGGGCACGCCTTCATCGGTATGGAGCACCGAGGCGTCCTGGATGTTGGAACGCGCACCGATGACGATCGGATCGTTATCACCACGAACGACGACATGGAACCAAATCGATACTTCGTCTTCGAGGACGACTCCTCCGACGACGGTCGCGTTTGGCGCAACGTAATGGTGGTGCCCGCGGAGCTCGACGCGGCGGTCGCCTAGAAGGTAGAACATTGTCTATCGAGTCTCGTTGCGCGCTCCGTATAATAACTTGTTCAAGCGATGAGATTGATGGCGCCGTCAATGCTCGCAATGCCGCCGCTGTTTCGTTAATACCCTGGAGCGGACGGGCTATCTTGCGGTCGACCTTTGCACGCCGGAAAAGCGTATTTCCGGCGTTGTTCGTGGTGCTCTGGAGCACGGGATTCATCGCTGCCAAGTACGGGCTGCCGTACGCACCCCCGCTCACCTTTCTTTTCTATCGCTTCCTGCTCGTTGCCGTGTTGATGTTGGGCGTTGCCCTGGTGACGGGCGCGACATGGCCGTCCGGTTGGCGTATTTACGGACACGTCGCGATTGTTGCCTGGCTCGTGCACGGTCTTTATCTCGGCGGTGTGTTCTTGGCGTTGGACGCAGGCATGCCCGCGGGCACGAGCGCAATGCTCGTGGGCCTGCAGCCGATCCTGACCGTGCTACTCGCGGCGTGGTGGCTCTCCGAACGGATCACGTTGCGGCAATGGATCGGGTTGCTGTCGGGCCTGGTCGGTGTCTATTTCGTCGTCCGACACAAGATCGATTTTGCCGGTGATCAGCGCGGCCTGTGGCCGGCGGCCATTGCGTTGCTCGGGATTAGTGTGGGAACGCTCTACCAGAAGAAATATTGCGCAAACGTGGATTTGCGCGCCGGCGCCGTGGTTCAGTTCGCGGCGTGCGCCATTGTCTACGCACCGCTTGCGTGGCTTCTCGAGACGCGCGCGGTGCAATGGACGCTGCAATTGTATTTCGCGCTGGGCTGGTCGATTGTCGTCCTGTCCGTCGGCGCCATCAGCCTTTTGTACTGGCTGCTTCGCCATGGCGAGGCAGCTGGTGTCGCGCGGCTCTTTTATCTCGTCCCGGCGGTAACGGCGCTGCTGGCGTACTTCTTTTTCGGAGAGACCCTCGATTCGCTGGCCTTGACCGGGATGGTGCTGATTGCGGTCGGCGTGGTGCTGGCGCGCCCGAGGACGGAAATCTAGGACGACAACATGGTGCGAGCCCGACGTCATTCCGCCGTTCTCAGCAACACCGTGCCGGCGATGCGATCGTGCAGGAATTGCCGATCGCGATCGACGATCGCCCAGAGATAATTGAACGAAACCAACCACAGCGCGTAGGCGCCCGTGCCGAGCGGTCGCATGCCTGCGTAAGCGCTGAGCGCTAGCGCCGGACCGATCCACGCCGCAAGATAGCGGACGAGCGCGACCCTTCGCGTCAAATTTAGGCCGGCGACGGTCACCACGCACATTCGCCACGTTTTCATCGGCAAGGTGCGCCGCCCGCCGGTCCAGCTCCAGACGTAGTACCAGCCGGCGCCGGCAACGAGCGTGCACAGTAGCGCCGTCCGCATCGGCAGCGCCGGAATTGTCAGCTCGCGCGTGGGTCTCGCCACATCGGGAGAAACCCAAGGCAGCAAGGCAAAGCCCGCCGCCAGAATCAGCGCCGTGAGCAACAACCCTTCATAAACAAGCGCGCCCAGCCGGCGAGCGAGGCCCGCGCGCGGGAGCGCCTGGATTGAGGCGTGCGAGGGAACTTTAAGCGACCGGCAAGAACGACGCTAACGACTCGGGCGCTACTGCGAGGGCGCAGAGCCGCGCGGATTCTGCTGCGGCGTCGGCGGAGAAAGGCCCGGGGCGTCCCTGGAGCGCGTTTGCGGCGCAGGTGGATACTGGGATCCCGGCGCGGCTGGCCCTGGCTGCAGTTGCGGTGGAGGCGAATAGTACGGCGCCGGCGCCCTTGGCTGTGATTGAGGCGGAGCAGGATAGTACGGCGCCGGCGCCATCGACCTTGGCTGTGGTTGGGGCGAAGGAGAATACTGCGGTGGCGGCGCCATCGTTCGCGGTTGAGGCGCCGGAGCATATTGCGGTGGCGGTGCCAGCGTTCGCGGTTGCGGTTGCGGCGCCGGAGCATATTGTGGCGGCGCCAGCGATCGCGGTGGCAGTTGTTGCGGGGCGGAGGGGGCGGAGGGTGCGGGCAACCGAGGGCCTGCCGCAGGGCCTGAACCAGGCACGGGTCGCGCGGAAAGCTCTCGTCTCCGCTCCGGCGGTAGATTGCGATACTCCTCCCAGCGCTGGCGGACGTCGTCTTTGCGCTCAGGGGGAAGCTGCCGCAGCGATTTGTATTGCTCCCGCGCCGTGCGCCGGTCGTCAGGCGACAAATGCGCCCATGAGCGCATTTGCTGCTGGACCCGCTGCTGCTCATCCGGCGCTAAATGTGGATAGCGTTGCGCAATGCCACGCCACTTCTGTTTGCGTGTCGCGTCCAAGTTTTGCCAATCAGGTGCAAGGGGTGCCAAAACCGCACGTTCCGTCGGCGATAATTCCGACCACGCGGGCGAGCGCAGCGCGAATTGCGCATGCGCGGGAGAGGAAATCAGGGCGGGAGCGAGCAGGCACGCCAAGGTCAGCGCCCACCCCAGCGCTATCGTCAGCGATCTTCGCGCGTCAGCCAATTCTGGAATCCCCGATCCAGATAGGCATCGATCGGGAGATCGGAGGACAGGATCTGCGCGTCGAGCTCTTCGTTTTCGGATAACTGCTGGAAATTCAGCCATTCGTTGTAGGCAAAGCCGGCGGCGACGATCAGCAGGATTCCGGACCAGAGTCGCGCACTGCGCAAAATGCTTTCGCGTCCGGAGTCACGCCCCGCGGAAACACCCGCCCCGCCGGCGAGCACGACCTGCAGTTCGCTCGCCCGTTGCGGCTGGGTCAAGCGGGCGAGCGCCGCTTCGCGCGCCTGTTGCAGCTGGTACGCGGTCCCCGCTTTGAGCTCGAGCGCGCCCCGGTCGAGATAACCGGTTAGCTTCTTGGCGAAATCGTCATCTTTGATCGTCATAGCTGCAACCCCTTGGCTTCGAGCATTTGGGCCAGGGTGTGGACGGCGCGGGAACAATGGGTTTTTACGCTGCCTTGGGAGCAGCCCATGGCGGCAGCGGCTTCGGCGACATCCAGCTCTTCCCAGTAACGCAACAGGAACGCTTCGCGTTGACGCGGAGGAAGCCGGCTCACCGCCTGCTCGATCAGACCCATGATCTGCCCTTGTTCGAATTGTTTGGCGGGGTCGACGGTCGCACTCGAATCCGATTTCGCGGCTAAAGTTTCGAGCGGATCGAAATCCTCGTCTTTTTCGTCCCCTTTGCCCAGTGCCGATAATAGCGTCGTCCAGGTCGAGCGCACTTTCTGGCGTCGAAAATAGTCGTGGATCGTGTTCTGCAAAATCCGCTGGAACAGCATCGGCAATTCGGCCAGCGGCTTGACCGCGTATTTTTCGGTCAATTTGAGCATCGCATCCTGCACGATATCCACCGCCGAATGCTCGTCGCGAACGGCGAACATCGCTTGCTTGAAAGCGCGCCGCTCGACTTCTGCCAAGAATCCCGCGATTTCCTGATGTGATGCCAGTTTGGGCAATCCGCTAATAACCGGGAGGATTATAGGGCGAATCGGTTGGCATTCTTGAAGTCACGCCGCTGACCTCACGATCTGCACTAACCTGAAGAAACGCGCCGCGCGCCCCGTCTGCAACGTTGAGACGCGCAATCCAGCCCAAACTGGTAAAATGTGGCCGTTCGCGTTCCCTCCGGTGTGCCACGAGCGTTCCGGAGCTTCCCACGGAATGCGTCGGTAGTTTCCATCGGCTTTGTACCCGAACTTGAAGCCTTAAAAAATTAGGCGCGTTCACCCGTAAACCGCGCCTTCGTTAGTTGTTTGAGTCGATACCAACGTCGCGTCTAGCCGCGCGCGGGCGGTATTCATATTTTTTAGGGCGAAAGTCATGCAACTGACGGGTGCGGAAATCGTCATCCGCTGCCTCCAGGACGAAGGCGTCGAGTACGTCTTTGGTTATCCAGGCGGCGCGGTGCTCAATATTTACGACGAACTCTTCAAGCAGGAGCGGGTCAAGCACGTGCTCGTGCGTCATGAACAGGGGGCGGTACACGCCGCCGACGGCTATTCGCGCTCGTCGACCAAGACCGGCGTGGCTCTGGTGACCTCGGGGCCTGGCGTTACCAACTCGGTCACGGGGATCGCCACGGCGTACATGGACTCGATTCCCATGGTCGTCCTGACCGGGCAAGTCCCGACGCATGCCATTGGGCAGGACGCGTTTCAGGAGTGCGATACCGTCGGCATTACGCGCCCGTGCGTCAAACACAACTTCCTGGTCAAGGACGTCCGCGAGCTGGCGACGACGATCAAAAAAGCGTTTTATCTGGCGGTGACCGGCCGGCCGGGGCCGGTATTGGTCGACATTCCGAAGGACGTGACGCAGGCCAAGGCCGATTTCGTCTATCCGAAGACGGTCGCGCTGCGGTCGTACAACCCTGTCACCCGTGGCCACCCCGGACAAATCAAGAAGGCCGTCCAGCTCTTGCTCGACGCCAAGCGGCCGATGATCTACGCCGGCGGCGGAGTGATCTTGAGCAACGCCGCCCCGCAATTGACGCGGTTCACCCGCCTGCTCGGATTTCCATGCACGAACACGTTGATGGGCCTCGGCGCATTTCCGGGCACCGATCCGCAGTTCACCGGCATGCTCGGCATGCACGGCACGTTCGAGTCGAATATGGCGATGCAGAACTGCGACGTCCTGCTCGCGGTCGGCGCGCGGTTCGACGATCGCGTCATCGGCAATCCGCAGCATTTTTCCCGCGCCGACCGCAAGATCATTCACGTCGACATCGATCCGTCCTCGATCTCCAAGCGGGTCAAGGTCGACGTGCCGATCGTCGGCTATGTGTCCGAGGTCCTCGATGAAATGCTGAAGTTAATCGAGTCCTCGGCAGAGCGTCCCAACGCCGCCGCGCTCAAGAGCTGGTGGGGCGAGATCAAGGAATGGCAGCGGCGCGATTGCCTCAAGTACGACACGTCGAGCGAGCTCATCAAGCCGCAATACGTCGTGCAAAAGCTCTATGAAATGACCGACGGGGAGGCGTTCGTCACCTCCGACGTCGGCCAGCACCAGATGTGGGTGGCGCAGTATTACAAGTTCGACAAACCGCGCCGCTGGATCAATTCCGGGGGTCTGGGGACAATGGGTTTTGGCCTACCGGCGGCAATGGGCGTGCAGCTCGTGAATCCGCAGGCGACGGTAGCGTGCGTGACCGGCGAAGCATCGATCCAGATGTGCATTCAGGAATTATCGACGTGCAAGCAATACCATCTGCCGATCAAAATCGTCAATCTCAACAATCGCTATATGGGCATGGTGCGGCAATGGCAGGAATTCTTCTACGGTAATCGTTACGCCGAGTCGTACATGGATGCGCTACCCGATTTCGTGAAACTCGCCGAAGCGTACGGCCATGTGGGCTTGAAGATCGAAAAGCCCGGCGACGTCGAAGGTGCTCTTGCCGAAGCGTTGCGCCAGAAGCAGCGGCTCGTGTTCCTCGATTTCATCACCGACCAGACGGAAAACGTCTTCCCGATGATCCCGGGAGGCAAGGGTTTGACCGAGATGATCCTGGCGGAGGAGCTGTGAGACACATTCTTTCCATCCTCGCCGAGAACGAGTCGGGCGCGCTGTCGCGGATCTCGGGACTGTTTTCCGCACGTGGCTACAACATTGATTCCCTGACGGTGGCGCCGACCGAGGACCCGACAATGTCCCGCTTCACGATCGTGACGGTCGGCTCCGATGACGTCATCGAGCAGATCACGAAACAATTGAACAAGCTGGTCGAGGTGGTCAAGGTCGTGGATTTGACCGACGGCAACCATATCGAACGCGAGCTCATGCTCGTCAAGGTGCGCGCGGCCGGCAAGGACCGCGACGAGATGAAACGGCTCGCCGACATTTTCCGCGGCCGTATCCTCGACGTGACCGACAAGAGCTATACGATCGAATTGACCGGGACCGGCGTCAAGCTCGACGCTTTCCTGCAGTCGATCGAACCTGGCGTTATTCTCGAGACGGTGCGCACCGGCGCGTCGGGAATCGGGCGCGGGGAACGGATATTGCGAATCTGATCGATTGAGTTAAATAAGAGGGAAATAAGGGGGAAATTAGCGAATGAAGGTCTATTACGAAAAGGACGCCGACTTATCGCTCATCAAGGGTAAGAAGGTGACGATCGTCGGCTACGGTTCGCAAGGTCACGCGCATGCGCAGAACTTGAACGACTCCGGCGTCAAGGTCATGGTCGCGTTGCGCCGCGATGGCGCGTCGTGGGACAAGGCAAGACGGGCCGGACTCAAAGTCGGCGAGGTCGGTGCGGCCGTGAAGGGCGCCGACGTGGTGATGATGCTGATGCCCGACGAGCATATTGCCGCTGTATACAAGAATGACGTCGAGCCCAACATCAAGAAAGGCGCCACACTCGCGTTTGCGCACGGCTTCAACATTCACTACGGGCAGGTCGCGCCGCGCGCCGATCTCGACGTCGTGATGATCGCGCCCAAGGCTCCCGGGCATACGGTGCGTTCCACGTATGTGGCCGGCGGCGGGGTGCCGATGCTGATTGCCGTGCATCAGGACGCATCGAAGAAGGCGCGCGATGTGGCGTTATCGTATGCGGCGGCGATCGGAGGCACGCGCGCCGGCGTCATCGAGACCAACTTTCGCGAGGAGACCGAGACCGATCTCTTTGGCGAGCAGGCCGTACTATGCGGCGGCTGCGTCGAGCTCATCAAAGCGGGTTTCGATACGCTGGTCGAGGCCGGCTACGCGCCCGAGATGGCGTACTTCGAATGTCTGCACGAGTTAAAGCTGATCGTCGATCTTGTCTACGAAGGCGGGATCGGCAATATGAATTACTCGATTTCGAACAACGCCGAGTATGGGGAATACGTGACGGGGCCGAAGATCATCACCGCCGCCACCCGAACGGCAATGAAGGAGGCGCTGATGCGCATCCAAACCGGCGAATACGCGAAGGATTTCATCATCGAGAATCGCGCCGGCGCGCCCACGCTCCTGTCGCGGCGCAGGCTCACGGCGCAATTGCCCGTCGAGCAGGTGGGCGAAAGACTGCGCTCGATGATGCCGTGGATCGCAAAGAACAAGCTCGTCGATCAATCGAAAAACTAGCGCGCGATCCGCCGCGTGCCATTTCCCACCCAGCTACGCCGGGAACTTGGACTTATTGTCCTGCCGGTAGGGCTCGACTCGACATTGTGACCAGGACATGAACGATTCGTATCCGCATCCGATCATCGCCCGCGAAGGCTGGCCCTTCATTGCGATCGCCGTCGTCGTGTCGGTGGTCGCAACAGTGCTCGGCTGGTTCGTATTCGCGGCGCTCGCCTGGGGTGTGACCTTGTTCATCGTGCAATTCTTTCGCGATCCGGCGCGGGTCGTTCCGCAGCAACCGATGGCGGTGCTGGCGCCGGCCGATGGGAAAGTCGTAAAAGTGGACGTCGCGCGCGACCCGTATCTCGACCGAGATGCGCTCAGAATCAGCGTGTTCATGAACGTGTTCAACGTGCATTCCAACCGCAGCCCGGTCGACGGTACGGTGGTCAACCGTTGGTATCACCCCGGCAGCTTCGTCAACGCATCGCTCGACAAGTCGTCGCTCGAGAACGAGCGGAATGCACTACACCTGCGCACGCCGTCCGGGCAGGATGTCACATGCGTGCAGATTGCCGGCCTGATTGCGCGGCGCATTCTGTGTTACGTCGACGCTGGCGCGACCCTCCACCGGGGGCAAAGGTACGGTTTCATCCGCTTTGGCTCGCGCGTCGATGTGTATGTGGATTCGGCCGCGAAGCCTAGAGTCGCCGTGGGCGATACCGCTGTAGCCTCCGAGACCGTTCTGGCGGAATTGCCTTAAGAGCGCTCTTTTAGCGCTGCCATTGTCCGGGCCACGGCTTACTGCTAGTGTGCGTCTCGGGGAAAACACTTAAGGCACCAGTCGATGGACGACTACGCCACCCAGCGAGCGCTGCGCAAGAATCGCCTGCGCCGCCGCGGCATCTATCTGTTGCCCAACCTGTTCACCACGGTGAACCTGTTTGCCGGGTTCTATGCCGTCGTGCAGGCGATGAATTTCAATTTCGATCAGGCGGCGATCGCCATCTTCGTCGCCATGTTGCTCGATACCGTCGACGGCCGTGTGGCGCGTATGACCAAGACGCAAAGCGCGTTCGGAGCGGAATACGACAGCCTCGCCGATATGGTTTCGTTCGGCGCCGCACCAGCGCTCGTCATGTACGAGTGGGTGCTGCAGGACATGGACAAGCTGGGCTGGGTCGCCGCGTTCGTCTTTTGCGCCGGTGCGGCACTCAGGCTCGCTCGCTTCAACACGATGCTCGACGTCGCCGATAAGCGCTGGTTTACCGGGTTGCCGAGCCCCGCGGCTGCGGCGCTTGTCGCGGGTTGCGTTTGGATCGTTGACGATAACGGCATCGACCCGCAAGCAATCCGCTGGTGGGCGTGGTTCGTCACGCTGTTTGCAGGCCTGACGATGGTCAGCAACCTTAAATACTGGAGCTTCAAGGCGATCAATCTGCGCCGGAGCGTGCCGTTTCTGGCCGTTTTCCTGATCGTGCTCTTCATCGCACTGCTTTCGTATCAACCCGCGATCGTGCTGTTCGCGGGCTTTGTCGCTTACGCAATCTCCGGCTACGTCGTATCGGCATGGCTATTGCTGCGTCGCCGTCGCGCCGGGACGACAAGCTAACGCCGCCTGAGCCGGCGCCCCTCTTTTCCTACGCTTTCGCATGCCGGTCCGCTCGCTTCTGACGACGCTCTTCTGCGTTTTGCTCATTGCCGTGGGACAGTTGTTGTTCAAGGCAGCGGCCGTCCAATGGCGCGTCGACGGCTGGACTTGGTCGACGTTACGTAGCTTCCTGTCGCCGCTCATGGTACTGGCGTTGTTCGTTTATGGGATCGCCACGCTGCTCTGGGTCTACGTGCTGCGCACGGCTCCGCTCGCGTTGGCATATTCGCTGTTCTCGCTCGCATTCGTCATAGTTCCGCTGTTTGCCCATGCCATCCTGGGTGAACGGCTGTCAGCCAACACGCTGCTTGGGGGTGCGATCATCATCGTGGGCGTGATCATCGCGACGCGTTGATGCCAGGGTCTGCATCGAAGATTGCGGTGGTAATCCCTTGCTATCGCGTGAGCAGGCAGGTATTGGAAGTCATCGCGCGCTTGGGGCCCGAGGTGGGCCGTGTTTTCGTCGTGGACGATGCCTGCCCCGAATTGACCGGCGATCTCGTGCAGCAGCAATGCCAGGATCCCCGGGTGATCGTGTTGAAGCATCGCGAGAATCAGGGCGTGGGCGGGGCCATGGTCACCGGCTATCGCGCTGCACTCGCCGACGGGGCCGAAGTCGTCGTAAAAGTCGACGGCGATGGCCAGATGGATCCGGCTTTCATTCCACAACTCATTCACGCAATCGTCGTGCGCAGCGCCGATTACACCAAGGGCAATCGCTTCTACGATCTTGAATTGTTGCGCGCCATGCCGCGGATGCGTCTCACCGGCAACGCCGTGCTGTCGCTCGTCAATAAGTTGGCGAGCGGCTATTGGGACGTGATGGATCCGACCAACGGATACACGGCGATTCATCGGACGGCGCTTGCCCATTTGCCGCTCGACAAGCTCGATCGCGGTTATTTTTTCGAGTCCGACATGCTGTTTCGTCTCTACACGATTCGTGCCGTTGTGCGCGACGTCCCGATGCCCGCACGTTACGAGGATGAAGCCAGCAGCTTGCGCATCGGGAAAGTCGCTGTCACTTTTCCGATGAACTATCTGAGGGTGACGTTGAAGCGGATGTTCTACGCCTACTATCTGCGCGACTTCAACGCGGGCACTTTTCAGTTTGTTCTCGCCATGATCATTGGAGGAGCCGGGACCGTCTATGGCCTCGCCAGGTGGATCGAGTCAGCGGTAACCGGAGTGCCAGCCACGTCGGGTGAGGTGATGCTCGCCGCGTTGCCGGTCTTGGTCGGCGTTCAATTGCTGCTGGCAGCGTTGCATTACGACATTCAGAACGTCCCGCGCGAGCCATTGCAACAACGCATACCGTAAGTCGTCATTGCGCTAGTCCGATCTTCGTCACGACCATGTCGCCGAAACGCCAGGTCGGCGTCGTGTGATGCTTGCGAAATTCGCGGATCGCTGCATTCTCCGCATCGACGGGAGATTCGCGGAATACCGCATGCGTCAGCCCGTATCGAGTGGCGATCGCCAAGACGTCGTCGACCGATTTCGCGCGCGCGAGTGGACCGAATACCGGATAGTCGTGCCAATTCGCCGAACGCGAATAGCCGACATATCCCGCCGGGCTGGGCGCGTTGAGCATGAAGAATCCGACCCGCGCTTCGGGCAAGTTGCGGTTCAGATAATCGCTGACAATGCGATCGGGCAGGTAGTTGCCGACGTAGTTGGCGCGAGCCCCGGCATCGAACGCGCAACCGGGGCACAAGGTCGCATTGATCCAGCTTGCAGTATACATGAACCGGATATGGACAAGGCAAAGCGCTCCGCCAACGACCAGCAAGGCAACGCGCGTTGCCCGGCGGTCAGGAATGTCGTTCAGCGCCCATCCGCCGAGGACTGCGATGAGCAGAAACGCCGGCAAGAGGTAGCGCAGGTACGACTGTTGCGTGAACACGATGACGAAAAATGCAGCCGCTAGCGCAAGACAGAGCCATTGCGCCAGGGGCCGACGGCGTAAAAACGCCAACGCGATGACAGGCACTAGCAACAGCCAGTGCACGCCAGCCGCGCCGTCGGCACCCTCAATGAAACGTCCGCTCGAAACAACGGTCTCGTGGAAGCTCCACGGTCGAAGCGGCGTCTTGTACGCGAGATTCGTAAACGAGGTAAGCGCATCGAAGTAAGGTGAGCGAAACAGCGAGTTCAGAAATGGGAATACCGGGTTTCCCGTCCGCACCCACGCAGTGGCGTACGGCCACAGGGCGAACACGGCGGCCACTGCCAGCACAACGACACCGGCCAGGTTCAGGTTTCGAAAACGCTGTCGCCGCCAAGCGCTATAGACGACAAAGGCCAGAACCGGGGCGATCCAGATGATGCCGATCGCCTTGCACTGCAGCGCGCCCGCCGCGAGCAAACCTATTGCCGGCAGGTTGTCCGGGGTGCCGTCATTCGTGTGGTCGAGCGCCAGTGCCAAAGTGCCTAGCAGGAACGCGGTCCACAGATTCTCGACAAACAGCGTGCCGGTTTCGAGAAACGCGAGCGGCGTGGAGGCGACGAGGCAAATACTCGCCCAAGCGATATCGCGCCGCGCGTACCGGCGCACCAGTTCATACAGGAGGCGACATGCGAGCGCTCCAAAGCCGAAGTTGGTAAGGCGCGCCGCGGTCTCGCCGCCTAGCAAGAATGTCGCAACGTACGCGAGATCGGCGCCCATCGGCATGACGGCCCAGGCATACCGGCCGACGTCGTACGGCCACCGGTGCGCGTGCGCTACCACCAACGGAATCTGTAGATGCATCGTATTGGCGTCGGACCCTGCATCCGGCTTCGCGACGATAAAGAGATGCAAGAGGATCAGTGTGAGCAACAGTGCGATCCAACCGCGCTCGGACCAGCTTGGTTTGTTGGCATTGGGCCGAAGGAGTCGAGCCAAGTGGCGAAACGCCCGCAGCGAATCGCGCCACCACACCAGCAATGGCACCAAGAGGACCCCGGCATAGACCGGCGCGTAATGGATCTTCAGTGATAGCACCAGCGACAGCACACCAATCCAGGCACTCAGTCCAACCAGCGTCGCTAGGCTGAACGAGATTGGATTGGTATCGAACGCTCCGGGCGACAGCGTCCAGCGGATCACCCGCCGTCCGGTGAGATATGCATTCAGGCCGCATAGTCCGACGACGACAACCACACTCGGCGTCAACAGAATCACTGCCGCAAGCAAAGTCCCGCTCAACGCCAGTGCACGGGTATAGGACCCCCACCGGGCAAGCACGACGCCGAATCCGGTCAATCCCGCGAGTGTTACCACCAAGAACTCGCGCGGGCGATAGTCGAGCCTGGGTGTTGTAAACGGATCGGTCAACGTCCACACGATGATGCCCGCGTGAATCGCCAACAAGAGCCCGAGCCACGGCCAATAGGCGCGCGGAAATGGAATGGGGTTTCCCTGGTTCATCACATGGCTGCTATCGATTGCCACGGGCACGAAAAAAAAGGAAAGCGCAGCGTGAAGCCGCGCCAGTCTGCAGGAAAAGGCAGCGTGCGACCAGGGATAGCCGGCAACCGGTTGCCGGGATCCGACGTTTGTATGCCGTTGGAACGCACAATACCCGTCGGGAACTTGCGGCAGCGGCAGAATTCGGTTAACGTCAGCGAAATGAGCAGCCTCGCACTTTCCGCCGCTGGCTTCCGGATGCCCTTAGCATCTGCCTGCGCGCCCGTTTTCCCCGGCGTGCTGCTTCTGCTGCGCCTGGCGCGCAGATAACTTTCTCCCTCTTGTTAGCTGTGCATGCGTCCTCCTGAAACAGGAGGGCGATTCGGTACGCATGAATACCGGCACGAGGACCGTCTTATGAAACTCGATCCGTCCCGCAAGTACCGCGCGTTTCCGCCAATCGATTTGGCGAATCGGCGCTGGCCCGTCAACACGATCAAGCGCGCGCCCACGTGGTGCAGCGTAGACCTGCGCGATGGCAATCAGGCGTTGATCGAGCCGATGGACACCGAGCGCAAGCTGCGCATGTTCCGGCTGCTGGTGCAGATGGGCTACAAGGAAATCGAGGTCGGTTTTCCCGCGGCGTCGCAGACGGAATTCGATTTCGTCCGCAGGTTGGTCGACGAAAACTTGATTCCGGATGATGTGACGGTGCAGGTGCTGACGCAGGCGCGCGAACCGCTGATCCGCCGCACATTCGAGTCGCTCGCCGGCGCCAAACGCGCGATCATGCATCTGTACAACTCAACTTCCACGACGCAACGGCGCGTCGTCTTCGGCCTCGATCGGGACGGCATCCGCGACATCGCCGTGACCGGCGCGGGCATCGTCCGCGACTGCGCCGCGGCGCAGCCCGACACTGACTGGTATTTCGAATATTCGCCAGAGAGTTTCACCGGCACCGAGCTCGATTTCGCTGCGGATGTGTGCAATGCGGTCATCGATATCTGGCACCCGTTGCCCACGCATCGGATGATCGTCAATCTGCCCGCGACGGTGGAAATGGCGACGCCGAACATCTATGCCGACCAGATCGAATGGATGTCGTCGCATCTGGATCGGCGGGATAGCGTCGTGCTGTCGGTCCACCCGCACAACGATCGCGGCTGCGGCGTGGCAGCGGCCGAGCTCGCGGTGATGGCAGGCGCAGAGCGGATCGAGGGGTGTCTGTTCGGCAACGGCGAGCGGACCGGCAACGTATGCCTGGTGACGCTGGGCCTCAATCTCTACACGCAGGGGATCGATCCGGGCATCGATTTTTCCGATATCAACCGAATCATCCGGACCGTGGAATACTGCAATCAACTACCTGTTCACCCGCGCCATCCGTATGGCGGAGACCTTGTGTTTACCGCGTTTTCCGGTTCACACCAGGATGCGATCAAAAAGGGTCTGGCCGCGCGAATCGTCGACTTGCAACGCGGCGAAGCGATGTGGGATGTGCCGTATCTGCCGATTGACCCGATCGATCTCGGACGTACCTACGACGCTGTCATCCGCGTCAACAGCCAGTCAGGCAAAGGCGGCATCGCGTATCTGCTCGAGCGCGATTATGGGCTGTCGCTGCCGCGCCTGTTGCAGATCGAATTCAGTCAGGCGATCCAGCAGATCACCGACTCTACCGGCAAGGAGTTGTCGTCGGCGGAGATTCGCGCCGCGTTCGACCGCGAATATCTGGCTGCTATCGAGCCGGTGGCTTACGTCGATCACCGTGCTCAGCATGGCGCCGGCGGCGGAACGACCGAGCACGTGACCGCGCGCCTCCTCATCGCGGGCGTTGAGACCGTCCTGACCGGCGCCGGCAACGGCCCGGTCGACGCATTCGTTCACGCGCTACGCAGCCACGCCGGATTCGACATACACGTGCTCAATTATCACGAGCACGCCGTCGGAAGCGGCGAGGACGCGACCGCGGTCGCGTACGTGCAATTGCGGATCGGCAGCGACCGCAATGTCTACGGCGTTGGGCTTGATCCGAACATCGTCACCGCAACACTGCGCGCCGTGATCAGTGCGATCAACCGTGGTGTTGCGCGCGGTTGGCTTGCGCTACCGCGCGACCAGCGCGTGATGTACGCTTAAGTTCTAATACGCCGGGCGCAGCGTATAGATTGACCCCGCATGAGCCGCCGCGGCTCGAGCTCGTCACGCTCGACGCCGGGCGAATCGAGTCGCTTCTGACGCGTGATTGCGAGCTCGTCGCGCGCACGTGCGAGTTTCGGTATTCGGACGAGTGGCGCGCCGCCGAATGGTGGTTGCGCATGCGGCGGGAATGTTTGCTTGCCGATCCCGCGTTCGCGCCCTGGGCGCCGCGAGCGCTCGCGTTGCGGGCGACCGGCGAATCCGTCGGCCACCTGAATTTTCACGCACCGCCGGGTCCTCCCCATCTCGTTTCATTCGCGCCCGGGGGCATCGAATTGGGGTACGAGGTCTTTCCTCCGTATCGGCGACGCGGCTACGCGACCGAAGCTCTCACATCCGCAATCGCGTACACGGAGGCGCGCGGAGTGCCCTCGATCGCGCTTGCGATCGGCGTGGCCAACGACATTTCGCAGCGCATCGCGCGCGGACTTGGTTTCGTCGAACGGGGACGCTGGCAGGACGAAAGGAACGGCGACGAGATCGTGTTTGTCCGCCTGCTGGTCAATCGCGTCGGGAGACCGTGACACTGCCCGCTGCGATAGCGACGTCTTCGCGTAAAATGGCTCGATGAAAATAATCGTCATGATCGCATCCAGGCGCGGCGAGATTTGCTCGGTGGCATACGTTTCGCAACCGCTTCAGGGAGTGTTATGAGCGCACCGGCTTACGGCCCCGGCATTGCAATCACCGGCGACATCCCGCCTGGCTACGAGCGGATTCTGACGCCTGAGGCCATGGACTTCGCCGCCAAGCTGCAGCGCGCGTTCGGCGACCGCCGCACCGAGCTTCTCGCCCGGCGCATCCGCCGGCAAGTCGATCTTGATGCCGGCCGGATGCCCGAGTTCCTGCCCGAGACGCGCGCGGTGCGTGAAGGCGATTGGACGTGCGTCCCGGCACCTGCCGACATCCAGGATCGAAGAGTCGAGATTACCGGCCCTGTCGACCGCAAGATGATAATCAACGCGCTCAATTCCGGCGCGAACGTGTTCATGGCCGACTTCGAGGACGCGAATACGCCCAAGTGGGACAACAACATTCGAGGACAACTCAATCTCGCCGATGCCATCCGTCGCAGGATCGATTACATTTCACCGGAAGGCAAGGCGTATCGACTGAAGGACGACGTTGCGACGCTGTTTGTTCGGCCGCGCGGATGGCACTTGCCCGAGAAGCACGTGGCAGTCGATGGGCAGCCGATCTCCGGCGGTATATTCGACTTCGCTCTCTATTTTTTCCACAACGCCAAGGAACTCTGCGCGCGCGGCAGTGGACCGTACTTCTATTTGCCGAAGCTCGAAAGTCATCTCGAAGCGCGGCTGTGGAACGACATTTTCGTGATGGCACAGGACGAGCTCGGCGTTCCGCGCGGCACGATCAAAGCGACGGTGCTGATCGAGACGCTGCTGGCGGCCTTTGAAATGGACGAAATTCTGTTCGAGCTACGCGAGCATTCCGCGGGGTTGAACTGCGGCCGTTGGGATTACATCTTCTCCTGCATCAAGAAACTGCGGAACAACCACGATTTCTGTCTGGCCGACCGCGCGCTCCTGACGATGACGACGCATTTCATGAGGAGCTACGCGGAGCTGTGCATCAAGATCTGTCACCGGCGCAACACGCATGCGATGGGGGGCATGGCGGCGCAGATCCCGGTCAAGAGCGACGAAGCGGCTAATGCCGAAGCATTCGCCAAGGTGAAGAGCGACAAAGAGCGTGAAGCGACGATTGGCCATGACGGAACGTGGGTTGCGCATCCGGCGCTTGTCCCGGTCGCGCGCGAAGCGTTCGATCGTCTGATGCCGGCCGCTAACCAAATCGCGTCGAAGAAGCGCGCCGATGTGCAAGTGACTGCTGCGGACCTTGTCCGTTTCGAGCCGGAGCAGCCGATCACGGAAAAGGGGTTGCGGCTCAACATCAACGTTGCCATCCAGTACATCGGTGCATGGCTGGCGGGGCAGGGTGCAGTGCCCATTTTCAATTTGATGGAAGATGCGGCCACCGCGGAAATCTCGCGTTCGCAGGTCTGGCAGTGGATTCGCTCGCCGAAGGGGCATCTCGACGATGGCCGCAAGGTAACCAAAGAGATGGTCGCGGGCATGCTTCCCGAGGAAATGCGCAAGATTCGCGAGCTGCTCGGCGCTGCTTTCGGTTCAGGCCATTACCCCGATGCGGCGGAGATTTTTACCGACCTCGTCAACAACGACACATTCGTGGAATTTCTGACGCTGCCAGCATACGATCGCATCGACTGACGCAGCCAAAGCGGCCGTCGCGTCCTGCGTTCGTCGTCCTTTCTTGCCCGCTTAGGCCCCGCTAGTCATTAGCTGCAGTTATCATGCGTATTGTCACAATCAATTGGACATATGATGTTGTCGCGATGAAACTTGCCTTGTCGCCGGGACACAGCGCTAACCGTCGAATTCCCGCTTTGCGCTTTTGCACAATGGCGGAGCGAACCTAAAAGCAAGCGTCACTAGAAGGAGATTACGATGAACAACCTGAAAGGCACGAAGACCCACGATAACTTGAAGGCCGCTTTCGCCGGTGAGTCGCAAGCCAACCGCCGTTATCTCTACTTCGCGAACAAGGCCGACGTCGAGGGCCAGAACGATGTCTCCGCGCTATTCCGCTCGACCGCCGAAGGTGAGACCGGTCATGCGCATGGCCACCTTGATTATCTCGCCCAGGTCGGCGACCCGGCCACCGATCTTCCAATCGGGTCGAGCCGCGAGAATCTGAAGGCTGCGGTTGCCGGGGAAACGCACGAGTACACCGACATGTATCCGGGCATGGCCAAAGCCGCGCGAGAAGAAGGCTTCGAGGAAATCGGCGACTGGTTCGAGACGCTCGCGAAAGCCGAACGCTCGCATGCAAACCGTTTTCAAAAAGCCCTCGATGGGCTGACGGACTAGCTTTCGCACGCGGCAACTTCCCACGCGCGCGGGACAATTGTCACGAAGGCTTTTCCGCTTTAGCGTCGGATCACAGTTCCCGCGCGCGCGGGACAATTGGCGAACGGAGGGCACCGGGACGCCGCGCCCGCGATCCGGTGATCGCCGCGCGACTGGATTCGCGGTTCGCGAGGTCAATCATTTTCTCCGGAACGTTGCGAGGACGCTTAAAGCCGTGACCGTTCGCGAAGGTAGTCTGGAAGCGCCGACCCGGCATCCGCTCGACTGGCGCAATCCCGAGTTCTTTGATGAGGTCGCGCAGAACCGCGAGCTCGCGCGCGTGTTCGACATCTGCCACGGCTGCCGCCGCTGTGTGAGTCTGTGCGGCGCGTTTCCGACGTTGTTCGACTTGATCGACGAAGGCAAGACCGGCGAAATCGACGGGGTCGCGACGAAAGATTTCGGCAAGGTTGTCGATCAGTGCTACCTCTGCGACCTTTGCTACATGACGAAGTGCCCTTACGTGCCGCCGCATCCGTGGAACGTCGATTTCCCGCATCTGATGTTGCGCGCGAAAGCCCGCAAATTTCGGGAAGGCACCATCAAGTTTCGCGACAAGCTCCTCACGAGCACCGACACACTGGGCAAACTCGCGACGATTCCCGTCGTCGTGCAGATGGTCAACAAGGCCAATACCGCGCCGGTGATGCGCAAGTTGACGCAGAAAATGCTGGGCGTGGCGGCAGAAGCGGCGTTGCCGCCCTATGCGAAGCAACGCTTTCGGTCGCACGTTGCAGCGTCCGCGGTGTGGCCGGTGAAGGACGGGGAAAGCGCGCCCGGCAAGGTGGCGATCTTCGCAACGTGTTACGTCAATTACAACGAACCGGGCATCGGGCATGACTTGACGAAGATCCTTGCCCACAACGAAATACCGTATCGCCTGGTCGAGAGCGAAGCCTGTTGCGGCATGCCGAAACTGGAACTCGGCGATCTCGAATCCGTCGCGAAATTGAAGGACGTCAATATTCCACCGCTCGCCGCACTGGCGCGGAAAGGTTACGCGATCCTCGCGGCGGTCCCGTCATGCACGCTGATGCTCAAGCATGAGATGCCGCTCGTCTTCCCGGAGGATCCCGACGTCAGGCTGGTGGCTGACGCCATGTTCGACCCGTTCGAGTATTTCGTCCTGCGCGACCGTGATGGATTGCTCAAGCGCGACTTTACGCAACCATTGGGAAAGGTGAGCTATCACATCCCCTGTCACGCGCGCGTGCAGAACATCGGCCAGAAGACACGCGAGGTGTTGCAATGGCTGCCGGACACCAAAGTCACGACCGTCGAGCGTTGCGCCGGCCACGACGGCACGTGGGGGGTCAAGGTGGAATTCTTCGCGATGTCCATGAAAATCGGCAAACCCGTGTTTGCGCGAATGAACGACGCCGATCCGGACTACATCAGCTCCGATTGCCCGATCGCCGGGCGCCGGATCGCGCAGGGGATCGGGATCAACAGTGGCCCATCGCGCGCGCGCAAAGAGCACCCGTTGACATTGTTGCGCATCGCTTACGGACTCTAACGCGCATGCCCGCCATCCAGCGTGACAGTCTGCTGACGTTAGAGGCTTACGCCAAGACGCGACACGAGTTTCGCGCGCGCGTCCTGGAGCACAAACGCGCGCGCACCGTCCATCTGGGCGAGCACGTGACTTTGCTCTTTGAAGACGAATTGACGATCCGCTATCA
Organism: Casimicrobiaceae bacterium; assembly: GCA_037719965.1. GTDB lineage: Bacteria > Pseudomonadota > Gammaproteobacteria > Burkholderiales > Casimicrobiaceae > VBCG01. The sequence goes on along the minus strand of JBBJMT010000001.1, from coordinate 644,729 downwards.
GATTCAGGAGATGCTGCGGATCGAAAAGGCATTCGAGGAAACCGGGATTCAGGACGAGCTCGACGCATACAACCCGCTCGTCCCGGACGGCAGCAATTTCAAGGCAACGATGCTGATCGAGTACGAAGACGAAACCGAGCGCAGGCCGGCGTTGGCCACGCTCAAGGGCATCGAGCACCGAGTATGGCTACGCGTCGAAGGCTGCCCAAAAGTCATGGCGATCGCCGATGAGGATCTCGAACGGGCGAACGAGGCCAAAACATCAGCCGTCCACTTCCTGCGATTCGAGCTGACACCGGCAATGGTCGCGACGCTGAAACGCGATATGGCGTTAAGCCTCGGCATCGACCATCCGCACTACCAGGCGGATCTACTTGTGCTGCCGCCAGCGACGCGAACGGCTCTGCTCGGCGATCTCGATTAGTTCACTCGCGAAAATTATTGAACTGCAGCGGGAAGTCGGTGATCGTTTTCTTGACCAGTGCGATTGCACTCTGCAGGTCGTCGCGCTTGGCCCCGGACACGCGCACGGCATCCCCCTGGATCGACGCCTGAGCCTTGAGCTTGCTGTCTTTCAACAGCTTGACGATTTTTTTCGAGAGTTCCTGTTCGACTCCGGTGCGAACGGTCACGACTTGCTTGACCTTGTTGCCTGAAACCTTTTCGATCTCTCCGTAGTCGAGCGAACGTACGTCCACGCTGCGCTTCGTGAGCTTGGCCCTCAAGATATCGGTCACCTGCGACAGCTTGAAATCATCGTCGGCAAAGAGCGTGAGGGTTTTCTCCGCGTGCACGATGCGGGCGTCGGAACCCTTGAAGTCGAAGCGGGTTGAGACTTCCTTGTTGGCCTGGTCGACGGCGTTCTTGACTTCGACCTGGTTGACTTCGGAGACGATGTCGAATGATGGCATGGCGAATTTGGCGTGAAGGAGCGGGCGCTTTAAAAGGGACCTCGCGAGGTTTCCAGTAAAACCTAACACGAACACGGCGCGCGCGACAACCCATTTTGCGCGCTTTACTCCGCTCGAGGCGCCGCAACCCACGCGGCAAAGGCTTCGCGGAGGCGTTTCGCGGGGCCGGACCAGTCGCCGAAGCGGTCTTGCCGAAAAATGCGCAAAGTCGGATACCACGGCGACGTGTCGGTAGCCAGGCGCCAGCGCCAGCACGTGTTGAAGCGGTCGAGCATCCACACCGGTTTGCCCAAGGCTCCCGCGATATGAGCGACGGCGGTGTCCGCCGTGACGATCAGATCCAGCTCATCGATCAGCGCGGCCGTGTCGCCGAAGTCAGCGAGTTCGGCACGCACATCGAAAACGCGCGACGCGAAAGGACGCGGGTCGCCCGCCATGCCGGGCTGCAACGTCACGAACGACGCTTCGCGCATCGCGACCAGCGGCATCAGAATCTCGGCGGGGACCGATTTGTGTTGCGTGACAAAACGTTGGTCGTCGCGCGCGAACACCGACCACGCGATTCCCACTCGCGGGGATCCGAGTGGCGTAAGCCGCGCCCGCCAGGACGCTCTACGATCGGCCGGCGGAAACAGATAACGTGGCGTCCCGCGAATACTCTCGCCGGTAATGCGCAGCCGATGCGGTAACGACATGAGCGATACGCGCGCCGCGACCGTCGCAGTGGAGAGACGCTCGCTTTCGGTGATCACCTGGTCGACACCCGCGGCTTGCGCGAGCAGTGGCCCGAGGGGTGCGTGGTAATTGTCGAGGAGCAATAAAAGCCCGCCGACGCGATCGCGCGCGGCTTTGAGGAAGCGCGCGAACTGCACGACATCGCCTAACCCCTGCTCACCATAAACGACGAGAATTCCCTCGAGGAAAGACCCGTCCCATGCGGGAATCTGCGCAAAGGCGATGCCCCGATCCCTGCCGGCATCCGGTCGCCGCTCGAACGCCACCCAGCCGTCGTCGAATCGGCCACGGGCGAGTAAGGTGGACGCAATGCCGAACTGCGCCTCGGCGTTGCCCGCGTCGAGTTCGACGACACGGCGAAACGCTGCCTCCGCCGCTTCGTGCTGCCACGTCCAGTTCAAAACCGCACCCAAGGTTTGCCAGGCGGGTGCAACGTTGGGATGAGCCGCGGTGACTCTTTCCAGCGAGCGACGTGCCTGCACGAGGTCGCCGGTCAGCGCAAGGGAGAAGGCTCGTCCGGTCATCGCGTAGACGTTCTCGGGCTGGCAACCGAGTGCACGATCGAAAGCGGCGGCGGCGCGTGCGGGCTGACCATCGCGGTTCGCCTGCTCGCCCAGGTTGATCGCGGCTTCTATGTAACTCGGCTCGATCGCCAACGCCCGTTCGAACGCTTGAATCGCTTCGGCGCGACGGGCAAGGCGTACCAGCGCAATGCCGCGATTGTTGTGCGCTTGTGCATATTCGGGCTGCAACGTTACGGCGCGGTCGAGCGCGGAGAGCGCCTCGATGTCGCGCCCGGCGCGAACCAGCGCAAAGCCCAGGTTGTTGTACGCGAGGCCTTGCCTGGGAGCAAGTTCCGTGACGCGTTGGAAGCGAGCGACCCCGACCGCGACATCACCCCGGGCGAGCGCCAGCGCGCCGGCGTTGGTCAGTGCGGCGACGTTCGCTGGATCCGCCGCGAGAACCTTTGCGTACGCGGCCTCTGCTTCGTCAAGACGCCCCGACTGCTGCAGACCAAAGGCTCGAGCGAGCGCGGCGCGTCCGCTCAAGGTGTCAAACTACTGTCGCCGTCCGCGATTCGCGGCGATGCGCATGCGCAGCGCATTCAGCTTGATGAAGCCGCCGGCGTCCTTTTGATCGTAGGCGCCGGCATCGTCCTCGAAACTGGCGATCGTCGTGTCGAACAGCGAGTCGGTTGCTGAATCCCTGGCGACGGTGCTCACACTTCCCTTGTAGAGCTTCAACCGGACCCAGCCATTCACGTCCTGCTGCGTGTGATCGATCAGAACCTGAAGTGCTTTGCGCTCGGGGCTAAACCAATACCCGTTGTAGATGAGACTTGCGTAACGCGGCATCAAGTCGTCCTTCAAATGCGCGAGTTCGCGGTCGAGCGTCACCGATTCGATGGCGCGATGACCTTTGAGCATGATCGTTCCACCGGGAGTTTCGTAACAGCCACGCGATTTCATTCCGATGTAGCGATTTTCGACCAGGTCCAGACGGCCGACTCCGTGCCGGCCGCCGATCCGATTCAATGTGGCGAGCACCTGCGCCGCCGGCATTTTCTCGCCGTTCAGCGCGACGATGTCGCCGTGAGCGTAGGTGATCTCGATATACTCCGGCTCATCCGGCGCCTTCTCGGGAGCAACGGTCCACCGCCACATTTCCTCTTCTGCCTGCGCCTGCGGATCCTCGAGATGCCGACCCTCGTAGCTGATGTGTAACAGGTTGGCGTCCATTGAATAGGGAGCGCCGCCTTGGCGATGCTTCATGTCGATAGGAATGCCGTGTTGCTCAGCATATCCAAGGAGTTTTTCGCGCGACGATAAGTCCCACTCGCGCCACGGTGCGATGATCGTGATATTCGGCGCGAGCGCGTAATAACCGAGCTCGAAGCGCACCTGGTCGTTGCCCTTGCCGGTGGCGCCGTGCGCGACGGCGTCCGCGCCGGTCTGCCGCGCGATTGCAATTTGCCGCTTGGCGATGAGCGGCCTTGCGATCGACGTACCCAGCAGGTATTCGCCCTCGTAAATCGCGTTGGCCCGGAACATCGGGTACACGAAATCCCGGACAAATTCCTCGCGCAGGTCGTCGATGAAGATCTCTTTCACGCCGGCGGCGCGGGCCTTGGCTCGCGCCGGTTCGAGCTCCTCGCCTTGGCCCAGATCGGCGGTGAACGTCACGACCTCGCAGCGATAAGTATCCTGCAGCCACTTGAGAATGACCGACGTGTCGAGGCCGCCCGAGTAGGCGAGAACGATTTTCTTGATTTCGGACATTGGCCCTCGAGTTCGTGATCGATGCGGGGCAGGCAATTGGCGTCAGTCGATCTTCAGGCCCACCCGTTTCATCACCGGCGCCCACTTGTCGGATTCCGATTTGATCAAAGCTCCGAACGCCTCGGGTGTGCCGCCGATCAAGTCGAACCCCACCGCCTGCATTTTTGCAACGACGTCGGGTTGCTTTAGAACGTCGTTGATTTCGGCGTTGAGCTTTGCCACGATCGCCTTGGGTGTCGCGGCAGGGACGAGCACGCCGTTCCAGGCGAGCGCCTCGAAGTCAGGGTAACCCGCCTCGGCGATCGTCGGCAGGTCAGGCAGCAAAGGAAAGCGCTGGCGCGTGGTGACCGCGAGCGCGCGCAGCTTGCCCGCCTGAATTTGCGCCTGCAACGGTTGCATGACCGCGAACATCGCCTGCGTTTCGCCTTGAACCGTTGCCAGGACCGCCGGCGGTGAACCGTTGAACGGCACGTGCACGGCGTCGATGCCAGCCGTCGATTTCAGTAACTCCATGTTGAGATGTGAGGAACTGCCGTTGCCCACCGATGCATAGTTCAATTTACCCGGATTGGCTTTGGCGTAAGCGACGAGCTCGGCAACGTTCTTCACCGGCAATTGCGCGTTGACGGCGAGTACGTTTGGCTGGCTCGATGTGATGATCACCGGCTGCAGGTCCCTCTGCACGTCGTAGGGAAGCTTTTGCAGCAACGGACCGAACGCGAGCGGACCGTTGAAAGCGATCAACATCGTGTAACCGTCGGGAGCAGCCTTGGCGACTTCGGCCGTGGCGACGGTACCTCCCGCAGCCGGCTTATTCTCGACGATGACCGATTGACCCAGCCGATCTTTGAGCTTATCAGCGATCGTGCGGCCCAAAACGTCGATCGAACTGCCGGCTGGCGCGGCCAGAACGAGCTTGACCGGTTTGTCCGGATAGGTTTGCGCAGACGCGGAAACGCTGAAAACCACAGCGGCGAGCATGGAGGCGAAGATAGGACGCGTCATAAAAAATTCCTTTGGTATGAGATCAAGGGTTTACCCGTCCGCAGACGAGATATTCGAGCAGCGCCTTTTGCGCATGCAGGCGATTCTCTGCTTCGTCCCACACGACGCTTTGCGGTCCGTCGATCACTTCCGCCGCCACCTCCTCGCCGCGATGCGCGGGCAGACAGTGCATGAACAGCGCGTCAGGCTTGGCCTCCCTCATCATTTCGGCATCGACCATCCAACGTGCGAAGTCACGCGCGCGTGACTCGTTCTCGGCCTCGAAGCCCATGCTGGTCCAGACGTCGGTTGTGACGAGATCCGCGTCGCGGCAAGCGGTGCGCGGATCGGCGAACGACGCGAAGTGACGTGCATCGGCGCCTTTGGATCGGCCAACGGGGATCTCGTATCCCGGAGGTGTCGAAACACGCAATTGGAAATCGAAGATCTTCGCCGCTTGCAGCCAGGTAATGCAGACATTGTTCGAATCGCCGATCCAAGCCACCTTCTTGTCCGAGATCGGGCCTCGGTGCTCGATGTACGTGTACAAATCGGCCAGGATCTGGCAGGGGTGGTATTCATTGGTGAGACCGTTGATGACCGGCACGCGCGAATGCTCGGCAAAACGCTCGATGATCGCCTGTTCGAACGTCCTGATCATCACGACGTCCACCATCCGCGAGACCACGCGCGCGAGATCTTCGATGGGTTCGCCGCGCGCGAGCTGCGTGTCGTCGCGGTTCAAGTTGATTGCGATGCCGCCCAATTGGTTCATACCCGCCTCGAACGACACACGGGTGCGGGTCGACGCCTTTTCGAACACCATCGCGAGCGAGCGGTCGCGGAGCGGCTGGTATGCCTCGTAGCGTTTGAAGCGTTCCTTGATCCAGCGCGTACGCGCAAAGAGATAGTCGAATTCCTCGCGCGTGAAGTCGTTGAACTGCAGGAAATGCTGCGGCTTGGAAACCATCGATGCGGCAGCGTTGGGAAACAAAGGCCGGCGCGGCAAAGCCGCTCGTTGTTAAATCGGGATTTTAGCGCGAAAGCGCCGGCGAGCTGGCCTGCCTCGCGAATTCGCACGCGCGTACCGTGCTACGTAGGTCGCCAGCGCGCACGGCTTCGGGATCGCCGAAATGCGCATCCCAGTTTGCAGCATCAGGACTAGAGCAGAAACGGCGGACGGCACGTGCTAGACGCTGGAAGCGAAAGACCAATGCTGCCGTCTTTCCGCCCGTCTTCCCGAATCAGGCCGATTGCGACAGTCGCGACGACAAAAAGGCGCCCGCGAGGCGCCTTTCCGGGTGCGAGCAGCGGTTAAATAATCACGACGCAAGGCTTCTGATCGCCGAAGACAACCGGGACTTCGTACGCGACACCAAATTCCTATGGACGATTCTTTTGTCGGCGATGTTGTCCAGAACGGACTGCGACTCCTGGAAGGTCTTGGCGGCGATGGACTTGTCCCCGGTCGCGATCGCTCGCCTGACTTTCTTGACCGCTGTGCGCAGCGCCGACTTGAGGCTCGCATTGCGCTTGCGCGTCACTTCCGCCTGGCGGGCACGCTTGCGGGCTTGGGCCGAATTGGCCATCGGGGTTTATCCTCAATTGGTAACTGCGGGAAAGCCGACCATAATAGCCAATTTTTTCAACACCGGCAAGGCGTCTGTTACTAACACCGCCAGGCTCTTCCCGTCTTACGCCAAGCGACCTTTGCTCTCCCGCAATCACAATCCGGAAGCCATGACCGACAATGAAACCGCTGCCGCCATGATCACCGCTAGCACGAAGCTCTTCCAATTTATCCACCGTCGATCCAAAGCCGCTGCCTGACTCACTCCTCGCGAGGTTCTTCCGGCTCGTTTCGCTATTGGACAATACTGGCGTTGCTGGCACCCGAAGCCGACGCCCACGTCATTAAACCCTTGAACCTGATCCGAGTCCTTTCGACGGTCAGCGGGATGACGTTTATCTCCCGCGTGACCGGACTTCTGCGCGAAAGCCTGAAAGCGACGCTGTTCGGCGCGGGCGTCCAGATGGACTCTTTCGAAGCGGCATTCAGATTGCCCAATATTCTCCGCCGGATGTTCGCCGAAGGCGCCTTTTCGCAGGCGTTCGTGCCGATCCTTGCCGAATACCGTCGCCAGCGCGGAGAGGATGCAACGAGGGACCTCATCGGCCGTGTCGGCACAGTGCTCGCGGTCGTTTTGCTGGGAGTGTCGGTTCTGGGCGTCCTCGCCGCGCCGTGGCTCGTATACCTGCTGGCAAGCGGCTTTGCGCGGACGCCGGGCAAAGTCGAGTTGACGGCGGACCTCATCCGCATCGTGTTCCCGTACATCCTCTTCGTATCGTTGGTTTCGCTGGCGGGCGGCGTGCTGAATGTGTTTCGCCGTTTCGCCGTTCCCGCGTTCACCCCGGTATTGCTCAACGTCGCGATTATTTTGTCCGCTATTTTCCTTGCACGTTTTTTCGATCCGCCGATCAAAGCGCTGGCGTGGGGGGTGCTGATCGGCGGCCTCGCGCAATTGCTGTTTCAGCTCCGGCCGCTCGCTCGGATCACCATGTTGCCGATGCCGCGCTTCGATTGGCGCGACGAAGGTGTTCGCCGAGTGCTCTCGGCGATGGGGCCGGCGCTGCTCGGCGTGTCGGCGGCGCAGATCTCTGCGCTGATCAACACGCAGTTTGCTGCGTTTCTCGGCGATGGCCGCATTTCGTGGATCAGCTACGCCGACCGGTTGATGGAGTTTCCGAGCGCGTTGCTTGGCGTTGCGCTCGGCACGGTGCTGCTGCCGGCGCTTGCGCAACATCACAGCGATTCCAATCAGCAGGAATATTCAGCGCTGCTCGACTGGGGGCTGCGCTTGGCATTCGCGCTGGCGCTGCCGGCAGCATTGGCGCTGTGGCTCCTCGCGCTGCCGCTGGTGGCAACGCTCTACCATTACGGAGCTTTATTCACCGTCAACGATGTTTGGCAGACGCGTTCCGCTCTGCTTGGCTACAGCGTTGGGCTGCTGGCGTTGATTCTCGTGAAGATTCTCGCTCCCGGCTTTTACGCGCGCCAGAACCTGAAAACGCCTGTGCGGATCGCGCTCGTCACAATCCTTATTACGCAATTATTTGCGGTGTCGTTGATGTGGCCGCTGGGCCACGCGGGATTGACACTTGCGACCAGCCTGGGCGCGATATTCAATGCTGGTTGTCTGTTCTGGTTTTTGCGCAAGAGCGGCTGGTATACGCCGCGATCGGGCTGGTTCGCGTTTACCTGCAAGCTGACCGTTGCGCTAGGCGTACTTGCCGCGCTTTTGTTCTGGCTTGCAGGCCCGTCCTCGTTCTGGCTGAACGCTGGCCTGTGGGCTAAGGTGGCGCGGCTCGCGGCGTTAGTCCTCGCGGGCGCCGGCGCCTATTTCGCGGCGCTCTTCGTGCTCGGATTTCGCTTGCGCGACTTCAATCGGCACGAAAGGGACTCGCCTCGCGGTTGACGGTGCATTGGGGCGAGTGGCGAATCCATCATCACTTCCGATGCGGACACCGCGGTTTGGTGCAATCGGCATACAGATGGAGCGCGTGCTCGCTGATTTCGAAGCCGCGCTCGCGCGCGATTCTCACCTGCCGTTTTTCGATCTCGGCGTCGTAGAATTCCTCGACGCGCCCGCACTGCAGGCACACGAGATGGTCGTGATGCGTACCTTGATTCAGCTCGAATACGGCTTTGCCGGATTCGAAATGATGGCGGATCAGAAGACCTGCCTGCTCGAACTGCGTCAGCACGCGGTAGACGGTGGCCAGACCGATATCGAGCCCTTCCGCGATCAGCAACCGATAGACATCCTCGGCCGACAGGTGTCGCACCTTCGACGCCTCGAACAGATTGATGATCCTAAGCCGCGGCAACGTGGCTTTGAGGCCGGCGTTCTTGAGATCGTGGGGGGAACTCATCGGCGGGTCGCGATCGGGGTCGCGGTTATAATAGCGGTCGCTTTAGTGATAAGTGGTAGCAGCGTTTCCATAAAGTGTAGGAGCCTTCCTGGGCACTACCTACAAAGCGGCGGCAACGCTGTCTGCAAGTAGCGGATAAAAGTCAATTGATGAAATCAGGTGCAGTCGCTGCTTCTCGCGCGCTTCGAACGGCTAGCTGGGCGACGCTCTACGCCCTTCTTATCGCGTTGGCCGGATGCGCCGCAATCGAGAATTATGCGCCGGTCATCAAGCAGATGGGCGTGTACAAGCTCGATATCAATCAAGGCAACTTCATCTCGCAGGATATGGTCGACAAGCTGAAAAACGGAATGACGAGGCAACAGGTGCGGTTGGTCCTCGGCACTCCGCTTGTGACCAGTGCGTTTCGCGACAACCGTTGGGATTACGTGTACGAATACCAGCGCGACGGTCGGGTGCGCGAGCATCGCCAGTTCACCGTTTATTTCAAGGATGACGTGCTGGCGCGATGGGAAGGCGATGAGATGCCGGCATCGGTCGCGGACTTGAACCGCGCGGCCGCGGCGCGCGCGCTGCCGGAGGAGCCGCAAGACGGCGGCGTCATGGGCAAGATCATCGATTTCTTCAAGAAGTTGTAGGAGTCTCTCGCGTTGCCCATTCGCGTTGCGATCGCCGGCGCTGGGGGTCGGATGGGGCAGGCGCTCCTCGAAGCCCTCCTTTTATCGCCCGTTTTAGGTCTTGCCGCGGCACTCGATCTTCCCGGCAGCGCCGCCACCGGCGCGGATGCCGGCGAACGCATCGGACGTGCGACCGGCATTCGTATCGGCAGTGACATACCCAAGGCAGTGCGCGCGGCCGATGTCCTCATCGATTTCACGCGACCCGAAGGCACGCTTACGCATGTGGCCGAATGCGCGAGCGCCGGCGTCGCCGCAGTGGTCGGGACCACCGGAATGAACGATGCACAGAAGGCGACGCTCGCCGATCACGCAAGCGCCATTCCCATTGTCTTCTCGGCTAACATGAGCGTCGGCGTCACCGTTCTATTGGCGCTGGTCGAGACCGCGGCACGTGCGCTGGGACCGGCCTACGACATCGAAATCGTCGAAATGCACCACAAGCATAAGGTCGACGCTCCGTCCGGGACGGCGTTGTCGCTGGGAGAGGCTGCCGCGGCCGGCAGCGGTCAGGCGCTGTCCGATTGCGCCGTGTACGCGCGCGAGGGGGTTACGGCTGAGCGGCGCGTGGGCACGATCGGTTTCGCAAGCCTACGCGGTGGTGATGTCGTGGGCGACCACACGGTGGTGTTTGCCGGTAGCGGCGAGCGCGTCGAGCTTGTCCATCGCGCAACGTCGCGGCAGACGTTCGCCGCCGGGGCGTTGCGTGCGGCCGAATTCGTCGCGGCGAAACGCGCAGCGGGCGTATCGGGCCTCTACGACATGCGTGACGTGTTGGGAATTCGGCGGTAGCGGGCTCGCCAATGGCCGCCGCGCACCCTTTCGATCTCACTGGGCGATTGGCTTTGGTTACCGGCGGGGGGTCCGGCATCGGTCTCGCGATCTCCCGCGCTTTGGCGGAAGCAGGAGCTCGCGTTGTGCTGAACGGTCGCAGCCCAGCGAAGCTCGATGCTGCCGTTGCCGGCATGGCCGCGGCCGGGCATAAGGCGGGCGCCCGGGCGTTCGATGTCACCGACGAACATGCGGTCAGTGAGGGCATCGCGGCGATCGAGCGCGTGGAAGGTCCGATCGATATTCTGGTCAATAACGCGGCGATGAATCTGCGCAAGCCGTTCGACGAATATTCGGTCGCTGAATGGCGCAGCGTTCACCTGACCAATTTCGAGGGCCCGTTTCTGGTTACTCGGGGCGTGCTGCCGGCGATGAAAGCGCGAAAACGGGGCAAGATCGTAAACCTCTGCTCGCTCGCGTCCGATCTGGGGCGTCCGCATATCGTTGCGTATGCAGCGAGCAAGGGCGGACTCAAGATGATGACGCGCGCATTGGCGGTCGAGCTTGCGCCGCACAACATCCAGGTCAACGGTATCGCTCCAGGGTTTGTCAAAACCGAGATGAACGCCGCGCTGATGGCGGATCGCGAGTTTACTGCATGGGTGGTCAAACGTACGCCGGCGGGTCGTTGGGGGGAACCAGCAGAAATCGCCGGGGCGGCTGTATTTCTCGCTTCGGCCGCCGCCGATTACGTGACTGGACACCTATTGTATGTCGACGGCGGCTTCAGCGCTGCGTATTGATATGCGACGGTTTGAACGCGCACGCGTTCTGCGATAAAATCGAGAGGGTCGAGAGCGGGGAAGGCTTGCCTTCCCCGTTTGCACGTCCGCCTGCCGATCCTCGTAGCTCGGCGCGATTCCGCGCAGCGCGGCGCACGCTGACTCACCAAGTAACCAAAACGCCGCATGAACGCTCCTGACCTTGCCGCTACTGCCGCACCGACGGCGTTATTCCCGCCGGTGCACCCGGCGCTGCTTGCGCTCGCCGACGGCACGGTTTTTCGCGGCCACGCGATCGGCGCCATGGGGAGCATAGTCGGCGAAGTCGTGTTCAACACGGCGATGACGGGCTATCAGGAAATTCTGACCGATCCCTCGTACGCAGGCCAGATCGTCACGCTCACCTACCCGCATGTCGGCAACGTCGGTGTCAATGCCGAAGATGTCGAGGCGAAAAAAATTCACACCGCGGGACTCGTGATCCGGGACTTGCCGCAGCTTGAATCGAGTTGGCGTAAGACGCATGGTCTCGCGGCGTATTTGTGTGAGAACGGTATCGTCGGGGTTGCTGAGATCGATACGCGGCAACTGACGCGGCTCCTGCGTGAAAAAGGCGCCCAAAACGGTTGCATTGTTGCCGCGCCCACGCTGGCCGACGCAGATGCCGATCGAGCCGTCGCGCTGGCGAGAGCAGCGCCGCCGATGACCGGCCTTGATCTCGCGCAGGCTGTGACGTGTGACGTGCGCTACGACTGGACGGCGAGCACGTGGGCGTTGGGTGCAGGCTACCGGGCAATGGGCACTACGTCGTTCCACGTCGTCGCCTACGACTACGGCGTCAAGCACAACATCCTGCGCAATCTCGCGGAGCGCGGATGCCGGGTGACCGTCGTGCCGGCGCAGACTTCGTCGCGCGATGCACTGGGGTTGCAGCCTGATGGCATCTTTCTTTCCAATGGTCCAGGCGATCCCGAACCGTGCGGCTACGCGATCGCCGCGATTCGCGAAATTGTCGACCGCGGTACTCCGACCTTTGGCATCTGTCTCGGTCATCAACTGTTGGCGCTTGCGGCTGGCGGGAGGACGACGAAGATGAAATTTGGCCATCACGGAGCGAATCACCCGGTGCTCGACCAGGATACGGGCCAGGTGCTCATCAGCAGCCAGAACCACGGATTTGCCGTCGACGGGGCATCGCTTCCGTCGAACGTGCGCATCACGCACGTTTCGCTCTTCGATGGCAGCGTGCAAGGAATTGCACAAAGCGACCGTCCGGCGTTTGGTTTTCAGGGGCATCCGGAAGCGAGCCCCGGTCCGCACGACATGGGGTATCTGTTCGACCGGTTCGTAGCACTCATGGGCAAGAAGTAAAAAAATGCCCAAGCGCACCGACCTCAATTCAATCCTGATCATCGGCGCCGGCCCGATCATCATCGGGCAGGCGTGTGAATTCGATTATTCGGGCGCGCAGGCATGCAAGGCGCTGCGCGCGGAGGGGTACCGCGTCATCCTGGTTAACTCGAACCCGGCGACGATCATGACAGACCCCGAGATGGCCGATGCCACGTACATCGAGCCCATCACCTGGCCGATGGTCGCCAAAATCATCGAACGCGAACGTCCGGACGCGCTGCTGCCGACGATGGGCGGGCAGACCGCGCTCAATTGCGCGCTCGATCTCGCGCGCGAAGGCATCTTAAACAAGTTCGATGTCGAGCTGATCGGGGCGTCGAAAAAAGCGATCGACAAGGCGGAAGATCGCGAAAAGTTCAAGGCGGCGATGACACGCATCGGACTCGCATCGGCGCGATCGGGAATCGCGCATAACCTCGAGCAGGCGCTCGACGTGCAGGCTGGTATCGGGTTTCCGGCCGTAATCCGCCCGTCGTTCACGCTCGGCGGCACCGGCGGCGGTATCGCATACAACAAGGATGAATTCGTCGAAATGTGCAAGCACGGCCTCGACTCATCGCCGACGCGTGAGTTACTGATCGAGGAATCGCTGCTTGGCTGGAAAGAATTCGAGATGGAAGTCGTCCGCGACAAAAAGGATAACTGCATCATCGTCTGCTCGATCGAAAACGTCGACCCGATGGGGGTCCATACGGGTGATTCAATTACGGTGGCGCCGGCGCAGACGCTGACCGACAAGGAGTACCAGATCATGCGCAACGCGTCGATCGCCGTGCTGCGCGAAATCGGCGTGGACACCGGCGGGTCGAACGTCCAGTTCGCGATCAATCCGGACGACGGCCGTATGATCGTCATCGAGATGAACCCGCGGGTGTCCCGGTCTTCGGCGCTGGCGTCGAAGGCGACAGGGTTTCCGATCGCCAAGGTCGCCGCCAAGCTCGCCGTCGGCTACACGCTCGACGAGCTGCGCAACGACATCACCGGCGGCGCCGGCAGCCATTTCATGCCGGCATCGTTTGAGCCGACGATCGATTACGTCGTGACCAAGGTGCCCCGTTTCGCTTTTGAAAAATTCCCGCAAGCCGATGATCGGCTGACCACGCAAATGAAGTCGGTGGGCGAAGTGATGGCCATCGGACGTACATTCCAGGAGTCGTTGCAAAAGGCGCTGCGCGGGCTTGAAACCGGGATGGACGGCTTCAACCTGAAAACGGTCGACCCGGAGAAGGTCGCCGATGAACTTGCCTATCCGCGCGCCGAGCGCCTGTGGTACGTCGCCGACGCGTTCGGCATCGGCATGACGCTCGACGAAATGCACGGCCACACCAAAATCGATCGGTGGTTCCTGGCACAGATTAAGGAGATTGTCGATCTTGAGCTCAAGCTCGAGCATCGCACATTGCCTTCGATCGCTCGCGACGAGCTGCGCCAGTTGAAGCGCAAGGGATTCTCGGATCGGCGACTCGCGCATCTGTTGAAAGTGACGGAAGCCGACGTGCGCGACCAGCGGCATGTGTTTGGGCTACGCCCGGTCTACAAGCGCGTGGATACGTGCGCGGCTGAGTTCGCGACGACTACCGCCTACCTGTATTCGACGTACGAAGACGAGTGCGAAGCCAACCCGACGAACCGCCAAAAAATCATGGTACTGGGAGGCGGACCGAACCGCATTGGACAAGGCATCGAGTTCGATTATTGCTGCGTGCACGCCGCGATGGCGCTGCGCGAAGACGGGTTCGAAACGATTATGGTCAACTGCAACCCGGAGACAGTTTCAACCGACTACGACACCTCCGATCGTCTTTACTTCGAGCCGCTGACGCTCGAGGACGTGCTCGAAATCGTGCATGTGGAAAAACCGGCGGGGGTCATTGTCCAGTTCGGCGGCCAGACGCCGCTGAAGCTCGCTCGCGATCTGGAAAAGAATGGTGTTCCGATCATCGGGACCTCGCCCGACATGATCGACATGGCGGAGGACCGCGAAAGATTTCAGCAATTGTTGCATCGGTTGCACTTGAAGCAGCCGCCCAATCGCACGGCGCGCACGGAAGCGGCGGCGCTCGAGGCAGCCGGCGAGATTGGCTATCCGTTGGTCGTCCGGCCATCCTACGTGCTCGGGGGCCGCGCGATGGAGATCGTCCATGAGCAGCGAGAGCTCGAGCGCTACATGCGCGAAGCGGTCAAGGTGTCGCACGATTCACCGGTGCTGCTCGACCGGTTTTTGAACGACGCGTGCGAGGTCGACGTCGACGCCGTGTCCGATGGCACCGATGTCCTGATCGGTGGCATCATGGAACATATCGAACAGGCGGGCGTGCACTCGGGCGATTCGGCGTGCTCGCTGCCTCCGTTCTCGCTATCCGGCAGGGTCCAGGAAGAACTGCGCGTGCAGACCGTCGCGATGGCTCGAGCCTTGAACGTCATCGGCCTCATGAACGTGCAGTTTGCGATCCAGGATGGAGTCGTGTATGTCCTCGAAGTCAACCCGCGCGCTTCGCGTACCGTGCCGTTCGTCTCGAAGGCGACCGGACGTCCGCTGGCGAAAATCGCAGCACGCTGCATGGTGGGTCAGCGATTGCGGGCGCAGGGGATGATCGGCGAGATCGTGCCGTCTTATTTCTCGGTCAAGGAAGCGGTGTTCCCGTTCATCAAGTTCCCCGGTGTCGACACCATACTTGGGCCGGAAATGAAATCCACCGGAGAAGTGATGGGCGTGGGGGCATCGTTCGGTGAGGCATTCGTCAAGAGCCAGTTGGCGGCGGGGGTGAAATTGCCGGAATCGGGCAACGTGTTCATCAGCGTGAAGAACAGCGATAAGCCGAAAGTCGTCGAGATCGCACGGATGCTGGCTGACATGGGCTTCGGTCTCGTCGCAACTCGCGGGACGGCGGCGGCCCTCGCAGCCGCGGGGTTGTCGGTGGTGATGGTCAACAAGGTCGCGGAGGGGCGCCCGCACGTCGTTGATTTGCTGAAGAACGACGAAATCGCGCTGGTCGTCAACACGGTAGAGGAAAAACGGGCGGCGATTCAGGACAGCTACCAGATCCGCCGCGCCTCGCTGGTCGACCAGGTTCCGACGTTTACCACACTCGCCGGCGCGCGCGCGGCGGCGATCGGTATGCGGTCGATGAGCGCTCTTATGCCCTATTCGCTGCAGTCGTTGCACGCGCGGCTCATCTAGCGTAGGTTCAATCGACAGATTCTTTTGCGTAAGCGACTATGCGTAAAGTACCCATGACGGTTGAAGGTGCGCAGCGCCTGAAATCGGAACTGCATCGGCTGCGGACCATCGAGCGTCCGGCCGTGATCCTGGCGCTGGCCGAAGCACGGTCGCACGGCGACCTCTCCGAAAACGCCGACTACGATGCCGCCAAGCACCAGCAAGGGTTCATCGAGGGTCGTATCATCGAAGTCGAGACCAAGCTCGCCAATGCGCAAGTGATCGATCCGGCAGCACTGGATGCGAGTAATCTGATCGTGTTTGGCGCGACCGTCGATCTCGAGGATGCTGAGAGCGGGAACCAGGTGACTTATCAGATCGTCGGCGACGATGAGGCCGAAATCAAGTACGGCAAAATCTCCGTCAGCTCGCCGATCGCGCGGGCGCTCATCGGTAAGCACGAAGGCGACACCGCGGATGTGCACGCCCCAGGTGGCGTGCGCAGCTATGACATTCTGGCCGTGCGCTACGTCTGATCGGCGGTGCCAGAGTCGCATCGGCCTGGAGTTGGCGTTCACGTTTGGACGGACAATCGCCGTCCTGGATTTTTCCTACGAGCCAGCTTAAAGCGATAAAACACTTGAAGGGTCAGTCATGAAATGCTCGCAGAGATCAATGTTCATTTCTTTCGCGCTCGTGATGCTGGGCATTTGCACTCCGGTCGCGAGTGCGCAGTCAGGCGCCGTGCGGCTGGATACCGTCGTCACCGGGTTGACCAGCCCGGTATACGTGACACACGCACGAGATGGCAGCAATCGGCTATTCATTGTCGAACAACCCGGGCGCATCAAGGTGCTTCCTTCTGGATCGTCGACACCCAACTCATTCCTCGATATCGGCGCGAAGGTGAAATTCGGCGGTGAGCAGGGTCTTCTGGGACTCGCCTTTCATCCAGCATTCGCAGCCAACTCGCGGTTCTTCGTGAACTACACGCGACAACCCGACGGCGCCACGGTGGTCGCTGAATATCGCGCGTCGGCCGACCCCGTTGCAACCGCGAGCAGCGAAACGATCCTGCTTACCATTGCGCAGCCCTTCTCAAACCATAACGGCGGCATGATCGAGTTCGGGCCCGACGGCTATCTCTACATCGGAATGGGCGACGGCGGATCGGCCAACGATCCGGGTCGACGCGCTCAGAACGTCAATGATCTACTTGGAAAAGTTTTGCGGATCGATGTCGATCGGCCGGCAAATGGCGTTCCTTACTCGTCGCCCCCGGATAATCCCTTCTTCGGCGCTGTCGATGGACGCGACGAGATTTTCGCGCTCGGCCTGCGCAATCCCTTCCGCTTCTCGTTCGACCGGCAGACTGGGCAACTCTATGCCGGCGACGTGGGGCAGGGTCTGCTGGAAGAGGTCGATATCGTCACCGCGGGAGGGAACTATGGCTGGCGCGTCTATGAAGGCTTGAGTTGCACGAATCTCGATCCGCAACTATGCGTGCCGGGTAATTACGCCGCGCCTATCTTTCAATACGACCATTCCGGCGGCCGCTGCTCGATCACCGGCGGTTACATCTACCGGGGGCGGTCCGGCGCCTTGCCGTCGGGCACCTACGTGTTCGGCGATTTTTGCAGCGGGGAGATCTTTTCGCTTGACCGAGGCGTACAAAGCCCGCTGCTGGTCACGGATCTCAATATTTCATCCTTTGGCGAAGACGAGGCTGGAGAGATCTACGTCGTCGGAATCGGAGGAACGGTAAGAAAGCTCGTCGCGACGTCGCTGCCCGCATTCGCGGGTTATCACGACCTTGCCGACTGCAGCCGAATCGCCGGATGGGCGTGGGATAGCAGCCGCCCGAACACGCCGATCAGCGTCGATCTCTACAGCGACGACGCGCGCGTTGCGACCGTTCTTGCCGACGTTCTGCGTCCTGACGTGCGCGACGCCGGCAAAGGTGATGGCATTCACGGTTTTGACGTAATCACACCGGCCAGCTTGAAGGACGGCCAGCCCCATAGCATCACGGTCAAATTTGCCGGGACCGCTACCGATCTTTCCCAAACGCCCAAGACGATCGCGTGCGCCGGTGGTGGCGCGGCGCCTAGTTACGACGGCTTTCACGACGTGGCGAGCTGCAGCCAAATCGTCGGATGGGCGTGGGATAGCAGTCGCCCGAATACGCCGATTGGCGTGGACATTTACAGTGATGGTGCGCGTATTTTGACCGTGCTCGCTGACGCTCTGCGCCCGGACGTGCGCGACGCGGGCAAGGGCGATGGCGTTCATGGTTTTACGATAGTGACCCCGGCCAGCTTGAAGGACGGCCAGGCGCATAGCATTGCGGTGAAATTTGCCGGGACCGCTACCGATCTTTCCCAAACGCCGAAGACTATCGCGTGCGCCGGTGGTGGTGTGGCGCCGCCCAGTTTCAAGGGCTATCACGACGTCGCGAGCTGCAGTCAAATCGCCGGATGGGCCTGGGATAGCAATCGACCGGACACGCCGATCAGCGTCGACATCTACAGTGACGATGCGCCGATTGCGACTGTGCTCGCCGACGTTCTACGTCCCGACGTGCGTGACGCCGGCAAAGGCAATGGTGTGCACGGTTTTATCCTCAACACTCCGGCAAGCTTGCGCGACAACCGGCCGCATAGCATCACCGTCAAGTTCGCGCAAACGCAGACCGATCTCTCGACGACCCCGAAGGCGCTTAGCTGCGCGCCGGGATAGACGTGCTTCGACCGGCGCCGTGGGTTACCGATGCCGGCGCACCGGGCTGGTCGTGCCGTGCGACTTGGATTCCGTCTCGGTTCGTGGTCTTTGGGATTTGACGTTCGCGCCAACCGACGCTTTCCTCCCCTTGACTGTTGGTTGCCCCGTGGACGTACCGGTGCTCGGATCCTTCTTTTGACCGCGCGCGCTGCAACCGGGCCCTGAGAGTTTGGCGGTTACCGCATCGCTCGACTGATGCCGCGCCGCCCCACGCCGCCCTTTGCCACTGGCGGGCAGGCCGGCTTGGGTTGCGCGCCGACGTTCGCGGACAGGATCGAGCGGCGTGCGCGCCCCTGTCTTCAGCTTCACCGATTTGCCTGCGCGCGTCTTTTTAACAGAACGGGTATCCGGCTTCGCCGCCACTGTTTTCGCGCCGCCGGGGTTCTCTCGATAGAGGATGAATATCCTGCCCAAGTGCTGGACGGCCGCACACTCGATCTCTTTGCAGATCAACGATAACAACGCATCGCGGGTTGCGCGTTGTTCGCTTGCGACCCGCACCTTGATCAATTCGTGCTTCAAGAGTGCGACGTCGATTTCGTGCAGCACGGCAGGCGTCAAGCCATGCTGGCCAATCGCGACGACCGGCTGCAGATGATGCGCGCGGGCGCGCAGAGCCCGGCGTGCGGGGGGCAGCAATTCACTCATCCGCAAAGTCTACTCGACCCCCACCGAGTCGGCGCCACTTTTTGGACTACGATGTGCGCGACCGAATGCAGTTATGGCGAATCCCCCCAAGCAGCGGAAGAAAAAAAACAAGGTCGACCGTGCGTGGATCGAGCAGCACGTCAACGATCCCTATGTTCAGCGGGCAGCGCGTCTGGGGTACCGGTCGCGCGCGGCATTCAAGCTCCTGGAGCTGGCCGAGCGCGACCGCCTGTTCCGGCCTGGCATGACCGTCGTCGATTTGGGGTCATCGCCCGGAAGCTGGTGTCAGGTGCTGCGGGAGCGGTTGGGGCCGCGCTCGAAAATCGTTGCGGTCGATTTGCTCCCGATGGACGGCGTGGCGGGTGTCGACTTCATCCAGGCGGATTTTCGCGAGGAAGTGGGGCTGGCGGCGGTCCTGGCGGCACTCAAAAACAGGCCGGTCGATCTTGTAGTCTCCGATCTCGCCCCCAATCTTTCGGGAATCGACTCAGTGGACCAGGCCCGCAGCATTCATTTAGGTGAACTTGCGCTCGAATTTGCCGTCGGACAACTGACGCCCAACGGCGACTTTGTGGTCAAGTTGTTCCAGGGAACCGGGCTCGCTGAGTTTCAGCGCCGGGTAGAGGCTCATTTCGCTAGAGTTTATGTGCGCAAGCCCAAGGCGTCGCGTGACCGCAGTCGCGAGCTTTATGTTGTCGCCAAAGCTTTTGAACGGGCCACCTCACCTGACGAGCGGGTTCTTTAGCTTATCGCTGGGACATCGGGCACAGCCGGGGGCGGGGGCTAAAGCGGTAGAATCTGGCTTGGGTAGCGGTCAGGTGCGGGTCAAAGTAGGGTGTGGTCGGCATGTCGGGGCCGTTGGCCTCGTCGACCCAAGAATCGCAAGGAGCAACGTTTGAACAATCTTTTGAAGAACGTGGGCATCTGGCTCGTCATCGGGCTCGTTGTCCTGACTGTCGTCAAGCAGTTCGATACGCGGCAATCCGGCAAGGATGCGGTCCCGTATTCCGAATTCATGGACCTCGCCAAGGGCGGCCGCGTCGAATCGGCATCGATCGAAGGTCGGACCATCAAATGGGTGGGCGCCGACAAGAAGCGCGCGGTCACGTATACCACCGGCGACATCTGGATGGTCGGCGACCTCGTCAAGTATGGCGTCAAGGTCGAAGCCAAGCCCGAGGAAGAGCAGTCGTTCCTCGCGCAGATTTTTATTTCGTGGTTCCCGATGCTTCTGTTGATCGGCGTGTGGATATTTTTCATGCGCCAGATGCAGGGGGGCGGACGCGGCGGGGCATTCTCGTTCGGCAAGAGCAAGGCGCGCATGCTGGACGAGGCGAACAACACGGTCACTTTTGCCGACGTTGCAGGCTGCGACGAGGCCAAGGAAGAGGTGGCCGAACTCGTCGAATTCCTGCGCGATCCGTCCAAGTTCCAGAAGCTTGGCGGGCGCATCCCCCGCGGCGTACTGATGGTGGGGTCCCCCGGCACCGGCAAGACATTGCTGGCCAAGGCGATTGCCGGTGAAGCCAAGGTTCCGTTCTTCTCGATCTCCGGGTCGGACTTCGTCGAGATGTTCGTAGGCGTCGGCGCCGCTAGAGTCCGCGACATGTTCGAGCAGGCCAAGAAGAACGCTCCCTGCATCGTGTTCATCGACGAAATCGACGCCGTCGGCCGGCAGCGCGGAGCGGGCTTGGGCGGCGGCAACGACGAACGCGAGCAAACGCTGAATCAGTTGCTGGTGGAGATGGACGGATTCGAAGGCAACGCAGGCGTGATCGTGATTGCCGCAACCAACCGGCCGGACGTGCTTGACCCAGCGCTAATGCGGCCGGGCCGCTTCGACCGGCAGGTTGTCGTACCCCTCCCCGACATTCGCGGTCGCGAGCAGATCCTGCTCGTCCATATGCGCAAAGTGCCGATGGCGCCTGACGTCAAGGCCGACATCATCGCTCGCGGTACGCCCGGCATGTCGGGTGCTGATCTAGCCAACCTCGTCAACGAAGCAGCGTTGTTCGCGGCCCGTTCGAGCAAGCGTCTGGTCGACATGCACGATTTCGAGCGCGCGAAGGACAAAATCATTATGGGCGCCGAACGGCGTTCGCTCGTCATGCCCGAAGAGGAACGCCGCAACACGGCGTATCACGAGTCGGGTCACGCGATCATCGCAATGCTCTTGCCCAAGACCGATCCGGTGCACAAAGTCACGATCATCCCGCGCGGCCGTGCGCTGGGCGTCACGATGCAATTGCCGGAGCAGGATCGCTACAGCATGGATCGCAACCACATGCTGAATATGATCGCCGTGCTGTTCGGCGGCCGGATCGCGGAAGAAATATTCATGCATCAGATGACCACCGGAGCGTCGAACGATTTCGAACGAGCGACGCAGATCGCGCGGGAAATGGTCACCCGCTACGGCATGTCCGACGAGTTGGGGACGATGGTCTACGCCGAGAACGAAGCCGAGATTTTCCTCGGCCGCTCGGTCACGACGACCAAGAACGTCTCGGAAGCGACGATGCAGAAGGTCGACGCTGAAATTCGCAAGATCATCGATCAGCAGTATCACGTCGCACGCAAACTGCTCGAGGAGAACCGCGATAAGGTCGAAGCGATGGCGAAGGCGCTGCTGGAACTCGAAACCATCGATGCCGACCAGATCGGCGACATCATGGCGGGATTGCCCCCGCGTGCCCCGAAGCCGGTGCCGCCGCCGGTGGGACCTGCTTCGGGAACCCCTCCCGCGACACCCGATCCGACGCCGGTGGTCAGACCCGCTTAGAGCTCACGGCCGTTCCGATCGCCGAGGGGCGTGCGAAAAATGCGCGCCCTTTTTCGTTGATTCCGTGATGACTCGTCCCACGCATTTGCGCTGTAGCCGGCATCTGCTCGATCTCGCGCGGCCGCTCGTGATGGGCATCCTTAACGTTACACCGGACTCCTTTTCCGACGGCGGCGCGTTTTTCGATCGCGAACGGGCGCTCGATCATGCGCGCGGGATGACCGCTGACGGCGCAGACTTGATCGACATCGGCGGTGAGTCGACGCGGCCAGGCTCCGAGCCAGTCGCGGAAACGGTCGAGCTCGCGCGCCTGATTCCGCTGGTCGAGACATTGTCGCGAGAGGGCGTGTTGGTCAGTGTCGACACGATGAAGGCTGGCGTCATGCGCACGGTAATTTCGAGCGGCGCCGCGATGATCAACGATGTGCGCGCCCTGCGCGAGGAAGGCGCGTTAGCGGCGGTCGTGGCGAGCGGGGTTGCCGTTTGCCTGATGCACATGCAGGGTGACCCGCGCTCGATGCAGGACAATCCGCAGTACGGGAACGTCGCCTGCGAAGTAGAGGCGTTTCTTGCCAAGCGCGCTCGAGACTGCGAAGCGGCAGGCGTTGCGCGCGACCGCATCGTGCTTGATCCGGGCTTCGGCTTCGGCAAGACGAAGGAGCATAATCTTGCCTTGCTGCGTGCGCTGCCGGCGTTGACCGAATTGGGCTATCCGATTCTCGTTGGACTTTCGCGCAAATCGATGCTGAAACAACTCACCGGGCGACCGGTGCAGGAACGCCTTCCCGCGAGCCTTGCGGCGGCGCTGGCAGCAGTGGCCCGCGGCGCATCGATCGTGCGCGTGCACGACGTGCGCGAAACGGTCGACGCTCTTGACGTTTGGCAGGCTGTCAGCTCAACGGCGGCGAATCAGGATCGATGATGAAACGCAGATACTTCGGGACCGACGGCGTGCGCGGCCGCGTGGGCGAGCTGCCGATAACCCCTGAGCTGGTGATGAAACTCGGCTGGGCCGCAGGCCGCACGCTCGCCGCGGCGGATGGCGTCAAGCGCAACGAACGACCGGGTGTGCTGATCGGCAAGGACACGCGCATCTCGGGATATCTGCTCGAAGCCGCGCTCGAAGCCGGCTTGTCCGCGGCGGGTGTCGATGTCTATCTGTGCGGTCCGCTGCCGACGCCAGGGATCGCCTATCTGACGCGCGCGTTACGCTTGTCGGCGGGCATCGTCATCAGCGCGTCGCACAACCCGTACGACGATAACGGCATCAAGTTCTTTTCCGCGGAAGGTACCAAGCTACCGGATGCGGTCGAATCGGCCATCGAAGCCGGCATGGAAGCGCCGCTTGCCTGCGTGCGATCGGCCGAGCTAGGGAAGGCGCGCCGCCTGGAGGATGCCGCGGGCCGTTACATCGAATTCTGTAAGAGCACGTTTCCGACGGCACTGGATTTGCGCGGCTTCAAGATCGTCGTCGACAGCGCGCATGGCGCCGGCTACCACGTCTTGTGTCCGGTCTTTCACGAACTGGGCGCCGACGTGATCAGCGTCGGCGCCGAACCCGACGGCTTCAACATCAACGCAGGCGTCGGCGCAACGCACCCGAAGCATCTGGTTGAGCACGTGCGGGCACACCAGGCGGACCTGGGCGTGGCGCTCGACGGCGACGGCGATCGGCTGGTGATGGCCGACGCGAGCGGTACCGTGTACGACGGCGATCAGATCCTGTACGTCATCGCCACCGATTATCGCCGGCGTAGCGCGATGAATGGCGTCGTCGTAGGCACACTGATGAGCAACCTGGGCTTCGAGCAAGCGCTCGCGCGCGACGGCATCGTGCTGAACCGAGCTCCCGTCGGCGACCGCTATGTGCTCGAGCGCATGCAGGAGAATGGCTGCCGGCTCGGTGGGGAAAATTCAGGGCACATCATCTGTCTCGACAAGCACACGACCGGCGATGCGATCATTGCGGCGCTTGCGGTGTTGCGGGCGCTTATCGAGCAGAAAAAAACCCTCGCCGAGCTGACGGCGGCAGTCACGATGTTTCCCCAGCGCTTGATCAATGTGCCCGTCAAGCGCGGCTGGGATTGGCAGGCGAGCGAACCAGTACGCTCGGCCGAGAGAGTCGCCGTCGCCGCGCTGGGCAACGCGGGGCGCGTGCTGCTGCGGCCTTCGGGAACGGAGCCCGTGCTGCGCGTGATGGTCGAGGCGCGCGAAAGATCGCTCGCGGACAAGTATGCCGAGTCACTGGCGGATACGATCGCGAATGCTGCGGGGGCACCGCTTTAAGGGTCCTTCTCCTCAATAATCGGCGTTTTCTTCGACCCGCATTAATCGATTATGGTCGCCGTACTGCACGCCGCGCCGCAGACTAGAGAGCCGCAAGCTGTCGCGGCGTGGCTTGCTTCCCTCGAAGCCCAATACTCTGCCGAAGAACGCGCGTCGTTTGGAACGGCGCTCGGCTTCGCGCGCGAGCATTGTGGCGACGCGATGATGCCCGAGGGCGATTCAGCGCTCGACCGCGCTCTGGGTACCGCGACCATCCTCGCGGGCTTGAAGCTCGATGGCGATTCCATTCGTGCCGCCTTGCTGCTTGGGCTGCCGGCGGTCGCAGCGTTCGACCAGGCCGAAGTGGCTGCCGCCTTCAATGCCGACGTCGCGACACTGGTTGCCGGTGTGGCGCGCATGAGCGGAATTCGCACGATGCCCGAGAGCGGCAATCCGGACGAGCGCGCGGCGCAGGCCGAAAATCTGCGCAAGATGCTGCTGGCCATGGTGGAGGATATCCGCGTCGTCGTGATCAAGCTTGCCGAGCGGACGCAGGCGTTGCGCACGCTTATGTCGGGCGATTCAGTCCGGCGCAGCCAGGCGGCACGCGAAGTGCTGCTACTGTTCGCGCCGCTCGCCAATCGTCTCGGTGTATGGCAATTGAAGTGGGAACTGGAAGACTTGAGTCTGCGCGGGATCGAGCCCGAGACCTACAAGGCGATCGCGAAACTCCTCGATGAGCGTCGCCTGGATCGCGAAGCGTACATCGCCAACATCATCGCGACCTTGCACCGGGAGCTTGCCGCGGCCGGGCTCGAGCCCGATGTGACGGGTCGGCCGAAGCATATCTACAGCATCTGGCACAAGATGCGTCGCAAAGGGGTGGGCATCGAGGCGCTCTACGATATCCGCGCCGTGCGCATTCTGGTTCCGTCGATCAAGGATTGCTATACGGCGCTTGGCGTTGTCCATCATCTGTGGACTCCGCTCATGCACGAGTTCGACGACTACATCGCCAAGCCCAAGGCCAACAACTACCGCTCGCTGCATACTGCGGTGATCGGTCCCGAGGCGAAACCCCTCGAAGTGCAGATTCGCACCAAGGACATGCACCAGCATTCCGAGTTCGGGGTCGCGGCCCACTGGCGCTACAAGGAAGGCGAAGAGCAGCGCGCGCGCCGCGATCCGACGTTCGACCAGAAGATTGGATGGCTGCGGCAGGTGCTCGACTGGAAGGATGCCGTTAGCGATTCGAGCGAATGGCTCTCGGCGTTCAAGGAAGCGCTGTTCCCCGATTCGATCTACGTGCTCACGCCGCAAGGCCGCGTCATCGACCTGCCGCGCGGCGCGACGCCGATCGATTTTGCCTATGCGGTGCACACGAGCCTCGGCCATCGCTGCCGCGGCGCGAAAATGGATGGCCAGATGGTGCCGCTCAACCACCCATTGCGCAACGGCCAGCGAGTCGAGATTCTCGCCGCGAAGCAAGGCGGCCCCTCGCGGGATTGGCTCAATCCCGATCTGGGCTATGTGCACGGCACGCGCGCTCGCACCAAGGTCCGGCAATGGTTTCGTGCGCAACAATTGGAAGCGACCATCGCGGCAGGCCGCGCGCTGGTGGAACGCGAGCTTGCGCGCCAAGGCCAGACGGCGTTGAAACTCGAAGCCGTCGCTGCGAAGGCCGGCTTCGCCAAAGCCGAAGACTTCTTCGCGGCGTACGCGCGCGACGAGATCAATTCCAAGCAGGTGCAGACGGCGATTCACGCTGTTGCGTTGCCGGCAGCGGTGCCAGCGGCGTCAGTCGAAGAAATCAGTGTTCCTATGCGCCAGAGCAAGGCGAAAGGATCGGGCAGCGGCATTCTCGTCGTCGGGATCGATCGTTTGCTCACGGGTCTCGCCCGCTGCTGCAAGCCGGCCCCGCCCGATGCGATCGTCGGTTTCGTCACTCGCGGCAAAGGTGTAACGATCCATCGGGCGAGTTGCGCCAACGTGAAACGAATGCGCGCGACGCAAGCGGAGCGCCTGATCGCAGCCGATTGGGGAGCGCCGCGCGATGAGGTCTTTCCGGTCGATATCGTCGTCGAGGCGATGGACCGACAAGGGTTGCTCCGCGACATCTCCGAGATTCTGGCGCGCGAAAAAATCAATGTCACGGCGGCGAATACGCTGACGCGCAACATGCAAAGTCGCCTCGCATTCACGGTCGAGGTGCAGAGCCTGCATGCACTCAAGCGCGCGTTCGCGTTCGTGCGCGATGTGCCGGGTGTCGTGGAGGTCAGCCGGCGGTAGCGTCCAACTTGCGCCGAGCGGGAGCCACATGGCCTGGGCGCAGGCTGCCTTCCTCCAGTGTGCTGATGCACAGGCAATTGCATATGGCTCGCGGCGCAACGATGCCGGTCGGTGTCTGATGCTGTTCAAGCAGCGCATTACCATTCCTCCGTTCCAGATCCTCAAAGAGGAGCCACTGGCCATTGATTCCCGACGCGCCGAGGTGCTAGCGCTGGTCCGTCGGTTAACGCTCAACGAGACATAGCGGTTGAGCCGCCACCCTACCGGCGGCACGTGAACGGCCTCAGACACGTAACGCGATGATCGCACCGGGGGGCCGGAGCGGACGGTGAGAAGAGCACCGATGGCATGAACGCACCCTTCAGTTCGCTGTACCGTCCGCGCGTCAAATCCGCAACGCCGCGCCGTAACCAGTGAGTTCGAGGTAACCACGCCCAACCCCGCGGCCTAGAGCGAGCGCGCGCACCGCGCCCTCCCAGTAAACAGTGCCAACACTTGCGCGCGAATCGAGTTCCTGGTCGGGCATCAGCGGTTCCAGCGTTACGTCGATGTCGCCAGCGGCGATGCGAAAGGCGACCGGATACTCGATGCCGGTGCGCGGTGACTTCCAGAGAGAGAGTGGCGTGAAGGCGACGTCGCTCGGTGCGAACGTTCGAATATGTCCACGGGCATCGCGAAAGCTGCCGCCCGCCCAGAACACGCCTCCGTGATGATCGCGAATGCGAAACGCCATCAGTGCGCCGCCGTCGTCGAGATTGAGGCCGACCCAATCCCATCCTCTGGCTTCGGGTGCCAGGTATTCGCTCGACCATTCATGGTCAAGCCAGGCTTCGCCGCTGACTGTTACATCTCGGCCATTTTGCTGTACCGAGCCGGAAACCGCGAGATGCGGCCGGCTGTAGTAGTAGCTTGCCTGCATCGGCGACGGTCCCTTGCGGCTTACGCCCCCCCCGCCTTGCGGTACGATCGGCTGCGTCGCGCGGTACATCAATCGCAGCGCGAAATCGCGGGCGATGATGCTCGTCGCATACGTAGCCGCGTCGAGCTTCAGCGACCAATCGTCGAGCCGGACATCGGTCGTCGTCTCCGAGGCTTCGGCGAGCCCGAAGCCGGCGCGTAGCGCCCGCTGGTCGTGCTGTAAGCGGCCCACGCGCAGATCGGCGATCGCCGCATGCGCGAATAACAATTGCCGCGGCGCAAAGGCACTCGTCCCGCCTTCCGCAACGCCCGGCCGGCTGCGGAAGAACGTGATTTGCACGCCCATCTCTTGTCGCGCCGCGTCGCGCAGGATACCCGTGAGGTACCACCATTCCGTGCGAAACGCCGGATGGGCGCCGTGATCGCGGGGAAAGCGTAGGACGGTACCCTCGACCACCGCCGGATACTTGGGTTGCGCGTGCACGCGCAACGATGGCCACGCCAACGCTAGTAGCAGGATCGTGCGCCGGTTCACGAGGCGGGCGACCCGTTAGTTAGCGCAGTAATCGGACCGATGCCGCAACTGCAAAGCCTGCATTCACGACGGCGAGCCCGCAAAGAACAAGAGCGCAGTCGCTCGCGCACGAGTTGACCCGGCTCGGAAGTATCATTGGCGAACTTGGATAACCAATTCGGAATAAGGACTGAGAGCCGCGTCGGCGGTGAGCAATCGCAACGTTTCGGCAATCGCTTGTGCGACCAGAATCCGGTCGAAAGGATCGCGATGGTGAAGCGGCAGGGTTGCCACCAAAGCGGCGTGCTGCGGTTGAACGGGCAAGGAAAGAAAGCCGCTGCGTTGGATGTTATCCAGGACATCATCAATCGCCACGCTGAGTTTTCCGACCCCAATCTTGATCGCCGCTTCCCAGATTGACGCCGCGCTTACATAAACCGCGGCCGCTTCTCTGATTTGTTCCTGTGCCCTCCGGGGTAACTTTGGCGAAGCCGCCAAAATCCAGAGATAAACTTGCGTATCGAGTAAAAGTCTCACTTCCTGCCTTCGAAAGCGTCGAGCAGGTCGTCGGGAAGGGGTGCGTCGAAATCCTTCGAGATCCTGATTTTCCCTTTCATTAGTCCGAATTTTCGCTCGGGCTTGCCGGATGCATACGGTACTAACTTTGCAAGTGGTTTACCGGCTTTGGCGATCACGATTTCGGCGCCCGCGGCAACTCGATCCACCAATCTCGAAAGATTGGTTTTTGCCTCGTGGATGTTTACTTGTTCCATTTGTGCTCCAATCCGGTTGAACTAAGTCTAGTTTAGCAGAGCCGGGTTGCCGATGATCCGATTCCGGTCGCATGGGTACTGCGCGAAGCGCCGCGCAAATACGCTCACCAGTCGTCCTTGACGGCGCGGACAACGTCAATTCCCATCGCGTGCCGCGCGCTGCCCAGGGTCGTCAGCATTGCCAGCGCGAGCAACGTGGCGGCTAGCACGGAGAGCGCGAGCCACGGCACGTGCAGGCTCATGCTCCAATGAAACGATTGCCGGTTCACGACGTAGATGAGAATCAGGCTGATGATGCCGCCGAGCGTGAGCCCGACGGTCAATCCGACGCTGCTGACGGCCAGGCCTTCGGTCGCGAGCATCTCGCCGATTTGCCGCCGCGTCATACCGAGATGGCGCAATACGCCGAATTCGCGCCGCCGGGCGAGCACCAGCGCGCCGAAAGACGACGACAGGCCGGTGAGGCCGATGATGACGGCTGCGGCCTCGAGCGCGTAAGTGACGGCAAACGTGCGATCGAACACCCTGAGCGACAGCGCGCGAATCTCCCCGGGCGTTGTCAGGGTGATCTTGTCGCCACCGGTGACGCGCGCGGCGAGCTCTCGCCTTAGCGTCGTGACATCCGCGCCGGCGGCGAGCCACAACGCCGCGTCATTCGCCGTCGCATCGCCGGTCAGGCGCGTGTACAACGCCCGATCGATCACGACTGCGCCCTGTTGCCTGGCGTAGTCGCGCCAGACACCTGTCACCGTGAAAGGATAGGCCCGGGCCGCAAGCGGCAGAGTGATCCTGCGCCCCACGGTGAAACCGTACAGATCGACCATTGCCTCGCTCACCCAAACCGGAGGCGCTTCGGGCGTTCCTTGGCGCGTTGCGTCGTCGACCAGCGGCAAATGCCGTGCGGGATCGTCGGGATCCAGGTCTCGCGCGAGCAGCGCAATGCGTGGCCGGCCGGCATCGAGGAGCAGACTTTGCACCCGCAGGAAGTCGACGCGACGCACGCCGGGCAGCGCGGCGATCGTGTGCTGATCTTCCCGGGAGAAGAAGGCGCTGTCGCCGGTCAAAGCTGCGCGCAGGTAAACGTCGGCGGGCAGCACGCGTTCCAGCCAGTGCTCGAGTGACTGGCGGAAGGATGCAACCATGATCGCCATCGACACCATCAGCGACACGCTCGCGACGATGGTCGCAAGACTCACACCGGCTTGCCCCGGAGTGTTGCGCAGTTGTTGGAGTGCCAGGGCTCGCGCAGGAGCACGCGGCGTAGGCACGGCGCGCAGCAAGAGTGCTGCGAACCGCGGCATTAGCAGCAACGTTCCGGTGAGCAACAATGCAATCGCCAGATATCCGAAGAGCGGCAAGCCGGCGATCGGCGGCAGCCACGTGGCGATTGCGCCCACACCAAGGCACGCGAGTCCCGGCCCTGCTGCGCGCATTTGCGTGAAGACGCGCTGTTCGTCGCCGGCTTTCAGTGCCGCGGCCGGGGCGGCACGCGCCGCCTCGATCGAAGGCGCGAGCGTTCCCAGCACCGCCGCTGCAACACCGAGTGCGCCGAAGATGAGGGCGGCCAGCGGCTCGATGCGCACACGCGGTTCGAGACCGCGAAAAAAGCCTGCGCCGAGATCACTACCGAACCAGTGCAGCGCGCCAACGGCCAGCGCGTATCCGCCAGCGAGCCCCAGCGTCGCTCCAAGCAGTCCCACGGCGGCACCTTCCCCCAACAGCAATGCGAGCAGGCGTCCGCGCGGCAGACCCAATGTGCGCATCAGCGCGAACTGGGAACGGCGGCGCAGCACCGACAGCGCTTGCGTCGAGAACACCAGGAGTCCGCCGGTGAACAACGCGACCAACGCGAGCACATTCAGATTGACGCGATAAGCGCGTGACATTCTTGTCGTCGCAGTCACCGCGGCTTGAGGTCGCTCGACGATTACGCCCGCGGGCAGCAGCTCCTGGAGGCGGGCACGCACGGTCGCGACATCGGCGCCCGGACGCAGGCGCAAATCGATCCGCGATAGCCGGCCGACGCGCGCGAAGGCGTCCTGCGCGGCGGCGATGTCCATGACTGCGTAACGCTGCGCCGTCTCCGCACGCACGAATCCGGCGATGCGCAAACGAATCTCGGCGAGCCCTGCCTGAATCCCGATCGTGTCGCCGATGTCGGCGTCGAGCCACGCCGCCGCCGCGGGGCTGACGAATAGGACGTTCGGCCGCAATGCGTCGAGCGAATCCTCGCTTGCGCCCAACAGCGCGGGTGTAACAGTGCCGGCGCGGAACGCATCAACCCCGAGAATACGTAACGATTCGCTGCGTCCGGCTACCTTCGCCTCGATCTCGAGAACGGGGCTAGCCGCGGCAATAGTCTGGTCGCGCGCGAACGCCGCATACAGCGTTTCGTCGAAGCCAGCACGCGAACCGCGTACCTCGAGATCGGTGTCCCCGGCCAGTGACGCGAGCCCCGCGGAGAACTCGGCGATTGCCGTCTGGTTGATCAACTGCACGGCAAAGCCGAGCGCCACCCCCAACGCAATCGCGAGCACGGTGAGGATGACGCGCATCCGGTTGCCGCCAAGCGCGCCGCCAAGCGTTGCGCGCGCAACCGACACGCGCGCCGCTTGGGTAAAGGCGGCCATCATGCCGGCTGCCAGCTGCGCTTGGCACCAACGACCGGCGGCCAGATCCACACATCAAGCATCGCAGGGCGTCCATGCAACACGCCCCAAGCATACCCGCTGGGTCGAGGCCCAGCATTATTTCAACGCCGTGCGATCAGCCTGCTTTCGCCGTCAGTTTATTTTCGACGGACTTCACGCCTTCGATGCCCTTGGTCAGCGACATCGCTTTGTCGATATGACTCTTGTTGTCCACGGAACCAGTCAGCGTTACGACGCCATTGACCGTTTCGACGTTGATTTGCAATCCCTTGACGTCCGAGTCCGCCAGCATCGCCGTCTTGACCTTGGCGGTGATCGCGGAATCCGCCACCATATCGCCGGTTTTGGTCATCGCTTTGTCGACGCTGGGCGCTGGCGTTACTGTGGTGGTCGAGCTAGTCGTTGCCGGTGGCGTGGTGCTCGGCGCCGTTCCGGTCGTCGTCGTCTTCTTTTCGCACCCGGCGCCCAACGCCAACACGAGGGCGGTCACGGCGATCACGGTCAGACGATGGTTTTGCGGTGATGTCATTTTTGTATCTCCTATTGAAAGCCTTTTGCGCCGAGAGGAGGCGGCCATCAGATTGATGACCGGATCTCGGAACCATTGGCTGAGCAATCAGTATGCCACGCGGTCCGCGCGACCGCCACGAGGGGGCATCTGCATCGCGTCGCCGATTGATGCGAAGGACCAGGTAAAAATTACTTAAGCGCGTTGTAATTGAGGCAGACTTGTAGTGGTTTAACGTCGGCGCTCGGTTGCAGCGGGAGTGCTATCTAGACCCAGAATTCGTCCGTTGCCGGCGAAGTCGCGGTCACGGCTCCAGCGCGTCCCGCGCGCTTTCGTGCAGACCGTCGGCGCGCAGCGCGAGAATACGATCGGCCGACGCCGCCGCCGCGCGCGAATGCGTGACCAATACGCCAGTCGCGCCCTGCGCTTTGATCGAGTCCCGCAGGAGTTTCACAACTTGCGCCGCAGCATTGGGATCGAGATTGCCTGTCGGCTCGTCCGCCAGCACGATTGCGGGGCGATGGACGAGCGCCCGGGCGATTGCTACCCGCTGCAGCTCGCCACCGGACAATTCACGCGGCATGCTGTTACCGCGGTCCCCCAACGCGACCTCCGCCAATATGCGTGCGACCCGATCTGCCGCCGCCGGCCCGCGCAGGCCGAGCAGCGCAAGCGGCAAGCCAACGTTCTCCCGTACCGACAAAAAGGGCAATACGTGAAACGCCTGGAACACGAAGCCCATCCGTTCGCGGCGCAATGCCGTGAGCGCGTCGTCGTGCAATCCGTCGAAGTCGACGTCGGCAACGACGATCGTGCCGGTGTCGGGTCGTTCGAGTCCCGCGATCAGATTGAGCAGAGTCGACTTGCCGGTTCCCGACTCGCCCATCACGGCGACGTATTCGCCGCGTGCCACTTCGAGTGAAGTCTCGCGCAAAACGGTACGCGAAACGGGAGCACCGAACGCTTTGCTGACGGAGCGCAGCGAAATCATGGCGTGACAGGAACGCCGCCTCGAAGACGCCGGCGGGGTTATATGTTGCGCCCGAATTTTTCGGCGCCTAGCCGCACTGGACGACGCAATGACACAACCGTTGGTCAATGGTCTGCGGGGGATCCGCGATTGATCCAGGCGACGACGACGCCCATCAGCACGACGCTGATCGTGTCGAAGGCGATCTGTTTCACGACGAGATCGATGGGGAACGGCGCCACCGCGTGGTCGATCAAGTAGATAGGGATCGTTGACAGTACGGCGACCGCAAGGCCGAATCGCACGCCCTGGCCGAGCCATGGCTTGTCCTCGCGCCCGCGCAAATATATCCAAGTGAAACCCAGCGCGATGAACACGTGCGCGAGCAGCATGAACGGGAAGTATTTTTCGGCGTCATCCGGCGTGCGCATTAGATTCGGGAGCCTTGCGTAGTCCGCGCCAAGCAGAAGAGCGTGCACGATGAATCCCAGCGCCATCGAAATGACGAACAGTACGACGACCGAAACGATAAACCGCTTGTTCATGATTGTCTCCCTTGGAGTGTGGCTGCGCGTTCATGGCCGGGAGTTATTCGACATCCGCCGCGGCCGCCGGGCCGGCGTCTTCGTTTTTAAGTCCGGCGCAAACCGGTCGAATTATTTCACGGTTCTATGACGCTGGGCCTGCCGCTCGATTGAATGCGAACAAGACCGCGAGTCCTGCCGCTCCGCACGCAAGAATGACCGGGATCACCCCTGCCTTGAATCGGAACAGTGCGAGTGTGGCAGCGGCGCCGATAGCGAATGCCGCGGGATCGAATCCGTGCAGCGCGCCGGCCTGCCATCCGCGCGGCCAGAACGCGTGCCACGCGAAAAAGAGCGCCAGATTGACGATGACGCCGACGACGGCGGCGGTGACCCCGGTCAGCGGTGCCGTGAATCGAAGCTGACCGTGCGTCGATTCGACCAGTGGTCCTCCGGCGAGAATGAACAGAAACGACGGCAAAAAGGTGAAAAACGTGGCGACACACGCCGCGATAATGCCGGCGAGCGCCAGGTGCTCCGGACCGAAAAGGCCGGAGCGATAGCCGCCGACGAAGCCCACGAACGCGACGACCATGATCAGGGGCCCGGGCGTGGACTCCCCCAGCGCAAGACCATCGATCATCTGTGCGCCGGTCAGCCAGCCGGCGTCGGTCACCGCTCCCTGATAGACGTAGGGCAGCACCGCATAGGCGCCGCCGAAAGTGAGCAACGCCGCCTTGCTGAAAAACCAGCCCATATCGGTCAGCGTGCAGCACTGCGTCTGCAACGTATGTAGCGCGCCGATTGCCAACCCCCATGTCGCGACGAACGTGATGATGATCAGTGCTGCGCGTGTTGGTGCAAAGCGCGCGTGCGCAGGTGTTGGCGTGTCGTCGTCGATCACCGACGGAACGTGTACTGCCGTCTGCATTCCGTGCGCGGGGCCGATCGCGAACGCGTGCGCCAGAACGCGGCCGCCGATGGCGCCGATCACTGCTGCGACCAAAATAATTGCCGGGAATGGAACTGAAAAAAACGCAATCGCGACAAAGGCACTCGCGGAGATTGCCCACAAAGCGGGGTGTTTAAGCGTGCGCGAACCGATGCGCCACGCCGCGTGCAACACGATCGCGACGACGGCGGGCTTTATTCCGTAGAGAATCCCCGCGACCAACGGCACATCGCCGAAGACCATGTACAGCCACGACAGCACAATCAGCACCAAGAGCGACGGCAATACGAAGAGTCCGCCGGCGATGATGCCGCCCCATGTGCGATGCATAAGCCAGCCGATGTACGTCGCGAGCTGCTGCGCCTCCGGCCCGGGCAGCAGCATGCAGTAGTTGAGCGCGTGCAGGAAGCGCTTCTCGGAGATCCAGCGCTTTTCGTCGACGAGCTCGCGATGCATCAACGCGATCTGGCCCGCCGGCCCACCGAAGCTGATAAAGCCCAGGCGCAACCAGTAGCGGAACGCTTCGGCCCGGGTCGGTGTACGCGGTGCTTTCGCCTTCACACCCGCAACGCGGCAGGGTTCCAACCGTGCACCTCGCCGCGCGCGTCGCGACACCAGGCGTAGAGCGAATCGTAGACCAGCATGCCCCAGCGCAGCATCGTGCGATCGTCGGCGATCATCTTCGACAACCCGAGCGAGATCGCGAGCAATCCCGGCGCTTGCGGCGCCAACGTCAGGACATCGGTGTCCGCCCCGCGGACAATTGTCGCGAGTAGATCGAGCGCCGGGTCCTTAATGCCATGAATCCGGATAAAGGCGTCGAAGCTGCACGCTTCTCCGACGTGCGAATAGGGGACATCGGGAATGTCGTAAGCGGTCGCAGCGTTGGCCGCGGCGAAGGGGCGCACTTCCGCGTTCGGAACGTAGAAGAATTCCGCCGCGGGATCGAGGCAGCGGCGAATGAGCCAAGGGCAGGCGATACGGTCGATCTTCGGCCGTGCGCGCGTCACCCAGCGCGTCGGCGGCGTGAACGGAACCACCGCACCCCCCTGCGCCCGCCAACTTTCGAGACCCCCCTCGACGTAACGCGCATCGAACCCGCGGCTGCGCAACGCCGCCGCCGTGTCCTGACTCACCTCATGGCCGCGAACGCAGTAGACAACGACCGGTCGCCAGGGCTCGAGTGCATCGGCCCAATCGACGATCGTTTCGTGCGGGCGTTTCAACGCGCCGGAAATGATGTGCGGATCCTGCTCGAATGCCGGCTGACGCCGCGCGTCGACGAGCGTTGGCGGCGGGAAGACCGCGAGGGTTTCTTGCAATTTCTGGGGAGTGACAGCCGCATTCGGATTCATAAGATGCCTCCTGCTGCACGGGCAGCAACGAAGCAGAGCTTGGATGGCGCTGGATGGCCATCGATGCGGCGGGGCGTCTGCGAGGGCCCCTGCGCAAATATTAACGCTGCACGCTCGACCGCGTCAAATCAAACCCTCGAGCAGTTGCACATCAACCAGATCGCCGGCCGCGACGTTGCCGGTCTCGGCCGGCAGGACGATAAAGCAATTCGCGCGCGACATCGACGACAGGATCCCCGAACCTTGATCGCCGGTGGTGCGCACACTCCAACCGGACCCATCGCGGGCGAGGACGCCGCGCTGAAATTCGGTGCGCCCGGGTACTTTACGAATAGGCGCCGCGAGGGTCGCTTTGAACATCGGCATCGGGCCGACATCGGAGCGGCCCTGCAGCACCAGCAGCGCATCGCGCACGAATTGGTAGAACGTCACCATCACCGATACCGGATTGCCGGGCAGGCCGAAGAAATGCGCGCCGCTGATCTTGCCGTACGCAAAAGGACGGCCGGGTTTCATCGCGATCTTCCAGAACAGAACTTCGCCGAGCTTGTCCAGCAATTCCTTGACGTAATCCGCTTCGCCGACCGAGACGCCGCCCGACGTGATGACGACGTCGGCATTCGCCGCGGCGGTCGCAAACGCACGTTCCAGATCGGCCGGGACATCCGGCACCACGCCCATGTCGACCATGTCGCAGTCGAGCCGCGCGAGCATGCCATAGAGCGTATAGCGATTACTGTCATAGACGTCACCCTGCGCCAGCGGGGTGCCGATCGACTTGAGCTCGTCGCCGGTGGAAAAGAACGCGACGCGCAGCTTGCGATAGACGGTGACCTCGTTGATGCCTAGCGAAGCGATCATGCCGAGTTCCGCCGGCCGCACCGGCTGTCCGGCGCCGAACACCAGTTGGCCGCGCTGCAAATCTTCGCCGGCGAAGCGTCGATTCTGTCCCGCCTTGCTGACCGTCCCGGCGGAGACTGTGACGCCACCGGAGATTTCGGTCGCGCGTTCCTGCATGACGACGGTGTCGGCGCCGGGAGGCATCACACCGCCGGTGAAGATGCGCACGGCTTCTCCCGCACCGAGCGCACCTGTATACGGCCTACCGGCAAAGGATTCGCCGATGCGTTTGAGTTGCGTGTCATCGTCCCGCCGTAGATCGGCGAAGCGCACGGCCCACCCGTCCATCGCCGAGTTGTCATGACCCGGCACCGCAATCGGCGACACCACGTCTTCCGCCAGGACACGGTTGAGCGCGAAGCGCACGTGGACTCGTTCGGTCGCGGTGACCGGTGTTAGAAATTGCCGGATCAGCGCGCGCGCGCGTTCGACCGGCATCGAATCCGGGTCGTAGTCGTCGGCGCAGGAAATTTCGCGCAGCGTGAGGGAGCTATTCATGTGCCAAGTAGGTTAAGGAGAAGCCGATCCGTTTGGATTGTCGCTGGCACGGTAGCGAAGGGCAGCACGACAAATCATGGTTCGAAAGCCAAAGCGAGCCGGACTTGTCGGTAGTGTGCGCGTCGGCGACCGCGGGCCCAATCCCGTGCCGATCGGCAGCGAGGTGTTATTGCTTGGCGAACGTCAGATCGCAAGCCCTGGCTTGCAGTCGACGGCCGGTTCCACGCGCGCCGTCGAATCGGGCCGCAACCGTGTAAGCGTACGGGGTGCTGCTCTGCACCCCCTTCATGGCGAACTTGGGGTTGTCGGTGAGGCCTTTCGCGTCGAGCTTCGCGCTGCCGTCGGGCTGGATGTCACCCTGCAACCGCAGCCAGCCCGCGACGCCTTCGGTACGATTTTCGCCCCGTAGAACCCCATCCTTCACCTGCGCCAGGAACTCGAAGGTGTAACCTAACGCGCCGTCCGGGTGTTGTTGACACTCGAGGGTGACTTTCCAGGTACCGTCAAAGCGG
This sequence comes from Casimicrobiaceae bacterium, assembly GCA_037719965.1. GTDB lineage: Bacteria > Pseudomonadota > Gammaproteobacteria > Burkholderiales > Casimicrobiaceae > VBCG01. Next base: position 607,244 of record JBBJMT010000001.1, on the reverse strand, counting down.
CCGGGGCTCCCCGGCGACGCGCGCGGGGAACTGTCCAAGGTCAGAGTCGCTGGTGCGACGGCGGCGGAGTCGCGGACCTTGGCTTCCTCCTGCCGCGGCACAACATCTTTCGCCTTGGCGATCTGCATCTGCGCCGCACGCATCGCTGCCTCGGCCTCGCTCTTCGCGCGCGCGGAGGCGGCTTCGGCCTCGATGCGAATCCGGGCTGCATCGGCATTGGCTTGCGCGCGCAACCGTGCTGCCATCGCGTCGGCTTCCGCCTTCGTCCGCGCCGCCCGGCCGGCCTCGGCGTCGGAGCGTGCGCGCGCGAGCTCGGCCTCGGCTTGGCGCTTTAGTGCTTCGGCATCGGAGCGCAGGCGTTGTGCTTCGGAGTTGGCCTGCGTGCGGGCTGCGGCGGCCTCGACGACAGGCGCCGATGGATCACTTTTTGGGGCTGCGGCTGCGGACAGTGGCGCCAGAGCAGGCGCCGCCGCCGTCGTGTTTGCGCCGTCGGTCGAACCGGATCGCAACCATCCCCCCTGCCACGCAACCGCCGCGCCGACCACCGCCGCGACGACGGCGCCGATCATCCATGGAACTGGGTTGTGGGCACTTCGCGCGGGACGGGTCGGCGGCGCGGAAGGCGGTGGGCGCACGGGCGCCGCAGCCCCGGACACGCGATAGACGCGGATCGGCCGCGAGATGTTCTTCAGCGTCTGTTCGCCGATATCCTGAAAGCCCAGGTCGAGCTTCCCGGTGATCTGATCGTAGACGGATGACGAGATGCAAATGCCGCCGGGCTCGGCAATCGTCTCGAGGCGCGCGGCTACGTTGACGCCATCGCCCAGCAAGTCGTCGTTCCTGACTACGACGTCCCCGAGATTGACCCCGACCCGAAAATGCATCTGCCGATGCTCCGGAAGCGAATCGTTGCGGGTCTTCAAGGCCTCCTGGATCTCGACCGCGCAACGCACCGCTTCCACGGCGCTCGAGAACTCGGCAAGCACCGAATCGCCTGCCGTGCTCACGATACGACCTTGATGGAACGTGATGATTCCGTCGATGACGGCGCGGTGGGCGGAGAGCACGCGGATCGTGCCCTCTTCGTCCTGCGCCATCTGCTTGCTGTACCCAAAGGCATCAGCCGCGAGGATGCAAGTCAGCCGGCGCTTGACGCTCGACGAGTCCACAATTCCTCCAATGCTGCCGTACCGGGCGACGCACGGCACGTCGGAAATAATGCCCGGTTCGACCGATAGGGGCAACGTCTGGGACCCGTAGCCGACCCAATCAAGGGTTGCCGGAGGTCGCGGCGGCTAATTCGTCCACGGTATTGATGTTGCGAAATGCGTCCGCTTCGTCATCGAACGGTACTTCGACCACGCGAAGCTGCGCGTACCAGCGGTCGATCTTGCGTCCACCGCCGGTGAGGAAGTCGGCGAGGTGTGGAAGGACGTCGCAGCTAACCAGCGCAAATACTGGATGGGGTTGCGCGAACGTCTTGGCCACCGCGAGTTGCGCTGCCGCGCGCTGCCGTGCCGCGGCGAGGCGCGCGACCAGATCCTCGGGCAGAAACGGCGAATCGCACGGCGCTGTTACTACCAACGGTGTTGTGGCCGCGCTCATGCCTGCGTGGAGCCCGGCCAGCGGGCCGGCGAAGCCACCCACCGCGTCCGCGACGACCGGATGACCGAATGCGGCATAGCGTTCGCGATTCTGATTGGCATTGATGACAATCGATGCGACCTGGGGCAGTAGGCGCCGCAGCACATGCGCGACCATCGGTTCGCCGGAAAGCTCGACCAGCCCTTTGTCAACGCCGCCCATTCGCCGCCCCATGCCTCCCGCCAGCACGATGCCGGTTACCTCATCGCGCTCCCTCATGGGTGGACCCCCACGCTTGCGGCCGCATTTGCCAATTCGGCCGCTGCGCTGCCCCCGGAGTTGGCGCAATTCGCGCGTTGGGACGGCCCGGCAGCGCTCATGCTTCCTGTTCACGCGGCCACGGGATCCATGCCACGTGCTCGTCGTAAAAGGCGTGGCCTTCGGGCATGCGATCGACGGGGTCGTCGAACGCGGGCAGCACCACGTGCGTCTCGCCTGCCCAGCGATGCGATTCGAAAAAAAGCTTGGTTCCGCACGCACGGCAGAATTTGCGCCACGTGCGCGGCGACGACTCGTGCGCAACAAGGTCGTCGGCCCCTTGCGTGATGCGGACTTGCGCCGCCGGAAAGCCGATCCAGGTGACGAAGGGCGCGCCGTGCGCGCGCCGGCAGCTCTCACAATGACAATGGGAGCAAAAGCGCGACGGGAGCGCGGCAACGAAGCGCACGCGACCACAGTGACAGCGCCCGTGGGCTTCGCTCGCGGCGGCTGCGGTCACGCGACGAACCGCGCAGCACCGGTGAACAGCAGATAGTGCTTATTCGTCGCGCGGCCAATCATCGTGATACCCACCTTCTGCGCGATCTCAAAGCCCATTTGCGTGAGACCCGAGCGCGAGACCAGCACGGGAATACCCATTTGCGCCGCCTTGATCACCATCTCCGACGTGAGGCGGCCCGTCGTATAGAAAATCTTGTCAGCGCCATCCAGCCGGTCCAGCCACATTCGTCCGGCGATCGCATCGACGGCGTTGTGCCGTCCGACATCCTCGACGAACATCAGGATTTCCGACGTGCCGTTCTCATTGGTGGCGAGCGCGCAGCCGTGGACGGCGCCTGATTGCTTGTAGATCGTTTCGTGCAGCCGCACGCGGTCGAGCAGGTCGTAGAGCGTCGCCTGGGTGAGTGTGGTGTCGACCGCTAGCTTGACGTTATCGATTTCCTGCATCAGGTCGCCGAACATCGTGCCCTGACCGCACCCGGACGTCTTGGTGCGCTTTGCCGTTTTCTCCTCGAAATCCGTCAGGCCCGAACGCGTCTTGATCGCACACGAATTCGTTTCCCAATCGACCTGCACGGCAATGATTTCGTCGATTGAGTCGACCAGCCGCTGATTGCGCAAGTAGCCGATGGCGAGCGCCTCCGGCGCGGCGCCCAGCGTCATCAAGGTCAGGAGTTCCTGCTTGTCGACGTAGAGGGTCAGCGGGTGTTCGCCGGCAACCGCGACGTCGCGCACTGCGCCATGCTCGTCGACCGGATGCACAGTGAACGTCGACGGCCGCGCGGCATCGGTCAGCAACGGACGATACGGCGTGTTCGGGGCGTTCATCAAATCCTGTGGAAACCGCAAGAAAACGAGGAGACGCAGGCAAAGCGGCCACCGGTAAAGGTCAGATGCAGGAACGCCGGCATCCGTCGCCCAACGCTTTGGAATTATCCGCCGATATAGCTCATTTCGACCTTTTGCAGTCGCGCCGTGTTCGATGTCCGGACCTCCGAATACCGATCGTTGCGCTGCCGCCAGATTGCGGCGATGGCGTTGCCGAGCTCCTCATCGGTGGACCCGCCGCGGACGAGCGCGCGTAGATCGTAGCCGCCGGTTGCGAATAGGCACGTGTAGAGCTTGCCTTCGGTCGACAGCCGCGCGCGCGTGCAATCGCGGCAGAACGCTTGCGTCACCGAAGCGATGACGCCAATCTCGCCTGTACCGTCGCGGTAACGCCAGCGTTCGGCGACCTCGCCGGAGTAATTCGGATCAGCGGCGATGAGCGGCATTTCCGCGTCGATCGTGCGCACGATCTCGGCGGCGGGTACGACATCGTCCATTCGCCAACCGTTGGTCGCGCCGACGTCCATGTATTCGATGAACCGCACGATGTGACTGGTCGCGCGGAAGTGTCGCGCCATCGGGACGATCGACGCTTCGTTGAGCCCGCGCTTGACCACCATGTTTACTTTGATCGGGGCAAGGCCAACCGCTGCTGCCGCGTCGATGCCTTCGAGCACGCGCGCGACGGGAAAATCGACGTCGTTCATCGCGCGAAAAGTGGGATCGTCGAGCGAATCGAGACTCACCGTCACCCGCGTCAAGCCGGCGTCGCGCAAACTCTTCGCCTTCTTGGCGAGCAAGGCGCCGTTGGTGGTGAGCGTCAAATCAAGGTCGCCCATGCGCGCCAGCATTTCCACCAGTCGTTCCAGATTCTTGCGCAGCAATGGCTCGCCACCGGTGAGCCGGATCTTGCGCACGCCCTGATCAACGAAAATGCGCGCAACGCGCGCGATTTCCTCGAACGAAAGCAGTTCGGCGTGGGCGAGAAACGGGTAATCGCGGCCGAAGACATCCTTCGGCATGCAATAGACGCAGCGGAAATTGCAGCGATCGGTGACCGAAATCCGCAAATCGTGCAATGGCCGGCGGCGCTTGTCCGCGACTGGGCCGGGCTCGCGCGGTGCCGCGGCGGCGGCGCGTACAAAAGCGTCCAGCGTGCTGGCACGGGGCCGGCTCGTACCTGGAGCCGTAAAGGGTGCGAGCGCGATGACTTTTGACATGCGCTTTAAGAGCTTTCTAGAAGGTCGATTTACGAGTGAAGAATAGTAGCAGAGTCGTCTCCGGCCCGGCATCGATCGTCGCTCGCTGGTGTATCATCCGCAGCTATGCACATAAGGTCCATTCCGTCGCGCTCGCGGTGACGCGAAATCCGTGACGCCGCTCTACTTTTTCGTCGATGTCGACATAAAGCGCGTGCCGCTTGCCAATCGCTGGGCGAGCGAGCAATGGTTGCCGTCGGCCGTCGTGCCGCTAGGTGCAGTGAAAAATGAGGCGAATAGCGAAGAAGCGCTCAAATCGGCGGGAGCGCCCCAACGTATCGCCGACGATGCGCTGGCAACGACCTGGCGTTTTTCCGGGTTCGCCATCGAGTTGCACACGACCGAGGCCCAAGGCTATTTCCTCAACATCAGTTCGGACGTGCCCAAGGTGTTCGTCATGTGGCGCTTGGTTGAGGAGCCGCAGCACGACCGCTGTGCCGCGCGGCCGGTCATCGTCACCGTCAGTTACGATCAGGCAGCACGCTTCATGGATGGCGGGGAGCGGGTCGATGCGGTTCCGATGCCCGCCGCGATATTGGCCTGGATGCGCCCGTTTGTTGCCGAGCACTACCGGCCGGAACCGCGCAAGAAAGTGCGGCGCAACGACCCTTTCGCGAAAGACGCCCTTGGACGCGACCGGCCGCCGCGTGCGTGACCGGACCTTTGAATTTTTCAGACATTCGTCGCGAGCCGAACATGGCTGACGGGGTCAACGAAGGCGACCGTTTCTCGCTGAAGCGCTGGTCGCAGCGCAAACGCGATGCTGCGCGCATTCCGTTGGCAGATTCGCCGGCGCATGCACCGGCGCCAGCGCTGTCTGACGTGATCGCGTCGAAGCCAGCCCTTGCGTCGGACCTGGACCACTCGACTTTAGTCGCACCAGCAACGCACCCGAATCGCTCGACCCCCCTCGCCCCAGCGGTCGAAACGCCGTTGCCGCCCGTTGATTCTCTGACGTTCGATTCGGATTTTCGCGGTTTCCTGCAACCGAAGGTCGACGAGGTGGTCAAACGCGCGGCGCTTAAAAAGCTTTTCAACGACCCGCGCTTCAACGTGATGGATCGGCTCGACGTGTACATCGACGACTATTCGCTACCCGATCCGCTGCCGCGCGAATGGTTGCGGGAGTTGGCGTCCGCACAAAACATTTTGAATCCACCGCAGACGCGGGTGAATGATCAGGGATTTGCTGAAGACGTGCCGCCAGAAAACGCGGATGCGGAAGCCGCGTCGGCGGAACCGAAAGAGCATCCAATGAGCACGGAACCGGTGATAGCCACGCCCACTCCCGCGAGCACCGAGGTGACCCGCATGCCGGTCGCGGCTACCGCCGTTGCCGTCGACCCCGCCGCCGGCGCGGATGATCCCGATCGGTTGCCGATGCCGCGCAAGCCGGCATGAGTCTCGCCGAAAAGAAGCTCTTCCTCTGCTCGTGCAACACAACGATGCCGCTCGACGGCGACGCGTTGGCGCAGGCGCTCGACCTTCCCGTCGCTCCGGTCGTGCACACGATGTTGTGCCAGCGCCAACTCGCGACGTTCGCCACGGGCGCCGAGGGCGATGTCATTACTGCCTGCACGCAGGAACAACGCCTCTTTGACGACGTCGCCACCCAAACGGGAAAAACGCAGGCCCTACGCTTCGTCAATATTCGCGAAACCGCCGGCTGGTCGGCGGAGACGCGCAACGCCACGCCGAAGATCGCCGCATTGTTGGCGCTTGCCGCGCTGCCGGATCCTCCGCCGATTCCCAGCGTTACGTACCGGTCCGACGGGCAATTGCTGATTGCCGGTCCGCTGCGAACCGCGCTCCGCTTCGCCGATCTGTTGCAGGGCCAACTCGGGGTAACGGTGCTCGCAACCGGGGATACCTCCGGCGGCGAGCTGCCACCGGAACGAAGCTATCCGATCTTCACCGGGCGTCTTGACCGCATCACGGGGTGGCTCGGGTCGTTCGAGGTCGCGTGGTCGCAGGAAAATCCGATCGACCTCGATTTGTGCACGCGATGCAACGCCTGCATTCGCACCTGTCCCGAGCAGGCGATCGATTTCAGCTACCAGATCGATCTCGACCGCTGCAAAGACCATCGCGCATGCGTCATCGCGTGCGGTGCCGTCCAAGCCATCGATTTTTCCCGGCGCGACGTTGCGCGTGTCGAAAAATTCGACGCGGTGCTGGACCTGCACGACACCCCGTTCATCGCGCTGCACCAACCGCCCCAGGGGTATTGCGCGCCCGGGAGCGACGCCGCGGCGCAAGCGCGGGCAGTGGCCGAGCTCGTGACCTTGACGGGCGAATTCGAGAAGCCCAAGTTCTTCAATTACAAAGCGTCCATTTGCGCGCATAGCCGATCGAAGAAAATCGGCTGCACCCAATGCATCGACGTCTGCTCGGCAGCGGCCATTCGCCCCGACGGCGACAAAATCGCGGTCGAGCCGCATCTGTGCGTCGGGTGTGGCGCTTGCACGACGGTCTGCCCATCGGGCGCGCTCACCTACGCGTACCCGTCGGTCCCCGAACTGGGCGCTCGCTTGAAGACGCTGCTCGCGACCTACGCGAGGGCCGGCGGTCGCGACGCGTGCCTGCTCTTGCATGCCGAAGACGGGCGTGACGCCATCGCCAAGCTCGCCCGGCGCGGCCGCGGGTTGCCCGCACGAGTCATCCCCGTTGAAATCCAGCACATCGCGTCGGTTGGACTCGACGTTTGGTGCGCCGCACTGGCGTGGGGCGCGGTACAGATCGCCGTCTTGACCACTGGGAAGGAAGCCCCGCAATACGCGCAGGCGCTCGCGTTTCAGATGGAGGTGGCCGATACCATCGCCAACGCCCAGGGGTATCAGGGCGAGCATTTCCGCCTGGTAAACGGCGCCGACATCACGGCCCTGGACGCCGCTTTGTGGAATTGGCCCATCGCGTTGACCGCACGGATTCCGGCTACCTTTGCGCCGACCGCAGAGAAACGGACGACGGCGTACTTCGCCTTCCACCATCTGGCGCAGCACGCCCCGGTGCCGCAGCAAAAAATTCCGCTGCCCGCGGGTGCGCCATTCGGCGCGATTACAATCAACCGCGACACCTGCACGATGTGCCTCGCCTGTGTCGGCGCGTGTCCCGAAGGTGCGATCCTCGACAATCCCGAGACGCCGCAAGTGCGGTTTATCGAGACAAAGTGTGTGCAATGCGGGATTTGCGAGACGACGTGCCCGGAAGACGCAATCTCCTTGGTGCCGCGCCTCGATCTATCCGCCGAGGCGCGCGCACCCCGCGTTCTAAACGAAGCGGCGATCTTCAAGTGCGCCGGCTGCGGCAAGCCGATGGGCACCGAGAAGATGATCGCGACGATGCTGACCAAACTCGCGTCGCACTCGATGTTCGCGGCACCCGGCGCGCTCGACCGGCTCAAGCTGTGCGCCGACTGTCGCGTCGTCGATCTGATCAAGCACGAGAACAGCGTCGATATTCGCAACGTTTGAGCGGCCAGTTGGAAACCACGGAAGCCAAGCCCGTTACGCTGCAGCACCGCTTAGCACCGGAAGATCAGGCGCGCGTCGAGTTCTACGCGCTCCTTGCGCGGCTGTACGCCCGCGGTCCGGACGCCAGCATGTTGAGGGCGCTAGGCGGCGCAGATCCATGGCCCGAGGCGCCCGACAATCCGCTCGGAAGTGCCTGGAACACGCTGCTCCTCGCCAGCCAGGCTATGGACGCCGACGCCGCCGACCAGGAATACACGGACCTCTTTGTCGGCGTTGGCAAGTGCGAGATCAATCTGCACGCCTCGTACTGGTTGACCGGGTTCATGATGGAAAAACCGCTGGTCGAGCTGCGTACCGATCTGGCCAAGCTCGAGCTCTCCCGCCGTCCCGGGGCGACAATCCTCGAAGACCACTTGTCGGCGCTGTGCGAGACGATGCGCGTGCTGGTCGCCGGCGAGGGCGACCGTGCCCCCGCTCCCATTGCAACCCAGCGCGATTTTTTCGAGCGACATTTGGCGCCGTGGGTGTTTTTATGTTGCGATGCAACAACGCAATCTCCCCTTGCCAATTACTACGTTCGAGTCGCACAATTGACGGCATCGTTCATGGTGGTCGAACGTTACGCTCTCGCCATGGAATAAAACCGCAGCAGCCATTTTTTGGGAGGCTCGCATGAGTGCCGTGTTGCAGCGCAATTGTAGTCAGCAGTCGCCGGAGCCGGCGCAGGTTTCCGCTCTCACCAACTCGCAACGCCGCCGATTCTTGTTTGCGCTCGGCGCGGGTGGTGCGGGCGCGGCGGCCGTGGTCACGCAATCGTTGGTAGCGCCGATCGCGCAAGTAACGGCACCGGAGCCCGCGGCAGGGTCGAGCGGATACCGTGAGACCCAACACGTCCGCGACTACTATCAGACGACGCGGCTGTAAAAGGAGAACGATGATGCTGCTCACGCGCAAAACTGACAGTGCTCCCGCTTCCGGCCCACGGCTCAAGAGACTTGCCGGGGCCAAGCTTTCGACGATGGATCGCCGGACGTTTCTTAAGCGTTCCGGTCTCGCCGCCGGTGCTGGGGCGTTTGCGAGCCAGCTGCCGTATGGCGTCATCGGCCCGGCCGATGCCGCGAGCGAAAGCACGGTTGGCGCCAAGCGGGAAGTGAAGCGCACCGTCTGTACGCACTGCTCGGTCGGCTGCGCACTCGACGCGACGGTCGAGAACGGCGTTTGGACGCGGCACGAGCCGGTGTTCGAATCGCCGATCAATTTGGGCGCGCACTGCGCCAAGGGCGCGTCGATTCGCGAGCACGGTCATGGCGATCATCGCCTGAAAACGCCGATGAAGCTCGTCGGCGGCAAGTGGCAGCGCGTGTCGTGGGAACAAGCGTTGAACGAGGTCGGCGACAAATTGCTCGCGATTCGCAAGGAATCGGGTCCGGACGCGGTGTTCTGGGTCGGCAGCTCGAAGCACAACAACGAGCAGGCTTACCTAATGCGCAAGTTCGTGAGTTTCTTCGGCACGAACAACATGGACCACCAGGCGCGGATTTGCCATTCGACGACGGTCGCCGGCGTAGCCAATACCTGGGGCTACGGCGCGATGACCAATTCGTACAACGATATGCAGAACACGAAGTGCGCGATGTACATCGGGTCGAACGCCGCCGAGGCGCACCCGGTGTCGATGCTGCATATGCTGCATGCGAAGGAAACCGGCGCGAAGATGATCGTCGTCGATCCGCGTTTCACGCGGACGGCGGCGAAGGCCGACGAATACGTGCGCATCCGCTCCGGTACCGATATCGCCTTTCTGTTCGGAATGCTCCACCACATCTTCAAGAACGGCTGGGAAGACAAGCAGTACATCAATGACCGCGTGTACGGGATGGACAAGGTCAGAGAAGACGTCATGGCCAAGTGGACGCCCGACAAGGTCGAAGAAGTGTGCGGCGTGCCCGAAGCGCAGGTCTTCCAGATCGCGGAAATGATGGCGAAGAATCGCCCGTCGACCGTCGTGTGGTGCATGGGCCAGACGCAGCACACGATCGGTAACGCGATCGTGCGTGCGTCGTGCATCCTGCAGCTTGCGCTGGGGAACATCGGCGTTTCCGGCGGCGGCGCGAACATCTTCCGCGGCCACGATAACGTGCAGGGCGCAACCGACGTCGGTCCCAACCCGGATTCGCTACCCGGTTATTACGGCGTTGCCGCCGGCTCGTGGCGACATTGGGGAGCCGTCTGGGGCGTTGATTACGAATGGATGAAACAACAGTTTGCCGAAGGCATGATGGAAAAGCCCGGCATGACGGTGTCGCGCTGGATCGACGGCGTGCTCGACAAGAACGAAATGATCGACCAGGGCCCCAATCTGCGTGCGATGGTGTTCTGGGGTCACGCGCCGAACAGTCAGTCGCGGGGCAAGGAAATGGTCGAGGCGATGAAAAAACTCGATCTGATGGTCGTCATCGATCCTTATCCATCAGCCACCGCGGCGATGTTCGCGATGGCCCGCAAGGACGGCGCCTACCTGCTGCCGGCGGCCACGCAACTGGAAACGTCGGGTTCGGTCACGGCGTCGAACCGCTCGTTGCAGTGGCGCGAAAAAGTGATCGAGCCGCTATTCGAGTCGAAGCCCGATCACACGCTGATGCACGCGTTCGCGAAGAAATTCGGCTTCGACAAGGAGCTTTCGAAAAACTACGAGATGGTCAAGGACAAGGACGGCTGGGATGAGCCCACACCCGAGTCCATCTTGAAAGAGCTGAACCGGGGAACCTTCACCATCGGCTATTCGGGTCAGTCGCCGGAGCGGTTGAAGTTGCACATGAAGAACATGGCGACCTTCGACGTCAAGACGCTCCGCGCCAGGGGCGGCCCGTGTGACGGGGATTACTTCGGATTGCCATGGCCGTGTTGGGGGACACCGGAATTGAAGCATCCCGGCTCGCCCAATCTCTATGACACGTCGCGCCACGTGATGGACGGCGGCGGTTGTTTCCGTGCCAACTTCGGCATCGAACGCGAAGGCGTGTCGTTGCTCGCCGGCGATGGCTCGTATCCGAAGGGATCGGACTTGACGATCGGTTATCCGGAAGTCGATCACGTATTCCTGAAAAAACTCGGCTGGTGGGACGAATTGACCGACGCCGAGAAAAAGGCCGCCGAGGGTAAAAACTGGAAGACCGACCTCTCGGGCGGCATGATCCGCGTCGTCATGAAAAATCACGGCGTGCACCCATTCGGTAACGCCAAGGCCCGCGCAGTCGTCTGGAATTTCCCGGACGGCGTGCCGCAGCATCGCGAGCCGCTCTATTCGCCGCGGCCCGACCTCGTCGCCAAGTATCCGACGCACGACGACAAAAAGGCGTTCTGGCGGCTGCCGACCTTGTTCAAGACGGTGCAGGATCAGAACAAGGAGATTTCCAAGCAGTTTCCGCTGGTGCTGACCAGCGGGCGGCTGGTCGAGTACGAGGGCGGTGGCGAAGAAACGCGCTCCAATCCATGGCTCGCCGAACTGCAGCAGGAGTGTTTCGTCGAGATCAACCCAAGGGATGCGAACGACCGCGGCGTCCTCGACGGCGAATACGTCTGGGTGAAAACGCCGACCGGCGCGCAGCTTTCGGTCAAGGCGATGGTTACGGATCGCGTCGGGTCGGGAACGACCTTCATCCCGTTCCATTTCTCCGGCTGGTGGATGGGTAAGGACATGCTCGAGTACTACCCCGAGGGTGCGGCGCCGATTGTCCGGGGCGAGGCGGTCAATACCGCGACGACGTATGGCTACGACTCGGTGACAATGATGCAGGAAACGAAAACGACGCTTTGTCAGGTCGCGAAAAAGACCGCATGACCGCCAGCATGAACGCAGTGCCGTTGACGATCGGTTCAAAGGAGATTTCACCATGGCTCGAATGAAATTCCTGTGCGATGCGGAACGCTGCATCGAATGCAACGGTTGCGTCACTGCCTGCAAGCAGGAGCACGAAGTCCCGTGGGGCGTGAACCGGCGGCGCGTGGTCACGATCAACGACGGCGTGCCGGGCGAACGCTCGATTTCGGTTGCATGCATGCATTGCTCAGACGCTCCGTGCATGGCGGTGTGCCCGGTCGACTGCTTCTACCGCACCGAGGAAGGTGTGGTCCTGCACGACAAGGATCTGTGCATCGGTTGCGGTTACTGCTTTTACGCGTGTCCGTTTGGCGCGCCGCAGTTTCCGCAGGCGGGCGCCTTCGGCGTGCGCGGCAAGATGGATAAGTGCACGTTCTGCGCGGGCGGTCCCGAGAAAGACACCTCCGAGGCCGAATTCAAGAAGTACGGCCGCAACCGTCTCGCTGAAGGCAAGCTGCCTGCTTGCGCCGAGATGTGCTCGACCAAGGCGCTGCTGGGCGGTGACGGCGATGTCATCGCGGATATCTATCGCACCCGCGTGACCACGCGCGGTAAGGCTGGCGATGTCTGGGGTTGGGCTACCGCTTACGGACGTCCGGATCAGAAACCAGCAGCGCAGCCCGTGCCCGGTCCGGTCCCCGCGCCGGCGCCGGGAGGTAAGTCGTGATCGGCCGAACGGTGACGAAGGTTGCTGCGGCGGCATTCGGCGCGATGGCCGCGCTGATGCTCGCCGGCTGCGGCGAGCGGCCACAGGTCAGCGAATACAAACAGGGCAAATATCAAGGCAAGAAGGATGAAACTCCCTACGCGGGCGCGCCGTTCAACGGCAACCGCGACCAGTGGGAGCGCGATCTTCGCACCCGCGCGCAACACCAGAACGAATACAAGCGCACCGGCGGGTGAATCGCGGGTGAACCGCATCTCAGGAGGCTGCATGCGCAGTAGCATCGCTCGCGCGAACTACGCGTTCGCCGTCGCTTGTCTGGCTTGCTCGCTCGGGCTAGGCGCCGCGGGTCTCGCCGTCGCGCAGTCTCCCGCGGTCAATCCACCGCAGGAAGTTGACCTCGCCAAGCAGCAACAGCGGCAGCAGGCCGTGCAACCGGGCAATAACGAGCCGGTCTGGAGAGAAATTCGCTCGGGTATCCCGCAGACGACGACGGTGCGCGGCCGCGAAACCAACATCCTCATCATGCCCGAGGGTGAAACCTGGCGCGCGCTGCGCAATGGGCAAGTCTCCGTTTATGGCGGCTGGGCGCTGGTGGTGGTGTTCCTGGCGATCCTGACCTTTTATTGGATCAAGGGGCCGATCGGTTTGCACGAGCCCCCTACCGGCCGCGCGATTCGCCGCTTCAGTCCTTGGGAGCGCATATTGCACTGGACCAACGCCGGCGCTTTTTCGATCCTGGCGATTTCGGGTCTCATTATTCTATTTGGAAAAAGCGTGCTGCTGCCGCTGATCGGCTATACGCTTTTTTCCTGGCTCGCGATCCTCGCGAAAAACCTACACAACTTCGTCGGCCCGCTGTTCATCGTGACGCTGGTTCTGATGTTCGTGACGTTTGTCCGCGACAACTTCTGGCGCGCCTACGATTTAATCTGGATCCGCAAATTCGGCGGCTTGGTGTCCCACGAGCACGTGCCGTCGCATCGGTTCAACGCGGGCGAAAAGGCGTGGTTCTGGGGCGGCATCCTCGTGCTCGGTCTGGTGGTCGGCGCCAGTGGTCTCGTGCTCGACTTTCCGAACTTCAACCAGACGCGCGAGACCATGCAGACCGCCAACATCGTCCATTTGGTTGGCGCCACTCTGTTCATGCTGGGTTCGTTAGGCCACATCTACATGGGCACGCTTGGCATGAAGGGTGCGTACGCTGCAATGAAGACCGGCTACGTCGACGAGACGTGGGCAAAGGAGCACCACGAGTATTGGTATAACGACATCAAGGCGGGGAAGATTTCCGTGCCGGCCGAAACCGTGCGTCCCGTGCATCGGACCGCGTGACCAGCCAGTCGCTACAGCCGAGACTATAGGAGGGGGAGGGGTAATAATGAAGACGATCCGCGTGCTGTTCGGCGCTGCTCTGGTGGTGGCAGGCTTTGGTCTGGCGGTTGCCAAGTTGCCAGCTCCCGCGCCGCTAACTGACGCCCAGAAGGCGGCGGCCGAAGAGACAAAGGCCAAAGCTGCCGTTGCGGCGGAAGCCGGGAAGCAGTTGCAAGCCCACACCGAAGATCGCGTCGCCGCGCGTTACTACGCGGACATGAAAGCGAAAGGCAAGCAGGTCGCGCCGCCGTACGTTGCCCCAGCGGCAAGTGCTGATGCCGCAAAGGGACTGCCGGCGGCTCCAGAAAAAGCGTCCGCGCATTCGCCCGCGAAAAAGTAATCGACGTCGCCGCATCGATTTACGAAATGGGAGCTTCGCGCTCCCGTTTTTTTGCATGCGCCGACAAATTAATGCGCCAAATTGAATCAGTCGCGATTATGGGCTCGTGACCGCCACGATATAATTCGCCGCTATGCGGAGAGATGGCCGAGTGGTCGAAGGCGCTTGACTCGAAATCAAGTATACGTTTACGCGTATCTAGGGTTCGAATCCCTATCTCTCCGCCATGTACTACGCGATAAGTAGCTGTTTATTCTCTGTTCTTGACGACTTTTTGCTCGAAATTTCGTCCCGTTACCCGGTTTGTTACCCAAACCGATCCTAACGTTCCCATTAGCGTTCTGAAGCGCCTAAAGTCCCTATACCCTGGAGGGGCGTTTGGTCGGGTTTGTGTTGCGCCGCGGAACTAACCAGTCGTAGGCCTATAGCAAGCTGGCATCGTGAAGCTGTACGACCGTAAGAATGCGCTCACCGCGGCGGACATGCTCAACGATCGCGTCCTGCCGTTCTATGACGAGCAACCGGTGCCGGCCCACGTCGAGCGCGAGTTCCGCCGCTACCTCACGTGCGGCATCCTCGCCCACGGCTTCGCGCGGGCACGGTGCGGCGACTGTGGGCACGACTTCCTCATCGCCTTCTCCTGCAAGGGGCGCGGCGTATGTCCGGCGTGCAACACGCGGCGCATGGTCGCGACGGCAGCGCATCTCGCCGATCACGTCTTCCCGCGCCTGCCGGTGCGCCAGTGGGTGTTGGCGGTGCCGAAGCGCCTGCGCTACTTCCTGCACCGCGACCCCGACCTGCAGGGTGCGGCGTTGCGCCTGTTCCTGCGGGCGGTGGAGCAGTGCCTGCGCGCGCGCAGTGCGGATGCCGGTCCTGCGGCGCGGATCGGGGCGGTGGCCTTCATCCCCCGTTTCGGCTCGGCGCTCAATGCCCACCTGCACTTTCACTGTGTGGTGGTTGACGGCGTGTTCGCTTCCACGCCGGCCGGGGGCGTCGTCTTTCACGCGGCCACCGGCATCCGACTCGCGCCCGCCGCGGCCTACCGCCCGCAGTCTGCCCGGTAGCGCTGTGTTGCCGGCGCGATCGGCCCGGAAAGCTGCCTCAGCACCGCGCAGACAGTCGGTCTTCGGCGCTCGCTCGCCGCTTGACCAGCATCGCCAAGCCCGGAATACTTGGCTTGCTGGGTTGAATTTCCTTTCCTTGAAGGAACAGGCGGGAAAAGAGTTGTCGATGGCGACTCACGACGTGGCATTGGCTGTCGCCGCGAAGGCAAGCGGGCTGCGCGTTATCGTAGCGTAACGGGTGGCATCCCTGTCGCGGCGGCGCGGGTGACCGCGGTGCCGCGGGGAAGGGTACGCCACCGAATTCTGTTCCGCAGAATCTGAGGGAAACCCCGTAATAAGGGCTTTGCGGACCGCAAATTAGCGAGAATTGCGGAAACCGAAATGAAAGTTGAGATGGGACGAACGAGCACGCCCGGTCTTGTCAGTCCGAAATTCCGTACACTCGTAATCTACAGGGCAGGTTCGCCCGTGCCGGACGCCGTAACGTGACCGCCCCCACCGATGCTTCCACCAGACAAGGCTGCGCCTGCTGTCCTGCTTTCGATCGTTCCGAGTCGTCGGCGCCGGGCACGGACATCACATTCGAATAAGACGAGAACATGGAACATGAGATGACTCGACCTCGGAGATTCAGACTTCCGTGGTGATCGACGAAAAGGATCCCGAGCTCGGCGTGCGCGTGCAGCGCAAGGGGTTCGAGCGCGACAAGGAACCAGCGTAGTGCCGAGCGTGCTGTTCAGTCCGTTTGCATTGCGGGGGCTGACCCTCGCCAATCGCGTCGTCGTGTCTCCTATGTGCGAATACAGCGCTGCGGAAGGTTGCGCCACGGACTGGCACGTCATCCACCTCGGACACCTCGCTCTGTCCGGCGCGGGCCTTCTCATCATCGAGGCGACGGCGGTCAGCCCCGAGGGACGGATCAGCCGCGAGTGCCTCGGGCTCTACTCGGACGACAACGGGGCCGCGCTGGCGCGGGTGCTGTCCATCGTGCGCCGCTACAGTCCCGTGCCAGTCGGCATCCAGCTCAACCACGCCGGCAGGAAGGGCTCGCAGCGCAAGCCCGGCGATGGGCGAGGCAACGTGCCCGAAGGCGATGGGGGTTGGCAAACGGTCGGTCCGTCGCCGCTGCCGTTCGTTGCGGAATGGCAGACGCCGACCGAGCTCGATCGCGCAGGGATGGAAAAGATCATCGAGGATTTCGTGCGCGCGACGGAGCGCAGCGCGCGCCTTGGCCTCGACCTCATCGAGATTCACTCTGCGCACGGTTACCTCTTGAGCTCGTTCCTGTCGCGGCTCGCTAACCGGCGCGAGGACGCCTGGGGCGGCAACCGTGAGAACCGGATGCGCTTTCCGCTCGAAGTGTTCGCCGCGGTGCGTCGTGCCTGGCCTTCGACGCGTCCGCTGGGCGTGCGCTGCAACGGCACCGATTGGGACGAGCGCGGCATCGGCCCCGACGACGCGGTTGCGTACGCCCGTGCCCTGCAGGAGCTCGGATGCGACTACGTCGACGTATCATCGGGCGGCAACAGCATGGCCGCGATCCCGCTCGAGCCCGGGTACCAGGTGCCTTTCGCCGCCCGCGTTCGGAACGAGGTGGGCATCGCCACGATGGCCGTGGGGCTCCTACGCGATCCACATCACGCGGAATCGATCGTGGCGGGCGGACAGGCCGACCTGATCGCGATCGGACGCGGCATACTGAACGACCCGCGCTGGCCGTGGCACGCCGCGGAGGATCTGGGTGGCACCGTCCACGTTCCGCTGCAATACGCCCGGGCGGCGACCCGCGAGGGCATTCATCAGCATTTCGCGCTGCGCACCGGTACGCCGCAGCCTGAAGCGTAACTCTTGGCCGAAGGGAGACTCGACGTGCGACGGATCATTCGATGGGGCGCGATGGCGCTGGTCGGTGCGACAGTGGCGGCGCCATTCGCGGACGCTTTAGCTCAAGACTATCCGAAGGGACCGGTGCGGATCGTCGTGCCCTATCCCGCCGGGGGTTACACCGACATCCTCGCTCGCCAACTGGCGCAGGGCCTGCACGCCCGCTTCGGTCAGACGTTCATCATCGAGAACAAGCCGGGGGCCGCCACGGCCATTGCCGCGGAATTCGTCGCGGCGGCGCCGCCGGACGGACAGACGCTGCTCATGACTACCGTCACCACGCTGGCGCTCAATCCGCTGACGATGAAGGACCTCCGCTATCGCGCGGATCAGTTCGTGCCGGTGGCGCTCGTCGCGCGCCAGCCGTTCATGCTGGTGGCGTCCTCCCAGTTTCCGCCCAACAATCCGAAGGAGCTCGTCGCGTACGCGAAGGCCAATCCCGGCAAGGTGAACTGGGCCACCCAGGGGCAGGCGGGTTCCTCGCAGCTCGTAGGCGAGCTCCTGAAGTCGCTTGCCGGCATCGACATCTTCGCGATCCACTACAAGGGCAGCGCTCCGGCCAACGTCGACATCATGGCCGGGCGCGTCGACATCCACTTCGACGGCGTCGGCACGTCGCTGCCCAACGTCGCCAACAAGCGGGTTAAGGCGATCGCGGTGACGTCCGACAAGCGCATGCCCGTCGCGCCCGACATCCCCACGTTTGCCGAGTACGGCTTGCCCGGCATGGTGGCGTACTCGTGGTACGGCATCGTGGCGCCCGCCGGTACCCCACCTGCCATCGTGAACAAGCTCAACAGCGAAATCGTGGCGTGGGCGCGCGAGAAGGACGTTGCCGCGAGGCTCGTCCAGGACGGCTCGGAATCCAACTCGATGACGCCGGCGCAGTTCGGACAGATGATGGCCGAGGAGCGCGAGATGTGGCGCAAGATCATCGAGCCGTTGAATCTCAAGATGGAGTAGCGCGTTGCGCGTAGGCATCGAGGTCGGAGGCACCTTCACGGACCTCATCGCGATCGACGGCGACGAGGTGCGCGTGACCAAGGTGCCGAGCGTGCCGCGCAGTCCGGAAGAGGGTGTGTTCGCCGCGCTCGCGGCCGCGAACATTCCGCTCGACGCCATCACCGATCTCGTCCACGGGTCGACGGTGGCGACCAACGCGGTGCTGGAGCGCAAGGGAGGCCTCACCGCGTTCGTCACCACCGCGGGATTTCGTGACTTGCTCTTGATCCAGCGGATGGACCGTCCCAAGATCTACGACCTCGCGTACCGCAAACCCGAAGCGGTTGTCGAGCGCCGTGACGTCATCGAGGTGAAGGAGCGCATCCTTGCCGACGGTTCCGTTGCGATCGCGCTGGACCCGAGCGCAGCTGCGGCCGTCCTGCAATCGGCGCTGTCGGCGCGGCCGTTCAAGGCAGTGGCGGTGTGCCTTCTCAACGCCTATGCCAACCCCGCGCACGAGCGCGCGATCGCCGGGCTCATTCGCGCGCAGTTTCCCGCGCTTTACGTAAGCTGTTCTTCCGAGATCAGCCGCGAGTTCCGCGAGTACGAGCGCGCATCGACGACGGCGCTTTCCGCCTACGTGCAGCCGATCATCGACAGCTACCTCGGGCGGTTCGAGGCGCGCCTGGCGCGGGACGGCTTCACCGGGCGCTTTTCCATCATGCAGTCGAACGGGGGCCGGCTGCCCGCGAGCGCGATCCGGCGCAACGCGATCACCGCGCTCTTCTCCGGTCCGGCTGCAGGCGTCATGGGCGCCATTCGCCAGGTCGGCGCGTCGGGCTACCGCAACCTCATCACGTTCGACATGGGGGGCACCAGCACCGACGTGTGCCTGGTCTCGGACGGCAAGCCGGTCATTGCGCCCGAAACGTCGGTGGATGGCCTGCCGATCCGCACGCCGGTGGTGGACATTGCGTCGGTCGGCGCGGGCGGCGGCAGTATCGTGTGGCGCGATACGGGCGGCATGCTGCGGGTGGGACCGCGCTCGAGCGGCGCCGATCCGGGGCCTGCGTGCTACGGCCGCGGCGGCACTGCGCCGACCATCACCGATGCGCACGTCATCCGCGGCACCATCCGCCCGGAAGCCTTCCTCGGCGGGCGCATGCGCCTCGACGCGGAGGCGGCGCGCGCCGTGTTCAAGTCCCTGGCCGACGAGTTCGCCATGACGGTCGAGCAACTCGCCGACAGCGCCATCCGCCTCGCCGACGCCAACGTCGTGCGCGCCATCCAGCTCATCTCCACCGAGCTCGGCCGGGATCCGCGCGACTACGTCCTGGTTCCCTTCGGCGGTGCCGGTCCGTTGCATGCAGGAAGGATCGCTGAAGACCTCGGCATCCAGACCATCGTGGTGCCGCAGAACGCGGGCGTGCTTTCGGCGTTTGGCCTGCTCGCAGCGGACTACACGCAATACGACGCCGTCACGCGCAAGATACCGCTCGACGCCGCGGCACCTTCCGCCGTGCGCGACGTGCTGGCCTCGTTGCGCCGCGACCTCGATGCGCGTCTCGTGGCCGCGGGCATGAGCGGTTCTTTTCAATACGCCTATACGTTGCAGATGCGCTTCGTCGGCCAGGCGTTCGAAGTCGAGGTCCCGTTAGCCGGGAGCGATCTCGAGAATCTTGCGGTGGACGGGCTCGAGCGCCTGTTCGACGAAGCCAACCGGCGCGTGTACATGCAAAGCGCAGGGGCAGGGCTTGCCGGGAAGAGGGCCGAGATCGTGGGCTTTCGCGCCGGCGCGACAGCCCCGGAGCATTGTCCGCTGCCGCCGCGATCCGACGCCAGTGCGAAGGCAGCCGCGCGCACGCACGAGATCCACGAGAACAAGAGTCTGCGGTCCTGCACCGTACTGACGCGCTCGGCCCTGCGGGGCGCTGACGGCGGAACCGGG
Source organism: Casimicrobiaceae bacterium (assembly GCA_037719965.1). GTDB lineage: Bacteria > Pseudomonadota > Gammaproteobacteria > Burkholderiales > Casimicrobiaceae > VBCG01. The sequence continues at coordinate 587,224 of JBBJMT010000001.1, read as the reverse complement.
CCGTTGCTGGTCGAGGACGAGACCGCGACGATCTACGTTCCGCCCGATTGGCGCGCCACCGAGGACGCCACCGGCAATCTCATCGTCAAACACTCGAGGGCAGGCGCATGACGCTCGATCCGGTCGACTACGCGGTGATCAGCCAGGCGCTGCTTGCGGCGGCGCGCGAGATGGGCACCAAACTCGTTCGGTCGGCCTACTCGAACATCGTGCGCGAGGCGCGTGACGCGTCCTGCGCGATCCTCGATCGCGACGGCAGCATCGTGGCCCAATCGGAGATGGTCCCGATGCAGCTCGGCTCGATGAACACCACGCTGCGCGCCTGTCTCGAACAGTATCCCGCGGCCACGCTGCGCGAAGACGACTTCCTGGTCAACAACCATCCCTATCGCGGCGGGCAGCACCTGCAGGACGTCTTCATCTTCCGGCCAGTCTTCGTCGACGGCGAGCTGATCGCCTTCGCCGGTTCCACGGCGCACCATCTCGATCTCGGCGGTGGCAGCGCGGGGTTGAATGCGCTCGCGAGCGACGTGTATCAGGAAGGCCTGCTGCTGCCGCCGCTCAAGTTCAGCTTGACGGCCGACTGGAACGGCGGAACGTTCGAGCGCCTGCTCGGCGCGAACATCCGCGTTCCGGACCAGACGCTCGGCGACTTCAACGCGCAGTTCGCGGCCAAGGCCATCGGCATCGAGCGTATTCGCCAGCTTTGCGCGAAGTACGGGGTAGCGTCGGTGAAGGCGACGATGGCCGAGCTCCAGGACTACGCGGAGCGACAGTTGCGAGCCGCCATTCGTGCGTTGCCGGATGGTGTCTATCGCGGGGAGGACGCCGGCGACGACATCGAAGGCAAGGGACAGCCGCTGTGGGTGCGGGCGAGAGTGACGATCGAAGGCGACACGATGGAGATCGACTTCGAGGGCACGTGCGCCCAGGTTGGACGCAACATCAACTCGCCGATCGCCTCCACTCAGTCCGCGGTGATGAGCTGCATCAAGGGCGTTCTCATTGGCAACGACGTCCCCTTCAATGAAGGCAGCTTCCGCCCGGTCTCGATCAAGGTGCCGTACGGCAGCATCCTCAATCCGCGTCCGCCCGCGCCGGTGCGCGCACGCATGTTGCCTTGCTACCGCGCGTACGATGCGGTGATGAAGTCGCTGGCGCAGGTGGTGCCCCAGCGTTCGATTGCGTCCGGCTTCGACAACGCGTTGATCGCCTGCCTCGCGCGTCTGAACGAGGGACGCTATCGCGTCTGTCTCGAAACCTATGGCGGCGGCTTCGGCGCCTCCGAGGGTCACGACGGCGCGGACGGCATCGCGGCGCCGTTGTCCAACACGACCAACTCGCCGATCGAGGCGCTCGACATGGAGTTCGACTATTTCCGCATCGTGGGGTATACGCTCAATCCCGACTCCTTCGGCCACGGCCGCACGCGCGGCGGACTGGGCTTGCGGCGCACCTACGAAATTCTCCAGGACGACGTCGATTTCTCGCTGTATGGCGACCGGTTCGAGATCATTCCGGAAGGCGTGGCGGGCGGCACGGCAGGCGTGCTATGCCGGGCCGATCTCGTCCGCAATGGCAAGCTCGTCCAGGTGGATTTGAAGCGCGGCGCGCGCTTGCGCAAAGGCGACCTGGTGAAGATATCGACGTCGGGTGGGGCGGGATATGGCGATCCGCGGCTGCGCCGTCGTGAGCGCGTGGAAAGCGACGTCGAGCAGGGTGTGGTCTCCCTCGCCGAAGCGCGTGAGATCTACGGCTTTCAGGCCGCCCGCGCCGCGGATTGACAGCGCGCTCGCCGTGTTCATCGACTACTCGAGCAAGCCGCCGACGGCGCCGTTCAATCCGCCGCAGACGGAGCACCTTGCCAACTATCGGCGTGTTTACGCCGCCAGCGAAGCCCGGGTCGACGCGCACGGCAGCGAGGCCGAGCGGTTGGCGGCTTACCTTGGCGAATACCAGCGCCTCGACGCGCGGCATGTCGTGGTCAAGGCGCGCGACAACGAGACCTCCTTCGGACTTAAGGTCGCCAATGAATCGGTCGCCGCGTTCTGCCGCACGCACGGGGAGCGCTACATAGGTTTCGCGGGCGTCGACCCGCACAAGGGCATGGCGGCGGTGCGCGAGCTCGAGCACGCCGTCCGGGAGCTCGGGCTTCGCGGCCTCAACCTGCAATGCTTCGAGCTCGAGCTCGCGATCAACGACAAGCGGATGTACCCGCTGTACGCGAAGTGCGTCGAGCTCGACATCCCGGTGAACGTGCATTGCGGCACGAACTTCTCGACCGCCTCGCTCATGGACTACGGCCGTCCCGCGTACCTCGATGAAGTCCTCGTGCACTTTCCCGAGCTCCGCGTGTGTGCGGCACCGCCAGGATGGCCGTGGGTCGAGGAGCTGCTGGGCGTTGCCTGGCGACACTCGAACCTCTACATCGGCATCGTGGCCGTGCGTCCGAAAGTGGTTGCGACGGAAGACAGCGGCTATCGCCCGCTTCTCGCGTATGGGTCGAAGATGCTGCAGGATCGCATCCTGACCGGATCGTCCTATCCCATGCAGCCGGTGGCGCAGGCGCTCGCGGAGTTCGAAGCCTTGCCGCTCGCAGACGCCGTGAAGCGCAAATGGCTGTACGAGAATGCAGCGCGATTCCTGCGTATCGCCTGAACATGCAGCGGCCGCTCGCGCCTTCGATGCTCCTTGGTCGGTACAGCCGCGACGCGCATGTCCGCGCGCGCGAGATCGAGGCGGAGCCGCTTCCCGCCAATGTCGCAGTGCTGTTGAGCGAAGCGGCGGCAGAAGTACCTGAGCGAACCGCGCTGCATTTCTTCGAGGCCGGCGAAGTCGTCACATACGCCGACCTGCAAGACCTGGTGCGACGCGCGGCGACCGGATTGGCGCGAATCGGCGTAGAGAAAGGAAGTCACGTCGGCGTGATGCTGCCCAACATCCTCGCGTTTCCGGTGGCCTGGCTGGCGCTCGCGCAGCTGGGCGCGGTCATGGTTCCCATCAATCTGCAGTACACCAAACGGGAATTCGATCAGGTCGTCGGTGACGCCGACATCGATTTCCTCGTGATCGACGAGCGGTGCGTTGACCTGCTCGCGCAAGACGAAGTCGGAAAGGCGCACTTCCCTGATTCGCGAATCGTCGTGCGTGGCGCTGCCGGCCCTGGACGGCATACGTGGGACTCGCTCGCCGCATCTTTCGCGGAAGCGCCGATCGAATCCGCGGCCGTCGAGCTCGACGATCCACTCAACATCCAATATACGTCCGGCACAACCGGCATGCCGAAAGGCTGCCTGCTGACGCACCGCTACTGGCTCGTTCAGGGGAAGGGCAACGCGACGCGCGACGGCGTTCGCTACGAGCGCATCCTTGCGTCCACGCCGTTCTACTATATGGACCCGCAATGGCTGGTGCTCATGGCGTTCTACCAGCGCGCGACTCTGTACGTCGCCTCCCGGCAGAGTACGAGCCGTTATGCGAGCTTGTTGAAGGACCGGGGCATCCATTTCTCGCTGATGCCGGCGGAAGCCATGCTGAAAGAACCGCCGAATCCGCACGACGGCGACAACGAGGTTCGCAGGGTCAATGTCTACGGTCTGCGGCGCGAGGCCCACGCCGAGGTGGAACGGCGGTACTGCGTCAATGCGCGAGAAGCGTATGGGATGACCGAGCTCGGGTCCGCGCTTTCGATACCCCTTGATGCTGACGAGATGACAGGATCGGGCTCGTGCGGAATCCACGTGCCGTTTCGCGAGTGCCGAATCGTCGATGACGAGGGTCGCGATGTGCCTTCGGGCGAGATCGGCGAGCTCGTGGTCCGCGGCCCCGGAATTTTCCACGGCTACTACGGCAACCTCGAGGCCACGCGCCAGGCCTTCTTTGGGGAATGGTTCCGGACCGGCGATCTATTCCGATGCGACGAGCGCGGCTACTTCTACCTCGTCGGGCGTCTGAAGGAGATGATTCGCCGCAGCTCGGAGAACATTCCGGCGCGCGAGGTGGAGCTGGTGCTGCGTGCCATGCCGGAGATCGTCGAGGCGGCGGCGCTTCCGGTACCCGACCCGGTGCGCAAGGAAGAGGTTAAGGTATACGTCATTCTGCGCCCTGGATTGACGCTCTCGGACGTGCCGCCTGAGGCGATCATCGAGCATGCGCGCCGGTCATTGGCGCCGTTCAAGATTCCACGCTACGTCGAGTACCGTACCGAGTTCCCGAGAACGGCCTCGGGCAAGGTGCGCAAGCCAATGCTCGCTGCCGAGAAAGCCGATCTTCGCACCGATTCCTGGGATCGCGTTGATGGCACGTGGCGGTGATGCGCCGCGCATCGCAAGGCTGCATTGAACCAACCTAAGAAAGCAGCAGTCGACCGCGTTGCCACAGCGCCTGGCGGTCGACACTTCGTCGTCAATCCTTCTTTTAAACACCGGCACGCGCAATCCGTCGCGCACCGCCTGATCCATCTCGGCTTCGGCTTTGCGAATGGCCGGCAAGGATAGGAATTCCAACGCGACTTCGTTGCGTATCCCGGGTCGGTCAGGCGCGGTCAATGCGGGGTTTCATGCCGAAGGAACCTGAAAACCACATCAGGATCGCGACGCCTCCCCGCCTGGGGCCACCGGAGCGGCGGTAGTTTGCCGCACCGGTGGCCCCAGGCACGAACGATCCCCGACTAGCAGCGGCTCGTCTTGCGGCGGCACTACCAGGCAATGCGCTGATCGAACGCGTAGTCCGGTGCCGGCTGGGCCTGCTCGATCTCGGGCTGCCCTGCTTGCGGCATCTCCCACAGCGGCGGGCCGCGGGCCGGGGCGATGGGGGGTGGCGTAATCGGCTCGCCGAGCGGGATGAGGATGTCGCGCACCACTGCCGCCTAACACCTGATCGAAGCGCTGCGGATGCGTCCTGCGTCAGGCGATTTGCCCTCTAGCACTCTGGAACAACCGCCCAAACGCGTCCGAACACGCTCGGTTGCATTCGGCGGTAGCTCGGGATGGATTGAGAGAATATGGACTTGTGTCCATATGGTTTGTGATCCATAATTACGATATGCCTTGGAGCGTCATCTTTCACGAGGAATTCGATGCCGAGTTCCAAGCGCTGGAAGAGGCGCTGCAGGACGAGTTGCTAGCGCATGCAAAGGTCCTTCAGAGTTATGGTCCCGATCTTGGCCGACCTACGGTTGATACGTTGAAGGGTTCCAAGCACGCCAACATGAAGGAGTTGCGCTTTGCGTGGCAACGGCAGGCCTGGCGCATGGCCTTTGCCTTTGACCCAAGGCGCAGGGCCATTTTGTTAGCGGGTGGCAATAAGGGCGGGGTCGATCAGAAGCGCTTTTACAAGCGCCTGATCGCGACCGCGGATCGACGATTCGACGAACACATTGCATCCTTGAAGCCACTCGCAAAGAAGCGATAGGAGAACCTCATGCCAAGATCTCTCAACCAAGTACTCGCCACTTTGCCGGTCAAGCGGCGGGCGAAGATCGAACGGCGCGTGAGCGAACTGGCGACGCTGAGAGACCTGCGTCAGGCAGTCGAGCGGACGCAGGAAGAACTTGCGGCGAGCTTGGGCGTCGGACAAGACACCATCTCGCGCATCGAGCGGCGCAGCGATATGCTGCTCTCGACGCTCCGCCGCTACGTCGAGGCAATGGGCGGCAAGCTGGAATTGGTCGCGGAATTTCCGGATCGTCCGCGCATGGTCATCGACCAACTCACAACGACTCGGGAAAAGTCGCCTTCACGGACGCAAGCCAAATCCAAGCATGGCGCCAAGTCGCGCCAATCAGGTAAGCGGCAAGCCGTCACGGCATGATCTAAGTTACGACCGAGCGGCAACGCGGGTGGCAAACCAGCGCATCTTATTGATTTATAGGAAAGTGCAGCGGCCTGCAAAGCCGTGTACGCCGGTTCGATTCCGACCCCCGCCTCCAGACATTCGCTCACTATCGCGCACTCCCACACATCCGGAATCGCGTTTGCCTGCTATAGACGCGTGCAATACCCCCAAAGTGCTACACTATCAGCCGTTATCACTCACGTTTCGCGGGGGTACGTATGGGGGTTTCAACGGCCAGCAATGGGGGTATCGGCACCGATCGCCTAACTGACGCGCGTATCCGTGCCACCCGTCCGGGCGCGAGTATCCGCAAGCTGTCCGATGGCAAGGGCATGTACCTCGCCGTCAAAACAAACGGCGCGAAACTGTGGCGTCTCAAGTATCGACACGGCGGAAAGGAGCGCGTCTACAGCATCGGCGCGTTCCCCGAAGTCGGACTCGCGGAGGCCCGCGGCGCGCGCGATCAAGCCCGCGAATGGCTACGCCAAGGCAAAGACCCGGTTATCGAGCGGCGCGTGGTCAAGGCGAACGCTAGTACTCAACAAGCGACCACGTTTCGCGTCATCGCCGAGGAATGGCTCGCCCGGCAGCATTTTTCCATTCGTCACCTGGCCGCGCAACGGACGCGCCTAGACCGCGATTTGCTGCCGCACCTGGGCGGCTTGCCAGTCGCCGAGATCACCACTGCGCTGGTGCTCGAAGCGCTGCGCCGCGTCGAGCGACGGGGCACGCTGGAGACGGCGGCGAAGTGCCGGCGCCTCGTCTCTCAAATATTCCGATTTGCAGTTCAAACCGCGCGCGCGGAGTCCGATCCGGCGGCGCTGCTGAACGGTGCTCTTGCGCCACCTCGCACCCAGCATCGCGCTACGGTGGCGCCCCGGCAGATGCCGGCGCTGTTCAAGGCGCTGATCGCAGTCCCCGCCGAGATCAACACCAAGCTGGCGCTCTACTGGCTCATGCTGACCGCGAGTCGCACCGTCGAGATGCGCTTCGCCACCTGGGGCGAGATCGACGGGAAGGTCTGGCGGGTGCCATCCAAGCGTATGAAGATGAAGCACGAACACCTCGTGGCACTGTCACTGCAGGCGCAGGCCGTGCTCGCACGCGCACGCGCTATCCGCACCGGCCCCAGCGACGAAGCGTTTCTGTTCCCTGGTTTCACGCGCCACGGCGCGCTGTCGGAGAACGCGCTCCTCGCGTTGCTTGCCCGCGCCGGCTACTTCGGACGGCAGACCGCGCATGGATTCCGCGCCTCGTTTTCCACCTGGGCACATGAAACGCACGAGGCTGATCCGGACGTAATCGAAGCATGTCTCGCGCACGTCAAGGAAGGCGTGCGTGGTGTGTACAACCGCAGCACGTATCTATCGCGGCGCCTGGAACTGCTGCAAGCCTGGGCCGACCAGCTAGAGACCTGGGGAATGCGGCTGCCATGAGCAAAACATCACGCGCAGGGACAGCACGCGAGCTGGCACCACTAGATTACAAGATGGCGCTAGGGGTCCCCGATTGGCGCGATGGATGTGCGTACCCAGACCCAGACCGCACGACGGACGATCAATGGTGGTGGGAATTCCTACGCCGGCGCGACGACTATCGTTTCGAATGGCGGGCTACTTACGACGCGGCGCAAGCGCAATTTGACCGGATGTTCGCCAGCGGCAATTGCGGAGGAGATGCGGCTCATCGCGAATACCTGCGATGCAAGGGCCTGTACAAACTCGAATATCGAATACGCTTCAAGCTATGGGAGCCGATGCTGGCACCGGCAGTGGCGCGGCCGCCCCCGCTTTTTCACCCGAGAAGGCCCGGCCTGTACAACATCCCAATCCCGCAGCATCGAGGATGCCGAGCGGCAGGAGCCTGGCGAACAACAAATCGCGTTTGATTTGCGAAAGCCGCTCGCGCCCCAGCTCGACTCCGCAAAAGACTATTTAACCGGACTGCAACGCGAGTACGTCGGGGACGTGGTACAGGCCCGGCACCACAAGCGAAAATGGCCGCTCTACCTGCGGGTAATCGACGCGCGCGACGATAAGGAAACATGGGAGCGGATATTCGACGCGCTGCTTGCGGGGGAAGTTTCTGCCGATGCGGGCATTGAGGCATCGGACAGGCTTATCGACCAAGGCGCGAGCGCCGGCGCCGCAAAGGCGCGCCAAGTATGGGAGCAGGCGCGCGAGTTAATGTTTAAGCTGACGGCCTAAAGCGAAAATACATTTCCTTTTTCGTCGCCCACACTTCCGTAATGCGCAACAAAGCGCGTTCGAAACGGAGGTTGGCGATCAATGGACAGTTCAGCACGCCCGCAAGGCTTCGACCGGCGCGTATACCGGCGCGAGTTTATGGGGATCATCGGCTACGGGGCAACGTGGTTTCGCGAGCAACAACGCCGCGGCCGAATCCCTATCGGCAAGCGCGACCCCGGCGGAAAACGCGAGTGGTGGCTCGCGTCTGAAATAGCCGAAACGCTCGCAACGTTCGACAAGGAAGCGGTCAGTGGCAGCATGACGGCCGCAATTCGCGGTCGCGACGGCGAGCGTAAGGCGGCCGCTCATGAGTAATCCCAAAAAAGACGATGCCGCGGACCTGGCAGGCGGGCGGCATCGGGAACACAAAGGCAAGTGGAGCAAGCGGCAGTGTAACGTCGGCGCACAAGCCACGCAACGCAAACCGGATCGGCGAGCGGCCGCACGCGCGCTCGCGCAGCTCAAGGCGTTGTTTGGCCCGCCCGTAGTTCACCGCAGGGGGCGCCCCTGAGCGCCGTCGCTTACCGTGCTGGCCCGATAAAGCGCGACCGCCGCACGAAACGCGAAGTCGAAACGCTGGACGCGCAAGTCATCGACGTGTTGCGCGACGATCATCCGCAGTCCGTGCGGCATGTCTTCTATCGCGTTACCAATCCGAGGCTATCGGAGCCGGTCGAAAAGTCGGAGCGCGGCTATCGACAAGCTCAGGATCGCTGCGTCAAGTTGCGCCGGTCGGGAGCGGTTCCCTACTCGTGGATCGCGGATATGTCACGGCGCGGGTACTTCGTCAACACGTATCAGGATGCCGGCGACTTCCTGCGTCGCGTCCATGGTCTATACCGCGCCGACTTGTGGCACGACGCCGACCGTCGTTGTGAAGTCTGGGTTGAGTCGCGCAGCATCGCATCCGTCCTGCTGGCCGACTGCGAGGAGCTGGCCGTGGACCTGTATCCATGCGCCGGCTTTTCGAGTTTGTCCTTCGTTCACGAGGCGGCCGAGCAACACAACCATTCCGGGGACACACGGCCGCTGGTAGTGCTCTACGTCGGCGACTACGACCCGGCGGGAGTGCTCATCGACGTGTCCCTAGAACGCGAACTGCGTGAGCACTTGCACGACCATATCGAATTGACCTTCGTCCGTATCGGCATCAATCCCGACCAAATCTCTAATTACGATCTGCCGACCAAGCCGCGCAAGGCGACGGACCGGCGATCGTTGCACGTCACGACAACCGTCGAAGCCGAGGCCATGCCTGCGCACATTCTGCGGGAACTCATGCGTGCCGAAATCGAGGCCTTACTACCTGACGGCGCGTTGCGGGCTGCGAAGGTGGCCGAGTTGTCGGAGCGCCGGCACCTGCGACGCATGGCGGCGATGCTCGGAGGCGCGACATGAACGCTGACACGCCCCCGCTGCTACCGCTTTATGCCGTGACGGACAAGACGCACGACGGCCGGCGACGCGTTATCGACACCTTTCGCGACCCGGACGCGGCGCTGTCTGCCGCGAAGCTTCTTCGTTGGGCAGGATCGCCGGTCGAAGTAGTCCTAGTGACGGCGGTGGAAGGCGACCGAGCGTGAAAGCCAAGGCGCAGCGTCGATATTTGAAGATCGACGATACCGTGTATCAGTCGGCAGCTTTCCGCACGCTGCCCGGTGGCGCTCTAAAGTTGTGGATTGATTTGCGAACGCAGTTTCGCGGCAACAACAATGGCGACCTTTGCGCGGCTATGAGCCTTCTCGCGCATCGCGGATGGGTCAGCGTGAGCAAGCTCTATCGAGCTTTGGACGAACTCCTCGGACGAGGATTGCTCGACCGCACACGGCAAGGCCGGGCCGGGCCGTGCCGCATCGCCTCGTTGTATCGTTTCACCGACCTGCCATGCGCGAAGAACGAGGCCAAATTTATAGAAGGCAGGCTCGCAACACACGACTATCAGCAGTGGAAAGCGACCGCCCGCCAAAAAAAAATCCGTGCTCCCGAAACAGGAGCAGCACTGCTCCCGAAACAGGAGCGTTGCCGCTCCCGAAACGGGAGTGTTCATTTTTCCACCGCTCCCGAAACAGGAGCACAGAAAAACGGGGAAATCGGCGCTAAACCCGCGCCAACGCTTGCATATGTCGGAATCGGCGTGCATGAGCCTGAACGCTCCCGAAACAGGAGCACTTTATATATACCAGGGGATAGGGGGAAGAACGGCGGTGCTGTTGGTGCTGTTGACCTTGAATCTGACCCGGTTCTGCCCGAGCGGCCCGAATCAAAACCGTTGACGAACGAATTTGACCGCGCTCGCCAGCGTTGGGAGCGCAAAGCCCGAGCCTCGGCCAAGCGAGCGGGCAGCTAGCCAATGGACCCGTTACGAGCGCTGAATGAATAAACCTGCTCAACGCAAGCCTTGGCAGAAGGCGCCGAACGCGCCCAAGCGGCTCGCTGGCCGGAAGCTGCAGGAACGGCGCGCCCGCTGGTTTCGTGCGCATCCGCTCTGTGCTGCCTGCGATGAACTGGGAATTACTCGCCTCGGCACGCAGCTCGATCACATTGTCCCGTTAAGCAAGGGCGGTTCCGATACTGACGAGGCGAACTACCAGAGCCTATGCGCCGAGCACCACGAGGAGAAATCGTTGCGCGAAAAAGGATATAAGCCGCGCGTGCGGATCGGCATCGATGGTTGGCCGGTAGTTGAGTGACGGGCGACTGTCAACCGTGCCGGGGGACGATACGACCGCGAGAGTCAATCACTTGGAAACCGACGCGCGGCCGTTTATTTGCGCCGTCAATATAGAAAACCTGTTTTCGTTCAATCAAACCCCCTCGGGGGGCGATCGCGTCCAGGAGTTGGCGATATTGGAATTCGCCCGCGGAGCGCTAGTCCGCTAACTGCTCTTTTTTCTTAGGACAACCAATCAACATGCCCCGTAAATCTGCCGCTGCACAGGCCGTCGTCCCGCTAGTCACTCCCCGCCGACTTCAGGCGCCGCCGGAGCTGACCGCGCAACAGAGGCAAACGTGGGAGGCAGTCACTAGCACGAAGCCGCCGAGCTGGTTTACGCGAGGCGATGCGCCGCTGCTGGCGGCCTTCTGCCAATCTGTTGAACAACTCGGCGTCGTCGCTGGCGAACTCAATCGCTGGGATCCGCAGTGGACCGCGAGGGACGACGGCTTAGCGCGCTACGCCAAGCTGCTGACCCTGCACCAGGCGCAAGCCCGTACCGTCGCCGCGCTCGCACGCGCGATGCGGCTGACACAACAAAGCAGGCTCGACCGCACGACCGCGGGAGGGCAGGCGCGGAGATATCCGGGCGGTAACCCGCTCTGGAAGCGGACGTTCGAAGATGCCGACGAGGAGAAGGCGTGAGCGATGCGGTACTCGCCGCCATCCTGCAGGTTCGTGACGAGCTGCGCGGCCTGCGTCGCGACTTTGCCGCGAATCGCTCGGGCCGCCTGTCTGCAGACGATCGCGAATTGTTAGCACGCCTGTTGCCGGCTATCGGCGGCGCTCGTGGCTCGGAACCGTTCGTCGCGCGCGACCTGGCCGAGGAGCATCCCGAGCTCGCGCCAATCATCGGCGGATTGAGCAACAAGGCATTGGGCCGCTTGCTGGCGCGTGCACAGGGCAGCCAAGTCGATGGCTATCTCGTACAGCGCGCCGGTGTAGAAATAAACGTCGTGCTGTGGCGCGTCGTTGCCGCGGTTCGATAACTCGGTTTGTCGGTTAATAACCGGCACGCGTTTACTTAGTCGGGTTTCAATGTCGAAGCATTGAACATTGAACCGATTAGGACAAGCGACTTTGAGCGACTACACCACCCGACCAATTTCCGCGTTGCCGAAGGGCGTCGCGTTTGCCCGAGCCGCGCTTGCGTTAATGGTCGCGCAAGGCGACACCAGAAAAGCTGCAGGCTTCGCTGACAGCCGATGGCGCGATTCACCCGCGACCGTCACCTACCTAAAAAGCGCTGTCGTTTCGGGCAGCACGATCGATAGCGAATGGGGGGGGCCGCTCGCTGAATATGACCATGCAAGCGCCGAGTTTTCGGAATTACTGCGCAACGGCTCGATTCTCGGCAAGCTTACCGGCGCGCGGCGCGTCCCGTTCGGCGTCCGCTATCCCCAGCAAACCGCGGCGAGTTCGGTCGCCTGGGTGGGTCAATCTGCTCCAGCTCCAGTGTCCGAGCTGGCATTTCAAACCGCCACCATAGGCTTTGCGAAGGTGTCCGGAATCGTCGCGTTCTCGAACGAGCTAGTGGAAAGCGCAAGTCCGGACGTCGAAGGTTTGGTCAAAAACGATTTGCTCAAATCGGCTATTGAATTTCTGGACGCGCAGTTCGTCAATCCTGGCGTCACGGCTGTCATCAACGTATCGCCAGGATCAATCACGAGCGGAATAACGGCCGTCCAAAGCACCGGCAGCACGGCAACGCAAATCGCCGCGGATTTGGCAGCGCTGGCCACGCAATTAGCCGACGCAAACGAAACGGATTCGCTCTACTGGATTATGTCGCGCAGCGATGCTGTTCGACTGGCGGCAAAGCGTGGCACCGATGGCAGTAGCGCATTTCCGGGCGTTACCGCAACCGGCGGGATACTGCTCGGAATTCCGATTATTGCGTCGAACGCCGTGCCGCACACGGTGTCAGCAGGAAGCGTTGTTGTGCTAGTAAACGCGAGTGGTATCGACTACGCCGACAACAATTTGTTGCAGTTGTCGATAAGCGCCGAAGCATCGCTGCAAATGAACTCGACGCCGGATGCTGGCGCGCAGGCGCTTGTATCGTTATTTCAAATAAATGCAGCCGCGGTGCGTCTCACGAAGCTTGCGAATTGGCAGCGCCGCCGAGCAACCGCAGTAGCGGTTCTCGACAACGCGCACTGGTGAGGAGTAGAGCATGCGCAGTGCTTTGTGACGTTAGCTATTGATCGCCGGGCGAATCGTGCGCAGAGCGTATTGATGGAAACGCCGAAAACTTCGCTTTCGCTTCGAGAGCTTTCTATGTTGAAGGCCATCGGCAAGCAGATAAAGGAGGAGCGCGTAGCTCAAAACAGACGTTGTGACGATATCGAGTCGCAGATTCTTAACTTCGTTGTCGCGTTAGAACATCGTCTAAATGTACTCGAAGGCAAATGCAAATGACGGATGACTTACAGTTACTCGCTGCATTGACCGCACGCATGGTCGCCGTCGAGGATAAGCTGACCGCGCTCGAAGATGCACTCGCGGCCTTTCCGGTGGAGCTGCACAACGCTTTTAAGGAAGTCCTTACCAAGAGCGAATGACTTTCCCGCACGGGAAATCCGCCGGCGTCTCGGCACAGGTCGCACCAGCGACAGCCTGCGGAGCCGCCCGGGATCGGTTCGCGGCAGGCATCTATTTCTTTAAAGGAATGACATGGCCGGTGCACTCGCGTCACTTCGCGTATCGCTCGCCTCGGAGCGCGGCGGCGTGATGTTGCAGGGGCTCCATACGAGATGTCCATAACAGATGTTTGGATACAGTTGTGAAGCGCGGCGTCGAGGGATTTGACACATGGGGGCGAGTTCGAATTAGTTGCGGGACCTGAAGTGTCTGACGACGTTCATGTTTGCCGCGGTGGAACGCCTCTTGCGTCTTCACCAGACATAGGCACGATAAAACTTTTCGTACCTCACAACATTTCGTACCTCACAACATTTCTTTAGCCGATATGAAATCCATCCTCGACCCTACGTTTCGATACACGAAAAGCGTGGAAACCGATTTGCGAAAGACCTTCGCACGGGTTCGACGCGAGCTGAGCAAGCAGCAAGCGGCACTTACGACTAATGTGCAACCGATACGTAGGGATGATCTTTCAATTCGTGTGAAGGCCGCGCGCTAACGCCGCTCACGGAGCAGAGTGCTATCTAAGGTAAAGGCCGCAATGAACATGCCGATGTCCGATGGGCGAGTTACCTTGAACGTCGCAGGCCAGAGATACAGGGCCTCCTTCCGAGTCGAACTTGGCACGATTACAGTGACCTCCGGCTCTGTTTCGACAATACTTGAGGTGGGTGAGGTCGTTAGTCCAACGTCGATCGCGAGGACCATTTTAAGAATAATGGTGAGAGAACGTCCCGCCGCCACGTTAAGTGAGTCGAATGAAAAAGACGCCAGTACGGGTTGAACGAGCGCGCATCAGTCCCCGGCTCTCTCACCTACGCCGATATTTTCCAAGAAGGCGCTTTGGATTTGGGGCAGAGCGCGTGACCGCGCGCAACCGTTCAAAGAAATTGGACTCGTAAAAACTAGATACGATGGAACTCCTCCGGCCGAATCCTCCGCGCCGCGCGCACACTTCCAACCGCCTGTATCCCTCCCATGAGGCTTGGGATGAGCGACCGCGCGAAAGTCATTAGTGACCGCGTAGAACGGCCCAGGACGCGCGCTACGGTCGCGGATGGGGGGTAGATACCTAGCCGCCGCGTGCGCGGACAGCGCACCCTTGACTACCCGCTCGGCAAGGTCCGGACGATCACGCTTAAGACGACGTAGCGTGTAGGTCGGATCGTTGCCGAATCCTGCAAAGCTACTTACATTGTCAGTAGCTTTATTCCCACGTCCGCCCTTCGCTCCTGCCTCTGCGTGTGTAGCGCCGGGTTCCACCTCGGCGCGGATCATCGCTTGCACATCGGGCGCCTTACGGCAGAAGTCGACGAGTTGAGGCGCAGTAACTGGGAGCTCGAAGCGCCGCGCCCAGGTCAGCGGGCGCGGTCCTTCCCGATTCTTTTCTCGCTCAGGCAATTGGGGGGACTGGCGGGGGTATTTCATGCGCTAGGTCGCGGAATACCTAGCGCGTTCGAGCCCGGCTCCGGGAACCATACAATCTGCTGTGCGGATGCCAGACGAGGGCAGCAAGGCGCCGCCCTCGCTCGCACAACGGCGCACTCTAAGCCACGCGTCGAAGCGTCACGCACAAACCGGCAAGCCCCACGCCGAGCAGCGCGAGCAAGCCCGGCTCCGGCACTTGGGCTATCGCCTGGAACGCGCTGATCCTCGCCGTGGCTGGGCCCCCGATGCAATCCGTGCAGTTGATGAACCATCCGAAGGACGTGTTGGCGATCACTTCGATCAGGCCGCTCTGATTAAGCGGCCCGCCCGGGTCCGATAGTTGCGTCCTGACGTCATTCACCAGCATGCCGAACAGGTCGCCTAAAGGACCGGCGGTATCGCTCGTGACGTAATCCCACCTGAACGAGAACAAGAACGGGGTAGGAAAGCCGGTTGTGGTGATGCGGATTTCGCACGGACTAGTGATGAAGCCGAAAATGCCACCCGCGCAACCAGGAGCGTCGTTGGCCGGATCCGGGCTGATCGAATCGCCTCCCGTGATGCTGAGGTCGCTATTGGACATCGAGGTGGTACCCGGATTGGGCGACCCCCCGATCAGATTGCCGAGGACGGTCGTAGCCCACTCGCTGGGATCGAATAGGTCATTGAAGCCGATGATCGCACTTGCCGGCAGCGAGGCCGCCAACGCGAGGACGCCTACCGCTAACGCCAACACACGCTTTCTCATGTCACCTCCCCAGAAGACGAAAGAAGCCGGTCGTTATTATGGTCCTGGATTACACATCCCGCCGTCGCTAGGCTGATTGCAGACATTGCTTGCCTCAGCCTGCGCGATGAGAGCGTCGCGGTCAGCTGCAAGCAGGTAACCCTGACTGAACGCGTTGTTCGCAGCGGCCGTCACCGCGGCGACGTAGCCCGCATGCTACCATAGCGCTCTTCCAGAGAGAGACGCGGATCGCCGGTCACCAGGCGCTGCGCCGTCGTCTTCGCGAATGGCACCATGCCGCCGACGTAATTGCACGTCTGGCCGGCGTGGACCGGCCTGCCCTCGTAGAGGGCATCTCTAGGACCGGCGGTGATATGCGCGGGGCAGATTGGCGACGTGGGTCATACCTGCGGAAGACATTTCTGCTCCCTCGTCAGACCTGTTCTGTACAAAGAAAGCATTAGACGCGCCAAACATGTTGATATCATAGTAATCAGATGGCTGGCTCACACGGGGAGGCCCGCCAAGGGCTGAATTGTAAGAGAACCCGACAGTAGCGGCTCGCTTAACGTGGATGCGGAGGGGTGACATGCGCGGATAATGGCGCACACCGCGAACGTTCGCAGACACTCGGGCAGGGCAATTGGGGGACTGGCGGGGGTATTTCATGCGCTGCGCCGCGGAATACCTAGCGCGTTCGATTCCGACCCCCGCCTCCATGCATACTAAGAGAAGCCGCTCGCGCGGCTTTTTTGTGTCTGCTCATTCGCTCGTCCGCTCTCTGTCCATTGGCGACTTGCCACATATAGTGTGGTCACAAATTGCTTGACACCTCATCGGATTGTGAGCACAATTAATTCGTGCTGATCGACTTTGACCCCATCAAATCAGCGCAATATCGACGACCGCGGGCTATCGTTTCAACGCGCTGACGACTTAGATTTCGAGACAGCACTGTTTGTTGAGGACAAGCGGCGCGACTACGGCGAGACACGCATCCGTGCTCTCGGAATGCTCGACGGCCGGTTGCATGCGTTAGTGTTCACGGAGATAGAAGACGGCATCCGGGTGATCAGCTTCCGCA
The DNA here is from genome assembly GCA_037719965.1 of Casimicrobiaceae bacterium. Lineage (GTDB taxonomy): Bacteria > Pseudomonadota > Gammaproteobacteria > Burkholderiales > Casimicrobiaceae > VBCG01. The sequence goes on along the minus strand of JBBJMT010000001.1, from coordinate 570,542 downwards.
GGGCCAATGATCGCGAGATACGACGCTATGAGTCGCAAACCCAGGAATGTACCGATCGACGCCGACAACCCTGAGTGGTCTGAGGCGGACGTCGCTCGCGCGAAGACATTCGACCAGTTGTCGGCATCGCTTCAGGCGACGCTATCCACGCGACGGCGTGGGCCTCAGAAGGCGCCCACGAAAGTCAGGACCGCCCTGCGCTTATCGCCCGAAGTGGTCGAGCACTTCAAGGGTACCGGCCCCGGCTGGCAGACCCGCATCGATGCGACCCTGCGCGAGCTCATCGCCAGACCCGCGGTTGACCGCGCCCGGGCGGGCAAAACCACGGTGAAGCATAGCGCTGGGAAGTCTGCCCGGCGCAAGCCAGGCGTCCGTGGTCGTCCGACCGGCCGGAAGACGACGAAGCGATAGCCAAGTTGAGGACCGTCTCCGGATTAAGCCGGTTCGATTCCGACCTCGCCTCCAATAGCTACTGCTAAGTAAGGCCCGAACGTATTCCCCGCGCTGTCCTGCCGCCAGAACTGTCCATCTCCGATATAAAGGAAAGGAAATTCAACCCAGCAAGCCGAGTATTCCTGGCTTGGCGATGCTGGTGAAGCGGCGAGCGAGCGGCGAAGACCGACTGTCTGCGCGGTGCTGAGGCAGCTTTCCGGGCCGATGGCGCCGGCAACACAGCGCTACCGGGCAGACTGCGGGCGGGTAGGCGGCGGCGGGCGCGAGTGGTTCCCACGCCGCGCCATGGCGGCGCGCGCGGAGGCCTGACTACCAGGCGATGGCGTAACTGCGGGCCAGGTCATCGCGTACGTGGGGAGTATCGCAATTCCAGCACCGGTCGAAGGCCGGTTAGTCCATCCGTCTGATCGCGGGGGACACCCCCTGCGCGCCACCATGACCGCCCATCCCGGTTCACCGGGTGCAGGAGGGCGGCATGGCGGCACTGTCGGTTGCGGCGAGTTGCCCGCCGCCGTACCGTCGGCGGCGGCCCGAGCGCACGCTCCTCTATCGCACCGTGCAGACCCACTTCGCGACCTGGCTCGCGCTCACCCGCGAGGGGGCCGTTGACGGCGATCCGGTGCCGGCCCACGTCGAGCGCGAGTTCCGCCGCTACCTCACGTGCGGCATCCTCGCCCACGGCTTCGCGCGGGCACGGTGCGGCGACTGTGGGCACGACTTCCTCATCGCCTTCTCCTGCAAGGGGCGCGGCGTATGTCCGGCGTGCAACACGCGGCGCATGGTCGCGACGGCAGCGCATCTCGCCGATCACGTCTTCCCGCGCCTGCCGGTGCGCCAGTGGGTGTTGGCGGTGCCGAAGCGCCTGCGCTACTTCCTGCACCGCGACCCCGACCTGCAGGGTGCGGCGTTGCGCCTGTTCCTGCGGGCGGTGGAGCAGTGCCTGCGCGCGCGCAGTGCGGATGCCGGTCCTGCGGCGCGGATCGGGGCGGTGGCCTTCATCCCCCGTTTCGGCTCGGCGCTCAATGCCCACCTGCACTTTCACTGTGTGGTGGTTGACGGCGTGTTCGCTTCCACGCCGGCCGGGGGCGTCGTCTTTCACGCGGCCACCGGCATCGATGCGCCGGCCATCGCTGCGGTGCAGGCCAAGGTGCGGCGGGGACTCCTGCAGAGCTTCGTGCGCCGCGGTCTGCTCGAGAGTGATGACGCGCACAACATGGTGCAGTGGGCACACGATGGCAGGTTTTCGGTGGACGCCGCGGTGCGCATCGAGGCCGCGGATCGGCCGGGGCGGGAGCGACTGCTGCGTTACTGCGCCCGCCCACCGTTCGCGCTGGACCGGCTCTGCGCACTCGATCCCGAACGCCTGCTCTACGACGCCAGCAAACCCGGCCCTGGCGGCAGCCGCCCGCAGATCCTTACCCCGCTGCAACTGCTCGACCGCCTCGCCGCCCTAATCCCGCCGCCGCGCGTCCATCGCCATCGCTATTTCGGCGTGCTGGCGCCGAACTCGCCGTTGCGCGCCGCGGTCACCAACCTGGCAGTACCTCCGGTAACCACGCCATCTGCGTCACGATTGAGGGTCCGCTTTCACGGTTTTTCTCCGGCCGCTTCAGGTGGACCTTCATGTCTGCAGAGGGTCGAGAGCCGTCGGTGAGGGGAGCAAATGCGATTTGGCGTAAATCTGGTCTCGTCCGAGCTATCACAGCTCAGTTCCCCGAATGAAATCATCGCAAGGTACGGGAAGCCCGATCGTGTCGAGTCCACTGAATACGATAGACCAAGGCCTCCCCTCGTAACTCGCTTTCTCGAGTACAAGAAGCAACACGTCCGCTTTGCCTTCCTTGCAGATGCCCCGGTTGGCTCGCCGCCTCCGTATACGAAGTGGAAGCTCATCGGCACTCAAGATCCGCGCGACAACTCGGTCCTTTCTGAAGCCGAGGCAGCGGAGAGAATGAAATCGCGGGAGCGGAAGTAAGCCAATTGTTCGCGCCAAACCCAATGCAGCACCAGGACGGCCCATGCTTCGATTGGGCGTGTACGTTTCTTTTCCGCGGTTGCGCTTTCTAGTGCTGGATCGACTTGAGACCGCCGTTTTGAAAATAGAGGTAGGCGCCGCCGTACACCCACTGTTCATGTGTGCCGTAAGAGCCTGTCGTGCGATTGATACTCCGGGGCTTTCCCCAACTGCTTCCGATAACCTGCTCTGGCGACATGCCGAGTAAGACGCCGCTCTTTTTCGCGTTCCGTTTGGCTTCAGCAATAATGCGTTCGCTCAATCGGACATTAGGCTGTATCTGCGGTGAGCTCGCCCATCTGATGTACGGTGGTGAACCGATTGTACGCATGCGTGCCGACTGCGCCGCGCACGTTGTCAAGCACCATGAAGGGGTGCGGATCAGCGCCGACATGCAGCACCTGAGGAACCGGTAGCCCTGCGTCGCGCGCTAGGTTCATCCCCTGCTGCTCGCGCTTGAATGTCCGCAGCTTCTCCGGAGCAGCATTGATTCTGACGATCAGGCTTTGATCGGCTACGTCGACCTGGTAAACAAAGTTGGTTAATCCCCCACCGCGGCGTCGCACATTGTTTGGCTCGTGTCGCAGGACCGTCTTGGCCAGATGCGTGACGTAGGCGCGCGCGGCGCGCGGTGAAAGGTCTTGCGGAGTCCTCATCTATCGACCGGCGCTTAACTGCGAACCAAGCTCGCCGACGGCGTAGAGCAACTTGCCGAGCGCGAGGGGTCGGGAAGTCGAATCGTATGCATCCGCCCCTTGTACTCCAGTTGCATGTTTCCGACGATGACAGCGAATCCCACGCCGGCCAGGAAATCGTCCATCGGCGAATCCCCGGCTCCGATCGAGTGCATCAGATCCATTTCCAGATGGGGTGCGATGCGTCGTGCGCCGTAGTGCTTGTCGACGCCGGGATACGTGAAAAAGTTATTGCGCTGCGTGTGCTGGTACGCCATCGCGCGATCCTGCGGCAAATCGAGCAGCCGGAAGATCATGCAGACTTCTTCGGCCATCAACGCGCTTTCGAGCAGTTTCACATCGTCGCTGATCACCTTGGCGGCGCTGCGATACTTGGCGGCCACGGCCATCACGCGCGCCGCATCCGGTGTCCAAATGATTTCGCCGCGCGTCCAATCGCGCGGATAGAAGAAGATCAGCAATTCGTTGGCGCCGCTATCGATCAAGGTCGACACTCCGGCGAGAATCTCGTTAATATTTTCCGCTGCAAGGCAGGTTGCCTCGATTTCCTCGAAGCCGATTGCGCCGGTCGCTTGCAACACGAGCCGCCCGCACAAACTGCCGCGCAGCGAAACGACTGGCACCGGAACACCCGCTATCCGATACCACGCTGTGCCGAACGTGCGAATCAGCGACAGGGGAAAGCGCAGCGAATTAATAACGACCGCACGTCCCAGATCGTGCATGCGCTTCAATCCGGTTTCCATCGGTACCGTGACGTAAACGCGGCCGTCTTCTTCGTGCACGGCGGTGCCGTCGAGGTCGGTCATCACGCCACCGTGCCGCATGAAGTCGGATTGCGCCAAAAATTCGCACAATGCGGAATGCGGGTCGCTGAGCATTTGTTCGTCCATGGCGTGACTTCGGTGTGAAATGAGCACTGCGCTGAGTGTAGGTCGGACCTACCCCGCCCTACAATGCGCACGGGCAGGGCGAAGTCGAAGACGTAAGGGCGCAACGATGTGCGAAGCGATACGCCTGACCGTGGAGGAAGGGGTCGAGGGTGAGGTGGCTGCCACTCGGCCGGCGTATACAGTATTCTGCATGTTGCACGTTTTCTACGCGATCGATACCCGACGCGCTTTAGCGCCGAAGCGTCTCATCTTGATGTAGACATCGCCAAAAATCGCCTTTCCGCAGCACATTTTTTGCAACCCATTCCCCTGATCGGTTTATGAAGAGGACTTCTTGAAACACGACCAAACACACACGTTCGCCCGCACACTTGCCAAGCCATACTGCATCACGCGTGGTGCGAAATTTTGGCTGAAGGATTTCGACCCGGGCGACACGGGGCCGCTCAAGGAGGAGGAAAAGCCGCGCGCGCAGCAAGCATTGCAGGCCGGCAGGGAGGCGCTGGCACAGCTGCAGGACATGCTTTATGCGCAGGACCGGTGGTCGGTGCTGCTCGTATTCCAGGCGATGGATGCCGCCGGCAAGGATAGTGCGATCAAGCACGTGATGTCCGGCATCAATCCGCAGGGCTGCCAGGTCTACTCGTTTAAGGCGCCCACTCACCACGAGCTGGATCACGATTGGCTGTGGCGCTGCTGGCGTGCGCTGCCTGAGCGCGGCCGCATCGGCATCTTCAACCGCAGCTACTATGAGGAAGTGCTAGCGGTTAAGGTGCACCAGGAGTTCCTCGCCGCGCAGAGGCTGCCCCCCAAGTTCTCAGGCAAGGACATCTGGGATGACCGCTACGGCGACATCCGTGCGATGGAACGCTATCTCGCGCGCAACGGCACCTTGATCCTCAAGTTCTTTCTCAACGTCTCGAAGGGCGAGCAGAAGAAGCGCTTCCTCGAACGCATCGACAAGCCTGCGAAGAACTGGAAGTTCGCGGCCGGCGATGTCAAGGAACGCGCGCACTGGCGCGAGTACATGGACGCCTATCAGGACATGATCCGCGAGACTTCGGCGCCGCATGCACCGTGGTACGTCGTTCCGGCGGATAACAAGTGGTACACGCGCGCCGTCGTCGCGGCCGCGATCGTCGACGGGCTTGCCTTGCTCGACCTTCACTACCCAGTGGTCGACAAGGCGAAGCTCGCGGAGCTCGTCACGGCGCGGAAGGCACTCGTTGCCGAGAAAAATTGATGACGAAATCGAGTCCAGACCGACACGTAATTAGAGTTTTCGGTTTTGCAATCGCGCACGAGCTCGCGGGTTCAAGTTCGATGCGCAACCGCTTCGACTTCGATCAACCACTCTGGTTTGACCAGCGCCTTAACGATCACACGTGTGGACGCCGGCCGCGCATCGCCGAGAAAGGTCCCCGGACGCGGGCGCCAACACGCCGTGGCTATAAGCACCAACTGGCGCGGCGATCGTGGTTGGGTTCAGTTTTTTGCTGGTCATGGTTCCTGTTTACCCGGTTGCGTTGCTCAAATCGCGAGCTCGGTCGACCCGTCGCGGGTCGGCACACGCATCGATCCGAGAATCGCCCGCATGTCTTCAATGGTCGCGAGCCGCGGGTTCATCCGAACCTGGCCACTCTTCATCGCCGCCTGAGCGACCCTTTCTCGCGCATCTGCGGTCGGCACAAAGTTGTCCAGGCTCAAATCCAGGTCAAGCGCCAAGCGGAGTTTTGACAGACCCATCGCAGCCGTTGGCGCGCCAAATGCGCTCGCGACGACAGCGGCCTTCGCTCCCATCGCCGCTTCGTTGTATGCCGTGACCGCGGGCAGCGCCAACGCATTGGCGACGCCGTGCGGGACATGATGCAGCGCACCGAGAGGCGCTGCAATTGCATGCGCAAGCCCCAGGTTGGCACTATTGAACGCAATTGCCGCCTGGCAGGACGCAATCAGACACCAACTTTGCGCGGCTTGGTGCGTCGGCACCTTATAGGCGACCGGCAGCCATTTGCCCAATAGGCGCATTGCGGATTCCGCGTAGGGGTCGCTCATCACCGACGACGCCTTCGATACATAGGCCTCGACCGCATGCGTGACGGCGTCGAAGCCAGATGCCGCGGTGACGTTCGCCGGCGCAGAGACGCACAAGCTGCCGTCCAGTAGCGCGATCTGCGGCGTCATCTCCTGCGAACGGAATATGAGTTTGATATCCGATCCAACTTTGCCGGCGATTGCCGATTCGGAAACTTCGCTGCCGGTGCCGGCCGTGGTCGGCACGGCGATCAGGATGCTTGCGTGCGGTTTCAACTGTTTGCCGAATCCGGCAATCGCGTCCGCCGGGCCGGGATTGGAAAGCAGCAAGCGAGCGATCTTGGCGGTATCCATCGCCGAGCCGCCACCAATGGCAACGATCAGGTCAGGGGCGGCTGCCGCGAAAGCTGCCGCGCAGGCCTCGACGGAATCGGTGTCCGGCTCATGCGCCGGCACGTAGTGAAATGCAGGTTCAAAGCCGCATGCGGCGTACAGCATGCCGGCGATAAACGCGGCGAGCTCACCGTTCTCGAAAAAAGAGTCCATCACGACCATTGGGCGTTTCGTACGACTCTCTTTGGCCAGGTCCGCAAGCTTGTCGATACCGCCCCAAGCGGATATCACGCGACGGTTGGAGTGAACGAAATTGAACGGCTGTGGCGCTTCTTCCATCCCTATACCTCATTGCACTTGTCAAACGTAAGGCATCTATGAAACTCACGCGTCCGCGCTAGCTGATGTCCATCACCACACTCTTGTGCTGCAAGTAGGCGTCCATCCCCTCGATGCCAAGCTCGCGCCCATAGCCGCTTTGTTTGTAGCCGCCAAACGGCATTTCAATGCCGACCACCGCGGGCGTATTGACCGATACCGTGCCCGCTTCGATCTTCGCAGCAAGCTGGTGCGCGCGCGAGAGCGAGCGCGTCCACACCGTTGCAGCCAGGCCGTATTCGGAATCGTTTGCGACCGCGATCGCATCGTCGATATCCTTGACGCGGATAACTGCCAGCACCGGGCCAAAAATCTCTTCGCGCGCGATCTTCATCTTGTTCGTTGCATGATCGAAAATCGTCGCCTCGACGTAGGGGCCGGTTAAGTCCTCCGGCGCCCGGCCGCCGCAAATGAGCTTGGCGCCCTCGGCGACACCGCTTGCGCAGTAGCCGAGGATTTTCTGCTGCGCCGCCTTGTTGATGACCGGCCCGAGTGTCGTCGTTGCATCCATTGTGTCGCCGGCGATCAACAACTTTGCGCGCGCGGCGAGCCTTGCAACGACTTCATCTGCAACCGATTCCATCACGATGCAACGGGTGCGCGCGGCGCATTTTTGTCCGGCATGGCCGAACACGCCCGCTGCCGTGCCGATCACGGCACGGTCGATATCGGCATCATCGCAGATCACCGCGGGCGACTTGCCGCCGAGTTCGAGCGTCACGCGTTTCACCGACATCGCCGCCGCTGCGGCCACCTGAATGCCAACCTCGGTCGACCCGGTAAACGAAACCTTGGCGATGCCAGGATGCGTCGCGAGCGCCATGCCGATCTCACGACCCGGCCCCGGCGTAACGTTGAACACGCCTGCTGGCAGGCCGGCCTCGACCGCCAATGCGGCGAACGCGAGAGTGGAGAGTGGCGTTTCGCTTGCAGGCTTGACCACCACGGTGTTGCCCGCGGCGAGCGCGGGCGCGAGCTTCCAAATCAACAACAACAAAGGGAAATTCCACGGCAGAATCAGTCCACATGCGCCAAGGGCTTCACGCCGCACATAGCGGTGCAGCGTTCCCGCGCTGGCCACTACGCGACCGTCGAGTCGTTCGGCGCATCCGGCAAACCACTGCAGTGTGGCGATGCTCGCGCGAACGTCGATCGCTGCATCTGCAATTGTCTTGCCGCCCTGATGCGATTCAAGCGCAACAAATTCGCGGAAGCGGCTTTGCAGCGACGCCGCCATCGCGAGCAGAACCTTACTGCGTTCGGCAGGCGCTTTGCCCGACCAACCGCGGAATGCCGTGCGCGCGGCCGCAACGGCGGATGTCACGTCTTTCGCCGACGCGTAGCCGCATTCGGCGATGAAGTCGCCCTTCGACTTGCCGAATACCTTGTGGCGGTCGGCGGTTTCCACAAACTCTCCGTCGATGTAAATACTCGCAGCCGGGCTGGCTTGCAACAAGCTGGCATAGTCAGCCGGGCTATACGAAACAGGCATTGGAGCTCCCATACGTTTGAATCCTATTTGTCTACGCGCCCAGAAAGGCGCCGGTTAGATCCTCTGCCGCAAGCAATTCGCTGGACGCGCTCGTCCTGATCATGCGGCCAAGCTTGATCACGTACCCGCGATGCGATACGGACAGAGCCTTATGGACGTTTTGCTCGGCCAGCAGCACCGCAGTGCCGGAAGCGGTAATGGTCTTAATATGGGTGAGCACTTCCGCAGTCAGTAGCGGCGAGAGCCCCAGCGAGGGCTCATCGAGCAGGAGCAGGCTTGGGCGCAGCATCAGCGCGCGGCCGATCGACAGCATTTGCTGTTGTCCGCCGGAAAGCGACCATCCCAGCTCCCCGGTCTTCTCGCGCAGCGCCGGGAAGATCGCATAGATGTCCTCGGCACGCCCACGGCCGCCATCTTTGTCGCGGCATGCAACAAGCAGATTCTCGTGCACCGTCAACCCGGGAAAGATGCGCCGGCCCTCGGGTGAATAGCCGACGCCGAGTGCGGCACGGTCGGACACTGGGCGGCGGGCAAGGTCGTCTCCGGCCAGGCGAATGCGTCCCGATGCGCACGCAAGCATACCCATGACGCACTTCATCAGCGTCGACTTACCGGCGCCATTTGCGCCGATCAACGCCACTGCCTCGCCCCGATTGACGTAGAGGCTCACACCGCGCAGGGCTTGAATCTGCCCGTAGCGCGCCACGACGTCCTCGATTTCGAGCAGCGCCACGCTCACGCGGAGGTCCTCTCGGGCGAACCGAGATACGCTTCGACGACGAGCGGATTGGCGCGAATGTCAGCGGGTGCGCCCACGGCAATCAAATCGCCATGGTCCAAACAGGCCATCCGCTCGGCAAGCGGCATCAGGAACGGCATGTTGTGCTCGATCACGAGGATCGCGAGGCCACCTTTTGCAAACGCCCGCAGGCGCTGCGCAAGATCGAGTTGCTCGCTTTCGTTCAAGCCCGCCGCCGGCTCGTCCAGCAGCAGAAGTTTGGGCTCCAGAGCCAGAGCGCGCGCGATTTCGACTTTTCGTTTGAGTCCATACGCCAGATTTCCCGCTGCGCTTTGGGCAATGTTGGCTACGCCCAGCGCATCGAGCAAATGGATGGCTTGGGCACGGGCGCGCTGCCACGCCAGGTCATCCCAGCCCGCGGCAACCGTTTGCGCAAGCCCCGCATTCTCGAATCCGTAGCGTGCGACGGCGACGTTGTCGAGCACGCTCATCTCGTCCACCAGATTGATATTCTGGAAGGTGCGTGCGATACCGCTTTGCGCGATAGCGAAACTTGGCTTTGCGTGAATGCCTACGCCGTCCAGGCTCACGCCTCCGCTGTCCGCACGGTAAATGCCGGTGATGACGTTGAGCAGGGTTGTCTTGCCGGACCCATTTGGACCGATCAGGCCGAAAATTTCGCCCTGTGCGACCGTCAGCGTGATGCCGTTGAGCGCCTTCAAGCCGCCGAAACGCTTGTGAACGTCGCGGATTTCCAACAGCGGCCCGGAAGCCCGTTCGACGGCGCGTGAATTCCTCAGTGGCTCGGCCTTGGGCAAAGTCCGCGGCGTTTCCGGCCACAACTTTGCACGCCACTGCTCCAAGAGGCCGATCAACCCGTAAGGCGCCGCGATGATCATCGCCAGCAACGCGAGGCCGTACGCGATCAGGTAATACTTTTCCATCGCCCGGAACCACTCGGGCAAATTGACGATGAGAAGGGCGCCGAGTATGGCGCCGGCGATATGGGTGCGACCACCGACCACGGTAATCGTCAAGCACGCGACCATGATGGGAAACTCGAGTGCTTCCGGCGACACGACGCGGAGCGTATGCGCATAGAGCGCCCCGGCGAGCCCTGCAAACATCGCCGAAAACAGGAACATCGCATAACGCAGCTTGGCCGTATCGATACCGACCGATAATGCGGCTATCGAATTCTCGCGCGAGATGTGCAGGGCAGCACCATAAAGACCGCGCGTGACGCGCCAGGACAGAAACGCACCGGCCGCCACGCATGCCCACACCGCCGCCATCGTGCCATAACCCTTTGTCACCTCGAAGCCGAACAACGTAAGGCCCGGTATGCCGGAAAGTCCGTTCGCGCCACCGGTCAATTCCTGCCAGGCGACCACGACCAGTACAACCACCTGGCCAACACCCAAGGTTGCGAGCGCGAAGTAGTGCGATTCGAGCCGTAGCACTGGCGCCGCGATCAAGGCGGCCAGGGCGAGCGGCAGCGCGATCGAAAGCGGCACGGTGAATTCGCCGCCGAGTTGATACTTGACTCCCAGGACGCCGGTGACATACGCGCCGACGCCGAAGAAAGTGCCTTGCGTCAGCGCCAGCGCACCGGAATGCCCGAAAATAAACTGATAGCCCAGCGCTAGCAGTGCATAGATGCCGACGATCGTGAAGATGCGCATCTCGTAAGCGGATGTCATCAGCATCGGCCACAGCGCAAGCAGCACACTGCCGAGAATCAATAGCGGCCGCACGCCGGACATCGACCAGTTGAGCGCGGCGTTCATACGCGCCGCTGCACCGTCTCCCCGAACAGGCCCTGAGGCCGGAAGAACATGATTGCGAGGAGGCCAAGGTAGAGCAAAATGGTCGAGGCGGTCTGAGTGAACAGCCACGGCGCGATAAATTCGAGCGACGGGATCAATAGTGGCAGCGATGGAAAAAGCACCTCGAAGAGAGCAATGATCAGCGCACCGCAGACTGCGCCGGTCAAGCTGCCCCAGCCGCCGATGGTAACGGCGATGTAGGCTTTGATGATGTAATTGGTGCCGTCTGTCGGCGTAACGAAAAATGTGTTGGAGAGCATCAAGCCCGCAGCACCTGCGAGCGCCGCACCGAGGGCAAAGGTCAGCGCAATCATGCGATTGACACGGATTCCGATCGCTTCGGCCATTGGCCGATCCTGCGCCGTTGCGCGAAGGCTGCGGCCAATTCCGGTACGGTTGAGCAGTATGTGTTGCGCAGCGATCAGCACGATAGCGACAATTACGATGCCCAGCGCTTGCTTGCCGATCGTGATGCCCGCCACCTCGAAGAATCCTTCGCTCAAGAGTGGCGGGCCTTTGCGTGGTTCTGCGCCGTAGATCGCGTTCGCCGAATTCTGGAACACGATACCGAGCGCGATCGTCGAGATGAATACCGATACCGGCGGGCGATTCTTAAGCGGAAAGTACGCGAGCCAGGAAAACACTACACCGAGCACGGCCATCACCGCCATCACCAGCGGCAGTAGCAGTGCGCCCGGCACCGGGAGTACGCTGAACAGCGCGATGGCGACGTAGCCGCTCGCCATCACCATATCCCCATGCGTGAAATTGACGGCGCTGGTCGCGTTCAAGATCAGCACGAACCCCAGCGCAAGCAGCGCGTAGGATGCGCCGAGTGCCAGCGCATTGGCGAGGATTTGGAGAAGCAAGCGAGCCCGGCTTAATGCGGGATCAGTCGTAGCGCTTCACGATCTTGGGCGTGCGGCTCGCACCGTCGTAGCAGATCACGACGGCGGAGTTCGCCATATTGCCCTTGCCGTCGGACTTGTAAGTCATCGCAATGCCTTTGTAACTGCCACTCGACAGTGCCTTGCGAATGTCTTCCGGCGTTTTCGCGCCCTTGGCGGCCGCATCGATGATCATCGACGTTGCATCGTACTGGCCGACCGCAAAGCCATCCGGCTCGGTCTTGTACTCGGCGCGGTATTGGGCCAGGAACTTGTCCATCTCGGGTGTGCCGCCGGCAACCGGCGAAGCATTGGCTTCGGCGCATACGTTCTTCAGTTCTGCCGGTTCCACAAGGGCCACGGTCGACGGCTGGCTTAAGCCCGATCCGGCGACGATCGGCAGGTTCACTTTTGCCGCTGCCGCTTGTTTGATGAACAACGCGGATGGACCGCCGTGCAAGTGCAGCATGATGACGTCGGGGTTTGCCACCTGCACCTTGCCGATCACCGGCGACATGTCCTTGATCGAGACATCGAGCGCTTCTTCCATGACCGGTTCGACGCCGGCTTTTTTCAGCAACTCGACGATGTGTCTGCGACCGCTTTGACCGTAGGCAGTTGTTTGATAGACCAGCGCCACACGCTTTTTCTTGAGCTCTTCGAGCACGTAGCGCACATGCGCTCCCTTGGCGACTGCGTCGCCGGGGAAAAAGCGGAACACGTAAGGATTGTTTTTCTCCGTGATATCGGCTGTGCCGGACACTGTGGCGAGCGGCACCTTATTCTCGAGCGCGACCGGCAGCATGGCGAGCATTTGCGTGCCGAGCATCGATGCCACGACCGCGGACACCTTGCCGCGCGACAGCGCGCGTTCGAGCGCCGTGGTCGCGCCTTCCGGAGATGCGCCAGTGTCCGTGACTTCCGAAGTGATCTTGACCGAAGGCGAGGCGTTCTTGATTGCGAGCAGCGCGCCGTTGCGCTGACTGGTTCCTTCGAGGGAAAGAAAGCCGGTGATGGGAACCAGAATTGGCAAATTGAGCTCTGCCGTCTGTGCGCTCGCTGCCAACGGATAGGCGGCAAGGACGGCCGCAACCAGCATGCCTAGATAATCGTTACGGCGCGTGTTCAGCACATTCATGGGTATTTCTCCCGTGTGGAATATGACAAGAGAACGTCGAGTACCGATTTACTGCGGCAGAATTGACGGGCGGGCGTCATCGATCTCCGGAATGTGCGGAATCGCGACGCCGTACTGGCCGACGTCCTTGCGAATCTTGTCCACACCGCGCCGAATGATATCGATCTCTTCGTCCGGATGTGTCGCACCCAAACCGTACTCGGCTGCCAGCGCGCGATTCCTGCCGGAACGCTCGCGTTCGCCCTCCGGCAGATTGACGACGGCATACACGCCGCTCAGCAGGCTACCGCGCAGTTTCTTGGCGAACTTGATGCCAATGACGGCTTTTTCATCGTCGGTCAGATCACCGAAGAAGAGACGCATGATGATGCGGCCGAACTGGATGTGCCGCGCCTCGTCGCGCAACACCAGGCGGCAGGCTTTCTTGATCGAGGCATAACGCGCGTTGTCATAGCGCGCTTGCAAGAGTTCGCCGGACAACTGTTCGAACAGCGTATTGACCGAAAGCCCGGCGAAGAAACTCATTGCCTTTTCGTCTTTCTCGTCGTGAAAGCGTGGGATGATTTTTTTGAAGTAGTCGGCGCGCGGCATCGGCTCGTAGCCCCCAAGCGCCTTCGCGATGCGAAAGCTCACCTCATGGTGACGGAACTCTTCGGCAATGAAATTGGTGATGTGCTGCTTGATCTCGAACGGCTGGTGCTCGAAGATCGCTTCACGCAAGCGCTCGGCGCCGTACGGCGTTGCGCCATGCTCCATCCAGGCCCGGAGGCTCCACCATTCCCCGCCGGCGGCGCGCACTGCGGCGGGTAAATCGGCTTTTTCCAGATCGCTGTAGTCAATATCCCTGACCGGATCCCAGGCGAGGGCGCGTGCTTGCTCGCACAAGTGCCAGACTTCCGGGTAATGAACTTCGGATACGACCGGATACGGGTTCGGCACAGGAACGAGCTCTTCCAACATCGATGGCTGCATGCGCTTCTCCTAAACCCGAAAAATGAGCCAACCCCGAAACGGCGTACTCAACGCCACTATCCCGCCTCGTCATCAAAACCAAGACGGTGCTTGTTGAGCAGCCCGTCTGTGCGCTCGCAAAGGGGTGAACTTCTTGCGCTAGACTATTCCCGAACATATGTTCGCAAAAGTACTGCCAGCGACTACCTGATGTCAAGCAGAGGAAAAAAGAGTAAGCATTTTACGGTGCCGCGCGCGGAGCACCTCGAATCCCTGGAGCGGGGTTTGCGCGTGCTGGAATTGTTCGGCACCGATAACGTGTATGAATTGGCGATGATAGAAGTTGCCGAGCGGCTGGACATCACCCGTGCCGCGGCGCTGCGCATCCTAGGCACGCTCGAGCAACTTGGTTTCGTGCGCCGCATCGGCCGCATCTATTCGCCGGCGCCACGCGTGTTGTCGCTCGGCTATACCTACCTGGCCTCGCTCGGCTTTCGTGCCATCGCAAAACCGATTGTCGATGCCCTGATGCAGGATACTGGCGAGACCTGTTCGATTGGCGTTTTAGACAAAGCAGAGGTTGTGTACGTGGTGCGCGCCGAAGCGAGGCGAATTATTCGCATTGACTTGAACGTCGGCAGCCGCTTGCCCGCGTACTTGAATTCGATGGGCCGCGTGCTGCTGTCGGCGCTGCCGGACAAGAAATTGAACGCGTACCTCGCCGCCCTAAAGCTGGTTGCGGCGACGCAAAAAACCGTTACCGACAAACGCGAACTCAAAAAGCGCATCGTCACGATCCGGCGGACCGGCTGGTGCTATATCGACGGCGAAGTGGAGGAAAGCATCGCGGGTCTTGCGACGCCCATTCGCGACCGCGAAGGCAGAACAATCGCCGCCCTTAACCTAAGCTTAAGCCTCAGCCGTCACAGCAAGCGGGAGATCGAAACCGAGTTGCTGCCGAAACTTGTGGCAAGCACGCGGCAAATCGAGCAAATCTTGCGCACGGACGTGGCCGTGGACGCGCCATCGATATGAGAGCGGACACCGAATCGCCGTGATTCCCGCGACGGGGCATCGAGGGGCCGGCGGGGCTGCTGCCCGGATCAGCTACCGGGGTCATCAGTGCGTAAACGTTGGTTATTCCGGTTGTATCTTTGCTGCCTTCACCACACCTCGCCACTTGTCGAGGTCATTGGCGACCAGCCGTGAAAAACTCTGCGGGGATCCTTGCATTGTCTCCATCCCCAACGACCCAAGCTTGGCGTTCAACTCCGATGACGCCAGCGCCTTGGTCGTTTCTTCATGGAGCCGACTAACGATCACCGGCGACGTTCCGGCCGGTGCGAAAAGACCGAACCAGGCAGTAACCTCGTAATCCGTATAGCCCGCTTCTTTGAGCGTGGGTACGTTAGGAAGACTGGGAACGCGTGAGCCGCTCGTTACCGCGATCGCCTTCACGTTGCCAGCCTGAACTCTTGGAAGCGAAGTGGGCACGAGGTCGAACATGGCCTGCACGTGTCCGGCAATGAGGTCCTGCAGCGCCGGCGCGCTCCCCTTGTAGGGCACGTGCGTCATGTTTATGCCGGCCATCAGGTTGAATAGCTCCCCCGCCAGGTGATTCGATGTTCCGTTGCCCGCGGACGAGTAGTTGATCGTGCCCGGCCGCGACTTCGCGTGATCGACGAACTCCTTCACCGTTTGCACCGGAACCGAAGGATGCAATACCAATACGAACGGAATCGTCGCAACGGGCGCGATCGGCGCGAAATCCTTGATCGGATCGTAGCCGAGCTTGGTCGACAGCGCTGGATTCATTGCGTGCGAGCTCACCGTCCCAAGCAGCAACGTATAACCATCGGGCTGGCTCCGCGCGACGAATTCGGTTCCGACAGCGGTCCCTGCTCCGGGCCGATTCTCGACGACAACCGGTTGCCCGAGTTGCTCGGCGAGCCTCTGCCCGATTGCGCGGCCAAGAATATCGGCGCTTCCGCCGGGCGGATACGGGACGACCAACTTCACCGGCTTCGTGGGGTAGGTCTGCGCATGCGTGTGTGTGCTCGCGGGCGCGATGATTCCCGCGCAAGTGATGACGACCCCAAGGATTGCAAGCCTCTGCTTCATCTCAAGTTCCCTCGACGATCTCGCTGCGGTTAACGAGTAGCTGAAAGCCCTCAATGGCGCAGAGTTCAGCACACCACGCGACTGTCCCCATAGTGTAGCGCTCGACGTCAAGATCAAACATACCGCTCGCTCCGATTTGCGACATTCGTATAGGTTTCAAGCGTGGCGTGAAGCGATCGCATTCGCGCAGGACGCTAACGCAAGGTCTGGAAAAAATCGACGATCTCGCGACCAAGGATCTCTTCGTCGGTATTGAAATGCGCGACGATCGACATGTGGTTGTGACGTGCGAGCCTCAAGTAACGCGGAGCCTTGCGCTGCGCAACGCTGATGCGATATGCGAGTTCGAGGCTATAGACATCCAGCAGCGGATTCTCGTATTCGGCGTTAACGATGAATACCGGGAGATCGCTGTAGCTGCCAAAATTAACTGGCGAGCGCCTCTCATAGCAGGTGAAGTCGTCGCCGAAATACGCCTTCACACCCGCCGCGTTGGGATTTTCCACAGACTGGTCGGCGCGTAGCCTAGCGGAGATGAGTACGGCTGCGCTCGCGTGCCTTCCCTGATAGCCGAGCTCCGGGTCATAGGCGAAGGAGGCCACATGCGTGCCGCCGGCGGAATGGCCAATGAGGAACAGCTTTGAAGGGTTCCCTCCGTAGCGAGCGGCATTCTTGAATAGCCACGCCGTCGCACGTGCAACGTCGTCGGCACCCGCAGGGTAGGGTGCTTCCGGCGCCAAACGGTATTCGACGTTCGCGCCGAGGTAGCCCTGCCGTGCGAACCAATACAATACGTTGTCATACATTTCCGCGGTGGTGCACTTGTCTCCGCGCACAAATGCGCCACCGTGGACGAAAATTGCAACGGGTGCATTCGATCGAATCACCGGCTGAAAAATATCGACAACCTGCCGCGGATGCGGCCCGTAGGCCACATTGCGCGAGACGGCTACGCCATCTTTGGGAGCGGCGATCAGCAGCGGCGCATACGCCCGCTTGACGATCTCACTATGCTTCTGAGTGTCGGTCGCCCAGACCCGGCCGATCTCTTCCATCGCGGACTGGAGAGGAAGCGGTGCGCTCGCGAGCGGTCGGCAATGGTCCATGTGTCAGGCAGACCGCACGGGACGCTTTTTCGAGCGTCGTAAGGCCAAGGCCAGTATGCCACGCGACATGATCGACATCCAATCGTTCATGTGGGTGCAGGGGTCTGACGAGTACGAAGAATGACTCGTCTAGAGTCGCTGCATTCTTGCCGGAATGGACGCGCCGATCTGGCTTCGGCATCGAATCATTGTGGGCACCGGGGCTGGACTACAATCGGTCGCGTCCCTTACCTGGAGTCACGATCATGCGTCCCTTCAGCACCCTCTTTGTATTGCTCGCGCTGCCCGCGGTCTGCGCCTTCGCGCAGAGCGCGCCGACGTCACGACTCGACGAGGTGATCAAGAGCGGCAAACTCCGCGTCTGTACGCCTGGCGATTACCAACCGTTCAGCCTGGCGCGCGGTGACGGCGGCTACGAAGGCCTCGACATCGATCTCGTGCAGGCCGCCGCGAAGGCGCTCGGCGCGGAAACGGTGTTCGTGAAGTCCGCGTGGCCCACGTTGATGAAGGATTTCGTTGAAAAGTGTGACGTAGCGGTCGGAGGCATATCAGTGACGCTTGACCGCCAGAAGACCGCGTTTTTTACCAGCCCATACATGGTCAACGGCAAGGCGCCGATCACCAAATGCGAAAATGTGAAGAAATTTCAGACGGTCACGGACATCGACAAGCCGGGCGTGACGGTGATCGAGAACCCGGGCGGAAGCAATGAGCGCTTCGCGCGCGCGAATTTCAAGCAGGCGAAGATCGTGATCTTCAACGACAACACGACGATCTTCGACGAGATTCTCAAGGGCAACGCCGACGTGATGATCTCCGAATCGGTGGAGACGATCGTCCAGGAGAAGCTCCGGCCCGGTCTTTGCGCGGTCAACCCGGACAAGCCGCTGCAATACGGCGAAATGGCGTGGCTGTTGCCGCGCGGTGACGTAGCGTTCAAGGGCTGGATGGACCAGTGGTTCCATCTCGGCAAGGCGAGTGGGGACTACGAACGCATCACCGGAAAGTGGCTGCGGTGATTGCGACACTCGTGACAGCACTGAACGCCAGGTCGACGACTTAAGGCTCAGAGTAAGTTCTCGGTCCGCAAATCCTGTCGAACTGCCCTTTACGCTTGGTCAAAGAAGATCGCGTCACGCGCAGCGGATCTTTGCTGCCGCTGCAAGCTGTCCCCCACCACCTGAATTCACCGCTTGCCGACCAGTGGTTCTTGCGTGTCGAGTATCCGCCTGCATTTCCGGTCGCCGTTGAGGTAATCTGCCATGTTTCAAGGCAATCGCTGCGCCTCTGATGTTATTCCGACCCCGATGCGACCAAGACGCGCGTTCGCAATACTGATTCTGCTGGTCCTGCTGCCGGTAGGACTCATCGGTTCCTCCTTATCGGCGACTCCATGCCTCGACGTCGCTTCGCTCTGGCGTCAGCAGCAGGCTGCTTCCCTCGACGTCGTACCGGAAATGCGAAGTCGTAACTGGCGCTTCAAGGCTGAAACTCATAGGGCGGCTGCGTCGAGAGGCGGGGATCGTCCACTGCACCGCCCATCGTGAAGTGATACAGGCTCTGCCAGGAATGATCCTTGATTCCGAGCAGCGCATGCATTTCGTCATCGAAGAAGCAGCCAATCCCCGTGGCGCGCACACCGGCGGCCTCGGCTTCGAGATAAAGTACGTGCCCGAGCATTCCGCACTCCCAGTAGAGGTTGCGGTACAGCCCGGGGTCGCTCAATGCAGCTTCGAGCCGCGCGAGCATTCCCAGAGCAAAGCAGGAGTCCGCGCCGATATCCTGGTGGCAACAAATCAGCTTGGCTGCGTCGCGCAAATCGTAGGGCAGCAAAAGATACAACGGCAAATGATCCGGTCCAACCTTCCGCCACAACCATTCGGGACGCATCGATTGCGTCAGCCCGGTCAAGCACGCCGTATCGCGCAGCAACAGATACAAACCGCGTTCCAGTCCCTGCACGCGATGCACCATCAAAGCAGGATGCACGAGGACCGGTGTTGCCAATGTGTTCCAGGGGGGCGTATCGCGGCGGACGATCAGGCAATCGAGCATCGCGAAAAAAGCGTCGGCGGTGATGTGCGTGGTGCCGTCGAAGTTCACAGCGCTGCGCCGTTGTCGCGCAACGTTGGCGAAGCTCAGGTCAAATGACATGGCCGCGGGAGATGGAAGCGACACCATGTCTAGTGCGATGGGCTCGCTCGTGGAAGATTTGTGAGTGGCGGCATGAATCAATTCAATGTCCGGCCAGCGCACGTGCTCCGGGCTCAATCGATTGGCGCGACCGTACCACTTCGCGCTGCCGACACAACCCAGCAGGCGGCTAAGATCGGGCCGCGCATCGGATTCGCCAATCCACAGCAGCGCATCCGGCGCTTCGGCTTCGGCAGTGTCGAACTCCGCTGTGCGGTCGAGCCCGAGCAGGCTGGCGATGGCATGGTCCGTAGCGGAGGAAAACAATCGCGTCTGTCGACCCAGGGCAGCCGCGGCGTAGCTCACACCGGCAATGGCATGCCCGCAATCGTGCTGGCAGTAGCGCCAGGCGCGCATGCCGTATTTCCACGCCTCGCGCCAGTAGATGGAGCTGAGGCCGATCAGTACACCTTTGTCGGCAAAAGCTTCCGTCCATCGTGGGTCGTCGATGGTGGCGCGTTGTTCGAGCAGATGATCTCGACTCAGATAGTGGTAGATCCCGGCCGGCAAGCCGGGCAGACGAGGGCAAAGCAGATAGCCTTCAGTCGGATGCAAGTTTCCGCTCGACGGGTTGCAGCGAAGGGCCCACCGCTTGCCACCATAGGATTTCCAGGCGGACAGGCCGAGCGAGAGCTCGAACAAAATTCCCACATCACCGAGAGTCATGTTGCGCGGGGACGGCAGAATGCCACAGCGCAGGTCGTTGTAGCGTGTGAGGAGGGAATCCGCCGCCAGTGGCATCCTGATCTGTGCAGCGCCGTGAAACTCGCGGAACGGGTCTGGCTGATTGTCCCAGTCGAGCCCGCGTGGGCCGGGAGCGTAGCGCTCGACGCGGTGCTTGCTGCGCTGATGATATTCGAGCAGAGCCTGCGCCACCTCAGTCATGTGGGCGCCGATCGTCCATCGCCTTTGTCCCCGTTCATTCGTCGTTCCTGCCATGCCCGCAATGCGTCGTGATAGCGGTCGATCGCGTTGTCATACAGATCGAAGATGCATGGATCGCATGCGCCCCGGCAGCACTCGTCGATTTCCGGCCGGGTGGGCGGGATGGGGGGCGGAGCGTCTTCGAGCGGTAAGTCAGGCATCGAGCGAAGTGGATCGTGGGCCCCGGCAACGGTGGGAAACATTCGATGATTCTCTCAGCAACTGTCGCCGTCGTGCTGATCTTTTCCTTCTGCTCCCAAACTCTGCGCTGACCTTACGCGTTTGTCTGCTGCTAGGGTAGGCTTGCGCCGTGAATCAAGCGGACGACCACTGTCCCGGGGCCCACGAGGCCTGGTGCGATCCGCCTGAGGTGCAGGTGGTGATCGAAGTTCCTCGGGGCAGCTTTCTGAAACGCGACTCCACCGGCCGGGTCGACTTCGTTTCGCCGCTGCCGTGCCCTTTCAACTATGGCTCGGTACCCAACTACCTGGGTCTTGAAGGCGATCTGCTGGACGCGCTGGTTCTCGGGCCGCGGCTGCCGCTCGGCGCCCGGATAGAGGTCTATGTGTGGGGAGCCGTGACTTTGACAGACCGCGGCATGACCGACGACAAGCTCATTTGCAGCGACCATGCTCCGGACGCTTCGGAGCGTCTGCAGGTGCTTCGATTTTTCCACTTTTACGCGAAGTGCAAGGGGCTGCTGAATGTCTGGCGACGCCGTCCGGGGCGCAACGCCTGCGAGGGTTGGTGCGATGCCTTGGAGGCGCTCGCTCGCGCCCGGCTGCGAGACGATGGGTGGCAGGGGCCATCGATCGCGTTCTGATCGCGCGCCTCACCTATATGATGTCGAGTTTTTCCCTGAGGAGAACACCACGTGCCGCTTTACGTCGTCCAAATGTTTTACTCGACCTTGAAAGAGAGCAACCAGTTGGTGGCTGAAACGAAAAACACGGTCTCCAACCTGTCGAAGAAGGAGTTCATCCTGATGGGGTTTGGCGAACACACAAATGCCATTGCGTTTGTTTCGAGTGAGCCTGAGGCGAACATAATCGCGCAGTTTGGGAGGATCCGCGGAGAGAAATTTTCGTTGGTGGCATTCGAAGCGGCGTGGTTTCTGGGAGGCAACCTGTCCAAAGACGTGAGCGACTGGTTGGATCGGCACAAACCGAGCCCGTTCAAAACCGCCGAAAGCAAGTCAACGACGTGAAGTTGCCAGGCGACCCTCGAACGCCTGCTAAACTCACCGCGTTCCGCACCAAACCTTTTGCCCGCAGCGATGAAGCCGGCCACGCGCATCGACCAGACGCTCACGATGATCGTGCTGTTGGTGCTGATCGTCGGCTGCCTGCTGGTGCTTCAGCCATTTCTCAGCGCGCTGGCGTGGGCCGTCATTCTGTGCACGACGACATGGCCGGCGTACGTCTGGTTGCGCGCGCGCTTAGCACCTCGCGAATGGCTGGCGGCATTGATCATGGTGTTGTTGATTGCCATCACGGTGCTTGCCCCGTTGGTGATCGTTGGCGCAACCATTGCGGAAAACTCGGAACGGATCAGCGAGACCGTGCGGGGGATGATCGATCGGGGCCCCCCTGATCCGCCGGCATGGCTCAAAGGAGTTCCGTTCGGCCAGACGGCAGCCGAGTATTGGACCGGTCTTGCGCACGACACGTCGCGTCTTGCCGCCGCGGCCAAGCAGTTTTTCGAGCCGACACAAAGGTTCCTGATCGCGAGTGGCGCGGCGATCCTCAATGGCATGCTGCAACTTACGTTGTCGATTTTCATCGCGTATTTTTTCTTTCGCGATGGCGATGCGATGGTCGACCGTTGGCGCGCGGCCGCCGCACGCATCGCAGGTTCGCGCGGGATGCGTCTCTCGGAGGTGGCTTCGCTGACCGTACGCGGAGTTGTCGTCGGTTTCCTCGGCACGGCGTTGGCGCAAGGCGTACTGATGGCGGTTGGTTTGTCGATCGCCGGATTCCAATCGGCACCGCTGCTGGGTGTTGCGACGTTTTTTCTTTCGCCGATTCCTATAGGCCCGCCCTTGATCTGGATCCCCGCCGGCCTGTGGCTGCTGAACGAAGGCCAAACGGGCTGGGGAATATTTGTCCTGTTGTGGGGATTCGTGGTCGTGTCGTCGGTCGATAACATCATCAAGCCGATGCTCATCAGCCGCGGCAGCGACCTGCCGTTCATCGTGGTCCTGCTGGGTGTCTTGGGCGGTGCGATCGCCTTTGGCTTGATCGGCGTGTTTTTGGGCCCAGTGCTTCTCGCCGTTGGCTACGCCTTGCTCAGGGAATGGTCGGCAGACACCGCCGAGCCATCGCTCGTCGCGCCATCCCCGTCTGCGACGATTGAAACGGAACAAGTCGAAAGCCTCGCGCGAAAGCCGACGACCGAGGACTCCGTCCGCAGTCGTATTTGACTTCGGCCTCTTTGTCGGGTTGTGGGAAGTCATCGTCGCGCGTCGGCCTCTAGCAGCGATTCGCGCTTGCTCGCCGCCCGGCAAGCCGGGCCTCGCTCGGCCTCAATGGACCTGAGTGCGAGGCCGTAACACTCGCGTTTCGGCTTGGGTCGTGATTCACGATTGCTCGCATCCCCGCAAGCGGGGCCCCTGCTCGCCGCTCACACGGCGGCTCACGCTGCTGGTCAGATCGCCGAGCAGAACACGACGCCGTTGGCGCCGTTGCCTTCCGGAACCCATGCGCGATTGATCATCGCGCGTCGCACCGACAGGTCGTTCGAATACCGGTGGTTGGCGTCGCGTCGGTTATTGAAAAACCGGTGAACGGGAATCGTCCCGCCCTGGCACACACCGTTGGCGTCGGGTACTAGCACGTAGAACGCGGCTGCGCTCTCGAGCGCCCATATTCCCGGGTAGGCGTTGGCAACAAACTGGCATTCGGTCTGGGTCGCCGAGTAGAAGTGCGAATTGATCATCACGTTCGCGCTGGCGTAAAACCGGCATACGGGTAACGCGCTCGCGGGCGCCGCTGCTTGATTCGCGAAGGCGTGGAAAAAGAGGCCTGTGCGCTGAAAAATGCCCAGGAAGGTCTCGACGAATTCCATCTCGGCCGGATCCGCCGTCATGAAGTAATGGTCGAGGTCGGGACGATAATACTCGACGACGCGGACGGTTCCCGGTGGCGGCGGCCCGCCACCGGGGACCGTTGCGAAGAGCGCGGCACCTGCGTCGAGCATGCCCGATCCGCAAATTCCGGCTGTGTGGCACTGCGAAGCAGCGGGAAAATCGCGCGCCGTGCCGGCAAGTATGCTCAAGACGCGGCCGGCAGTGAGTGTAGGGTCGCGCGCTAGCATCAGCGCTGCTGTGCCGGTCACGTAAGGCGCGGCGAAACTTGTTCCACGACCCAAAACGTAATTGGGCTCGACCGGGACTGTCGTGCCGCTGTTGGCCGTGGACACGATGAGGTCGTCGATCGGCAGGTCGCCACCGGGCGCTGTAAGGTCGATGCGCCTCCCGTAATTGGAATAGCTGGTACGGTCGCCGTTGGCGGAATGCGCGCCGACCGTGATGACGCCGCCGCAATTGGCGGGCGTGTAATCCAATGCGTCGTCGACTTCATTGCCGGCGGCTACGACGACTACTGAGCCTTGCGCCATGGCGCCGTTGATCGCGTCCTGAATCGCCTGGTCGCAGCCGCCTATGCCGCCGAGGCTCAAGTTGATGACCCGCGCGGGATTGGCGTTGGCAGGGACGCCCGCAATGACGACGCCCGACGCCCACTGAAAGGCGGCAAGCACGTCGTCGAACGTGCCGCCACACTTGCCCAGCGCGCGAACGGGGAGGATCTTGGCACCGCCGACCAGTCCGGCGATGCCCTCGCCGTTATTGGTATTCGCGGCGATCTGACCGGCGATGAAGGTGCCGTGGAAAAAACTGTCCTGCGCCGGACCACATTCGCCGCTCCCGCGCCAGTCGCCTTCGTCGCGGGGATCGGGATCGCGGCCATTGTCGTCGCGCGCGCGTTCGGCTTCCGAAATGAAATCGTAACCAGCAAGGACACGCCCTTCGAGGTCCGGATGCGGCAGGATGCCGGTGTCGATGACGGCAATCGTCACGTTGTTTGCGTTCGGTTGTATCTGCCACGCAACTTCGGCGTTGATGCCGGCGACTGGGCTTGTCAGCGACCATTGGCGCGAATAGAGCGGATCGTTCGGCGCGGCCTTGCGAAAAACGCGTTTCACGGAGTCCGCGTATTGAATGTCCGCGTCTTGCTGGATCATCTCCGCTAATCGCGCGAGCTCAGCGGATGATTGCGAATCCGCAACGCTCAAAACCCATACATGCGCAATCTGGCGCTCGACTTTGAGATCGAGGCCGATGCGCGCCGACAAACGCGGCAGAAGCACGCCCCAATCAACGGCGACGCCGTCCTTCACGCGAACCAGCAGGCGGCGGCCGGGCATTTGCGCAGCGGAGTCGGACGAGGCGGTTTTGCGCGTCGTTCTGCGTGGAGTCAGTGGCTCGGCCCACAGTACTTCTCGGGCATTACGCAGTTGCCCGAACATCCGGGCCGCCGACGCCTCGTCCTTTGGCTCGCTTAAGCTGAATTCGAATGCGCCGGTGCGCGTGGTGCCGGTGAGCGTCAGTTGGGCGCCAACGATGGCTTCGAGTTTTGCCAGTGCCGGAGTCGAGAGCTTTCCCTCGGGCGCCGTGTATGGGTGGAGCATGACGCGCAAGGTCGCGATCGTTTCGGCGGCAAAGGTCATAGGAGAAAACAGCGCGAACACGGCGGCCGCGGCGACCGATGCGCAATGAAACGGGCGAACTGACATGGCGGGGGTGCTCCCTGGTTGCAAAGGCCGGATTTGTTATAGGCTCTAATGGTGAGCAAATCCGGTGCCAGCGAGCGCACGATCGTTGCGCGTGCAACGGCGCGTCTGCCAGCTATCCCACGCTTACGTGCGACGTTGCTGTACGGCCGCTCTAGATCGCTGCGGCGCTCGCGGCGTGCGCGCGTGACAACTCCGGCCGAAACGGAGCAAGCGTCTTGACCATTTGCGCGAAGATTTTTGGATTCGCGGCGATGACCTGGCCCGAAAAAAGGTAATCACCGTCGCCCGCCAAGTCACCGATCAAGCCGCCGGCTTCGAGTATGAGCAGGCTTCCCGCCGCGACATCCCACGGATTCAAGCCCATTTCCCAAAAGCCGTCGCAGTAGCCAGCGGCCACATAGGCGAGATCGAGCGCGGCGGCGCCGGGCCGGCGCAAACCCGCGGTATGCGTGATCATTTCCTTCATCATCAGAAGGTACGTATCGAGGTATCTGCCGTCGCGGAACGGGAAACCGGTACCGATCAGGCAGTCGCGCAAATGGGCTCTGCGTGAAACGCGAATGCGCCGGTCGTTCAGATAGGCGCCGCGGCCGCGCGTCGCGGTGAACAGATCGTTGCGAACAGGGTCGAAGATGACCGCTTGCTGCACGACATTCTTGTGTGCAAGCGCGATCGATACGCAATACTGCGGAAAGCCGTGCAGGAAGTTGGTTGTGCCATCAAGCGGGTCGATAATCCAGACGTACGCGGCCTGCTCGTTCTTACCCGCGTTCGTCCCTTCTTCCGCCAGTATTCCGTGGTCGGGATACGACGCTAAAACCGTTTCGACGATCGCCGCTTCTGCCGCGCGATCGACTTCGCTCACGAAGTCCTTGGGACCTTTGGAGGTGACCGTCAGAAGGTCCAAGTCCCGCGCGCCGCGATTGATGATATTGCCGGCGCGGCGCGCTGCCTTCACGGCCGTCGTGAGCATCGGGTGCATGGCGTGTCAAAGAGCTTGAATCCAGCTATTTTACGCATACTCGAAGCGCTCCCTTGCGCTCCAGCACCCGTTCACAGCGCGCCATTTCCCTCGATCGTGACCTTCACCGCCGCCTCCGATACTCCTTTCGTTCCCGCGAGCGCGCTCGATCGTGTGCGGATCGTGCTCGTGCGCACGACTCACTCCGGCAATATCGGCGCGGCCGCCCGCGCGATGCTCACGATGGGTGTCAGCCAGCTCGTCCTGGTCGGCCCACGCTCGTTACCGGATCCCGAGGCAGTGGCGCGCGCGACGGGGGCAACGCGGCTACTGGATGAGGCGAGAGTCGTCGAAACCTTGGATGAAGCGCTGGCTGGTTGCGTATTGACGATTGGTTTTTCGGCACGACCGCGCGAATTCGCGGGACGCGTGCTTGCGGTGCGGGACGCCGCGATTTCGGCCATCCAGGCGACCGCGCGAGGCGATGTCGCGCTGGTCTTCGGGACTGAGATGTCCGGACTTTCCAACGCCGAACTCGCGCGCTGCGCCGCTGTCGCGACCATCCCGGCCAATCCGGACTACGCGTCGCTCAACCTCGCCGCGGCGGTGCAGGTCGCGACCTACGAGTTGCGCGTCGCCGCCGGCGCGGGCCACGTTTGGGCGGCGCCACGCTTTGCGCGCGCCACCCAGGACGACGTGGAATCACTGTATGCGCATGCCACGCGCACGTTGGTCGCCATGAAATTCTTGAATCCGCGGATGCCGAAGCGGCTGCTCCCACGCCTGCGCCGGTTGTTCGCGCGGGCGGGGCTGGAGCGCGAGGAAGTCAATATCCTGCGCGGAATCCTTGCGCGCATCGACGAGCTGATGCGCGATCGACCACTATGAGTGACCAGCGATGATAAGCAACTAAGGTCAGGATGACCACGTCTATGTGACGCGGTACACTTTCGCCGACGTTTCGATGGCAGTCCGTCAACCTCCAAGCTCTTGACCATGCACGCCAAGGTTCAACCGTTCGCCGACCGTCAGTCGTTCTACGACCGGATTCGCGGCTCGCATTTGACGCCGTTGTGGGAAGTACTGCACGCGCTCGTGCCCTCGACGCCGCATAGTCCGTGCGTACCGGCGTTTTGGGAGTACGACCTGATTCGTCCGTTCCTGATGGAATCGGGACGGCTCATTTCCGCCGAAGAGGCGGTGCGGCGCGTGCTGATTCTCGAAAATCCGGCGCTGCCGGGGCAATCGAGCATCACTCAATCGCTCTATGCCGGGTTGCAGCTCATTCTCCCCGGCGAGATCGCGCCGTCGCACCGGCATTCGCAATCGGCGTTGCGCTTCATCGTCGAGGGAAGCGGCGCGTATACCGCGGTGAATGGCGAACGCACGACGATGCATCCCGGCGATTTCATCATCACACCGTCATGGACATGGCATGACCATGGCGATCCGCACGAGGGCGAGCCCGTCGTATGGTTGGACGGCCTCGACATTCCGATGGTTCGGTTCTTCGACGCGGGTTTCGCCGAGAATTATCCGCATCCCGAGCAGCCGGTAACTCGCGCGGAAGGCGACGCCGACGCACGTTATGGCGCTAACATGTTGCCGGTCGACTACGCCGCGCCGCACGGGCGCACGTCGCCGATTTTCAACTATCCGTATCGGCGGTCGCGCGATGCGCTGGCGCACCTCCAACGAAGTGCGCCGATCGATCCTTGGGACGGCGTCAAGCTGCGCTATGTGAATCCGGCGACCGGCGGAGCGCCGATGCCCACGCTCGCGACCTATCTGCAATTGTTGCCGAAGCAATTCCGCGGGTCGCGCTATCGTTCGACCGACGGCACGGTTTTTTTTGTCGTCGAAGGTTCCGGGCGCGCGCGCATCGGAGAAGAGGTTTTCGCATTCGGACCGCGCGACATCTTTGTCGTGCCGTCGTGGACGCCTCTCGCACTCGAGGCGGATGACGAAGCGGTGGTGTTCAGCTTCTCCGATCGGCCGGTGCAGGAAGCGCTGGGACTTCACCGTATCGAGCGGCTTGCCGCGGGCTGATGCCGGCAGCTGCTGCATGGTTTTCCCGCGTCGGCCTGCCGCTCACGCCCAGCGATCGCGCGGAGATCGTTGCGTTGCTGCGCGGTCATCGTCTACTCGCCGAAGCTGAGGTAGGCCACGTCGATTCGTGGGTAGAAGCGAGTTCGATCATTCGCGCGGCGGATTGGGATGACAGCTCGTGGGACGACGAGGAGGCAGAGCGCGAGCGGCTGTGGATGTCGGCGGCGGAGCGGATGGGGGAGAGCGCATTGTTGCGCGAGCTGACCGAGATTGCGGACGCGCTGACGCAGTCGGTCCGTGACGCTGCGGGGACCGCCGCAGCACACGCCGGCGTCGCCGATGCCGCGCTGATCCGCGCGGCGGCGGGTGCAGCACTTCTAGCGGCGCAGCAAAGCGCACTGGCGAGCATCGCTCGCGAAGGCGACACGCACTTCTTCGCGTACAAGTTCGCACTCTTCAAGAGCGGCCGCTGGCCGCTCGGGCTTCATCTCGGTCGCTACGTCGTGTTTTGACTCGCCGCTGACGCGTCGCTGGACCAGCACTAACGGGTGATGAAATCGTCTGAACAATGACGGCATGTCAATCGAGTAGTCGCACAAGCCACAGCGATAGTATCGGAAACGCAATCAGCAGCGCGAGACGAAACGCATCGGTGATCAGGAATGGCACGACGCCGCGATACGTTTCGGCCATCGGCACGTCGCGCGCAAGACCGTTGACCACGTAAACGTTGAGGCCCACCGGCGGCGCGATGAGGCCGATTTCGACGACCGTCAACACTAAAATCCCAAACCAGATCGCCTTGTCGGTCGGGCCGAGCCCGTAAAAATCCAGCGCCATAATGACCGGAAACAGAACCGGAATGGTGAGCAGAATCATCGATAGCTCGTCCATGACGCACCCCAGCACCACATAAAAGAGCAGAATTCCGACCATTACGGCGAGGGGCGGCAGTCCCAACCCGGCGACGGTCTGCGCGAGCTGGTTGGGCATCTGCGACAGCGCGAGCGCCGAGTTCAACATGTCGGCGCCGAAGAAGATCATGAAGATCATCCCGCTCGTCTCCGCCGTCGCCAGAAAGCAGCGAACGATCCCCGCCCGGTCGAGCTCGCGTTTCCACACGGCCGTCGCCAGCGTGCTCGCGGCGCCGATCGCGGCAGCCTCGGTGGACGTGAAGATGCCGCCGTAAATGCCGCCGAAAACGACGATGAAAATGACGACGACCGGCCACACGTCTTTCATCGTTGCCCAGCGTTCCGCGTTGCTGTGCTCGGGCTGCGCCGGTCCGTGCGTCGGATGCAAGCGCACATAAACGCCGATCGCAAGCAGATAGCCGGCGGTTGCGATGAAGCCGGGCAGGAACGCAGCGGCGAATAGCTTCGCGATATTCTGCTCGGTCAAGATGGCGTAGATAACGAGCACGACCGACGGCGGAATCAAAATCCCGAGTGTGCCGCCCGCGGCCAACGTCGCCGTGGCGAGGCGTCCCGAATAGTTGAAACGACGCATTTCCGGCAATGCGACCTGCGCGACGGTAGCGGCGGTCGCCACCGACGATCCGGAGATTGCGCCGAACGCGGCACACGCGAGCATCGCGGCCATCGCGATCCCTCCGCGGAAATGTCCGACCAGCGAGCTCGCGAACGCGAATAGCGAGCGACTCAATCCGCCTTGAGTCGCGAACTGACCCATCAGCAGGAATAAGGGAATAATCGACAGGTCGTACACGGAGAAGCGGGCGAATACGGCCCCCTTCAGATGGCTTAAGAACGCGTTGTTCCCCGCGAGCGCCACGTAGCCGACTGCGCCTGGAAGGAACATGGCGACGGCGATTGGCACCCGCGCCGCCATCAGCACAAGCATGCCGGCGAACAGCAGGCCGCCAATGACCAAGCTACTCATCGGCGTCTCATCGGCGTCTCATCGCGTCTCATTGGCGTTGCATGGCGCCAGTATTGCGCTGCCGTATAAAATGCCGCTACGGCGGTCAGGAACAGCCCGGGCACGATGCCGGCGTACGTGTACCACGTCGGCAACCCGAGGATCGTGCCGGTTTCGCCGCTCGCGCGAATATCGATCAAGCCCACGACGGTGCGCCATCCGACGAGAAGCATGATGAGGCCGATCAGCAACGCGCCAAAAGCATCGAGCCGTGCTTGGGTCGCTGGTGCCGCGCGAGTCGTGAAAAAGTCGACGATGATGTTCGCGCGCTGAAGCTGGCAATACGGCAAACACATCGCGACAAAAACGGCTACGCCGGCCTGAACCAACTCGTAGTCGCCTTGCAACGGCTGGTTGAAAAGCGCGCGGCCGACGATGCTCCAGGCGGACATGAGCGTCACACCGACCAGAATCAACCCCCCAGCGAGCGCAAACGCCTCGCACAGACGCTGGACGATGCGGCCATATGTGGAACGCGCAGAGAACGTCGCGTTAGCCGGGTCGCTCATCGAATGCACTCAAGGGCGGCCTATTGCGCGGCGGTGAAAAAACAAGGGCGCAGCCGCGCCCATGTCCGGTGTACGATGCCGTGGGATTTACTGCGTTTCGTATTTCTTGATCAGATCTTTGGCGTTTTGCAGCAACGCGCGACCGTCGTTGCCCTTGGCCGATACGTCTTTCACCCACTCATCAGGTAGGTGCGCCGTGGCTTTTTCCCACGTCGCGAGCTCGGACGCCGGAATCGTATAGAAAACATTGCCGCGATCGGCGGCCTGCTTGCGTCCCGGGGGTGCCGAGGCATCCCACTGGACACCCATTGCCTTCGAGAGCGTTGCGCCGGAGTTGGCATCGATGATGCGCTTCAAGTCGGCCGGCAGCGAATCGTACTTCGCCTGGTTCATGGCGAAAATGAACACCGCCGTGTAAAGCGAACGCGACTTGGGGTCGGTTTCGCTCTCGTACTTGGTGAGCTCATGCGCCTTGATCGAAGGGATCACTTCCCAAGGCAACAGATACCCGTCGATAACGCCTTTGGACAGCGCATCGGCGAGCGCTGGCAACGGCATCGCGACCGGCGTTGCACCGAGCGCTGCCAGCATCTTGTTGGTTTGTCGCGTCGGTGCGCGCATCTTCAAGCCCTTGAAGTCGGCCATCGTCTTCACCTGCTGCTTCACCGTATGCACGTAGCCATTGTCGTGAACGTGGATGGCCAGCGCCTTGATATTTGGAAATTCCTTATTGCCGACTTGCGTGAAGTAATCCCACGCGGCCTGGCTCGTCGCCGTCGCGTTCGCCGACATGAACGGCAACTCGAACACTTCCATCAGCGGGAAGCGCCCGGCCGTGTAACCAGGCAGTGTCCAGACGATATCGGCGACGCCGTCCTTGACCTGGTCGATCAGCTGCGGCGGTGTTCCGCCCAATTGCATCGACGGATAGATTTGGCACTTCATGCGGTTCGCCGATTCCTTGGCGATCTTGTCGCACCACGGGATCAGCAAGGTCGACGGCCCCATCGCGGTGGGCGCCCAGAAGTGATGGACTTTGAGCGTGACATCCTGCGCGATCGCGGAAGTAGAAATAGTGAAGAAGGCGGCAGCCAACGCCGCAGCGGAAAGCGTGGGGGCAATACACATGAATCCTCCGGAGTTTGCCGCGGATGGGCCTGGCGAAAATAGCGAAAATCGCTCGCACATCGGGCGAAAGGTGCGAAAAGCAGTGTAGCAAAACCCCTTCACGCGCGCGCTCTTCGAGATCGAGTAAAGAGCGAGCAATAGTTGAGCAATTTGCTCGGAAATGGCAAACTAGCATCATGTTTAACCGCCTCAGCGAAGATATCGCAGTCGTGTTCGATCGCGACCCCGCTGCACGTTCGCGCTGGGAAGTGCTGACCTGCTATCCGGGTTTGCACGCGCTGGTCTGGCATCGAGCGGTGGCGCATCCGTTATGGCGGTCGGGCTTTCGCTGGCTCGCACGCTGGCTCGCGCATTGGGGTC
This sequence comes from Casimicrobiaceae bacterium, assembly GCA_037719965.1. GTDB lineage: Bacteria > Pseudomonadota > Gammaproteobacteria > Burkholderiales > Casimicrobiaceae > VBCG01. The sequence goes on along the minus strand of JBBJMT010000001.1, from coordinate 538,620 downwards.
GGTTGTTCACGGGAATCGAGATTCATCCCGGCGCCACGATCGGGCGGCGCGTATTCATCGATCACGGCATGGGTGTGGTGATCGGCGAGACGGCCGAAATTGGCGACGACTGCACCCTTTATCATGGCGTGACCTTGGGTGGTACGTCGTGGAACTCGGGTAAGCGGCACCCGACGCTCGCGCGGAGTGTGGTGATCGGCGCGGGCGCCAAGATCTTGGGTCCAATCCTCGTCGGAGACAACGCCAAGATCGGCTCGAACGCCGTGGTCGTGCGCGATGTGCCCGCCGGTGCCACGGCGGTCGGGATTCCCGCGCGGGTCGTTACCGCGGGCGAGCAGGATCGACGGGAGGTGGCGGCAGCGCGGATCGGTTTCTCGGCTTACGCGATTGCCGCCGACATGAATGACCCCGTGGTTCAAGCCATTCATCGGCTGCTCGACCACGCCGCGACGACCGAAGAGCGGTTCGAAAAACTTCTGGCCCAACTGCAGCGGGATGGCTTGAATTGCGGGGATGCCAAAGCGACCGCGGAACGCTTCGATCCGCAGCAAATCAACAAGATGCTTGAGTGAACTTTTCACCTGTTTAGTTGACTAAATCTATCGGGAATTGTAGAATCACGTTGTCTAGGACAAAACGATGCCGCATATCCGATTGCAGCGGAACGGCAGCAAAGGACGTTTTCGATGCGCCTGACCACTAAAGGACGTTTTGCCGTCACCGCGATGATCGACGTCGCGATGCACGACGCGCGTGGGCCGGTGACGTTGGCGAAAATCGCCGAGCGGCAGCGGATATCGCTGTCCTATCTCGAGCAGTTGTTCGGAAAGCTGCGCCGTCACGGCCTGGTGGATAGCGTCCGTGGGCCGGGCGGTGGATATAACCTCGCGCGCCAGGCGGATTGCCTGTCGGTGGCTGACATCATCGTCGCCGTGGACGAACCGATCGACGCGACCCAATGCGGTGGCCGCGAGAACTGTCATGACGATCGCCGGTGCATGACCCATGATCTTTGGGCCGGGCTCAATGACCACATGATTTCGTACCTGCAGAGCGTGACGCTGTCACACCTCGTGCGTGCGCAGGAACCCGCGGCGGTCACGGTGCTCGTCGATCAGCGGCTTATAAGGAATGGTGTGACGGCGGGCAAACCACAGTTACCGGCGACTACTTAGTGCCGTATAAGCGGACGCGCAACCGAAAGTAAAAACCAACACCATGAAGCTACCGATTTATCTCGATTACTCGGCGACCACTCCGGTTGATCCTAGAGTCGCGCAGAAGATGATCACGTATCTGACCGACGAGTTCGGCAACGCCGCGTCGCGCTCGCATTCGTTTGGCTGGCGCGCCGAGGCGGCGGTCGAAGAAGCACGCGAAAACGTCGCGGCGCTGGTCAACTGCGACGCCAAGGAATTGGTCTGGACTTCGGGGGCGACCGAATCGATCAACTTGGCACTCAAGGGCGCCGCGCATTTCTACCAGGACAAGGGCAAGCACCTCATCGCTGTCAAGACCGAGCACAAGGCCACTCTCGATACGATGCGCGAGCTGGAACGCGATGGTTTCGAGGTCACCTACCTCGATGTCGGCGAGGACGGCATGCTCGACCTCGAATCGCTCAAGGCCGCGTTGCGGCCGGATACGATCCTCGTCTCGGTGATGTTCGTCAACAACGAGATCGGCGTGATCCAGGACATTCCCGCGATCGGCGAGATTTGCCGCGAGCGCGGAATCATTTTTCACGTGGATGCGGCGCAGGCGACGGGCAAGGTTCCGGTCGATCTCTCTGCACTCAAAGTTGACCTTATGTCGTTCTCCGCGCACAAGACGTATGGCCCGAAAGGCATGGGTGCGCTGTTCGTGCGGCGCAAACCGCGCGTGCGCATCGAAGCGCAGATGCACGGCGGCGGGCACGAGCGCGGCATGCGCTCCGGCACGCTGCCCACGCATCAGATCGTCGGCATGGGCGAGGCGTTCCGGCTTGCCAAGCTCGAAATGGCGACCGAAAACGAGCGCGTTCGCATGCTGCGCGATCGCTTGTGGAAAGGGCTCTCGCAAATCGAAGAGGTATACGTGAACGGCGATATGGAGCGGCGCGTACCGCACAACCTGAACGCCAGCTTCAACTTCGTCGAGGGCGAGAGCCTCATTATGGCGATCAAGGACATCGCGGTGTCGTCGGGCTCCGCGTGTACGTCGGCGTCTCTGGAGCCGTCATACGTGCTGCGTGCGCTGGGCCGCAGCGATGAGCTTGCGCACAGCTCGATCCGGTTCACGATCGGCCGCTTCACGACCGAAGCCGACGTCGATTACACAATCGACCTGTTGCAGCGCAAGGTCGGCAAGCTGCGCGAGTTGTCGCCGCTGTGGGAAATGCATCAGGAAGGCATCGATATCAGCCAAGTGCAATGGGCTGCCCATTAGTCAATCGGCCGAAAAAGTGAAAACCTACTTTCGGCCGGAGAGGCTTCCCGAAAATCGGTGGCAAAGCCACACGATTTTCGGCGGAACCGCAGGCAATAACGCGAGTGAACAGTGAACACGCCCTAATTCGAAGTACGTTTCACAACGAGGAGCAAGATCATGGCTTACAGCGAAAAGGTTATCGATCACTATGAAAATCCGCGCAACGTCGGCTCGTTCGCGAAGGACGCGGACGACGTCGGCACGGGTATGGTCGGTGCGCCGGCATGCGGCGACGTGATGAAGCTGCAGATCAAAGTAGGTCCGGACGGCGTTATCGAAGATGCGAAGTTCAAGACCTACGGCTGCGGTTCGGCAATCGCATCATCGTCGCTCGTCACCGAATGGGTGAAGGGCAAGACGCTCGAGCAAGCGACGTCGATCCGCAATACGCAGATCGCCGAAGAGCTGGTGCTGCCGCCAGTGAAGATCCACTGCTCGATTCTTGCGGAAGATGCGATCAAGGCTGCCGTCGCCGATTACCGGAAAAAGCACGTCGCGGCTCACGCTCCCGAAGTCAACCTCGCTGCCGTCTGACACGATGACGAAGAAACGCTCGAGGTCGCAACAATGGCGGTAACGCTGACTGAAACGGCGGCAAAACACGTCGCGTCGCATCTATCACGACGCGGCAAGGGCATCGGCTTGCGGCTGGGCGTCCGCACGTCAGGCTGCTCGGGGCTTGCGTACAAGCTCGAGTACGCCGATGAACTGCATCCGGAAGACTTGCAGTTCGAAAGCCACGGCGTCACCGTCGTAGTCGATCCCAAAAGCCTGCCGTATTTGAACGGCATGCAGCTCGATTTCGCGAAGGAAGGGTTGAACGAAGGATTCAAGTTCAACAATCCCAACAAGAAAGACGAGTGCGGCTGTGGGGAAAGCTTCAACGTTTGATGTACGCGCGTGGATTGACTACGACGGCCCGCAATCTCATTATCGGAACGGTTCGGAGCGACCCCCGCGGCTGACCCGTCGCCGTCTGCAAAAGGGGCGGCTTGGCCGCTTTTTTTGGTGATCGATTTCTCCCGCAACCATTTTGCGCTGTTCGGCTTGCCGCAGCGATTCCGTCTCGATCCGGACGCGCTGGATCGCGCGTATCGGCAATTGCAAGGCGACGTCCATCCCGACCGCTTCGCGAACGGTGACGACAAGCAACAGCGCCTCGCCGCGCAATCCTCCGCGCGGGTCAATGAAGCCTATAGCGCGCTGAAGAATCCTGTCACCCGTGCACAGTATCTGCTCGCGCTGCAAGGTAACGACGCCGGCGGGGAGTCTGGTCCGCAACTGCCGGTGGATTTCCTGGAGCGCCAACTCGAGCGGCGCGAGGCTGCGAACGACGCCGTGGCGGCGCACGATGAACAGGCACTCGACACGCTACTCTCCGAAGTCCGGACCGACGCACGAGAAATGGAAGACCGGCTGGCGCAGGAGTTCGACGGCGCAGACACACGTGACGAAACCCCGATGCGTGTGCGCGAGCTGACGTTTCTGGCAAAACTAGCCGAGGATCTCGATGCGATGCAAGGCGCCCTCGACAGCGAGGGCGAGAACTGATGACGTTATTCCAGATATCGGAGCCGGACGAAGCGCCGGTGCTGCACCCGCGCAAACGTGCGATCGGCATCGATCTCGGCACGACGAACTCGCTGGTCGCGACGGTTCGCCACGGGCTTGCCGTGGTCCTGCCGGATGAAGAAGGCCGGCCGCTGGTGCCGTCGATCGTCCGCTATGCGGAGAAGGGTGTCGAGACCGGATACGCTGCGATGGCGCATCAATCGGACGATGCGCAAAACACAATCGTTTCGGCAAAAAGACTGATGGGCCGCGGACTCACCGATCTTGCCGACGCGCGGCGCTTTCCCTATCGCTTCGTCGATGCGCCGGGGATGGTCAAGATTACGACGCGCTCGGGTGTAAAGACCCCCGTCGAAATCTCGGCCGAAATCCTGCGCGCGTTGCGCACGCGGGCGGAAGAGTCGTTGGCCGGTGCGATCGACGGCGCGGTTGTAACGGTCCCCGCCTACTTCGACGAAGCGCAACGCCAGGCAACGAAAGACGCCGCGCGGCTCGCCGGGTTGAACGTGCTGCGGCTGTTGAACGAGCCGACCGCGGCCGCGATCGCCTACGGACTCGACAACGCGTCGGAGGGCGTCTATGCGATCTACGACCTGGGCGGCGGCACGTTCGACATCTCGATCCTGCGCTTGTCGAAGGGCGTGTTCGAGGTGCTCGCAACCAATGGCGATTCTGCGCTCGGCGGCGACGATTTCGACCATCGCGTGCTGTGCTGGATCATCGAAGCTGCCAAGCTGCCGCCGCTTGGTCCACCAGACGTCCGATCGCTGCTCGTTGCGTCGCGCGAGGCCAAGGAAAATCTGTCCGAGCATGAAAGCGCGCTGATTCTGCCGACGCTCGCCGACGGACAGACGGTGAAAGTGACGCTGACCAAGGCGATCTTCACTGACATCACGCGCAATCTCGTTAGCAAGACATTGCAACCGGTGAAGCGCGCGTTGCGCGACGCGCAATTGCAGCCGGGGGACGTGCAGGGTGTCGTGCTCGTCGGCGGTGCGACGCGGATGCCGCAGATCCGTCGCGCGGTTGCCGAGTTCTTCGGGCAGCCGCCGCTCACCAACCTGAATCCCGACGAGGTTGTCGCATTGGGCGCCGCTATCCAGGCAAACAAGCTCGCCGGAAATCAAGAGCGCAACGACGATTGGTTGCTGCTGGATGTGATCCCGTTATCGCTGGGCCTCGAGACGATGGGCGGGTTGGTCGAGAGGATCGTTCCGCGCAATGCGACGATCCCGGTCGCGCGCGCACAGGAATTCACGACGTTCAAGGACGGGCAGACAGCGATGGCCATCCATGTCGTGCAAGGCGAGCGCGACAAAGTCGCGGATTGCCGCTCGCTGGCGCGCTTCGAGCTGCGCGGCATTCCGCCGATGACTGCGGGTGCGGCGCGCATCCGGGTGGCGTTCCAGGTGGACGCCGACGGGCTACTCGATGTTGCCGCGCGCGAAGAGACAACCGGCGTCGAATCTTCGATCACGGTCAAGCCATCGTATGGCCTTACCGACGGCGAGATTGCGCAAATGTTGCAGGACTCCTTCGCCCACGCGAAAGACGACATGCAGGCGCGGTCGCTCGTCGAAGCGCAGGTCGAAGCCGACCGCATCATCGATGCGACCCAAACCGCGCTCGCGGCTGACGGCGTGTTGCTCACCGCCGATGAGCGCGCAACGATCGAGCAATCGCTGGCACAAGTCGCGCGCGTGCGTGGACAAAGCGATCATCTGGCGCTACGCGCCGCGGTCGAAGCGCTGAACCGGGCGACGGAAGACTTCGCCTCGCGGCGCATGGATCGCAGCGTCGCTCGAGCGCTTGCAGGCAAGCGCGTCGACGCCTTCCAATAATCGTTCCGAACTCTCGTCCGATGCCCGAAATCGTCGTTCTGCCGCATGCGGAGATCTGCCCCGAGGGCAAGACTTTCGAGGCGCAACCGGACGTATCGATCCTCGACAATCTGCTCGATCAAGGGATCATCGTCGAGCACGCGTGCGAAAAATCGTGTGCGTGCACGACCTGTCATGTCATCGTCCGCGAGGGGATCGGTTCGTTGCCGCCATCCTCCGAGGATGAGGACGATCTCCTCGACCGTGCGTGGGGGCTGACGAGCGTCTCGCGCTTGTCGTGCCAGGCCATCGTCAAGGATAAGAAGCTGGTGATCGAAATCCCCAAGTACACGATCAACCAGGTGAAGGAGGGTCGCTGACATGAAGTGGACCGACACGCGCGAGATCGCCATCGCGCTCAGCGAAGGACATCCCGACGTCGATCCGCGCTACGTGCGTTTCACCGATCTGCATCGCTGGGTCTGCGAGCTGCCCACGTTCGCGGACGACCCAGCGCGCAGCGGCGAGAAAATTCTTGAAGCGATCCAGACGGCGTGGATCGACGAAGCGGATTAATTTAATGCCTGCTTGTCAAACAGTGGGGTGCCACCGACGCGATGGGAACGCCTCAGTTAAACAGATTCAGCACGCCGTCGAGCCCGCAGTGGTCCAGCGCGTGCGTCGCCTGCGCGCGCACGATCGGCTTGGCGCGGTAGGCAACGGCGATATCGACTTCGGCAAACATCGGGAGGTCGTTGGCGCCATCGCCGATGGCCACAGTGAGATCTCCGTCCCGTACCAGCTCTTCACGCAAGATCCGTAACTTCTCCGCTTTGACCCACGCGTCGACGATCGGCTCGTTGATGCGGCCGGTCAGCTTAGCATCGTCGATTTCGAGCGTGTTGGCGACCGCGTAGTCGAAACCGAGCATTTCCGTTAGCCGGTCGGTGAAAAAGGTGAAACCGCCGGAGACCAGCGCGGTCTTCGCACCGACCGCCTTGAACGCGGCGAGCATGCGCTCGGCGCCCGGCGACAGCCGCAACCGCTCATCAAAGACTCGTTCGAGCTTGGCGACGGGACAGCCCGCGAGCAGCGCGACCCGTTGGCGCAGGCTCTCGCTGAAATCGATTTCTCCGCGCATCGCGCTGGCGGTGATCTTTGCTACTTGATCGCCGATCGACATCAGTTCGGCGATTTCATCGACGCATTCGATGGTGATCAGCGTTGAATCCATGTCCATCGCGACCAGCACGACGCGGGACAGACGCCGGTCGCGTGGTATGAACGCGGCGTCGCAGCCGAGCTCGGTCGTGATGTCCAGCCATCCGTCGTCCGGCGCGATGTCGGGAAAGCGGTATGCGTGGGGCGTCCCCAGGCCGATCGGCATGATGGCGCGAGCGGGTAATCGTTGCGCGAGATGATCCAATGTCGCCGGCGAAATGGACTGCGCCTGTACAACAAGATCCGATTCGCTCATGCGCTCACATCGGGCAGTTCACATCGTTGACTGGCGAAATCAGAATACCGGAATGCGAAGTTCGTCACGATGCTAATTAACGCCTTTCCTTTCTTTGGCGTGCGCCTTTGGGCACCATGCTCTCGCGCGCCAGCGGCTCGCCGACATTGGCTCGTACCCGTGCTGCTTTGCGCGCCGAAGCTGACTCGGGCGAGGTCTCCTCGGCAAGCGCAAAGTCGATCTTGGTCTGCTCCATATCCACGCGCGCAATGCGAACGCGAATGCGTCCGGCCAACTGAAATACGCGGCCGCCGCGCTCGCCGATCAGCGCGTGACGGACGGCGTCGTAGTGAAAGTAGTCGCGTCCTAGTTCAGTTACGTGAACCAGGCCATCGATGTTCAAACCGTCCAGCGTGACGAAGACGCCGAAGCTCGTGACCCCGCTGATCGTGCCGTCGAATTCCTCGCCGATCTTATCCTGCATGAAGTGGCACTTGAGCCAATTGGTCACGTCACGCGACGCGTCGTCGGCGCGGCGCTCGGTGAACGACGTATGCGTGCCGAGCTCCTGCCACGACGTCGCCGCCGGCGTGTAGCGCTTTCCGGCCAGTATCGCCTTGACCGCGCGATGAACGACAAGATCGGGGTAGCGGCGGATGGGCGAGGTGAAGTGTGTGTACGCGTCGTAGGCGAGCCCGAAATGGCCTTCATTGTCTGGCCGATACTGTGCTTGCGATAACGAACGCAGCAGTACCGTTTGCAGCAGTGCGAAATCGGGGCGATGACGGATCTGGTCGAGCAGACGCGCGTAGTCGCCCGTAGCCGGCGACCGGCCGCCGCCAAGCTGCAGCGCGGAGGTTTTGAGAAAATCGCGCAGCGCGGTCAATTTATCCGGCGGCGGTCCCTCATGTACGCGGTAGAGCGCGGGATGTTCGTGCTTGGCCAGGAATTCGGCGGTGCAGACGTTGGCGGCGAGCATGCATTCTTCGATCAGCTTGTGCGCATCGTTGCGCGGCGCCGGCACAATGCGCGTGATTTTGCCAAAGTCGTCGAATTCGAGCGCTAGCTCGATCGTGTCGAAGTCGATGGCGCCGCGTTTTGCCCGTGCGCCCGCGAAGGCATGATAGAGCGCATACAGATTCTGCAGGTGCGGCAGCAACGCTTTCGCTTCCTCGGTTTGTGCCGAAGCCGGCGCTGACAGCCACTCCCATACTTGCGTATACGTCAGGCGCGCGCGCGAGTGCATGACGGCCGGATAGAACTCGTAATGGGTAATCGCACCGTGCCCCGTGACCTGCAGCTCGCACACCATGCATAGCCGGTCGACGTCGGCTTTAAGCGAGCATAGTTCGTTGGAAAGCTCTTCGGGCAGCATCGGGATCACGCGCCGCGGGAAGTAGATCGATGTGCCGCGCTCGCGCGCGTCGACATCGATCGCGTCGCCATCGCGCACGTAATGCGAAACGTCAGCGATTGCAACGATGAGCCGGAACCCCTTGCCGCTGCGCTCGCAGAAAACGGCGTCGTCGAAGTCCTTCGCTGTTTCGCCGTCGATGGTAACGAGCGGCAGCGCAGTCAGGTCGACACGGCCCTTGCGGTCAGCCGGCCGGACCTCCGCAGGCAGGCGCTGGGCCAGGTGCTGAGCCTCGTTGGAAAATTCGAACGGCAACTCGTGCTTGCGCAGCGCGATTTCGATTTCAATGCCCGAGTCGGTGGCATCACCCAGCACCTCCGTGACTCTTGCGATGGCCTCACGATTGGCGGAGGGCTGCTCGAGAATCTCCGCGACGACAACTTGTCCGGCTGATGCACCCCCTAGGTCACTCGGAGCCACGAGCAAGTCCTGGCTGATGCGCCGATTCTCGGCGACGACGAAATAAATACCGCGTTCCTCGTGCAGACGGCCAACCACTTCGCGATTCCCGCGCGCGAGGATCTCGACGATCTCGGCTTCGGGCCGCCCGCGACGGTCGGTTCCGGAGCGCCGCACGGCCACGCGATCGCCGTGCAACGCTTTGTGCATTTCGCGCGCGCTTAAGTAATAATCGTCGCCACCGTCGTCCGGAACGAGGAAGCCGAAGCCGTCCGCATGCCCCTGTACAGTGCCGATGGCAAGATCGAGCTTTGCCACAACGCACAAAAGGCCTTTGCGATTGGTGAGAAGTTGACCGTCACGTTCCATGGCCGCAAGGCGACCGTAAAACGCCTCGCGCGCGCTTTCACCGACCGAGAGCTCGCGTTCGAGCTCGATTGGCGGCAGCGGTACGCCGGCTGCCTTGAGCGCCGTGAGTATGGCTTCACGCGATGGCAGCAGCGCCGCATCGACGTCTCCGCGTCGCGCGCGCCGCGGTGCACCCGCAGCCAAAGATTCATTCGCCATCTCATTTGCCACCTCACTTGGCGCACTACGCGCCGGCACCTGCGTTTTTTCAGCGCGAGTGCCGCGTCTTGATCTGGGAGAAGAAGCTTTAGCGGACGTCCGCGGCTTCGATGAGTTCTTTAACAAGGATAGCGTCAAAAAAGGTAAAATTCTCGGGTGTAGGTGGCGGTTTTAGGCGACTGAACAAAGGCCACTAAAGAGCCCGGGTGGCGGAATTGGTAGACGCACATGGTTCAGGTCCATGCGCCGAAAGGTGTGAAGGTTCGAGTCCTTTCCCGGGCACCAATGTAGCACTGACGCCACGAGCGTTTTCTCTTGATCATTGCGCGAGCGCGGCAGCACGGCCGCAGCATTGAGAATTCGAGCAACTGCGCGAATTCGAGCAATGGCGCGAATGCGAGTAACTGCGCGCGAGCACTATTGCTCAAACCGCGCTCGCAATTTGATCGGACCCAGATCGTCGTACACCTCGAACGGTTGATGAATCCAGGGATTATCGGGTAAATACTCGACGAAATAATCCGGCTTGAACACCGAACACGCCTTCCACCAGAGGACGGCGGTCTTGACTTCGGCGATGTGCGGAAACCGTTGCGGCAGCGTATTAAACACGAGTTCCAGCGTGTGCCCGGAATCGACCATGTCGTCGACTAGCAACACCTGCTCACCGAGCTTCGGCGCCGTCATCGTCATGTGCTCGGCGATGACCAGATCTCCGCGAAGCGTCCCCCCGTCGGCCGTGTACGAGTGCGTTGACAGGATCGCGAGCGGTGCGGTGAAAATGCGCGAAAGTACGTCGCCGACGCGCAATCCGCCGCGAGCGATGCAAATGATTTGATTGAAGTTGTATCCGGATTCGTGCACGGTGAGCGCTAGCCGCTCGACGAGCGTGTTGTAGCGGTCCCAACTTATGTGCAGGCCCATCGCCGCATCCCTTTTGGCGAATTATTGAAACGGGTGGTGCACCAGAATCGTCTCGTCGCGCTCGGGGCCGGTCGACACCATCGCAATCGGCACGTCGGTCAACGCTTCGATGCGCCGCAGGTACGCGCGAGCGTTGACGGGAAGCGCGTCGAACGTTTTCGCCCCTACGGTGCTTTGCTGCCAGCCCGGCATCGTCTCGTAAACCGGGGTGCAACTTGCAACCGCTTCGGCACCCGTCGGAATGAGTTCGAGTGGCGCTCCATCCTTCATGTACCCGATGCACATTCTGATCTCGGGGAGGGTGTCCAGCACATCGAGCTTGGTGATGGCGAGCCCGTTTACACCGTTTAGTTGCAGCGAGCGGCGCAGTGCAGCGAGATCGAGCCAACCGCAGCGGCGCGGACGCCCGGTGACCGAGCCGAATTCGTTGCCGCGCTGCGCGAGGGCCGCACCGATTCCGTCGGTCAATTCGGTGGGAAACGGTCCGGTACCTACGCGGGTCGTATACGCCTTCACGATACCCAGCACATAGTCGAGCATCTGCGGTCCGATGCCGCTGCCGGACGCTGCGGCGCCGGCGAGACAGTTCGAGCTGGTCACGTAGGGGTAAGTCCCGTGATCGATGTCGAGCAGCGCACCCTGCGCTCCTTCGAACAACAACGATTCGCTGCGCACGCGCATCTGGTGCAGCAGCGCCGCGACATCGGCCACCATCGGCGCCAGTTGTGCCGCCAGCGCGAGCGTCTGGTCGCGCGTTTCGGCGAACGCGACCGCTTCTCGCTTGTAGTAATTCACCAGCACGAAATTATGCAGCTCGAGGAGCTGCGCGAGCTTGGCGGAGAACATCGCCGGATGGAGCAAGTCTCCGACGCGAAGCGCGCGCCGCGCGATCTTGTCCTCGTACGCTGGGCCGATGCCGCGACCCGTCGTACCGATCTTGGTATTTCCCATCGCTCCTTCACGCGCCTGGTCGAGTGCGACATGGATCGGTAACACCAGTGGGCACGCCGGCGAAATCTTCAACCGCGAGCGCACCGTCACTCCGGCGGCCTCGAGTTCGCCAATTTCCTGCAACAACGCCACGGGCGAGAGCACGACGCCATTGCCAATGTAGATGCCGACACCAGGGCGCAAGACTCCGGACGGAATAAGCCGCAGCACCGTCTTCTTACCGCCGATCACCAGCGTGTGCCCGGCGTTGTGACCGCCCTGAAAACGAACGACGCCATGCGCGCTTTCGGTGAGCCAGTCGACGATTTTGCCCTTGCCTTCATCGCCCCATTGCGTCCCGATCACGACGACGTTCCTGCCCATAGCGTGTCGTTCCTGTCAGATGGCAATCAGCTGGCGAGCACGCGCCACGCAGCACCGTCGCGGGCAAGTCGCCGTGCGGTCCGGGGATCGACAGGCTCGCCTGGCAGCCGTACGACGACCGCTTCACCGGTTGCGCGCAGCTCATCGATCTTGGCCGCGAGGGCAGGGTCGTCATCGTCGGGGGCGACGATGGTGTCGCGGGCGACAAAGTCGCTCGCCAGTGCGGCGACGCGGCGCAGGTCGAGTGTGAAACCCGTCGCCGGACGCGCGCGTCCGAACGCCCGGCCAACGCCATCGTAACGTCCGCCGCGACCGCATTCGACTGCGGAACCGCGCGGGTCGGCGGCGAAGACGTCAAAGGTGGCGCCAGTGTAATAGTGATACCCGCGAAGGTCGGCCAGATCGACTTGGAGCACTGCACCGTCTGCCACTGCGTCGGCCAAAGAAGTAATGGTGCGCAGAGCATCGCTGATCTCGGGCAGCGCGGGCAGCACCGCTCGTGCTGCGCCAAGCGTCGCAGCAGCGGGTCCGTAGAGTTCGGTCAGTTTTCGCAACGCCGTGCGTGCGGGCTCCGGAAAGGCCGCGGTGAGCTCGCGCACCGATGGGACGTCTTTGTCGCGCAATGCCGCGAAGAGCACCCTGTCGTCGCCTTCGCCGTCGCCGGCGAGTCCTGCAGACCGCGCCAGTGCGCGGTAAATGCCGACATGACCAAGGTCGACGTGGAGGCCGTCGATTTTTGCGCTCGAGAGTGCACGTAGCAGCAGCCGCAGCACCTCTCGATCCGCGGCGATTTCCCCATGGCCGTAGAGCTCGGCGCCGATCTGCAATACTTCGCGAGTCGCGCCCGGGCCTGCCGGCATCGTACGCAAGACGCTGCCCGCGTAACACAGACGCGATACGCCGGGTTCGTTCAACAGATGCGCATCGATGCGCGCGACCTGCGGCGTCGTATCGGCTCTCAGCCCAAGCAGACGCCCCGACACCGGATCGACCGTTTTGAACGTTTGCAGATCGAGATCGCGGCCGGAACCGGTCAACAGCGAATCGAGATATTCGACGAGGGGCGGCTGGACCAGACGGTAGCCATGCTCGCGGAAACAATCGAGCAGCGTGCGCCGCAGCGTCTCCACGCGCGCCGCCTCGAACGGTAGCACGTCGTCGATGGCTTCCGGCAATGCCCACTTACGCATACGTTAGCGCCAAAGCTATGCAGCCGAGGGCGATTGACACAAGCCCGATGAAACGCAGCTGGCCATCGCTTAATTCAATCATTTTGCGAAACGTGTCGCGCCAGGTTTGCGGAGACAGGAAGGGCAGCAGGCCTTCGACGATCAGTAGGAGCGCAAAGGCGCCCCACAGCGACTCCGCCAAGTTGCTCTCCCATGCACTCTGACAAAAACCAGACGGCCGACTACTTCGCGGGGGTCCGCGGCGCGCGGGAGGATGTGTCCTGCTTGAAGTACTGGAAGAATTCGCCGGAGGGCTCGAGCACCATCACGTCGCTCTTGCTCCGGAAGCTCGACTTGTACGCTTCCAGACTCCGGTAGAACGAGTAGAACTCGGGATTCTGTCCGTACGCCTGCGCATAGATCGCCGTCGCCTTGCCATCGCCTTCGCCCTTGATTTTCTGCGCGTCCCGATACGCGTCGGCCAGGATGACCTGACGCTGCCGATCGGCGTCGGCGCGGATCTTTTCCGACTCCGCGCCGCCGAGCGAGCGCAGTTCGTTGGCGACACGGCGCCGCTCCGACTCCATCCGTTGATACACGGGTCCGGTGACATCGCCGGGCAGCGCGAGCCGGCGCAGTCTCACGTCGACGACCTGGACGCCAATCGAACGCGCATCCTGATCGGCCTTCTGCCGCGTTTCCGACATGATCCGATCACGCTCGGTGGAAATGGCCTCACGCATCGTGCGCTTGTTGAATTCCTCGGCAAGGTTGGAGCGTACGGTTTGCGAAAGACGCCGGCGCGCGGCTTCTTCATCGCCTTGCACCGAGATGTAGTATTGCTTCACGTCGATGATCCGCCAGAGCACGATGAAATCGACCTCGAGCGGCGTTTTCTCCGACGTCGTCACGCGGTCCACCTCGGGATTCTCCAACGTCAGATTGCGCCTGTCGTAGAACTTGACGTTCTGCAGCAGCGGAACCTTGAAATACAGTCCAGCGTCGGTCTTGGTATCGACGATCTCGCCCAACTGAAACTTGATCGCGTATTTGGTCTGGTCGACCGTATAGATCGACTGCGACAGGACTATCAACACCGCGACGAGCAGCGCGAGGATGGGCATCGTGAATTTCATGGCGGCTAAGTCACTTAACGTTCGCGGCTGCGCAGGCCATCGCGGCTGCGGCCGGGTTCCAGCGTGACGGATGGCTCCGGTACCGGAGATGCGCTCGAGCGCGGGGCTTGAGGCAGCTCCGGTGTGGCAGCTCCCGGCGTGGTGCTTTGCTGCATCAGCTTGTCCAGCGGCAGATAGAGCAGATTGCCGCCCCCGCCTTTCTGGTCGACCAGGATCTTGCTCGAGTTGCCCAGGACCGACTGCATCATGTCGAGATAAAGACGATCGCGCGTCACGCCTGGCGCCTTGGCGTACTCGGTGAGCACCGATCGGAACCGCGACGCATCGCCTTCGGAACGCTGCACGACTTCGGCGTTATAGCCGTTGGCTTCCTCCATCAGGCGCGACGCCATACCGCGTGCGCGCGGCACGACGTCGTTCGCGTACGCCTGCCCTTCGTTAACCAGACGCACTCGATCCTGCGCCGCCTTGACCGCGTCGTCGAACGCCGCCTGGACCTTGTCGGGCGGCTGCACGTTCTGCAACGTGACCTTCTGGATGTAGACGCCGGTGCGGTAACGATCGAGCGTTTCCTGCATGATTTTTTCCGTCTGCTTGGCGATCTGCTCGCGCCCTTCGTACAGCGCAAAATCCATCTTCGCCTTGCCGACGACTTCGCGGATCGCCGTCTCCGCGACGAATTTCACCATCTCGTCGGGCTTGCGGTTGTTGAAGACGTAATCTTCGGCGCTCTTCAAGTTGTATTGGACGGCAAACTGGATATCGATGATGTTTTCATCCTCGGTCAGCATGACGGCCTCGCGTTCGACCTTGGTCTTGACCGTATTCTTGTAGCCGATTTCGACGGTCTTGACCTGCGAAAAGTCGACCAGCTCGACCGCCTCGATCGGAAACGGCAAATGCCAGCGCGGACCGGGTTGCGTTGTTTCCGTGTACTTGCCGAATCGCGTTACGACGCCGCGGCGTCCCTCGTCGACGATATAAAAACCACTTGCGAGCCACACCAGCAGCACGAGCGCAAGCAGCAATCCGGCTCCACCGACGGGAAACGCTCGGCGCGGAGGGCGCACGCCGCCGGACTCGCTTGGGCCGGTGCGGCCAAAGAGCTCATTCAAGCGCCGGTTGACGTTGCGCCAGATCTCGTCGAGATCGGGTGGCCCGCCGCCGCCGTTCCCGCGCTTGCCCCACTGCGGATCGTTGAGCGACATTAAGAAACCAGAATGTGGTGGAGCAAAATAAGGTGGGGCCGCGAGGCGCTGGATCAAGTATCCAGTCAGACCGCTTTGGACCGCGTATTGGCGTTAGTCGGTGGCCGCGGCGGTTGCGCGGCGGCGAACCGTTTTCCGAGGGCCGCGCGCAGGTCGTCGCACCCTGCTCCAGTCAATGCGCTCACGCGGACGCTCGAAATGTTACCACAGCTATCGTATTCGACACCTTCCGGCAGATCCGCCAAATCGCACTTGTTCAGCACGCGGATCTGGGGCACGGCAGCCGCGCCAAGGTCGGTCAACACGGCGTCGACGGCGGCCGTCTGCTCGTCGCGATTGGAGGCCGCCGCATCGATCACATGCAACAACAGGTCGGCATCCGCGGCCTCGGACAGAGTTGCGCGGAACGCGGCAACGAGATCATGCGGCAGGTCGCGAATGAACCCCACCGTGTCGGAGACGACGATGGTATCGGCACCGGCCGCGTACATGCGGCGCAGCGTGGTATCGAGCGTTGCGAACAGTTGATCGGCGGCGTACGCGTGAGCGCCGGTCAGGCGATTGAAGAGCGTGGATTTGCCGGCATTCGTATAACCAACTAGCGCAACCGTGCGTACGGCCGCACGCCGTCGCGTCCGGCTTTGCACGGCGCGGCTGCGTTCCACGCGCGCCAGACGATCGTGCAGGAACTTGACTCGTTGCGCGATCAGCCGGCGATCGGTTTCGAGCTGCGTTTCGCCGGGGCCGCGCAAACCGATGCCGCCTTTTTGGCGCTCGAGGTGGGTCCAGCCGCCAACGAGGCGCGTTGACATGTGTTTGAGCTGCGCAAGCTCGACCTGCAGCTTGCCTTCGGCGCTGCGCGCGCGTTGCGCGAAGATATCGAGAATCAGGCTGGCGCGATCCACGACCCGGCACTCGAGCTTCTGCTCCAAGTTGCGCTGCTGTACGCCGGACAGTGCGTGGTCGAAGATCACGAGGTCAGCCCGAGTTTCCGCGCGTTGTGCCGCGATCTCCAGGACCTTGCCCCGGCCAGCGAACAGCGCCGGGTCGGGACGAGCGCGGCGGCCGCCGACACTGCCGACAACTTCCGCGCCGGCGGAAACGGCGAGCGCGCCGATCTCGTCCGCGTGCTCGGAACCATTGCCACGGCCGAAATCGAGGGCGACGAGCAGCGCTCGACCGCTGCCGTTGGGCCGCTCAAACATGCGCAAACCGGATCGCCGCGCACGCCGGCACGCGAGCCCGCTCCGCGCCGGTTGCGCGTGGCGGTGGCATCCTCGTCTTAAGCTTCGACGGATTCGTGATTGGGAGCGTGCTGCGGCATCGCGACCGGACGCGCCGGGACGACCGTCGAAATCGCGTGTTTGTACACCATCTGCGTAACCGTATTCTTCAAGAGTACGACGTATTGGTCGAAGGATTCGATCTGACCCTGCAGCTTGATGCCGTTCACGAGGTAGATCGACACCTGCACGTGTTCCTTGCGCAGCGCGTTAAGGAACGGGTCTTGTAGGATTTGCCCTTTGGTCGTCATAGTAGAGCTCCGCTGTTGTTGTTCCCCGCGTGTTCGCAGGCCATTCTTCGCTACAGGTTGGTCGCACCTGTAAGTTTTTCAAGCCGCCGATGCGCGGCTATGCCAAATGAGTACCAAGTGCCGATTAGATTCCGCACTGCCCGCCAAACTCGAAGCGCCTAGCGCCGTGCCGGACTTCTTGCGTATGGATTGACGCCGACCTTGAATTCTATCCTAAGGGGCGTTCCTCGGAGTTGGAACGCGTCGGTGAAGAAATGTTCCAGATAACGGCGATAAGTGTCCGGCACATGATGCAGCGCGGTGCCGTGGATCACGACCAGCGGCGGGTTGACGCCGCCTTGGTGCGCGTACCGTAGCTTCGGCCGCACGAGACCCGCTCGGGGCGGCTGCTGATGGAGCACGGCGCGTTGCAACGTCCGGGTCAGGCGCGGGGTTGGCAGGCGAGCCATCGCGGCCGCAAACGCGGCGTTCACCGATTGCAGAAGCGCGCCGACACCTCGACCTTCGCGCGCGGAAATGAAGTGGTGCTGAGCGAAGCCGAGGAAGCCCATCTTGCGTTCGAGGTCGTGCTTGACCTGCTCGCGTCGCTGCGCTTCAACGCCATCCCATTTGTTGATGCCGACCACTACCGCGCGCCCCGCTTCCAGCACGTGGCCGGCAAGATGCGCATCTTGCTCGGTGATTTCATGCTGCGCATCGAGCAGCAAGACGACGACGTGCGCGTCCTCGATCGCCTGCAGCGTCTTAATCACCGAGAACTTCTCGACGGCCTCGAATACCTTGCCGCGGCGCCTCAAACCGGCCGTGTCGATCAGCGTGTAGCGCTGGCCGTCGCGTTCGAAGTCGACGTAGATCGCATCGCGCGTCGTGCCGGGCTCGTCGAACGCGATAACCCGCTCTTCGCCGAATAGCGCGTTCACCAACGTGGATTTACCCACGTTTGGACGGCCGACAACCGCGACCTTGATCGTGTCGGGGCGTTCGGGATCGCCGGAAGTTTCCACATGACGGTCGTCCGCGTGCGCTTCCGTCCGCGGCAGTGTGTCGAGTGCGATATCGATCATGTCGCGGACGTTTTCGCCGTGTTCGGCGGAGATGGCAAGCGGATTGCCCAAGCCCAGCTCATGGAATTCCGCGACGGTGCGCTCGGGCGGCAGGCCCTCCGCTTTGTTCACCGCGACGATGACGGGTCGCCCCGATTTGCGCAACAGGTCGGCGATGGTCACGTCCTGTGCAGTCAGGCCGCTGCGCCCATCGACCAAGAAGACGACGACGTCGGATTCGGCGATTGCCTGCCGCGTCTGCTTCGCCATCTCGTGCAGGATGCCCTTTGTTGCCACGGGCTCGAACCCGCCGGTGTCGACGACGAAATACGCGCGATCGCGGCTGCGCGCGCGGCCGTAGTGGCGGTCACGCGTGAGGCCAGGAAGATCGGCGACGAGGGCGTTGCGCGACTTGGTCAGCCGATTGAACAGCGTCGACTTGCCGACGTTGGGACGGCCAACGAGGGCGACGATGGGGAGCACTGGCTACTGCACGGTGACCGCGAACAGCGCACCGCCCGCGGATAGCCACAGCGCGTTGCCGGCAAGAGCCATAGGCTGCGAAGTGGCGGCGGTGCCGTCGGTCGCGACGCGCCCAACGTATGCGCCGTTGACGCGTGCCAGCACGTGCATAAAGCCTTGCACATCGACGACACCGACGTGTTCCCCGATGAGTTGCGGACCGCCGGGCTTGCGCGCCGCGAGCTTGTCCTGCTTCCACACCGACGCGCCCGTCGTCTTGTCCAGCGCATGCACGGCGCCTCGCTCGTCGGTGACGTAGAGGTACTTGTCGTCCGCGACCATGCCGTACAGGCTCGACACGTCGCGTGACCAGTTCAGTGTGCCGCGGGCCACGTCGAAGCAGGCGAGCCGGCCCTGGTAAGCCACGGCGCAGGCCAATGCACCGTCGAGCGTCGGCAGACTCGTGACATCGGCGATGCGTTCGAGCTCGGTCGCGCCGCGCGGACTCGCCACGGCGGCGTCCCATCCCATAATGCCCGACTTGACATCGATAGCGAGCAGCCGGCCACCGGCCGTGCCGACGAACAACGCGCCGCGCGCCACTGTCCCGCCGGCGTAGTTGCGCACGGTGAGCGGGGGCGAGACCCGCTGATAGACCCATTTTCGCGTGCCGTCGGCGGCCGACAACGCGTGAATATTCCCATCGCCGGAAAAGACGATGACCAATCCGTCTGCGACGCACGGCGGCGCGATCACTTCGGTCGAGACACGCGCCGTCCATAACTGTTTCCCGTTCGTATCGAACGCGACCACGTCGCCCTTGTCGGTGCCGACCGCAATCACGCTCGCATCGGCGCCCACGCCGGCCGACAAGCGGCGGTTGGCGGTGATGCGCCAGGCGACGCGCCCGGAAGCGGGTTCGACCCGGACGATCGTCCCGTCGGGCGATGCGGCATAAATGGCATCGGCCAATACGGCAGGTGCGAACCCGGGCGCGGCCTTCCCGACCGGCGCCTGCCATGCCACGCGCGCCGTCACCGATGCGGCGAGCTCGGGCAACGGTCCGGGCTTCTTGTCGCTCCATAGCCAGCCGAATGACGGCGGCGGAATCGTCGGTATGTATTCGCGTACGGTCGCGCATCCGGAGAATGCGGCTAGCATGATCGCCGCAGCGCCGTAGCGCGCCAACCGGCGTGCTGAGGCAACACTCTCGTGCGTCATTGCGCGGGTGCTCCCGCCGCCGGCGCGCTTGTTGATCCAGCGGCCGGGCCGGCGGCCGGACGGGGCGGCATAGGTGCAGTGGCTCCGGCGGCCGGCACGTTCGCGGGCACGGCAGCCGAACCGGACTGGGTCGCGGCGGCGGCGGGCAGCGCGTCCATCTTGACCTGCACGTAATTGCGGTATGGCGACTTGACATCGAATTTCGCGAGCGCTGTCTGATACGCCGCCCGGGCTTCGGCAGGCCGGCCTGCCGAAGCCAGCGCATCCCCGCGCAGATCGGCGTAGACAGCCGCGAACGGTTCGCCGTGCTTGGAGTCGAGCAAGCGCAGCGCTTCGTCGTACTGCTTGTCATCCAGAAGCAGAACAGCCATCCGGTAGCGCGCGATTTCTTTGAGTTCCGTTTCATCGGCGCGATCGACCACCCATTGCAGCTGCGCCTTCGCTGCCGCGGCATCCTTGGCGTCGAACTGCATCTTGGCGAGTACCAACGCGGCGCGCGGCGCATACCCAGTGCCGGAGAATTTGTCCGTGAGTTGCGCCGCCGCGTCTTTGGCCTTCGGGAGATCGCTCTCTCTCGCTGCCTGTGAAACTGCCGCATAAAGTGTGGCCGCTTCGTCGGTCTGCTTCGCGGTCCACCAGCGCCAACCCTGAACGCCGATGATGACGGCGCAGACAACGAGGATCAACGTCACCACCGAGCTGCCCCAGCGCGACCACCAGGCCTTCAACTCATCCAGCCGTTCCTGTTCTTCGAGATCGTAGACCGCCATCTTCTCTATCCTTCGGTTCGAATTTGATTCCGACGCGCGAGGTGCGCAGCCAGGTCCATCGTCGGAACGGCCACTTGCGCGCCTTCGCCGCGCAGCGGTTTGACGCCGATGGTCCCGGCCGCGGCTTCGTCCTCGCCGATCACGAGCGCGAACCGCGCACCACTGGCATCGGCTCTCTTCATCTGCGCTTTGAAGTTGCCGCCGTCGGCGTTGACGACGACGGCAAAGCCCTCGTCGCGCAGTGTTTCGGCGATGCTGGCGGCGATCACACTCGCCTGCGCGCCGACGTGCACGACGTACGCAATCGGGACATCGTCAACGCGGCGTCCGGCGTCGTGCAACAGCAAAAGCACGCGCTCGGTGCCAATGCCGAATCCGCAGCCGGGCGTGGGTTTGCCGCCGAGTTGCTCGAACAGGCCATCGTAGCGCCCCCCTGAGCATACGGCACTCTGCGCACCGAGCCCCGCCGTCACCCATTCGAAAACCGTCGCATTGTAGTAGTCGAGACCGCGCACCAGCCGCGGATTGACGCGAAAGGGAATTTTCGCCGCACGCATGCCCGCCGCGACCGCCTCGAACCGTCCGCGGGATTCATCACCCAGCGTTTCCAGGAGCTTGGGTGCGCCGTCGAGTAATGGCTGCATCGCAGGATCCTTGCTGTCGAGGATCCGCAGCGGGTTGCTTTGCAGCCGTCGTTGCGCGTCGGCATCGAGCAGGCCGTGATGCTGTTCGAAATACGCGGTCAACCGATCGCGAAATGCGCGCCGCTCCGCAACACTGCCGATCGTATTGAGTTCGAGCGTGATGTGGTCGAGCCCGAGTCGCCGCCACAGGCGATCGACCATCACCAGCAATTCAATGTCGATGTCGGGTCCGGCAAACCCGACCGCCTCGGCGCCAAAGGTGTGGTATTGACGATAGCGGCCCTTTTGCGGCCGCTCGTGGCGGAACAGCGGACCGCTGTACCAGAGGCGTTGCGGACCGTCGTACAAGAGGTTGTGCTCCAGCGCGGCGCGGACCGTCGGCGCCGTTCCTTCCGGCCGCAGCGTAAGGCTCTCCCCGTTGTCGTCGAACGTGTACATCTCTTTTTCGACGATGTCCGTCACCTGTCCCACGCCGCGTACGAAGAGCTCGGTCTTCTCGACAATTGGAGTGCGGATGTTGCGATAACCGTATTGGCGGAAGACGTCGCGAATCGTGTCTTCGAGGAACGCCCACATGGGCGCTTCGGAGGGCAGCACATCGTTCATGCCGCGGACGGCCTGCACAGCGGCCGGTTTCGCCATGCCGGCGTGACGCGCCCCTGCGGAGGTGGCATCGAGCGTCAAGCAGGCGCCTACTGCAGCGTCAGACGCGCGACGTTCTGTTTGGTGTACGGCGCCAGGTCGACCGGCTGGCCGCGATAGGCCACGGTGACGACGTCGGCGTTTCCCAGCCAAACGTCGAACGGCGGCGAGCCGCGGACGCTGTGCGTTGCGCCGTTGATGCCGATCGTCGACAACACGACGGCACCGCCGCGATCTTTCACCTCCGCCCATGAAGCGCCGCGAAACGCCAGAACGAGAGGCGCATCGATTCCGTCCGGAACGAACGCGGCCACCGGCGACACGGGTGCCGGAGACGTCGATCCCACCGCAGCCGATTGCGCTCTCAAAGGATCGGCTAGCAGCGGATTCGGCAACGATGCCACCGACGGGTCAGCGGGTGCGGCGGGTGCAATCGGCGCAGTGAGGGAAGCAGTGCCGGAGCCGACGGCGGAATTCGCGGACATCGATACCGGAGCGTCAGCCGGCGGTCGCGTCAATTCGTAGGCCGCAGTGATCGCGACGATCGCAGCCAGCGCGAGGGGAATCGCCCAGCGCGCCGGTCGCCGATGCGCCGGCAGCGATTTGGGAAGCTCGCCCATCACACGCGAGCTTCCCGCGAGTGACGGGTGATCGAGAGTCGATGCAATATTCGCATCCGGCAGCGCTGCAAGCACCAGCGCCGGATCAAGGTGGAGCAATCGCGCGTAGTTGCGCACAAAACCGCGGACGAACGTGCGCTCGGGCAAATGCGCGAAGTCATCTTCTTCGAGCGCCTTGACCTGGCGCGGCGCGAGCTTTAACTGCTGCGCGACGGTGGCAAGTGTCAGGCCGGCGGCCTCGCGCGCTTCCGCGAGCAGGGTGCCCGCGGTTACGGAACGATCGTGCAGCGTGGCGGGGGTCAGTGTGTCGGGTCCGACCGTCATTCGCACGCCCCTGGAATGGCTTTGGTCTCGGCGGCGCCTGGATAGCGATTGCGCAATTGCGACGCATACGAGGCCTCGGCCTGACGGTCACCCAATTTGCGTTCGATGCACATACCGAGATAAAGCGCTTCGGCCGGAGGACTATTCTGCAGCATGATGGGCCGGATGACGAGGCGCGCCTCGTCGAGCCGCGCTTCTTTGTAGACGAGAAGCGAGAGGTTATACGCGGCAATGACATTGGCCGGAGCGACAGCGAGCGCTCGCCGGTAATAGTCTTCAGCCCGTTTGTTCTCGCCCACCGACGCCGCGCATTTGCCTGCGTTGGTCAGCGCCACCTCGGGACTTCGGTAGAGGGGATTGCGCACCGCCAAGTCGAACTCGGCGATAGACTCGCGCGCCCTGCCGCGCGTGCACAGGTACCAACCCCAGTTGTGCCGGATCTCGGAGTCGTTGGGAGCGATTTCCAATGCGCGGCGAAAATTAAGCTCAGCGTCGCGATCTTGCGCCAGCATTGCGTAGACGAGGCCGTAGACGTTATAAATTTTCGGGTTGTTAGGATCGAGCTTGACCGCTTCGTTCAATTCCTGCAGCGCGACTTCCATCTGGCCGCGCTCGTAGTAGCCGGCGGCGAGATCGGCCCGAATCTGCGCGCGGGTCGGAGCGGGGGTTTCCTGCACCTGCGGCGTCGGGAGCGGCACCACCTGCGGCGGTGCGGACGATTTCGACGCGCATCCCGCGACGAGCGCCGCCAAAATAACGATCAGGCGGGCGAAACGGCGCATGGGCAAACCTTCTCGAAATGTGACCAATAAGGGAACAATGAGCGAATCAAGACGGGATCAATGAGCGACCGCGGGTGCGATGCGCGTCGCCAACCGGCGCTTGGTGCGGTCGAGCACCTGCCCCGCGAGCTGACCGCATGCGGCGTCGATCTCATCGCCCCTGGTCTTGCGAATCGTCGTGACCAGACCGGCATCCGACAAAAGTTGCCGGAACGCAGCGATTTTTGCGCGCGAGCTCGTGTGGAATTCGGTCCCGGGAAACGGATTGAACGGGATCAGGTTGAACTTGCACGGCACGCTGCGGACAAGCTCGGCGAGCTCGCGCGCGTGGTGCGCCTCGTCGTTGACCCCAGCGAGCATTACATATTCGAAAGTGACAAAATCGCGTGGCGCCCGCTCGAGATAGCGCAGACACGCGGCCATCAGCTCGGTAAGCGGGTATGTCCGATTGATCGGAACCAGGCGATCACGCAGTGCGTCGTTTCCGGCGTGCAACGAAACCGCGAGCGCGACCGGACACTCGTCGCGCAATCGGTCGATCAAAGGCACGAGACCGGAGGTGGAGAGCGTCACGCGCCGGCGAGAAAGGCCGTACGCATTGTCGTCCAGCATCAAGGCAAGCGCCGGCACTACGTTGTCGAAATTGGCGAGTGGCTCGCCCATGCCCATCATCACGACATTGGTGATCGGCGGGCGACCATGCTCGATCCACGGCGCCGTGACGCCGTCCGCCAGCAACGTCCGGTTGGCGTGCCAGAGTTGGCCGATGATTTCACCGGTGGTCAGGTTGCGGTTGAAGCCCTGCTTGCCGGTCGAGCAGAACGCGCAATCGAGCGCGCATCCCGCTTGCGACGAGATGCACAGCGTTCCCCGGTCAGGCTCCGGGATATAAACCGTTTCGACGGCGTTGCCGCTGCCCGCATCCAACAACCACTTGCGCGTCCCGTCCGCGGCGGTCGTGTCACGGATGACTTGGGGACCGCGGATGGTCGCTCCCCGCGCGAGAGCCTCGCGCAGCGGCTTCGCGAGATCGGTCATCGCGGTCACATCGTCGACAAAGCGTTGATGCACCCACCGCGACACTTGTTTCGCGCGAAACGGCCGCTCGCCGCGTTCGGCGAAAAACGCAGCCAGCGCTTGCGGATCGAGATCGAGAAGATTGGTCATCGTGCGGCAAAGCAATTATGAGAAGATCACGAGCGACCGTTTCACGTTGCGAGGTTGGGGAAAAAATACGCGACTTCGGCTTTCGCGGTATCGGGTCCATCGGACCCATGAACGGCGTTGGCGTCGATGGATTGCGCGAAATCAGCGCGTATCGTGCCCGGAGCGGCGGCTCGGGGATCGGTCGCTCCCATCAGTTCCCGGTTCTTGGCAATGGCGTTGTCGCCCTCAAGCACCTGGATCATTACCGCGCCGGACGTCATGAATCCGACTAAATCGCGGAAAAACGGCCGTTCCTTGTGGACCGCATAGAATCCCTCGGCCTCGGCACGTGAGAGTTTGGCCATTCGCGCCGCAACGATCTTGAGGCCGGACCCCTCGAAACGACTATAGATCTCGCCGATGACATTCTTCGCGACAGCATCTGGTTTAATGATGGAAAGAGTCCGTTCGACCGCCATTCCCTACTCCGACCAAATAGATGCAAGTAAATTGAAAATTGTAACACGCGTGGCTCTGGCCGGCCGCGCCTTGGAGCACGTCCGGATCGCTTCACTCGAGCGTGAAATTTTAATTAGCCTGCTAAAATTCCCAATTGCGCGCAAACGCTGCAGAAAGATCCGACTTGCGGATTTCATTCATAACTTCGGAGGGGTTCCTCATGTACCGCATCGAGCTCGCATTGATCGCCGCACTTTCGCTCGCGGCCCCCGTGGCCACGGCTCAGGAATATCCGGCGAAGCCGGTCGCGTTGATGGTGCCATTCGCCGCCGGCGGCCCGACCGATACGTCGCGCGTAGCCTCGCGCAAGCAATGGGAAAGCATTTGAAGCAGACGATCGTCGTCGAAAACACGCCGGGCGCCGGCGGCACGATCGCGCCGACCAAGCTCAAGAGCGCCACGCCCGACGGCTATACGTTGCTGCTCGCGCACATCGGGATGTCCACCGCTCCCGCGTTGTATCGCACGCTTCCGTTCAAGCCGCTTGACGACTTCGAACACGTCGGGCAGGTCGTTGACGTGCCGATGACGTTGATCGGCAAGAAGGACATGGCGCCAAAGGATATCAAGGAGCTCTTGGCGTTCGTCAAGGCGAACAAGGACAAGGTCACGCTGGCGAACGCGGGGATCGGATCGGCGTCGCACCTGTGCGGGCTGTTGCTGATGAGCACACTGCAGACCGATATGACGACCGTTCCGTACAAGGGCACGGCGCCGGCGATCAACGATTTGCTCGGTGGACAGGTCGATCTGCTGTGCGACCAGACGACCAACACGACGCAGTACATCACCAGCAACCGCGTGAAGGCGTACGCCGTGACCTCGCGAGCGCGCCTCGATACATTGAAAGACTTGCCCCCACTCGCGGAGGCGGGCCTCGCCGATTTCGAGGTCGTTGTTTGGCACGGCGTCTATGCGCCGAAAGGCACGCCCAAGCCCGTAATCGACAAGCTCGTGACAGCGCTTCAGGCGGCGCTCAAAGATCCGGCATTCGTGCAGAGGATGAACGATCTCGGTTCGCAGGTGGTAGCGGCAAACAAGGCCACTCCCGAAGGCTTGCGCACGCAGCTGCGCACGGAAATCGACAAATGGACGCCGATCATTCGCAAGGCCGGCGTTTACGCAGAATGATTGGGTCAATCGCGAACGGGGGACCTGGATGCAGCCGCGTTCGGCTCCCATCGCAACGCGAAACCAGGAGCCGTGCCGCCCGCCTGATACGCGACGTCGACGCCGAGACCGGGTACAGCGGCTAATTCATCGCCGCAAAACAGGAGCGGCAGCCTCTGGCGCTCCCATTCAGGGATGCCGGCCTCGTGCAGAATTGCCTTCAGCGCTCGTCGCGGTCGTCCCGGCGCGAGTTGTAGCCGTTCGCCTCCTCCCCGGGCGCGCACGGTGACCTGCGCCGCGCCTAAACGCTTGGCGGCGACACCTTGGCCGAGCGTGCGTTCGAACGCCAGCGTCCCGTGCGGAAGCGCCAGGACCGCCTGCCCGGCCCACGGCACCGAATAAGCCGGCGGCGGCGGTCCATGTACGTTGATGCGACCGTGGTAAACGCCGATCTCCGTACCGGCATGCACGAGTTTCACCCGCGCATCGGGACGGGCGCGCGTGAGCTGCGCGAGCATCGCTGCAAGGCGTGCGGTCGAAGGTGCCGGCAAGGCGTGCTGCCGCAGAAACCAGCGGAGCAAATTACGCGCGCGAGGCGGCGCCAGTTCGCCCAATAACGCGCGGTCGAGTGTTGCACCGTCGAATGCGGGAGTCGCATCAACCGCGGCCAATTCGTCGAGCAGCAGCGAAGCTTCGCCCTGATGCGCCGCGGCTCGTGCCAGTATCGGCGCCAGCTGCGGCGAGATGGCCTTGAGCGCCGGCAACGCGGTCATGCGCAGCGCGTTGCGCAGGTGCCGCCGGTCGAGATTACTTTCGTCGTCGACGAACGTGAGTTTGCGCGCCGCTCTATAGCGATCGATCTCGCTGCGCGCAACCTCCAGCAGCGGTCGCAGCCAAAGGAGGCCACGCGGATCGCCGCGCGTTTGCGGCATCGCGGCGAGACCGTGCGGCCCGGCCCCGCGGAGGAGTTGCAGCAACACGGTCTCCGCCTGATCGTCCTGGTGATGCGCGAGCGCGATGTGCGAAATCGCTTGCTGTAGCGCCGCATCGGCCAACGCCGCATAGCGAGCGCGGCGTGCTTCCGCCTCCAGCGAAAGCCCGGGCGTACGAGGCACTTCCACCTTGCGCACGGTGAAGGCGATGTTGCGTGTCCGGCAAAGATCAGCGCAAAACTGCGCCCATGCGTTCGCATTGATCGATAAGCCGTGATGCACGTGAATCGCGGTGAGCGAGAGCGAACGCGTAGCGGCAAGCTGCGCCAGGGCGTCGAGGAGGACAACCGAATCGCGTCCGCCCGACAACGCTACGGCGAGCCGCCCGTCGTGACCGACGTGCGCATCGACGATGGTCGCTACGCGCGCGAGAACCGCCGCGATAGCAGACTGATCGCTCGAGGACACAAATCGCGGCATCGTGTGGATCGCGAACGACCGGCTGCCTGTCGCCGGGACACTAGCCGGGAGTGATCTCCTTGAACTTGCCGTAGGAGAGGATTTTATCTTCGCGCGTTTCCAGCAGCGTATCGAGCGACTGGTCCTGCAGTTGCCGCATCGCTTCGGTCAGCGCTTTCTTGAGCGTCACCATCATTGCCGCGTGATCGCGGTGCGCGCCGCCCAGCGGCTCAGGAACAACCTTGTCGATCATTCCCGATTGTTTCAAACGTGCCGCAGTGATACCCAATGTTTCCGCCGCCTCGGCTGCGTGCTCGGCCGATTTCCACAGAATCGACGCGCAGCCTTCGGGGGAGATCACCGAGTACGTTGCGTACTGCAGCATCTGCGTAATGTCGCCGACCGCGATTGCCAGCGCGCCGCCCGAGCCGCCTTCACCCACCACGGTGACCAGTATCGGAATGCGCAAGGCGGCCATTTCGTACAGGTTGCGTCCGATCGCCTCGGACTGCCCGCGTTCTTCCGCGCCGATCCCCGGATAGGCGCCGGGTGTGTCGACGAACGTGAACAGCGGCAGCCCGAATTTTTCGGCGAGCTTCATAAGGCGCAGTGCCTTCCGGTACCCTTCCGGCCGCGGCATGCCGAAGTTGCGGTGAATTTTCTCTTTCGTATCGCGGCCCTTCTGATGACCGATGACCATGCACGGCTGGCCGTTGAAGCGGGCGAGGCCGCCGACGATTGCGGGATCGTCCGCGTACGAACGATCGCCGTGGAGCTCGCGGAAATCGGCGAACATGCCGGCGATGTAGTCGAGCGTGTAGGGCCGCTGCGGATGGCGCGCGACTTGCGCGACCTGCCACGCCGAGAGCTTGCTGTAGATGTCCTTGGTGAGCTGCTGACTTTTCTTGGAGAGGCGGGCGATTTCGTCGGAGATATCGACGGCGGAGTCCTCGTGTACGAAACGCAGCTCGTCGATCTTTTGCTGCAATTCTGCGATCGGCTGCTCGAAGTCAAGAAAAGTCAGTTTCATCGCGGGGCCGCTTCTAGGAAGCTCGTTCACGAATCTTAGCGCATCGTTCTTCGGCGCTTGGCCTTAAGTTGGCTTCCAGCGGTCAATCGCGCGAGAATGGCGCGGATTGTATTCCTAGGCGCTGCACAATGCCGCGAACCAAGACGCCCGCGACCACGACACCCGCAACTACGACGCTTCGCAAGGTCGGCCGCATCGGCCTTATCATCGTCGACCATCCTCCGGTCAACGCGCTGTCGCAAGTCGCGCGCCGGGAGCTCGGAGAGGCACTGGCCGCGGCCGTTGCCGCTACTGACGTCGCCGCCATCGTGCTTTGGTGCGCGGGCCGCACATTTTTTGCCGGCGCGGATATACGCGAATTCGACAAGCCGCTAGTCGAGCCTGGGTTACCGGAGATTACGCAACGGATCGAGGATGCGCCAAAGCCGGTAATTGCCGCGATCCACGGTACGGCGCTGGGGGGTGGTTTTGAAGTCGCGCTGGCGTGCCATTTCCGCGTGGCCGTGCCGAGCGCCTATGTTGGTCTGCCGGAAGTGAAGCTCGGCCTCATCCCGGGGGCCGGGGGTACGCAGCGGCTGCCGCGTCTCGTCGGCGTCGCAGCGGCGTTGCAGATCATCGTTGACGGCGCTCCGGTGCCGGCGGCGAAGGCGCAGGTGCTAGGCGCAATCGACGCGATCGTCGAGGGGGATTTGATGAACGGCGCGATTGCTTTCGCCGAACAGGTCGTCGCCGACCGACGGCAACTGCGCCGGGCGAGGGACCTCAGTGCGAAGGTCGAAGGTCCCAATGTTTTCGCCGAGTTCGAACAGAGCATCGCGCGAAAACAACGCGGCTTCCTGGCCCCCTTTTACGCTATCAAGGCCGTCCGGGCGGCGACCGAGTTACCGTTCGATGAGGGGTTGCGGCGCGAGCGCGAGCTGTTCGGGGAGCTGCTCGATTCGCAGCAGTCCAAAGCGCAGCGGCACGTTTTCTTCGCCGAGCGCGCAGTTGCCAGGATCTCCGGCGTGCCCGACCTTACGCCGACGCGCGACATCCAGTCGGTGGCGGTGCTTGGCGCCGGCACGATGGGCAGCGGCATTGCCATGTGCTTTCTCAACGCCGGCATCCCGGTGACACTGCTCGAAACGAGCCAGGAAAACTTGGACCGCGGTGTGCACACGATCCGCAAGATCTACGCGAGCAGCGTGGCCAAGGGCAGCTTGCAGCAGAAGGAAACGGACAGGCGGATGAGTCTTATCCAACCGACGCTTGCCTACGATGATTTGCGCGATGTGGATTTGGTCATCGAAGCCGTGTTCGAAGACATGGCTGTCAAAAAGGACGTATTCGGCAAACTCGACGCAGTGTGCAAGACCGGCGCGATTCTCGCTTCCAACACGTCTTACCTGAACATCGATGAGATCGCCGCGTCCACGACGCGGCCGCAAGACGTGCTGGGCATGCACTTTTTCAGCCCCGCCAACGTCATGAAGCTCTTGGAAAATGTGCGCGGCGAAAGGACCGCACCCGACGTCAGCGCCACCGCGATGAAGGTGGGCAAGACGATCGGCAAGGTGCCGGTGCTGGTGGGCGTTTGCGACGGCTTCGTCGGCAACCGCATGCTGGCGAAGCGCACGCGCGAAGCCTATTTTCTGCTGGAAGAAGGCGCGACGCCGCAGCAGATCGACCGCGTGCTCCACGACTTCGGTTTTCCGATGGGGCCGTTCGCCATGGCCGATCTCGCCGGGCTGGACATAGGCTGGCGCAACCGCAAGTCCAAGCTCGAAAGACTCTCGCCACGCGAGAAGGCAAACAATTTGCTCGACAAGATTTGCGAGCTGGGCCGGTTTGGGCAGAAGACCGGCGCAGGCTTCTACCGGTACGACGACAAGCGCGCGGCAACATCCGATCCGCTCATTCTGGAGCTGATCGTTGCGCACTCGCACGAGCGCGGGATCACCCGGCGTGCCATTCCCGATCAGGAAATCCTCGAGCGCTGCTTGTACTCGATGATCAACGAGGGCGCCAAAATTCTCGAAGAAGGTATCGTCGCCCGGCCGCTCGACATCGATATCGTATGGATCCACGGCTTCGGTTTCCCTGCCTATCGTGGCGGCCCGATGTTCTACGCCGACGAAATCGGATTGAAGACCGTATTGGAGGCCATTCGGAAGTATCGGGAATCGCTGGGAACGGAATACTGGACCCCTGCCGCGTTGCTCGAAAAACTCGCAGAACAAGGACGAGGCTTCGACAGCTCGTAGCCGAGCTGTGTGATCCTGACGTTGCAAAGTTCTGGCGAACCGCATCGCGCCAGCCGCCGTACGGCTATGGCGGTAGCGGAGGGACCTGCTTCGATTGGCCGCGCCATGCCGCGAACACTTCGTTGGCGATGACGGCTGACAGCACGATCGCTCCACCGGCGAGCGCTGCCCCGCCGGGTTTTTCGCCCATCAGCACCCACACCCACATCGGCCCGATGATCGGTTCGAGCAACGCGAGCAGGCCAAGTTCGGTCGCGGATAAATGCCGCGACGCCGCGGTGGCGAGCAGGCAGCCGATCCCCAATTGCACGCATCCCATGAATGCGAGGATGCCGATATCGCGTGAAGTGGCCGCAAAGTCACCGGCGAGCAGAAACGCCGGGACCAGCGTCCATAGGCCCGCGATAAGAACTTGCGGCAACATGTCGATGGTCGCGTGAAACTTGCGCAGCATCGTCAATTGCGCGGCGAAGCAAACGGAAACGCCGAGCGCCAGCAGATTGCCGGTGAGCCGGCCGACGTCAAGCGAATCGGCGAACATCACGACGATGCCGGCGAACGCGATGGTCATGGCGAACCAAGTTCGCGCTGGTACTGGCTCGTTTAGCACGAACCGGCCCGCGAGCGCGGCCAGAAACGGTGACACGCTCATCAATACAAACGTGTTGGCAACCGTCGTTCGGGTCAGCGATGCTATGAAGAAAAAGAACGTGCCGGCGAGAAACAATCCCGACAGCAGGCCAGGCTTACCCACGGCGACGACGGCGCGGGGCATGTTGCGTCCGTGCAAAGACAAAAGGACACCGGCCACGAAAAGCACCATGAACAGAGATCGCCAAAAGACGATCTCCCACGCGTTGATGAGCGAGAGCTGCCTTACCAAGATTCCGCCCGACGACCAGCAGACGGCCGCGACGATCATGAATGCGATCGCCCGACGATGACGCGACGGCGCGGGGAGGGCGATTGTGGCGGTCATGGCAAAAAGAAAACGAGAGAGTCCGGGGGGGATGGCGCCGGTCAAAAAAACGCCGGCACAACGCCGGCATGAACGCAAGTGTATCGCTGCCACGGTGAAGGGGTCCACCCAATCGCCGCAACGCACGGGCACGCGAGGGGCTCGACGTCGCGACCATTGCCTGCGTCGGGCGCACGGCGAGGCGAACGCTTGGTCGCCGACCGCGCGTCGGGCAGTGTACGAAGCCTTCGAAAACCGACGCCTTCGCGGGACCTACGGCGAGGACGGCACAGGCGTCGGGAAATCGGCCGCGAAATCGCGCCCCATCGCCGCCGCGATGCGCGCGAAATCCGTTTCGGGCACCCGCACGACGCCGAAGCGGAAAGCGGCGCCCCAATGCGTCTTGCTGCGGATAAACGAAAGATCGGCGACCAGCGGCTTGATCGCCGCTTCGTGTGCAGCGAGGTAATCGACGGCAAGGCGGAACGGTCGCTCGCCGTCGGCGAGATCCGGCTGAAATATCTTCCCGTCGCGAATGCGGCCTATCGCGGTAAACGCCTGCACCGGCTGGCCGAAGGGATGCTCGATGCGCGGCGAGTAGAACGCGAATCCATCAGCCGCGCGCATCCGCTCGAGCGGGCCCGCCTTGCCGTGGTTCACCTGCGTGAAGGCGCCCGCGACGCCGTCCGCCACGTGCTTCTTCGAGACGACTCCGATCCAATAATTGCGTGTGGTCATGATTTAGTCTCTGCGTATTTGCGCGATGGCGGCGTTTGTGCGCGTGTTCGGCAAGCTAACTCTAAAAGGCTCGATTGCCGATAAGACCTTTGGACGAACCGCTTCATGGTGACGGCCGATAACGTTTGGCCTGCGACGCGTCGCAACCTTAAGGGCTGCTAGAATCAACCGGGATCAGCGAAGAGATGATGACGACGCATCGCATTGCCGTGATTGCCGGCGACGGGATTGGCCAGGAGGTCGTGCCGGAGGGTTTACGCGTGCTGGAAGCTGCGGCGAAGAAATTCGACGTCGCGTTCGAGTTCGCCCATTTCGACTGGAACTGCGGCTACTACGCCAAGCACGGACGGATGATGCCCGAGGATTGGTTCACCCAACTGCGTGAATTCGAGGCGATCTACTACGGCGCCGTCGGCTGGCCGGACACGGTACCGGACCATGTGTCCCTTTGGGGGTCGCTAATTCAGTTCCGCCGGCGTTTTGATCAATACGCCAACGTTCGGCCGTGCAAGCTCCTATCTGGCATCCCGTCACCGCTCGCCAACAGGAAACCTGGAGACATCGACTTCGTGGTGGTACGCGAGAACACCGAGGGCGAGTATTCGTCGGTCGGCGGCCGGATGTTCGAGGGCACCGAGCATGAGACGGTGTTCCAGGAATCAGTGTTTACCCGGCGCGGCGTCGATCGCATCATGCGCTACGCGTTCGAGCTTGCGCGCAAGCGCCCGGCCAAGCACGTGACTTCGGCGACCAAATCGAATGGCATCGCGATCACGATGCCGTTTTGGGACGAGCGGTTCCGCGAAGTCGCGCGCGACTATCCGGAGATTCGCACCGACCAGTTCCATATAGACATTCTGTCGGCGCATTTTGTGCAGCGACCGGAACGCTTCGATGTCGTCGTCGGGTCGAATCTCTTCGGCGATATTCTGTCCGACTTGGGCCCCGCGGTGTGCGGAACGATTGGTATCGCGCCCTCCGGCAACATCAATCCGGAGCGACTGTTTCCATCGCTGTTCGAGCCCGTGCACGGGTCGGCACCCGATATCGCAGGCAAGGGAGTAGCCAACCCGATCGGGCAGATATGGTCGGGAGCCTTGCTGCTCGAATTCCTTGGCTACCCTAGCGCCGCCGCCGCGGTGGTCGCCGCAATCGAACGCATGTTGGCTGATCCCGGTGCGCCGCGCACGCCGGATCTCGGCGGCCGCGCAACGACGCAGGATGTCGGCCGCGCGATCGCCGCGCAAATTTAGCGTCCCGGCGAAGCAATCCTCGTTCATCGACGAACTAACGACGCAGGACACTGGAACTGAAGGGGCCGGGACCTCCCGGCTGCAACGTTTGTGGCAGCATAGTGGCAACGATAAAGCCGCAGCGTTGACGTTTGCAGCCGCGGCGCACCGCAGGGGACATTGCATGCTCTTTGGCATTCCACGCGAAACCCGCCCGGGCGAGGCGCGCGTCGCCGCCACGCCCGAAACGCTGAAAAAGATCGCGGCGAGCGGCAAGCATTCGCTGGTCGTTGAAACCGGCGCTGGCATCGGCTCGGATATTCCTGACTCTTTGTTCGTTGCCGCCGGTGCGACCATCGGCGATGTCGCGCAAGCGCTGGGCGCCGACGTCGTCCTCAAAGTTCGCGCGCCGACGGGTGGCGAACTCGCCCGGATGAAAAGCGGCGCCGTGTTGATCGGGCTCTTGGATCCCTTCGATGCAGCGGCGGTCGCGAGCTACGCAAAGGCGGGGATCATCGCGTTTGCGCTGGAGTCGTTGCCGCGAGTAACGCGCGCGCAGGCGATGGACGTGTTGTCGTCGCAAGCGAACATCGCCGGTTACAAGGCGGTGCTGCTCGCGGCCAATACGTACGGCCGTTTCATGCCGATGTTGATGACGGCGGCCGGTACGGTCAAAGCCGCACGAGTGCTGATTCTTGGCGTCGGCGTCGCGGGGCTGCAGGCGATTGCAACGGCAAAGCGCTTAGGTGCGGTCATTGAAGCGTCCGACGTCCGGCCCGCGGTCAAGGAGCAGGTCGAATCATTGGGCGCGAAATGGGTTGATGTTCCGTACGAGACCGACGAGGAACGCCAGATTGCCGAGGGCACCGGCGGCTATGCGCGGGCGATGCCGCCTTCTTGGATGCAGCGGCAGGCGGACATCCTGCACGAGCGCGCGAAGACCGCCGACATCGTCATCACAACGGCACTCATCCCCGGTCGCGCTGCACCGAAACTCATCAAATCCGCTACCGTCGCCGCGATGAAACCAGGTGCGGTGATCGTCGATCTAGCGGTCGAGCAGGGGGGCAATGTCGAGGGTGTGGTGCCGGGGGAAGTCGTCGACGTCAATGGCGTCAAGATCGTCGGCACGACCAATCTTCCGGCGCTCCTCGCGGCGGATGCTTCCGCGCTGTACGCGCGCAACGTGCTCAACTTTCTCGCCCTCTCGCTTGATTTGAAGACCGGTGAATTCACACTTGCGCGCGACGACGAGATCGTCCAGGCAACCCTTGTCGCCGATGGCGGCCGGGTCGTCGCGAAGAAATAAGGAGAACGACATGACCGCCACCGATCCTAACGTCGTCAACCTGATCGTGTTCGTGCTCGCGATTTTCGTCGGCTATCACGTCGTCTGGACGGTGACGCCGGCGTTGCACACGCCGCTGATGTCGGTGACCAATGCGATCTCCGGGATCATCCTCGTTGGCGCTATGCTCGCCGCCGGGCCGGCGGTGTTCGATTGGGGAGGGTGGCTTGGCGTGCTCGCCGTGGCGCTCGCATCGGTCAACGTATTCGGTGGCTTCTTGGTCACGCAGCGCATGCTCGAAATGTTTCGCAAGAAAGAGCCGAAGGCCAAGCCTTCCGCTAGAGAATAGGCGCATCGCATGAGCGCCAATCAGGTCGCACTCTGGTACCTCGTCGCGTCGGTGTCGTTCATCCTGGCGTTGAAGGGGCTGTCGCACCCGACGACGGCGCGGCGGGGCAATCTGTTCGGCATCATCGGCATGACGATCGCCGTCGCCGTCACGTTGGCGTTCATCTATTCAACGACGCGCAACGTGGCGATGATCCTGGCGGGAATCGCGGTTGGTGGCGCGATCGGGGCGCTCGTCGCGCAGCGCGTGCAGATGACGCAAATGCCCGAATTGGTCGCGGCGCTGCATTCGCTGGTCGGGCTTGCGGCGGTGCTGATCGCGATTGCCGCAATCAACAATCCGGCGGCGATGGGTCTGCCGAATCCGATACCGGTCGGCAGCAAGCTCGAACTTTTCATCGGCACGTTCATCGGCGCGATTACCTTCTCGGGCTCGGTGATCGCCTTCGGCAAGCTGTCGGGCCGTATCAAAAGCGCGCCGGTGATGTTCGCCGGGCAGCACTTCGTTAATCTCGCCATCGGTATTGCAATGATCGGATTCGGCGTATGGTTTTTCCTGGCGCCGCCGGACGTGCACTGGTTTCCCTACGTCGTGATGACCGCGCTCGCGTTTCTGCTGGGCGTGCTCATCATCATTCCGATCGGCGGCGCCGACATGCCGGTCGTGATCTCGATGCTCAACAGCTATTCGGGCTGGGCGGCGGCGGGCATCGGGTTTTCGCTCAATAACCCGATGCTCATCATTTCGGGGTCGCTCGTCGGATCATCCGGTGCGATCCTCTCGTACATCATGTGCCGGGCGATGAACCGGTCGTTCTTCAACGTCATCCTCGGCGGCTTCGGTGCAGAGCCGGGCGCCGCGGTTGCCGGCGCCGAGCAGAAGACGGTGAAATCCGGTTCCCCGGACGACGTGGCGTTCATGCTCGGCAACGCCGATTCGGTGATCATCGTTCCCGGTTATGGCCTCGCGGTCGCGCGGGCGCAGCATGCGGTGAAAGAGATGGCGCACGCGTTGCGGGAAAAAGGTGTGAATGTGCGCTACGCCATTCATCCGGTGGCGGGACGCATGCCGGGGCACATGAACGTGCTGCTCGCCGAGGCCGAAGTTCCGTACGATCAGGTGTTCGAGATGGAGGACATCAACGGGGAATTCGGAACGACCGATGTCGTGCTGATCCTGGGCGCCAACGATGTCGTCAACCCGCTCGCCGAAGTAAAGGGCAGCGCGATCTACGGCATGCCGATCCTGGAAGCGCACAAGGCGCGTACGGTCGTCGTCAACAAGCGTTCGATGGCCGCCGGTTATGCCGGCCTCGACAATCCGCTCTTCTACATGGACAAGACGATGATGGTGTTCGGCGACGCTAAGAAGGTGGTCGAGGACATCGTCAAGGCGATCGACTAGCCCTTTCATACAGGCGTAGCGCGCGCAGCCACGTCCGAACCTTCGTGCTCCCCCTGGTTTCATCGATGCGCGGCCCGCTCTCCCACCTGACGATCCTCGATTTGTCGCGCGTGCTCGCCGGTCCTTGGGCAACGCAGACCTTTGCGGATCTTGGTGCAACAGTGATCAAGATCGAGCGCCCGGGAACCGGTGACGATACGCGCGCGTGGGGGCCGCCGTATCTCAAGGACGCTCTAGGGCACGAAACGAGCGAGTCCGCGTACTATCTTTCGTGCAATCGCGGCAAGCTGTCGGTCGCCATCGATTTCACGACACCTGCGGGACAAAAATTGGTGCGAGAGCTGGCGGCGCAGGCCGACGCGCTGGTCGAAAACTACAAGGTCGGCGGACTCGCCAAGTACGGACTCGATTTTGCGTCGCTGGCGGGCATCTGCCCACGCCTCGTCTACGCATCGATCACCGGCTTCGGACAGGACGGCCCGTACGCTGATCGCGCCGGCTACGATTTCATCATCCAGGGAATGAGCGGCTTCATGAGCGTCACCGGCGAGCGTGATGACGTACCCGGCGGCGGCCCGCAAAAAGCGGGCATCGCGATCACCGATCTGATGACAGGCATGTACGCGACCGTCGCGATTCTCGCGGCGCTCGCGCATCGAGACCGGACGGGTGAGGGGCAATGGCTCGACCTGTGTCTGTTCGATTCGGCGGTCGCGATGATGGCGGTGATGAACATGAATTATCTGGTCACCGGCACGCCCCCGGAGCGGGCCGGTAACGCCCACCAGAATATCGTCCCCTATCAGGTGTTCGCCTGCGCCGATGGCCACCTGATCCTCGCAGTTGGCAACGACAACCAGTTCGCGAAATTCTGCGAAGTCGCGGGCAAGGCGGAGTGGGCGCGCGATTCGCGGTTCGCGCAGAACGCCAATCGTGTCCGGCATCGCGCGACACTCGTGCCGTTGCTCGCCGACGTGCTCCGCGGCCGGACGCAACGACAATGGCTCAATGCGCTGGAACCGCTGGGCGTTCCTTGTGGGCCCATCAATCGGCTCGACGCTGTGTTCGCTGACCCGCAGCTTCTCGCACGGGGTCTCAAAAGCGATCTGCCGCATCCTACGGCGGGCAGCGTTCCGCAGGTCGGCGCGCCGATGAAGTTTATGGGAACACCCCTTGCTACGAACCAACCGCCGCCGCTGCTGGGCGAACACACGGCCGCGGTGCTGCGCGAGCGGTTGGCCTTGAGCGACGCCGCGATTGCGCAACTCGCCGCTGAAGGCGTTATTGGCGTGCGCGCAGCGTAATGGTGCCGGTCAAGCTCTCGCGGACCCGAGTTTTCTGGGTTGGCTACGTTGTTCTAGCGCTAGGTTCGTTGGTGGTCGCGTGGCAACTCTTTCCCCTCGCGATACCGCTCTTGAACCTCGACATTCAACTCTCGCGGTCGGAGGCGATCGCGCAAGCGACGGCTATTTCGGCGCGGCTCAATCTTGCGCCCGACGGCGCGCGCTCAGCCGCGCGGTTTGCCCACGACCAGGCCGCGCAAAACTACATCGAACTGGACGGCGGGGGCAAACCCGCATTTGCGCGGATCCTCGAAGACAAGGCATACGCGCCGTTCTGGTGGGAAGTGCGGCTATTCAAGCCGGGTGTGGTCGACGAAGTAACGGTGCGCTATCGGCCCGATGGCACGGCCGATGGTTTTGCGCGCCGGGTCCCGGAGACGTACGTCCGTGCGGAGGCGACCAAAGCGCTCGACGCTGACACGGGGCGCGCTCTTGCCGAAGCGCACGCGCGCAGCGATTGGGGTGGCGATTTCACGTCTTATGCGCCGCTCGAACAAGCGCAGCAGACCCGGCAGACGGGTCGTGTCGACCACACATTCGTGTACGAGCATCGCGATCGATATGGAGACGCGCGGATCCGGTTGCGTCTGGTCGTTGCCGGTGATGAGCTGATCGGCATCGCGCCTTACATGTACGTGCCCGAGGCGTTCAGCCGGCGCTTTGCCGAGATGCGCAGCGCCAATGAAAATATCGCGGGCGCGGCAAGCATTTCGGCCGGGCTGCTTTACGGTTTGGGCGGCGTCGTCTTCGGGACGTTCTGGCTGTTGCGCAAGCGTTGGCTGCTGTGGAAGCCCGCCCTGGTGGCGGGGGGAATCGTCGGTGCGTTGCTCGGGTTGACGTTGCTCGCCGCGGCGCCGGCGGCGTGGTTCGGCTTCGACACCGCGCAACAGGCGGATACGTTCTGGATACGCCAGATCGGTGCCGCTGTGGTCGCGGCACTGGCCGGCGGAGTCGCGTATGGCCTTGCGTTCATGGCGGCGGAGAGCCTCACCCGGCGTGCATTCCCGCATCACCCGCAACTGTGGCGGCTATGGTCGCGCGCGGCGGCGGGTACGCCTACTGTTGCCGGGCGCACAGTCGGCGGCTATTTGTTCGTGCCAATTGAGCTCGCGCTAATCGCCGCGTTCTACTACGCAACCAATCGCTGGCTCGGGTGGTGGCAACCGTCGGAAGCGTTGACCGATCCCAACATCCTGTCGTCGGCGGTACCGGCATTGATGCCCATCGCGCTTTCGCTTCAGGCAGGCTTCATGGAGGAGTGCGTGTTTCGCGCGATCCCGTTGTCGCTGGGTGCGCTGCTGGGCGAGCGTTTCGGGCGCCGCAACGCTGGCATCGCCGTGGCCTTCGTGCTGCAAGCCATCATTTTCGCCGCCGCGCACGCGAGCTATCCCGGATTTCCTGCGTATTCGCGCCTGGTTGAACTGATCGTGCCATCGCTCATCTGGGGTGCGATCTTCTTGCGCTATGGGTTGCTGCCGACGGTCCTGCTGCATGTTCTGTTTGATCTCGTGCTCTTTTCGCTGCCGCTGTTTTTGCTGGATGCGCCGGGCGCATGGGTTCAGCGCGCGCTGGTCATCGCCGCGGCGCTTGTGCCGCTCGCCGTTGTTTGGTGGCGCCGCGTCCAGAACGGCGGATTTTCGGAGCTGCCCGAATCGCTGTGGAATCGTGCGTGGCATCCGGGTGACGAAGTCTTATCCGATGCGCAATCGGCGATACACGAACCGGCTACGGTCGGCCGGATCGCGTCTTATCTGCAACGAGCACTACCGGTCTTGGCGATTCTCGGCGCGTTGGCGTGGGTCGCATTCACGCCGTTTCGAACCGATGTGCCACCGCTTGCGTTGTCGCGGCAAGACGCGGAGGCCGCGGCCTCGGCTGCTCTGGCGCAACGCGGCGTCAACCTCACCGAATGGCGGCGCTTCGCGATACCCAGCGTCGCGCTCGAGGATTCAGCGCAGCGGCAATGGCACGGATTCGTCTGGCGCGAGGTTGGGCGCGCTGCCTATCGTGCACTCGTCGGCGATACGCTCGCGCCGCCGTTGTGGGAAGTGCGCTTCGCTCGCTTCGACGGCGATGTCGCGGAGCGCGTCGAAGAATGGCGCGTGTCGGTCACCGGCGACGCCAAAGTCCGCCAGATTCAGCATCGGTTGCCCGAGGCGCGCGCGGGCGCCAATCTTGAGCGCGACGCCGGGCTGGCCATCGCGCAACGTACGCTGCGCGACGAGTTTGGCCTCGACCCCGCGAAGCTCATCCTGCGCACGGCTGACCAGCGACAGCGGCCACAACGAACGGATTGGGCGTTCGTGTTTGCCAATCCCGACGTCAAGGTCGCGCCGGCCGAGGCGCGATTGCATGTGACGCTTGCCGGCGACGAAGTCGTCGCGAGCGGCCACTCGCTGTTCGTGCCGGAAACGTGGCAGCGCACCGAAACCGAACGCGAGGGGCGCAATCTAGTGTTCAAGATTGCGCTTGCGTTGACAGTGGCAGCGGCCGGGCTTGCGGCGTTGGTCTTTGCTGTGGTCGCGTTCGGCAGCGGGCGGAGCGACCGGCGCGCATTCCGCGTTGTCGTCGCGTTGACCTTCGGGGTGACCATTATCCAATTCGGCAATGCGTGGCCTTCGTTAGCGATGGGCTTGCGCACCGCTGAACCGGTGATTGCGCAAGTGGCGCTTGCGGCATTTGGTGCGCTCGTCGGCGGATTGGTCATTGCGTTGGCGTTCGGATTGATTGCGGGTGTCGCATCGTGGTCTGCCCGGCGCGCGGCACCGACGTTGCTCGCCGGAGCGTTGCCGCCGTGGGCGCTGGGCAGCGCGCTCGCGGTCTTCGCCGCGGGCCTGAGTGCGGCGTTCGCTAGTCTCGCATCCTACAACCTGCCGACGTGGCCCGGCATGAAGCACTTGGCATCTGCGTGGCCATGGCTCGACGCGATCGCCGACGGACTCGTCGTCGTGGTCGGGTCGGTCGTCGTACTCTTTCTGTTTGCGATTCTTGCTCGGATCACCGCGAGCTTTACTCGTCGCTGGTGGATCGCGGCGCTGTTGCTCGTGGCGCTAGCGGTTGCGGGCGCGCTAGTCGAAACGCGCGACGTGACGGGGGCGGTATTCCGGGGCTTGGGCGCCGGTCTCGCGACATTCTTGTTTCTATGGCTCGTGATGCGCTACGACTTGCGCACCGTGCCGGCTT
Organism: Casimicrobiaceae bacterium; assembly: GCA_037719965.1. Taxonomy (GTDB): domain Bacteria; phylum Pseudomonadota; class Gammaproteobacteria; order Burkholderiales; family Casimicrobiaceae; genus VBCG01. The sequence continues at coordinate 497,196 of JBBJMT010000001.1, read as the reverse complement.
ATGTCACGACAGCGGTCTTGCTAGACGCAGCGCATGATGCGGCACAGGCCGGAGGCGGAAACGCGTGGGTTTTGTTCGCGCTGACCGCTGCTGTCGCGATCGGCGCCGCGCGGGCGACAACACGCTACATCGGCACCCCGTTGAAACCTTCGGAGGTTCACGCCACCTAAAGCGTTTCGGTCGCAGGTCGGGTTCGGCATTCGGCCATTACGATCTCCTTGCGCCGACGCCCTTGGAGAACGAATTGCAGAAGACACCGTCTGCAATGGTCGTTCGGTGGAGAGCCTGGACACCTGCATCGAAACTCTCCGGCTCGATAAGACCCTCCGCAAGCGCCGACTCGCGGATGCCCTCGATAATCGCGGTGAACGTCTTGCGCGTGAAACCATCGACCAGGTCAGGTCGACTCGAATCCACGTACACCATCCGAGGGGAGACACGGACCGCATCGAAACCCGCCTCGACCAGCAGGGGGTAGAGCTGCCGGCCGATCAGTGCGTTACCGCGGGCCTTCCGCTGCAGCTTGACCAGGCACTCGATCGCCGCCTGGGCCGCAAGGCTATCAGGATAGAAGTAGGTCGATCCGTGATCGCCCTCGATAACGGTGATGGTGCCGCCGGGCTTGAGTTGCGTCAGGAGAATCGCCAACGCCTCCACCGGCCGCGAGAGATGCTCCAGAACGAAACAGACGAAAACGTGATCGAAGGACTCGTCGCAGAAAGGCAAGGCGAAGATGTCCGCTTGGCGGAACTCCACGTTGCTGAGTCCGGCCCCGTCGGCCCTTCGCCTGGCTTCGGCGATCGAGTCCGCGGAGACATCAACCGACATGAATCGCGCATCCGGGCTCCGCCGGGCCAGGGTGGCCGTTTGGGCGCCGACGCCGCACCCAGCCTCGAGCACCATGCTCCCGCCAGCATATGCGGGTGTCCGAGTGAAGTAGCTCCACCAGTGTCCCGGCCTGGTCCTGCAGGCGCTCACTCTCCCGCGGGTGGTAGCCGTGAACATAGGTTTCGCTCATGATTCGAAACTCGATCCTTCAATCTGCCGTGTAGAACCAGACGGACTTGATGAGGCCATTGACAACTTCGTACACAGCAGCGACGTCGAACGATTGCTCGCGTACGCCTGTGATCCGCTCATGGTCAATGATCTTGTTGCCGAGGACGATGCGATTCACGATCTTCGCGTTAAGCCCGACAAGATTGAATCGCTGCGTTGCGTAGTGCTCCGCAAGCGCAAGCTTTCCCGAGATGGTGGGCTCGCCTGCGGGCGGACGAAAGACTTCGACTTCGTCACTGTACGCGGCAAGAAAGCGCTGCAGATCCCGAGCGTTATACGCCTCAAGCTGGCGTTGGACGACGTCTTCCGGAGTCATCGGCGGACCTCGGATATGCGCCTCAACGTTCGAAGTGAGGAACTAGAGCGCATTTTGCTCGGAGGCAAACTCGACGCCCATAGACCTAGCGATGAGCTGGAAGTCTTCGGCTGGTACCTTGAGATGACCGAAGCGAAAAGCGGCGCCCCAATGCTCCTTGCTCCTGATAAACGACAGGCGTTCGATGAGAGGCTTGATCGGCGCTTCTCGTACTTTTAGGAACCGCGCGTCGACCCTGAATGGCTTGAAGTCTTCCGACATCTCCACCTGGTAAGCCTCTCCGGTGGCGACAACCCCGATGGCCGTGAATGCCTGCAACGGCTCGCCGTCAGGGTAGGCGGTGCGAGGGGAGTACAGGATCAAGCCATCACCGGCACGTAAGCGCGAAAGCGGTACTTTTTTGCCGTGGTTCAGCTGGATGAAGCCACCCTCGACGCCGCGCTGCACGTGTTCGCGGGATACAACGCCGATCCAGAACTGCGAGGATGGAGTTGGCATCAGAGGCGGTGCGCTACCGCGCCTTCGCTGAAAGGCTCATGGCATAGCGCGCCAGCGATTGGTTGTAGCGGGGCAAGTACCGAGCAAGCGCCAGGAGGCTTGTTGCAACGGCTTCGCGCTCGCGTCCAAGGTCGACCAGTGCAAGCGCGAGAAAGGCCCGTACAGCGCCGTCCAGCTCGTCGGTCGTAGTAGCAAGCTCAGCGGCCAACAGGTCCGCCGCCTGCGCCGGCTCGCCCAGGTTTCGCAACGAACTCGCCATTTGAATGACTGCCCGGCGGCGGCGAAGGCCAGTGAGGCGTGTTTCGAGCGCGGCGCGATACAGCGGTACCGCGAGCTCAGGATGGCCGGTGGAGTCTTGGGCCGCTCCACGCTCGAAGAGACCGATCGCGCTCCCCGGTGGCAAGTCGCCTACCAATGCGTCGATTTGAGCGACAAAGGCGTCAGGGGCGAAGTCATCCATCGCTTTCCAGAGATCGGCAAGCTGCGCTTCCCAAGCGGCATCAGCGCTGGTCATCGGCCTAACGCGTGCAGCGCAGGGAGAGCAGTCAACATGTTCACGACGGAATGCCTCTTTGGCGCACTCTTGAACTCCTCACAACTCCTTGCGATAGACAACGAAGCCTGACTTGTCGGCGACCTTGTCATACAGGAGCATCGCCGCCGTGTTCGTCGCGTGGGTTTGCCAGTAAACGCGGCCCGCGCAAGCGCTACTTGCCCGTTCGTAGACCGCTTCGATGAGTGATCGGCCTACACCCTTGCCGCGCGCCGCTTCGACCGTAAAGAGATCCTGCAGATAACAGGTAGGTCCAACTTGAATGGTGCTGCGATGAAAGAGGTAGTGGGCGAGTCCCACCAGTTCGCCCGAGGCTTCCGCGACCAACGCGTGAACCGGTTCATATGCGTCAAAGAAGCGTGACCAGGTCATCCGTGTGGTTTCGAGTGCCAACGCCGTTGCCCCCTCTCGTCCATAGAAGGCGTTGTAGCCATCCCAGAGGACCTTCCACGCAGGGAAGTCTTCCAGGACGACGGAACGAATGACGACTTGTTTGTACACCTGAGAGTTCCTCTTCGTAAGGCGCGAGTGTAGCGTCGAGAGTTGGGAGCAACCTATCACGACGGCAAAGAGCGGCCGCGCGGATCGTAGCTTCAGCACAGGTACTGCGGCCAATAACCAAGACGAGCGGCGATGCCGAGTTCGGTCGCCGACGATCCGTCAATGGAAGACGCGACTTTGGGTGATCGTTCATACGTTGCGCTAGCTGCATGGAGAATCAATCGCCCAGCTTCAGGCCGCGCACCCGCCGCGAGGCGACGATTTCGCCCCGGACGAACTTCTCGTGGTTGCCCTCGATCGTCCGAGGCTCATACAAATAATTGACCATCAGACCGAGCGACTCCCGCAGGCCCTTCTTGGAGATGTCGGCCAACCAGTTGATTCGCTCCAGCTTGGCGCCGTTGTGGAGGTGAAATCTTGCCACGGGGTCCTGTGCCGGCTCGCTGCCATCGGCTCGATGCAGCAGGTAGGAGGCGCATAGCTGCAGCAACGGCTCCTTCAGCGGCACCAGGCGCTCGACGGCGTTTTCCGGGTCGCTGGCGACCTTGACGACGTCGGTGCCAAGCTGCGAGGCAACCACCTTCAACGCCTGTGCCATCGGCTTGGATTGGCTGGTATCGCCCGCCTTGAGCAGCGGGCTGAGCCACGCGGTGAACCCAGGGACGGGGGACAGCGTGCAAAACATCTTGAGCCGCGGAAACTCCCGCGACAGCACGTCCACGACGTTCTTGATGAGGAAGTTGCCGAGCGACACGCCGCGCAGGCCCGGTTGGCAGTTGCTGATTGAGTAAAAAACCGCAGTCGTGGCCCGGCTCGGATCGTTGGAAGTGGCTTGCGCGTCGATCAAGGGCGGCACCGCGTCGGCCATCCGGTTCATCAGCGCCACCTCGACGAAAACCAGCGGCTCGTCGGGTAGTGCCGGGTGGAAGAAGGCGAAGCATCGACGGTCGCCCTCGAGCCGCCGGCGCAGGTCGTTCCAACCCCGAATCTCATGCACCGCCTCGTGAAGGATGATCTGCTCCAGTAGGTAGGCGGGCGTGCGCCAATCCACGCGAACGATCTGCAGGAAGCCGGGGTTGAACCACGATGACAGAAGGTGACGGAGGTCCCAGTCAACGGCGTCAAGCTCGCGCTGCTCCGGTTTCAGTTCCAGCAGGCGCTCGCGCATGCGCAGGATCGTGGCGGTGCCCCCCGGCGCCCGGTTCAGCCGTCGCAGCAGTTCCTGGCGCGGTGGTTCGGCGGTGATGCTGAGCTGCGCGAGGTTGGCGGCCGACGGCCCCGCGGCGTACGCCTTCGACGCCGCGAGCACCTGCATCGGATCGGGCGAGAACTCGGCCAGCAGCGCCGCGAAGAATCGCTGATGGTCTTTCTTTTCGAGTTCCCGGTACAGATCCAAGGTCATCTTGGCCAGCGACACGCCAGCCGCCTCACCGCTCTCGGACAACAACTTCTTGCAGCTAACGATGAGGCGCCGTACCTTGAGTCCGTCGCGCGCGATTACCGCGGCGCGTTTCTGAACAGATTCGAACATGCGTGGCCGATCGGATGGGAAACTGGATTGGCCCTGACCGCATTACGCAACACGGCGCAATTCTTCGCGCATGAGACGACGCAGTGTGCGTTCGAGCCCATGCTGGGAAATATTGCGCTTCAACGCCTCATTGATGAGACTTTGATAATTGCCACCTCCCGCCGCGTTGACCTGAGCCTTGAACCAATCGATCACCTCGGTATCGAGACGAATGGTGATACGGGTCTTACCCGGAACGGCGGAAACAACCGCGCCGCAGCGGGCCTTAGAAAAGTCGTACTCAGCCTTCATAGGTTTTTCGCTCCCGCGAAGTGGCGAGGCGCGCGGAGATGATGCGGATGAACACCCGCTGCGCTCAATAAACACCACCACAAGATGACGGCCCAATCCGTCCACACCGAGTATCACGAAGCGCAATTCACCATGCGACTCACTATCGGGACTGGTTAAGGCGAGATCGTCCTCTCCGTCCTAATGTTGCCAATGAGATCCGCCGACCTTTGCAGCGAGGCTCGCGACGCCGACGGTCGCAGCCCATCCCTGATGACCACTCGTCTCGTCCCCCGAACGGCCGTGCTCAGCGGCGAGCACTGAGCGCGCGCTGGGCGCCTCATTCCTATTCGATCACGCGATCTGCCCGCAGCAGCAGCGATGGCGGAATCGTGAGGCCGAGCGTTTTCGCTGCTTTCAGGTTGATCACGAGCTCGAACTTCGTCGGCTGCTCCACCGGAAGGTCCCCCGGCTGGGCGCCCTTGAGAATCCTGTCTACGTATTTTGCGGCCGTGTTCGCGAGCTCGTACACCGAAGGACCGTACATCATAAGGCCCTTGTTCTCCCCGGTCATGTACCGATCCCACCCGTAGATCGCCGGCAGCCGGCGCTTGTCGACCTCCGTCGTGATGTCTACTGCAAGGCTCAGCGTGAGCGAGTCGTCCAGCAGCAGAAGTGCGCCAGCGCGCTCGTTGACCGCGCTGTCGAGCCGAGGCGCGAGGTCGCCCGGGCGGCGCAGCTCCAGCGACTGGAGTGTTACTCCAAGCCTGCTTGCGGCGGACCGCAGTTCCTTCCACTCGAGCTCCTTCTCTGGGCTCGCCGGATTCCACAGGACCGCCACCCGGCTGGCTTTCGGCACTACTTCCTTGATGAGCTGAAGCCGCTTCGCGACCAATTCCAGCGAGAGGGTAGTCACGCCCGTGATATTGCCGCCCGGTCGGGCAAGGCTCGCCACCAGTCCAGCTTGTACGGGGTCACCGCTGATCGCCATCACGATGGGAACCGTCCGGGTGGTGGTCTTCGCAGCCAACGCCGCTGGGATACCATCGGCGACGATGATGTCCACCCGGGCCGCGACCAGCTCCGCGGCCAGGCTCGGCAGGCGATCGTCGCTGCCTGCGGCGAATCGACCAAGGAGCTCGAGGTTCCCTCCCCACGGGCCGCCGGCGATGCTGACGCGACCGAAGAAGAGATCGGCGAAGGCGGGGTGCACATACGAGCTGGAAGTGAGGTAGCCGATGCGGACCTTGGACGGCTGCTGGGCGAGTGCCGGCACCGATAGCATGGTGAGGCAAAGCGCGAGCGTCAGGAGAACTCCGGAGCTCAGCCTGCACCATGCTCGCTTGAGGCTGGGTGTCATCAGACCCGATCTACCGTGACGGCGCGCGTCGTCACGGCGAGCGAGGTGACGACGGTATGCCAACGCCTGAACGGCAGACGCACCTCCCGGCCCGCGGTACACAGAGTTGCCGCCTTGGCTGCCTCCCTCATTTGGCAACTGAGCTTTTCTGTGCCGGCGTGTTACGCGGCTATTTCACCGTCACCCAGTAAGGCGTGACGAAATTGTCCGCGCGATGCACGGCCGTTACGCCGCTGCGCGATGCCCACGGAATGACCTGCCGGTGCAGCGGCAGATGGTTGACTTCGGCATTGTGCGCGGCCAGCGCTTCGCGCACCGCCGCGAGGCGCGTCTCCGGGTTCATTTCGACCTTGACCTTGGCCGTCAGATCATCGATCTTGGGGTTCGAGTAGCGCCCGTAATTGTAGTCGCCATCGCCCTTGCCGCTGTACGTAGAGAGCACCGGCTGCAGCGTGAAGATCGCATCGGTCGAGGCTCCACCCCAGCCCAGCATGTATAGGCTGGTGTCGGTCTTCTCGAGCTTGGGGAAGTAGGTCGCCCGCGGCATCGCGTTGACTTTGGTGTTGACGCCGATTTGCGACCACATGGCGGCTAACGCCTGACAGATCCGCTCGTCGTTCACGTAGCGGTTGTTGGGGCAGTCGAGCGTCACTTCGAATCCGCTCGGATAGCCGGCGTCGGCCAGCAGCTTTTTCGCGCGGTCGCGGTCGAAAGGAAGGCGCTTTTCAAGGTCCGGGGTCGACATCTTGGGCGACGGCAGCAGCGCCCCCGACGGACGCGACAGGCCGCGCATTGTGTTCTTGTTGATTGCGTCGATGTCGATCGCGTGATACAGCGCTTGGCGCACGCGCACGTCCTTGAACGGATTTTTCCCCTTCACGTTCGAATATAGGAGCTCATCGCGCTTCTGGTCCATGCCGATGAACACGATGCGCTGTTCGGTACCTTCGAGCACCTTGATATTCGGCGTTTGGGCAAGGCGCGGCACGTCCTGCGGCGGCGGGTCATTGATGAGATCGACTTCGCCGGAAATGAGCGCAGCGACGCGCGTCGCATCCGAGACGATCGGCGTGTAAAGGACATCATCGACATTGCCGTCGAAGAGTCCCGCCTTGATGCCCCACCAGTTCGGGTTCTTCTTGAGGACGGTTTTGACATCGGGTTCGCGCGACACGAGCATGTAAGGCCCGGTACCGTTAGCTTGACGCGCGGTGATCATGTCCTCTTTGGCGGCGTAATTCTGTGGCTTGGTGGCGCGGTTCTTCTCGCTCCACGCCTTGGACATGATGTTGATCGTCACGACGTGCTCGAGCATCGTCGGGTTCGGGCCGTTGGTCACGAACTCCACGTTCAGATCGTCGATCTTTTTCACGGCTCCGGCGAAGTTGGCGTACGCGCGCAGTTGCGATGTATCTGTCTTGGCGCGCTCGAAGCTGAACACGACGTCATCGGCGGTGAACGGCGTGCCGTCATGGAACTTGACGCCGGAACGCAGCTTGAAGTGCCACGTCGTCGGATTGACCTGGGTCCACGATTCGGCGAGCGATGGAATAAGCGCAAGCTGCTTGTCGCGCTGGACCAGGAACTCATAGATCAGGCTGTTGATGTTGTTGGTAAGACCTTCGTTCTGCGAGTGCGGGTCGGTCGTTTGCATGTCGCCGCGCCCTGCCCAGCGCAAGGTGACGGCGTCAGCGGAAACCGCGATCGCGGATAGCGCAACTGCCAGCGCGGCCGAGACGAACCCGCGCGTCATGGGGCCCGGTGCACAAAATGTCGAGTAACTCATCAAAGTAAACCCTCCGATTATTGGAAACACGCCGACGCGCATTGTCACGCCGCAATCATATCCTCGCAAGCCATCTCTTCAGCAGCAGAGTGATCCACTATCGCGCAAGGTAGAATTCGCGCCGGCCGCGCCGGGACCCTCCGCTCTAAGCGTCGTGGCCCTCCGCTGCCGGCCGCCGATTTGTCGGTTGAAGCGGCGGTCGCCTGCAACCGTCCCGTTCAATCGATGCCGCCGTCATTCACCGCCCTTTCCGTTCGTATCGCAGAAGCCATGGCGGCAGACGCCACCCGGCTGCAACGGCGGCTTGTACGCGCGCAGTCGACGCACGCGCCGGCGGCGGCATGGGCGAGAATCACCGAGGACCTCGAGCGGTCGATTGCCAGGAAACATGCGCGAGCCGCGAACAAGCCGGCGCTCGCCTTCCCGTCCGAGCTGCCGGTGTCGCAACGCGCCGACGAAATTGCGCAGGCGATCCGCACGCATCAGGTCGTGATCGTTTGCGGCGAAACAGGGTCGGGCAAGACCACGCAGTTACCCAAGATCTGCCTCGCCGCAGGTCGGGGCGAGCGGGGCGCCATCGGTCACACCCAGCCCCGACGCATCGCCGCGCGTGCAGTGGCGCAGAGGATCGCGCGGGAGCTCGGGCAGCCCTTGGGCGAGGCGATCGGCTACAAGGTGCGGTTCACCGATCAAACGCATCCGAATGCCTACGTAAAGGTCATGACCGACGGCATTCTGCTCGCCGAGACGCAGGGCGACCGCAGGCTTGAAGCGTACGACACGATCATTGTCGATGAAGCGCACGAGCGCAGCCTCAATATCGATTTTCTTCTGGGGTATTTGAAGCAACTACTCGGGCAACGGCCCGACCTGAAGCTCGTCATTACGTCGGCGACGATCGACGCGGAGCGATTCGCGCGGCATTTCGCATCGCCAAGTGCCGACGGCGGACATCCAGCCCCGGTCATCGAGGTTTCGGGCCGAGTGTTTCCTGTCGAGGTTCGTTATCGGCCGGTCGGGCAGCCAACGAACCAGGAAGGCGCGGACTTTGGAGTCGACGACGAAGAGGACCTGGAAGAGGCCATTGTCGCCACGGCCGAGGAGCTCTGGCGCGAGGGGCCGGGCGACATTCTGGTGTTTCTGCCGGGGGAACGGGAGATTCGCGAAACCCACGATCTCCTGCGGCAGGCGCTGGCGCGCCGCCCCTATGCGCACCTGCTCGAAATACTTCCGCTCTTCGCGCGTCTGTCCGCACAGGAGCAGGAACGCGTCTTCGCGCCATCACACGGCCGCCGCATCGTGCTCGCGACCAACGTGGCGGAGACCTCGCTCACGGTGCCGGGTATCCGCTATGTCATCGACGCTGGGCTCGCGCGCATCAAACGTTATTCGCTGCGCAACAAGACCACACTGCTGCAAATCGAAAAGATCGCGCAGGCCGCGGCTAATCAGCGCGCCGGCCGCTGCGGCCGGGTGCAGGACGGCATCTGCGTGCGGCTTTATGCGGAAGGCGAGTTCAACGCCCGACCCAAATTCACCGAACCGGAGATTTTGCGCTCGTCGCTCGCGGCGGTGATCCTGCGGATGGCTTCGCTGGACTTGGGGGCCCCCGACGATTTCCCGTTCCTGGAAGCGCCCGGCCCGCGCGCGATTGCCGACGGTTTTCAACTGTTGCAGGAACTCGGCGCCGTGGCTTTCGAGCGCACGCTAACGCCGCTCGGCCGCGAACTCGCAGGGTTGCCGCTCGATCCCCGCATTGGACGCATCGTTCTGGCTGCGCGCGATGCAGGTTGTCTCGCCGAGGCGCTGGTGATCGCGAGTGCGCTCTCGGTGCCCGACCCTCGCGAACGGCCATTCGAGCGCCAACAGGCGGCCGACCAGGCGCACCTTAAGTTTCGCGACGACCGCTCCGATTTTTTATCGCTCGTCGCGTTATGGGAATTCTTTGTCGACGCACTGTCGCAAAGGCTCTCGCACCGCAAGCTGGTCGATGCCTGCCGTGGGCAGTTCGTCTCCTATCTACGGCTGCGCGAGTGGCGCGACGTGCACCAGCAACTCGTGAGCGTGCTGGAAGACGCCGGCTGGAATTGGGCGCGCACGTTGCCCAGTACCAATGACGCGCCGCGGTACGCGATGCTGCATAAGGCGCTGCTCGCAGGCCTCCTCGGGAACATCGGTGTCAAGAACGACACCGATGACGGCTTCCTTGGCGCCCGTGGCATCAAGTTCTACTTGCACCCCGGTTCGGGAGTCGCCCGCAAGACGAACAAGTGGGTGTTGGCGGCGGAGCTGACCGAGACCACGCGTCTGTTCGCGCGCTGCGCGGCGAAAATCGAGCCGGAATGGGTCGAAGCCGTAGCCTTCGATCGGGTCACGCGCGAACATTTCGATCCCCACTGGGACGAGCGCCGCGGTGAAGTCGTCGCGAGCGAACGCGTCTCACTCTACGGACTCACGCTTGTAGCGCGGCGGCCGGTGTCATTTGGCGCGATCGACCCCGCAGCAGCCCGCGATGTGTTCATTCGCGAAGCACTGGTAGCAGGCGCGTTCAAAACCCGCGGCAGTTTTCTCGCGCACAATCGCAAGCTTGTCACCGAAATCTCCGAGCTCGAGCACAAGGCGCGACGCACCGACGTGTTGGTCGATGACACAACGATCGCGTCGTTTTACGCCGAACGCATTTCCCCGGATGTGTATTCGACAGTCACCTTCGAGCGCTGGCGCTTGGCGGCGGAAGAGGGCGATTCGGCCGCGCTCTTCCTGACGCGCGAGCACTTGATGCGTCACGCCGCGGCGCAGGTGACAATTGAACTCTACCCGGAGCACCTTCAAGTGGCGGGAACGACGCTGCCGCTCAAGTATCGCTTCGCGCCGGGCCATCCGCTCGACGGTCTTACGGTGACGGTGCCGCTCGCGCTGTTGAATCAGGTGGAGGAGGCGAGGCTCACGTGGCTTGTGCCGGGGATGATTCGGGAGAAAGTCACGCATTATCTAAAAAGCCTGCCCAAGGGCTGGCGCAATCGGCTGATCCCGCTGCCGGAGACCGTCACCGCGTTCCTCGAAGCAGCAAAGGCCGCCGAAGCGCCGCTCACTGAAGCTCTCCGCGCCTGGTTGCACGAGCGGTTGGGCGAAGCACCGGGCCCCGATGTATGGTCCGGCGTAGCGCTGCCCAACCATCTCGCAATCAACGTTCAGGTTGTCGATGCCGCGGGACGCGAATTGGCGATGGGCCGCGATTTGCGCGACTTACGGGCGCAACTGGGCGAAGCTGCCCAACTTACCTTCGCTGCCGCGGAGCCGGCATTCGAAAAAAGTGGCGTGCAATCCTGGGATTTCGGCGATCTACCGGAAACTTTGGCAATCGTCCGCAACGGACAACGGCTGACCGGCTATCCGGCGCTGATCGATGATGGCGCCGCGGTCTCGCTCGCTTTACTGGACACGCGGCAAGCAGCGGATGCCGCGACTCGCCAAGGCGTGCTGCGGCTCATGCGTCTGGCGTTGCAAGGCGCGATTGCGTTTTTCGATAAGGGCAGCTCCGGTTTCGCCCAAGCCGCGCTGCAACTCAAGACGACGCTACCGACCGACCAACTGCTCGCGGACGTAATGGCGGCCGTCGTCGATCGCGCGTTTCTGGGCGATGATCCGCTGCCGCGCAGCGCGCAGGCGTTTGCCGAACAGGTCAAGCGTGCCCGGACTCGTCTGCCGGCGGTGGCGGCCAGCGGATTCACGCTGCTGCGGGCTATCGCCAACGACCATTTCACGCTGTTGCAGCGACTTGCGAAGATGGCAATAAAGCACGCACGGTTCGCAGCCGACATTCGTGCCCAACGCGATGCGTTGGTTTACCCTGGATTTTTCGCGGCGACACCGTGGTCAAAATTGCAGCATCTGCCGCGTTACTTGAAAGCACTGGATCGTCGTTTAGTCAGGTTCGTCGAACAGCCGGAGCGCGATACCCGTCATGCGGAGCACGTTGCGGCGCTTACGCAGCGCTACCGCGAGCGGATCGAGCGCGATCGGCAAGCGGGAAATCGCGACGCTGCGGTCGAAGAATTCCGCTGGTTGCTCGAGGAGCTCAAGGTATCGCTGTTTGCGCAGGAGCTGAAGACGCCTTTCCCGGTCTCGTTCAAGCGTGTGGAGAGGGCATGGTCCGAGCTGGCGCGATAGTGTCCTATCCCGCGCTGACGAGTGGCGGCAAGCGCGTTGGCTTACCGTACGCCGCCGTGCTAGAGTAACTTCGCCGCTTTATGTCCTAAAGTCTTGAGTCGAAAGACGCAAAAAACGCGACAGTTCGCGCGATCGCCAGTGACCCAACCAACCTTGAACGCGATTTCTTCCGGAGTGTCCGCCCGCCGCGCGATCCCTCGTGACAGCGCGAAGATCTTAAACGACTGCCGGGATCTGGTGATCCATCGGCTGTTGACGTCGTTTGCCGAAATGCTCGACCGCGTCGGCGACCTATTGATGGACCGCGCGAGCCTGTCCGACGTCCGTGAAGATCAACAACTGTTCCTGGATGCGCGCGGAGCCCTGAAAGGCGAACGCCCGGCGCTGATGGCGGAATTCGAGCGCCAGTTGCACAAGCAGATCGATGACAAGATCGCGGGGAAGGACGAGGAGCAGGAGCATTTTTCCACGGTCAAAGTCGATCCGGCCAAGCTAACGCTGGTCGAGAACGCGTCGATGGACGAGGTGGTCCTGACCGGCAACATCACGCGGATCGTCGAAAACCTGTGCCACGACGAGCTCCTCACACTGAATCGTGGTCTTGGTCACTTGTTGGGGCGCCCCGACCTTGAAACCAACGCGAATCCCATGGCCCCCGCGATGATCGTCGACGCGTTTTCGCTGGCGCTGAAAGCGATCAATACCGATCGCCGCGTCAAGTTCCAGATCATGAAAGAGTTGAACCAGACGTCGCTGGGCGATATTGCCGCTATCTACGCCGACTTGAATGCGCATTTGTTGCAGCTTCACGTCATTCCGACGACGCGTCCGACGGTCTTCAATCGCCAAGGCGGCGTCGATCGCGACCGGGCACGCGCGACACCGCCACCGCGGTCGTCGGCGGAGATGGATGTGATGGCGATGTTCAAACGGATGTACGGGAGCGCCACACCCATGGCCGCGGCCCCAGCATTGGGTCCCAACCGTGGAGAGGCGCAACCGTCAGGTTCGAGCGTCAACCTACCCGACGAAATGCCACAGAGCTATGCGCGCGACGCAGCTCAGGCTCCGCATCTCGACGTGGCGGGGGCTGCCCAGCCTCACCGTGGCCATGGTCTTGATTTTCCCGCGATTCAACTGCCCGGAGGTGTTGTGCCGGCGGCGACCGGGCGGACGTTCGCGCCGTTGGCGCAAACGCCGTCCGGTTACATACCGGGCACACCGATTATTTCCTCCGCCGACCTGCATGAGGGCTTGACCCGTCTGCAAGCGGGGCACAGTGGTTTCCACGTAGGAGGCGCCGCGGTCCCGTTCTCCGGGATCCCCGACGGGTTACACAACGTACTGCGCGACCTGCAGGCGTCGCCGCTTGGCGCGAAAGCGAATCAGCTCGAGTCGATGACCATCGAGATGGTCGCGATGCTGTTCGATTTCATCTTCGATACCAAGGACATGCCGGACGGAATCAAGGCGCTGATCGCGCGTCTGCAGATTCCCGTGCTGAAGGCGGCGATGCTCGATGGAGCGTTCTTCGCGAAAAAGAGCCATCCGGCGCGGCTGCTGGTGAACGAGCTCGCGCAGGCCGGCCTTGGCTGGTCCACGGTCATGGGACCGGAGGATCCGCTCTACAAAAAGATCAGCGTCATCGTCCACAAGATTCTCGACGGATTTTCTGACGACCTGACGATTTTCGAAGAGTTGCGCGCGGAGCTCACGCAGTTTCTGGAGGAAGAGGAAAAGGCGGCCGAGGCGAATATCGCCACCACGGCCGAGGAGATCAACCAGCGTGACCGCCGCGAGATCGCCAGTGTGGTGGCAAAGGCGGAGATCGAGCGGCGTATCGAGCAGCATCCGGTGCCGAATTTTCTGGCGTCGTTTCTGCGCCAGCAATGGGATGAGTCGCTGACGCACACGTATTTGCACGACGGCGAAGAGAGCGAGGCTTGGACGTCGACCCTGGCAACGCTCGATGATCTGGTCTGGAGCGTGCAGCCGAAAAAGACCGCGGAGAATCGCAAGCATCTCGTCGCATTGCTGCCCTCGCTCCTCAAGCGCTTGGCCGGGGGAATGCACAATCGCACGTGGTCGCCGGAAGCGCGCGAAAAGTTCATGTCGAACCTCGTCGAAGCGCACGCGGCGGCGGTCAAACCGTCGTTTGCCACGGTGTCGTCGCCGACCGCGGCCGTCGCTGAAGCGGCGAAGGCGCAGGCGGAGGCGGCCAAGGCCGCGGGGGACGACGCGCTTGCCGCCAAGGCGGAAGCGCTCGCCGAGGCAATGACGCAGGCGGTACCCGAGCCGCTACCGTCCGAGCGTGAAATCGTCGATGACGATTATCTGGAAATCGCGCGGAGTTTGGACCGAGGCACATGGATCGAGTTCGAGGCCGAAGATGGTCAACTCGCCTTCGCCAAGCTCGCCTGGATCAGCCCGTTGCGCGGGACGTATCTGTTCACCAACCGGCAGGGCCAGAAGGCGCTCTCGATGACCGCGGAGGATCTGGCCGATCGCTTCCGCGCGGATCGCGCGCGCGTCGTTGAAGCCGAGCCGCTGATCGACCGCGCGTTCTCGAGCATGATGACGCAGATGGAACATAAGCTCGTCGAAGTCGCGGTCGTCTAAATCGACCGTGCATGTCGGTAGGACGCCGGAGGGCGGAGCAGGGGCCCCATCGTAGATGGGGATGCGACCCCGGAGGCGGAGAATGGATTTCCAACGCCGCAGGCGGAACCGGAGTGCGGGAAGCCAGTCTGTCGACCTCGGCGCATCGAGTCGAGGAAATGCACCGCGGGTGGTGCCCCGCGCGGTGCGCGGGAGAATTTTGCGCGCACTCGCGGGAGCATTACCGGTCTTCTTCAGTGCACGACTGTTCGCGGTGGTGGCCGTCCCTTTGGCGGCTGCCGCGTTAGGGTGGCTCTTCATCGGATGGTGGGCGTGGGAGCCGCTTGCAGACTGGCTCGCCGGCTTCTCTTTATTTGAAGAAGATCGCTCCGGCGGTCTTGGCCACCGTGCTGCCCAATTCGGCGCCGCGCTTCTCGCCGTCGCGCTGCTACTGCTGGCGGCGGCGGTAACAGCGTTGGTCGCGATTGCCGTCCTGGCGATGCCGGTTATCGTCGAACTGGTCGCCACACGCGATTTTGCGACTCTCGCACGCCGCCGCGGCGGCAGCTTTGCGGGAAGCGCCGCCAATGCGGTGGTCACCGTTGCCATCTACGTGCTGCTCTGGCTTGTGGCGCTCTTCCTATTGTTGGTACCGCCGCTGTACGTCGCGGCGACGGTGTTACTGAATGCTTGGCTCAACCAGCGGCTCTTTCGCTACGACGCGCTTGCGCTGCATGCCGATCGTGCCGAGATGAGAGAAGTCGTGCGGCAGGCGAGGAGCCAGATGTTCTTGCTGGGACTTTTGCTCGCGCCACTCTCGCTGGTGCCGCTCGTGAATCTGGTCGCGCCGTTGTATGCGGGAATCGCGTTTACCTATCTTTGCTTGAGCGAACTCACGGCGTTGCGCGCGAGCGCACGCCAATAAACGGAGCAATGGTAGATGGAAAAAGGCGCATGGTTTGACGCAGTGGCAGTGGGCGATACGTTCGCGGACTCGATGACCGTGACCGAGACGCATCTGGCGCTCGGCGCCGGATTGATCGGTGACTACAACCCGTTGCACACGAATGAGGAGTTCGCGCGCAAGTCGCGCTTCGGCGGGCGCATTCTGCATGGGATGCTGACGAGCGCGATCATGGGCGCCCCGGTGGGCATGTATTTTCGCGGCACCGCCATCGCTTATCTCGAACACAACACGAGGTTCACGGCGCCGGTGCGGCCGGGCGACACGTTGACGACGACGTGGCGCGTGACCGGCACGATCGAGAAGCCCAAGCATGGCGGCGGGATTGTCGAGCTGGCTGGCGTGGCCGAAAACCAGCGCGCAGTTGTTGTGGCGAAGGCCACCGGCAAGATCATGGTCGCGGTGCGACCGTAACGAGCCTGCGCCGGTTACGGGCGCGCAAGCGCGTCGACGCACTCCGCGACCAATTCCGGTCCGCGGTAGATCAATCCGGTGTAGAGCTGCAGCAGCGACGCGCCGGCGGCGACTTTCTCGCGCGCATCCTCACCCGAGAGAATGCCGCCCACGCCGACGATCGGCAATGCACCGTCGAGCGCCTTCGCTAGTTGCCGGATTGCCTTCGTTGCCCTGTCGCGCAGCGGACCACCCGACAGCCCGCCGGCCTCTGCCGCGTGCGGCAGTCCGGCGATTGCGTCGCGCGCGACGGTGGTGTTGGTGGCGATGATCCCGTCGATTTGCTGCGCGACGAGTTGCCGCGCGATCGCGACGATGGCTTCCTCCGCCAAATCTGGAGAAATCTTCACCACTAGAGGTACGTACCGGCCGTGCCGCTGCGCAAGTTGCGCTTGTTCGGCCTTGAGTAATGCCAGCAACGGCGCGAGCGCATGGTCGCTTTGTAGGTCGCGCAACCCTTGCGTATTGGGCGACGAAATGTTGACGGTTACGTAGTGGGCCTTTGCGTAGACCGCGCGCAGGCAGAAGAGGTAATCCTCGGCGGCTCGTGTGTTCTCGGTATCGAAATTGCGGCCGATATTGATCCCCAGCACGCCGCGATACGATGACTGCTCGAGGTTGTCCAGGAACTGGTCGACGCCGACGTTATTGAAGCCGAGGCGGTTGATCATACCGTTAGCGCGCGGCAGCCGGAACATCCTTGGCTTTGGATTGCCCGGTTGCGGACGCGGCGTCACGGTCCCAGCCTCGAGAAAGCCGAAGCCGAACGTCGCGAGCCCCGCCAGGTGTTGCGCATTCTTGTCCAGTCCCGCAGCGAGTCCGATCCGATTGGGGAAGCGCATGCCCATCACGGTGACGGGGGCCGGCGCGACTCTTGGCGCGACCATTTGCGCCAGTCCAAGCGCAGCCGCGCGGTCGAGCGCCGCGAAGGCGAGTTGATGCGCGGTTTCGGGATCGAGCGCGAACAGGAACGGACGCGCGAACGGGTAAAACCGGTGCATGAGGAGAGGAGAAACAGCGCAGGCAACAAGTTCCTGTGAGGCGTTGCAACTGAAGTTGACAACCAAGCGCGAGCGCCTCGCGATGATAGCATTGGCATTATGCGCATCGCTGTCCCGCTCCTCGTTGCCGGTTGCATGATGCTCGCACACGCGCTTCCGGCCGCTGCCAAAGCAGCTCTCAAGCCGAAGGAAGATTCTCGACCTTCATACGCGCACCGCGCGGACGTGAAGGAATTTGCCGCGGAGGTTGCGGACGAGCACGGGTTCGATCGAAACAAGGTGGCGCGTTGGTTTGCGGCGGCCAGGTTCCAGCCGCAGATTGTCGCGGCGATGGACCGACCACTGCTTTCGCCGCCGAAATGGTACGAGTACGCCCCGCAGTTCCTGTCGCGTGAGCGGATCGACGGCGGCGTCGCGTTCTGGCGCGCGCACGCCGAAACGCTGGCGCGCGCGGAACGCGAATTCGGAGTTCCGGCGGAAATCATCGTCGCGATCCTTGGCGTGGAAACCTTTTACGGCCGCAACACGGGTTCGCATCGCGTACTCGACGCGTTGGCCACACTCGCGTTCGATTATCCGCGACGCGCGCCGTTCTTTCGGGGTGAATTGAAGCACTACGTCGTGCTCGCCGAGGAACAGGGCTTTTCGCCGCTCGACGCCAAGGGTTCGTTTGCGGGGGCGATGGGAATACCGCAGTTCATGCCCGGCAGTTATCGTCGCTACGCGGTCGATTTCAGCGGGGATGGCCGTGTCGACCTCTGGCATAACGCCGACGATGTGATCGGCAGCGTCGCCAATTATCTGGCGCGCCACGATTGGTTGCGGGGTCAGCCGGTGTTGCTACCGGCGGTGCTCAAAGCCGAGTCACTCGATCTCGCGCTGCGCCGGCTCGACGGCGGGATCAGCGAGCGCCGTTCGCTCGCCGCGTGGGAAGCCGATGGCATCAGCGCGACCGGGATTCCTGCCGATCTCGCGCCTGATCCGCTCGGGTTGCTGTTGCTCGAGGAAGCGCCCGACAACGGCGAAGCGCGTTCGAGCTTCTGGATTGCCTGCCCCAATTTCTACGTCATTACGCGTTACAACAAAAGCCGCTTGTATGCCGCTGCCGTGCATTCGCTGGCGCAGGCGGTGAAGCAGGCCGCTTATCCGCGTTAGCTCTTCAAGAGGCGAGGAGCGATCGAGCGTGCGCAGTAAGAGCGCGCGTCGACGGGTCGATATCCTGTGGAAAGTCCGCGGATGAAGCGCCAAGCGCTGCGATAAGCAACGGTGTTAGCGTCTTGCCCAGCTCGACACCCCATTGATCGAACGAATTGATTCCGAACAAAACGCCTTCGACGAACGTGCGGTGCTCGTAGAGCGCTAAGAGCGATCCCAGCTCGTACGCATTTAGCGTCGGAAGGAGCAGCGTCGTCGACGCGCGATCGCCGGGACAGGCCCGGGCAGCTACCGCGGCGTGCAGCGGTGCTCCGCTGAGCCCCAGTTCCGCAAGCCGGTGCGACAAGACAGGTTCGCTTAGGCCTTGCAGCAGCGCCTGCGCCTGCGCCAGCGCATTCGCGACGAGCAGAACCTGCTGTTCATGCGGCGGGTGCGTCCCGCGTACCGGCACGATGAACTCCACCGGTACTTCCGACGTGCCCTGATGCAGCCATTGGAAAAACGCGTGCTGGCCTTCGGTACCCGTGGCGCCCCACAGGCCGGGGGCCGTGGGACCGGCGACGGCCGACCCGTCGCGCGTCACTCTTTTACCGTTGCTTTCCAGCGAAAGTTGCTGCAGGTACGCGGGCAGACCGCTAAGCGCCTGGGCGTACGGCACGATGACCCGCTGGCCATGGCCGAGCACCCTGGTGTTCCAGAAAGTGACGAGCGCGAGCAATACCGGCAGGTTTTGCGGGAACGGCGTGAACCGGAAGTGGTTATCCATCCGCGCGGCGCCGGCCAATAATCGCTCGAACCGATCGAAGCCGTGGGCGATGGCTATCGGCAGACCCACCGCCGACCAAAGCGAATATCGGCCGCCGACCCAATCCCATAGCGGCAGTATGTCGTCGGGCGCAATGCCGAAGGCGATCGCCGCTTCGACGTTTGCGGTGACGCCAATAAAGTGTGAACCAACGTTGCGGTCGCCGCCCAGCGCTGTGGCAAGCCAGCCGCGCGCGCTGCGCGCGTTGGCGATGGTTTCCTGAGTCATGAACGTTTTGGAGGTCACGATGAACAGTGTCTCCGCGGGGAGGCGCGTACCCAGCGCTCGCGCCAGATGCGCCGGATCGACATTGGACACGAATGCGACGTCGAAGCTGGGTGCGGTGCTTGCCAGCGCGTCGCAGACCATCCGCGGACCGAGATCGGACCCGCCGATACCGATATTGACGACGTGCAGAATAGGGGCGCCCAACGCACCCTTGCGCTCGCCGTTGCGCAACGAACTGGAGAGCGCGCGCATCCGAGCCTGGATGGAGCCAATCATGGGTATCACGTCCTCGCCGGCAACAAAGACCGGCGTTGCCTCCGCCTGGCGCAACGCGGTATGCAGGGCGGGCCGCGCTTCCGACAGATTCACTTTTTCGCCCGCGAAGAGCGCCGCAATCCAGGATGCGAGATTGACTGACGCAGCGTGATCAAGCAGGGCGTCGAGCCCTTGACCCGTTATGCGCTCCTTGGAGAAATCGACCAGCCATCCCTCCCATGCGCGCGATAGCCGTTCCGCGCGGCGCGGATCGAGGTCGAAGAGTTGTGCAAGCGTACGGCCGCGCATCGCTGCTGCGGCTTCCGAGATCGCCTCCGGCAAGGTGAATTCCCGGTACTTCGTCAGCATCGGTGAGGGGGCTTCTTTAAACAATTAACGGAACCATGGTTGTCGTCGCATGCTAACAAACCTCCATGCCGACCTGTAGGCTGTTCCCAGACAGCGCCTAAAAATGGTAAATGAGAATAATTCGCATTCGTATTGACAAGTCGGGTTGCCGGCGGTTAACCTTGGCCTTGGTCTTCTACGATCGAGGTGCAAAATGCATTTGAAACTACTCCGATATGCGCTATGCGTTTTAGCGACTGCAGCAGCGCCAGCGCTCGCAGCTGAGGAGCCAGTCTTAAACCTCTATTCGGCGCGGCACTACCAGACCGACGAGGCTCTCTACACCAATTTTACGAAGGCGACCGGGATCAAGATCAATCGCATCGAAGCGGGCGATGACCAGTTGCTCGAGCGCTTGAAAAGCGAAGGTACAGGCAGTCCGGCCGATGTGTTGCTGATCGTCGACGCCGCGCGCCTTGCCCAAGCGCGGGACGCGGGGCTCTTCTCACCGGTGCACTCGACACTGCTTGAAAACCGCATCCCGCTGGTGCTGCGCGATCCGGAGGGGCACTGGTTCGGCTTTTCCTACCGCGCGCGCGTCATCGTCTACAACCGGATGACCGTCAATCCCGCCGAAGTGGCCTCGTACGATGCGCTGGGCGATCCACGCAACAAGGGAAAAGTGTGCACGCGGTCAGGGTCGCACCCGTACAACCTCTCACTGGTGGCCGCGAAGTTGGCGCATGACGGTGCGGCGAAGACGCAGAGCTGGGCAAACAACGTCGTCGCCAATTTCGCGCGCACTCCGCGCGGCGGTGACACCGATCAGATCAAAGCCGTCGCCGCCGGCGAATGCGGTGTAGCGCTGACCAACACCTATTACTATGTGCGCCTGCTGCGCTCGCCGAAGCCCGAAGACCGCGAAGTCGTCGCGAAAGCGGGCTTCGTGTGGCCCGACCAGGCGACGCACGGGACGCATCTGAACATCGCCGGCGGCGGCGTACTGAAGAACGCGGCGCATCGCGACAACGCGCTACGCTTCCTCGAATATCTCGCGAGCGACGATGCGCAGGCGTATTTCGCCAACGGCAACAACGAGTGGCCGGTCGTGCGCTCGGCCACCGCAAGGAATGCGGAACTCGAATCGCTGGGAACCTTCAAGGCCGATCCGTTGCCGATCGCTACACTTGGCCGAATTACGCCCGAAGCGCAAAAGATCGTCGATCGGGCCGGCTGGAAGTGATGCGAAAAGCCGTGCAGCTCATTCCAGGTGTGCGGCGCCGAACGGGACGCGGATCGCCAGCGGAAATCTGGGCGCGAGTTGCCGGCGCTGCGCCATTCGGGCAAGCAGAGCAATCGGGATCAATCCGACGATCACAATCGCCAGCGACGGCAACGCCGCTTCGGCAAGGCGCTCGTCTTTCGCAAGCAGGTAGGTTTGTGTCGCCAGCGTGTCGAAGTTGAATGGTCGGAGCACGAGTGTTGCCGGCAGCTCTTTCATTACGTCGACGAAGACGAGCAACAGCCCGGCGTAGGCGCTGCGCGTGAGCAACGGCGCATGGACGCGGGCGAGCGTTCCCCAGGTCCCCGCGCCCAGGCTGCGCGCGGCCGCATCCATTGCCGGCGTGATGCGTGCGAATCCGGGCTCGATCGCGTTCCACGCCACGGCGAAATAGCGCACCAGGTACGCATACAGCAAAGCGGCCACCGATCCCGTCAGCAGCAATTCCCGATCTGAGCCGCCAATCGCGCGCAACGCGTCGGAGAGCCATCCTTCAACGACGTTGAGCGGAAGCAATACGCCGATCGCCAGCACCGTGCCCGGCATCGCGTAGCCTAAGGTCAGTACACGGCTGCCGGTGCGAGTCACCGCGCCGGGGGCGAGACGAACCGCGTAGACAACCAAGGTGGCGAGTAGTACGGTAACAAAAGCGGACATCGCGGAGACGCTCAAGCTGTTCCACGCCCATTCGAAGAATCGCGAGGTCGGCGCGAGGCCGGGCTCGCTTCGGACAAGGCGCAGCAACAAGACGACGGGAATGACAAAACCCAGCGCGAGCGGAACCGCGCAAATAAACGTCGCGAACCACCCGCGTATTCCGGTCAGCAACGTGTGCTCCTCGGGTGTGGCGTGTCTGCCGCGAGCGTTCAGCACGTACGCCGCGCCGCGTGACGCGCGTTCCAGCGCGAGCGCGGCGACCACGAATCCGAGCAACGCAATCGCCAGTTGTGCCGCGGCGGTGCGATCACCTAAGGAGAACCACGCGCGGTAGACGCCGGTGGTGAACGTGGCGACAGCAAAGTAGGCGACCGTGCCGAAGTCGGCGAGCGTCTCCATCAGTGCGAGTGCAATCCCGCCGGCAATCGCCGGCCGCGCCAACGGCAATTCGACGCGCCAGAAGGTCGCGCGCCGATTAAGCCCTAACGTGCGGGCCGCTTCGGCAAATGCGGGCGCTCGTTCGGCAAACGCCGAACGAGCGAGCAGATACACGTAGGGATAGAGCGTGAACGTGAACATCGCGGCGGCGCCTGGCAGAGAGCGCACGTCAAAAAACCAGTAGTCGCCATACGTCCAGCCAAACGTGTCGCGCAGCGCCGTCTGCACCGGACCCGTGACCTCCAGGAAATCGGTGTACGCGTACGCCATCACATAGGCCGGCATCGCCAGCGGCAGCAGCAGTGACCACTGCAGAAACGAGCTGCCGGGAAAGCGATGGCGCGCAATCAGCCACGCGGCTGCGGTACCGCCGACACCCACGCCGGCGCCCACCAGTAGCAGGAGCGAGAGCGTATTGAATACGTACTCCGGCAAAACAGTATCGGCGAGATGGGCCCAGGTTCCCTCGGCCCCATTTCCGGCCGCGCGCGCGATAATCGCCGCGATCGGCAACGCGGCGATTATCGCCAGCAGGACGACGCTTGCAACCAGTGCGGGTCGATTACCGCGCATGGTTCGCGTTACGGTGCGGATAACCACCGACTGGATCGAAATGGTTCGCATTTCGCACGAGTCATTATAAGGGCGCGTGAGAGAGCCGGCCGCAGGCAAAGGCGCGAAGCGCCCGTCGGCTCTCGACCGAGCAGAGCCCGACCACGCGACGCAACACCTCCCGCCGGCCTAACGTGGAGGGCGAGAGTGAGCGCGGCGGCCGAGGCCGTCAGGCCGAGGCAAGTCTCGCAGGGCCGTCGCCGCGCGACCGAGCTTAAGCCGGACCACGCGATGCAACACCTCCCGCCGAACCTAACGTGGAGGGCGAGAGTGAGCGCGGCGGCCGAGGCCGTTAGGCCGAGGCAAGTCCCGCAGGGCCGTCGCCGCGCGACCGAGCTTAAGCCCGACCGCGCGACGCAACACCTCCCGCCGACCTAACGTGGAGGGCGAACCACCCGCGCGTATACTTCGCGTTTCGTCGTGCCGTCTTCTTTTGCGCGATCGACAAGTGCCGCCGATGCGCCTTTTGCTTTCCAACGACGACGGATATTTCGCGCCAGGTCTCGAGCATCTTGCCGCCGCGCTGGCGAAAGTTTCGGAGGTGACGGTCGTTGCACCGGAGCGCGATCGCAGCGGCGCTTCCAATTCGCTGACTCTCGATCGTCCTTTGCTGGTACGGCGCGCGCCAAACGGTTTTCTGTTCGTCAACGGCACCCCGACCGATTGTGTGCATCTCGCGGTCACCGGCCTCCTCGAGCAACTGCCGGACATGGTGATTTCCGGTATCAACCTGGGAGCCAACATGGGCGACGACACAATTTATTCGGGGACCGTCGCCGCGGCGACCGAAGGATTTCTGCTGGGCATTCCGTCGGTGGCCATTTCGCTGACGTCGAAGACGGCCGCTCATTTCGAGACCGCCGCACAAGTGGCTGTCGAGCTGGTGCAGCGCCACGCGCGTGCGGCGGCCGGTGCGTGGTTGCTCAACGTCAACGTCCCGGATGTTCCCCGCTCCGCGCTGCAGGGATTCAAGATCACGCGGCTCGGCCGTCGCCACAAGTCGGAGGGTGTCATTCGTGCGCAAAATCCACGCGGCGAGACCGTGTACTGGGTCGGAGCCGCCGGCGCGGCCGCGGATGCAGGTGAAGGCACCGATTTTCACGCGGTCGAGACCGCGCATGTGTCCGTGACGCCGCTGCAAATCGATTTGACCAATCGCGAACGCATGACGGAAGTGGCGACATGGATCACGCGTTGATCGAAATAACCGCGAAACGGCTGAGCGAACCGCACGTGCCGAATGGAGCTTGTGCGGCGCGATGAGCAACCGATCCGGCATCGGCATGACGTCGGGCCGGACGCGCGCCCGCATGATCGAGCGTCTGCGCGAGCAGGGCATTCGCGACGAGGTCGTACTCGAAGCGATGCACGCGGTGCCGCGTCACGTTTTTGTCGATGAAGCGCTCGCAAGCCGCGCCTACGACGATTCGCCGCTTCCCATCGGCCACGGACAGACGATTTCGCAGCCGTGGGTCGTCGCCCGCATGACGGAACTCGCGCGCGCCGGGAAGGGTCTTAAGTCCGTTCTCGAGATTGGTACGGGTTGCGGCTATCAAACCGCGGTACTCGCCCGGATTGCCGAAAAAGTGTGGAGTGTCGAGCGCATCGGAGCATTGGTTGCGAAGGCGCGGCGCTGCCTGCAATCGCTCAAAATCATCAATGTGGCGCTAAAACATGGCGACGGCAGTCGCGATCTGGAGGAGACGCTGCAGGTCGACGCCATCGTGATAACCGCCGGGACGACGCATGTGCCGGACGCGCTGTTCGCCTATCTGCGCCCGGGCGGGCGGATGGTGGTGCCGCTCGCGCGGCCCGACGACGAACGCGGCACGCAGCGGCTCACGGTCATTACGATGACACCTTTAGGACCGCAAGAGCGAATCTTCGATGCGGTAAGATTTGTCCCATTGCTTCCCGGCCTCGCGTAGCGCATTGCCCTTACGGCCCTCATTGCCCCTCATTACCCTTGTAGCGCCGCTCCGCCCTTCCATGCCCGACACTCCTACCTTTCCATCATTCCGGCTCGCCCGATCGATTGAGCGTAGCGGCATGCTGGCAGCGGTCATGTTCGTGCTTGTTGCATGCGCGTCGCGAGCGCCGGCGCCGGTCGAAGATCGCGCATCGTTTCCCGTCCGGCCGTCCGATTTGCCGGTGCTGGCAGTTCCTCCCGCAACGATCGGGGCATCGGTTCCCACTACCTCGGACGCCGAGCCACGAATCATCACTTATACGGTCAAGCGGGGCGACACGCTGCACCAGATCGCCCTCGAACACGGCCTTGATTACCGCGAGCTGGCGGCGTGGAACAACGTTGAAAATCCCAACGTCATCCGCGTGGGTCAAATCCTGCGAATAACCCCGCCGGGCGATGCGCTGGCCGCGACGAGCGGGTCGGAGGTCGTGACCGCTCCGCTCAAAATCGTCCCCTCGATTACCGACATCAAGCCGGGAGTCGCTGGTCCGCCGCTGCCGGCACCGTCGTCGGCGGCCACGACCACGACGGCAACCACAGCGGCGGCCCGCCACACCGATCAATACAAGTCGTCACCTAAAGCGGTGAAGGAGCCGTATTCGGAACAGGCGGCGCGGCAGGTTGCGAAAGCGGCGTCGGCAACGAGTGAGGTGGCCACCTCGGTACCTGCGCCGATCCGGATCGAGCCGAAACCGGAGATGCCCCGCGGCAGTACGGCTTCCGCTGCCGATATCGAGGACGATGAACGGCTGAATTGGGTATGGCCGTCCAAGGGAAAACTGGTCGGCGGGTTTTCCGACACGGCGAATCTGAAGGGGATCGACATTGCCGGGACTTCAGGGCAACCCGTCGTCGCGAGTGCCGGCGGCAGGGTCGTTTACGCGGGTAGCGGACTGCGCGGGTACGGCAAGCTCGTCATCATCAAACACAACAAGACGTATCTGTCCGCCTACGCACACAACCGTGATCTGCTCGTGAAGGAAGGGCAGCAGGTGACGCGCGGGCAAAAGATTGCGGAGATGGGCAACACCGACGCCGATCAGGTCAAGCTGCACTTCGAAATCCGTCGGCTCGGTAAGCCCATAGACCCCGCCAAATTCCTGCCGCCGGGATGAGCCCCCGGCGAGGGGCCGCCGATCACGAAGGTGCACCTTGCGGCCGGTTCGCATCGCGCGTATCTGAAACCGTTTCCGTTGGCGGCCCCTGCGCCCATCTCGGGTCGCATCCCCGTGCGAGCACGGGGCCCCTGCTCCGCCTCCCAGGTCGCCCCGCCTGCGGGGATCGACGGGTCCGGCGAATTCCCGCGCGAGACCGACGCTGCGCCCAACGTTCTGCGAGCCATTCAAAGAGGTCGAGGCCGGGATGAGCCTATGTAGAGGCTCGCAGTGCTCCGGCTGGAGGTAGCACCTCGATGGCGCGCTCCAATGTCGCCACCAGCGCGTCGCGTTCCCGCGCAGTTGGCATGGCGCCGTAGCGTAGCGCCGAAAACGCCTCGCCGATTGCGGCGAACGCGATACCAAAACGCGGCCAACGTTGTGCCGCGCGCCGGGCAAACGCCATCGGCCCCTCGTGCGGATGACGCGGCAGGCCGGCGTTCGCAAGCCGGCGAGTGAGAAGGTTCCACAACACCAGCGCCCGGTCGTTCCGCCGGTTGCGTGTCCACATCATGAAGCCGAGCACGCCTGTGCCCCATAGCGTGATGAACGCAACGACCACGGCGACGATCCACGGCAGTTTCGGCGGATCGATATCGAGATCGCGCCATAGCGATCGCTGCCGATCATGGTTATAGCCGATGACGTTGCGTCGCCAGTCGTGATTGACCGCGTCCCATACAAGCCGCACGTTCTTCAACCAGCCAATGTCGAGTCGCGCCAGAAAGGGCACTGGCGCGCCGGTCGGCAATGCGCCACTCAACCCCATTTCGATGCGCGACGGCGCAACGGCGGCGGTGGGATCGAAGCGTTGCCATTCCCCGTCGAGCAATGCTTCTGCCCACGCATGGGCGTCGGAGTGGCGCACGATCATGTACCCGCCGCGCGGATTAATTTCACCGCCTTGGTACCCCGTGACAACGCGCGCGGGGATTCCAGCGGCGCGCAGCAGCACGACGAAGGCGCTTGCGTAGTGCTCACAAAATCCACGCCGTTCCTTGAAGAGGAAAAAATCGACCGGGTCGCGGCCGACGAGCGGTGGAGTTAACGTATAAACGAAGTTCTCGGTGTTGAACCAGCGCAGCACGGCGCTGATGTACGCGCGGTCGTGGGAGTAGGTGCTGCGCAGCTCGCGCGCGAACTCGAGCGTGCGGTCATTGCCTCGCGGGAGCTGAACATTTGGCGAAATATCGAGACCCGGGTGCCCAGCATAGCGGTCGCGAAGGACCGATACCTGCGCGTAACGCAGCGGCTGCGCAACGGGCGTGCGCGCGAGCAATCGCTGGTCGCGCGTCAGCGCACCGATCTCGCTACCGGGGTCTCCTATCGGACTGCCCGGAAGACGTGGCAGCGCTGCGGGCACATCGAGCGCGAAAAGCCACGGCTTGTCATGCGGTTCGAGGGCGACCGTGTAGGCGATAGCCGGTGCATCGTAGCGCGCCAATTCGCCTTGAGACTCCGCACGAGTGGCGGTCCATGAGCGCCCATCGAAGCGCGCGAGCACCGGCCCGCGCCAGTAACGTTGCGATGGCGCCGGCACGGGGCCTTCGAAATCGACGCGAAACGCGACGGTGTCGGATAACGATAGATCGCTGATCTGGCCCGGGGACATGCGATCCGACAAGCCCGTGGTTGCCCGGTAATCGGCGGGCAAACCCCACAATGGGCTGGCGAGCCGAGGGAATAACAGAAACAGCAGCACGGCAATGGGCACGCCTTGCAGCAACATGATTCCGCTGCGCCGCACGGTCTCGCGCCAAGGGGCGAGAATTGCCGAGTCCGTGGGGACACGATTGAGCGCATCGAGTGTTGCGCCGACGATCAACAGAGCCGGCAGCGCCGCGAGCGCCGCGAACAGCGATTGGCTGTAAAGAAACGGCGTAATGAGCAAAAAGCACGCGAGGCAGCAAAGAAGTGCACCGTCGCGCGTGGTCCGCGTTTCCAAAAATTTGATTCCGACCAAAATGTAGAGGAACGCGATCGACGGTTCGCGCCCGAGCAGATAGCCGAACGACATCTTGACCGCGCCGGCGGCGGCGATCGCGAACACGACCAGCGCCCAGGACGGAATGCGCGCTGGTTTCGCGTGCGGGCGCGCGCGGTTGCGCTCGAGCAGAGCGAGCCGCACCAGCACAAGCGTGCAACCAGCGAGCGCGACCCAGATCGGCAGATGCACGGCTTGCGGCAATTGCGCCGCAATCAGCAGCGCGCCAAGCCAGCGGATTTGCGGCGGCGTAATTGCATGCGCGCGGGTCGGCTTAGCGCTTTTTCGCGGATGGCCAGGCGAGCGCACGCGGCTCATCAGTGAAGATCACCCGGGTAAAGCGCCAACGCGGTCAGAGCGTCCCGGCGATGGTCGCGCCCCTGACGCGCTGGCAGGGCGATGCCGGGAAGCGTAAGCGCGAAGGGACGGGCGGAGCGCTCTGCCGCCAGAATCCACGCGGCAAGTCGCGACAGCCGCGCCTCGGTGGAAAGCCCTTGCGGCAGGTCGTTCCACGCGAGGGCGACGGGACCGCCGCTGCCGGAGCCGTCGAACTCTTTCGTATACCACCCGGCGCCGCGCGCGACTGCTTTCCAGGCAACGCGTTGCGGCGGATCGCCGCGCTGAAACTCGCGCAGGCCTGCGAGGTCGTTGTCGTCACCGCGGCCTGCCGCCAGCGCGTCCGTACCTCCAGAGCTGCGCGGCAACGGCGGCGCGCCGATCTCGACCGCCGGGTACGCGATGCCATGGATCGGAAAATGCACATACGCCCAGCCGCGCCACAGACCCAGCGGGAAATCCGACAACAAGGTGACACGACCGAGCGCGACGTTCCCGCGCAACGGTGCCGTGACGTCGAGGGTCAATGTGAGCGCGGCGCCGGCGGGCACGTCGCCGGTCGCCGTGGCGCCGGCGGCGGCGAGTGTCACCTGCGTCCGCGTCGCGGCGCCTCCATGCAACGCGAGCGTGAACGCCACGCTCCCGCCGGCAAAAGTTTCGCCCGCGGCCAACGGCGTCACTTCGATACCGGCCAAGTTGCGAAACGTGTGAAGCAAGGCTGCAGCGAGCAACCCAGTGAGCAGAAAGGTCACGCCCACCCCCAGCGCCAACGCATAATTGAGCGATGCCAGAAGCATCGTCAGCAACGTGCCGATCATCGTCCAACCGCGTTTGGTCGGCAGGATGTAGATGCGCGAATGGCGCAGCACGACCGCATCGCGGTCGACTGGCGACGTGCGAAATGTTCGTTGGCGCAGGCGCGCACCAAACGTTGACCAGGGTGCGGGAGTCGGTATCGCGGCCATCGACGCGACTTCTGGAACGATTGACGCTAAGGTAACGGAACGCTGCGCATCAGCGCCTGTGCCTGGACGGCGCCGGCGCGCGCGCCGCCCGCCAGCCGATGACCGGCGACCGCCGGAAACACCGCCTGCACATCCTCGGGCAAGACCATCGGTCGTCCGGCCAGAAGCGCCCAGCCGCGCGCTGCCGCAAGCAACATCAACCCTGCGCGCGGGCTCAAGCCCCGCCGCGCTGCCGTACCGGTTGTCGTGCCGGTACCCATGTGCCCACGCGACGCCGCCAGCAGCGCCTGCGCGTAGTCGAGCAAAGCGGGCGCGACGTAAATCGCGGCCGCCTCGCGTTGCCACGCCGCCAGAGTGGCGGGATCAGCGACCGCGGGTGAGTCGTGGATCCTCGCGCGCCGATCACCACTTGCCAGCAGCTCACGTTCCGCGGCGGGGCCGGGATAGCCGAGCTCGATGGCCATCAGGAAGCGATCGAGTTGCGATTCGGGGAGCGGGTATACACCGATTTGCTCCACCGGATTTTGCGTCGCGATGACGAAAAACGGATCAGGCAGCTTGCGCGTCTGGCCATCGATTGAAACTTGCCGCTCTTCCATGGCTTCGAGAAGTGCGCTTTGCGTCTTTGGCGGCGCGCGATTGATTTCATCGGCAAGGACGACCGACGTGAAGATCGGGCCGGCGTGATAGCGGAACAGCTGCGTCCGTTCATCGTAGATCGAAACGCCCAGCACATCCGCCGGTAAGAGATCGCTCGTGAACTGGATGCGCGAGTAGTTAAGTCCCAGCGTGGCGGCGAGCGCTTGCGCCAACGTCGACTTGCCGACGCCGGGAATGTCTTCGATCAGCAGGTGACCGCGTGCGAGCAGGCACGCCAGGGCGAGCTGCAACGTTTCGTCCTTGCCCACGACGATGCGCGCGAGTTGTTGCAATACGGCGGCGAGCCGCGGAGCGGCCGGGATATCGACTTCGGAGGCGGGGCGCAACGTCATGAACGTGGGGTTGTACGAGGGTGCGGTGCCACACTGTAGCAGTGCGCGGGGAGCCTCGTCACGACCGAATAGCCCAGGTTACACTACGCCCGGCGGGAACTCTCGCGAGCGACGCGCGATCTTAAGTGTTTTGGTCGTGCTCGCGAGCGTACTCGTTTTTTTATTGTGGCTCGTGTTTTTGGCGGTCTCGACAAATCCTAACCTTGTGACCAGCGTGACTACCGCGTACCTGACGCATCCGTCGTGCCTGCTTCACGATATGGGCCGGTATCATCCGGAATCCCCGGAGCGACTGACGGCGATCGGCGACTCGATGGTCGCGGCCGATCTCGCCTCGCAGTTACAGCACCACTCGGCACGCGCGGCGACGCGCGAAGAGATCGCCCGCGTACACGGCGCGCGCTACATCGACGCCATCGAGGCGGCAAGCCCGGCGACGGGGTTGCATTTCCTCGATCCGGACACCGCGCTGAATCCGCATTCGTTAAGCGCGGCGCTCCATGCCGCGGGCGCCGTCGTGCAGGCGGTGGATTTGGTACTAAGCGGCCAATGTCAGACGGCGTTTTGCGCCGTCCGGCCACCGGGGCATCACGCGGAACGGCATCGGGCGATGGGTTTTTGCGTGTTCAACAACGTTGCGGTCGGGGCCGCGCATGCACTGATGGCGCATGGCCTCCAACGGGTCGCCATTGTCGATTTCGACGTTCATCACGGGAATGGCACCGAGGATATTTTTGCGAACGACCCGCGCGTGCTCATGGTGTCGATTTTCCAGCATCCTCTGTATCCGTATTCCGGGTTGGACTCCCCGGCCGCGAACATGGTCAACATTCCATTGTCTGCGGGAAGCGGCAGCGCGGTCTTCCGCAAAGTCGTCCGCGATCGTTGGCTGCCGGCGCTCGAAACGCATCGACCGGAGCTCGTGCTCATCTCGGCTGGATTCGACGCCCATCGCGACGACCCGCTCGCAGGCCTGGAGTTTGCGGACGCCGATTACGCGTGGGTGACGCAGGAACTCCGCGCCGTCGCTGTGCGCCACGCGCAAGGGCGGATGGTGTCGACCCTGGAAGGCGGCTACGCGCTCCCCGCGCTCGCGCGAAGTGCTGCGGAGCACGTGCGCGAGCTGATCGCTGATGGACGTCGTGATGGAACGTGGCAACCTGATGCTGACGTAGCAACGGGTGACCGAGGTAGGGGCACTCAAATATGAAACGACGCGAATTTTTAGGATCGTGTTCGGCGTTGGGAGGCGCCGCGATTACAGGGTGGGGCGCGCTTTCCGACTCATGGGCGAACGCGCCACCGCGGCTGTACGCGCGCACGCGGCTGGTCGACATCCACGGAAAGCCCATCAGAAGCCGCCAACTCGCCGCGGAGACCAACTACGTCTTTCACTACCCATTCGCCGCCACACCGTGCCTGTTGTTGAAGCTTGGACGCCCGGTGGCCGCCGCGGCCGCGCTGCAACGCGAGGATGGCGCGTCGTACGCCTGGCAAGGTGGCGTTGGCGAGCAGCGGACCATCGTTGCCTTCTCGGCGATTTGCGCGCACAAGCTCGCGTATCCGACGCGCGAAGTGTCGTTCATCCGTTACCAGCGCGAACGGTCGGCCACGTCGGGCGCGCAGGTGATCCACTGCTGCGCCGATCACAGCGTCTACGATCCGGCGCAGGGCGCACGCGTGATGTCCGGTCCGGCACCGCAGCCGCTGGCGGCGATCCTGCTTGAATACGACGCGCAGGCCGACGACTTCTATGCGCTCGGCACGGTCGGCGCCGAACAGTTCGAACCATTCTTCAACAAGTATCGGATGAAGCTGGAGCTTGAGTACGGCGAGGCGAAAGCGCAGGTGCCTGTCGATGGCCGAACGGTCGTGCGCGAACTCGCGCAATACTGCAAAACAACGATTCAGTGCTGAATCGCAACGAGAGAGGCTAGCAGCAACGTTTGCAGCAGCCTGCGCAATGTTCATCGCCTACAATCGGACGCGATATGGCGGTGTCTCGTTGGCGACCTTTCGCAATGACAGACTTACCCTCGCACCCGATCAAGAGCCCACTCGACGCTGCTATCGTCGTAACGAATCTGCGCAAGAATTACGGCGAGATCGAGGCCGTCAAGGGCATTTCCTTCGCCGTCCGTCGCGGTACGACGACCGCGTTATTGGGCGGCAACGGCGCGGGCAAGACGACGACGTTGTCGATGCTGCTGGGTGTGCTGACCCCGACCGCCGGTACGATTACCGTGCTCGGAACCGACATGCTGCGGCGTCGCTATCGCGTGTTGCCGCGAATGAACTTCACGTCGCCGTATGTCGATCTCCCCAAGCGGCTTACGGTGCGCGAGAACCTGCGCGTGTTCGCCGACTTGTACGGAATTCGTGAGCCAAAGGTGCGCATCGCGGAGATCGCGCAGCAGTTCGATCTGACCGATATCCTCAAACGCCCGTACGGCAACCTCTCGGCCGGCCAGCGCACGCGCGTTTCGCTGGCCAAGGCGCTGCTCAACCGACCCGACGTGCTGCTGCTGGACGAGCCGACCGCCTCACTCGATCCGGACATCGGTGACCGCATGCGCACGTACCTCGAACGGTACCAGCGCGAAAGTCATTGCACGATGCTGCTCGCGTCGCACAACATGGCCGAGGTCGAGCGCATGTGCGATGACGTGATCATGCTGCGCGCGGGTGTCGTCGTCGATCAGGGGTCGCCGGCGCAATTGCTTGAACGTTATGGGCGCGAGAACATGGATGAAGTGTTCTTGGATGTCGCGCGCGGCCGCCAAAACGAGCACGAAGTCGGCGCCGGCGCCGATGAGATCACCGCTTAAATTCCGATGCCTCCCGCCCACGCTGCCTTCGTCGCGACGAGCTTCTACCCGCAAACGGGAATTTTGGCGTCGGCGCGCCGCGTCCGCGCGTTCGTACGCCGGCACGCTTACCTGTTGCTCAAGTCTTGGCCGCGCCTGGTGTCGATGGCGTATTACCCGACGGTTACGATGGTCCTGTGGGCCTTTCTGACCCTCTACCTCGCACCCACCAACAGTTTTTTGAAAGACGCCCCCGGATTCTTCATCGGCGCCGTGTTGCTATGGGACGTGCTCTTTCGCGGACAGCTCGGCGTCTCGTTGACGTTCATCGAGGAGCTTTATTCCCGCAATCTCGGCAATCTCTTCGTGAGCCCGTTGCGGCTGCGCGAATTCATCGCGGGCCAGATCACGATGAGCATCCTGCGCACGGCAATCGGCGTCGGCGGCGCCTGCGTTTTTGCGTGGCTCTTGTTTCGCTATTCGATTTTTTCGCTCGGGTTCTCGCTGATTGCATTCTTCGCGATGCTGCTTGCGTTCGGATGGGCGATCGGTCTCGCGGTCTCCGGGATGATCTTGCGCTGGGGCCTCGGTGCCGAAGAACTCGCCTGGGCAGGAATCTTTCTCGTCGCTCCGGTCTCCGGCGTCTACTATCCGATCAGCGTGTTGCCAGAATGGCTGCAGGTGATCGCATATGCGCTGCCGGCCGCGTATGTATTCGAAGGGATGCGCGCGGTCCTCCTCGACGGCACGTTCCGGTGGGATTATTTCTGGAACGCGCTGGCGCTCAACATCGTCTACCTGGCACTCGGCGTATTCGTGTTCCGCGGTGCGATTCGCTACGCGCGCAATCATGGCATGCTCTTGCAAATGGGCGAGTGAGCGCGGCGGCCGAGGCCGTCAGGCTGAGGCAAGGCCCGCAGGGCGCGTCGCCGCGCGACCGAGCTTAAGCCCGACAACGCGACGCAACGTGTCTCGCCGACCTAACGCGGAGGGCGAGTGAGTTGCCGACGGCGCTCTCGCACGTGCATCGCCAGGCTACTCGATCAATAGCGCCGCAACGACTCGGCGGTCTTCGGCGATCAGGATATTGAATGTCCGGCATGCCGCGCGGGTGTCCATGACGTCGACACCGATGCCCGCCGCGGCAAGCCCGCCGGTCAGACGCGGATCGGGGAAACGCTGCGCGGCGCCGGTGCCCAGCAAGACCAATTCCGGCGCGTATTCGAGCAGGCCCGCGAAATCGGCTGGCGCCAACGCAGCGAATCCGGCAGGCGCCCATCCGGGCACGAGGACGTCGGGAGTCAATACGATGTTCTCGCGGTATTCGCGCTCGCCCACGCGGATCCAGCCAGGTCCCAAACCCGTGACGAGCGTTGCGGTCGGCGCCTGCAGATGAAATTTCATTTAAGGTGTTCACGCCACTGCCGCCCGTTGGGCATCGTCCTAGAGCAGACCCGCCGACATCCCAAGCGGCTCAAGTCAGGTTCGTTGCATGTTGCATTGCGGTAACTCCGCGTTTTCGTTAGGATTATAGTCAAGTCGTAGGTTCTCTACTTCTTCCGTCGCTCGGACGGCTCCGGGCGCTTACGAAAGAATGCTCCGCATGGCCTCCCCAGTGGCAACGCAGTTTGCGCGCATCGAGCGCCTGCCCCCGTACGTCTTTTCAATCACCGCCGAACTCAAGATGGCCGCGCGCAGGCGCGGCGAAGACATCATCGACTTCGGCATGGGCAATCCGGATGGAGCTACGCCGCCGCACATCGTGGCCAAGCTCGTCGAAACCGTGCAGCGCAGCGACACGCATGGGTATTCGGTGTCCAAAGGCATTCCGCGCTTGCGCCGTGCGATTTGCCACTGGTATCGCAACCGATGGGGTGTCGAGTTCGATCCGGAAAGCGAAGCGATCGTCACGATCGGATCGAAAGAAGGCATCGCGCATCTTGCCTTGGCGACCCTGGGACGCGGCGACACGGTTCTCGTCCCCAACCCGAGTTACCCGATTCACATCTATGGGCCGGTCATCGCCGGCGCGGATATCCGGCAAGTCCAGCTCACGCCGGACGTCGATTTCTTCGTTGAGCTGGAGCAGGCGATCAAGTTGAGTCTGCCCAAGCCGAAGATGCTCATCGTCAATTTTCCGGCCAACCCGACGGCGCAGTGCGTCGAATTGCCGTTTTTCGAAAAGATCATCGCGCTCGCCAAGGAATACGGCATCTATGTTGTTCACGATCTGGCCTACGCGGACATCTGCTTTGACGGGTGGCGCGCGCCATCGATCATGCAAGTGGCGGGCGCGCGCGATGTTGCGGTCGAATTTTTCACGATGTCCAAGAGCTACAACATGGCGGGCTGGCGTATCGGCTTCATGGTCGGCAATCGTGATCTCGTCAATGCGTTGTCGCGGATCAAGGGGTACCACGACTACGGCACGTTCACCCCGATTCAGGTTGCCGCGATCGCCGCGCTCGAGGGCCCGCAAGAGTGTGTCGCCGGGATCACCGGCAAGTACCAAAAGCGCCGCGACGTACTCGTCCGCGGACTACACGAGTCGGGCTGGATCGTCGCTAACCCTAAAGCGACGATGTACGTCTGGGCGAGGATTCCGGCGCCGTATCGCGAGATCGGCTCGCTCGAGTTTGCGAAAAAGCTTCTTGCCGATGCCAAGGTTTCGGTCTCGCCCGGTATCGGATTCGGGGAATTCGGTGACGACCACGTACGGTTCGCGCTGATCGAGAACGAGGCGCGGACGCGGCAGGCGGTGCGCGGGATCAAGCAGATGTTTCGCGACGACGCACTCCTGTAAGGATGACCGCGCATGCGAGCAAAACGATGAAGCCGCTGCACGTCGGCCTGCTTGGATTCGGCACCGTCGGCAAAGGCACGTGGGATGTTCTGCGGCGCAACGAGGAGGAGATCACGCGCCGCGCGGGACGGCCCATTCGCATCAACTGGATTGCGACGAGGACGCTCGACCGCGCAAGTGCGGCGGCTGGTGGCCTGACCGGGATCAGCGTCACCAACGATGCGGCGAAGGTCGTCGCGCATCCCGATGTCGACATTGTATGCGAGCTCGTCGGGGGGCTCGAGCCTGCCCGCGCACTGGTGCTTGACGCCATTGCGCACGGCAAGCATGTCGTCACCGCCAACAAAGCGCTGCTCGCGCATCACGGCAACGAGATTTTCGCGGCGGCGCATGCGCAAAGCGTCATGGTCGCATTCGAAGCGGCGGTGGCCGGGGGCATCCCGATCATCAAGGCGCTGCGCGAAGGGCTGACCGCCAATCGAATCGAGTGGATCGCCGGCATCATCAATGGCACGTCGAATTTTATTCTATCGGAGATGCGCGCGACCGGAGCCTCGTTCAAGACGGCCCTTAAGGAGGCGCAGCGACGCGGCTACGCGGAAGCCGATCCTGCCTTCGACGTCGATGGCATCGACGCCGCGCACAAGCTCACGATCATGTCGGCCATCGCCTTCGGCGTTCCCATGCAGTTCGATAAAGCGTACGCCGAGGGGATCAGTGCGCTGACGCGTGAGGACATCCGTTACGCAGAGGAACTCGGCTATCGGATCAAGCTCCTCGGGATTACGCGCCGCGCGGCTGATGGCATCGAGCTGCGCGTACACCCAACGCTGATCCCGACCAAGCGGCTAATCGCCAACGTTGAAGGCGCCATGAACGCAGTCCTTGTTAAGGCCGACGCCGTCGGTCCCACGCTGTACTACGGAGCAGGGGCGGGCGCCGAGCCCACAGCGAGCGCGGTGATCGCCGATCTCGTCGACGTCACCCGCATGCACACCGCGGACCCCGGGCATCGCGTCCCCCATCTTGCGTTTCAGCCCGATCAGTTGACCGACGTGCCGATTTTGTCCATAGGCGAGGTCGTCACGAGCTATTACCTGCGCATGCGCGTGGAGGACCGGCCTGGGGTGCTAGCCGATATCACGCGCATTCTTGCCGATCGCGACATCTCCATCGACGCAATGATTCAAAAGGAGCCGCCGGAAGGTGAAGAGCAGACGGACATCATCCTGTTGACGCACCGCACGGTGGAAAACAGCGTCGTTGATGCGATTTCCAGAATTGAAGCATTGCCGACGGTGCGCGGGAAGATCGTCAGGATTCGGCTGGAAGATTTGAATTGACTGCACCGGCTGACTTGTTGGAATGTTCATGCGCTACGTAAGCACGCGCGGCGCGGGGCAGGGGCAAGCAAAACCATTCTGCGCAATCCTGCTCGAGGGGTTGGCCGCCGACGGCGGTCTCGCCGTGCCGGAGCGTTATCCGCGCTATACGCCGGCGGAACTGGCGGCGCTGCGCCCGCTCGGATACCGCGATCTTGCGTTTGCCGTGTTGTCGTCCTTCATCGACGACGTACCGCCGGCCAATCTGCGGCGAATCATCGATAAGACGTACACGCGTGACACGTTCGGATCGGACGACATCACGCCGTTGACCCGTCTCGAGCCCGGGCTTTATTTGTTGCGCGCGGCGAACGGTCCGACGTTGGCGTTCAAGGATATCGCGCTCCAGCTGCTGGGCAACCTTTTCGAGTACGTGCTCGAGCGGGACGGCCGTTCGCTCAACGTCCTGGGCGCGACCTCCGGTGATACCGGCAGCTCGGCCGAATACGCGCTACGCGGCAAGCGCGGGATCAAAGTGTTCATGCTCTCGCCGAAAGGGCGGATGACGCCGTTTCAAGCGGCGCAGATGTTCGCGCTCAACGATCCGAACATCTTCAATCTGGCCATCGATGGAACCTTCGACGATTGTCAGGATATCGTGAAATCCATCGCCGGCGATGCTGCGTTCAAGGCACGGTTCAAGATCGGCGCGGTCAATTCGATCAACTGGGCGCGTGTGGCCGCCCAAGTGGTTTACTATTTCAAGGGCTATTTCGCCGCCACCGCGGATGACACGGAGCAAGTAGATTTTGCGGTGCCGTCGGGCAATTTCGGGAACATCCTAGCCGGGCACGTCGCGCGCGAAATGGGGCTGCCGATTCGCCATTTGATACTCGCGACCAATGAAAACGATGTCCTCGACGAATTCTTCCGTACCGGCCGCTACCGGCCGCGCCCGGCGTCCGAAACGATCGCCACGTCGAGCCCGTCGATGGACATAGCGAAAGCGTCCAACTTCGAGCGTTTCATACACGACATGGCCGGCCGCGATAGCGACGTTGTGCAGCAATTGTGGCGAGAGCTCGGAGAGCGAGGCGAGTTCGAGTTGCAAGGCATGCGCCATTGGACGCGGGTTCGGGTCAGCGGCTTTGTCTCGGGCAAGAGCACGCATGCCGAGCGGCTTGCGACGATACGCAGCGTGGCGCAGCGCTTTGGCATCATCGTCGATCCGCACACGGCGGACGGTCTCAAAGTCGGCGGTGAATATCGGGACGCGGCGACGCCGCTGATCTGCATCGAGACGGCATTGCCAGTCAAGTTCGCGGCGACGATTCACGCGGCATTGGGGCGCGACCCCGCTCGTCCCGCTGCGTACGCGGACCTCGAGTCGCGTCGGCAGTGGAAAACGGAGATGGCGGCGGACCCGCGACAAGTAAAGGCGTTCATCGCACAGCACGCGCAGGGTGCGACGTCGGCGGAAGCGACTCTATAACGGCCTATGCGTTACGCGTTCGCCTCGTTGGGTTGCAATCTTTTTGCGGGTTTGCGTCTTGCTTGCTTCCTGCCGGCACGGCGCCTCGGATTTCGGATCGATCTCGCGCAGCTCATGCTGCTGTTCCTGGGGTCCGCCCTAATCGACATGTTCACGGATTGGACGCGAACCGGCCCTGATGGTGCGTTCTCGCCGTGGGGTGCGGGGACCGAGTTTTTTGCCGGCGCGGTGCTGCTTTTTCTGTCGGCAATGCTCGCGTTACTGTTTCGGCAGCGTCATCTGACGATCGCGATTCCGGTGATCGTTCTGGCGTCGTTGCCCATCGTGCAGCTGTTGCACGGTCTGCACAATTTAAGCGTCGGGTCTGCAGCGGCACTACCCGCGTTGGCGTATGCGATCGACAGCCTACTGATCGTGTGGTTGATCGGCATCCTCGTGCGCAGCGTCTACGTCGCATTGGCGCCGCCCGCGCGCAATGTCGGGCTGCGCGCGATCTGCGGCGGTCTGTTGCTGGCGACGCCGATCTGGTTCTCCAACAGCATCGCGCCGAATCATCCGTGGTGGGTGGACGCGGGCGAACCGGCCGCGAACGGTCTAACCGCGGGATCCGAAACCGTTCTCGCTGCGCAAAGTTTCCTGCTCGACAATGCGCTCGAAGCTCTGGAGCCTGAACGCGCGGGTCGCGCCGACTTGTACTTTGTGGGCTTTGCGCCGTACGGCCGGCAGGATGTGTTTCGCAAGGATGTCGAAGCCGCGCAAAAGGTCATGGACGAGCGCTGGGGAACCGCCGGACGGTCGATCACGCTGATCAACAATCCGCAGACGCTCCTCACAACTCCCTTTGCGACGGTGACCAACTTGCGCGAAACGATGAATGAAATCGGCGAGACGATCGACGTCGCGGACGACGTCGTGATGGTGTACGTCGCGAGCCATGGCAGTCGCGATCACAAGCTGACGACTGACTTGCCGCCGCTGTCGCTGGTCGAGCTTTCGCCGACGGGCTTGAAACAGATACTCGACGGCGCCCAGATCAAGTGGCGCATCGTCGTCGTTTCGGCCTGTTTTTCGGGAGGCTACATCCCAGTGTTGAAAGACGATTACACGATGATTGTCACGGCTTCCCAAGCCGATCGTATTTCGTTTGGCTGCGGGGACCGCAGCGACGCTACATTTTTCGGCGAGGCGTTGTTCCAGCGCGGCTTGGCCAGCGTCGACACATTTCAGGCTGCCTTCGAACTCGCCAAGGCCCGTGTGGCCGAACGTGAACGCGACGCTGGTTATTCACCGGCGTCGAATCCGCAGATTTTTATCGGCGACGCGATGGCGGAAAAGCTGCGCTCGCTGCGGCACCGGCGCGGAGCGGGTGGCGCCACGGCGCAGTTTCGCGACAGGCTACGGCCTAGCTGAGCCGTCGATTGCCGACTGATGGCTGCTTCGGTAGACGTACGTAATCTCGAACATGCGTACGGCGCACATCGCGTTGTGCGCGGGATGAGCTTCGCGCTGGCACCGGGTCGCATCGGCTGCCTCCTTGGTCCATCGGGCTGCGGCAAGACCACGGTGCTACGCTGTCTCGCTGGGTTCGAGCCTGTCCTTGGCGGTGAAATCGTCCTGTCGGGACGAGTTGTGTCGAAACTGGACTTGCAGGTGCCGCCGGAGAAACGCGGCATCGGCATGGTATTTCAGGACTATGCGCTGTTCCCGCATCTTTCCGTTGCAAAAAACGTTGCGTTCGGCCTGTCGCGCATGGCAATCGATAAAGCCGATGCTCGCGCGGGTGCGATGCTCGAGCTCGTGGGGCTTGCGGCCGCGCACGATGTGTATCCGCATGAGCTTTCCGGCGGTCAGCAGCAACGAGTCGCGCTCGCGCGGGCGCTGGCACCAGCACCCGATCTCCTGCTGCTCGACGAGCCGTTTTCCAATCTCGACATCGATCTGCGTGAGAGGCTGTCGCTTGAAGTACGCGCGATTTTGAAGAAAGCCGGCACGACGGCGATTCTCGTGACACACGACCAGCACGAAGCCTTTGCGCTGGCCGACGAAATCGGGATCATCAAAGATGGCACGATCGAGCAGTGGGACAGCGCCTACAACCTCTACCATCGGCCGCGCACGCGCTTCGTCGCGGATTTCGTGGGGCAGGGCGTGTTCCTGCGGGGAGTCGCCGAACGTGGCGGTCGTATGGTCACCGAATTGGGGGAGCTCGAGGGCGAGTGGCCGGTTCCCGTAGCCGACGGCGGTCAAGTCGACCTGCTGTTGCGTCCCGACGATATCCTGCACGACGACGCGAGTCCTTGGCAGGCTGAAGTCGCCGCAAAGGCGTTCCGCGGCGCCGAGTTTTTGTACACGTTGAAGCTTGAGTCAGGCACGCGCGTTCTCTCACTCGTGCCCTCGCATCACAATCACGCGATTGGCGAGAAAATCGGCATCCGACTGGCCATCGACCATGTCATTGCCTTCCCGGCCGAACCTCGCGTCGGCGCAGCGTAGTGGTCTAGCAGCGACGGTTGACTAAGGCCAGATACAGTCGTTTGACCGGTATCTTCGACCGGCGGTATAATCACCAGCTCAGACGCGGGGTGGAGCAGTCTGGCAGCTCGTCGGGCTCATAACCCGAAGGTCACAGGTTCAAATCCTGTCCCCGCAACCAAATAATCAAGGGCTTGCAGCGATGCGAGCCCTTCGTTTTTCAGGCCTGTGCCGTAAAAGTGCCGTGATTGGTCGACGCCACGGCTTCCACCGTACAGAGACGCTCCGCGTAAGGCGCCAGATGCTCCGCGGCAAGGTGCGCGTACCTGCGCACCATCTCCGCGCTCTGCCAGCCGCCTAACTCTTGTAACGCAAACAGTGGCGTTCCGCCTTGCACGTGCCAACTGGCCCACGTGTGCCGCAAGTCGTGCCACCGGAAGTCCGTGATGCCGACCACCGCCAGCGCGGCATACCACGCCTTGGTGCTCACCTGCGTGATCGCGTTGCCACGGTAGCTGAACACGTGAGTGGCATGCTTCCCCGACCGTTTGCGTATTAACAGCACCGCTTCCGAATTCAGCGGAACCGGTATCGCCTTGCGTCCTTTGGCTTGGTCAGCATGAACCCAGGCCAACCTTCTAACTACATCCACCTGCGACCACTGCAAACCAGTGACGTTAGAGGCGCGCAAACCCGTCTGTAGGGAAAAAGCGGCCATGTCTGCCAAATGTTCCGGCAGTGCGGCCAGCAGCCGATGTGCTTCCTCTCGCGTCAGAAAGCGGATACGACGCTTCGGCTGTTTGAGCATGCGAATGTGCGGCGCACGCTCAAGCCATTCCCAGTCATTGACGCATTTGCGCAATATCGCGCGCAACAACTCCAGCGTACGGTTTACCGTTGCATTACTGACACCCTGCGCGAGCTTCGCATCGGTGATCTTGTCGATCGTGGCGCGCGAGATATTGTCCAGTGGTTTGCCACCCAAGAACTGATCCAACCAACGAAGCTTGGTAACGTCCTCGCCAGAAGTTGCCTTGTGCGCCTGTTCCTTTAACCACCGTACTACCGCTTCGTTCCATGTTCGCCGGGGTTTTTCGCCGAGATTCGTGATCCGCCACAGCTCCGACTTCAACCGGTCGTGCGCTTCTTGCGCTAGGGTTTTGTTGGCAGTCCCAGAAGTTCGCCGTATACGTTCTCCATTTGGAGCGACGACGTCGACCCACCAGATACTGCCGCGTTTGCGAAGTGACATTCCATCTCCTTTCTAAGGGTCACTTGCAACGCTTGCCGAGGCGAAGCATAAAGTGACCGCAGATAGGAGACAAGGTCATCTTCAACAAAGACCCACCTTCGCCCCACCTTTGCACCCGGTATCTTTCCGGTTTTGGCCCGTTGGCGCAGTTCCTCGTGGTGTAGTCGAAGGAACGTCGCCGCTTGCTGGAGGTCGAGTGTGCGCATGAAAATGCCTCGTTCGGTCGCGTGCATCGCCGTAAGCGACGTGACGCTGTAAGGGGAGGGCGGTTGCAGTTCGACACAACGACCGTACGCCAATGGCAAGCACCATCGAATGCGATGCACTCGGCGAAGTCCCCGTTTCGAAGCGGATCGTTAATCACACACGCATGGTCGGCCACTCCATCGAAAAAGGCAGGGAAGGTTCTCGTGTTATTTGGACCGAAACCTTCTGCTGAGTATCAGGTGAGGGGACTGCCGCGGCGGGAACAATCCCCCGCCGCGACCTGTTCACGCTGCCGTGATCCGCGTTTCCTCTCGCGGTGCTCCGCGGTAGAGCTCGAAATCGACGAGTGCGAGCTCGGGAATCTTCTTGTACTCGACCACCCCACTCTTCCAGAAGCGAGTGACGGTCACGCCGCCCCCGCTCACGCTCGTGTGATCGGCGAGAGCCACCAATGTGGCCTTCACCTCATCCAAGGTCTTGCTCACGGTATCCGCCGCTCGCTTCGCTTCGAGGTATGCCTGCGCTGCGGCCGCCCACTCCGGATCACCACGCTCGTGCACGTCACCTTTGGCCAGTGGCGGCGGGCTCTTCGTCGCGACGCACTGCTTGAACTCATCCCACGCCGCGCAGATCCTCGGCCAGGTGCTCGAATCCGGCGCGACTGGAAATACAACGCCCTCCGCCCCGTCAAACACGAATACATCGGCGATGTCGGCCTTGGTCACCATCAGCTGATGCTGCACTTGCCACTGATAGTGTTCCGGTAGGCAGCGCGCCTGCACGGACTGCCACAGGCTCGACGCGCGCCCCTGCCGCGGGCACTTGATTTCGACAATGCGATCGCCCGCCAAGGTGTAGCCGTCAAGGCTCGCTGAGTACTCGCCGTCGACCAGCACCAGCGGTTTCATCACCAACCCGGTTTGCCGCTCGTACGCTGCCCGGGCGGCAGGCTCCAGTTCGCTGCCCCGCAGCATCGCGGCGTTGACCTGTGGCTGGGCGAGTCCGAGCTTCTGCTGCCACAACTGGTACGGCGTGGTCCAGGGTGAAACGCCCAATACGACGGGCGTTTCACTGGCGTTGCGATGCGTGCGCCGATGTTCCTGCCACTCAGCGCTGCCCTGCACCAGATTGACGATGGTGCTCATGCCGCCCGCCGCTTGGCTTGTTGGAGGCCCTTCATGGCGCGCTCGAACTCGGCCATCGGCAGCTCGGCCGTTGTCTGGAGGCCGAAGTAATCGAGGAAGCGCGCTTCGGTCCAGCCGGCTTCGGCGATCAGCCGTTCCAGGAAACGCTGCTGGCCGATGGTGATGGTGCGCGTGGTTGGGATCGCCGTGACCTTGGGCGCGGCGGGTGCTTCCCCGTGCGGCAGATCCTCGCCGGCATAGACGTAGAGACCTAAGCCGTGGAGCGCAATGGCCTTGACCAGGCAGCGCTGAATGGACGTATTGATATCGAATGCGGTGGGCTCGGCCAGCGGCCGGTTCTTGCCGTCCAGCACCGGGTGAATCTGCGCCAGCGTCACGCCCTGCACGGTGACGGCGACCTCGACGAAGGTGCCGGTCGCGGTCTTCAAATAGGGAAGTCCATCGAAGCGACGCACTTCCCAGAACGCAGTGGGATCGGCCAAGCGCAGCTGCGCCACGGCGTAAGGCCAGCTCAAGTAGCTGAACTCGCCCTTCTTCTCCAGGTGTGCGGAGACATTGATCTGATTTAAGCGGGCAAAGTAGTTCTCCATTGGTATTACTCCTTTAGATGAAGTCATGGGAACGAGAAGGCAGTTCAGCCGGGAGTTCAAGCTTGAGGCGGTGAGGTTGGTTAAGGAACGCGGTGTGACGGCGGCGCAAGCCGCGCGCGACCTGGACGTGCATGAGAACGTGCTGCGCAAGTGGGTCCGCGAGAAGGCGGTCGACCCACAGCAGGCGTTCCCCGGCAAGGGCGTAATGAAGCCCGAGCAGGCGGAGATTGAGCGGCTGAAGAAGGAAGTCGCCAAGCTCAGGATGGAGCGCGATATCCTGAAAAAAGCCGCGGCCTATTTCGCCAAGGAGTCGATGTGAAGTTCGGCTTCGTGACGAAACACCGAGGGGCCTGGCCGGTACTGCTCATGTGCGAGGCACTCGGTGTCTCGCGAAGTGGTTTCTATGCATGGTTGAACCGGCCCCGAAGCCAGCGCAGTCTCGACGACGAGGTCATGGGCGGTCAAGTCCATCACAGTTTTCTGGGCAGCGACCGTACCTACGGCGCGCGCCGCGTCTGGCATGACGTACTGGCACTGGGTCACCGCTGCGGCTTGCACCGTATCGAGCGACTCATGCGGGCGCAAGCGC
The DNA here is from genome assembly GCA_037719965.1 of Casimicrobiaceae bacterium. Lineage (GTDB taxonomy): Bacteria > Pseudomonadota > Gammaproteobacteria > Burkholderiales > Casimicrobiaceae > VBCG01. Next base: position 452,274 of record JBBJMT010000001.1, on the reverse strand, counting down.
TGCGCGCCCGACCACGGCGTCGTGGGCTCCCGGCCGACCGGGGCGAGCGCGGCGCCGTCGCAGGCAACGTGCTCGACCGCCAGTTCCAGGCAGACGCACCAAACCAGAAGTGGGTGGCCGACTTCACCTACCTCTGGACTGCCGAAGGCTGGCTGTACGTGGCCGTGGTGCTCGACCTGTACTCGCGTCGCGTCGTTGGCTGGTCGATGCAGTCGAGCATGACCTCGCAGCTCGTGGCCGATGCCTTGATGATGGCGGTCTGGCGGCGTGGTCAACCAATCGAGTTGTTGCATCACTCGGACCAGGGCAGCCAGTACACCAGTGAGCACTTCCAGGAACTGCTCAAGGAACAGGGCATCACGTGCAGCATGAGCCGTGCCGGTGACGTATGGGACAACTCGGCGATGGAAAGCTTCTTCAGCTCATTAAAGATCGAGCGCACGACCCGGAAGGTGTTGCGGACGCGAGAACAGGCGCGCGCCGAGGTGTTCGATTACATCGAGCGGTTCTACAATCCGACTCGCCGCCATTCGACACTCGGCTACATCAGTCCGATAGCGTTCGAGAAAGCGCAAGAAGCTTAGGTCGGTGTCCACCGAACCGGCAGCAGCCCATTCAGCAGTTTCAGCTCATTGGGGGCCGGCGTTCCTAGATTGATTTGCAGCCGTACCCCGTCTGTTAACGCGCTGGACCCGCGCGAGGCGCCTTGGCTCTGATCACTGCCCTGATAGCTTGCCTTGTTCGTATGGTGCACGAGTAGCACCGCGGCACCGGTAAGTTTGACCAACGCCTCGGCGGCTTCCACGAAGCGCGTCGTGTCCTCTGCCGAATTTTCCTCTCCGCCACGGAACCGCGAGACGGGGTCGAGAATAATCAGGCGCAGATTCTTGAGCGGCTTAACCGTCTTGGCCAAGCGCTCCACCAGGTCGGTAGGCACCACCTCACCACCCGCATCACGCGTCATCAAATTATTCTGGCCGACTCGCGACACGATAAACAAATTCTCGGTGATGTTCTTCAGAACTTCCGCGGCGTCTGAGCTGCTAGCGCTCGCACGCATTAGTCGCTCAAAACGTCGGTGATACTCGTCCTCTTCGTCTTCTGCGCCGATGAGCAGAACCTGACCCACGGGACCCGGCTTCCACGGTGAGTAGGAATCGTCGCCACCGGCGACCGCGTAGGCGAGTTGAAGCATTAATTGGGATTTGCCCGTTCCGCCAGGCGCCACGACCAGCCCCACCTTGCCGAGGGGTAGACAGTTTTCCAGTACCCAGTCGCGCTCGGGAACTGGCTTCCCGATGAAGCGCTGCACGCTGGCTGCGTTCAGGTCGAATAGCGGTGTATCAAGCGACTCTGCGACCGGGTGGTTGCGCGCGTGGGTGCGGGCGATGCTCGCGACCGTTGTCAAGATCTTCTGGTCAGGCAGAGGCGGCTCGTTGATGGAATTCCACGCAAGGAGCGCCTTGATCGCCGCGACTGGTGAGAGGCCTTCCCCGATTAGGTATCCGGCAAGACGGACAAGGTGCTGGGTACGGTCACCGTCTCGGCACGACCGGAGAAAGTCAGCCTCAGAGACTGTTTCATATTCGTCCTGGTTCGATGCGCTCTTCCCGTCTTCGGCAGACGAGCGGCCCGGACCCCGGAGGCCGAGCAATCGCACAAGCTCGGCTACGGTGAAAGTACGTGGGGAATTGTTCATTCTGGGATCTCGAGAAGACGCCGGTAGTCGTCAGGCAGGTACAGCTCCGAGCGGAATGGCTCGGCCTTCCGGTGGTAAAACCCTGGCACGCGCATGACCCGCGGCAGATCCTTGACGGTGCGATCGCCGTTGAAAGTTTGGGCGAGGTCGCTCTGCAGCGACGCGAATTCGTCGAGCTGGCAGTCGGTGACTTTCCAGTAGGCGTGCCACCGGCGGAGACTCGACTGCACGACCCAGTCGGGCGGCAGCGCGCACCTCAGCACCGGTGCGACGGGCGCCCCGTCGAGGTCAACGAACAATGCGCGGACGCGGATGACGTTCGCAGTGGTGCGGCAGGTCCTGGCGCCCGCTAGAATCACGCCGTCGCCGGCGTTAACCATAACGAAGTTTCCCGAGCCAGCACGATTCAATGCTTCGAGTTCGGCACCGTGCTTCTCAAGGGTGCCGTGTAGCACCTTGGGCCGCGTGTGCGATCCCTCAGCCTCGGGAAAAGCCTGAAAGGTGAACGTTCCCCCCGAATCCAGCGCATCTAGAAATTTCCGTGCGTGGTCCCAGTTCGGGGTGAAATCCAGCGGAGTATCGCCCGTACATCGCATTTCACTCGCACAGCCCAACTGCTCGGTCATAGTTTCGTTCATAAGAGCACCTCGAAAAGAATTGGGCTCAATTTTACGAAACTGAAACGCAGAGTGACTAGGAAGGTTTTCCCTTTAGCCTTAGCGAAACCTTCTTACACGGCACCTGAACAGAAAAGCTCGGGTGACAAGCGGGCAGGCGTCTTTTTGGGTGGCAACGGTTCACGTGCGTAGCCGCTGGGGCTCGCGTGGTTGCGGTCGTAGGCTTGAGACCTGCGAGCGACTTCACTCGTCTGAGTTCTCCCCGTAGTCGTCGTCCGGTTCCCAATAGAAATCGCAGATTTGCTTCACGTTCTTTCTCACGAGATCCGCATCTAACGGCGGATCTAAATCCAAAATTGCGGTGACGGTGTGCGCAATAAGTTCGGGTTGCAGGTTTCCTCCGTGCGTGAGAAAGAAATGCGCCGTTGCTCGTTGCAAGAATGTCCTCTCCGCGTTTTCAGCATTCACCCTAGTCGGTCGAATGATCGCTTCCGTTGAGGAAACGCCCCGCCGAAGTACGGCAGCCAGCCGCGTAAGCAACACTTCAAATGGAATCTCATCGAGCCCCTCATCGCCATCGAATTGGTGGGTTTCGGGCGTGGTGCGAGTGCTGTTTTGCTTCGGCAGAGACTCATTTGATTGGCCTGCTGGATGCGTTCTCCCAACGTCCTTAATGGCTTGGCGCCAGTGGTCTGGAAACTCGTTGCGAAGGAAGGTTTCAACGGTCAGTGGCGACCCTACGACCAGTCCGATTTCTCGCCGCTGCATATCGAGAAGCCGTGCCGTGCGTTCCACTTGCTTGGCTATTGTGGCAAGTTGCGACTCGAGGGTTTTCGTTGGCGTCTTTGCTAGCCGCGCCCACCGGCGCCTCAAGTAGACGCAATGGTCTAAGAATGAATGAGGTAAGTAACTATCTATGGGATCCGATGCCATGGCCTCCCAAACGGGATTCATGTCTTGCCATGTCACTAGGCGGTCGATTGCCTCTCGTTCGGCAAGGGGTACGTGCTCCCGGAAAAAAGGGGATTGGATATAGCGTAGTAAATCTGGCGGGACTGCGGGCCGAAAGGAGGGCATAGGCGCTTTGATCGCTGAAGGCGTTGACAGCCTTCACCAGAGCATCTGGCGAGTCGCCGACGGGGCCTCCGGCATTCGCCGCTTCGTCAGGCTGATACCCGTCGGGGGCGTTTGTGCCGCGCCTGGACTGACTGTGCCGTAAGTGTGCCATGGCGGCACGGGGATTGACGATGGCAAGCGCTACAAGTGCTTGATGAACAACAGACGAACTTGCGTATTGACGGTCTCATAACCCGAAGGTCACAGGTTCAAATCCTGTCCCCGCAACCAATAATCTAGGACTTGCAGATTTGCCTTAACCGGCGTTCTGCAATTTCTCTGCAGTTTTCTGCAGTTTCCCTCTCGGCGATTGGCGTCAACGAGACAGGAGACCGCAGACATGGCAAGCATTACCGACCGTCGCAATGGCGATGGCAGTACTTCATGGGATGCGCTGGTGCGCGTCGTCGGCTATCCGGCGACCGGTAAATCCTTCCGCACCAAGCGCGCCGCCGAACTATGGGCCGCGCAAACCGAAGCGCGCGCTAAAGGCGGCACCCTAGCATCCGCCCGCGGCATGACGCTCGCCCAGCTAATCGACGAAGCATTGCCTCGGTTGCTCAATCCGACGATGGCAGCATTCGCCTATTGGCGCGAGCACCTAGGTGACGTTCGCCTTAGCAAGCTTGAGGCTGCGCCGCACCTTGTCACGCTGCATCTGGACCGGCTGCTCGGCACTGATTGCTGCGGATATGGCCACAAAACGACTAAGCCGCGTAAGCCGGCAACGGTCCGCAACTACGCGATAGAACTGTCGCGCCTGTTCAGCTTCGCCATCAAGGAGCTGCGCGTGATGGACGTTAACCCGTGCGCGCGCATCACCAAGCCGCGCGCCTCGCAGTGCGTAGTGCGCTTTCTTTCCGATGACGAGCGCACCGCATTACTGACGGCATGCAAGGAATCCGAATCCGGCGACCTTTTTCTGTTCGTTCTCTTCGCGTTGACGTCCGGTGCGCGAAAGGGCGAGGTCGCCGCCCTGGAATGGGCGCAGTGCGATTTAAAGCGGCGCTGGGCCATCTTCCCGCGCACGAAGAACGGCGACTCGCGCGGGGTGCCGCTCACGACCGCAGTTTGCGCGTTGCTAGCTGCCCGTAAGCGTGAGAGCGCCCGTGTGTTTCCGGTTGACATCACGCGGGCATGGCATTCGGCAGTCGCGCGAGCAAGGATTTCAAGTTTTCGGTTTCACGATCTGCGTCATAGCTGCGCGTCGGCGCTGGTGCAAAGCGGCGCGTCCTTGCCCGAAGTCGCAGCTCTGCTCGGGCATCGGGGGTGGACGTCGACGATGCGTTATGCGCATATCGCCAATTCTGGCACAGCGCGACTGGTCGATCGCGTGATGGGCGACATTGCATGAAGCGGCGCGCTGCTCGCGGGGTTGCCGTAAACGATGCGCATCATCAGCTCGGGAAGCTGCTCGGCGTGAATGTGCATGTACTCAGTCAAGGTCGAAAGAAAAAGGAATCGGGCCAACCAGACCCCAACTTTTATTCGGATCGGGCGCGTATGCACGGACTGCGCAACCTTGCCCGAGCAGTGTTCCGCACGCGAAACGCGCGGGGCATGCCGAAAAAGTACCGCGTTACGGTCAAGTCTGCCGCGCACCCAGAGCTGCGACTAGCGATCAAACATGTACGTCAGGCACGGGACGCGTTGCGAGTGGGCAACATCGGCCGCTTCGATCATATGCGCGATAAAGCGCAGAAGCATCTGATGGTCGCGTGCAAACACTTTTGCGCGCCCGCTATGGGTGCTGCCGCGAAACAGCAGGCCCGAATGCCCAATATCAGCGCGGTCGGCGGCAAGGCGAGGGCGGAAGCATATGCACAACCCGAACTTGAGCGGCTGATCCGGGCAGCCGTCGTGCAGCACAACGGACCCATGTCCGTCGAAGCATGGGTGGAGGAATTCCCTCTCTCCCGGGCCGCGATTTACCGGCGCATCGCCCGCATCAAGAAAGAACTATAAACAAAATGTCTCGCTGCCGCTTCGGCAGTGAGACAACCGCGGCTTACGCTCCCTCTCGCCAATCACCGAGAGGGCGTCCGTCATGACCAATGCGACCGCAGTACCCACAACGACACCCGCCGTTGTGGTCGAAAAAGCACGACGTGCGCCGGCAGCGCGTCGGCATCGACTCGACGATAATCCGCCGCCGCCACTGCGGGCATATTCAGTACATCAAATTGAAGCCGAGCATCCCGGCGTTAGGGGACGCTTGCGGACATGGATCGCCCGCGCCGACGCTGGCGATCCTGACTTTGCGTGGTTGAAATTTTGCGTGATTCGCGTCGCGCGTTCGGTATTCATCGACGAAACTAGATTCCGCGACTCACTGCATCAACGGACTGCAATTCCGGCGGCCCCATCGCGTCGCATTGGAGGAAGGTCCAGATGAGGCCCCGACGTGAAGACGCCGCGGATCGACGAAGCATGGGGCGAAGGCCGCGCGCATGAATAAGCGAGAGGCCCACACGAGGCCGCTATGCGACGCTGTTGACGGTCCTAGTGTCCGTACACGTCCCCGCGAATTAAATCGCGCGAGCGGGCTATTAAAGGTCTTCGCCGTCGAATGCGAAAAAACCGACGGCAGCTGGTTGACTTTTTCGCGCTATTCAACAAAAGCAGAAGCGGAAAGTGTGCGCGATTGCTTGGTCGGACTCGGCCAAGCAACGCGCATCACAGTCGCGTCATGAAGCGCGCAGCAGGAGGACGAGATGCAACAAAACGAACGGCCCGCCGGGCAAAGGCGGGCCGCAGATGAAGCAGCAGAAGGACATGCAAAGTTTAGGACAAACATCCCTCTCCTGCAAGCTATTGACGACGATGTTGCGATCACCGTCGAAGGTTTTCGGGAACTCGTACGGGATGGCCAATACGAAGCGAAATTTATCGGCCACGATACAGCGCTTTTATTTAAGCAGCCGAAGGTGTTCTTGCGATTCGAGATCGTCCAGCATGGCGAGTATTTCGAGAAGCAAGTCCGGTTGGCGCGGCCTTATCGCGTGCGTCGAGTTATCGCGCCAGCTGGCCCAAACGGTCGATTCATTCTCGATGGCGGCAGCGACTGTTTTCGCATGCTGTTACGCGTGCTCGACGTCAAGCAACGAAAAGATCGGATATCGCTGCGCGGTCTCAAGCATCTGCCGCTGCATATCGTGACCAGGACCGTGATCAAGGATCGGAATGGGCGCGATCTGCCCGACCTGGCCCGCTATTCCGTCATCGAAGACATCACGAGGGCCGACTGATGCACAACAGTCCCGTAAGCAGTAAGCAGAGCTGTGCAGTAAGCAGTAAGCAGTTAGCTTCCCCGTCCTGTCCCGTCCCGCCTCGAATCCCTGCGAAGCCTTATCCCACGCGGTTCTCGGCGCGGTGCGTTGGCAGAATATTTATCCGTTTCGATAGGTCGAATTTACAGGCGACCCCAAATTTTCACGAATTCGGGCCAGAGAAGTAATGGCGTGGCCCGGGTACCTCCGACTGTCCGACGCCGCCCCGAGGGCTTCGGCTCTCGGGGTTCTCGAATCAGACCCAGCGGGGGGCGAAAGCGAGGTCGGAGGCGAAACCTAGCGGACCGCCCACGTAGCTCACACATATGACCGATGTATCGCACTAGGAGCATTGATGCCAGCACGACCAAAGAATATCCCCGCCGGGTATTTCCACCGTCCGGGCAACTACTCGCCACCTAAGGCGCTGCCCAAACCCGCCCAGGCGCTATGGGCGTCGATCATGGCCAGCACGCCTGAGGATCAGTGGCGGCCGGGCGATTTGCCCTTGCTGGGCGTGTTTTGCCGCGTTGCCCTGTTGGCAGATGAAGCCGTCGAGCATCTAGAGCACGACGGCCAAGTAGACGCGGCCGGCAAGGTCTCGCCCTGGGTCAGGGTTTCGAACGACCACGCCAAAACGCTGGCCGCGCTGTCAAGCAAACTGCGACTCGCCCCCAGCTCAAGAATTCGGGCGGAAAGCCATTCGCTAAAGCAGCGTCCCGCCGGCCCGCCGATATGGGCGAGGCCATCGATGCGCTGATAGCGAAGTCGTCGTGATTCTCCCCGTCCCGACGACGCTCGAGGGGGCCATTGCGAAGCTCATGCAGGTCCTGAGCTATCTGGAGGAGGAAGACACGCGCCGCTCACAGTGGGAAGAAGGCGTGACCGAGCGCATTGAAGATTTCGAAGACCGAATCTCGGACATCGAACTGAGGGTAATCAACCTGGAAACCGACTCCGATTGATGCCCGACACGTCGCTAGCAGTCGTCATAACGCTGCTGGAAACAATCTCAGCGCAACTGGACGCGTTGCCTCGTGCCCTCGTCGCGGCGCAACGCGAGCGCGGCAGCGCGTTGTCGAAAACGGATCGCGAAGCGCTGGAGGTCTTGCTGCCGGCTATCGCGGACGCCGTTGGCAATTTGCATTTCACGTCGCGGGAATTAATCGCACACGGCGAAGCGGACAGCATCTTGTTAGCCGCACTTGTGCGCGTCTACGGCAGCATCACGACAGGGACTGCGCGCCGCCTTGGCAGGTTACTCAATCGCGCCGACGGATTCGCCATGGACGATTTGCGAGTGCAGCGCGTCGGCTACGTTCGCGACGGCGCACTTTGGTCTATTGCGCGAGTTTGAAACTCGCACTAACACGCAAACACGCATTGACCATTGCACCGATGCTAAAGCATGGCGCACGCTGGCGATAATTACTCAGCACCGAGGGCAGAGAATGGAATACCAGCGTTTAAGCACACTCACTAATGCGATGGTCGCGCAACCTGCCGGCACGGATTTCGCGCGATTTTGTTGGACGCTGCTGCATACCCGAGGCGACGTTCGTAAGGCAGAGGCAATTGCTGCCGAGCGCTTCACTCAGCATGTACCGAACGTTGTTCGCGCGACAAAGGCCGCAATTAGCGCGATTGACACAACCTCGCCGGGCTTCACTAATGACATTTCATGGCGCGGCATCAGCGGCGAAATTCTTTCCCTGGTCGCAACGCAAACGATCTTGGGGCGCCTCAGAGGGATGAGACGAGTTCCGTTCGGCGTTCCGGTGCTCACGGAACTGTCACCTGCTACTGCGCAATGGGTCCGACAAGGTGGCGCTAAACCGTTGTCGACGTTTGCGCTAAATTCCACCACGCTGCAAGTCTCAAAAAATTGCTGCGATGCCCGTGTTTTCGAATGAACTAGCAGATGAGTTTTCGCCGGCAACGTTGCAATCCATTGTCGATAACGTTGTCGCAAGCGTGAGCAAGTTTGCGGACGAAGCATTCCTAGACCCGAGCCTTGCGGCGATTGCTGGCGAACGGCCGGCGTCGATCACGAACGGACTACCAGCGACCGCCTCTTCGGGTTCGAGCGCGTCGCAAATTTCCAACGATCTGCGCGACGCGCTCGCCCGCATGGTTAACGCGGGCTCCGACCTCAGCGGAGTTTCGATCGTTTTGCATCCCGCGTCCGCGCTCCATTTGGCGTCGCTGTCACTGGCGAACGGCGGCTTAGCATTTCCAGCCATGGGCATCGGCACAAGCGCCCCGGCTTCAATCTGGAAAATTCCGGTTCTTGTTTCTCTGGCTGCGGAGACTTTTGGATCTCCTAATCAGCGGTCAATCATACTGATTGATGCCAAGAAAATTTTGGTTGCGGATGATGGCCGCGTGGGGGTCGATTCGTCGCGGCAAGCTTCCATGCAAATGGTTACAAATCCGACTGACGGCGCGACGCAAGCTATTTCGCTTTGGCAATTGAATTTGCAATGCCTGAAAATCGAGCGCTATATCAGTTGGACGCGCGCGCACGATTCCGCTGTCGCAATTATTAACAACGTGACGTATTAAATATCCGCGATGAAATCGAGTGAAGAGAAGTGGTTCCTGAAAACTGGACAGCGGGATAAGTGACGGCTTTGCGCTGTGCGGCGATCATAGCGCCGCTGATGAAAGGAGCAGAAAGCATGAAAAGACCGCGTCGTAATCACTCAGCCGTGTTCAAAGCCAAGGTGGCAGTTGCCGCCGTCAGGGGTGACCAAACCCTGGCCCAGTTGGCGCAACGGTTTGATGTGCATCCGAACCAGATCACGCAATGGAAGACCGAGCTGCTGCAACGCGCCGCCGAAGTATTCGCGACGGCGGCGGAGAAGCGCGAGCACGGTCCCGATATCAAGACGCTGCATGCCAAGATCGGCCAGTTGGCGCTGGAGAATGATTTTTTGTCCGGCGCGCTCGGTCGCATCGGCGATGCGAGCGCAAAACGATGATCGACGCGAATCACGAGCTTCCGCTGGGCCGCCAGGCGCAGTTGCTAGATTTGTCACGGTCATCGCTCTATTACCGGCCCCAGCCGACTTCGGAGGAAGACTTGGCGGTGATGCGCCGCATCGACGAACTGCATCTGGAGCATCCGTTCGCCGGCGCGCGCATGTTGCGGGACCTGCTGCGCCAGGACGGCTTTACCGTCGGCCGCAAGCATGTGGCGACATTGATGCGCACCATGGGCATCGCGGCGTTGTATCGGAAGGCCAACACCAGCCAGCGGCATCCGGAGCATCGGATCTATCCGTATCTGCTGCGTGGCGTGGCCATCGAACAGCCGAACCAGGTGTGGGCGATGGACATCACCTTCCTGCCGATGGCCCGTGGCTTCGTGTACCTAACGGTGGTGTTGGATTGGGCGACCCGGCGCATCCTCGCGTGGCGGCTGTCGAACAGTCTGACCGCCGACGCACCGGTCGAAGCATTGGAGGAGGCGATTACGAAATATGGGACGCCCGAGATCATAAACACCGACCAAGGCAGCCAATTCACCAGCAGCGACTTCATCGGCACCCTCGAACGTCACGGCATCGCGATCAGCATGGACGGCAAGGGTTGCTGGCGTGACAACGTGTTTGTCGAGCGGCTGTGGAAGACGATCAAATACGAACACGTTTACCTCCACGCCTACGCCACGGTCAGCGAGGCGAAAGCCAAGCTCGCCGTCTACATCGACTTCTACAATGGCCGCCGGCCGCACACGGCGCTCAACCGGCAAACGCCGGACGCGGCATACTTCAACCGGCAACCGCTCGCTGCGGCTGCCTAAATGCAAAGCCATCACTTAACAAACCCGAAAACCTGTCCAACTGCATGGGGCCACTTCTAAGTCCAAGCGCTCATGCGTGCCGTTGGTTCCGTGCTGCGTGAGTTGCGCGACAGTCAGGACAAGCGCATCGATGGGATACACGCCGAACTGATCGCGCGCCTCGATGGGTTAATCGGCCGTGCAGAAAAGAACGCGCAGCGAGTTTCCGCGTTGCATGGGCGCGTCGTCGCACTCGAACGCAAACTTGCGAAGGATTAAGCAGTGAGCGATGGTACGCGGCCGCAGGCGGTTCTAGTCAGAACCGAAGCCTACTTGCGGGAGCAAGGCAACGTCGGGCGGCTGCCGGCGTTTGTGGCGAGCGTTTTGCGGAAAGATGGCGCAACGGTAACGATGAACATCGTCAACGAAACTGCGCTTGCAATTTGGCTCCAAAAAATAGTGCCGACGCTCGCGGAGCCAAGCTATCGACTCTTGCGCGGGCGCGACGAAGCGGACCTGCAGCACGAACTGTGCGCATTATTGAACGCGCGACTTAGGGTGCATTGATCGTCCGACGGGGCGAGGCTCGGTAGACGCACCGAGGAGCCGGCGGGCCGTCGCTGGCCGCGGCCGGCGGCTATTTATCGGCGTTCGAGATTTTCGGCGCCGCTGGCCGATGAATTTACGCGCGTCGGACGTTTTAACGATGCGCGGGGAGTAGCCGGCATTTCGGCACAACGTCGAACTTAACGACAGCCTGCGGATTCGTCTCGGGATTCGGATCGCGGCAGGCATCTATTTCTTTAAAGGAATGACATGGCCGGTGCACTCGCGTCACTTCGCGTATCGCTCGCCTCGGAGCGCGGCGGCGTGATGTTGCAGGGGCTCCATACGAGATGTCCATAACAGATGTTTGGATACAGTTGTGAAGCGCGGCGTCGAGGGATTTGACACATGGGGGCGAGTTCGAATTAGTTGCGGGACCTGAAGTGTCTGACGACGTTCATGTTTGCCGCGGTGGAACGCCTCTTGCGTCTTCACCAGACATAGGCACGATAAAACTTTTCGTACCTCACAACATTTCGTACCTCACAACATTTCTTTAGCCGATATGAAATCCATCCTCGACCCTACGTTTCGATACACGAAAAGCGTGGAAACCGATTTGCGAAAGACCTTCGCACGGGTTCGACGCGAGCTGAGCAAGCAGCAAGCGGCACTTACGACTAATGTGCAACCGATACGTAGGGATGATCTTTCAATTCGTGTGAAGGCCGCGCGCTAACGCCGCTCACGGAGCAGAGTGCTATCTAAGGTAAAGGCCGCAATGAACATGCCGATGTCCGATGGGCGAGTTACCTTGAACGTCGCAGGCCAGAGATACAGGGCCTCCTTCCGAGTCGAACTTGGCACGATTACAGTGACCTCCGGCTCTGTTTCGACAATACTTGAGGTGGGTGAGGTCGTTAGTCCAACGTCGATCGCGAGGACCATTTTAAGAATAATGGTGAGAGAACGTCCTGCGCATTGTTGGGGTTGCGACCTAAACCGCCTTGGCCACTACGCGATACCAGGATGACAGGACGATCGCCGAACTCAGGCGCTACGGCGTAGATGTGTTTCAGCGGACGCTGCACGGCACTTGGGGATGGTGGTGGCGACGAGAGGGTGGTCATATGAACGGCCCGTTTCCGACGGCTGAGGCGGCGTGCAGGGCCGCCTTCGCAACGATCGGCTAACGCTCTTAGTTGTGATAGCTCGGACGAGGACCAGATTCACGCCCAAATCGCATTTGCTCCCCTCACCGACGGCTCTCGACCCACACTTGACGTTCAACTCTCCGCGAAGCGGACATTGCGGCGAACGGCCGCTTTCCGGAAGTGCAGACTTTAGGTGCCGACGCACTGCAGCCACCGTAACCGTTTCCGAGACAGCGAGCGCGTGATGCTTCAATCGCCTGACCGCCAGGGTTCACCGCACTGGTTACTGATCAGCGAAGGTGCGCCTGAAGGAAAGCAGCCGCACGCGCTTTCCTATAGGGAGATGCGCAGATGCCCGACGCCTGGCGTTTTGCGGCAAACTGCTTCGGATGAACCGCCTTTGTCGATCCGCAGTGGTCGGTCGCGCAATACCGGCATCGCGGGCGCTCACAGGCAATTGTTGACCCTTTGAGAGAAACTGCGTAGCGTCGCCTCGTCCATTCGGGACATCCACTCGGGGGAGCCGAGATGTTGCGAAACGCGGTGCTCGCGCTCGGCCCGGCAATCCGGCAGTCGTTGCTGCTGCGCGCGGACGAGGTGATCCAGTGAAACGGCGCGAAATCGTTGCCATTTTCGGTGCCTCGGTATTCGTGTGGTCGCGGGCAACGCGCGCCCAGCAATCGTCGATACCGGTGATTGGGTTCCTCAACAGCGCATCACCCGGGCCGTGGGCACACCTCACAGTTGCGCGACTGCACGCTTTGCCGTGCGTCGCAAATGTCGCGGAGTGGATCGACCGCCTAACCGTGCCTGGAGCGCGCGTGGACGAGGTGATTCGGTGATGGACCGGCGCACTTTTCTCTTCGCAATAGGCGGCGGTCTGCTCGGCGTGCCTCTCGCGGCCACCGCGCAGTCAGTAGACAGGGTATGGCGCGTCGGCTTCCTGTCGAATGGCTCTCGCCCGCCGGATGGTGCTCCGCCGGCTGCGCTGCGGCAGGCGTTGCACGATCTTGGATACGTGGACGGAAAGAACTTAACGTATACGAGCCGGTGGGCAGAAACCATGAGCGATCGCCTCCCGACGTTCGCGGCCGAGCTTGCCGGTCTCAAGATGGACGTGATCGTAGCGTTGGGCGCGCCGGCCACCGAGGCGGCCAAGGATGCAACAGCGACCATTCCAATCGTGATCACCGGTGCCGGCGACGCCGCCGCCACCGGCTTGGTCGCAAGTCTCGCCCGGCCTGGCGGCAACGTGACGGGGATTACAGAGCAGGCCGCCGAGTTGAGCGCGAAGCGACTGGAACTGCTCAAGGCGGTGATGCCGAGCGCGTCCCGCATTGCCGTGCTCTGGAACGCCGGTGATCGCGCCATGACGCACCGCTACCAAGAGGTCGAACGCGCCGCCGGTGTCTTGCGCGTTACCATCCAGGCGTTGGGGGTGCGCGAGCCCGATGACTTCGACCGAGCCTTCACGGCGATGACGCACGAACGCCCCGATGCGCTCTTGCTGGTGACGGACGCACTCACCACCGTCAACCGGAAGCGGGTGCTGGACTTCGCGGCGAAGCATCGCATGCCAGCGATGTACGAGAGAAGTTTGTATGTCCGCGATGGAGGGCTGATGTCCTACGGGCCGATTGCGGACGACAGCCTTCGGCGGGTGGCTGTCTACATCGACCGAATCTTCAAGGGTGCGAAGCCAGTTGACCTACCGGTCGAGCAACCGACCCGGTTCGAATTGGTGATCAACCTCAAGACCGCAAAGGCGCTCGGGCTCACGATCCCCCAATCATTGCTGCTGCGGGCGGATGAGGTGATACGGTGAAACGGCGCACATTTCTCGTGGTTGCGGGGATGTGTGCCGCAAGTGCCGCGCTTGCGCAAACTGCCGGCGCGCTACGCCGTGTTGCCGTCCTGCGCACCCCCACGCTGGCAGATAGCGTGCGTGAGATCCAGGAACTGCGTGAAGGCTTCCGTGAGCGCGGGCTGGTCGAAGGCCGGGATTTCGTGTTTGAGATTAGGTCGGTTGAGGGGCGGCCGGAGTCGCTGCCACGGGTCGCGGCCGAACTCGCCGCATTGAATCCCGCGGTGTTCATCGTGGGCGGAACCGTTTCCGCGCATGCGGCGCGCGCCGCCGCGCCCACGATACCGGTGGTGGCACTCATCGGCGATTTTTCCGCGACTGGCTGGGCGACTGAATTCGGGCGGCCGGGCGCCGGCGTGACTGGCGTGAGCTTTCTGTCGTCGAATCTCGACCCCAAGCGTCTCGAGCTGCTGAGCGAGCTGGTACCCAGAGGAAGCGCCGTACTCAATCTCGGGGACGGCAGCTCGCGCAACGTCGTGCAGTCGGCTCTTGACGTTGCCGCGCGTTCACGCGGGCTTGTGGCACACACGACCGATGCGCGCACGGTCGCCGAGATCGAGACGGCATTCGAAACTGCGCGCAAGCTTCGCGTGGCCGGAATCAATGTGCTTTCGTCGCCTTTTCTCAATGCGCACCGGAAGCGGATTATCGAACTTGTGGCGAACGCCAAGCTGCCCGCGATCTACCAGTGGCCGGAAACTGCCGAGGACGGTGGGCTGATGGCTTATGGCGCGCGGCTCGCCAGCCTGTACCGGCAGCTGGCTGGCTTCGCCGCGAAGATTGTCAACGGCGCGCGACCAGGGGACCTGCCGATCGAGCAGCCGACTAAGTTCGAATTCGTCATCAACATGAAGACCGCCAAGGCACTCGGGCTCACGATCCCGCAGTCGCTGCTGGTGCGGGCCGACGAAGTAATCCCGTGACGCACGGCAGGAGTTCAGCAGCGATCGCGACTTGAATTTCGAGGTCAATCCAGGTCAGGCGTTGCGGCGAATGACCGTTTGTAGCCGGCTGGGGCCGGCGTAAAATTGGCTCGAATGTCTGGTTCCGAGATATTTCCGTACGCAAATCGAAGGACTGGTTTTGGCCGCTTGCGGTCGGGTCTAGAAGCGATCACTGCGGACATGTCCGCGATGCGGCAACATTCTGCTATGCAATCCAGCAGATGGCGCTGCTACATGGCAAGGATCTCGACGAGTGCGTCGGCCGCGTGACCGGATCAAGCGCCGGGTGCTTTGACGAGGCGCCGCAGTAACTTGACTCGCAGCAACGCCGCGCCCAGGTCAGCGGGCGTGGTTGTTTCACCTCTCGCCGCAAGGGTGAAACCACCTCCGTTCTGCAATTTCTCTGCAGTGTCATGCTATCTCTGGCTATCTAGGACCATCTGCTACACTATGACGCACGCCCTCCGAGGGGGCTTTGGTCGCGCTCATAACCCGAAGGTCACAGGTTCAAATCCTGTCCCCGCAACCAAACAATTCAAGGGCCTGCAGCGATGCGGGCCCTTGTGTTTCGACCATCGAGAAAAGAACCCGAAGGTCAACATCGCAGTAATGTGGAAGAAATTCCCATTCGGTGAGCGTTGGAACGAGGCGTCCCGCAATGATGGCATCGTAGATGATGTACAGCGGCTCGATCAATATTCCCAGACCCGCCAAGGCCGCTGCCCGTAGCACCTGCCCGTCATTCGCGCCGAGCGTGCCCGCAATTCTTATCGATTGCGTTTCCTTGGCGCGTGACAATTGCAGCACGTAGGGGTCATTCGCGAGGTTGTAACCAGCATCCGATGTTCGCGCAGTGCCCCCGGAGTTCTGGGCTTTCCGTGGGCCGAGAAATAGCTGGGCGCAGCCGCTAGCACGCGACGCATCTAAACCAGTTTCCGCGCGGTTATGCCGGAATCGGCCTGGTGCTCGCGCGTACGGATGCGACGTCGATGCCTGCTTCGATGAAATCGGGATAGCGGTTTGCGGGCATTGCGGATCGAGCGGCCGGAGTTCAAGATGGCCCCAGCGCATTACCTGCAAGCCATGATCGGCACGCGCAGCCCCGCAATTGGCGAGACGCGCGAGACTGTGAGCGAATTTCGTATGGGTCGATGCTGCACGCAAGGGAGCCGCGAACTATGAGAGTACGTTTCTGGGGAACGCGGGGGTCAATCGCCGTTCCCGGGCCGGGCACGAACCACTTCGGCGGCAACACCTCCTGCGTGGAGCTGACCACTGCCAACGGCGACCTTCTGATTTTTGACTGCGGCACCGGCGCGCACGGGCTAGCCGCCAAGTTGATGGCCGACGGCAAGAACGCCATTCACTTGAACATTCTCCTCGGACATACGCATTGGGATCACATTCAAGGCTTTCCGTTTTTCGTCCCGGCCTTTGTCAAAGGGAACTCCGTCGCGATCTACGGCCCGGAAGGCTGTCGCGGCTCGCTGCATCACGTGCTGGCCGGCCAGATGGAATACACCTACTTCCCCGTCGAGTTGAACCAGCTGCCGGCCTCGATCACCTACCACGACTTGACCGAGGGCATCCACGCCATCGGCGGCGCGCGGGTCGCGACGCAATTTCTCAATCACCCGGCCATGACCGTGGGCTACCGAGTGGAAGCCGACGGCGTGGCGATGGTGTACCTGGTGGACCACGAGCCGTTCTCCGATGAGCTCTGGCGCGCCGGTGCCGAGCGGGGCCGCATCGACTCCATCCTCCACGACGGAGACCGCCGGCACGCCAAATTCATGGCCGACGCCGATCTCGTGATCCACGACGCCCAGTACACGCCCGAGGAGTACGGCTCGAGGAAAGCTTGGGGACACAGCAGCTACGACTACGTGGTGCAGATTGCCGCGGCGGCCGGCGTGCGGCGGGTCGCACTGACTCACCACGATCCGAGTCACGACGACGATTTCGTCGCGGACATCGAGCGCAAGGCCCGCGCCCTGGCCTTGCAACTCGGGACTGGGCTCGATGTCTTTTGTGCGCATGAAGGCTGCGAACTCGTCCTGGAGCCGCGCTCCACCTTGAAGCCGTTTGTCACTGCGGCCCCCTTCCAGGCGTCCGTCGCGCAGCGCCGCTTTCACATCCTGGTGGTGGACGACCAGCCGGATACGCTCACGTTAGTCGTTCGCGCGCTGGAGGAGGATCATTACATCGTGAGCAAGGCGACAAACGGCCCCGAGGCGCTCCGGATGATCGCCGAGCACATGCCAGACCTGGTGGTGCTGGACTACAAGATGACCGGCATGGACGGCCTGGCGGTCACGAAAACGCTCCGCGCCAAGCCCGAGACACGGTCCCTGACTGTGCTGATGCTCACCGCCATGACCGATGAGCCCAGTACCCGCGCCGGCTTCGAAGCGGGTGTGACGGACTATGTGACAAAGCCGTTTTCGATCCCTCAGCTCACCGCACGCGTTCGCGCCTGCCTCGCCAGAACCCCGCTCCCGTAATCGCACGACGGGCTAGTCGAAGACGACCTCGACACGATCCAGGTACCTCGACAATTCGCCCACCCACTTGCGCGATACGTCGGCGTCGGCGCTGTCGGCCGCGTGCTCAAGC
Organism: Casimicrobiaceae bacterium; assembly: GCA_037719965.1. Classification (GTDB taxonomy): domain Bacteria; phylum Pseudomonadota; class Gammaproteobacteria; order Burkholderiales; family Casimicrobiaceae; genus VBCG01. The sequence continues at coordinate 434,662 of JBBJMT010000001.1, read as the reverse complement.
GCGGCACCGATGTCAGTGATGGCCTGGAACCCCCAGCTGCCCCCGGCGCCCTTCATGCCGTGCCCCAGGCGCTGCACGATCTCGAAGTCACCTCGTTCCAGGGCGTCCAGCATCGCGATGACATCCTGCCTGCGGTTCTGCAAAAACCCGGGGATCAGGTCCGTGAATTTTGGATTCGCACGCACAAAGATCCTATCCTTCGGGCCGCTCTCCTCTTTCGTTGGCGGAGGCGCGACGATGGAATGCTCCTTGATCGCTTCCAGTAGCACCTCTTGTTTGATGGGTTTCGTTAAATACGCCGTACACCCCGCGGCCACACACTGTTCTCGATCCCCCTTCAGGGCCGAGGCCGTCAGCGCGATGATCGGCGTGGGCGGTCGGTGGTTTGCCTGTTCCCACGCTCTAATCGCCCGCGTCGCGGTCAAGCCATCCATGACCGGCATCTGCCGGTCCATGAGGACAAGGTCATAGTGTCCGGCGGTGAACTTTTCATAGGCGGCGGCGCCGTCTTCGGCGATCTCGACCCGGTATGGCGTGCCCTGAAGATAGGCAACCGTTATCGTGCGGTTGTCGGCGGAGTCCTCCACTAGAAGAATATGCAGCGCCGGCAGCCGCGACTCGGGACCCTTGCCGACCGGCACGAGCGCCCGCCGTTTGACCCCCGCCCAGATCTCGAGCGGCACGGCGAAAGAAAACACGCTGCCCTTTCCGACTCCGCTTTCGACCCGGATGCAACCGCCCATCAGTTCCACCAGGCGCCTCGAAATTGTGAGCCCCAGCCCGGAGCCGCCGTACCTGCGCGTGGTGGACGAGTCGGCTTGCGTGAATCGCTCGAACACCGCGCCCAATTTCTCCTCCGGAATGCCGATGCCGGTGTCCGAGATCGTGAACCGCAATGTGCCCGGGACGGACGAGTCCGCATCCGGCGTGACACGCAGGGCCACTTCGCCGGCTTCCGTAAACTTGATCGCGTTGCCAAGTAAATTAAGTAGCACCTGCCGAAGCCGTGTCGGGTCGCCGACCAGGTCGCTGGGCACGTTCGGAGCGATCTCGCACACCAAGGCCAGACCTTTTTCACGGGCCCGGACCGCCACCATCTCCCTCACTTTCTCCAGCAGATCGTTGAGCGAGAACCCGGTCCGTTCCAGCTCGAGCTGCGAGGCTTCGACCTTGGAGAGATCGAGAATGTCGTTGGTCAGGTTCAGCAGGTTGTCGCCGGCGCGGCGAAAAATCTGCACATACTTGTCTTGCTCGGAAGAAAGAGGCGTCTTCGCGAGCAGATCCGCGATACCGATAATCGCATTCAACGGCGTTCGGATTTCATGGCTCATGCTCGCCAGAAAATCCGACTTGGTCTGGCTTGCAGTCTCGGCCATGGCCTTCGCCTGCTGCAGTTCCGCCTCCACCCGCTTGCGCTCCGTGACGTCGCGCGCCGCGGCGAACACGCCCTGCAACAAGCGGCCCCGGTCGTAAAACGTCGTCGCGTTGTAGGACACCACCGTTTGCTTACCGTCGCGGGCGCACGCCGTCAACTCGTAGTCGGTGACCTTCTTTTCGCGCAGCACGAGCTTGATCGCGGCTTCGGCCCGCTCCGGATCGGTGAAGTGGCTCTTGAACGGCGCGCCGATCAGCTCGTCGCGCGTGCAGCCGGTGAGCGCCTCCATCTGCTTGTTGACGTCCGTGATGATGCCGGAGGGATCGGTGGTCATCAGTGCGTCGATGTTGGATTCGATCAGCGAACGCGTGTAGAACTGCTGGTCGCGCAGGCGCTGATCGAGCTTTTGTTGCTCGGCTTCGACCAGCTTGCGCGCGGTGTTATCGGTGCCGATCAGGAGATAGCCGATGATGGCGTCCTGCGCGTCGCGCAGTGCCGTAACGGAAACGACCGCCGGGAACCGGCTCCCGTCCTTCCGGATATAGGTCAGTTCATAAATGTCCTCGATCCCGCGCGACGCCTTGAAGACCAGGGCCTCGAAGCCCGGCGTGATCGTGGTCGAAAGTTCGATGCTCAATGCCTTGGCGCGCGCGATCACCTCCTGCGGATCGGAAATGTCGGCGGGGGTGATCTTGTTCATCACTTCGGCGGCGGAATACCCGAGCATTCGCTCGGCGCCGACATTGAAGATTTGTATGACACCCTTTCCGTCGGTGGCGATGCTCGAGAAGTTGGCGCTGTTGAAAATCGCGCGCTGCAGGGCTCCCGCTTTCAGCTGCACCGCGTCTCCCTGCTTGCGCAAGGGCACGTCGCCGACACTTTCGGCGACATCGATCCTCGTCCTCGTCACGTCCTTTACCTTAGTCATAGTCTTGCCTCCGGTGACTGATGCTCGCTTCCCTAGACCACGGCGGCAATCCGATAGGGTGACTGAGCCGGTTGGACCCGATCATTCCCGGGAAATTGCGCGTATGCGGGAACGAGTTCTGAGCACGTCGTTCACGCTACCGCATCGGTGATCACTTGCTGGATGATGTCGCAGCGGAACTGACAAACACCCAAGTCTAGATCAGTCCCCTATCCGAAAGTTCGTCCTTTAGATAGGCATAGTAGATCGGCGCGGCGATTAAGCCTCCGGCGCCGAACGCGGCTTCCATCACGAGCATCGCGACCAGCAATTCCCAGGGCCGCGCATTTATTTGCGTGCCCACGATGCGCGCGTTGAGGAAGTATTCCAGCTTGTGGATCACGATGAGGAAAACCAGCGAGGCGATAGCTGTCGGCAGCGACTGGGACAGGCTGACTAACACGATCACGGTGTTTGAAACCACGTTCCCGACCACGGGAATCAGCCCGAACAGGAACGTGACGAGGATTAGCGTCTTGGCGTAGGGCAAATGGATTCCCAGCAACGGCAGTGCGATCGCCACATAGATCCCGGTCAAGATGGCGTTGATCACTGCGATGCGCACCTGCGCGAACACCACGCGTCGAAAGGCGTTCACGAGGCGACGCAGACGCTCCAGCAAGGCTCGGGCGAACGGCCGTAGCGGTTGATTCGGCATCGCGTCGTGCAAAGAGATCATTGCCCCGACGATCATGCCGACCAGCAGATGCACCAGATTGCGCCCGATCTCGCGTCCCATGGACCGAAGTCCGGCCGCGTGGCCGCGCAGCCAAGCGATGGCGCCGTCTCTCAAGCCTTCCACGTCCATTGACAGCTGGGACGCCATCCAGGGTGGCAACAGTGCGCGCGAGCCCTCAAGGATTTCGGCTAGCTTGGTCATGAGCAACGTGAGGCCTCCGGCGTCGCTGCGTAGGAAAGCGATGGTTCCCAGCGCGGCCGCGGTGAGGGCGGCGACTATAATTGCCGCAAGCATGCTCAGCGCTACCATCCGCGCTGCGGTTGTGGACAGTTGGCCCAACGGGAGGCGACGTGCCAGCAGATGCACGAGTTGGTACACCAGCAGGCCGCCGAGCAGCGCGGACAACAGATGCAAACTCAACACCAATACCAATGCGGCGCCCGTCAGGCCCCACGCGGCGATTTCGTAGCGGGTGACGGGTTGAGCGACGCTCATCGGCGGGTCGCCGCCGATCGGCGATCGTCGTGACTGGGTGGCGTGCTAAGCATTGCGGCGTGCTTCGGATTAGGCGTCCACAAAACCGGGCGGGCTAGGGACTTGCGTCGCGTTGACGCTAGGCTCTTCTAGCCTGCCGGGATCTCTCTCCGCTGATCGACAATAGGTTCGGCAACCGCGAATCCGTACTTTGTTGCTGGAGGCACCGGAATCCCGTACGTCCCGGACTTTCACCTGTTCGCGAAGCGATCGAAAGCAGGGAACACGGATGCTTAGAGCAGATACGTGGTGGCATGTATACCTCGATCTCATCAAGCAGTCGGGACTCGCATGGGTCGAGGATCGCGCCGCGACCATGGGAGCCGCGCTCGCGTTTTATAGCGCATTTTCGCTCGCGCCGCTCTTGATTATTGTTATCGCGCTTGCAGGCGCTGTGTTCGGCGCGGATGCCGCGCGCGGCGCAGTCGTCGCCCAGATGGCCGGCTTGGTCGGCGCGCCGGCGGCCGAAGCAATTCAGGCATTGCTGAAGGCGGCTCAGGGCTCGGCAACCAGCCTCTTCGCCACTGTTGTGGGCTAGTGATGATGCTTGTGGGGGCAACGACCGTTCTGGTCGAGCTTCAAGATGATCTCGACCAGATATGGGAGGCCCCGAGGAGGGCGGGCAGCGGTCTGTTATCCATTCTCCGAGCCCGCATCCTTTCGCTGGGCATGCTCTTGGCCATCGGTTTTCTTCTCTTGGTCTCCTTGCTCTTTAGTGGCGCAATGGCGGCGTTCGGGTCCTACTGGGAGGCGTACTTCCCCGGCTCCGTCCTCGCGACGACGAAGACCTCGCGCACTTCGAGCAAAACTGGACAGCAGGCGCGACGTTTACCGTTTCACTGCTTTCTAGCGTTTCTCGAATGTCTGCCGCACTGGCGACAATCCCCTGCAGCCATCCGGGGAACTTCGCCGCATTGTAGTGCCAGCAACGCCGGGCCGAAAAACGCCGAGTCATAGCCTTGCGACACACAGGGCGTTAGACTTCGCCTCCAAAGCCATCAGGCTCGGAGCTTAAGCGAAAGTGGAAACCGCATCTGGCGATACCACGATCCTATTCACGGACATCGAGGGCAGCACCCGGCTCTGGGAACAAGAACCTGAGCGCATGTCGCAGGCACTTGCTCACCATGACGCGGCGGCACGCGCGGCGGTAGAGGGCAACCACGGCGTCGTCGTAAAAATGATCGGCGACGGGTTGTACGCCGCCTTTGCCGATCCGGTTGACGGGCTCAACGCGACGTTGATGCTGCAACAGTCGCTGAGCGATCCGGCGGTCACCAACGGGATTCCGCTGCGAGTGCGCTGCGGCCTGCATCTCGGTGCGGTCGAGCGGCGTGACAACGATTACTTCGGCCCCCCCGTGAACCGGACCGCCCGGATCATGGGCGCCGCCCACGGCGGTCAGATCCTGTTGTCGCAGGCCGTTGTCGATAGCCTCGGCGCGCGACTGCCGGCCGAGGTTACGCTTCGCGACCTGGGTGGCATCCGGCTCAAGGATTTGACCGCACCGGAGCGCGTCTATCAGATCGTGCACCCGCAACTGCGCCAGGATTTTCCGGCGCTGCGTTCGCTGGAAGCGACGCCCAATAACCTGCCGCAGCAGCTCACCTCGTTTGTCGGACGCGGGCTCGAGATCGCGGAGGCCGAAATGCTGCTCAAGAGCGCGCGCCTGCTGACCTTGCTTGGGATGGGCGGCCTCGGCAAGACGCGCCTCTCGCTGCAAATCGCGGCCGATGTGTTGGACGCTTATCCGGACGGCGTCTGGTTCCTGGACTTGGCCCCGATCAGGGATCCGTCGCTCGTCCAGAGTGTTGCTGCCCAAACCTTAAGCGTGCAGGAGGAGCCGGGAAGGCCGCTCACGCAGACGCTCTGCGCGCACGTCAAGCAGCGCAAGCTGCTGATCATTTTCGACAACTGCGAGCACTTGGTGAGCGCCTGTGCCGTCCTCGCCAATGCGCTGCTTCGCGCGGCACCCGAGGTGCGGATCATCGCCACGAGTCGCGAAGCGTTACGCGTCCCGGGTGAACAGACGTACACCGTGCTGCCGCTGGCCGTGCCCGATCGGACGGCGGGTATCGAGGCTCTGGCGAAGTCGGACGCGGTGCAGCTCTTCCTGGATCGCGCGCGGCTACACAAGCCGAGTTTCGCGCTGACGGAGCGCGAGGCGCCAGCCGTGGCCGAGCTTTGCGCGCGGCTGGAAGGGATCCCGCTTGCGCTGGAGCTGGCCGCGGGCCGGATGCGTACGCTGTCGGTCGCCGACATCAACGTCCGGTTGCGCGATCGCTTCAAGCTGCTCACCGGGGGCGGTGTCGTCCTGCTCGAGCGCCAGCAGACACTGCGCGCGCTAGTCGACTGGTCGTATGACCTGCTGCAAGAAAACGAGCGGGTGCTCTTCGACCGCCTGGGCGTTTTCGCCGGCGGGTTCGAACTTGCGGCGTTGGAAGAAATTTGCGGCGCGGACCCACTCACACCGGAGGACGTCCTCGACTTGCTCACCTCGCTCGTCGACAAATCGCTGGTGATGGCCGAGAAGAGCGACGACGTGTCGCGCTATCGGACGCTCGAAACCATCCGCGACTATGCGCGGGAGCGGCTGGTTCAGCGCTGCGAACTGGCGCCGATGGCGGTCCGGCATTGCAACTACTATTTCGTGATGGCGAAGGCAGCCAATCGGGGGCTGAATGGACCCGAGCAGGCAGAGTGGACGCGGCGGCTTGAAGCCGAGCTCGATAACTTGCGCGCGGCCATTGCGCTCGCGCTCGAAGGTGGCGTGGATCCGGTCATCGCCGTCAAGCTCGAGGTCGCGTTGATGCGCTTCCGGATCCTTCGCGGATACTCGACGGAAGGACGCAGGTACGTTCGCTCGGCCTTGGCGTTGCCGGCGGTGCAGGCGTTCGAGGTTGCCCATGCGCACGCGCTCTATGTGGGTGCCGCGCTCGCCAACAGCCAGAGCGATCATGCCGAGGCCGCGCAAATGCTGGAGAAGTGCCTTGAGCTGCGGCGGGGACTTGGCAATCCGGTCGATATTGCGGCAACGCTGTCTACCCTCTCGTTGGTGCGTCTGGATGTCGGCGATGCGCTCAAGGCGGGCGAGGGCGAGGAGGAAGCGCTTAACCTCTTTCGCCAGTTGGGTGATCAAAGGGGAGAGGCAATCGGCCTCCTCCATCTGGGCCAAATCTGCATGCACGTCGGAGACGACAGGCAAGCTCGCGAGCACTTTGAGCAGTGCTTCGCGATCGCGCGCGCCATCAATTACTCCGAGGTCGAAAGCGAGTGCGAGCGGATGCTCGGAGAGATCGCCTTGGAAGCGGGTGATGTCGCCGGAGCCCGGGCGCGCTTCGCCAGTTCCCTCGAAGTCTGCCGCGGCGCCGGGGACAAGCGCGACGAGGCGACATCCCTGTGGTGGATGGGGAAGGCGGATCTCGTGGCCGGCGATGCGGAGCTCGCCCGCACCAGGCTCGCGACGGCAATGCGGGCATTTCAGGCGTTCGAGATGTACGCGGAGTTGCTTGGCTGTGTCGAAGATCACGCCGAGCTTGCGCAAGCGCTTGGTAACGCTGAGGATGCAGTCTGGCTCTATGCCGCCGCGGCTGCGGGTCGGAAACGGCTCACGTTGGTGCGCAGTCCGCGCCGGGAGCAGCAGTGGTGCAATTCCATCGCCCATGCGCGGGACGTCCTGGGGGACGCCGCTTATGAGACAGCATGGGCAGCAGGACTGGCGCGAGAACTCGGCCAGGCCGTCGACCACGCGTTATCGCTAGGGCAGGTTACGGAACCTGCGCCCGCCTGAGCCAGGCTGGCTACCCCGCCGCGCCCTCGCGTCGGGGCAGTGCCACTCGCCGCTAGCTGGGAGACTCAGCGGCTTTCGGCCGCCTTCGCGCGAAGAGACCCGCGCCAAGCGCGCCTAGCAGCAGCGCGAGCGAACTGGGTTCCGGGATTCCGTTAAGATCGATACGCCGGATGTCCGTGTACTGCGCGGTGTCAGCCAATAAACCATTGGCAAAAAGGTACACGCCCCTGGGAGGGTTAAAAATGGGGCCGGCCCCGATGACAGGGGTGCCGCAAGGCCCATCGCATCGCTCGCCGGACGCGAATTGTATGTCCCATTCGTTGGCACCATCGTAGGGGGATTCACTTAGTGCCGGAAGGAGAGCGGTGTCGAACGAATCAAGCGTGTAGCCGCCGCCACCGTCGGAGACAATAAAAACGCCGAAGAGCGACCCCGGGCTGGAGATCGCAGGCGGAGCAAACCCGAGCGTTCCATTGTAGTTGGGCGGGGGGGGGCCGCCCGAATCCACGACTAAAGCCGAAGCACTCGTCAAGCTGGCCGAGCAGAAGCCATCGCCAGGAGTAATGGTGATGCCTGAGTTCGGCTTGAATCCGGAGCTCGACAGACAGTCATCGTCGACATCGATGGTGAAACTTCCTGAGAACGTCACGGGATCGAAAAAGCCGCCGTAGACGGCTGCCCCCGCGGGAGCGCTCGGGATCCCCAGCGCCGCAGCAACTGCCGCACTGGCCAGTGACAATCTAACGGTTAACCCTTGCATCTCCCACCTCCCAAGCAATCAGATCAGTACTCCGAACGAGGCGCTCATCCAAAAGGGGAATCGTGCAAAAACCGCACCAGCAGTCTTACGCCGAATGCAAGTCTCTGAAGTTGCTGACTTAGTCCTGACTAGTTCGCAAAGCGTCGACGGCAATACGGCGGGGACTGTAAAAATCTCCGACAACTATCTTTCGTGTCCGCCTCCGATACGACGCTCCGAGCCCAGCCAGCGTCTCGCCGCCCGGACAGAAATGTTCGAGGTGCTAGTGCAAGCAAGGCGAGCATCCCCCGCGCAACGCAGCGTTCGGATTCCTTCGGTTAAAATCAAACGATGGCGCGCATCCTCCTTGCCTGGGAGCTAGGCGGCGATTACGGGCACCTGATGCGCTTCCTCACCCTCGCGCGCGAGCTCACGCGCCGAGGGCATGAGCCACTCTTCGCGCTCCGGGAACTCACGCATGTCGACTCGGTGTTGCACGACGAGCCGTTCAGCGTCTTTCAGGCTCCGGTTTGGGTGGCGAAAATTTCCGGCCTCCCTCAACCCATCGGATTCGCCGAAACGCTGATGCGGCTCGGCTTTCTCCACCCACCAGCATTGACTGGGTTGTGCCGTGGGTGGCGCACCCTAATTAGCACGCTCGCACCGAAGCTGCTCGTCTTCGACTACGCACCGACGGCTTTGCTTGCGACGCGCGGGCTCGGTCTGTCCCGCGTGCTGTTCGGCGCATCGTTTTCGGTACCGCCATGCACAGAACCCATGCCCACGTATCGATCGTGGAGGGCCGAACCCGTCGCACGTGTCCTCGAGGCCGAGCGCTTGGTCTTGGCCGGCGCCAACGCAGCGCTCAAGCGCCTCGGGGAGCCGCCAATGGGCCGGCTCGCGGATCTTCTGGACACGGACGACTCGATCATCGCTACATCGGAAGAGTTCGACCAGTACCCTGGGCGAACCGGCGCGCGGTACTGGGGCGATGTCGCTAATCTTGACAAAGGCGTGCCTCCGCTGTGGCCGGTGGCGGGCTCGAAGCGAATATTTGCTTATCTCAAGCCCCACTTTCGGGACTTGGTCAAAGTGTTGGCAGCGCTGCGCGCGATCGATGCCTCGGTGGTGATCCACGCGCCCGGTTTGTCCGTCAAGTATACAAACGCGCATACAGCGACAAACATCGCCTTCAGCCCGGAACCGCTTCGTATGCAGGATGTCTGTCGCGAATGTGACCTAGCCATCTGCCACTCGGGCGCAAGCACGGTGGAGTCGGTTGTAACCTCGGGCAAGCCCGTCCTTCTGCTGCCCCAGCATCTCGAACAGATGATGACCGCAAAACGCGTCCAGGAGCTCGGCGCAGGCCTTGTTGTGGATTTCGAGAAGCCGCCTCCCGACTATCAACGGTTGCTTCGGCACCTGCTGGACGAGCCCTCGTTTACAAAAGCTGCGCAGACCGTGGCGCAAAGGCACACAAACAATGATCCGGCTGACCGTGTCGTGCGTATCGCGGATCGGTGTGAAGAACTGATGGCGCTCGCAGCAACAAATTGACGCACGCGAAACAGTCGACTTGCGCGATGCGAGAGTTATAGTCGCTCGGCCTCTTTGTTCCGTGGTGCGGTTTCGAGCACAATGTGTCGGCCTCAGGCGTTGATTCGCGATTGCTCCGATCTCCTGCACGCTCCGGGCACAGGGCCCTCGTCGCGGTCACGCCGCCGCAGCACGCATGCCCCTAAGTTGCGACCACTGCGTCGCGAACTTAGACTAGGCCCGCCGTCGCCTCACGGCCAGTAGCTCCGGAGCCTTCATGAAGCGACGCATCGTGGTGTTCGTCTCGACCTATCCCCAGGTGTCGGAGACTTACATCAAAAATGAAATCGATGCGCTGGCAAGCGATCACGAGATCGAAATCGTCGCGTTCGGCGCCGGCAGTTATCCGTATCGGACGCGGCGCCCTCACATCGTCGTCACACACGAGAACCAGCGCAACGTGCTCGAGTACCTGTGCAAATTCCGACCCCATGCGCTCCACGCACACTATCTCATCCAACTTCCGCAGCTCCTCAATAGTCGCGCTGGCGGGGCGATGTGGCGAAGCACTGCGCCTGCGACAAGGGCAACGGTGACGACGATACCTAGTCCCCTGATGGGATTTTGTTCGATGAAGGCTCCTGTTCGTGACACGAGGCCACTGCCCTTAGCCGCGACCGGTGCGACCGTAATCCTTTCACCCGACACTAAAGACGCGGTTACCGGAGCGGTACCTCGCGCGTTCACCTGCGCAGCCGCTTCGCCGGAATGGCCGGGCACAACCGGAGCGGACGCCGGCTCGGGTTCACCGACCTTCGAGCCGTGTCGGTGCGCGTACACCCAGGTGAACTCGGCGCCGAGCAGGAAAATCTGCGCGGAGTAGTAGACCCAGACGAGTAAAACGACAAGGGAGCCGGCGGCGCCGAAGCCTGACGTTACGCCGCTTTTTCCTAAGTACAGCCCGATTAAGAACTTGCCGATTTCGAACAGCAGGGCGGTGACCGCCGCCCCTACCCATACATCGCGCCAGGCGATATCGGCGCGCGGCATGATCTTGTAAATCATCGCGAAAAGCCCGGTGATCAGCGCGAACGAGATAGCCAGGTTGAGTACATGGAGCAGGGCTTCCCAACCTGCGAATGCTCCGCCCCACCAGGTGCCAAACGCCGCAAGCCCCGCACTGACCACCAACGATACGAGTAACACGAAGCCGAGCCCCAGCACCATGCCGAACGACAACAGACGCGTGCGCAACAAATTCCAAATGCCGCTTGCGTCGGGTGAGGCAGGAACGCGCCAGATGCGGTCGAGCGAGCTTTGCAGTTCTCCAAATACCGTGGTGGCGCCTATGACAAGAAGGACGACACCGAGGATGGTGGCGAAGATGCCTTGCGCAGGTTCACTCGCACTTTCGACCAAACCTTGCACCGCCACCGCGCCTTCCTCGCCGATGAGGCCGCCCAGCTGCGCGGCAATTTCTCCTTGCACCGCTTCCTGGCCGAAGACGAAGCCGGCGACCGCGATGACGATGATCAGCAGAGGTGCGATGGAAAACACCGTGTAATACGCAAGCGCGGCGCCCATGCTCGGGGCGTAGTCATCGATCCACGCCGTCACCGATTTCTTGACCAGCTCCCACGCTTGCTTCAAGTTCACTGCAGCCTCCGGGTATTTTCGGGAGGCTCATCCACGGGGGTGCCGGTGGCATGGGCGATCGCCTTGCGCCCGGCTTTTGCCTCCTGCGCCGCCTTGAGCGCTCCGAGCAGGGGCACCAACATCTGGCCGATTTGCAGCACCTGCCCCCACGCTCCGCGTTTCTCTCGCCGGTGGGAAAGATCTGGCTTATCGCGTTTGCCGACAGCCAGATAGCCTATCGCTGCCGCGCCGACTAACACGCTCCCGATGAGGAACGGTGAGCTTGCGGTTCGGCGCACCTTGGCCTCGATGGCCTGGTACTCAGCCTGCAACAGGGCTTTGGCTTCGGCCAGCTCTTGCTCGGCCGATTCAATCGAGACCGGCGACTTATTCATGCTTGCGTACGCTCATTGTTGTTCACCCCGGAGTTGGCGACGGGTTGCGGTGAACAGCAGATCCTTGCTGCGCAGAATGAGGAGTACGACAAGGCCCGCGGCACCGGCAAAGCTCAATAACGCCGCGATCACCAGTGCCCACGGCCAGCTGACGACGTCGTTGGCGGTCAGGGCGACAACGACGCAAGCGATTAACGCAAGCCAGCCCGTAATGACCAGCACGGCGGCTGCCACCGCGAAGCCCAGCATGAACGCCAGACTTACCCCAGCCTGCTTGCCCTCCAGCGCTACAAGGCCGAATAAGCGATCGCCAACCGCTCGCACTGACTCGATCAAAGCAGATAGCGTTCCCGCCGGCCGCGTTGGATCCGTTGGCAGCGGTTCTTCGTCGTTACGCTTGTTCATTTGCGCTAATGCGCTCCGACTTGCTCGCTGTGGTGTTGCATGTCGTTCATGCCCTTTGTTTTTCCGTAACATAGTCAGTCTCGCCGTCGCGCGGCTCTGTCGGAAGGATTCGCATTGAGATGTCAGCGTTAAACTGACGCCCCGTATGTGCCGGAATCGCAGAGCCGTGAAGGCTCGAAAGACTCGAAGACGATTGATGGATCAGAAAAGCGGTACCCGCCATCATCCATCCGGGAGCACGGCCCTGCTCTTGGTCGACTTCATCAATCCCATGGATATCGACGGGGCAGCTCCGCAAGAGGCTACTTGAAACCTTATGAGAAACCCGATAAATCACGCCATTTACATCATCGGAAATCAGCAACGAGCCGTCGCGTGCGACAACAACTCCCGCCGGCCGACCGAAATAAGCGGTTCCGGACTGGTTGATAAAACCGCTCAAGAAATCGTTCCACGCAATCGCCTTACCGTTTTGAAACCGCGTTCGCACAACCTTGTAGCCGACTGGCTTCGTGCGATTCCATGAGCCGTGGTAGGCGATGAACGCGTCACCCCAATAATCCTCGGGGAACTGGTTCGCGTTATAAAAAACCATACCGATCGGTGCTGCATCAGCGTCGTAGGTCAGCACCGCCGGCTCGGTCCTCGCGCAGTAGGCTTTTTTGTCTATGTCGTCCTAAGTGACATCCTTTGGTTCGGCGATCGTTGCTTCGTCGACGATGCGTTTGCCGTAACAGATCGGCCAGCCGTAATTTCCGCCTTCCTTGATCCCATTGAGTTCTTCAGGGGGAATCTGGTCGCCCTTCCAGTCCGCGCCGTTGTCCGCCCCCCATAGCTCGCCGGAAACTGGATGCCAGTCAAAGCCCATCGTATCGCGCAGCCCTCGCGCGAAAACTTTGACCTCGCTGCCGTCGAGGCGTGCGCGCATCATCGTCGCATGGTTGGACACGACCGTACGCGGCGCCCATCAGCGACCCCGTCACCATCGCGATCGACGAGGGCTAGCACGTCATTCTGCTTCTGCCGCGTGACATACACGGTTCCGTCTTCGCCGACCCGCATCATTCGCGGGTTCTTGAGCCCTTTCGCGAACACGTTAACCTGAAAGCCGACTGGGACCTTCAGTGTCTTGACCAGCTCGTCTGTGAACGGGCGCTCCGCCGGCTTGAAGCGATTGCCGCTGACAGAAGTGACTTTTGCGTGCGGTCCGGTCGCGACAAGCGCGAGGCCGAGTGAAATGAGCATTGCGACAAATCGTTTCATGAATAGCGGTCCTATCGTTGAGCCGCGCTATCGCTCCTTGCGCCGCTTAGAGGGATCTTCCGTCGGCACAGGAGACAGGGCAGCTTTCGAGAGTGAAGCATTGAGCGCGGTTGCCAAAGCGGCGTCTCCGCTGACCAATGCCCGCCATGCCATTTCGTGTCCGATCCGCTTGCCTTTGGGAACCAGCTTGTAGCCTTCCGGTGCGATAGTCAGCGTATAAGGTTGCCCGTCGATGACGAGTTCTCGCCTTAGCGGAGATTCGAGTTTAGTAGTCATTTTCAAACCCATTTTTAGACTATTCGCCGACACAACATCGGGCGAGCCGCGCAATCTCCGGAACTCGCGCAGGCAGCCGCCGCGTATCTGAAGCGATTCGCGCGAGTTGCGTAAACTCCATCCTAGCTCTCGTGGCATGTTCCGGCGCTCGCTTGCCACGCGCGCGGCTTGAAACCATTGACGTGTTAATTATCGTCGGTTAGCTTCCCAACATTCCAGCTCTTGCCGGCAGTTACGCGTAGTCAACCGAATAGGCGAGAGCACCCGTCCAAATGCGTTGTATTACCGATCTCGGGTGCGACGCAGGTGCGGCAACTGCTTGTCTGCACGCTGAAGCCGATCAAGCAACCTTATCGGATGTCTATGTTGAGCGAATACATATCATTCTCGCCGATGTTCGGCGCATTCGTTATCGCAAGCGTCCTGCTTGCCGTTACGCCTGGGCCCGGAGTTTTCTACATCGTTGCCCGGAGCCTGACCGAGGGACGTCTGTCCGGTCTTGCCTCCGTCGCGGGCGTCGCGCTCGGCAATCTGGGCAATGCAATTGGAGCCTCCCTTGGGCTTGCGGCGCTGTTCGCCATGTCTAGTCTGGCGTTTACCATCGTCAAGTACTTGGGTGCCTTTTATCTATTCTATTTGGGAGTTCAGGCCATCCGCTCCACCCGAATCGTGGCGCAAGGCGACGAGGCCCCGCTTCCAGGTGCCTCGCGCAGGCGGATTTTCTTCGACGGGTTCGTAGTCGCGCTGCTCAATCCGAAGACGGCGATCTTCTTCGCAGCTTTTCTTCCGCAGTTTATCGAAGCGCTCAGTGCGCCTGTGGCGCAGACGATCACGCTGGGTATCGTGTTCGTGCTCATCGCCGCCACGACCGATACGATCTACGCGTTTACGGCCGGTGCGGTTCGGCCATGGCTGCAGCATGCGAAGGGTGTCGCGGCGGTCGCGAAGTATGGAAGCGGTGGTGCATTGATCGGCCTCGGCCTCCTAACGGCGTTTTCCGGGCAACGGCCCAAGTCTTAGAGACAAACTGCCCGAATGAGCAGTGACCATATCCATGCTCACGGTGACACTTTAGAATATTTCGATTCACCTGCACTCCAGGCGCAAGAAAAGCTGCCGTCATCGAACTCACCTACATCCGAGCGCCAAAGTTATTCCGGAGATTCGTCCACGCTGGGCGTCGGGTGATCGTCGCGATCTCGCAACATTTCGAGAGTAGCGGTGACAGTCGCGTCGCGCGCCAATCCTTGCATTCCGGAGGACGATTCGCCGCAGATCACCCGGCATAGCTTCGTGGTCGGTCCTTCGAAATCGCAGTGCGATGCGCCGTGCAATAACGTCGAGCGTAGTAACCCCGGGGCCGCGCGCGCAATCGAGCGGCCGCTGCCGTATAGGTTGCAACCCGAACGCTCCGCGAGCAGCACAACGGACGGCGCAGTCATCTGCGCGGCAGCATGAATGCCGCTGCCGGTGCGGTCGACTGGGTCAAGACCCACCCAACCAGCCAACCCGGGCAGTTTAGCGGCGGCGAGCACGGTAGCAAGCCCGCCGGCCGATGTCCCGATCAGCACCAGACGCGATCGCGCAATCGGCTGAAGCCCAAGTGCCCCTGCCTCCAGCTTGTGCACGAGCTCGACGACGGCGGCGCCGTTGTTCCATTGATCCACGTGTGGCAGATCCGGAATTACGGTGGTGACGCCTGCGGTGGCGAGCGCTCGCCCCAGGTCCCGATGCTGCGCGCGCGAGCGCGTGAACCCGTGCGCGACGACCGCCAGCGCGTTGACGCTGCCGACGTCGGGGCGGTAGACGTCGACGTGGACTGGCTGACCAGCGAGATCGATGGGCTGTGTTTGCTGCGTGAAGGCTGCGGGCTGGGTTGCCGCCAGGCCGGCACACAGCAGTGAGGCGATCAGCAGCGAATGGCGAACGATGTTACGCAGCAGAGAGCCCTAGCATGAGGCCGGAATGACGGTGGAAGTTGCACCCTCTGTGTACCCTATCACACCTTCGGTGCGGCCGATGAGAGACTACGAAGCGCTACCAGCGTCGCGCTCCTTGCGACGCACGCAAAAGCGGCGCGATCAATCGATCGCGCCGCGTAATCTTCAAACAACGGTTATGGCTTAACTCGCCTTACTTCCCGTCACGATCAGAGTCACCGGGGACTGCGCGCTCTACGGTATCGCTCACCCGCTGCCACGAATCTTTAGTCGCATGTTTGGCGCGATCCCAAGTCAAGCGCGAGCTGCCTTTGGACCGGTCCCAGTCTTGCATTAGAGCGGGTTCAGCCTCGTCGAAGGTCCGACCTTCATATTTGGGATAGGCGTCGACACCGTAGCGATATGCGGGGCCATAGTCATCGTAGGTGTCCCCAGACCCGATATACGACCGGCTCGAGTAGTTGTCACGCCAATACGCGTCTTCGGCCGTTGGGTCGATCAGTTCGGCGATCCCTTTACCTGCGAAGCCCCCAGCCACCGCGCCGATGGCCGCACCTATCACTGTGCCAACTGGACCCGCAACGGTCCCCGCTGCCGCTCCGGCCGCCATGCCGCCGGCAACCGCACCCAAGCCCGTCCCAACCGGATGAGATCCGACCGCTCCGGAGATTGGATCGCGGTTGGCATCGGGACGCGGATCTAGTCCTTTTTTCTCGTTCATCTTGGTCTCCTGATTTAAGTGCGAAGGTTCCCTTTGGTGGGAGTCACCATTTGAACAGTGAGGCTAGACGGCGCTAATCGGCCGCACCCGCGTTTCTCCGTAGGAAGGCGCCGACACGCACCGCGCGGTTCTTTGGGCCGGCAAGGGGTACGATTGCCGGCGCGGCGGGTCCTGCGGCGGGGCTGAGCGGACGGAACGCGCCGTTTGTCGGGAACTCGAACGCTTTTCGGCTGCGCTCATTGTATAAGTGCGCTTGCCTAAGTGTGCACAGTGAGCGCGGCGACGCGAGCCGTGTAGAGCGCGGAATCGCAGCGAAGCTCGAAGCTGCGGCTGACCGAAGCAAACCGAATGCTATTAACGTCCTGAGGAAAGGTTCTTGGATTATGGCAAATGGCCAGATGAAATTGGTTTTGATGGGGCTGGCGGCGGCGGCGCTGTTCGCCGGAGCTCCGCTCGCCGGAGCGCAAAGCATCACGTCCGAGCAGGCGAAGCAAATGCTCGATGAGCTAAAACAGATCCGGCAATTGCTGGAAAAACAGCAGCAAGGTATGGGCAATGCCGCCGCGCCTCCAGATGACAAGGTCAACGTGACTTTTGTCGCAGGGAAAAACACTCTTGGCAAAGCCGACGCTCCGCTGACATTGGTCGAGTTTACCGATTATCAATGCCCGTTTTGCCAGCAATTCCACAATGGCGCGTATCCGCAGATCAAGGCGAATTTCATCGATACGGGCAAGGTGCGCTACGTCAGCAAGGATTTCCCGCTTGACTTCCATGCTCACGCAAAACGGGCCGCGGTCGCGGCGCGTTGCGCCGGCGAGCAGAATAAATTCTGGGAGTTTCGGCACATTCTGATCGTGAACGCCGACCAGTTGGATGGAGAAAAGATCTATAACCACGCCAAGACCGCGAACGTCGATGTTCCCAAGCTGCGTGCATGCGTGGACTCGAACAAGTATGCAAAAGACGTCGAAAAGGATATGGCCGAGGGAATGTCAGCCGGAGTGAACGGCACGCCTTCGTTTGTCCTTGGAAGAGTCGAGAAAGATAAGCTCATTGGCGTGCGCCTGGTCGGCGCGATGCCCTACAACCAGTTCGAAGCCAAGATCAACGAATTTTTAGAACAGAAGGCTGCCGCGAAATGAAGCGCTGGGGGTGATAAAGAAAGTTGTATACCCCCCGGAAACGCCTCGCGACGCGGGGCGTTTTTGGTCACGCCGTCAGCCAGGGTCGGGCGTTTCGGTCCGCCACCAGGCAACCGTGGCGAGGTAATCGCCGTTCAGCGCAACGTCGAAAAGCTGCCAGTCTGCCGGCACGTAAGGCGGCGGCCCGGCTACTAGCCGTGGGGCTGGCGCCACCGCAACCTCAAGGTGTCGAAACGGAGCGCTGAGTGCATCGCCGGTGGCCTTGCTCAGCGCTTCCTTGCACGTCCAAAGACGCAGCAAGGCTCGCCGCCGGTCATCGTCGGCGAGTGTTGCGAGTTCGCCGCGCTCGCGTAACGTCATGAACCTGCGCCCGACTCCCTCGACGTTGACGCGCCGGTTGCCGGATTCGATATCGACGCCGATGCGGCCATGGTTCACGATGCCGATCAGAGCGATTGCTTGCGTATGCGATACGTTGAAGTCGACTTCGTGGCCGCGCACGAACGGCCGCCCCCGCCGCCCCGTCTCGATCATCACCGCCTGCGGTTCGATACTCAGCGCTCGCCCCAACACCCAACGCAACCGCGCCCGCCCGACCACATAGCGCGCGCGCAACAACGGCATGCCGAAGCGCGTTGCGCGTTGCCGTTCCGTTGCGGAGAGGCATTGCGCGAGCATCGCGATCTGGTTTTCCGACAGTTCGAGATCACACTGCCAGATCGCAATGCCCGGCGCAGGCGATGGCAATGACTGCGGTCTTTGGGTGATTGCGTCGCTCCCAGTTCCGAGTTTGTTCACAATGAGTAGTGAAGAAAGCCCGGGCGTATCCTATTCCGATGCAATTCGTCCTCAAAGCATTGACCCGCATTCCGCTGCCGCTGCTCCATGCCGGCGGGTGGCTCATTTATTTCGTCGCCTTCCGAATCATGGGGTGGCGGCGCGCGCGCGCCGAGCACGATCTTGCCAACGCGTTTCCGGAAAAAACCGCCGCCCAACGAGTCAGCATTCTCCGCCGTACCTACCGCAACCTCGCCGACAGCATGATGGAAGCGTTCTGGGGCTACGGCGCGTCCGCGCAAGCGCTCAAGCGTCGCGTCGCGATCGAGAATCCGGAAGTCATAAGCCATTATTGGAAGGAGGGCCGCTCGGTCGTTTTGCTAGCGGCTCATTACGGCAATTGGGAGTGGCTGTTACTGACTGCGGGCGCGCAATTCGGCTTCCCGATCGATGCGGTTTACCAGCCTCTGCGGGTCGCTTCCGTCGATGCGTTCGTGCGCGAGGCGCGCTCGCGGTTCGGCGGCAAACCGATACCACACAAGGAATTCATCTACACGTTGATGAGCCGCGTGAGCCAGACGCGCGCCTACGCGCTGATCGCCGACCAGACACCGCGGCAGCAGGAACCCAAGCATTGGACGCGCTTTCTCAATCAGGACACGGCGTTTTTCAAGGGCGCGGGGAAGATCGCCCAATTTCTCGACGCACCCGTGCTCTTCGTCACGATGCGCCGCGTGCGCCGCGGATATTACACGGCGCGCTTAATCGTCCTCGCCGAACCGCCGTACGACGA
The DNA here is from genome assembly GCA_037719965.1 of Casimicrobiaceae bacterium. GTDB lineage: Bacteria > Pseudomonadota > Gammaproteobacteria > Burkholderiales > Casimicrobiaceae > VBCG01. Next base: position 415,692 of record JBBJMT010000001.1, on the reverse strand, counting down.
GAACGCCGATACGCTCATTGTCGAACGGTACGCGCGCGCCTTGGAACAGGCCATTCGCGAGCATCCAGCCGAGTGGTTATGGGTGCAAAAGAAGTGGAAGTACACGAAGCAATCGGCGGCGGGACAGGTACGCGCCAAAGAAAAGCACTCGGCGGCGGCAGGATTCTCCGACACGTAGCGGCGGGCAATCCGCGACTGTTACACAACGAAATCAGTTTGCGCGAAAGCGCACGCGCAATACTTTTCGGTCGTACTCGGCTTCGGTTTGCAGCGTGATTTCCACGCCATTCGCCGCGAACACTCGTCCGCCGCTGCGCCGGCAAATGTCGCGCTCGTATTGGCATGGTCCCATTTCGGGATGTTTCTTGCACAAGTCGACGACCTTGGGAGAAGAAAACTGGATTGACGTCTGTTGCCGCTGACCACCGCTGTCGCTGACGCAGACGTACTGCGTGCCCGGGGGAACGACGATTGCCACCTGCGCGGGCGGCGCCGGCGCCGGCAACGTCGTCGGCGGCGCGAGTGCCAGCGGAGGGATCACCGGTTCGGGCAGCGGTCGCCGGACGACGGCAGCGCCGGCGGCTTCACCCGGCGGCGTAATCGGCAGTGGCTCTTTCGGCTGCTCGATGGTCGGAGGCGTCGTACATGCAGCGGTCGCTGCCACGATCAGCGTGCAGAGGAAGCGCGCGGCTGGCGCGTAGGTTCCATTCATCGTCTGGGCCTTTGCTAAAGTCGTAGCGGCGTGAGCGGCGAGGAGGGGCCCCGCTTGTGGGGATCTGAGCAATCGCGAATCGACCCTTGAGGCCGACCCATTGCGCTTCATACCGTGCGACGGAACAAGGAGGCCGAACGCGCTCGGCCTCCCTGTACTTTGCCCATGTGCGCTTCCGTTGTAAAGGTCGCCTCCCGTCCTTGCATCGCCTAGGCGGGGACGTTCATCGTGCGCATCGCGTCGAACGCGCGACGCAGATCAGTCTTGAGATCCGCAATGTCTTCGATGCCGACCGAGAGGCGGACGAGTGAATCGCCGATGCCGAGCGCCGCACGCTGTTCTGCCGGAATCGTTGCATGCGTCATGATCGCCGGATGTTCGATCAGGCTCTCAACACCGCCCAAGCTCTCGGCCAACGCGAATAGTTCGCAGGTCTCGAGGAAGCGCTTGGTTTGTGCGAGATCGGCATGGAGATCGAGCGAGATCATTCCGCCATATCCATGCATTTGGCGCCGTGCAAGTTCATGCTGAGGATGCGACGGTAGACCCGGGTAGCGAACGGTGGCTACTTCCGGTTGCGCTTCCAACCAACAGGCGAGCTCCAGCGCGTTTTCACAGTGTCGCTGCATCCGAATTGCCAGCGTCTTGACTCCGCGCAGCGCCAGAAAACTGTCGAAAGGACCAGCGATTGCGCCGACGGCGTTTTGCAAGAAACTCAAGCGTTCGCGCCATGCGGCCTGCCGGTCGTCACCGGCGACGACGGCAACGCCGCCGATCACGTCGGAATGCCCGTTCAGATATTTGGTCGTGGAATGCACGACGATATCGAAGCCATATTCGAGCGGACGTTGCACCCATGGACTCGCAAACGTATTGTCGGCGACGGCGATCACGTCGTGATCCCGGCAGATTGCGGCGAGTGCGCGCAGATCGGCGAGCTTGAGCAACGGATTGGTTGGTGTTTCGACCAGGACGAGGCGCGTTTCCGGCCGCAGCGCTTTGATGAGATTCGCCGGATTCGCGAGGTCGACAAACGAAAACGAGAGCCCCGCGCTGCGCCTGCGTACCCGTTCGCACAGGCGATAAGTGCCGCCATAGAGGTCGTCCGCAGCGATGACGTGTGCGCCGGCATCGACCAGTTCCAGTACCGTCGCGATCGCCGCGAGGCCGGAGGCAAACGCAAACGCGCAAGCTCCGCCCTCCAGGTCGGCAATGCAGCGTTCGAACGCCCAGCGCGTGGGGTTGTGCGAGCGGCCATAGTCAAGGCCTTTGTGCACGCCCGGACTTTGCTGCACATAGGTCGAGGTTGCGTAAATCGGCGGCATGATGGCGCCGGTTGTCGGATCGGGGGCTTGACCCGCATGAATCGCGCGCGTACTAAACCCGCGCGCATCGGCCCCCGCCTTATCGTGGCCGTTCGGTAATCGCTGGTTCACGTGAGCGTCCTCCGCAAGTGATTGAGCAAATCGAAACGGGTCACGAGCCCGTGGAATGTGGTATCGGTGGCGATGATGGCGACCAACCCGCGATCGAGAACGGCGCGCAATGCCGGCAGGCCGGCGCTCGGCGGCAGCATCTCCAGCGCGCGCGTCATGGCACTTTCAACCGGCGCGCGAAATTGCGCCGGATCGCCGTGGACACGGAGCAGCAGATCGGATTCGTCGAGGAGCCCCACCACGCGATCGCCGTCCAGCACCGGCAGTTGGGAGATGTCGGCGACGCGCATCCGCTGGAACGCCGTCAACAAGGTGTCGGTGGCCGTTACGCTGACCACGGACCCGTCTTCGAAACGCCGGGAGATCAAGTCGCGCAGGTCGTCGAACCGCTGGCGCTCAAGGAATCCTTGCTCGACCATCCAGTTGTCGTTGTAGACCTTGGACAGGTAGCGGGTTCCCGTGTCGCAGACGAATGTCACCACTCTTTTTGCTACCTGCTGCGCCATGCAGTAGCGTAGCGCGGCAGCGAGCAACGTCCCCGTTGAGGAACCGGCCAGAATTCCTTCGGCGCGCAACAGCGTCCGCGCCGTGGCAAAGCTCTCCGCGTCGCTGATCGTATAAGCGTCGATCACGCCGGAGAGGTCGGCGATCGGCGGAATGAAATCTTCGCCGATCCCTTCCACGTCCCAGGACCCTGCTTCGCCGAGAGTTCCGCTGCGCACGTACTCGGCGAGAATCGAACCTTGAGGGTCTGCCAGCACGAATTCGACGGCGGGTGCGACGCGCCGGAAAAACCGAGTGAGCCCGGTGATCGTTCCCGCGGAGCCGACGCCGCAAACGATGGTATCGACGTCATGCCCGCATTGCGTCCAGATCTCCGGGCCAGTCCCCTGCTCGTGCGCGAGCGGGTTGTTGGGGTTGTTGAACTGATCGGCAAAAAAGGCGCCCGGCGTTTCGCGCGCGAGTCTCCCCGCGTAGTCCTGGTAATACTCGGGATGGCCTTTGCCTACATCCGATCGCGTGATATGAACCTGCGCTCCTAGCGCCTTCAAATGCAGAACTTTTTCCGTCGACATCTTGTCCGGAACCACGAGGACGACGCGATAGCCCTTGGCGCGCGCCACGAGCGCAAGCCCCAATCCGGTATTGCCCGCGGTCGCTTCGATTACCGTTCCGCCGGCGGCGAGCTTACCTTCGCGCTCGGCGGCTTCGATCATCGTCAACCCGATGCGGTCTTTGATGGAGCCGCCGGGATTCTGCGATTCGAGCTTCAAGAACAGACGGCACGGCCCCGTAGGCAGCCGCGTCACTTCCACCAGCGGCGTGTTGCCGATCAGATCGATGACCGCAGGGCGCACGCCGGTCGTTACTTGAGCGGCGTCGTGCATCGTCGTCGCTGCGCGTGCGCGTGGCTAAAAGCGTCCGGCGCGATTTCTTAACGCCGCCGGCTGCCGAGCAACGAGCCCAGCACGCCGCGCACGATTTCCCGCCCGACACTCGACCCTACGGTGCGCACGGCGCTCTTCGCCATCGCTTCGACCAGGCTGTCCTTGCGCCCGCTGCCCGACATCAAGCCGCCGAGCGAGCCTTTGACCGTATCCATCCACCCGCCAGTCGCGGGGGGTGCCGCGCTGCCACTGGGAGCCGGCTTGGCAGTTGCCGCCGCGCGCGTCTTGAGCTTTTCGTACGCCGATTCGCGATCGACTGCCTTGTCATAGACGTTGGCGACGGGTGACGCGTCCATCACTGCTTTGCGTTCGTCCGGCGTCGCCGGTCCCATGCGGCTCGCGGGGGGGAGAATGTACACGCGCTCGACGACGCCGGGACGGCCTTTCGCGTCCAGGAACGAAACCAGCGCCTCGCCCACGCCGAGCTCGGTGATCGCGGTCGCGGTGCTGAATTTGGGATTGGCGCGCATGGTTTCCGCCGCCGCCTTCACCGCCTTCTGATCGCGCGGCGTATAGGCGCGCAACGCGTGCTGCACGCGATTGCCGAGCTGACCGACCACCGTCTCCGGGATATCGAGCGGATTCTGGGTGACGAAGAAGACGCCCACGCCCTTGGACCGAATGAGACGGACGACCTGCTCGATTTTTTCGAGCAGCGCGCGCGGCGCATCGGCGAACAAGAGGTGCGCCTCATCGAAGAAAAAAACGAGCTTCGGCTTATCGCGGTCGCCCACTTCCGGCAGGCGTTCGTAGAGCTCGGAGAGCAGCCACAAGAGGAGTGTTGAATAGACCTTGGGCGATTGCATCAATTTCTCCGCCGCGAGAATGTTGACGTTGCCGCGGCCGCCGTCTCCCGTCTGCAAGAGGTCGTCAACGTTCAACATCGGTTCGCCGAGGAATCGCGCCGCACCCTGCTGTTCGAGCGCAAGCAGCCCGCGCTGGATCGCGCCGACCGACGCCGCGGAGACGTTGCCGTAATTCGTCGTGAAAGTGCGTGCGTTCTCGCCAACGAATTGCAGAAGCGCGCGCAGATCCTTAAGGTCGAGCAGCAGGAGTCCGTTGTCGTCGGCGACCTTAAACGCGAGCGTCAACACTCCTTCCTGCGTCTCGTTTAAATTGAGAATGCGGCCGAGTAGCAGCGGCCCCATGTCTGACACGGTGGCGCGGATTGGGTGACCCTGTTCGCCGTACACGTCCCAGAATACCGTCGGGAGCCCGGTGAACGCCGGCGCTTCCACCCCCAAGAGCTTCAAGCGCTCTTCGAACTTCGGCGACGTCTTGCCCGGCTGACTCATTCCGGACATGTCGCTTTTCACGTCGGCCATGAATGTCGGCACGCCCAGGCGCGACAGGTGTTCAGTGACGACCTGCAACGTGACGGTTTTCCCGGTACCCGTCGCCCCGGTGACCAGCCCGTGGCGGTTGCACATTTCCGGGAGGAGTAAACACTCGATATCGCCATTTTTGGCGATCAGCATGGGCTCGGACATGATTCGATCCTTAGGCAAGAGGGGGTGGAGGCACGCGCGGCCGGTAACAGTGTAGCCGCTAGGAAGCCTCTAGGCGCACGATCCTGCGGGGGAACCGGGCGGCGAATTCGCGCGTATCTTGCGAGAGCTCCGCTTACTTGTCCTAATTCCTCTGGAATTGCGCAGCTATTTCTGTTACAATCCACCGGCTAAAAAGAGTAGAAATAACGGTAGAAATGGGCTGGGCGCAGCCCATTTTTTTTTGACTCTTCATGAGGACTTAAAGCGTTCTGCGACGATGGTGCGACTGGGTGAACTGCTGGAAACGACCGTGCCGCCCCTCGGGTTCGAGCTGGTTGACTGGGACATTGCCAAGAGCCGGCTCCTGCGGGTTTTTATCGACGCGCCGAAGGGCGTGAGCGTCGACGATTGCGCTCGCGTCAGCCATCACCTGACGCGGCTCTTTGCAGTGGAAAACATCGAGTACGACCGCCTCGAGGTGTCCTCTCCGGGACTCGACCGCAGCTTGGGGAAGCTCGCCGATTACACGCGCTTCGTCGGGGAGGAAGCGCAGGTCCACCTGCGTGAGCTGACCGAAGGGACGCGACGACTCAAAGGAATTTTGCGCGGAACCGAAGGGCAGAGCGTCCTCCTGGAAACCGCAACCGGCACCCGTGCGATCCCGTTCGATACGATCGACCGCTGCCGGCTGATACCGAATATCGAGTGGAGAAAAGCGTAATGAACCGCGAACTGCTGCTCCTGGTAGATGCCCTCGCGCGCGAGAAAAACGTGCCGAAGGAAATTGTCTTCGTCGCGCTTGAGTCCGCGTTGGCTTCGGCGACGAAAAAGCGCTTTCCGACCGCGGAAATCGACGCACGCGTAGCGATCAACCGCGAAACTGGAGACTACGAAACCTTCCGTCGCTGGACCGTCGTGCCCGATGAAGAGCATGAGGAACCGGCGCACCAGCTCGCGATCACCGATGCCGTCGAGCTCGATCCCGAGCTCGTCCTGGGCGACATCGTCGAGGAGCCGCTCGAGCCGGTCGAGTTTGGCCGCATCGGCGCGCAAGCGGCGAAGCAGGTGATCCTGCAGAAGATTCGCGATGCCGAGCGCGAGCAGATCTTGAACGACTTTCTCGAGCGCGAGGACAATCTGCTCACCGGGACGGTCAAGCGCATCGAGCGCGGCAATGCGATCGTCGAATCCGGTCGCATCGAAGGTGTCATTACGCGCGACCAGTTGATCCAGAAGGAGATGTTGCGCGTTGGCGATCGCGTGCGCGCTTATGTGATGAAGGTCGACCGTGCGGCCAAGGGGCCCCAACTCATTCTTTCGCGCATCGCGTCCGAGTTTCTGGTGCGGCTCTTCGAGCTCGAAGTCCCCGAAATCGAAGAAGGTTTGATCGAGATCAAGGCGGCGGCGCGGGATCCGGGGATTCGCGCGAAAATCGCCGTCAAGTCGAACGACCCGCGTCTCGACCCGCAAGGTACGTGCATCGGCATGCGCGGGTCGCGCGTGACGGCGGTAACCAACGAGCTGGCGGGCGAGCGCGTCGATATCGTGCTCTGGTCCGACGACCCGGCGAAGTTCGTCATCAATGCGCTGGCGCCGGCCGAGGTGCAGAGCATTCTCGTCGACGAAGAGAAGCATGCGATGGATGTCGTCGTCGACGAGGAAAATCTGGCGATCGCGATTGGCCGCAGCGGTCAGAACGTGCGGTTGGCGTCAGAGCTTTCCGGTTGGCAGTTGAACCTGATGAGTGTTGAAGAATCGCAGCAGAAGCAGGAAGCGGAGACCGGCCGGTTGCGCACGCTCTTTATGGCAAAGCTCGACGTCGACGAAGAGATGGCCGACATCCTGATCGCCGAAGGCTTCACGTCGCTTGAAGAAGTCGCTTACGTGCCGATCAGCGAAATGCTGGAAATCGAAACGTTTGACGCCGATACCGTCAACGAACTGCGCAGCCGTGCGCGCAACGCGCTGCTGACCGAGGCGATCGTGCGCGAAGAATCGGTCGAGAATGTGGAAGAGGCGTTGTTGAGCCTTGAAGGCATGGACACGGAGATCGCGAGCAAGCTGGCTGCCAACGGGATTACCACGCGCGACGCGCTGGCCGATCTCGCGGGCGACGAACTCATCGAATTGACGGGCATCGCCGAACAGAAAGCGCAAGACCTGATCATGAAGGCACGCGCGCACTGGTTCGAGCCGCAGGCGGAAGCGCCGGCGGCCGGCGTGCAGGCGTAAGTAGCGCAAAACAAGCGCGGGAGACTGGTATGGCGCACACGACGATTGAACAATTTGCTTCGGAACTCAAGATGCCGGCGGGCGCGCTGCTCGAACAGCTCGTCGCCGCCGGTGTGGGCGACAAGCGCGAAGGCGACAATCTGTCCGAGCTGGACAAGACACGCCTGCTCGACTATTTGCGCAAGCAGCACGGTGCCGCGGCCGAGCCCAAGCGCCGGATTACGCTGACGCGCAAGCAGACAACCGAGATCAAAGCGGCCGGTTCGATGGGCAAGGCGCGCACGATCCAGGTTGAAGTGCGCAAAAAGCGCGTGCTCGTGCGGCGCGAGGATGAAAGCCCGGTCGTCGCGCCTGTCGTCGAGGCGGCGGCGAAAGTCGTGGCGCCCCCGCCACCGATTGTGTCGGCGGAAGAAATCGCGTTACGCGAACAGGAATCGCTGAAGGCGCAAGCGCTTCTGAAAAGGCAGCAGGACGAGCATCAGGAAAAGCAGGAACGCGAAGCAGCCAGGAAGACGAAAAAAGAGCGCGAAGCCGAGGACGCCGCCGCCAAGATCGCCACGGATGTCGCGACCGCTGAAATTGGAAAGGTAGCGGAAGCGAAACCTGCGTCCGCCAAAACCGGCGCCAAGGCCCCGACCGAAGGCACGCTCCATCGTCCCGCCGCCAAGCCGGGCGAAAAACGCGAGCGCGTGACGAAAAAAGCGCCGGGCCACGTGTTCCAGGAAGAAGCTGCGCGCCGGCGCGCGCTGAAGTTGCGCGGCGACACCGGTGGTGCGGCAACTGCTGGTTGGCGCGGACCGAAAATCGGCAGTCGCCATCGTGAGGAAGACGGCGGCGACGGCTTGGCCGCCGCGGCCGGTCCGGTCGTCCGCGACGTGGCGATCCCCGAGACGATTTCCGTCGCTGACCTCGCGCACAAAATGTCGGTCAAGGCCGCCGAAGTCATCAAGGCGCTGATGAAGCTGGGGACGATGGTCACGATCAACCAGGTGCTGGACCAGGAGACGGCGATGATCATCGTCGAGGAAATGGGTCACAAGGCCATGACGGCTAAGCTCGATGATCCGGACTCGCTGCTCGCCGCGTCGCAGCCGGAACACGCGTTGGAAGCCCTTCCGCGGCCACCGGTGGTGACGGTAATGGGCCATGTCGACCATGGCAAGACATCGTTGTTGGACACGATCCGGCGCGCACGCGTGGCAAGCGGCGAAGCGGGCGGCATCACCCAGCATATCGGCGCGTATCACGTCGAAACGGCGAAGGGCGTCATCACGTTCCTCGATACGCCCGGCCATGAAGCCTTCACGGCGATGCGCGCGCGCGGCGCCAAAGTCACCGACATCGTGGTGCTCGTCGTCGCCGCCGACGACGGCGTCATGCCGCAAACGCGAGAAGCCATCGCGCACGCCAAAGCGGGAAACGTCCCGCTGGTCGTCGCCATCAACAAGATCGACAAGCCGGAGGCGAGCCTCGAGCGGGTGAAGCGGGAGCTGGTCGCCGAAAGCGTGATCCCCGAAGAGTATGGCGGCGACGTGCAGTTCATACCGGTGTCGGCGAAGACGGGCGAAGGCATCGACCGACTGCTCGACGGCCTGTTGCTCCAGGCTGAAGTCCTCGAGCTCAAGGCGCCGCGCGATTCTCCGGCACGGGGCATCGTGATCGAAGCGCGATTGGACAAGGGCCGCGGCCCCGTCGCGACGATTCTCGTGCAGTCGGGCACGTTGAAGCGCGGCGACGTCGTGCTCGCCGGCGCGGTGTTCGGCCGCGTGCGCGCGATGACCGACGAAAACGGCAAGCCGGTAAACGAAGCAGGGCCTGCGATTCCTGTGGAAATTCAGGGCCTGTCGGACCTTCCGCTCGCGGGCGAGGACGTGCTGGCGCTTGGCGATGAGCGCAAGGCACGGGAAATCGCGCTGTTTCGTCAGGGCAAGTTTCGTGATGTGAAGCTCGCGAAGCAGCAGGCGGCCAAGCTCGAGAACATGTTCGGCGAAATCGGCGAGAACGAGGTCAAGACCTTGGCGCTCATCATCAAGGCGGACGTGCAGGGTTCCTATGAAGCGTTGTCGCAGGCGCTGACCAAACTCTCGACCGGCGAAGTCAAAGTGAACATCGTGCACGCGGCGGTTGGCGGCATCACCGAATCCGACATCAATCTGGCGCTGGCCTCGAAGGCGGTAGTGATCGGCTTCAATGCGCGCGCGGATGCCCAGGCGCGCAAGCTGGCCGAAGGCAGCGGCGTGCAAATTCGTTACTACAACATCATTTACGAAGCGGTGGACGAGGTGAAAGCAGCGCTGTCCGGGATGCTCGCGCCGGAGCAGAAGGAGAGCACGCTCGGTCTCGTGGAAATCCGCGAGGTGTACAAAATTTCCAAGGTCGGCACGGTGGCCGGATGTTACGTGCTCGAAGGAGTCGTGCGGCGCGGCGCCCGGATTCGCCTGCTGCGTGACAGTGTCGTCGTCCACGACGGCGAGCTCGATTCGCTCAAGCGGTTCAAGGACGATGTGCGGGAGGTGAAAGCCGGCTTCGAATGTGGCCTGTCGGTGAAAAACGTCGACGACTTGAAGCAGGGCGATCAACTCGAGGTGTACGAGATCGTCGAGGTGTCCCGGACTCTGTGATGCGCGCGACATAGTTTTTGGGCTTACGCGGCGACGGTTAACGGACGATCGACGATGAAGAAAATCTCGCAACGTGCGCAGCGTGTCGGCGACCAGATCCAGAAGGAGCTTGCCGACCTACTCGCCCATGACGTCAAAGACCCGCGGGTGGGCGCGGTCACCGTTACGTTCGTCGAGGTCACCGCGGATTTGTCGCACGCGACCGTGCATGTGACGCACTTGGCGGGCCGTGAGCACGCAGCCGAGGCGCTTGTGGCGCTAGAGCGAACCGCGGGTTTTCTGCGCAGCGAACTCGCACATCGTTTCGGTCTTTATTCGGTCCCGCAGCTGCACTTTGCTTACGACGATTCGATCGAATCCGGAATGCGGTTGTCGCAACTGATCGACGACGCCGTCGCGGCGGACAAGAAACTGGCAGGATCGTGACCGATGTTGCCCGCGCGCGCGCGCCGCGCCGGCGCGTCGATGGCGTGCTGCTGCTGGATAAGCCGCTCGGGTTGTCGTCGAACGGAGCGCTGCAGCGCGCCAAACGCTTCTACCGCGCGCACAAGGCCGGTCATACCGGCACGCTCGATCCTCTGGCCACAGGGTTGCTCCCGCTTTGTTTCGGCGAAGCGACCAAGTTTGCTCAGTTCCTCCTGGATGCCACGAAGCGCTATACGGCGACCGTGCATTTCGGCGTTGCGACGACGACCGGTGACGGGGAAGGAGAGATCGTCGACCGGCGTCCTGTCGGGCTATCGCGCTCGGACGTCGCGGCAGCGCTCCCTTCTTTTATCGGGCGCATTCGGCAGACGCCGCCCGCCCACGCCGCGCTCAAGCTTGCGGGACGCAACTATTACGAATACGCGCGTGCCGGCGTCGCCATTCCGCGCGTGGCGCGCGAAGTCGAAATCCACCGGCTCGCGCTCCTCGAATGGAACACGCCGGAGGCAGTGCTCGATGTGAGCTGCGGCAAAGGTACGTACATACGCGTGCTGGCCGAGGATCTCGGGGCGGCGCTTGGTTGCGGAGCGCACTTGTCAGCGCTGCGGCGGACGGCGACCGGTGGCTTCGCGGTCGCCAACGCAGTCACACTCTCCGAGCTGGAGCTGATGGATGAGGCCGTCCGCGATGCGTGCTTGTTACCGGTCGCCGCACTTGTCGCCCATTTGCCGGCGGTGACGCTCGACGCTTCCGCGGCGGCGCTTTTTTGCAACGGTAGAGCGGTCGACGCAATAGACGTTTCCGATGGCATTTGTGCGGTATTCAGCGGGGGCGACTTGCTGGGCGTCGCCGACGCCGCAAGCTCGCGCGTGCAACCGCGCCGGGTGACGGCTTTGATCCTCCCGGCAGATTCCTTGCTCCGACGGGCTTCCATGTAAGCGCGCAATAACGCATTTATCTGGGTCTGGTACCCCTTACCTTGGGATCGGAACCACTTGAGCACATCGACATCAAGCCGCAGAGTTACCTGCTCCTTGGGCGGAGCGGTAAGCAGTCCACGACGCACAGTCGCTTTCGCGAACATTTCCGGCGTCACTTCCGGGTTATCAGACAAATCGATGTCCTCGTCACGCAATGCATCGACGCGCTTCCAGTCAGTCTTGGAAGCCTTTGAAGAAGAGATCTTGCTCACGTTCGTCGTTTTTCGTATCGAAATCACTCGAATAGTGTCCGCCGACTCGGTATGAGCGACGGCCACTACACGACCTTCGAGCAGACCGAAGGTAATGAAGCGTTCTTCCCCATAGTCTTCACGGTCATCGACTATTGTCTTCGTCGCTCCCGCAAGTATGGCTTCGCAGCCGACAAAATCAATGCCGTAGGTTGGCGTCGCGCTTCTGGTCGTCCCACTCGAATCGCATTGCAGTTACGATTGTCGGTTGCGAAAAGCGGCACGCGTGCCGCGGAAACCAAGGCCCGATGCCTAAACCGAAACGTCCGGCTTTGAATCGCGCCCGCGAGCACCGCATAGAACAGGAGATTGTCGTCGATGCCTACACCTCCGACGAACGCGCGATCGGCTGGCATTGTCATCTCGACGACAAGCTGAGCTTTCCCTTCAAGGCGAAGTGCGTCATGGTGCGGGAGATTTCGCCTCTCAAGAAAGGCGAGGAGGTCGAGGTGCTTGGCATGGCGCCGGGGGACGACTGCATGAAAGAGATGTTCGTGCTCGTGCGGTCGCCGGCCGCAAGCTCGGCGTGCCGCTCGCGCAGATCGAACCGATCGGCGCGGATGCGGCGACACGCGAGGCGATGGCGGATTGGCGATACTGGCAGCACATGGGGTGGGAGTTCTGAGATCGGCTGTTCGCCAGTCCCGAACCCAACCGATGCGCTGCTCAGGCATACAAAAATGATGGACCGCACGGCATTGACGCAGTGGGTGGCGTCGCCGACCACACGCTTCAGCAGGGCTTCGACTTCTCAAAGCTTCCAAACACGATCTCGGACGAGGGAAGAATTTCGTATCCGGTTTGGCCGTTTCCGGAAGAACGTCGAGCGCCCGGAACGCGCCTGCGATGCCTTAACGTTTGCGCTCCGCCGAAACCAGCCGCAGGGTCTCTTCATATATGCGATCACGCGGCCCGACCGATACGATCTCGATGATTTGGCGCGCGGGTGCCCGGTAGATGACCCGAAAGCGCGCCACGCGCAAGCTGCGCAGTCCTTTGAGATCGCCTTGCAGCGCCTTGCCGGCTTCAGGATCGAGCGCAAGCCGATCGAGAGCCGCGCGCACTTTGCGTTTGATATCCGGGTGTAAACCGCGCACCAATTGCGCGACTTCGGAGGAAACTCTGAACCGGATTGGCGGCTTCCTCACGCCCCTGAAACCTTTCAGCCAAGCAATTCTTCGAGCGTATACAGGCGAGCCTTGCGTGATTTCAGCGCACGCAACCCGGCGCGGATCTCCTTCATCAGCGCCGCGTCACCGCGAACCTCGATGGTCTCCTTCCACCGCTCGAACTCTTCCGCGCTGACAAGCACTGCGGCCGGGCGCCCGTTGCGGGTGATCAACACCTGTTCCTCTAGTGTACGCACCTGCTCGACCAGGCCGCTGAGCTGGCTCTTGGCTTCTGAAAGGGGGAGAGTCTTCATCGGCGTTCGGCTCGGTTGGTCAAAATTCAGCCCATTTTAGCACAAAACTAAATATGCCTGAATCGCTTCAACGAGGCTGCGGCTCGCGTGCCGCGGAAAACACCGAAGCCTGCGAGGAGGCCCGGAGCATCTCAGGCACGAGGAGGATTTTCTCTTCGCCGAGGACGTGAAGCGCGCCGGGATCGAGCAGATCCGGCCCCTGCCGATCAGCGCTGGCGGAAGTCCGGCGCGACGCCTTTCTGCTCGACGAGAACGTCCGCCCGTAACACCGGAAAGAAGGCTCGCGCGGTGGAAGTCGAAGCTGCTCGACCTCACGCTGCGCAACCGGCTCATCAACTTCAAGCCGACGCGGGTGATGCTGTCGTTGCGCGTGCCGGATCCGGCGCACTGGACGACGGGCTGTCGGACGGCCAGGAATGGAAGTTCCGCCCCTTGCCGCAGATCATGCAGGGCGCCGATCCACGCGTGGCCGCGGTAGCAGCGCGGCGCGCCGGCGAAGACCGGCGCTCGTTGCTCGGGGGGCGCGCCGAGCCGGCGTGGTAAGGTTGCCGGAGGAGGCTGGATGACGGTGTTCCGATGAAGCTGGGAAGCTTCGATTTGCTCGAGCGCGCGCTGGACGAGGCGGGCGTGCGCTACTTGGTGGCAGGCGGATTGGCGGAGAATGCGCACGGCTATCTGCGGTTCACGAGGGACATCGACCTGGTGGTGCCACTCGACCCAGACAACATCTTATCGGCGTTCGCGGCGCTCGAAAAAATCGGCTATCGACCGCTCGTACCGGTCAGCGCCGCCGAGTTTGCCGACGCGACCAAGCGCGCCGGCTGGATCCGGGACGAGGAAATGACGGTGCTGAACTTCTGGTGCGAACGCCACCGGGAAACGCCCGTCGATGTGTTCGTGACCGAGCCCTTCCCTTTCGACGAGGAATATTCTCGCGCGCTGGTAAAGCCGCTCGGCTCGATACCGGTGCGCTTCGTTTCCATCCCATGGCTCATCCGGATGAAGGAGATCGCCGGCCGGCCGCAGGATAAAATCGACATCGAGTACCTGCGAAAGGCCGCCGATGCCGAAAACTGACAAGGAAGCGATCGATTGGAGCCTGACCACCTGGGAGGGCGCCGAGCGCGAGCAGTTGCGCCGCTGGGCCGAGCTTTCGCTGGAGGAGATCGTGCTCGCCCAGGAAGAGATGCAGGAGTTCGCCGAGCGGCTCGCCACGGCGAGGGCGGACCGCGGTCAAAAAACCGGCTGACGCCGGGTCAAGTTCCGCAACGAGCGCTGGCGCGCAAACCCCTATCGAACGGACGCTTCCCGCCTGCTCGGGGAAAACGCTGGCCCGGCTTGGCGGGACCGTTCCGGGGCGATCGATCGGGTCGTCGAGTTCAGCAAGACCTGCCGTACTCGTCGCAAAGTGAACCTTCAGAAACTGATCGATGAAGGCAGGCTGTAGTGCCGCTGATTGCTTGCAGTTGCACGGGATCATGATCCAAGCGCATACGACGCCTCGTATCTGGATCTTGCTTACGCTTCGCTATCCGGTTGCCTGCCGGTATGGTGCTCGTGAGGAACGCGCTTAGGGCAGTGGGGCTGAAGCCGACTAGCCTGCCGCGGTCCCCTGGAACGCGAGTTCCACCGTCCGATCGGCTTCCGCCCGCAACTTCGGCCTCGGCTATTTGCACCCGCCGTCGATGTCTGACGCAAAGTCCGCCCCGATGACGCGAGGCGCAGCCGGTCTTGCCGAGGCGCTTGTCGCTTGTTTTCGCGTGGTAATAACATGTCGAGCAGTTATATCCGGAGGCCGCAATGAATTTCAACGTTTCCATCGACAAGGACACCGGCGAGCGGCTCGGCCGGCTCGCAAAGACGCGGCGGACGTCGCGCAACGCGCTCGTCCGCGAGGCGCTCGGCCATCTGCTGAAAAAAGGAGCGGGCGGCGAATGGCCGCGGGCGGTATTGGAGTTTTGCGGGGTTCCGGCAGTGCGGCCGTTTGAAAGGGTGCGCCGCGGGCTCAAGGCGCCGCGCCTCAACCCGCCCGCTTGAGGCATCTCCTTGACACCTGCGTGCTGAGCGATTTCGCGCGCGGCGAAGCCGGCACGCTGGATCGCCTCAAGGAGATGCCGCCGGCGCTCATCGCCTTATCGAGCGTCTCGGTGATGGAGATCGAGTTCGGTCTGGCGCTCGTTGAGGTCACTGCCGCCGGAGCGGGCCGCGGCATGGTCCCGCGCTCACTTGTGTGCTAGTATTACGCTAGTGTTTTACTAGCACACGGAGACACGGCAATGCCAGGACTGGTTATCAAGGATTTACCGGCGAAATTACACCGTAAGTTGAAGGAGCGGGCGGCCCGGCACCGCCGCAGCATGACCAAGGAGGTCCTCGTCGTGCTTGAACGGGCGTTGAGCGAGGAAGCCCCCCCGCAGGAGGTTCCTCCGCCGTTCAAGGGACGCTTTGCGTTGACGGATGAATTCCTCGAGCAGGCCCGGCGCGAGGGACGCGAGTGATCGTCGTCGACGTCAACGTCGTCGCTTATTTTCTGGTCGACGGAGAGAAGACGGCGGTGGCGCGGGACCTGTTGCACCATGACCCGGACTGGCGGCTGCCCGCGTTGTGGCGTCATGAATACTTGAACGTGCTGGCGACGTTCGCGCGGGAGGGCGGCGCCACGGTCGCGGAGGCGCGAACGCTTTGGCGGCGAGCCGTCGAACTCTTTGGACCCCGGGAGCAGAGCGTGGACATGGAGTTGGCCCTTGTTCTAGCGACCGAAAACCGGATCAGCGCGTACGACGCGCAGTACATCGCGCTCGCGCGGCAGCTTCAGACCGTCTGCATAACCGAGGACCAGCGCCTGCTCAAAACGTTTCCAACGCTCACTCGTGCCATGCAAGCCTTGGGCGCGGCCTGAATGAGCATTTACGCCTGTGGCAGCTCAAGCTTCCCAGCGAGGGGGGATGACTACCCGGGGCGTGAGTGGGTCACGGTCACCGCGCAAGGCGTTCCCGTGCATATCGGTTCCCCGGCCCTGGGAAGCGGATATGAAGCCGGCGATCCCTATGCCGCATTCTGCCCCCGCCTGTGTTAACGAACGAAGCTGGCGCGGCTAAGTATGTGCGAGCGCTTGTCTTTGTTAGAGAGGGCGCACGCAAAGGTAAGAGCGACAAACACATGCTGGTGTTCGATGCTTCGCCCAGGTCGCGGATGACTCCTGTAACACCTTAGCCCGGTTCACGGTCATCCCTTCGGAGACGAACCTTGAACCGGACATTTCATGTTTTACCTAGACCGGACATTCCTCGTGTTACTACCAGTAATAGTCCAACGTGATTGAAACTTAAGCGTTTTTCGGACTACAATAGCGATTTTCTGCAAGCTGCGTACATGCGCGTCAGGCGCGTGAGAAGAGGAAGGTTGAAGCTATGTCCGTAACGGTGCACGACAAGGCGAAGGTCATCGCCGAACATCAACGCGTCAAAGGCGACACCGGCTCGCCCGAAGTGCAAGTCGCGCTGTTGACCGCGCGCATCAATGGTCTCACCGATCATTTCAAGACCAACGTCCGCGATCACCACTCGCGCCGCGGTCTGCTGCGGATGGTGTCGCGGCGGCGCAAGCTCCTCGATTATCTGAAGTCGCGCAACAACGACGGCTACCGCTCATTGATCGATAAGCTGGGCTTGCGCAAATAATCCGGCGCTGCGCGCAGATCCTAAAGTCGATCGCAGAGCTGTCCCCATTGATTCTGACGAGTGGCCGCGCTTCGTTCAAGCGCGGCCATTCCCGTTTTACGGAACCCGACAAAAATGCCCACCCCCATCAAAAAATCACTCCCGTACGGCCGCAACACACTGACGTTGGAAACCGGCGAGATCGCGCGGCAGGCCGGCGGCGCCGTGCTGGTGAGCCTGGGCGACACCGTCGTCCTCGTGACCTGTGTCGCCGCCAAAGCGCCCAAGCCGGGCCAGGATTTTTTACCGTTGACCGTCGACTATCAGGAAAAGACCTACGCAGCCGGTAAAATCCCCGGCGGTTTTTTCCGGCGCGAGGGCCGGCCGTCGGAGAAGGAAACGCTGACGTCGCGCTTGATCGACCGCCCGCTGCGCCCGCTCTTTCCGGACGGCTTTTACAACGACGTGCAGATCGTCGCGACGGTCATGTCGGTCGACCCCGAGACCGATCCGGACATTGCCGCAATGATCGGCGCGTCCGCGGCAGTGGCATTGTCGGGTATTCCGTTTGCGAGCCCCATCGGCGCGGCGCGCGTGGGTTACGTCGACGGCCAGTACGTACTGAATCCGACGAAGACCGAGCTAACGACATCACAACTTGATTTGATCGTCTCCGGCACCGAAGCCGCCGTGTTGATGGTTGAATCCGAAGCGCACGAACTGCCCGAGGAAGTCATGCTGGGCGCGATCGTATTCGGCCACCAGCAGCAACAGGCAGTCATCGAGGCGATCCATTCGTTGGTCGAGGAAGCGGGTAAGCCGATGTGGGACTGGCAGCCGCTCGCGAAGGATGAAGCGATGATCGAAAAGGTCACCGCCGCGGCGCAAACCGATCTGCGCGACGCCTATGCGTTGCGCCAGAAGCAGGCGCGTTCGCAACGATTGAAGGAAATCGCAACCAACGTGACGCGGGATTGCGTGCCGGCCGATGCGCCGCTCGATCAAGCGCGCGCCGTCGCCAATCAACTGTTCGATCTCGAAGCGAAAATCGTACGCAATCAGATCCTGTCCGGTGAGCCGCGCATCGACGGCCGCGACACCCGGACTGTGCGGCCGATCGCGATTCGCACCGGCGTATTGCCGCGTACGCACGGATCAGCGCTGTTCACGCGCGGCGAAACGCAGGCGTTGGTCGTCGCCACATTGGGCACCGCGCGCGACGAGCAGATCGTCGACGCACTGATGGGCGAATACCGCGACCGCTTCATGTTCCACTACAACATGCCGCCGTTTGCGACGGGTGAAACGGGGCGCGTCGGGTCTCCGAAGCGGCGCGAAATCGGCCACGGCCGGCTCGCCAAGCGCGCGTTGCTGGCGGTCGTACCCACGGTGGAGGAATTCGCCTACTCGATGCGCGTCGTGTCGGAGATTACCGAATCGAATGGCTCCTCATCGATGGCGTCGGTATGCGGCGCGAGCCTCGCGATGATGGACGCCGGCGTGCCGACGAAAGCGCACGTGGCAGGCATTGCGATGGGCCTCATCAAGGACGGCAACCGGTTCGCCGTGCTGACCGACATCCTGGGCGACGAAGATCATCTGGGCGACATGGATTTCAAGGTCGCCGGCACCGATCGCGGCATCACGGCGCTGCAAATGGACATCAAAATCCAGGGGATCACCAAGGAAATCATGGCGGTCGCGCTGGCGCAGGCGCGCGAAGGCCGGCTGCACATCCTGGGCATGATGCAGCAGGCATTACCGCATGCGCGGACCGAAATTTCTCAACACGCACCGCGGATGATGACGTTCAAGATCAATCCGGAGAAGATTCGCGACGTCATCGGCAAGGGGGGCGCGGTGATTCGCGCGCTGACGGAGGAAACCGGTACGACGATCGACATCAAGGACGATGGTATGGTGACGATCGCCTCGGTCAACGCCGACGCGTGCAACGTTGCGCGCAAACGGATCGAAGACATCACGGCCGAGGTTCAGGTCGGCAAGATCTACGAGGGGTCGGTGCTGCGGTTGCTCGATTTTGGCGCGATCGTGCAACTGATGCCGGGCAAGGACGGCCTGCTGCACATCTCGCAAATCGCCAAGGAACGAGTCAATCAGGTGTCCGATTACGTGAAGGAAGGCCAGGTCGTTCGCGTGAAGGTGATCGAGGCGGACGACAAGGGCCGCGTCCGCTTGTCGATGAAGGCAGCGGCGGAGGAAGACGCGGCGAAAGCGCAAACGCCGACGACCGCCGCGGTCGAAACCGCGCCGGAGACGCCGGCGGCGTGACCGCGTCCGAGGTGTAGACAACGTCGGGACAGCGGGCGCCGTGCGTGCGCCCTTGATTTCGCTTGGTTTCGGTTTAGCGCAATGGAAATCGTCTCGCTTGGCTATCGCATCGATTTTCTGTTTCACCGCGCCAACGGCGTGGTGGTGGATTGCGGCGACTATCTTGTCGTGCGCACGCCAGCCAATCCGTCGAGCGCAATTTCGCGCAGGCAAGATGGTCCCGCTGGTGACCGCCCGGCGCGCGCTCGGCTAGCGGCGCAACGTTTCGAGAATTGCGTCACCGCTGACATTCACGGTGATATCGCTGTTGCCGCCTTCAACGGCGATCGGGGCGGCGCTCGCCGCGTACGCGACCCCGGTGCTGCGCTGGAGTGGCCGCGGCGGCATATGGTCGCCGGTCTGGATCGTCACTTTGCCAACGCGCCACGCCGGAAAATTGAGACCGTCGGCCGCATTTTGCGCACGCGCCTGCCACGCCTTGATCGCTTGCTGCGTGAGGGAGTCTTCCGTCTTACGCCGTGTGGCCTCGCTGACCGAGAAGCTCAATCCCGAGAGCAGCAGTCCGTCTTCTCCTTGCAATCTAGAGACGAGCGCAGCAAGTGTTGCGAAATCGCTCGCTTCGAGAAAAAGCGATTGCGTCACGCGCCAGCGCGGCGGTTGATTCTTCTCGATGATTTGGAACGATGAATAGCCGGACGTCGTGACTTCGATTCCGGGAACCCCCTTGGCCCGAGCCAGCGCCTTGGCGATTCGCGTATTGACCTCGCTTGCGGCCTTGGCCGGGTCGCTGTTGTCGATCTCGGTGCGCAACCACGCATGCATGCGATCGTTTGCCACGCTCGCGGTCGCCGATGCGGTAACGGTGACCGACGGCGGTTCTGCGGGCAAGAGGATTTGCGCGTACGCGGCGAGCGAGAACGCCATCGATCCAAGCGTTGCGAGAATTGCGCCGGAGAAGGCGCTTTTATCGAATGTCATCATGCGCTCTTCTTCCTCTGACTGATCCGTTGGGGCAGCGCTTCGATTGCCGCCCGATTAGACCAGGAAAAACATTGTGCCGCCGCTTGCGTCCACGGTAGCCACGCGCAACGCAAATGCTCTCTTGGCGCCAGCCGTACGAGAACGGGTTCCGGAACGCACAGCGCAAATACGTGCTCGGTGTTATGCGTCGTACCTGAAGGATAACGTTGCCGCCACCTGGGAAAGATTTCGAAAATATTCGATAGTTCCCAGTCTTTGAGGCCGCCGTAGTCGCTTGCAACGATGCCGGTTTCCTCGAACAGTTCGCGCGTTGCCGTTTCCTCGAGCGTTTCGCCCGGTTCCTGGCTCCCCGTGACCGACTGCCAGTGATCGTGATAGTCGGCCCGCTCGAGCACCAGCACGCGCAGGTCGCAAGTGTGCACGAGCACGAGGGTCGAGATCGGGATCTTGAAACGCGTCACCCGACGAACACCCAGAACGCGACATGGCGCTCCTTCCAGAACTCGGCGGCTTCAGCGAGAATATCTTCGAGCGTTTTCCAGTCGGTCGGGTGCTCCTTGCGGTAGCCCGCGCTGTGCACAATTGCCACTACGTGGCCGGTTTTGCCGAGCCACTCGCGGTCCTCCAGAACGTCGGCGAGCGCGTCCCAGTTGTTGCCGAAATGCTCGGGCAGCTTGAGCGCGCCATCGAGCTCATTAAAAAGCGTCGCGCGATCCTTCGCATGCGCCAGATCCACGGAGCCGAATTTGAGGTGTGCGTGCGCGGCCGCGGATTTGAGAAGATCGGTGGTCCCTTTCCACGGGTGGACCCCGGCTTCATCGACGACGGCGAGGTCGGGTATCTTCATTCGCGAATCCTCGAAAATGACCGGTAATGGTCGTCGCTGTAGAAGCAGGCGTCAGGCGTTGGCCTAACGCCATCTGGCGTTGGTCTGACGCCGTCTGGCGTCCCTTTTCCGCCGCCGCAGACGATCCGGCGCGCGCCGCGATTCGCGACACCAGGAGTGCGTACCGTGTACTCGCGATAGTAGTCGCGAGAATGGGGCGGCAGAATCCGCTCGCGATTGCCGAAGACGGCGCCATCCCGCTCATGGTGGAAGCGACGATTTGCCCTGATCCGGTCCAACGTGGCGCGGCCTTCGCGCGGCAGCTCGGCAACGGAGATCTCCGGCAACTCTGCCGGGGTGGAACGCGCGAGAGCGGCTGGCGGAGCGCCGGCGAAGACAGCAGCCAGCGCCATGCCGCAGGCTGCGTTGTAAAGGCGTGTCCGGATCGCCATGCGCCGAAGTGTACGTTAGGAGTGCACAGCTATGAGTACATCAGGCAGCGCCGATAGGGTTGGTCGCGCGCACCCGGATATGTAGGTCGCGCAACTGCTGCTCCGTTGCCGGCGACGGCGCGCCCACCAGGAGGTCTTGCCCGCGCTGCGTCTTCGGAAACGCAATCACGTCGCGGATCGATTCGGCACCGCACATCAACGTAACGATCCGATCGAGCCCAAACGCGATACCGCCGTGCGGCGGCGCGCCGTATTGCAGAGTGTCCAGTAAAAAACCGAATTTCTTCTGCTGGTCTTCGGGGGTGATGCCCAGCGCCGCGAACACTTTCTGCTGCACGTCGGGGCGGTGCATGCGCACCGATCCGCCGCCGATTTCCCAGCCGTTCAACACGACGTCGTAGGCTTTGGCGATGGCACTGCCCGGATCGCGGAGCAGAAGCTCCTCGTGGCCGTCTTTCGGCGCAGTGAACGGATGATGGCGCGCCATCCACGCGTTGGCCTGATCATCGTGCTCGAACATCGGAAAATCGACGACCCACAGCGGCTGCCAGCCGGCTTGCGCGAGCCCGCGATCGTGACCGACCTTGGCGCGCAGCGCACCCAATGCGTCGTTAACCACTTTGGCCCGATCAGCGCCGAAGAAGACGAGATCGCCGTTGGCTGCACCGGTGCGCTTTAAAATTTCTCCGAGCACCGCTTCCGACAGGAACTTGACGATCGGCGATTGCAGGCCTTCGTCGTTCAGCTTGGTAACGTCGTTGACCTTGATGTAGGCCAAGCCGCCGGCTCCGTAAATCCGCACGAACGTTGTGTAATCGTCGATCTCCTTGCGGCTCAACCTCCCGCCCGCCGGCACTCGCAGCGCTGCCACGCGGCCACCCGGGAGATCGGCGGCGGACCGAAACACCTTGAAATCGACGGTCTTCATCACATCGGTCAGTTCGGTGAGCTTGAGCGGCACCCGGAGGTCGGGCTTGTCCGAGCCGTAGTCGCGCATCGCATCGGCGAACGCCATCACTGGGAACGGTTCCGGCAAATCGACGCCCAGAGCGTCCTTGAACATCGTACGAACGAGACCCTCCATGAGGTCGCGGATCTCGAGTTCATCAAGGAACGACGCCTCGACGTCGATTTGCGTGAACTCAGGTTGGCGATCGGCACGCAAGTCTTCGTCGCGAAAGCACTTGACGATTTGGTAGTAACGATCGAAGCCCGCGATCATCAGCATCTGCTTGAAGAGCTGCGGCGACTGCGGCAGCGCGTAGAACTGGCCGTGGTGGATGCGCGACGGCACAAGAAACTCGCGCGCTCCCTCGGGCGTTGACTTGTAGAGCGTCGGTGTTTCGATGTCGATGAAGCCGTGCGAATCAAGGTAGCGGCGCGCGGTCATCGCGGCGCGGTAGCGGAGCAACAGGTTCTTCTGCATTTCCGGACGGCGCAGGTCGAGCACACGATGCTCGAGCCGCACCGACTCCGACAGATTCTCGTCGTCGAGCTGAAACGGTGGAGTGATCGACGAGTTCAGGATCTCGAGGCTATGCGCGAGCACTTCGATCTCTCCCGAGGCGAGATTGGCGTTCGTCGTGCCTTCCGGTCGCAGCCGCACGACACCCGCCACTGCGATACAAAACTCGTTGCGCAAGTTTTCGGCGTGGGCGAAGGTGACCGCGCGATCCGGATCGCAGACCACCTGCACGAGGCCTTCGCGGTCGCGCAAATCGATGAAAATGACACCGCCGTGATCGCGCCGCCGGTGTACCCAGCCGGTGAGCTGGACGCTTTGGCCGAGATAGCGGCCGTCGATGCGGCCGCAGTAATCGGTACGTTTCAAGAAGCCGTTCTCCGAAAGATCGATGCGATGAAAGGGCGGACGTGCGTGCGCAAGGGCAGGCCGCGCGCGCCGTAGTGTCAAGGCGCGGCGCGCGAACGCCTGCCCCGTCAATTTCGGGATTGAGTGACTTCGAGCGCGGGGGTGCCCGAAGGCAGCGTCTTCGGGACAGATGGCGGGATTGCGCGCACCCTCGGTACCACCACGCCCATCGAGATCACGTACTTGAGCGCTTCATCGACCGTCATATCGAGATCGCGTACGCGCGACTTGGGCACGATGATGAAGTAGCCCGACGTCGGGTTGGGCGTCGTCGGCACGTACACGCTGACGTGCTCTTCCGCGAGATGCGTCGCTACGGCAGCGGCGGGTGTGCCGGTCAAGAAAGCGATGGTCCAACTGCCCTCGTGCGGAAATTCGACCAGCAGCGCCTTGCGAAACGCGTTGCCGGTGTCGGAGAGAAGCGTATCACTGACCTGCTTGACGGATGAATAAATGGATTTGACGACGGGGATGCGTCCGAAGATGCCTTCCCAGAATCGGATGAGACGCGCGCCCAAGAAATTCGTCGCCAATGCCCCTGTTATCACCAGGATCAGGAACGCGATCACGACGCCGATGCCGGGGATACTGAATCCGAACAACGCCTCGGGCCGCACGCTTTCCGGCAACACGAGCAACGTCTGATCGAGCGTCGACAAGAGAAAGTGCAACACCCACATCGTGATGCCGAGCGGTACCCACACCAGCAGCCCGGCGATAAGGTAGCGTTTGACCCGTGAGGAAACAAACTGCTTCACGTTTTAAGACGACGATCGGTCCGCGCCGGTTGGAGGAGAAGACTTGCCGTCTTTGGTCGAAGCCTCCGCAGCCTTCCCTCCTGGTTTCGCCCCTTCGTTCTTGGCACTATCTTTCTTCGCGCCATCGCTCTTTACACTATCGCTTTTCCCTGCGTTGCTCGGCGCAGTGTCGCCTTTCGGCGCTTCGGTGGCGGCGGAACCGTTGGTCGGGGAGTCGCCTTTGCCGGCGTCGTTGCCGCCGTTCGCCGCGGGCTTTGCGCCGCTTCCCTTGAAGTCGGTTTGATACCAGCCGCTTCCTTTGAGCTGAAACCCGGCTGCGGACACGAGCTTGGTGAGTGTTGCGTGCCCGCATTTTGCGCAGGTGACGAGCGGAGAATCGGCGAATTTCTGCAAAACCTCCAGTTCGTGGCCACAGGCGGAACAGCGATATTCGTAAATCGGCATGCTTGGACTCCGGCAACGTTCAAAGTGCGAATGCGGCGCACGATGGCGCAAAAGCAGCACAAAAGCGCTTGATTCAAAAAGGAATAATAGCCTTCGATTATACCTGCAATCGACGCTGCTAGAGGCGCTCGCGGCGCCTTCTTCCGCAATACCATTAGATGGGTGGTGTTTCGCCAAAAGCAAAGTGCTTTATGCTGGCGCCACGCGCGGCAAGGCGAAGCCGCCCTTTACAAGGACTCCTGCATGGCAACCTACTGGTATTGGTGGGGACTCGCGGCCATTTTAGTCGGCGCCGAGCTCGTGACCGGAACCTTTTATCTGGTTGCCTTGGCCGTGGCGTTCGCCGTCGGCGGCGTTGTCGCGTGGTCCGGCGAGTCGTTCTCTGCGCAGTTACTGATTGCCGGCGCGCTGTCCGTCGCCGGCACGTTCGCGGCGCACCGCTGGCGGCGGCGCGGGGCCGCACCGCCGGATGAATCGTTGGACGTGGGCCAGACGGTGCGCATTGCAACGTGGAAAGATGATGGAACGGCGCGCGTGATCTACCGCGGTACGCAGTGGGACGCTGAGCTCGCAACACCGGCGAGCGCGCGCGCGGAAACGATGGTCATCGTGGGCACGCGCGGGTCGCGGCTGATCATCGCCGACCGACTCCCTGAAGTTCCCTAAGTCCACAACCATAAATTTAGGAGCCTTCACCATGTGGAGCGGTGCCTCGATCGTCACGTTTGCGCTGTTTGTAGTCGCTCTGATCGTCGTCATCAAGGCAATACGAGTCGTTCCACAGCAGCACGCCTGGGTCGTCGAGCGCCTGGGTCGCTTTTATGCAGTGCTCGAGCCGGGACTCAACTTCGTTATCCCCTTTGTCGATCGCGTCGCGTACAAACACGATTTGCGCGAGATCCCGCTCGACGTGCCGTCGCAAATCTGCATCACGCGCGACAACACGCAGTTGCACGTCGACGGCATTCTGTACTTTCAGGTGACCGACCCCAGGCTCGCCTCGTACGGGTCGTCCAATTACATCCTCGCGATCACGCAGCTCGCGCAGACGACCTTGCGCAGCGTCATCGGACGGATGGAGCTCGACCGGACATTCGAGGAGCGCGACCAGATCAACGTGACAGTCGTCTCCGCGTTGGACGAAGCGGCCGCCAGATGGGGAGTCAAGGTCCTGCGCTACGAGATCAAGGACCTGACGCCGCCAGCGGAGATTCTGCACGCGATGCAGGCGCAGATCACGGCCGAGCGTGAGAAACGTGCGGTCATCGCAACGTCCGAAGGCCGGCAGCAGGAGCAGATCAACGTCGCGCTGGGGGCGCGCGAGGCGGCGATCGCCAAATCGGAAGGCGAGAAGCAGGCTGAGATCAATAACGCGCAGGGCGAAGCGGCGGCGATTCTCGCAGTGGCCGAAGCCAACGCCAAAGCGATCCGCCAGGTGGCCGACGCGATCAATTCACCTGGGGGCCTCGAAGCGGTGAATTTGAAAGTCGCCGAGGAGTACATCACCGCTTTCGGGAATCTCGCCAAGACTAGCAACACGTTGATCGTCCCTGCCAACGTCGCCGATATCGCGGGATTGATCGCGACTGCGATGACCGTCGTGCGGGCGCAGGAACGTTCGCCGATTACCCGCTGATTACCACAATTCACAACAGGAAACGATGATGGAAATCAAAGCCAGCACGTTCATTGTCACTGGGGGTGCTTCGGGTCTGGGGGCGGCGACGGCGCGCATGGTCATCGCCGGTGGCGGCAACGTCGTGATCGCAGACGTGAAAAAAGCGGAAGGCATGGCACTCGAGCAGGAATTGGGCAAAGCGAGCAAATTCGTTGCGACGGACGTCACCAACGAAACGAGTGCCCAAGCGGCCATCGCGGCAGCGGTCGAACACTTCGGCGGAGTCCAGGGCCTCATCAACTGCGCCGGCGTTGTTCACGGCGAGAAAGTCGTGGGCAAGGACGGGCCGCACGCGCTCGCGAGCTTCACCCGGACGGTCAACATCAATCTGATCGGCTCGTTCAACTTGACTCGGCTCGCGGCTGAGGTCATGGCGACAGGAGCGCCCAATGCAGGCGGCGAACGCGGTGTCATCGTTTTCACCGCATCGGTCGCCGCATTCGATGGTCAGATCGGGCAAGCTGCCTACTCGGCATCAAAAGGTGCCTTGGTCGCGATGACGTTGCCGATCGCGCGCGAGCTTGCGCGTTCCGGCATCCGCGTGATGACGATCGCCCCCGGAATCTTCATGACGCCGATGATGTCGAGCCTGCCGCAGGACGTCCAGGTTTCTCTGGGGAAAGCGGTGCCGTTCCCGCCGCGGCTGGGGCAGCCGGAAGAGTTCGCCTCGCTCATCAAAGAGATCGTGCGCAATCCGATGTTGAACGGCGAGGTGATCCGGCTGGACGGCGCAATCCGGATGGCGCCGAAGTAGGTACTAGCTCGGCCTTTCGGTACGGTTGCGAGAAGTGTGGCGTCGCGTGTCGGCCTCGAGCAGCGATTCGCGCTTGCTCGCCCCGGCGAGCCGGGCCTCGCCGCTCACGCTGCGTCAGTCGCGGCGGACGAGCGCGATGGCCGCAATCGCCATCGTGATGAAAAAGACGAACGTCCAGCCGGGAATGGCCAGCCCCCAGAATTCCCAACCCTTTTCCGCGCACTCGCCGCTGCCTTCGATGACCTTGGCCAGCACATCGGCGAAGGGCAACGTTTCCAGCATGTACGAAATGCCCATCCCACACGACGGCACTTGATCCTTAGGCAGCGCTTGCAGCCACACCTGACGAGCGGCCAACGCTGCGCCGATCCCAGCGAAAAGAACCGTCAACGTCGCGTAACCGGCCGCCCCTCCGGCGCGGGGATTATGAATAAACGCCACTAGGAACAAGAGGCCGACCGCGCATACGGCGATGCGCTGGAACATGCACAGCGGACACGGCTCGAGTCCGACCTCGTATTGCAGCCACAATGCCCATCCGATGAGCGCGGCGCAAACCAGAAATCCGAGCAAATAGCCAAGCCTTCGTGATGGCAGCAGAATCAGCGCGAGCGACGCAACACCCAAGGTCATGACGCCGATACGATTGGCCGCCAGCGCAAACGATGGCGCGCCGCCATATCTGCGCAACAGATATTCCTGCCCGAGCAGCGCCAGCGCCAGCACAAGGCCGGCAAGCGGAAGAGGAATGACGGACGAGCGGATCATGCTTGCGCAATGGCCAGCGCCTGATCGAGATCCCAAAGGATATCGTCAAGCGTCTCGAGCCCAACCGAGAGTCGGATCATCTCCGGCGTCACGCCCGCCGCGCGCTGCTCCTCGTCGCTCAGCTGCCGGTGCGTCGTCGACGCGGGATGGATGACCAGCGTTTTCGCGTCTCCGACATTGGCCAGATGCGAGAGAAACTGCACGGCTTCGATGAATTTTTCGCCGGCCCGGGCCCCTCCCCGGATGCCGAACGTGAGAATCCCGCCGGCGCCGCACGGCAGGTAGCGGCGGGCGAGCGCTTCGTACCGATTGCCCGCAAGTTGCGGATAACCGACCCACGCGACGGCCGGATGCGCGGCCAAGTGGCGCGCGACTTTGAGTGCTGAATCGCAATGACGCGGCATGCGCAGGTGCAGCGTTTCGACGCCTTGCAGCAGCAGAAACGCCGACAGCGGAGCGAGTGTCGGTCCCAAGGTGCGCATCGTCTCCATCCGCGCCTTCATCGTAAAGCCGAAATCGCCGAATGTCTCGAAGAAGCGGACGCCGTGATATCCACGCGATGGTTCGGTCATCTGCGGGAACTTGCCGTTGTCCCACGGAAAGCGGCCTGATTCGACAACGATCCCGCCCATCGTCGTGCCGTGACCCCCGAGATACTTGGTGAGCGAATGCACGACGATGTCGGCGCCGTGTTCGAACGGCCGGCAAAGATACGGCGACGCGAGCGTGTTATCGACGACGAGCGGAAGCCCCGCCGCGTGCGCGATGTCGGCGACCACCTGCAGGTCGACGACATTCAACTGGGGATTGCCGAGCGTTTCGACATACATAGCTTTGCTGTTGTCTTTGAGCGCTGCGCGGAAATTAGCGGGATCGTCACTGTCGACGAAGGAAGCTTCGATGCCGAACTGCGCGAACGTCGTCGCCAACTGCGAATACGTGCCGCCGTAGAGTGTCCGCGACGCGACGATATGGTCGCCGGCGCGGCATAGCGTGAGCAGTGCGACCATTTGCGCTGCCATTCCGGTGGCCGTGGCGAGCGCGGCGCGGCCACCCTCGAGTGCGGCTACACGCTCCTCGAGCGCGGCGACCGTCGGATTCGAAATGCGCGAGTAAACGTTGCCGAACGTTTGCAGGTTGAACAAGCTCGCCGCGTGATCGACGCTATCGAACACGAACGAGGTGGTCTGGTAGATCGGCAGCGCGCGCGATCCGGTCGCCGTGTCGGGGATCTGGCCGGCGTGCAGACAGAGGGTGTCGAAGCCGAAAGAGCGATCAGGCATTGCGCGGCGGCGAACGAGCACCGCTGGTTACGAGGAATGCCGATTCTAACCGGGCGGTGCGAGCAGCCGGCGAGGGGCCCCGTGCAACGGGGATCGACGGCAATTGCGAGTCACTGCTACGAGGCGACACGCGGGGCGTTGCCAAACGCGACCGTTACAGGAGCCGAGGGGTGCGAACAGTCGGCGAGGGGCCCCTGCGAAGCAAGGGATCGATGACGAATACGAGTCACCGCCTCGAGGCAACACGCCGCCGTTGCAAAGACTCGAGCGAACAAGGAGCCGAGCGGCGCGGTCTAAGCGGACCGCTTGTTAGTCATGACGCCCGTCGCGCGGAGACGATGCCGGTGTTGACGCCAGCCCAGTTGAGGCCGCCCATGATGCGAGCGTGCTCGATTTTCACACACCGGTCCATGACGACGTCAAGCCCCGCATCGCCGGCAATATTCGCGGCCTCGTCGTTGCGAATGCCAAGCTGCATCCACAACACTTTGGCGCCGATGGCCACCGCTTCGGCAGCCAGGGCAACCATCTCCTCCGGCTTGCGAAAGCAATCGACGACGTCGATCGATTCGCGAACTTCGGTCAAGGTCGGATAACAGCGCTCGCCCAGGACTTCGTCGTAATTCGGATTGATGGGAATGATGCGATAGCCGTGATCCTGCATGTACTTCGCGGCGAAATAGCTGGGTCGGTACCAGTTGGCGGAGAGCCCCACCACGGCGAGCGTGCGAGACTGCTCGAGCACCCGGCGCAGTCCCGCGATATCGTCGACCCGGTGCACTAGCGAGCCGTGCTGTCCCGCCACGTGGGCGGCTGGTTATACGGGTACTCGTTGGCAATGCGCCGTCCCGAAGAGATGCGGTTGGCCAATCCCGGGGGGAGATTGGGATAATCGCCCGGCCCGAACGTGCGGCAGTCGCCCTGGAAGTTCGCATCGCTGCAGAAGAGCCAGTACCCGCGCTCGACGCGCAGCGACGACGCGCGATCGTTGAATCCGGTACCGCCAAGATCGCGCAGGACGTTTGCATCCACCGTATACATCCGGCCCGAGTAGTTGGGTCCTTCGTACATGACGACACGGTTGCGTCCCCCCCAACCACCGCCCGCCCCGACAGCGCCGCCGCCCGCCCCGACAGCGCCGCCGCCCACCCCGACAGTGTCGGCGACCGCCACCGGCCGCGCGGAGCTGACAACGCCCGTCAACGCACCGAGATTCGCGTAACGACCCGGGGGGTAGATCTGACAGGTGCCGCGAAATTCCGCGTGCTCGCACAGTTCCCAAGCGCCGTCGGAGATGACCGCGGAATTCGCGCGGTCATTAAAGCCGATGCGTTCAAAGTCGGTGACGACTTGGTCAACGGTAATTCCGCGTCCGCCTAGATTCGTGTCGTCGTACAGCGCGATACGGCCGACGGCGGGCCCTGCGGCTCGGCCGCCATCGCGTTGCGCGGCCCCGTCGCGTTGCCAGCCCAATTCACGGATCGAAGAAACACGATCGTTCAAGCCCAGGCTCGCGAGCGACGGATAGTCTCCGTTGGTCAAGGTGACACACCGACCGCGATAATAGTGGTCGCTGCACACTTGCCAAGTTCCGCTGCGCACGACAATCGATGACGCGCGATCGTTGAACCCGGTGGTCCCAAGGTCGGCTACCGATGCGTTCGCGGCGAAGCGGCGACCAGTGAAGTTGTCGTGCTCGAATACGGTGATCTCCTGCGCTGAGGTTGACGCAGCACCGGTGATTGAAGCGGCAAAAAACGTCGCGGCCAGTGAGTGACGCAGCTTGAGCATATTTCCTCCTCGTAGAGTTTTTAAGTTCGCATGCCGAATGAAGTAGATTAACGGATGATCCTCGGCAAAGGTTGAGTCGAGTTTTGGCGATTCCATCGTCGGTGCACGTCCTACGCCCCGCGCGTCGGGCAAAAGAACTGCCGCCCTGCGTTGCAAGCTGCCGTGGAGGGGTACCCCCCGCCGCGGCTCACGCTGGCAGCGCGGTAACTACGCAAAGTCTTAAAAAAACGGTCGGACGACCCCCTGTAAACCTGCCCGGATGACCGGCGCGATCCTTGCTTAAGGTACTGATTTAGCTCGAACGAAAGCCGGCGCAGGAGCGGATTTGTAGCGCAACCGGGAAATCCGGGCCTCGCACCGTGCGTTCTAGCTTTGCTTGGCACTTAGCTGCGTTGTCTAGAACTCGTGACCTGATGCGCTCGCTCAACCGTCTCGAACTACCGCTGCACACGATCGGCGAACCCAATGGTCGGCCGTCGCTTTCCGCGTTGTCGCAGCGCAAGTTGAATGCGTTAGGGGTGCCGATCGCATACATCGATCGCGACCAGCGCTATCGCTTCGCGAACAAGTCGTTTCTGGATTGGCTCGGTAAAACCGAGAACGAGCTCCTCGGGCGAGAGGTCATCGAAGTCCTCGGCCGCGAGTTCTATCAGCTCTACCACGCTTACATCGACGCCGCGCTCTCCGGCGAGCGCACGAGCTACGAGCGAAGAATCGGGGCTCCGGGACGGCCTTTGCTATGGGTGCGCGTCGACTATTATCCCGACCGCGGGCCAAACGGGCAGGTGCGCGGGATCCTGGTGACGTATACCGACGTCAACAATCAAAAACGCCTGGAGCTCGAGGCCGGTCAACGCGAACACCAGTTGCGACTGGTCACCGACAGTGTGGGCGTGCCGATCCTGTACTTCGATCGGCAGTTGAAATTGCGCTTCGTCAATCGCCCGTTCGGCGATTGGATCGGCGTGCCGGTCGACGATCTGCTGGGCCACGCGTTGAAGGACATTCTCGCCCCCGACGCAATGCACGAAATGCAGGGGTATATCGAAAGCGCGTTTTCCGGGGCAACCGTGTCGTACGAGCGCCGGGAGCCGTCCGCCGACGGCGAATCGCGCTGGACCCGGATCACGCTATTTCCGGATCGCGAAGACGGCGGGCGAGTGGGCGGCGCGTTCGTCGTAATGAACGACATCGAGGAGGATATGCGCATCCGCGATGCGCTCAAATCGCAGGAGGCGCAAATGCGTCTCTTCGCCGACAACATTCCCGGCCCGGTTGCATACCTCGATCGCGGTCTCAACTACACGTTCGTCAACCAGGCATTCGCGAATGCTGTGTGCAAGCCGCAGGATGCCATCTACGGCAAAACGCCATTCCAGATCTTGACCGCGGATGTTGCCTCGTTCATCCGACCCATCCTGAAACGCGCGCAGGCGGGCGAACACGTCGAATACGAGCGCGTGGGGACCACGGCGCATGGCGCGCGGCGGTGGCTACACGGGCGTGTGGCGCCCGATCTGGATGGCGTGGGCAACGTGCGCGGGCTCTATTGCACCGAGTACGACATCCACGATCTCAAGCTCACCGAGCAAGCGCTGGCGGCACGCGAAGAGCAACTGCGTCTTTTTACCGACAACATCCCCGAGCCGGTCGTGTATGTGGACGCCGATCGCCGTTATGCATTCATCAATGAATCCTTTCTGCGCCTGACTGGCCTCGAACGCGAAGCCGTCATCGGCAGAACGCCGGCTGAAGTGCTGGGCAGCGACGCGTCGTCCACGCTGGCGCCGTTCATGAACCGCGCGTTCACCGGAGAGGCGGTCATCTATGAACGGCCGATCGTCGATGCAGCGGGCCGCGCACGATGGCTGCGCGGGCGGATCGTTCCCGACTTCAAGTTCGACGGAACGATCAAGGGATTGTATGTAGTCGGGCACGACATCACCGATCTGAAACAGGCGCAGGATGCCCTCGCCGCACGCGAAGGACAGTTGCGCGCGATTATGGATGGCGTGCCTGCACCCGTTGCCTACATCGACCGCGACGAGCGCTGTCAATACGTCAATCGGACCTTCCTGCAGTATTTCGGCTTGGCGGCAGAAGAGGTGGGCGCAATGCGCTTGCGCGACGTCGTAGGGCAGGGCATCTATGAAAGCGCCCAGGCGATGTTGACGCGAGCGATGGAAGGGGAGTCAACCGCCTTCGACCGGCTCGTTCCGGGAGCCAACGGGGCGCGCCGATGGATGACGATTCGCGTCGTCCCAGACGGTACGCCGTCGGGCGAGATTCACGGCGCGTTTGTGCTGATGAACGATATCCACGGCTTGAAGCAGGCGCAAGAGGCGTTGCGCGCGTCGGAGGGCGAACTGCGCCTCATCATGGACAACGTACCGGCGCGCGTGTCGTACATCGATCGCGACTATTGTTTCCGCTTCCTCAATCGCCACAACGAGGAATGGCTGGCTCGAGATCGCAAGGAGCTGACCGGGCGCCACGTGGCGGATGTCATCGGTGAGGCGCGCACTACGCAGCTCGCGCCGTTGCTTGACCGCGTGATGCGAGGCGAGGTCGTGTCGACCGAGAAGCTGCTCGCGCAGCCTGACGGCCAGCAACGATGGGAAGCTGTCCACTATGCCCCAAACCGGGATCGCGACGGTAACGTTCTCGGGATTTACGCAGTGCATACCGACATTCACGACGAGAAGCGCAATGCGGATGAATTGAAGCGCGTGAATTGGATGCTATCGTCTCACATCAACAACACGCCGCTTGCCGTACTGGAATGGGACCGCGAGTTCCGTTTGGTGCGTTGGTCACCGCAAGGGGAAGAAATTTTCGGCTGGCATTCTGACCAAGTCCTCGGCATTCCGCTCGCGAGCAGTCCGCTCGTCCACGACGATGAGCGCGAGGGATTTCGCGAGCTGGTAGCGCGCCTGATGAGCGGGGAGGAGCCGCGTGCGCAGGGTCTGACGCGCAACCGCTGCCACGACGGGAGCACGATCTGGTGCGAGTGGTACCACTCGGCGCTGATTGATGAAAGCGGTTGCATCGATTCGATCCTGTCGTTCGTGCAGGACGTGTCGTCGCGAATTCAGGCTGAAGAGCGCCTTCAGTATCTCGCCACTCGCGATGCGCTTACCGGGCTGCCGAATCGCCTGCTGCTGCACGAACGGTTGACGCAGGCGATCGCCAAAGCGAAGCGTGCGGGCCGGCGTGTCGGTGTGCTGTTCATCGACCTCGATCGCTTCAAGAACGTCAACGACACGCTTGGGCATCGGATCGGCGACGAGCTCTTGAAGCGTGTGACGATAGCGTTCGGAGGTGCGCTGCGCGAAACCGATCTGCTGGCCCGTTTGGGCGGCGACGAGTTCATGGTCATCGTCGATGAGTTTGAAGATCCGTCGGTGCTGGGCCGCATCGCGCAAAAACTTCTCGACGCGATCGCGCAGTCGTTCGAGATCGAGGAACACGACATCTATGTCACGTCGTCGATCGGCATCGCCGTGTATCCGGACGACTCGGACGACCAGGAAGAGCTCTTGAAGCACGCCGACGTCGCGATGTACCGTTCAAAGGAGCTCGGCCGCAACACGTATCAGTTTCTCGATGCGAATCTCGCCGAACATCGGTTGCACCAACACACGCTCGAAACGGCGCTGCGCGCGGCGTACAAGGATGGTGCGCTGCGCCTGCACTATCAACCGGTGGTTCGTATAGAAGACGGGAAAATAATCGGCGCGGAGGCGCTCTTGCGCTGGAACGATGCCGAACACGGTAACGTTCCGCCGAAAGTATTCATTCCGCTCGCCGAGGAATCGGGCTTGATCCACGCGCTCGGCGAATGGGTGCTCAAATCGGCCGCGGAGCAGTGCGTTGCATGGCGCCGCGCCGGGCTGGCGCTTTCGGTATCGGTCAACCTGTCGGCACGCCAGTTCTACCGCGACGATCTGGCGCAGCGGATCCGCGCTATTGTGAAAAGCGTGGGGTGTGAGCCGTCGTGGATTGCGCTCGAGGTCACCGAGACCAGCCTGCTGCACGACTTGGACGCGATTCGCAGGGTCCTGCAGCAGTTGCGCGATGAAGGCTTCACCGTGGCAATCGACGATTTCGGCACTGGGTATTCGTCGCTGACGCACTTGAAGCATTTTCCGATCGACACATTGAAAATCGACATCTCGTTCATCGCCGACCTTGAAACCGATCCGGGCGATGCGGCGATCACCGCGGCAATCATCGGCCTGGCGCGCGGCCTGGGATTGAAGGTGTGTGCCGAAGGTGTGGGGACCCGCGAGCAGCTCGAGTTTCTTGCGCGTCATGGCTGCGATTTTTTCCAGGGTTTCTGGGCGAGTGAACCGGTGCCCGCCGACCTGCTGGCCGACCTCGCGCACAAGCAACTGCGGTAGTGACGGAAACCTAGGGCGACTGCACCCGGGAGTCGCGAGCGGTTTTACTGTAAGTGAATCCAAATTATGTGCCCGAGGACGTGGGGCAGGAAACTTGCGGCAGTTATTGCCAACGGCAAACTGTGTTTCGGAATCCTGTGATTTTCGGGCAAGGAGCCACCGATCGCCGGCTCGTCGCCGAATATCTTAGTCCGGCTGGTCGATTGCCACGCGGACGACTTCCGCATAAAGTACAGCCTTCGTGTACATATCTGGCGAGCCACCAATGCCCGGGCCCACCACCACGTATACGCAGGCGCGCGCGGCGTTGGCCAGCCTCTGTGAGGAGGTCGTGAGCAGCCGCGAGCACGTGATCATTCGCCGGCGCGGCAGGGAAGATGTCGCGCTCATCGCCGCCACCGAGCTTCGCGCCCTGCTCGAAACCGCGCATCTGACGGTCTCGCCGGCAAATGCGAGGCGGTTGCAATCGGCGCTGCGCGATGCGAAGGCGGGCCGGCGCATGTCGCGGTTGACCACAAAACAGTTGCGCACGCTATTCGCAGCACCGGTGGTCAGGCGGATCCCGCTTAAGCGTGGCGCGTAGCGCGCTTTTCCATCACGCTTTTCTCCAGGACTTGCGCCACTGGGTCGAGATCGACCGCGCGGTCACGATACGGGTGCTGGAGCTGTTAGAAGCATCGTTACGGGAACCGTTTGCCGGGCTCGGTAAGCCGGAACCGCTGCGTCACCAGTTTGCGGGCTGCTGGTCGCGACGCGTCACGCGCGAACACCGGCTCGTCTACCGAGTGACCGCAACGACGATCGAATTCCTGCAAGCGCGTTATCATTATTAAGGGTTCCGCCTTGCGGTCGTCCGGTTGCCAGTGACGCGATCGTTGCGGCTTTTCTGAATCCTCAATCCTGTGATCGCGGTCCTACAATTGAGGACGATGACGCGGTGCGTCCGCCATTCCCTCCTTTCTGGTAGGATGCGCGCCCGATGCAATTCCCGCTTGCAGTAACGTCCGAGGCAGAACGCGTACCGGCTCCATCCGCGGTCTACGATCCCGGCTGTCGTCGCTGCCCACGGCTTGCGGCGTTCCGCGATGTCATCCGGGAACTGCATACCGACTATTGGTGCAAGCCGGTACCGCCGTTCGGACCGACCTCCGCGCGTCTGGTGATTGTGGGCCTGGCACCGGGGATGCATGGCGCGAACGCCAGCGGGCGTCCGTTCACCGGCGATTTCGCGGGCATGATTCTGTTCGCCACGCTCTTCGACTATGGCTTCGCGTCGCAACCGCATGGCGCAACCCGGGATGACGGACTCACGCTGCTCGATTGCCGGATCACCAATGCGGTCAAATGCCTGCCGCCGCAGAACAAGCCGGTGCCGCAGGAAGTGGCGACATGCAACAACTTTCTGGCAGCGGATCTCTCCCGGGTGCCGGCGCATGGCGTGATCTTGGCGTTGGGGCGTATTGCGCACGCAGCGACCTTGCGCGCCCTCGAACGCAAGCCGTCCGGCCATCCATTCGCGCACGGCGCGGAACACGCGTTGGAGGAGGGCCGCATGCTCATCGACAGCTACCACTGCAGCCGCTACAACACCAATACCGGCCGGCTGACGCCGGCGATGTTTCGCGCCGTGTTCGATCGCATCTCGGCACATTTGTCCGCGCCCGTCGCGATTGGCGTCGCGTTACGTACGTGCCGATGACGCTTCCCGCCGCCGCGGCCGTCCCCGTGTTCGACGCGCGCGAGCTGGTCGCATCGCTGCCGCACCGTCCGGGCGTCTACCGGATGTTCAACGCGGCGAGCGAGACGCTTTACGTCGGCAAGGCGCGCGACTTGAAAAAGCGCGTTGCCAATTATTTCCAGAAGACGGGGCACGAGCCGCGTATCGCGACGATGGTGGCGCAGGTTGCGCGCGTCGAGACGACCGTCACGCGCTCGGAAGGCGAAGCGCTGCTGCTCGAGAACAACCTGATCAAAGCGCACGAGCCCCGCTACAACATTCTCTTTCGCGACGACAAAAGCTATCCGTACGTGTGCATTTCCGGCGATACCTTTCCGCAATTGCGCTTTCATCGCGGCGCGCTGGATCGCCGCAACCGCTACTTCGGACCCTTTCCGAGCGCCGGCGCAGTACGGGAAGGCATGGCGCTGCTGCAAAAGGTGTTCATGCTGCGCACGTGCGAAAACACCGTCTTTGCCCATCGTTCCCGACCCTGCATGCTGTATCAGATCGGGCGCTGCACCGGGCCCTGCGTTGGCCTCATTTCCGAAGCTGAATACCGCGAGGATGTGCGTAACGCGACGCTGTTTCTGCAAGGGAAGGCCGGCTTGGTGCTGGAAACGCTGAAGACCCAGATGGACGAAGCTTCCAGCGCGCTGGATTTCGAGCGCGCGGCACGGACGCGCGACAAGATTATGCGGTTGCAGCAATTGCAATCACGCCAGTTCGTCGAAAGCGCGACCGCCGGCGATGTCGATGTCGTCGCGGCGGCAATGGAGGACGGTCTGGTCGCCGTCAACGTCGTGATGATCCGCGGTGGCCGCCACGTCGGCGACCGGACATTTTTTCCTCGCCACACGGATACGATCGATTCGACCGCGTTGGCCGAAGTCGTGCCGGCGTTTCTCGAACAGCATTACGTCGAGCGGCCGGTGCCACCGACGATTGTCGCGCCGGAGGCCGAGGATCACGATGCGCTGGCCGAAGTCCTGTCGACGCAAGCGCGACACCCCGTGAGCATCGTGGGCAGTTCCGGCGGGGAACGGCGCGTCTGGCTCACGATGGCCGCACAGAATGCGACGCTCGCGATCCGACAAAAACTCGCGCAAAAGGCGACACAGGAAGACCGCCTTGTCGCGTTGCAAGAGGCGCTCGGATTGCCCTCGACCGTACAACGGATCGAATGCTTCGACATATCGCACACGATGGGCGAGCGCGCCGTCGCGTCCTGCGTTATTTTCGACCGGCTCGCGATGCAGTCGTCGGAGTATCGACGCTTCAACGTCACGCCAGAGCAGGTCGGCGACGACTATGCAGCGTTGCGCGAAGCGCTGGCTCGTCGCTGCGCGAGGATCGTCTCCGGCGAATACCCGGCACCCGATTTGCTCGTCATCGACGGCGGCAAGGGACAGGTTGCGATTGCCGCCAATGTTCTGGAAGAACAAGGGATGCATGGCGTGCCGCTGATCGGAATCGCCAAAGGACCTGAGCGCAAAGCCGGACAGGAAGACATCGTCTTCCCGCATCGCGACGACGTTCTCAACTTGCCGGCAGACCATCCGGGTCTCCACTTGCTCCAACAGATCCGCGATGAGGCGCATCGCTTCGCGATTCAGGGCCATCGGGCACGCCGCGGAAAAGCGCGCACGACGTCGTCGCTGCAGGACATCGCAGGTATCGGCGGTGAGCGGCGTAAGGCGCTGCTTGCGCACTTCGGCGGACTGCGCGGCGTGCAAGCGGCTAGTGTGGAAGATATCGCCCGTGTACCCGGCATCTCCCGCGCGCTTGCGGAACGCATCTTCGCCGATTTGCATTGACGGCAAGTTCGATGCGGTAAGCGATCGATGGCGGGGTAGAATCCCGGCAACTGCCTAACCTATCCCGCGATGCCGCTCAACACGCCGATTGCTCTGACCTGGCTGCGGATTGTCATGATCCCAGTCTTCGTGGCCGTGTACTACTTGCCTGACGCGTGGCTCTCACCTGTCGCGAAGAACTGGACGGCGATGACCGTCTTCTCGCTCGCGGCGATTACCGATTGGCTCGACGGCTACCTTGCCCGCAAGTGGGGAGAAGTTAGCGCCTTCGGTACGTTTCTCGATCCGGTCGCCGACAAGCTGATGGTCGCCACCGCATTGGTTCTTCTGGTGCAGCTCGGCCGTGCCGAGACGTATCTTGCGGTCATCATCATCGGCCGCGAGATCGCAATTTCCGCGTTGCGCGAATGGATGGCGCAGCTCGGCAAAACTCGCAGCATTGCGGTGGCATTTATCGGCAAGGTGAAAACGGCGGCGCAGATGACCGCGATCATCGCGCTCTTGTTGTGGGAGCCAGTGATTCCGGGAATTTCAACGCCGTTGCTTGGCGCCGTCGCCTTGTGGATCGCTGTGATCCTCACCTTGTGGTCGATGTTCCATTACCTGCGGCTCGCCGCACCGCATCTCGCGATGGATTCGGTCACGGCCATGCGCGCGACCACCAGCGCGAAGCCGAAGACCGGAACCTCTGATTAACAGGGACGATACCGAGGCAACGGATCGGATCGACACCGATCACCCGGCAACGTGAGAGGAGATGCATGGACCTAGATCCGGTATTCCTTTCGCGCATCCAGTTTGCCTTTGTGATCGCGTTTCACTTCCTGTTGCCCGCATTCACGATCGGGCTCGCATCCTATATCGCGGTGCTGGAGGGATTGCACTTCGCGACGAAGCAGCAGGTTTATCTCCGCATCTCCACGTTCTGGATCAAGATCTTCGCCGTGGCGTTCGGCATGGGAGTGGTCTCCGGGATCGTCCTGCCTTTCCAGATCGGCGCCAACTGGAGCCGTTACTCCGACGTGACCGCGAACGTCGTCGCGCCGCTGATGGCCTACGAGGCGCTGATGGCGTTCTTCCTCGAGGCAGGGTTCTTGGGCGTGCTGCTTTTCGGCCGCAAGCTCGTCCCGCAGTGGGCGCACTTCGTCTCCGCGCTGATGGTTGCGATCGGGACGCTGCTCAGCGCATTCTGGATCCTCGCGGCGAATAGCTGGATGCAAACGCCCGCCGGCTTCGAGATCATCGACGGACGGTTCGTGCCGACCGATTGGCTGGCGGTCATTTTCAACCCGTCGTTCCCCTACCGGTTGCTGCACACGGTGACCGCCGTCTATTTGACGACTGCGTTCACTGTCATCGGCGTCGCGGCGTGGTATTTGCGGCATGGCCGCTTCGTCGAAGAAGCGAAGGTGATGATCGTCATGGGCGTGATCCTCGCCTCCGTGCTGGTACCCGCGCAAGCAGTGATCGGCGACCTGCACGGGTTGAACACGCTCAAGCATCAGCCGCAGAAGCTCGCGGCGATGGAGGGCCTATGGGAGACGCGCGCCGGGGTGCCGGCGACGCTGTTCGCGCTTCCCGACGAGGCGGCCGAAATGAATCGCGCCGAAGTGTCGATCCCGAAGCTTGGGAGCCTCTATCTCACGCAGAGTTGGGATGGCGTGGTACAGGGGCTCAAGGACTTCGCGCCGGCGGACCGCCCGCCGGTGGCGCCGGTGTTCTTCGCCTTTCGCGTGATGATCGGCATGTGGGCGGTCATGCTGGCGTTGACGGTCTGGGCGTGGTGGCTCGCGTGGCGCAAGCGGCTCTTCGCAACAACGGCCTTCCTGCGCGCGGCGACGTGGGCGATTCCGGCCGGCTACGTCGCGGTCATCGCCGGCTGGATCACGACCGAAGTCGGGCGGCAGCCGTACGTCGTCTACGGGTTCCTGCGTACTGCGGACGCGGTGACACCTTCCCTTGCGGGTAGCGATGTTCTCGCGTCGCTTCTGATCTACATCGCGGTGTACATCGTCGTCTTCGGCGCCGGCGTCTACTACCTCGTGCGGCTGGTACAGCGGGGCCTGGTGGAGCGCCCCGGCGAGCACGACGTGCGGCCGGACGAGCGCCCGGCCCGGCCGCTATCGGCGGCCACAGGCTCCGACGGTTAGAGCGAGTTCTCTCATGACGCTCGACCTTGTGCCTATCTGGACCGTCATCGTCGGCTTCGCCGTTTTCATGTATGTGCTGCTCGACGGCTTCGACCTCGGCATCGGCATCCTCTTTCCCTTCGCGCCGGACGAGCGTGCGCGCGACGTGATGATGGCCTCGGTTGCGCCGATTTGGGACGGGAATGAAACTTGGCTGGTACTTGGAGGACTGGCGCTGTTCGCCGCGTTTCCGCTTGCCTTCGCCATCATCATTCCGGCGCTCTATTTCCCGATTCTCGCCATGGTCTTGGGCCTGATCTTTCGCGGCATCGCGTTCGAATTCCGGGCTAGCGCACGTATGGGGAGCAGGCGCTGGGGCCGGGCGTTTTTCGGGGGCTCACTCGTCGCAACCTTCGCGCAAGGCTGCGTGCTCGGCAAGTTCGTGCTGGGGTTCGAGGTGAACGGGCGACACTACGCCGGGTCGAGCTGGGACTGGCTGCATCCCTTCGTGCTCGCCGTGGGCGTCGGGCTCGTCTTCGGCTACCTGTTGCTCGGATCGACGTGGCTGGTGATGAAGACCGAGGGCACGCTGCAGGAGTGGGCGCGCGCAAAGGCGCGGATAGGGCTCCTCGGCGTGCTCGCATTCATCGCGATGGTGAGCCTGTGGACGCCGCTTCTCGACCCAAGGATTGCCGCGCGCTGGTTTGCCTGGCCCCACCTCGCGTTCCTTGCCCCCGTACCGATCGCGACGGCGGCGATTGCCTGGTGGTTGTGGAGTTCGCTTCGCCGAGGAGCCGACGTCGCGCCGTTCGTGGCTGCGATGGGGTT
This sequence comes from Casimicrobiaceae bacterium, assembly GCA_037719965.1. GTDB lineage: Bacteria > Pseudomonadota > Gammaproteobacteria > Burkholderiales > Casimicrobiaceae > VBCG01. Next base: position 374,223 of record JBBJMT010000001.1, on the reverse strand, counting down.
GTTCGCGATGTGCTATCTCGGGCTTGCGATTAGCCTGTTCCCGTACATCGTGCCTCCGACGATCACGTTGTGGGATGCCGCCGCCGCGCCGCAGTCGCAGGCGTTCCTGCTGATCGGCACGCTATTCTTGCTGCCCATTATCCTGATGTACACCGGCTGGGCGTACTGGGTGTTCCGTGGGAAGGTAAAGCTCGAGATGGGATATCACTAAAAAGCACCATGGGCGCGGGGCGCCGTTGGCGGACCGCGATTCCTACAAGTAGAGGGTTGGAGTCCTCAGCTGTCGTACATGCGCCGGCGCGGGTATTGAACTCGCGGCATACCATCTCCATGTGCGGGCCATGCCCCTTGATTTTCCCCGCTCGTCCGCCGATTCCGACGCGAGCCTTCACGACGCAGTGGAGCGTGGATCGCCGGCTGCCGACGCAGGTGTGGCTCCGGGCGATGTCATTATTTCGCTCGACGAGACGCCGATATCCGATATCGACACGCTGCAACGATTGCTTGCAGCCGATGCCAGCGCGCGCACGCTGCCCCTTGTCGTCGTGCGGCGCAATCGCGTGCTCACGCTTCCAGTGACGCCCCGGGAATCGCCAGCCGGCGCGCGCTGACACTGCGATCCTCGGCCAACTTCGAGCTTCCAACCGTGGCGCCGCTGAAGGGCTTGCCGCATTGCAGCATGACCGAGGTCGCGCTAAGGTACACACTGGAGCGCGTTCCCTGGTTTTTAAACCTTTACCCCCGGAGCCTTGGATGAACCTCACCTTAAGTATTGGTCCACTGATAGCGCTGATCGCCGGCATACTTATTCTGATCGTGCCTCGCCTGCTGAATTACATCGTCGCCATCTATCTGATTGTCATCGGCCTGCTCGGTTTGTTCGGCGCGGGGAATTTTAGTCTCAAGTAACCGGCGAGAATGATTGGAGAGCGGGGCATACGCGTCCGGCCCCCCGTCGCGCCACGCCTATATCTTTCGCCAAAGTCTCTTGTATCCTTGCGCTAATGACTTCCTACCTGTCGATTGACGGGCTTTCGGTCTCGTACGGAGGCACCCGCGTGCTCGAACGAGTCAGCCTCGAGGTCGAGCAAGGCGAGATGATCGCGTTGCTCGGCAGCTCGGGATGCGGCAAGACGACGCTCTTGCGTGCGATCGCGGGGTTCGTCATACCGGATGAGGGGACCATCCGCGTCGGCGCCGAGGACATCACGCATCTGCCGCCGGAAAAGCGTGAAACCGCAATGATGTTTCAGTCGTACGCCCTGTGGCCGCATATGAATGTTGCCGGCAATATCGGCTACGGGTTGAAGATGCGCGGCTGGAAGAAGGACGCGATCGCTGCACGGATCGATGCCATGCTGCAACTCCTGCAGCTCGAGGGCTATGGCGGGCGAGCGGTGACGCAGCTCTCCGGCGGCCAACGGCAACGCGTCGCGCTCGGGCGCTCGCTTGCCGTCAATCCCCGGCTACTGCTGCTCGACGAGCCAATGTCCAACCTCGATTATAAGGTGCGCCTCGAGCTTCGGCATGAGCTGCGTGCATTGCAACGGCGCATCGGCATCACCGCCGTATACGTCACGCACGATCGCGAGGAAGCATTGACGCTCGCCGATCGCATCGCAGTGATCGATGCCGGTCGAATTGTGCAAATTGGCGCACCGGAAGAGATCTTCCACCGACCGGAGAGCGCGTTCGTCGCGGGCTTCATGGGCGCAGACAACGCGCTCGACGTCATGCATACAAACGAGGGTACACTCGCCCCCGCGGTGGCGGGAACGCCGGCTGCCGAGCGGCTGCGTGCGCACTTCCGCAGCGATGCGGTGCGGCTGGCTGCCAGCGCGAGCGGCAGTCATCAAGACGCGTTGGTGTTAAACGGTGTCGTAACACAATCGGTGTATGTGGGCCATGGGTATCGGTACCGCGTACGCACCGATAGCGCCGACGTCTGGGTCAATGCGCCGGAGCGATTCGCCGAGGGATCCACGGCGTGTGTTCTGGTTCCGCGTGACGCGCTTTTATTATTTCCGAGTGTCCGACTGAGCAATCCTTAAGGAGAAATCGATGAAACTTTACACACCATTCGTTGCCGCCATCGTCGTCGCGGCGTCCTTCGCCGCAGGCAACGCCAGCGCACAGACGACGCTCAACGTTGTCACTGCCGGCGACCAGAATATGGTCGATTATGTGAACGACTTCCTCGCACCGAGGTTCGAGAAAATGAATCCTGGGGTCAAGGTGCGCGCTGTCGGCACCGGCCCCGGCGACTCCGGTTCCCAAAAAATCTACGAAAAGCTCTCCGCGCAGCAGAAAGCCGGCAACGCCGCATGGGATACCGACGTCGCGGTTGTGCACCAGCGTGGCGCGGCAACGATGGTCAAGGAAAACTTACTGATGCCCTATCGCAACGATATCGCGGCCGGCAAGCTAGTTTCGCGCGACACCGCCAAGAACGCGCTGGGCGCGAACGTCGACGGATACGTCCTCCCCATGTTTCACAGCCAGATCGCATTTGCCTATAACCCGGACGTCGTAAAGGCGCCGCCGAAATCGTTCGCCGAGCTCGCCGAATGGGTGAAGACGAACCCGAAGCAATTCGGCTACAACGGGGTGAAAGGCGGGATGTCCGGCGTCGGGTTCGTCATGGGTTGGGTTGGCGCCAACGCCGGCCTCGGCGACAAGCTGGAGAAGGGGCCCTACGAACCGGCGCAAAAGGCCGCGATCGACAAATCACTGGCCGGCTTGAAGGAGTTCAATCAATACGTCGTGTTGACGCCGGGTAACGCGGGTACGCTCGATATGTTGAACCGCGGTGAGATCGCGATGGGTCCGGTGTGGGTGGACATGTTTTACACGTGGCAGGCCGACGGCAAGATGAGCCCGAAGGTCAAGCTCTCGCTGCCATCGCCCGGGCTGCCGGGCCAGCCGATGTATTACGTGATCCCAGCGAAAGCCGCCAACGCCGCGCTCGCGAAGAAGTTCGTCGACTTCGCCGAGAGCCCGGAAGTGCAGGCCGAGGGCATCGTCAAGAGGTTCAACTGGTATCCCGGCATCGACCCGCAGCACGTGCAGGCCAAGCTCGAGCCCGCAGCGTGGAACAAGCTCTTCACCGACATCTCGCCGGCAGACCTCTCGCGTTATGGCCGGCCGTTCCCGCTGTCGGAATACTTCACGGACATCGTCGAAGGGTACGAACGCGTCGTACTTAAGTGATGGGTCACTAAGCGCCGCTCGGTCGCCGGGGGAAGGCGGCTGTGACCCTAGCAAAGGCACCCGGGAGCTGGCGCGCGTATCTGCTCGTCGCCCCCGCGTTGCTCATCATCGGCACGTTCTTCGTGCTGCCGCTCGTGATGTCCGCCGTCCTTGCGTTTCGCGGCAAGGATGGCGGTCTCACGCTCGAGCATTTCGCCAAGGCGTGGGATTTCTATAGCACCGATCTCATATTCACGGTCGGCATCACGCTGCTGTCCACCGTGCTGATCGGTCTTGTCGCGATCGCAATCGCCGGCTACCTGACGCTCGGTGAAAACCCGCGAACGGTGGCGATCCTGCGTTGGCTCTATCGCTGGCCGCTGTTCATTCCGTTTATCGTCACCGGACAGGTGATGCGCACATTTCTCGCGAAGAACGGCATGTTGAATCACGTATTGCTTGGAGCGGGCGTCATCGAACCGCTGGCGGCGCAAAGCCTCCTCGACTGGCGCGGCATCGTCATCGCCTTCGTCTGGAAGCAGGCGCCATTCGTGACGCTGCTCCTGGCAGGAGCGATGGCGTCGATCGAATCGCAGCATATCGAGGCAGCGCGCAACCTTGGCGCCCGCCGCCTGCGCGTGCTGTACGACATCATCCTGCCGCAGGTCCGCGGAACGCTATTGGTCGGACTCGTACTCTCGTTCGTCACGATGCTCTCGGTACTCTCGGTGCCGCTGATGATCAACCCCAACTCGCCGACGATGATCACCGTCGATGTCGCATACCGGATCAACACGCACGGCGACTACGCCGTGGCCAATGCGCTGTGCCTCATGTCGCTGCTTGTCGCCGCGGCCGGCGCCTGGTTCTACTTAAGGCAGGTCAGTGGACAGGTGAGGCAGAAATGAGCGCCGGCATCGCTTCGCGGTGGCCGGCTGCATTAACTCGCGCGGTGTTGCTCGGACTCCTCGCCTTCGTCATCTTCGGCCCGCTGCTCAATCTGTTCCTATGGGCGTTCGCGGAGCGCTGGTACTTTCCGCACAAGCTGCCGCAGGAATTCGGCTTGACGTTCTGGGCGCGCGTGTTTGCCCCGCGGGGCAACGCGCTGGCTTCGCTCGGCACCAGCATCTGGATCGCGCTGCTTACGGTCGTGTCGAGCCTTGCCGTGGCTATTCCCGCCGGATACGCGCTTGCACGCCTGAACCTGCGTTGGCGCGGCCTCATCCTGCTTGCGTTTCTGCTGCCGCAGGCAGTGCCCAATCTTCCGGTTTACGTAAACATCGCGCGCGTTTTCTACGAAATCGGCTTGAACGGAACGATCGTCGGCGTGGTCCTGGTGCACGCGGCGCATGGACTCGTGCTCGCCGTATGGATCGCGTCCGCGGCGTTCGCGTCGGTGGACGTTTCTCTGGAGGAGGCGTCGCGCAATATGGGCGCGTCGGCATGGACGTGTTTCCGCACGGTGACGCTACCGCTTGCGGCCCCGGGACTTATCGCCAGCGCGATCTTCGTCTTCTTGGAATCGCTCGACGAATTCACCGGCACCTATTTCGTTGGTGTACCCGATGTAACGACGTTGCCGCTGCTCCTGTTCAACGCCAGTATGGGCGGCAACTACCAGATCGCATCGATCACGGCGTTGCTGTTGCTGGTCCCCTCGATCGGTTTCATGCTCGTTGTCGAGCGCTTCTTGAAGGCGGACGTACTGGCGATGGTGGGGCGTTGAGATACTCTCACTTCGTTGGCGCGCACGATTTCTCCGCGACGGCAACACGTTGCTCCTGTTTCGTCGATTTCCCGCACTCGCTTTTATAATAGGTATTGACATTACTAACGCAGTACGGTACTATACAGTCGTGATTCGCTCATTCGGCGACAAGCTAACCGCGGCGGTATTCGACGGCTACCACGTTAGAACGTTTCCGTCGCATTTGCAGGATGTGGCCCGGCGCAAGCTCAAGGCGATCGACGCAGCGAAAGTAACCGATGATCTGCGCGTCCCGCCGGGAAACCGATTGGAAAAACTGTCGGGCGATCGGAAAGGGCAGTGGAGCATCCGCATTAACGACCAATGGCGCGCATGTTTTCGTTGGGAGAACGGGGACGCACATGATGTACGAATCACGGATTACCACTAAGCGAGCAAACATGACTATTCGACGCGAAGAACTCAAAAAGACCGACTTTTCGGATGTCTCGAGCGGCAAGCGGCTCGCTCCGGTGCATCCGGGCGCCGTGTTGCTCAAGGACTTCATTGAGCCGATGGAAATTTCCCGCTATCGCGTGGCCAAGAATATCAATGTTCCGCAGCGTCGCATCGACTTGATTTGCCGCTGCGAGGCAGCAGTGTCGGCGGAAATGGCGCTGCGCCTCGGGCGTCTGTTCGGCACGACGCCGGAATTCTGGATCAATTTGCAGGCGCAATACGATCTGGAAGTAGCCGAGCGCGCGGTCGGAAAAACGATCGCGAAGGCAGTTGTCCCGCTGGCGGCCTGACATCAAGGGCGAAAATTGCACTGGTACGATGGCAGAATCAGGTTTCGCGCCACGGCTCGCGCGGCGACCGGCGGCGAGGACGCTCACCGTCGACAATCGCCGGAAACGCAGCCTCGAAGATGTCGAGTTGTTCGGCGCGCGTTACCAACCCTCGTGTCGCGTGATGCGGATGCGCGACGGCTTCGCGTAAATCAAGCAGCGGCGCCAGACAGCAGTCTGCGGTGGCGAATTTCTCGACACATTCCGCCTGGCTCATATCCGCGAAGAATGCAGTAACTTCACCTACCAGCTCGTGTTGCGGCATCGGGTCGCTTTGCCGCGAAATCCAGTCGGGACGATCGGCTCGTTCACAAAATGCCTGCCAGAATTTGGGCTCCACCGCGCCTAGGGCCATCTCGCGACCGTCGCGCGTTGCGTAGATGCGATAGCACGCCCAGCCGCCGTTCAACAAATCCGCGCAGCGACTCGGTTGTTTCCCGGTCGCACGAAGCTCCGCGAGCGAAAACACTTGGAGCGGCATGATGACGTCAGCGAGTGCGATGTCGATGTCGCAGCCGTGACCATCGCGCTCGCGGGCATAGAGCGCGCCGAGGATCGTCGCGAGTCCGAACAGCGATCCCAGGCAATCGGCGATGGGCGGATAAAAGAGCGAGGGTTCCTGCGCCGTGCCGTTGCCGGCAAGCGCGCCGGCATACGCGAGATAGTTCGCATCGTGGCCGGCGGCGGCGGCGAGTGGCCCGTCCCGGCCGTAGCCCGAAAGCGACGCATAGATGAGCCGTGGATTGCGCGCCCGCAACGTATGCGACGCGAGGCCGAGCCGTGGCATCACGTCGGGACGAAACGATTCGATGAGCACGTCCGCGGTATCGATCAGCGCAAGAAAACGTTCGCGGTCGGCCGGGACCTTGAGATCAAGGGAGAGCGTGCGTTTCCCTGCCGAGATCGCTTCGTAATAGAGAGAACGGCCGGCTGCATCTTGCGGTCCGAGCGATTTGATTTCGTCCCCCGCTGGTCCCTCGATCTTGAGAATCTCGGCGCCCATGTCGGCGAGCAGCAGGGTTGCCAGCGGTCCGGGCAGGTGGCGCGTCAGGTCCAGCACACGGATGCCCGATATGAAACGATTCAGGCGCGACATAGGATCAACGTTCCTGTGATCTACCAAACCAGCGCTTGCGCCGCTGGTAGTGCTTTACATCATGAAAGCTGCGCCGTCGGTCGCTCACCATGAGGTGGTTCAATCGCCAAACCGCACGTCAAGGCCGAGCGAGCGCGCGATGAGCAGAAGTTGAATCTGGCTGCTGCCGTCGCCAATCGTGCAAATCCGATTGTCGCGGTAATAGCGCGATACGGGGCAATCGTCCATGAAGCCCCAGCCACCGTGTATCTGAATCGCCAAGTCCGCGACCTCGGTGGCGATTTCGGTAGCATAGTATTTGGCCATTGCCAGCTCGCGCAGCGTCACAGTGCCGCGGTCTCCCATGAGCGCCGCACGGTAGGTAAGCAAGCGCGCCGCGTCAACCTTAATCGCCATTTGCGCGATCATCTCCTGGATCATTTGCAACCGGCCGATACTGGCGCCGAACGCCTGCCGTTCCTGCGCGTACTTGACCGAATGCTCGAGCGCGGCGTCGGCGAGGCCGAGTGAACAAGCGGCCAGAAAGACGCGCGCTTGCTGATAGCCCTTGTGCAGCAGATGGCGTCCTTGGCCAACTCCGCCGATCACGTCGGCATCATCGAGCGCGCAGTCATCGAAATGGAGCGGGCGCGTGTCGCTCGACCGCCAGCCCATTTTGCGGTAGCGCTCGCCCTGCGAATACCCTTTGATGCCGCGGGGCACCAGGAACAGCGTGAATTCCTTTTTCTCAGCGTCGGCCGCGCTTGTCGCGATCAGCGTCAACGCGAAGGTCGAAATGTCGGTGCCCGCGTTGGTGATGAACGCCTTTTCTCCGTTTGCGATCCATCGATCGCTGACCCTCGACGCACGGGTCTTGAAGCCGCCGGTATCGGAACCTGCGTTTGGCTCGGTACCGGCAAGTGCGCCCAGTCCTTCACCGCTCACGATCGCCGGCAAGTATTTGGCCTTCTGCTCGGGCGTGCCAAACCGTTGCAGGATCAGCCCGGCCGCTACGCTCACCATCGTCGTGACGGCGAGCGATTGGTCAGCCTTCGCAAGCTCCTCTATCGCGAGTGCTATCTCGAAGGTGCCAAGGCCCATGCCGCCGTATTCAGTGTCGAACGGAATCGCGGTGATTCCGAGTTTTCCCACGTGGCGGTAGAGCTCGGTGGGAAAACGCGCGTCGCGATCGAGCGCTTCGGCAACCGGCGCGACCTCCTTGCGCGCGAACTCGGCGATCTGATCGCGTAGCCGTGACTGGTCCGGCGACAACTCGAAATCCATCAGGCGTTGCTCCTCTAAAGTTTCGCAGAGTGGCGCAGTCGCGGGAACCGTCTTGCGGCAAGTCCCATTCTTAGGGGTCAAGCTTGCGCGGCTCCGCAACATCTATCAAGTATTCGCTACGCCGGCCATGCGGTCAGTAGACTTTCACCGAGCTTTGGCCGATGCAGCTAGAGTCTGGCGGCAGCGTTGCGGACCAAAGTTAGAGATAGGTTAAATTGTGTGGCCTAGGAGGACTCGAAAATGAGCTGGACCACCGAGCACTGGAACGACAAGTTGTTCATGCAGTGGGCCGGCATGCGGATGCTCGAGGTACACGATGGGAAGAGCCGCCTCGAGTTGACCATCGAGCCTCATCATCGGGGGGGCGCGGGAACCGATGCGGTCAATGGCGCCATCTTGTCGTACATGCACGATATCGTGCAGGGGGCGGCGATCCGTACGCAACTGCCGCCAGAGGCCAATGCGCTAGCTACGATCACGCTACACATCGATTATCTCGAGCTCTTGCGGGCGGAACGTACGGTGGTCGCCGAGGGCCGGGTCGTTCGAATCGGGCGCGGTGTGGCATTCGGCGAAAGCGATGTCCGCGACGCGGCCGGGCGGTTGTGTACACGCTGCGTCGGCACGTTTCGTGTGATCCGTTCCCCGGCGACATGAATTATAGATGGCGAACGGATGATCGACTATTACTACGCCTTGATCGCTTGCGCGGTTCGCGGCGGCGAACGTGCTCATGATCACGAGCATGTGTGAGAGTGCGTGCGAACGTGACGTCCCATCAGCCGCATGGCGCTGAAAAAGTTATAATTAGCGGCTGCATTCCCCGATAGCTCAGCTGGTAGAGCGACGGACTGTTAATCCGCAGGTCCCAGGTTCGAGCCCTGGTCGGGGAGCCAATCTACACGCGGGTTTCGGCGATTTTTGCGTTTGCGTTTCGTTCCGCAAAGCCGCCCGCGTTCCGCATTCTGCGGTTGTTTGTTCTGGCCCAGACTTGATCCGACAGGCAATGCCTGAAGAGGTCGCCTCCAATTCGGAGTTGACCGTCAACAACCGGCCAACTGCAGTCATCCCGCAGATCGGCTCAATTTCGCCGTAAGCGGTCAAAGCAAGCCGGGCAGCGCGAGATCGATCCGCACGCCCCGCCGGCACCGGACTTCATCTTCGATCAGCGCATCGCCTGGTAGTCGCGCACCTGAGCGCACCGCTACGGCGCGTCGTGGGGACGACTCGCGCCGGCCGCTGCCGACTACCCGAAGTCCGCCCAGTCGCGCTCCATTGCCTGCGCGCTCGACCCGGGAATCTGCCTCAGCACCGCGTGGACAGTGAGTCTTCGGCGCTCGATCGCCGCTTGACCGACACCACCAAACCCGAAAAACTCGGGTTCGTGTGGTTGAATTTCCTATCCTGCAAGAGCGAACAAGTAGACACTTGGACAACGCCGATTTACGATTGCAACGATTGAACATTCGGCTCCCGCTTCGCGGATGTCGTCAGCCGGAATGTGCGCTGCGTGGTGAGGCAATTCCATGATCCTCAGGCGGGTTTTGCTGCTGGCGTTGCTGGCGTTGCTGGCGTTAGCGGGGTGCGGTGGGGCGGATGCACAGCAACCGGCGCGGGTGCCGAAAGTCGCCATTCTTGCCCCCGGAGAACCCGGCGGTATCGTCTGCGAGTCGGGCATACCGGGCTCTGTCGTCGGGTGCTTTGTCGACGAACTGCGCAAACTTGGCTACGTTGATGGTCGCAACATCTCGATTGAATACAGGTTTGCGAATGGTGTGGCGCAACGACTTCCGGCGTTGGCGAGCGAGCTTGTCAAGCTGCAACCGGACGTGATCTATACCCACACCGTGGGCGGTGCCGAGGTAGCGGCGAGCGCTACCGCAACGATACCGATTGTGGTTGGTCCGGCAGGCGAAGGCGCACTCACGAGGCTTGCCGGCGACCTGGCGAGACCGCGCAGCAACGTAACCGGCACGACGCTCCATCACATCGAACTGGAGGAGAAGTGCCTGCAGTTGGTGAAGGAGTTGGCACCCCGTTCGTCGCGCGTCGCCGTACTTTTGAACCCAGACAACCCCGGTTGGCGTGAGTATCCCCAGATCCTCGTACCAGCGGCCTCACGATTGGGCTTGACTCTTGTTCGCATCGAAGCCCGGAGCGGATCCGACGTTCCCCGCGCATTCGCGGCCATGTCGGCAGCCGGGGTGGACGCGGTCTACCTGGTAGACGACAGCGCGGTCGCAGGGGACCGGAAGACACGCAAGCAGATTGCCGAACTGGCGGCGAAGAATCGTTGGGGGCTCGTCTCAATCAACGCCAATGTCGCCTCCGACGGCGGGCTGGTCTCCATCGGAACCGACACTTCGGCGTTGGCCCGGCGTGCGGCTTTCTACGTCCATCGAATTCTCAATGGCGCGAAGGTATCCGATCTCCCGGTCGAGCGTCCTACGACATACAAATTGACGGTGAATCGTAAAACGGCGGCAATGCTGGACGTGCAGATTCCGCAGTCGCTGCTCCTGCGGGCCGATGAGGTCATTCACTGACGCCCGACACGTTCGAAGGATAGGAAATCTCCGGAGCCCACGTTCTGGGCGGAAACAGCGTAATGCCCCATAAGTCCGTCCGCAAGCCTCCAGTCGAGGCATTCGTCAATCAGGATGCGCACCGACTACACGGTGTCGAGCATCGTGAGTTTCCCAGCTTCGATGACGGCGATTGCTTGCTCGCGCTTGACGGTGGGAAAAGCCTCTAGGAAGTCCTCGATTGAGTCGCCGCCCTTCAGAGAGTCAATAAGATTTGTAGAGGAACGCGAGTGCCTACAAAGACGGGCGTACCGCCCATGATCGCCGCGTTGGAATGGATGATACCTTTGAGCTGTTCGATATCCATAGTGTGAATATCGCATTTGGAAGTGGAAGAGCGCGTTGCAACGCTCGCTTGCTCTGTAGTAGCGCAGATAAGGTGATCCATGAAACGCCGTGAATTTATCGTGATCCTCGGTGGCGCGCTGATGACTCCGTCGCGGGCGGCGCGCGCACAGCAGCCGTCGCTGCCGGTGATTGGGTTTCTCCACAGCGCATCGCGGGGGCCGTTCGCACATCTCGTGGCCGCCTTCCGCCAAGGCCTGACTGAGAGCGGCTACACCGAGGGCCAGAACGTTGCGATCGAATACCGCTGGGCCGAAGGTCAGTATGCTCAGTTGCCGGTGTTGGCGGCCGATCTCGTTCGCCGCAGAGTGAGCGTGCTGGTTGCAACCGGCGGTGAAAACTCTGCCCTTGCCGCCAAAACGGCGACCGCGAGCATTCCGATCGTATTTGTAACGGGCGGCGATCCGGTCAAGGTCGGCCTCGTTGCAAGCCTTAACCGGCCGGAAGGCAACATCACGGGCGTAACCGTGTTTACCTCTGAGCTGACGGCAAAACGGATCGGACTGTTGCAAGAACTTGTCCCGCAGGCCACCGCCATCGCAATCCTTGTGAACTCGAGCAACCAGAATGCCAAAGACCAGATGCGAGATGCAGAGGATGCGATGCGGACGCGCGCGGGCGTGCGGCTGGTGCCCCTAACCGCCAAGGCCGAGGGCGAGTTCGACGCCGCGTTCGCAACGCTCCGACAACAACAGGCCGGTGCGCTTCTGGTCAGCGCCGATCCCTATTTCTACAACCGGCGCGCCCAGTTGGTGGCGCTGGCGGCGCGGCACAAGTTGCCAACCATGTACGAGTTTCGCGAGTTCCCAGCGGCCGGCGGCCTGATGAGCTACGGCACCGACCTTACCGGCGCCTATCGCCAGGTCGGCGTCTACGCCGGCCGCATTCTCAAGGGGGCCAAGCCCGCCGATCTGCCCGTCGTGCAGTCGACCAAATTCGAGTTGGTGATCAATCTAAAAACCGCGAAGGCGCTGAGCATTACGATCCCGCAGTCTTTGCTGTTGCGCGCCGACGACGTGATTCAATGATGCGCGCCGATGCGCACGCAAGCGGCACGGCTAACGTGCAATGACGGCCCGTCTTCCCCTAAGCGCAACAACGGAGGCAACGCGTGGCGTGTACCACGGGCGGCTATTCCGCAAATACCTGCTCCTCATCCTCTCGCTGGTGACCATTGCGCTGCTCGCTTCCGGCGCGATCAGCGTCTACTTTTCGTACCAGGAAAACAAATCGGCGCTGGCCAGCCTGCAACACGAAAAGGCAATTGCGGCGGCGTCGCGGATCGAGCAATACATTCGCCAGATTTCGCAGCAGCTCGCCTACGGCTTCGCTGCCGCAGCTTGATGCGGGTGACGTCGAGTTACGCCGTATCGAGTTTTTGAAGCTCCTGCGCCAGGCGCCGGAAGTCACCGACATTGCGCAACTGGACGCCAATGGTCAGGAACAGATCGCGGTATCGCGCCTGGGAATGGACAACGTTCTACTGCGCCCGCCCGCCGTTCGCCCTGGAACGGTTGCAGCAACGGGATGCCGAGCACCTGCTCTACGAAGCCGGCAAACCGGGTCCTGGCGGCAGTGGCGCGCAGATCCTGACCCCGCTGCAACTCATCGACTGCCTCGCTGCCCTCATCCCGCCGCCGCGGGTCCATCGCCATCGCTACTGCGGCGTGCTGGCACCAAACTCACCGCTGCGCCCCGCGGTGATCGTCATGGCTTTGTCCGGCGCGCCACCGTTGAGGGTCCGCTTTCGCGGTTTCCTACGGCCGCTTCCGGCGGACCGTTCTGTCGGCAGTGGGTCGACTGCGGGCTTCGGCAGCAGACGGCCACTTGCAGTCGTAGCGCATTGCGTTCCATAGCCGTCAGTGATGGGTCCTTGTCGGCCCACTGCGCCTGCCATGTACGAGGCAACGGCGCGCCGACGTGCGCAGCTCACCTGCGGCCATCGAGCGTCATCGTATCTATATTTCCTATCGGTCGTCCCCGATAATGAGTGCGATCACAAACAGACTGAGCAGCACGATGTCACTGGTAAAGAGTTCTCGGCGCGCGACGACACCTTCCGTTACGCGAAGATGCGGTCGTCAGCCAAATCAAAGCGAGACGCGGTCGACGGCGGTTAACTTATGCCATCGAGGCATGAAGCAACTCTTTGGGCTTGGACTAGGAAAGGTCGGGAATCTGCGGGTACTGCTCGAGCCGCGGCGCGCCTTCGGCGTAAGGGGCGTCGATTCGGGTCACGGCTGGGAGGCCGCGAACGTGTCGCACTGCCTCGGGTCTCCCGTGGCGAGCCCCTGCTTGAACCACCCTATCCGCTGCGCGGCGGCGCCGTGCGTGAAGGTGTCGCCCACCGCCACGGCGGCGGGCAGCCCTTTCTCGAGATCGCGCGGCTCGAGCAGGTTGCGCTTTTGCACGAAATAAGCCCAGACGCCTGCATAGCAGTCGGCCTGCAGCTCGAGGCGCACCTGCAACTGGTTACGCGGCCGCTCCTCTATCCGCGACACGGCGCCCTCGAACTGCTGCATCGTGCCGAGCACGTTTTGTACGTGATGGCCGATCTCGTGAACGATCAGGTAGGCCGGCGCGAAGTCGCCGGGCGCATCGAAGCGCCGGGACAACTCGCTGAAGAATGCCGTGTCGAGATATACCTTGCGATCAGCCGGACAGTAGAACGGCCCGGCAGCAGCGCTCACGGACCCACACGCGGATTGCATTTGTCCGGAGAAGATGACAACTGCCGGTTTCGGGTATGGCGGATTGCCCATGGCGATGAACAGCGCGTCCCAGACGTCCTCAGTGTCGCCGACTATGCGCGCGACGAACTCCTTGGCCGGATTGGCTGACGCAGTTCGTCCTGACGTGCCGGGACCCACTTCGGGCATGGGCACGCACCCCGCCACCGACAGCAACCCGGCAGCGCCGGCAAGAATCAGGCACCGCATGATCGCCCCCTTCGGATGCAGCCGTCTGGGGTTGCGAAGATCATTCTGGACATGTGACCCCTGTGCGGCAAGGCGCTGAGGAGAACAGACGGACAAAGCGTTTCTGGCCTCGCTCGTCGCCCCGCGACGCGACGCGCCCGGTGATGTTACCTCTGCGGTGGTTGAACCCTTCGGCAGATCAGTTCCTAAGGGGAGGCGGCAAGCGCACTGCTGGCTGGAGAACCAGTCCTCATGACCAGGTAAAAGGCGAATCGCCGAAGTGCAATACACAACAAGTCATCTACCGCGAACGTCCTGCATAGTTGGAGTTGAGTTCATCAGCCGAGGAATCTGGCACGCACATCGGCACGCCGTCGGGGCCGTACCCCTCCGCGGAGTCCGCGAGGAAATCTTTCCGCGACGGCGAGGGATTGCCGAACATTATTTGCGGCAGACCTGCTTCACCACCATGTCCGCCGAGCTTCCCTCGGGCTCCTTCAGGAATTCGATCTTCGCCGCCTTGTTGCGCGCGAACGCCTGGTTCTTCGCCTCGTTCTCGAATAGGATCACCTCGATGCCCGCCGCGGTCATGTCCTTGCAGTTGATCCGCATCTGCGACCGCATGCTAGTGATGCCGCCCTTCAGCGTGTCGATTGGTGTCCTGAGCTCCGTGCGAAACGTCACTGCGGTGGTGGCTCCGGCGGTCCTGATGCTCGCCTTGTCGATGTAAATCTTGTTGCCGTTGGCGTTCTCGCCGATCGGCTGCCAGTCGGGTTGGGCGGCCGCGGCCGTGGCGGCGACGCCGGCGAACAACATGAGCAGTGCACGCATGAGATCTTTTCTCTGATTGCCGCACCCGCGGATCGAGGCACGTTGAAGATACCATTCTAGCGCCTGCATGCCATGTTTCTCGAACGTCCGCTCTTCGGCAAGTCGAAGGACCGGTGGGGTCGGAACTTGCCGATCCCTAGGGCGTGTTCCGGCCAACTGCAGTCATCCCGCAGATCGGCTCAATTTCGCCGTAAGCGGTCAAAGCAAGCCGGGCAGCGCGAGATCGATCCCGTAGTGTCCAACAATTCGGACGGCGCTTCGCGGTAGACTGCTGGCATGAGTTCTGTGCCTCCGGCGCTCACATTTCTGCTGACGGTATTCGCCGGCTGGGTAAATCGCCATCAGTTGATCGTCATCGAATATCTCCAAGCGGAGAATTCGATGCTGCAGGAGCGGCTAAGGGGACGACGGCTGCGATTCAGCGACGCCGAACGGGCCCTGCTGGCGCGCAAGGCAAAGGCCGTTGGTCGTAGGGCGTTGCTTGAACTGCGTACGATGGTCACGCCGGTACGCTCCTGCGCTGGCACCGTCAGTTCGTCGCCACGAAGTGGAATTTCTCGCACCGGCGTCGGCCGGGACGTCCAGCGGTCATGAACGCCATCAGCGCACTCATCGTCCGCATGGCCACCGAGAACCCAAGCTGGGGTTACACCCGGATCCAAGGGGCCTTGGCCAACGTTGGACATAGGGTAGGGCGTGGCACCGTAGCCAATGTGCTTATGCGCAACGGCATCGAACCTGCGCGCAACGGGGAAAGCATTCCTCATGGGCAACGTTTCTCAAGGCGCATTGGGAAGTACTTGCCGCCGGGGATTTCCTGAGTGTCGAAGTGTGGACGGGAAAGGGCTTGGTGACGCTACCTCTTGTTCGTGATCAACCTCGCTGACCGCTTGGTCCATATCGCCGGTATCGCGACGAATCCGACCGAGACCTGGATGCTTCAGGTCGGGCGCAACCTGACCGATGCGATCGATGGCGCACTATCGGCGAAACGTTATCTGATCCTCGATCGTGACACCAAGTACAGCGCTGCATTCCGCAAGATAATCAGCGAAAGCGGGACCGCGGTTATCCGTCTACCACCGCGATCGCCGAACTTGAACGCTTACGCGGAGCGCTTTGTGCGCTCGATCAAAGAGGAATGCCTGAGCCGAATGATCTTCGTGGGGCAGGGCTCGTTACGCCGTGCCGTTCGTGAGTATGTGGCCCACTATTGCGGTGAACGGAATCACCAAGGTCTCGGCAATCGGTTGTTGATGCCGATCGAGCACATCGACAGCCAGAGCGTCTCCGTCAGGAAGCACGAGCGACTAGGCGGTTTGCTGAACTACTACGACCGCCGAGCCGCGTAAAGGCGTTTCGATCGAGTAATTGGACACTACGGCCTCATTCAGACGTTCCTGGTTCCATTGGTGCGAAGCGATTCCTGACTACGACAGCCTCTGTACGACGCGATGCGCCCGGCTTGCCCGTGGGACTACTGCACGAAAACTCGGCGCAAGCATCGACATCGTTTCGGATCGCCGCATCGCCGTGGGACACTCCCGTATTACGCAGGAACCTTCACGCCAGCGAGTCCGGATCGAAATTCGCGCCGCAAACGATCAGGCACACTTTTTCATCGCTGCGCGGTACGTAGGCGCCGCTCTGCAACGCGGCGAGCGGCAATGCCGCCGCGGGTTCGACGGCAAGCTTCAGTTCGCGCCACATCCACATTTGCGCAGAGCGGATCGAATCTTCACTTAGCAACAACGACCGCCCGACCCATTGTTCGGTCAGGTCCCAGGCAATGCGACCGATGCGCCGGGCCCCGAGCGAATCGGCGGCGATTCCGCCGACGTCCACGTCGACCGGTTGCCGCTGCCGGCGCGCCTCGAACAGCGTGGGGCACCGTTCGGGTTCGACCGCGACGACGTTGCAACGCGCTTCGAAAGCCGCAGCGAGTCCTGCAATCAGGCCGCCGCCGCCCACGCTCACCAGCACTGAATCCGGCATCCCGGCCTGGGCCTCGACTTCCAGCGCGAGGGTCCCGGCGCCGGCCACGACTTCGGCCTGGTCGTAGGCGTGGACGAGCAGGGCCCCCGTGCTTTCCTGCCGCGCCCGGCAGGCCTGCAACGCTTGTGGATAAAAGGCGCCGCCCACCACGACCCGGGCCCCCAGCGCAGCGAGTTTCTGCTGCTTGGCCGGCGGACAAAGTTCGGGGACGAAGACCTCGCATGGCACGCCGAGCGCATTGGCCGCTTGCGCGCAGGCAATGCCGGCGTTGCCGCCGGAGGCGATGATCGCGCCGCTGGCCGGGATCGGGTTCACCAGCAGGCGGTTGAGCATGCCGCGCGCCTTGAAGCTGCCGCCGACCTGCAGATGTTCGAGCTTGAACCACACCTCCGCGCAGCCGAGTCCGACCGAATCGCCGCTGACTGCCAGCACCGGTGTGCGGCGCAGGAAGGGCTTGAAGTCTTCGAACATCCTGCGCTGGGCGGCGACGATGTCGTCGCGTGTTACCTCGGACCTCGGGTCGGCCACGGTGCCTCTCAATCAGGCCGGGCCACATCTTCGGTCAGGACGGCCAGATTCTGACCCGCACGCACATGACCCACGAGGCCATGCGCATACAGTGTTCCCGCGGACTTGAAGTACACCGGCTCGGGTTCGACCGCGGGACGGGACAACTGGTGAATCAATCCCGCGAGCTGGCCGGCAACGATCGGGTCGCCAAGGTTGAAGCGCCGTTCGAAGTACCCATCACAGGGCGCGAACACATAGGCGTCGGCCCCGTTGATCCGTGTCCAGCGCGTTTTCACTCCGGCGATGGTGGCGATCCGCGGCAACACGCCGGTGTGCTTCAGAAAACGCCGGGTTGCATCGCGCGTGGCCTGGACCGAATCGCCGGTGACCCATCCCCCCATCCCCATTTCGGCCGCCAGCGTCGGTATCCCCTTCATGCTGGTATACCCGCAAGAAGTGCGGTAGTCGCCCATGTTGCTGGTCTGCACCGTGACGCCGACCCCGAACACTTCGGCGAGGCGTGCGTTTTCCTTCACCACGTCCGGATTCATTTCGTCGCTCATGACGACATGGGTGCTCGGCTCGATGAACAGGGTTCGGCCGCCGGCGTGCAGGTCCAGGTAAAAGTTCGCGCGGGCGAAGATGCGATCCGCCACGTACCGCGCGATCTGCTGCGTCGACGTGCCGAAGTCGTCGCCCGGAAAAACCCGGGCGAGGTTGAGCCGGTCGATCGGCGACGTGCGCCGGCCGGCGCGCAGCGCGGGCGCATTGAAGGTCGGCAGCAGGATGAGCTGCCCCTGCACGTCTTCAGTTTGTATCTGGCGGACCAATTCATTGATGACCACCGGACCCTCGTACTCGTCGCCATGCACGCCGCCGGACACCACCACCACCGGTCCATCGCCATTTTTGATCGACGCCGCGGGATAGGGGATAACGCCCCACGCGTCGTCATCCGGCGAGTGAGGCAGAAAAAGTGAGCCCACCTGCTTGCCCGCTTTGTTCCAATCGACGTCGCTGAAAACTGTTGTGCTCATGCAGGCCTTTGATGGTTAGATCGGCGCTTCCCACAATCCCTGATTGGAGAGCGCAGCGGCCACATCACGGGCGATCGCGTCCAGCAGCCGCCGGCCTTTCTCGGGCGTGGCGGACCACGCTTCGCCGATCAATCCGAGCTTCGAGCGCGTCTGCAGTTGTTGCCACCGGTAGACGCCGGGGTTGACGCCCGCGATCGCCGACAAGCCGGGGACCAGCGGCGCCTTGAGCGACGCATCGAGCGGCATCACGATCTCGGGCGAGATCGCCTGCAGCATCGAGGTCTCGGCTTCGCAGGCGTGCAGCACGACGGCCTGCTGCTCGAGGATCTCGCGGATCGAACCGGCGGCGATCTGCCAATAGGTCCCGCCGGCCAGAGGCAGTCTGAGCTCGACGGTGAGCTCGGTGATGATCGTTTCCAGCGCGGCGATATTTCCGCCGTGGCCGTTGAGAACGAAAATCCGCTCGAAACCGTGACGCGCTGCCGAGCGCACCACGCAACCGATGACTGCGGCCATCGTCGAAAAATTCAGGGTCAGGGTGCCGCCAAGCGACATGTGGTGTTCCGACATGCCGAACGGAATCGCCGGCGTCACCAGCGCTCTCTGGCGGCCGTGCATCAGACGCGCGGCGCGCAGCGACACTTCATAGGCCAATCGCCAGTCGACTTGCGTCGGCAGATGCGGCCCGTGCTGTTCAGTGGCCCCCAGCGGGATGATGACCACTGTCTTTTCGCGGGCTGCCTCGACCAGCGCCGGGGCCGTCATCTTGTCCCAACGCACTTCGGGTTGCGCGGAATCTTCCATCACAGTGCGGGCATCGGTTCCATCGGACTGCCGAGCCATTTCATGTGTAGCTTGTCGAGCTCGGTGTTCATGGTGTTGAAGAAGATGAATGAATCCAGCCAGCGTGCCAGATTGTGCTCGCCCATTTTCACGCCCATGTGCGCAGGACTCCTGCGGATGTTGAACTTGAGGTCGAATTCCTTCTTCGGGTTCTTCTTGGCCAGGTCGATCGCAACCAGGCTGTTGGTCGCGAAGATCTGCGCCTGTCCGGAAAGATAGGCGGCCGCGGCGGTCGCATCATCCTCGGTGCGCATGATGTTGGCCTTGGGGTTCGCGGCGGACAGTGCCAGTTCCTGGGTCGTGCCTTTGGCGGCGGCCACCCGGTAGTTGCCCAGATCGGCGGCGGACTTGATGTTGATGTTCTTGGGACCGTAAACAGCCAGCGACGTGTTTGCATACGGGGCGGTGAACATGATCTGCTTCGCCCGCTCCGGCGTCAGGCCCATGACCGAAATCACGATGTCCACCTTGTCGGTTAGCAGATAAGGCAGCCGGTTCGCACCGGTGATCTGCGTGAGTTCGAGCTTGACGCCCAGCGCCTTGGCGACCATGTTGGCCATGTCGACATCGAAGCCTTCGGGTTCGCGGTTGACGTTTTGCGAACCGAACGGCGGGACGTCCAGCGGAACGCCAATGCGAATGACCCCTTTCGAAAGGATCTCCTCGAAACGATCGGCCCAGGCGACGTTGAACAAGCCGACGGAAAGCAGGATGGCGACAAGCGGTTGAAGCCATTTCCTGAGCATGATTAACTCCTTTTCAAAAAGTCAGCAAACAACTGAGTGTTACCTAAATGCGGACAGACCTATCGGCGCAACAGTTATTCATTGGCGAGAATGATCATCTGCAACGATGATGTCGCGGCTGAATTGCGACAGCAGTTCGGCCCCATCCGCCGTCACCAGGACATTGTCGATGATCCTTGCGCCCAGGCGCTCGTCCCCGATGAAAACCGGCGGCTCGACGCTGACCACCATGCCGGCGCGCAGAATGTAAGTACTGCCGCCGATCATGTGCATCGGCTCACCCCAGGTCGGGGGAAAACCGGGCGCCAGGCCGTACCCTGAGGTATGGACGCGATAGCGCTCGAGGCCAGCCTCGCCAATCACGTCCCTGGCGGCTTTATGCGGCTGCACTGCCGGCACCCCATCGCGGATTTCCGCGATGCACGCATCGCAGGCGCTGCGAACGACGTCATAGACCTCGACCATCCGGGCGCTTGGTCGGCCCACGCTGAACTGGCGGCCGATGGTCGACGTGTAGCGCCGATGCGTCGCACCGTATTCGACATTGCCCGCGTCGCCCCGGCGCAGGCGCCGCTCGGTCGGCGCGCCGTGGCTAAAGCCGGATCGCTCGCCGGAAACGAGATTGATCGGACTGGCCGCAAGCGCGCTGTCGGCCCCCAGCAGCGCCGCATGAATCTTGCCGGCCAGCGCGATTTCGCTGCAACCTTCGCCCAGCGCACCGGCGAACGCCGCCATGGCAACGTCGGCTTTGCGGGCGGCTTTTCGAATATAGGCGAGTTCGGCCGGGGATTTGACGAGCTTCAGGTCGTGCACGAGGTTGGTTGGCTCCGCTACCAGCGCGCTGCCCAGGAACTGCTTCAGCCGCACATAGTCGTGTGGATGGAGGTAGTAAGCCGGCACCTCCATGCCCACGCGCCCGCCCGGCACCCCCAGCGACGCAGCGAGCTTTGCGAAAGCCGCAACGGCGTCCTCGTTTTCCCCGCCGCCGAAGGTGAAAATCTCGTCGACCAGCGTGTCGTCCCGGTACTCGTTGCGCTCACCCTCGCGGGTCAGGATGGTCAGCGGCCCGGGTTGCGCGGACATCATCAGGCACTGAAATTCCTGATAGCTTTTCGCGTCCGACCCGGTCAGCCAGTGGATCGAGACCGGATGGAACATCAACAGCCAATCGAGCCCGGCCGCGGAAATCGCGTCGCGCACGCGCGCGCGTCGCCCGGCGAACTCTGCGACAGTGAAATCGTGCTTCGACATGGGCCGTCAATCGATGCGGGTCGGGGCCGGCCGCATGGGCGGCAAGCGTGATTGCGGCAAGGCCGTCAAAGCGACGGCAGCGGCGCCGTCATCGGGCCGCCGAGCCACTTCACGTGCAGCTTGTTCAGGTCGCCGGTGAGCGTCGTCTGGAAAATGAAAGTGTCGAGCCAGCGCAACAGATTGTGCTCACCCAGTTTCACGGTGATGTGGGCCGGCGCGCGCCGCAGGGCGAACTTGAAATCGAATTCCTTGGTGGGATTCTTTTTGGCCAGTTCGACGACGACGACCGAATTGGCCGCTAGCAATTGCGACTGGCCCGACAGGTACGCCTGGACGGCCGTGGCGTTGTCCTCCATGCGCATGATGTCGGCACTCGAACCGAGGGAGGTAAGGACGATATCTTCGGTCGTTCCCTTGGCGACGCTGATTTTGAGCTTGCCCAGGTCAGCGCCCGATTTCACATTGGCGGACTTCGGTCCGTAGACGGCGAGCGACGTGTCGGCGTAAGGCGCGCTATACATCACCTGCTTGGCGCGTTCCGCGGTGACCGACATGGCGGCGATATTCATGTCGGCCTTGTCGGTCAGCAGATACGGGATGCGATTGGCAGCCGTGGCCGGCACCAGTTCCAGTTTCACGCCCAGCCCATCTGCAACCATTCTGGCCAGATCCACGTCGAAGCCTTCGACTTCGCGCTTGACGTTGGTCGAGCTGAACGGCGGCACATCGGTAAACACGATGATGCGCACGACGCCATTCGACAGGATATCCGCCAGCTTGTCGGCCTGCGCGGCGGGGCTGCCGAGCGACAGCACGGCGGCTGCAATCGATAGAACCCATTTCGTTAACATGACTTCCTCCTAGTGAAGAACCGAACTCAGGAAGCTTTTCAACTCATCCGTCTTGGGCGACGCAAAAAACTCCTTTGCGGGGCCTTGCTCCCACACCTTGCCCTGATTCATGAAAACGACGCGGTCCGCGACCCGGCGCGCGAAGTTCATTTCATGCGTGACCAGCAGCATCGTCATGCCGTCCCGCGCCATCGCTTCGAGAACCAGCAGTACCTCCCCCACCAGTTCGGGGTCAAGCGCCGACGTGATTTCGTCGAACAACATGATGGTGGGCGACATCGCGAGTGACCGCGCAATGGCGACACGCTGCTGCTGTCCGCCGGACAGTTCGTCGGCATAAGCGCCCATCTTCTCCTCCAGCCCGACCTTGCGCAAAGCTTCGTGCGCTAGCGTTACAGCCTGGTCCGCCGCCATGCCCTTGACGATAGTCGGGCCCAGCGTGATATTGCGCTGAACCGTCAGGTGCGGAAACAGGTTGAAGCTCTGGAACACGATCCCGACGCGCGCCCGCAACGCACGCAAGTCCGATTTCGGATCGTGGACAGCCACGCCGTCGACCCACACCTCGCCACCCTGCACCGGTTCCAGGCCGTTGACGCAGCGCAGCAGCGTGCTCTTGCCCGAGCCGGAACGTCCGATGATGGCAATGATCTCCCCCTTTTCGACCGTCAGATCGACATCCTGCAACACGGTGTTTTGCCCGTAGCGCTTGACTACGGATTTCAACTCAACGAGCGACACGTCGCGTCCTTTCGAGGACCCTGCTGTAGCGCGTGAGGGAATAGCACATGCAAAAATACAGCGCTGCGACGATCAGATAGACCGCAAAAGGCTGGAACGTCGCCGCCGTGGTCAGTTGTCCCTCGCGCGTCAATTCCACAAAGCCGATGACTGCCGCCAGCGACGTATTCTTGATCAACTGCACGGTGAATCCGACCGTCGGCGGAATTGCAACTCGAACCGCCTGCGGAACGATAACGTAACGCAGTTGCTCTGGAAAGGTCAGCCCGATGGAGCGCCCGGCCTCCCATTGCGTCTTCGGGATCGAGATCAGCGCTCCGCGCCAGATTTCTCCGAGGAAAGCGCCTGCATAAACCGAAAACCCGAGCGCGGCGGCGATCCATGCCGGCAGGCTGTAGCCCAGTATCGAGAGCCCGAAATAGAAAATGAACAGCCACACAAGAAGAGGAATGCCCTGCACGAGACCGACATAACCGCGTGCCAGGTAGCGCAGCGTGACATGACCCGAGGCGCCGCAGGCAGCAATGATGAGGCCGATCGCCCCGCCGCCGGTCAGGGCGAAAAAGGTCAGGAAGATGGTCCAGCGCATGGCGAGCACCAGATACCAGACGTCCGTGATGGAGAGTTCCCGGATCATTATCTGCGGAAGAAAATCCGGTAGCAAACGCTGAATCCGACGCGCATCACCAGCGACAGGCACAGGTACAGGACTGCAATGACCGTAAAGACCTCGAAGTCGCGGAAGGTCCGCGACTGGATGATCGAGCCGGCGTGGAACAGCTCGGCTGCCGAAATCTGCGATACCACGCTGGTCGCGAGCATCATCAACACGAACTGGCTGGTAAGCGAAGGATAGACATTCTTGAGGGCCGGCAGCAGGACGATATGCCAGAAGACTTGCCGCCCGGTCAGTCCCAGCGAAATGCCCGCCTCGATCTGCGACTTGGGAATGCTTTCAAGTCCCGCGCGAACGATTTCTGCGGTGTAGGCCGCGAGATTGATCGTCAGCGCAAGTACGCTGGCGGTGATCACGTCCAGCTTCAGGCCGAGGGACGGCAGGCCGAAAAAAATCAGGAACAACTGCACGATGAGCGGCGTGTTCCTGATGACCTCCACGTAGGCGCCCGCGATTCTCCGCGCCCATGGCTTCCCGTACACCAGCACCGTGGCGAAGACTACGCCGCTGACAAAGCCCAAGGAAATAATGCCAACGCTCAACTGGAGCGTCAACACCAGCCCATCGACGATGGCATCCTGCTGCGCGAGAACATCCCTGAACTGGAACTTGTAGGCCATTCCAGCCTAGATTGGCGAGATACTGCGCGGATGGAAATCACCGAAGCGCAGTGCCGTCTGATCGAGAATTGGTCGGTTTCGCAAGGGTGCAAGGTCGGGGGAACCGGAGTTCAGCGTAATACGGGAGCCGCCATGAAGCAAATCAATCAAGTATTGATCGTGTACTTGGGGATACCCGTTTTTTGCCCGCGCCACCAGGTGATCGTCATCGAATATCTCCAAGCGGAGAATTCGATGCTGCAGGAGCGGCTAAGGGGACGACGGCTGCGATTCAGCGACGCCGAACGGGCCCTGCTGGCGCGCAAGGCAAAGGCCGTTGGTCGTAGGGCGTTGCTTGAACTGCGTACGATGGTCACGCCGGTACGCTCCTGCGCTGGCACCGTCAGTTCGTCGCCACGAAGTGGAATTTCTCGCACCGGCGTCGGCCGGGACGTCCAGCGGTCATGAACGCCATCAGCGCACTCATCGTCCGCATGGCCACCGAGAACCCAAGCTGGGGTTACACCCGGATCCAAGGGGCCTTGGCCAACGTTGGACATAGGGTAGGGCGTGGCACCGTAGCCAATGTGCTTATGCGCAACGGCATCGAACCTGCGCGCAACGGGGAAAGCATTCCTCATGGGCAACGTTTCTCAAGGCGCATTGGGAAGTACTTGCCGCCGGGGATTTCCTGAGTGTCGAAGTGTGGACGGGAAAGGGCTTGGTGACGCTACCTCTTGTTCGTGATCAACCTCGCTGACCGCTTGGTCCATATCGCCGGTATCGCGACGAATCCGACCGAGACCTGGATGCTTCAGGTCGGGCGCAACCTGACCGATGCGATCGATGGCGCACTATCGGCGAAACGTTATCTGATCCTCGATCGTGACACCAAGTACAGCGCTGCATTCCGCAAGATAATCAGCGAAAGCGGGACCGCGGTTATCCGTCTACCACCGCGATCGCCGAACTTGAACGCTTACGCGGAGCGCTTTGTGCGCTCGATCAAAGAGGAATGCCTGAGCCGAATGATCTTCGTGGGGCAGGGCTCGTTACGCCGTGCCGTTCGTGAGTATGTGGCCCACTATTGCGGTGAACGGAATCACCAAGGTCTCGGCAATCGGTTGTTGATGCCGATCGAGCACATCGACAGCCAGAGCGTCTCCGTCAGGAAGCACGAGCGACTAGGCGGTTTGCTGAACTACTACGACCGCCGAGCCGCGTAAAGGCGTTTCGATCGAGTAATTGGACACTACGGGACCGCGACGACGTCTGTTCAAGGCTCTTGATGGGTTTCCACGGGGCCATTGCGCTCGCGCGAGATTTCGGCTTGCGTGTGCAGATCGTGCATGCTGTTCTTCAAGGCGGGATAAAGCGCCTTGTAGATGTTGAAGAACGCGTCGTAGGTTCGGGTGGCTGGCGGATCCGGCTGTGCACGTGGCGTCAATGTTACCCAGCCGCGGCGCACGTCCTCACTGGTGACGAGACCGACGCCGTAGGCCGCCAGCAGGCCGGCTCCCATCGCGGCCTCGACTTCCTCCTCGATCGTGAACACCGGGCGCCCGGTAGTATCGGCGATGATTTGCATCCACAGATCGGAATGCGCTGCACCGCCGACGACGATCAGGCGTTCGTCGAGCGAGGCAGCGCCTTGCGCCCCGGCCTCGATATTGTGCCGCAAAGCAAAGCTTACGCCTTCCAGGACGGCGCGATAGACGTGGTCGCGATTGTGAAAGAGGCTCAAGCCCACAAACGCCCCGCTTGCCCTGGCGTCCCATACCGGGCTGCGCTCACCCATCAGATAGGGTAGGAAAAGCACGCCGTCCGCGCCTTCCGGCACGGTCTTCGCGCCGGCGTCGAGCCGATCGTGAATGTCGACACCGTCGGCGGTTGCGGCAGCGGCCTCGTCGCGACAGAAATGGTCGCGAAACCAGGTAACGGCGGCGCCAGCCGTAATGGCTCCCCCGAACACGTAGGCGTCCTGCGGCCCGCCGAACACGTGGGGCATGCTCACCAGGCCGTGACGTGCATCCGCATCCTGACTGACGAAGCCCCAGCACATGCTCGATCCGATCATCGCGACGTGCTGGCCCGCGCGGGTGACGCCGGCGGCAAGTGTCGCGACGGCCGCGTCGACACCGCCCGCAACCACCTTCACGCCGGCGACGAGTCCGAGCCGTTCGGCAGCGTGCGCGGTCAACCCACCGACCACGTCGCTCGAGCCGACGAGTCGCTCCGGCATCATCGCCGCCGGAATACCGAGCGCGTCGAGCATCTCGGCCGACCACGTCGCGGCCTTGAAGTCGTAGACGCCGCCGATGTTGCCGGCGGACGATCGATCGACGGCAATCTCTCCGGTGAGCGCGTGGGCGACGAAGGCGTTCGGCGGGAGCAGATAGCGTGTCTTTTTCCAAACATCTGGCTTGTTGCTCTTGAGCCAGAGCATCTTGGTGAAGCCGTAGTAACTGTCGACGCCATTGCGGGTGATGTCCCGGAGACGCTCCAGATCGAGGGTTGAACGCACCCAATCGACTTCGGCAGTCGCGCGCCGGTCCATCCAGATAAGGCACGGATGCAGCGGCTGCATACGCTCGTCTACCGGAATGCCGGAGCCACCGTAGAGGCTGCTCACGCAAATGGAGCGCACGGCGCGGCGCGCGAAGCCGTCTTCCGACGCTTGCGCGCTTGCCACACACTGCGCGATGCAATCGACGACAGCGTCCAGCCAAACGGCCGGCCACTGCTCCGCCCAGAGCGGTTGCGGCGTGTCGGGGCGATAGCCGCGTGACTGCTGCGCGATAATTCGGCCGCGCACGTCGCACAGCAGCGCCTTGGTGCTCTGCGTTCCGATATCGACGCCGATGACGTAGTCCATCGTCTCATTCCCGGCTAAGAAGCCGGCTTCATCAGGACCTTGATCGAATCCAGCGAATTGGCCAGTCTGATGGCTTCGTCCCATTGCTCCAGCGGATAGTCGTGCGTGACGATTCCTTTCGAGGTCACGAGACCACGGGCCAGGAGGTCGATGGCGATCGGATAGCAGTAAGGTCCCAAGTGCGCGCCGCGAACGTCGAGCTCCTTGCGATCGCCGATGATCGACCAGTCGACGCTGGTGTCGCTGCCGAACACCGAAAACTCGACGTAGCGGCCGAGCTTGCGGATCATGTCGAGGCCCTGCGTCACGCCACTCGGCGAGCCGCTGGCCTCGATATAGACATCGCAGCCATAGCCGCCGGTGAGTTCGCGCACGATCGCGAGCGCGTCCTCGCTCTTCGGATTGATGACAACATCGGCGCCGTAGCGCATGGAAAGTTCCAATCGCTCCGGGACCAGGTCGACGACCACCAGCTTGCGCGGGGTCTTGAGTCTCGCAACCTGCACCATCATGAGTCCGATCGGACCCGCGCCCGCGATCACCACCACGTCGTCGAGCTGGATATCGCCTCGATTGACGGCGTGGATCGCGCACGCCAGCGGCTCGATGATCGCGGCATCTTCCAGCGGCAGTCCAACGGGAATCTTGTGCACGCGCGCATTGGCGGGGAAGCGCATGTACTGCGCCATGCCGCCCTCGGCCACGATGCGCTGGAAGCCGAAGATGTTGTGCACCTCGCACATCCAGTACTTGCCGGAGCGGCAATAGCGGCACTGCTCGCACGGCACGATCTGCTCGGCGATGACGCGGTCGCCGAGCGCGACACCGAAGTGCGCGGCCGCGTCATCGCCTAACGATTCGACCGAGCCGAAGAACTCGTGGCCGGGTACGACCGGGGCTTTCACCCACGGGTTCTCGCCCCAGAACAACTTGGCGCCGGACCAACACTTGCAATCGCTCGCGCAGATGCCGCAGGCGCTGATGCGGATGATCATCTCGCGCGGGCCGGCAACCGGCCGCGCGATCTTCTCGACGCGGTAATCCTTCGGACCGTGGCAGACAACGGCGGTCATTGGTTCATGCGTGTTCATCAATGTCATCCTCGGTGTGGGGCGGTGCGTCACCGGCCCAGGGTTGACCGATTGCCGTCGGAGCGAATCACCGGGGGTAGCGGCTTGCGGCTGCGAGCACGTTTCGCCGCTGCGCTGCGCGGCGTCTTCTGCTCAAGAATAGCGCGCGCGGTCGTCTCGTCGGTGATGAGCCCGGACAAGAGTCCGCTGCGGAGCGTCGCGCGAATGGCGTCCACCTTGTCCGGTCCTCCTGCAATACCGATCACGGTGCGGCCCCGGAGCTCCTCCAGGCGAAGGCTGATCGAGCGCTGCGCCATGTCGCAATGTACCGTGCGTCCTTCGCGGTCCAAAAACTGGCCGAGTATCTCGCCGACGATGCCGAGGGCAGCAAGCGCCCTGCGCTCGGACTCGTAGATGGCGGGCCTGTTCTTGAGGTTGCCGATTCCGATCAGCACGAGGTCGGTCTTCCGCGCAAGCTCCAGAACGCTTTTCACGACACGCTGGCCGCGAAGAACTTCGGCGTCATCGACCGAATCGACGAAGAACGGCGCGGGCACGAAATAGCCTGCACCGCCTGTTCGTTCGGCGAAGCGATAGATCACGTCGAAAGGATTCGCCGTCGAGCGCCGGGTCAGGCTCCCGAGGATCGAGACGAACTGCGACTGCGGCCGGGATATCTTCGGCAACGCGTCGGCGACCGCAGCCAGCGTGCGTCCGTGCCCGACGCCGATGGAGCATTTTGGGTGGTGCTCCAGATACTGGTGCAGATAGAGTGCCGCCGCCGCGCCCAGGCTGCGGAATCCGGCCTCGGGTCCGAGGGCCAGGCCATCGACGTCCGACGGGGCGACGCTGCAGAACTGCAGATTGAAAATCTGCTTCGCCGATTGCTCCAGCGCCAAGCCTTCGGCTGTGCTGCCTTCGACAAAGACCTTGACCCAGTTCTGCTGGTGGGCAAGTGCAATGAGGCGATGCACCTTGACGCGCGAGATGCCGAGACGGTCGGCAACTTCGGCCTGGTTGAGCCCATGCACGTAGTAGAGCCATGCGGCCCGGATGGCCAGGCTGGCTTCACGTGCTTCCAATTTTTAAATCCGTGGTGTACATTTGCACATAGCGTATAAATAAAATCACTCGTACGCAATAGCAGCAGCAAAAGCAGGCGGTACGCGTCACTTGCCTGTCCCGCCGGTTGGCGCCGGAGGGAATCGTGCATTCACAAACCTGCAACGGGAGAAGGCCAGACTTACCTGCCTTTCGCGCGTCGGCGCGAGATGGCTTCAGGTGCAGCGAAGGCGAACGACGATGCTGTTGGCCCAAATTTCAGATCTGCATGTGATGCCCAAGGGCGAGCTGGCCTACGGCCGCGTCGACACCGCGAGCATGCTGCGCAATGCACTCGAGCACCTCAACCGGCTCGATCCGCAGCCCGACGTCGTCCTGATCACGGGTGACTTGGCCGATAAGGGCCAGCGGACTGCGTACGCGCATCTACGTGAAATTCTTGGGGAGCTCAAGGCCCCGTACTACGTCATACCGGGCAATCACGACAAGGTCGCGGAATTTCGCCTGGCTTTTGCGGACCAGCCCTACCTGCCGACCACCGGCGAATTCATCCTGTATTCGATCGAGACGCTGCCGCTGCGCCTGGTCGCGGTCGACTCGATCGTGCAGGGACGCACCCGCGGCACGCTGTGCGACGAGCGCCTTGCATGGCTCGACCGCACGCTGGCCGAAAGGCCGGATGCGCCGACCTTAGTGATGATGCATCACGCACCGTTTGTCACGGGATTGAGCCATTTCGATGAGGTCGGCATGGAGCGCAGCGCCGAGCTCGAGCGCGTCATCGCACGCCACCCGCAAGTGGAACGGGTGCTCTGCGGGCACGTGCATCGGTCGACGCAAATCAGGTTCGGCGGCACCATCGCGTCGTCCTGTCCGAGCACCGCCCACCAGGCCGCGCTGGACCTGCGCCCGGTCGGGCTCGACTCCTTCACGCTGGAGCCGCCCGGCTTTCAGCTCCACCGATGGACGGGCGGCGTCCTGTTCACCCATACGCTCAACATCGGCACGTTCGACGGACCGTTTCCCTTTCACTGACCGGTGCAACTCGCGTTGGACATCGTTGAATCGCCAAGGCCGGTGGCGGAAGATCTCGCGCCATTTCTGTCGACGGCAGTCGTCGCGGCGCGTGCGGCAGGCGTAGTCATCCAGGAGGGCGCCAAAAATCGTGCGAGCCTCACCATCGAACGCAAGAACGCCAATGATTTCGTCAGCGTGATCGACAAGGGTGCGGAGCGCGTGATCATCGACACGCTGGCCGCGAAGTATCCGAGTCATGCGTTCAAGGCAGAAGAATCGGGAGAGGCCGGGACGTCCCGTTACACCTGGGTGATCGATCCCCTGGACGGAACGACGAACTTTCTGCACGGCATTCCTTACTACTGTGTTTCGATTGCGCTGCAGATCGACGACGCCATCGCCGTCGGTGTCGTGTACGACCCGACCAGCGGGCGACTCTTCACGGCAACGCGCGGCCGTGGCGCCTTTCTCGACGGTGTCCGCATTCACGTCAGCGGCCGGCCCGGCCTGACCGAGGCAGTGCTGGGGACCGGTCTTCCGTTCAGGGACTGGCACTACCTCGATGACTATCTCGCGTCGCTGCGCGTCATCATGCAGCGCTGCGCCGGTATCCGCCGTCCGGGCGCCGCGGCGCTCGACCTCGCTTATGTTTCCGCGGGCTGGATCGACGGGCATTGGGAGAAGGGCCTCAATGCCTGGGACGTCGGCGCGGGCAGTCTCCTGGTGCAGGAAGCGGGCGGTGTTGTCACCACCTTCAGTGGAAGCGGTGCGTTCCTCAACAGCGGGCAGATCATCGTCGGGACGCCCGGCGTTCATGCCGCGCTCCTCGACGTGCTGCAGCGGTATCCGGCGCTCGCGTCGTGATCGACCGGCGAATGCACGCATGAATGCGATCCGGATCGAACATCTGTCGAAGCACTGGGGCGCCGTTCGTGCGCTCGACGATGTTTCCTTCGAAGTCCCCAAGGGCAGCCTGACCGTACTTCTCGGCCCCTCCGGCTGTGGCAAGTCGACGTTGCTCCGGCTGGTCGCCGGGCTGGATCGGGCCACCTCCGGGCGCATCACCATCGACGATGTCGACGTTACCAGGTTGCCGCCGCATCATCGGCGCATATCGATGGTGTTTCAGTTCTATGCGCTGTTTCCGCACCTGACGGTGGCGGAGAATATCACCTTTGGACTGCGCATCCGCAAAGCCGACGCGAAAGCGCGCGTTGACCGCCTGCAGTCGGTCGCGTCGTTGCTCGGGCTCTCGTCGCTGCTCGAGCGCCGGCCGTCGCAGCTCTCCGGGGGGCAGCAACAGCGCGTCGCCATGGGCCGGGCCATCATCGCCGAAGCACCCGTCTGCCTGATGGACGAGCCGATGTCCAACCTGGACGCCAAGCTGCGCAACGAGATGCGCGCGGAAATCCACGGCCTGCAACGCCAGCTCGGCATCACGATGCTTTACGTCACGCACGATCAGATTGAGGCGATGAGCATGGCCGATCAGGTGGTGCTGCTGGAGGCGGGCCGCATCGAGCAGGTCGCACCGCCGGAAACGATGTACTCGCAGCCTGCGGGCGTTTTTGCAGCGCGGTTCATCGGGCAACCAGCGATGAATCTCCTGCGGCTCGAGTCCGATCCGCAAGGCGCGGCGATCGCGGGGTCGGGCGGCACGGCTGTCATCGCACGCGCCGCGCCGGGCATGCTCGCCGGCGTTCGCGCGGAAGATATTGTATTGAGCGATCGCGAGGGCATTCCAGCGACCGTGCTCGCCAAGGAATATCTCGGGGCCGACACCATCCTGCGCTGCAAGATCGGGGCCGAGGAACTTCTGGTGCGCGCCGGACGTGCAGTGCAGACCCAGGTCGGCGATTCGGTTCGGCTTTCCTGGCCGGCCGAGGCGTTGCGCCTGTTCGATGGCGAAAGTGGGCGTCGCTTGGACAGGCAGCTTGATGCTCTGTCAGACGCGAGCGACTCATACGCCAGATCCATTCCGCAGCCAACAACAGGAGGTAACCGATGAAGCATTTGTCGAGCAAACTGGTGATGGCGGCTGTCGCCTTCGCAGCGACGGTCGTGGTCATTCCGGCACGAGCCGTGGAAATATCGTTCTACTATCCGATCGCCGTCAGCGGGCCGCTGACCAAGATCATCGACGGCATGGCCGCGGACTTCGAGAAGGCGAACCCCGGGATCACGGTCAAGCCCATCTATTCGGGAAACTATGGCGAGACACTTGCCAAGGCGCTGACCGCGAACAAGAGCGGCCAGCCTCCGCAAGTCGCGGTGCTGACCGCGGCAGATGCCCTCACGGTCATCGACGAGGACGCGGTGATTGCGGTGGACGGCTTCCTGAAGACGCCCGCCGACAAGGCATGGCTCGACGGCTTCTTTCCCGCATTCATGATGAACGGCAGGTACGAGGGCAAGACCTACGGCGTCCCGTTTCAACGTTCGACGCAGGTCCTCTACTGGAACAAGGCGGCATTTCGTGAAGCGGGCCTCGATCCCAACAAGCCGCCGGCAAACTGGGACGAACTGGTTGCCTTCGGAAAGAAACTGACGGTCAGGGACAGCGCCGGCAACGTCACGCGCTGGGGGCTCATCGTTCCGTCCGGCGTGACGTCGAAGTGGTTTCTGCAAGGCTTCACCACGCCGAACCAGGCGAAGCTCACGAACGAAGCCGGGAACGAGACTTACCTCGCGACGCCGGCAGTGGTCGAATCGCTGCAGTACTTTGTCGACCTGTCGCGCAAGCACAAGATCATGCAGGAAGGCATCATCGACACGGGTACCGCGCCCAAGGAGTTCATCGACGGGCGGGCGGCGATCATGCACCACTCGACGGGCAATCTCGTCAACGTCAAGAACAACGCCAAGTTCGAGTTCGGCGTGGCGATGCTCCCGGCCCGCAAGCAACGCGGATCGGCGACCGGCGGCGGCAGCATCTACATTTTCAAGAAGAGCACCCCGGAGCAGCTCGAAGCGAGCTTCAAGTTCGTCAAGTGGATGACGAGCGCGGAGCAGGCCGCCAAGTGGAGCATCGAAACGGGTTACGTCGCGCCGCGTCAGGATGCCTGGGACCTGCCGATCATGAAGAAGTACCTGCAGGACTTCCCACCGGCGGGTGTGGCCCTGGAACAGCTGCCGTTCTGCGCGCCCGAATTTTCCACGCACGACGGTCCGCGCACGGTGAAGGCGCTCGAAGACGCCATTGAGGCGTCGATCACGGGCACCAAGACCCCGGCCAAGGCGCTGGCCGACGCGCAAGCGGAAGCCACCCGGATCCTGCGCAGCTACAAGCGTTGATCACACCACCGGCCAGCGAGCGACATTCAGCATGAGAAACGCGACAAGCGACGATCTGGAGTCGCCCTGGGTCGGCTGGGCGTTGTTTCTGCCCGCCGCCGCGTTCCTGGCCGCCTTCACTTACTATCCTGCGCTGGCAACGCTGGTCGAAAGCCTGTTTTCCAATGCGAAAGCAGGGCGCCCGGCCCGCTTTGTCGGGCTGGAGAACTACACCACGATGATCGAGGATCCGATCTTCTGGGAAGCACTGAAGAACAACGGGTGGTTTGCGGTTGGGACCATCCCCGCGTCGATCGGACTGGCTGTGTGCATGGCACTGCTGGTCAATCGCGCGCTGCCCGGGCGCGCGCTGGTGCGGATGTCGTACTTCGCGCCGACCATCCTGGCGATGGTTGCCGTTGCCAACATCTGGCTGTTCATCTTCGCGCCGCAGATCGGACTGTTGAACAAGGTCACGGCCTTGTTCGGCACGTCGCCGCATAACTGGCTGGGACAACCTTCCACCGCGCTCGCCAGCGTGACCGCGGTCGCAATCTGGAAAGAAGCCGGGTTTTTCATGATTTTCTACCTGGCGGCGCTGCAGAACATGCCTGCCAATCTCGCCGAGGCAGCAGCGATCGAAGGCGCCTCACGCTGGTACTACTTCTGGCGGGTGACTTTTCCGCTGCTGATGCCGACGACGCTTTTCGTGCTGGTCAACGCCGTGGTCAACGCCTTCAGGCTGGTCGATCACATCATCGTCATGACCAAGGGTGGACCGGACAATGCCAGCATGCTGCTGCTGTACTACATCTATGAGGTCGGCTTCAAGTACTGGGACACCAGTTATGCTGCAGCGATGTCGATGGTTCTGTTGGTGATACTCGGCACCGTCGCGATCGGTCAATTCCTCATCCTGGATCGACGGACGCACTACCGATGACGCTCGGTTCCGACACCTGGTTTCAAAAGCTCCTCGAGACGATCGCCGCATGGATGCTGGGCGTGCTGTGGGCGCTGCCGCTGTTCTACGCGGCGTGGGCAGCGTTCCATTTGCCCGCCGATTCGACACGCTTCGATCTCACCGCGCCGCTGACCTGGACCAACTTCGGGTACGTCTGGGGTGCGGCGCCGTTTCCACGCTATTTCCTCAACACGTTCCTGCTCGTCACGCTGATCATCGCCGTGCAATTCACGCTGTCAACACTTGCGGGTTACGCGTTCGCGCGTTTCAAGTTCCCGGGCAAGAACCTCATGTTCGTACTGGTGCTCCTGCAACTCATGATCATGCCGGACGTGCTGATCATCGAAAACTATCGGACGCTGGCCGCGATGGGGCTGATCGACACCATTGTCGCGATCGGCCTGCCGTACTTCGGCTCGGCGTTCGGCATTTTCCTGATGCGGCAGACGTTCAAGTCGATCCCGAAGGAATTGGACGATGCCGCCCGCATCGAGGGCGCCGGGACGATGCTGACGCTGTTCAAGGTGTATGTGCCGCTGGCGAAACCCGTGTACCTGGCCTATGGGCTGGTCTCCGTCAGTTACCACTGGAATAATTTTCTCTGGCCGCTGATTGTTACCAACTCCGTCAGCGCCAGGCCGTTGACGGTCGGGCTGCAGATCTTCTCTTCCGGTGACCAGGGCATCGAATGGTCGATCATCACCGCCGCAACGTTGTTGAGTGCGGGACCCCTGCTCGTCGCGTTCCTGTTGTTCCAGCGGCAGTTCGTGCAGTCATTTCTCAGGGCCGGCATTCGCTGAGCTCGTCGCCGGTGTCGCGAGGCGGCCGACGGTTCGGTATGGAGCAGGAAGCATGGCTGTGCAACACGCAACGCAACGCGCCCGCGACGGCGATCCCGGCTCGTACGACTATATCGTCTGGGCGCCGGGAGTGCCGGCTGCGTCACCGCCGCGAGGCTGGTCAGGGATCACGGCGCCCGCGTGCTCCGAAATCGGCGGGCATCCTGAAGAGCGGGTTGGTGTCGCGCCCGCCGGCTTCGAGCAGGATGATGCCCAACATCGTGAGCGGCAACACCAACGCGGCGGTCATGGCGGTCGCGGACCGTGCCGTTGCCATCATGATGGAGGAGCCCCGCCGGGCGGCCGCGAGCCTGCAGAAAATCCATCACACCGAACCCACTTGAGAGCAAACAAGACAATGCCCCAGGACAATCTCGCCTTCGTGCGCGAACTCTTTCGCGAATATGCCGACATCACCGTCCCGTTGCACGGCGCGGTCGTTGCCGATGACAAGGCCGACGGCTCGTCGGTGACGCGCGCTGATCGCGATGCATCGGCGCACGTACTGAAACGCCTGAATGCGTACACGCCCGGGTACGGCGTCATCTCCGAGGAGGAGCGCGACTCCTATCTCCCCGAAGCGCAGTGGCAATGGGCCGTGGACCCGCTCGATGGCACGGCCGCATTCGCGCGCGGGTTGCCGGTCTGGGGTCTCGGCATGGGCCTACTGCACGGACCGGAACCGGTAGCAGGCTACCTGCACTTTCCGCTCGTGAACCAGACGTTCGCGTTCGAAAACAATATCGCGCTGCTCAATGGCTCGCCCGTGCCCCCGTCGCCGGCACACCTGGCGCCGGACACGCTGAACGTGATGATCACCGCCATTCACGAGTACGTCGACGTGCGCCGCATCCACGGGTATCGCGTGCACAACCTGGGCTCGGTGTGCTACCACCTGATGATGCTGGCGGCCGGGCGTTGCGATGCGATCATCACGGGCCCCTGCTTTTTGTGGGACCTCGCGCCCGCGCTGCCTTTCACGCGCGCGCTCGGCCATGTCGAGCGCTACCTCGACGGTTCGACGTTCGAGGTCGAGCCGCTTTTGGAGCCCAGCTATGGATTTCCGATCAGGCAACCGATGTTCATCGGTCCGGCTGACGTCGTGGAACGGCTGCTTCGGTCTCTGCGCTGAGTTCGCGGTCGGCTGACGAAGAAGAATGACTTCCCACTACTGACGGAGCGAGCGGGATGTATCTCGAGAAGCTGAGCTTGAAGGGGCGCACCGCGCTCGTCACCGGCGGGGGCGGCGCCATCGGCCTCGCGATATGCGAAGCACTGGCGGAGGCGGGCGCGCGCGTCATCATCGCCAATCACGATCCGAAGATCGCCGAGCACGGTCGACAGGTACTTCGCGCCAAGGGACACCAGCCCGACGTCGTCATCTTCGACGTGACCGATGCCGCCGCTGTCACCGCAACGGCCGACAGGCTGGCGGCCACCGGCGCCGGCGTCGACATTCTCGTCTGCAACGCCGGCATCTCGCGCAGCGAGGCCCCCGCGGAAACGGTGTCGGATGCGCAATGGCTGGATGTCATCAACGTGAATCTGAACGGCCTCTTCTGGTGCTGCCGTGCGTTTGGCCGGCACATGCTGGAGGCGAAGCGCGACGCGATCGTGAACATCGGCTCCATCTCCGGTTTGATCGTCAACAAGCCGCAGGGACACATCTCCTGCAACGCGTCGAAGGCGGCAGTCCATTATCTGACCAAGTCGCTCGCTGCCGAATGGGCCGCTCGCGGCGTCCGCGTCAACGCTGTCGCCCCGACCTGCATCAATACGCCGATGACCGAATTCGCGAAGTCCAATGCGGTGCTCTACGGCGCCCGGATGGATGGAACGCCGATGGCGCGGGTGGGCACGGTCGAAGAGATCGCGTCCATCGTCCACTTCCTTGCGTCCGACGCAGCGAGCCTCATGACCGGAAGCGTCGTG
This sequence comes from Casimicrobiaceae bacterium, assembly GCA_037719965.1. Lineage (GTDB taxonomy): Bacteria > Pseudomonadota > Gammaproteobacteria > Burkholderiales > Casimicrobiaceae > VBCG01. The sequence goes on along the minus strand of JBBJMT010000001.1, from coordinate 337,180 downwards.
ATCGCCGACGGCGGCTACACCTGCTGGTGAATCCAATGTCCAATCGAATCGGCATTCACGCGCTGGTATGGGTCGGCGGCTGGTCCGAAGCCGAGGCACGCATGGCGATCTCATCGTCGGCAAAGGCTGGGTTCGACCTGATCGAATTGGCCGCGCTCAATCCGGAAACCTTCGACGCGCGGTTGACCGCGTCGTTGCTGTCGGAGTACGGTTTAACGGCCGCTGTTTCTTTAGGCCTCGACGAGCAGACCGACGTGTCCAGCGATGACGATGGAATCGTGGCGGCGGGGCGCGCGCGGCTGGAGCTCGCGCTGAACCTGGTCCGCGACATCGGAGGCGACTACCTGGGCGGCGTGATCTTCTCCCGCCTTGGTCGCTACACGAAGGCCGTCACCGCGCGCGGCCGCGCCAATTCGATCGACAGCATTGCATGGCTGGCGGACAAGGCTGCGGCCTCCGGCATCAGTCTGGGATTGGAATTCTGCAATCGGTACGAAACCAACGTCCTCAACACGACCGCACAGACCCTGCAATTCATCGACGAGGTCGGCCGGGACAATGTGGTGGCGCACCTCGATACCTATCACATGAACATCGAAGAGGAATCGTTCCGGGGACCGGTGCTGGCCGCCGCCGCCGCCGGGAAACTCGGGTATGTCCACGTCGGAGAATCCAACCGGGGCGCGCTGGGCCGGGGCACGGTGGGCTGGACCGAATTTTTTGGCGCGCTGCGCGAGGTGGACTATCGCGGCACCATCACCTTCGAGTCATTCTCCTCGGAGGTCGTGCATCCGACGTTGTCCGCCAACCTGTCGATCTGGCGAAATCTGTGGACGGACTCGATGGCACTGGCCACCGGCGCCCGCGCCTACATACGCGAGTACTACGGCGCCTAAAGCGCAGGGTTCGCGATCAAGAACGATCAAGCAAGCGGCATGAAGTCCTCTGCGCCGACCGTTCTCTGCTTCGGCGAGATTCTCTGGGACTTTCTTCCGTCCGGATTGTTCGCCGGCGGTGCGCCATTCAATGTTGCTTTTCATCTGCACGAGCTCGGTCTCGATGCGCGCCCGGTGTCGGCCGTGGGTCGCGACCTGCGCGGCGACGAGCTCCTGCGGCGCCTGCACGACTGGAAAATTCCCACGGACCTCGTCGCGCGCCACGCAGGGATGCCGACCGGCTACGTGCGCGCACGCATCGCGCCAGCCGGCGACGCGCACTACGACATCACGCGCGACGTCGCTTGGGATCGAATTGTCGTCGAAAGCGACACCGTCCACGTGGCGAGTCATGCGCGCGCGCTCGTGTTCGGCTCGCTTGCGCTGCGTTCGCCGAACAATCGCGATGCACTCACGCGCGTGCTGGGCGCACTGGCGACGGACGCGTTGCGTGCGTTCGACGTGAATCTGCGCCCGCCGTTCGACGCCCTGCCGCTGGTGCGTGAGATCGCCCGTTGCGGCACGCTGCTGAAACTCAACGCCGCGGAGGCCGCGCGTCTTGCAGCGAACGAATCCGAGACGCCTGGCCGCGAGGAGACGCACGCCCGTGCGATCGCGGACGCAACCGGGTGTGCGACGGTTTGCGTGACCGCGGGCGCGCGGGGCGCCGGAATCCTGCGCGATTCGGCGTGGACGTGGGAAAAAGGCCGCGCGGTGGTCGTCGCCGACACGGTCGGCGCGGGCGACGCGTTTCTTGCCGCGCTGGTCGCCGGACTGCTCGCGAAAGAAGATTCGGACGCGGCATTGCTCGCGCGCGCGTGCCGCCTCGGCGAATGGGTCGCGACGCAGCGCGGCGGCACGCCTTCGCATCCGCGCGAGGCGCCCGCCGGCGACGCCTGAGCGCCCACGGTGAGTAGGCTCGGCAACGTTTGAGGCAATCCATCCGCGGCCGGGACACACGCCGCCGATACCCCGGTCACACGACTTACGTCGCAGCGTGCAATGCGAAGCGCTGTTCCAGGTATTCGTAGAGAACAGGATCGGCCAGGTCGCCGACCACCAGCGCCGCGCCGCTCGTTCGCAATGCGGCGGCAGTCAACGCCGTCGACAACGCGATCACGCCGATGCCCGCGGCGCGGGCCGCGGCAATGCCGGTGAGCGAATCCTCGATCGCCACGGTCGCGAGCGCGGAAAGTCCGAGCGTGTCCATGGCAGCAAGATACGGGTCGGGATGCGGTTTGCCTCGAGCGATATCGTCCGCGCTTACGACGACATCGAAAGCAGCGGCGAGTCCCAGCACGGCGATCATCATTTCAGCATTTGCCCGTGGCGCGTTGGTCACGAGCCCGGTGGCGACATGCCGTCGCCGCGCCCATGCGAGCATGGCAGCCGCCCCCGGCGTCACATCGACGCCGCCGGAAGCCGCAAGCGATCGGAACGACGCCTCCTTCTGTTCGGCGAGACGCTGCCGCTCCGCGATGCTGGCGTCCGGAAAGAAGAACGCCATGATGGCGTGGTTCGCCTGTCCGGAGACGTGCCGCAAAAAGGCCTCGTCGTCAAGGCTGCGGCCCGACGGCGCAAGGATCGCATTGAAGGCGGCGTGATGAAGATGCTCGGTCTGCGCCAATGTACCGTCGAGGTCGCAGAGCAGGCCCGCGTGTTGTCCCGCCGGGTGGGTGGTCAACCCGTGCATTGCCTGCTTCATGGAAGTGATAGGTCGCGCCGCTACCGATTGGGCGCCGCGGAATCGAGCGTGTGCCGTTGCAAACGTCCGGCGCATCCGCCGGACGCGTTCGAGGAATGCTATTTCATCATCGCCGTCGTTTCCTTGGCCATCTTTTCCAACGCCGCATCCGGGGTGATCTCGCCGCGCATCATCGCGTTGAGCACATCGCGCTGCTGGCGCCAGATCTGCACGGTGCTCTGGCCGGGATAGCCTTCCCATGGCACTGCGCGGTCCGTCTGCAGCGCCGCCGTCTTGAAGTTCGGGTTCTTGTCATAGAAAGGCCCGAGGTAGGCCGGTCCGGACGCGAGCTTGTTGGTGGGCAGGTAGCCGGTGATTTCGACGATGATCTTCTGCGCTTCCGGGCCGGTGATGAACTTCGCGTAGTCCCACGCGGCCTTTTGCTTCGCCGCATCCTTGGCCGTGATGATGATCGCGCAGCCGCCGGTCGGGATGCCGCCCTTGGCCTTGTCATCGATCGGAAACACGGCGGTGCCGAGCGTGAACCGGGTGCCGACGAGGTCGGTGACCTGGCGCAGGCGAGCCGGAGTATCGAAGAAGATTCCGATCTGCCCGGCGACGAACTGCTGGCGCGACGCGTCGAATTCGATCAGCGGCATGCTGCCTTCGGTCACGAACCGGCGCAGGTTGGTCATGACCTTGCGGGCGGCGGGCGTGTTGAAGGCGACCTTGGTGCCGGTGGGGTCGAGCATGGTGCCGCCCGCTTGGTCGATGATCGCCTGGAAGAGCCACGTATCGGGCCAGTTGTGCACGTTGTAGGCCATGCCCGCGGCTTCCGGCGATGCCGCGTGGATCTTGGCCGCAAGGGCGATGACGCCGTCCCACGTGTCAGGCATGCGCTGCGGATCGCCTCCGGCTTTTTTCACCAGGTCCGCGTTGAAATACATGATGGGAAGCGAAGCGTTCACGGCGAGCCCGTAGAGCTTGCTGTCGACCTTGCCCAGATTGGTGATCTTGTCGGAGTAGTTCGCCTGGCGCCACGCCGCGGGTTCTGCGGCGAGCAGGGGCGCGAGGTCGAGAATCTGCTTGCGCTTGACCAGCACCCGCGTCAGTTCGGGCAACAGGTGGAAGCCGGGGAAATAGATGTCCGGCATCTGGTTCGTCACGGCCTGACGGAGCATTGCCTGATGCCCTTCGTCGTAGTTGGCCGCCGGGGCGCGGAACGTGATGGTCACGTTCGGGTTCGCCTTCATGAACGCCTCGGCGATGGGCTCGTGATATTTCGCAAAGGACGGCTGCGAATAGAACACGTCCAATGCGACCTTCTGCGCGACGGCTGGACTTGCCGCCATGCCCGCCGCGAGAACCAACCCCGTAAGCCCGGTTGTCATCCTGGAGAAACAGCCCATGGTCGTTGCCTCCTTTGGCAGGTATTGCCGTTCGCTAAGTCACCACTTGGTCACCATGTCATGGTGATCCGCTCAGTTTTTACTACCCGAAGTATGACAGAATTACTCTATCAGAGAGCGAATGATCGGACAACACCGGAATGGACGCAAGGATTCAGAATGACGACTTGCCGCCACCGGCAGGCGCTTTCAAGCTGGTCATATTCGATTGCGACGGGGTGTTGATCGACAGCGAAACGATCAGTTGTTCCACGGTTGCCAGCATCATGGCCCGGCACGGCGTGGCATGCGAAATGCCGGAGGTGCTCTCCCGGTTTCTCGGGCGCTCGGCAACCGCGGTGACGGACCATTACGTGCGCATGGCGAAGCGCCCGCTTCCGCCGGAGTTCGTCCATGAATGGCGCGCCCGGTTGTTCGAGGCCTTCGCGCGCGACCTCACGGCCATCGAAGGCACGCGAGATGCCATCGAGGCGCTCGGCGTCCCGTATTGCCTGGCATCGTCGAGCGACGAGGAGCGCCTCGAGCTCACGCTGCGCAAAGCTGCCCTGTGGGACCTGTTCGAAGGGCGCATCTTCAGCACGACGATGGTCGCCAACGGCAAGCCGGCGCCCGATGTCTTCCTGCTTGCCGCATCCGCGGCGGGGGTTGCGCCCCACCGTTGCCTTGTCGTCGAAGACAGCGTGAACGGAATCACGGCGGCCAAGGCCGCGGGCATGACGGCCTTCGGGTTCACGGCCGGAAGTCATTTTGCCGTGCTGGACCAGACGCAGGGGCTGCTCGACGCGGGTGCGGATCGCATCATCGGGTCGATGAAGGAGCTCCAGTCCCGGCTTGCGAGCCAGGGCCTGTAAGCCCATGGCCGATGCCCCGGACTCACGCCTCGACGACGCGGCCCGGGCCGGTTGGCTCTATTACATCGCGGGCAAGACGCAGGACGACATTGCACTGGCACTGAACGTGTCGCGCCCGACGGCGCAGCGCCTGGTGTCGCTGTGCAGGTCCGAGCGGCTCATCACCTTCCGCATGGATCATCCCGTCAGCGAGTGCATGAACCTCGCGGCGCAACTGACCGGGCGATTCGGCCTCGTGCATTGCGACGTGGTGCCGGCCGACGGCACGGCCGAGACGTCCTTCGTCGGTGTCGCGGAAGCGGTGGCGGTCTACATCGAACGCCTGCTGCGCTCGAACCGCACGGTCGTGATGGGCCTGGGGACGGGCCGTTCGATGCGCGCCAGCGTCGAGCGCGTGACCCCCATGGCGCGCCCGCTGCACCGGCTGGTATCGCTCGTCGGCAACATTTCGCCGGACGGATCGGCGAGTCCGTTCGACGCGTTGATCAAGCTTGCCGAGCTCACCCAGGCGCAATATTTCCCGATGCCGCTGCCGATGCATGCCTCGACCTCGTCGCAACGGAACCTGTTGCTCGAAATCGAATCCGTGCGCCGAATTTTTGTCATGGCGGATGGCGCGGACGTGTGGCTCTCCGGCATCAGCCAGATCGACGAGAATGCCATCCTCTATCGGGACGGCTTCATCACGCGCGACCAGTTGCTGGATCTCATTCGTTTGGGAGGCGTCGGCGAAAACGTCGGTTGGGTGTTCGACGCGAACGGTCGAATCCTGACCGAAGGGACGAATACGCGCATCACCAGCATTCCCCCGCAGATCGACAGTCCGCGGCCCAGGATCTGCATCGCGCACGGACCGACCAAGGTCATTCCGCTTCGCGCCGCGCTGACGGGTCGGATCGTCAACGGCTTGGTAACCGACGAGTGGACGGCGCGGGCGCTCCTGCAAGACTGACCGTCAACGCCCGGTGTTGTCCTTGGCCCCGCGTTTTTCCACTACCTGCAACGATCGAATGCCCTTCGCATGATCATCAAACTTTCCCGCGCCAACCTGGCAGCGCTCGCCGGAGTCGCCAGAGTTCCGGCGTACGACCGCACCGATCTTCGCGCCGGAATCCTCCATATCGGTGTCGGCAATTTCCATCGGGCGCACCAAGCGGTCTATCTCGATGAGCTGTTCAACCTGGGCATGGATCTCGACTGGGCGTTGATCGGCGCGGGCGTACGCGCGACCGACGAGGCGATGCGGCGGGAGCTTGCAGCGCAGGACCTGCTGACGACGGTCATCGAACAGGAGGCAGATCATTCTGCGGCACGGATCGTCGGCTCGATGATCGACTTTCTCGCCCCCGGCGACACGGCGGCGATTCTAGCAAGGCTCCATGATCCTGCGATCCGGATCGTGTCTCTCACGATCACCGAAGGCGGCTACTGCATCGATCCGGCCACGCAGCGCTTCGATGCGACGCATCCCGACATCGTCGCCGATGCGGCCGACATCGCGCGGCCGAAGAGCGCATTCGGCCTGATCGTCGCCGCGTTGATCCGCCGCCGCGCCGAGGGCGTCGCGCCTTTCACCGTCATGTCGTGCGACAACCTGCCGGGCAACGGTGACGTCACCGGGAATGCGGTCGCCGGCCTGGCAGCGCTGGTCGATCCCGCGCTCGCGCACTGGATCCGCGCGAATGTCGCGTTCCCCAACAGCATGGTCGACCGCATCACGCCGGCGACCACCGGGCGCGAGCGCGCGCTGCTGGAAGAGGCGTACGGGATCGTCGATGCGCGCCCCGTCTTTTGCGAAGCGTTCAGGCAATGGGTGCTTGAAGACAGGTTCACGGCGGGTCGGCCGGCGTTCGAAAAGGTAGGCGTGCAATTCGTGGCCGATGTCGAGCCATTCGAGCTGATGAAGATCCGGCTCCTGAACGGCGGCCATGCAGCAATCGCTTATCCCGCGGCGCTGATGGACATCCACTTCGTGCACGAGGCCATGGAAGAGCCGCTGGTCAGCCGTTTCCTGTCGAAACTGCTCGACGACGAGATCATTCCCGTCGTGCCTCCCGTGCCGGACAACGACCTGTACGCATACAAGGCGCTCATCGAAAGGCGCTTCGCCAATCCGAAAATCGGCGACACCATCCGGCGCCTTTGCCTCGATGGCTCGAACCGCCAGCCCAAGTTCATTCTTCCCTCGGTGGCGGACCGCCTGCGCCGCGGACTGTCCGTCGAGGGCCTGGCATTGGTGGCGGCCTTCTGGTGCCGCTACTGCCACGGCCAAACCGACAGCGGCGCGGCGATCGAGCCCAACGATCCGGACTGGCCACGGCTGCACGCACTCGCACGAGAGGCCAGGGGCAATCCCGGCGCATGGCTCGGCATGCGCGACATCTTCGGCGACCTTGCCGCCAACGAAGCCTATGCAAGTGCCTTCGCCGCCGCATTGGCGCGCATCTGGCGGGATGGCACGCACGCCACGCTGGCGCGCTATCTCGAGGCCGCGCCATGAGCCCGCCGGGCCGCCCCAAGGGCGAATACCGGAGCGCGCAGCGCGAAGGTACCCCAGCAAGCCCGCCGGGCCGCCCCAAGGGCGAATACCGGAGCGCGCAGCGCGAAGGTACCCCAGCAAGCCCGCCGGGCCGCCCCAAGGGCGAATACCGGAGCGCGCAGCGCGAAGGTACCCCAGCAAGCCCGCCGGGCCGCCCCAAGGGCGAATACCGGAGCGCGCAGCGCGAAGGTACCCCAGCAAGCCCGCCGGGCCGCCCCAAGGGCGAATACCGGAGCGCGCAGCGCGAAGGTACCCCAGCAAGCCGGCAAGGATCCTGACCCATGTTTCTCGGGATCGATCTTGGAACGTCGAGCGTCAAGGCAGTGCTGATCGACGAGGCCGGCACGCTCGTCGGCGAGTCTGCGTCCGCATTGTCCGTGTCGAGGCCGCAGCCGATGTGGTCGGAGCAGGATCCGGACGCCTGGTGGCGGGCAACGCTCGCCGCGGTTGCAGGGCTCGGCGCGCGGGCATTGCTGGATGTCAACGGCGTGGGGCTTTCAGGACAGATGCACGGCGCGGTGCTGCTGGATGCGCAGGACCGCGTCATTCGTCCGGCGATCCTGTGGAACGACGGCCGGTCCGCCGCCGCCTGCCGTGAACTCGAGCACCGCGAGCCCGCGAGCCGTGCCATCACCGGCAATCTCGCAATGCCCGGCTTTACGGCGCCCAAGCTCATCTGGATGGCCGCGAACGAACCGGAAAATTTCCGCCGCACCGCGCACGTGCTGCTGCCGAAGGATTGGTTGCGCTTCCGGCTCACCGGAGAATTCGTCAGCGAACCTTCGGACGCCGCGGGAACGCTCTGGCTCGACGTGGCAAGCCGTCGCTGGTCGTCCGCGATGCTCGCTGCCTGCGCACTCGACGAACGGCATATGCCGCGTCTCGTCGAGGGCACCGAGATCTGCGGCCGACTGACGCGCGAGGCCGCGGCCGCGCTCGGTCTGCGGCCTGGCGTTCCGGTGGCTGGCGGCGGCAGCGACAATGCATGCGGGGCGGTCGGCATCGGCGTTGTCCGTCCGGGCCAAGCCTTCCTGTCGCTCGGCACGTCCGGCGTGATCTTTGTCGCGGACGCCGACGTCCGCCCCGATCCGGAGCGTGGCGTCCATGCCTTTTGCCATTGCATCCCGTCCATGTGGCACCGCATGGCGGTAACGCTGTCCGGCGCCAGCACCCTGTCGTTCGTCGCGCACCTCCTCGGGGCCGCCAGCGAGGGCGAGTTCGTCGCCCAGATCGAGTCCGCGGAAATGCACGCGCCGGCAGCTTGCAGGCTGGTCATGCTCCCTTACCTGTCGGGTGAGCGAACGCCGCACAACGATCCCACCGCCAGCGGCGTGTTCTTCGGCCTCGATGGCGGATCGACCCCCGAGGATCTCGGCAGGGCGGCACTCGAGGGTGTCGCGTTCGCACTCGCGGACGGACTCGACGCGCTCGAGGTCAGGGGCAACCGGATCCATGCGCTTTCCGTGATCGGTGGCGGATCGCGCTCGCGGTTCTGGGGGCGCATCATCGCCGCCGCGCTGGGGCGGCCGCTCGTCTATCACCGCGGCGGCGAAATTGGACCCGCCCTCGGCGCCGCGCGCCTCGCCTCCATCGCGGTCGGCGCGGCGAGGTTGGGCGATGCCTGTCCGCCACCGCCGGTGGCCGAAGTCATCGAGCCCGACGCCACGCTGCGCGAGACCCTGGCGCCACGACGCGCGTTGTTCCGCCAGCTCTACACCGACCTCAAGCCCAGCTTTGGCGCGGCCCGTCGTTGATCCCGGGTCGACGCACGCGGCCAGGTTTGGATGCGAGGCGAACGCGCATCCAACGCCCCCAGTCGAACGCGTCGTTGCGGCGTGTTTTTCTTCTTGATCTTTAAGGGTCATTGCTTGATCATTTTGCTCAGGCAGTGATGAAATGCTTGGCATTGTCCGCGGCGGCCTAACCCTATGACTCCATGACGCGCATCCTCCAAATTTCCGACACGCATCTCAGCCCGGCCAAACGGCATGTCGGCGCTAACTGGCCACCATTGCGCGCCTGGACCGCGACGCAGGATGCCGATCTGATCGTTCATACCGGCGACGTAACCGTCGACGGCGCCGACTACGAGGACGACCTGGTCCATTGTGCGGGGCTGTTCCGGGAGCTCGGCGTGCCGGTGCTGTGCGTGCCGGGCAACCATGACGTCGGCGAGGCGGGCCACGCACATCAGCCGGTCGATGACGCGCGGATTGCACGCTGGCGCCAGCATTTCGGCCACGACTGGTGGTCGAAGGATATCGAGGGATGGCGGTTGATCGGCCTCGACGCGATGCTTTTCGGCTCGGGGTTGGCGCATGAGGCCGAGCAGTTCGCATGGTTGCAGGCGACGATGGCGGACGCTGGCTATCGCCACATCGCCTGGTTCATGCATCGGCCTCTCTTTGTCGATGTACCCACCGAGGCCGATACCGGCTACTGGTCGGTGAAGCCGCAGTGGCGCGCACCGCTGCGGGAACTCGTGCGCAGGCACGGCGTGGCGCTGGTGGCGAGCGGCCACCTGCACAAGAGCCTCGACCGGGTCGTGGATGGCTGCCGCTACGTATGGGGTGGCTCATCGGCCTTCGTGGTCGGGCCGACCCTCCAGCCGGAGATGGCGGGCGCGAAAGAACTCGGTGCGGTCGTCTATGACTTCGACGGCAGGAACGTCACGGTCAGCGCGACCGAGATTTCCGACCTCGCCCGCTTCTGGATCGACGACGTCATCCATGAGGTTTATCCGCCGCGCAAGACCGCTGGGTCATAGCTCATGGCACGCGTTACGCTGAAATCGATCGCAAAAACCTTCGGGCAAACGTCCGTCCTGTCGGGCATCGACCTCGAGGTTGCCGACGGCGAGTTCTTGACCCTGGTCGGTGCGTCCGGCTGCGGCAAGTCGACGCTGATCCGCATCATCGCCGGACTGGAACCGCAAACGTCGGGTTCAATCGAGATCGATGGCAGGTCGATCGACCATCTGCGGCCGCACGAGCGCCGGGTCGCGCTGGTTTTTCAGAGTTACGCGCTCTATCCCCACATGTCCGTTGCCGGCAACATCGGGCTGCCGCTGACGATGCAGCGGCTGTCGCAGTGGGAGCGGCTGCCGGTGGTCAAGTATCTCTCGCCCCGCCGTCGGCGCGTGATGCGCGGCATCGCCGAGGAGGTTCGAGCGGTGGCGGCGCAGCTGCAGATCGAGCCGCTGCTCGGGCGGCGGCCGTCGCAGCTGTCCGGCGGCCAGCGCCAGCGCGTGGCGCTCGGTCGTTCGATGGTCCGTCATCCGGACGTTTTCCTGATGGACGAGCCGCTGTCCAATCTCGATGCCAAGCTCCGCGTGCACATGCGGAGCGAGCTGGCCGAGCTGCACAAGCGCCTGCAGACGACCTTCGTCTACGTCACCCATGACCAGGTTGAGGCGATGACGATGTCCGACCGCGTGGCGATGATGGATGCCGGCTCCATCCTGCAGCTCGGCACGCCCAGCGAGCTTTATGCAAGACCGGCGAACATCAAAGTTGCACAGTTCATCGGCAGCCCGGCCATCAACCTGCTGCCTGCCACGGTTGGCGACGGCGGTGTCATCGAGGTGATGGGTCGGCACCTTCCGCTGCGGACGGCGCTTGCCGCCGGCTCCGCCGCCACCGTCGGCATTCGGCCCGAGGCGATCGCCCCCCGCGGCGCCGCTCCGTTGCGCGAGCAACAGGTCGCGCTCGGCGCCGTCCGGCGGCGCACCGAGAATCTCGGCTCGGAATACATCCTGCACTTCGATGTCGCCGGCCTCGGTGACAAAGTGATCACCTGTCGTGTTCCTGCCGATCACGATCTCGGCACCACCGGAGAGGTCGATCTCGTCTTCGACCTCGCGGCCTGCCACATCTTCGACGCCGAGGGGCAGCGCGCCGAGCCGCTCAATATGCAGCGCGAAGATCGCAACCAGCGCGTGCGGCTGTACCTCAACTCGGGCGGCGCAGCCGGATGAGCGCGCTCGCTCTACCCGGTTCCGGCGCCAGGCAACGCCCGTTCGGTGGCCGTCAGGCGTTCATCGAAAAGATCACCGGCATGGGGCTGGCGCTGCCGGCGACGCTTCTGCTGTTGCTGACCAGTCTCGTTCCGCTGGTCGTGTTGTTCGTGATGAGCTTTACCGATTACGAGCTCGGCGCCGTCGAATTCGAGTGGGTAGGCGTCGCCAACTTCAGCAAGGCCATGGGCGACTCCGTATTCCGGCGCTCGCTGTGGAACACGTTTCTCTACGTCGGGATCGTGCTGCCGGGTGCCGTCTGCCTCGGGCTGCTGGTCGCAGTCCTGGTCTACGGGCGCAAGCGCACGCGATCCTTCTATGAGATCGTGTACTTCCTGCCGGTCACCTCGACGCTGATCGCGATGGCGACGGTGTGGCAGTTCCTGCTGCATCCGCGCCTGGGTCCGATCAACACCTTCCTGCACATGATCGGCGCGGGGGAACATGCGTTCCTGAGCGATCCGGCGCTGGTGGTGCCGACCCTCGCCATGATCGGCATGTGGCAGCTGATCGGCTTCAACATGGTGCTGTTCCTGGCCGGTCTGTCGGCGATTCCGAAGGACCTCTACGAGGCGGCGGAGATCGACGGATGCGCGGGCGGCATCGACCGCTTCCTGACCATCACCTGGCCGTTGCTGGGGCCGACGACGATGTTCGTGATCGTCACGACATCGATCACCGCGTTCAAGATCTTCGATACCGTGGCCGTCATGACGCAGGGCGGCCCGATGGGGTCGTCGGAGGTGCTGCTCTATTCGATCTATCTCGAGGGCTTCCAGTATTTTCATACCGCCTATGCAGCGGCGTTGACGATGGTCTTCCTGGTGTTCATCCTGATTTTTTCGGTCATCCAGAGTTTCGTCCTCGAACGCCGGGTGCATTACTGATGCGCACCCCGCCGGACAACCGCCGACCGCCGGCGACGAGCCGTGCCGCTGCCCTGGTGCGCCGTGCGGTGTCGCAGCTGCTGGTGCACGGCTTTCTGCTTGCCGGGGCGGTGTTCATGCTGCTGCCGTTCGTGTGGATGCTGATCACATCGATCAAGCCGCCGGCCGAAATCTTCACCCCGACGTTGGCGTTGTGGCCCAGGCAGTTCTACGGCGTGGAGAACTACCATTTCGCGTTGACGAGCGCACCGCTGCTGCGCTTCGCGCTGAATGGCGTCATCGTCTGCGCCTGCATCCTCGCGGTGCAGCTGCTGGTCGCGATCCCCTGCGCCTATGCGCTGGCAAAGCTGCGCTTTCCGGGCCGGAACATCCTGTTCGTGCTCACGCTGCTGGCGCTCGCCATTCCCGTGCAGGTGCCAGCGCTGCCGCTCTATATCGCGCTGGCCGATCTCGGGCTACTCAACACCTATTTTTCGATGATGGTGCCGTTCTTCCTGTCGGTCTTCGCGATCTTCCTGTTGCGCCAGTTCTTCAAGAGCTTCCCGGACGACATCATCCACGCGGCGAGGCTCGACGGCATGAACGAGTTCGAGATCGTATGGCGCATCGTGACGCCGAGCGCGTGGCCGGCCATCGCCGCGTTTTCGGTATTCTCGATCGTCGCGCATTGGAACGATCTTTACTGGCCTCTGATCGTCATTTCCGACGCCAAGCTGGCGCCGCCGCCGCTCGGAATGATGTTCTTCGCCAATGCCGAGACCGGCTCCAACTACGGCGCGCTCACTGCCGCTGCCACAATCCTGACCGCACCGCTGGTCGTCGTCTTCCTGCTTGCACGGCGGCATTTCATTGCCGGCATCACGATGACCGGAGTGAAATGATTCCTACTCGCGAGATTTCGGTGTGCGACTTTGTCGCGCTCTCTCGCTTCGAACCAAGGGTCGAAAGTCGAGCTCCGGCGTGGACCACGCTCGACTTACAGCGTATCTGGCTGCACGGATCGGGAACGAGGCGTATACGAAAGTGTAGCTGCGCTGTTTTGCGTACCCCTGCAATGCACTGCATTCGACTGCAATGGCGAGGGTGCGCGGACGCCGTAAGCAATTGATGAAGCAGTAAAATCAGGCTTCCGCTCGACGGACTGTTAACCCGCAGGTCCCAGGTTCGAGCCCTGGTCGGGGAGCCATCGATTCAAGACGTTACGCGCTCCTTCTGCGTGACGCTGTCCGGCGGTGTATACGAAAATGTACGCAGTCTGTCTGCCGCCGCAGGCAATTGATCCGGCGCGAAGTGTGCGTAGCGCCTCACCATCTCTCCGGATTTCCACGCGCGGAGCTCCTGCAGTTCCGCCATCGTTGTACCGGCAATGACGTGCCACGTGGCCCATACAGGCCGCAAGTCGTGCCAGCGAAAATTCTTGATGCCGGCGCGCTTCAGCGCATTCCTCCGGGCTCTCGTGTTGATGTTGTTGCGTCACACCTCGTCCCAGGACGCCAATGCATTGTTGAGCACTTGCGCTTCGAGCCGTGTCTCCTGCTCGGAAATGCGCGCGCAAAGCTCGAGCACCTCGTCCAGGCGCGATTGCGGAATGGATATCACGCCGCTTTCGTCGGCGAGCACGAAATCGCGTGGGGCGATTTCGACCTCGCCGATAATGACCGGTTTGTTGATCCAGCCGAACGTGAAATCGTTGCGGCTGCGCCGCGGGCACACACCCACCGCCCACACCGGATAGCCGATCGCGCGGATCTCGTCGATGTCGCGGCACGAGCCCCACATGATCGTTCCGCGTACGCCGCGGCGCTGCGCGAGGCGCGAAGCGAGCCCGCCCCAGGCCGCCGCGCGGTCGGAACCGCTCACATCCATCACCACGACGTCGCCGTCCTTCATCGTCTGCAACACTTGCTCGAGCGGCTTGCCGACGCCGCCGCCGAAGCGGTATGCCGACGGATCGTTCACCTTGGGTTCCAGCCGCACCGGCAACGCGAGTCCCGCAATACGGCCCTGGCCGATACGCTGCGCGCGAATACCCGGCAACACGCCCTCGATGCCGAGCTCATCGAGTGCGTCGGAAACGATCGACGTTGCGTATTGCGACAACCGGGAAACGGGGTCGAGCGGCTTGGTCACTTGAATCTCCATGCAATTGAACCGCGCGCCGGCATCCGCAGCCAGCGAATCGCGGCGCAAGGGGGCGCGCTACATCGAAGGTCCGAGGCGGCTCACGACCTCGCTGCCTTCGCCGACGATCTCGCCGAACGTCAGCGTGCCCGACGCGATGTCGAGCAGCTTGTCGATGGCGGCGGAGGCGAGATCGTCGACCGCAACAGTTCCATCCACGGCGCCCGCCGCCGCGAAGTCGATCTGCTCGCGCAAACGCACACACGTTTGCGAATTGGCGCTCATCTTCATCGTCGGCGCGACGAGACTGCAATAGCTGTTGCCCGCGCCGGTGGTGAACATGACAATCTGCGCGCCGGCGGCGACCATCGCCGTCATCGATTCTGGCGAGAAGTAGGGGGTGTCCATCAGGAAGAGGCCGGCACCCTGCGGACGCTCGGCGGCCCGGAGAATTCCCCAGATCGGCTGTATGCCTCCTTTCGAGATGGCGCCCAGCGCCTTTTCCTCGATCGTCGTTAGGCCGCCGGCCCTGTTCTGGGGACCGGGATTCTGCGCCCGGATGTCGCCGCCCGAGTCCCGCACCATCCGTTCGCGGTCCATGACCGCGCGCATGATCCGTTGCGCGACTTCGCTGCTGGCGGCGCGGTTGGCGAGCAGGTGCTCGGCACCGGTCCACTCGACCGTTTCGCTGAACATCGCCTGTCCACCAGCGTCGACGATCAACTCGGTCATGCGCCCCGCAAGCGGATTGCACACGAGGCCCGACGTGGCATCGGAATGGCCACATTCGACGGCGATGCACAGGTCCTCCAGCGAGCACGGCTCGCGTCGCAACGCCGAGGCATCGCGCACCAGGCGCGTGGCGGCACGGACGCCGGCATCGACGAGCGCGAGCGCATCTTCGTGAACCCCCGGCAACGAGAGGCCCACCGCCGGCTTGCCGGTGGCCGTGATCGCATTGACGAATGCACCGGTGATGTCGTCACCCGCCGAAAGCACGACCGTCGCGGCGATATTCGGATGGCAGGCGAGGCCAAGCAGCGTGTCGAAATGAAGCCGGGCGTCTGCCGTGACCTGGCCGCGGCCGAATCCCGACGTGACGCCAATCGTGCCGCGGACGAGTCCGGCGACGCGGCTCGCGGCGGCCGACGTCAAACCCGTGGGCGACAGGATGAGCACGTTGTTCCGGACACCCACGCGGCCGTCCACGCGGCGGTAGCCGTGGAATGTGCGCGCGCCGCTCATCGCGTGACTCCAGAATGGGCGAACGCGACGGGCGGCACTCCCGCCACGCCCACGTCCAGGACGAGTATGCTTCCGGCCAGGGGTTCGGCGCGCAGGCGCTGGTCGCTCAAGCCGCGTGTTGCCGTCGACACGAACAACTGCCGGTAACCAGCGCCGCCGAAGGCGCACGACGCGGGTTTCGATACCGGCAGGCGGATGACACGCTCCATGCTGCCGTCGGGCGCGTAGCGGATGAGGCAACCGCCTTCGAACTGCGCCGACCACAGGTAGCCCTCGCAATCGATCGTGGCGCCGTCGGGACCACCGGGGAAGGCGCCGAGATCGGCGAACACGCGCCGCTCGCCGAGAGTTCCGGTCGCCGGATCGAAGGCGAACGCATGGATGAAGCCACGCCGAGTATCCGCGACGAACATCGTCGCGCCATCGAGGCTCCACGTCATGCCATTGGGGGTTAACCAGTCGGGCAGCACATGCCGGCAGCGCAGGTCGGCGTCGAGTACGTAAATGCTTCCTTCCGCGATCCCCGAATCGGGATTCATCGACCCGCACCAGAAGCGTCCCAGCGGATCGCACTTGCCATCGTTCAGGCGGGTTTGCGGCATTGCGGGCTCGGGATCGAGGATCGGCGTCAGCGCGCCGGTCGTGCAATCGAAAAACGCGAACCCGGAACGCAGCGCCACGAGAAGTCGGTTGTGGCCCGCGAGCGCGATCGATCCGACATCCTCCGTCATCGGCCAGCTTTGGCCCGCACCGGATCGAAGCTCGATCATGTGGATGGCCGGGGTTTCGCGGACGTCGACCCAGTAAAGCCGGTTGGTGTCGAGGTCGAAGACCGGACTTTCGCCCACGCAACAGCGCGGTTCGCCGAGCGCGCGAATCCCGCCGGGTGCTGGCGCCTGTTCGTACCACGCGCGTTCGTGCAGGGTGCTGTGGCGCGAGCTCGTCGCCAGATTATGGACGTGCACCCAGGCCCCGGCGGGAACGTCGCACGTCATGCGCCCGATGAACTCGCCGTACTTGCGGATGCGCAGTCCCGCGGCCAGCGCGCGGACCGCGAATTTGTGTCCGACACGGATGTCTTCCTGCAGCGTGAGCTCGTGCACCAGTGGCCCGTTCGCGACGCGAATTGCCGCGCCGGCCGCGAGATCGAACAACGCGGTCGCGACATCGTCGTTGGGCTGGAGGAGGCGCGCCTCGAGCCGCGTGGAGGCGTGCGATGCAGGCGCGGGAGTGCACATTGCGGCCAGCGCCGCGGACGGCGCAGGCGCATGGGTAGCGACGTTTTTCAATGAACGTGAATCGGCCATCGGTTCGAATTTGGCGACCTGCGGATGCGCGCCAAAGGCTATGAGCCGCCGACGCAGTTCTTGACAGATTTGATCAATAATTCGATTATAGCGCCGCTGGTCGGCGAGTGTTAGCCCCTTGGCGAACGTTTCTCATGTGTGAAATCTATCAAAATTCGCACGACGGCCGACGATGGTCCAGACTGAAATCCTGGGTTATGGCGCTTGGGCGTCCGGAGGAGCGCCAATGGACGGCCTCCACATCAATCGACCATCACGGGTCCAATGACCGATATCCAGCACCGCTTGCGCAACGACATCGTGTCCGGTGAATTGCCGTTCGGTTCGCGCCTCATCATCGAGGATCTCGCGAGCCGCTACGGCGTCAGCCACATGCCGGTCCGCGAGGCGCTGCGCGTGCTGCATGGCGAGGGACTGGTGGTGATCGAGCCCAACCGCGGTGCGCGTGTGCGGCCGATCTACCGCGGCTTCATCGAAGACGTGTTCGATGTGCGCTGCGCGATCGAGACCATGTTGGCGCGCCGCGCCGCCGAACGCCGCACCGATGAGCATCTGCAACGTCTGCGCGAAGCGGCCGCGAAGCTCGAAGCGATGGTCGCCGCCGGCGACTATGCGTCGGTGGCACTCGCCAACCGCGAGTTCCACACCGTCATCAACGACGCCGCCGGCAATCCCGGCGCGCTGCCGATCGTCGACAGCCACTGGTTGCTGCTCGCTGCCTTGCTGAAGCGCTACGGTTACGGGGAGGACCGCTTCCAGCGCGTCATCGACGAGCACCAGCACCTCATCCACGCGATCGAGCGGCGTGACGCGCATTCGGCATCCATTCTCATGGGCGCGCATATCGAGAAAGGCAAGAACAACCTGCTGCGGCGTGCGGCGGACGCCCCCCGGTTCGATCTCGTCGAGCACGCATGAGTGACGCACAACGTGGCCCGCTTTCGCGCACGGTTGCAACATCGTCACCGGAACAAGGCAAGCGGACAGGCAGGAGACGCGGTTGATCGGGCGTGACGGCGGTTTCATTGGGTCGCTGGTGCGCTGGCTGCGGCCATCGGTCGTTGTGGGCGCGCTGTCCCTGCTGACGCTCGTCGGCCTCTACTGGTTCATGGCGCTGCGGCCCGGCACCAATCCGGCGCTGGTGCCCGCGCCCCCGCAGATCATCACGACGTTTATCGAGGAATTGCGCAGCGGCGACCTGTGGACGAACACGCGCGCGAGCCTGCAGCGGGTCGTCATCGGCTATCTGATCGGCGCCGGACTCGCGCTGATGCTCGGGGCGCTGGCCGGCTGGTTCCGCTGGTGGGGCTACATCCTCAACCCGATCATCGATGCGCTGCGGCCGATTCCGGCGCTCGCCTACATTCCGCTGGTGATCGTGTGGATCGGCATCGGAGAACCGTCGCGCATCATCATCATCGTGCTCGCGGTGTTCAAGCCCTGCGTCGTCAACGCGCGGGCCGGCATGCAGGAGGTGGCGCAGATCTATGTCGACGCCGCGCGCACGCTCGGCGCGTCGAAATGGCGGGTGTTCACCACGGTGGCGATCCCCAGCGCCATTCCGTATTTCATCGCCGGCATGCGCACGGGTGTGTCGACCGGATTCCTGGCGCTGGTCGCCGCCGAACTCATCGCCGCGCCGTCGGGCTTGGGCTTCATGATCCAGAACGCCGGGCAGTATTTCCGCACCGACGTCACGATCGTCGGCATCATCGTCATCGGCCTCCTGGGCGCGCTGCTGGATCAGATGGCGAGCCGTGTCGGCAAGTCGCTGACCAGGTGGAGCGAAGTGAGGCGCGAGCAATGACGGCGAACGTCAATCCATCGCCGGAACCGCCGAAGCTCGGCGTCAGGCATCTTGCGCACCGCTTTCTCATCGGTTCGCCGCCGACACCGCTCACGGTCCTGCGCGACATCAACCTCGAGATCGCGCGCGGCCAGTTCGTCTGCCTCATCGGCGAATCGGGCTGCGGCAAGTCCACGCTGCTGCGGATGATGGCGGGCCTGCTCACGCCGTCCGAGGGCCAGGTGCTGCACGACGGGGTGCCGATCCGCGGGATCCACCACAAACTCGGATTCGTGTTCCAGCAGGACGCCGTGTTTCCTTGGCTGACCGTCGAGCAGAACGTCGAATACGGACCGAAGTCGCGCGGCGTCCCCAAGGCCGAGCGCAACCGCCTGGTCGAGCAATGGTGCGCGTCGGTGGGCCTGTCGAATTTCCGCGAGGCCTATCCGAAGGAATTGTCCGGCGGCATGCGCAAGCGCGTCGATCTCGCGCGCGCCTATGCGAACTCGCCCGACGTGCTGCTGATGGACGAGCCGTTCGCCGCGCTCGACGTGCAGACAAAGGGCGTCATGCAGGAAGCTGTGCTGCAGCTATGGGCGAACACGGGCAAGACGGTCGTCTTCGTCACCCACGATCTCGACGAGGCGGTGTTCCTGTCCGATGTCGTTGTCGTGCTGTCGAGCCGTCCGGGTCGCGTCCACTCGATCGTGCGCAGCCCGCTCGTCCGGCCGCGCCACGAGGAGACGCGCGTCAGCGACGAATTCGCCGCCGCCAAGCGCGCGCTATGGACTGCGCTGCAGGCGGCGAGGCGGGAGGCCGCGGTGAGTGCTGCATGAACGC
Organism: Casimicrobiaceae bacterium; assembly: GCA_037719965.1. GTDB lineage: Bacteria > Pseudomonadota > Gammaproteobacteria > Burkholderiales > Casimicrobiaceae > VBCG01. Next base: position 317,561 of record JBBJMT010000001.1, on the reverse strand, counting down.
ATCTTCAATCAAGCCCGCAGGCAGTTTCGACCGGCGCTGCATCGTAGCTCTTCAACCCAGAGTCTCTTGAACAGTGGCTCGCGTTAGCAAAGGAAGCACATCATGACAACGAGCGACAATCGACTGAGTGGCCGGCGCCGATTCCTGAGCTACGGCGCACGCGGCGTGGCGGCTGCCCTTGCGGGATCAGTGGGGTCGTATGCGACGAGCGCGTTCGGCCAGGGATCAAATGGCGTGCCGCTGACGATCGGCCTGCTGCGCGCGCCCGCGTCCGGCATCATCGCATTGACCGAACAGCACGGCTGGTTCAAGGCGGCCGGCGTCAACCTCACCGAAGTGCTGTTCGCGGCGGCCGCGGGTCCGAAGATCATCCAGGCGCTGGGCGGCGGCGCCATCGGCCTCAGTTTCGTGAATTCGACGGCGGCGTTGCTTGGTCTCGCGGGCGGCGCCATTCCGCTCAGGTTCATCTCCATCCCCACCGATCCGTCGCGCCTCTTCGCGTTGCTGAGTGCGCCGGAGATCGATTCGGTTCCGAAGCTCGCCGGCAAGCGCGTCGCCGCCACCGGCGGCACGGCGCTACATTACTTCCTGGCGCGCGTGCTGAGCAAGCACGGCATGGGCTTGAAGGATATCGAGTTCGTGAACCTGCCGGCGGCTGACGGCCAGGCAGCGTTCGTGGCGGGACGCGTCGATGCGATTGTGCCTTCGGTGAACGGCCGCTACTACATCATGAACACCAAGAAGGACACGCGCGAGCTCTTCACGCACGCGGACTTCAGGAAGCCGCCGGGACCGACGCAGGAGTTTCTGAACTACGATCTCTTCGTCACCACCGAAGACGTCGTCAAGAGCAGCCGGCCCGCGTTGAAGGCGTTCCTGTCCGCGTACCACGACAAGGGCGTGCCGTATCTGCTCGACCCGAAGACACGCGAGGCAGCGCTGCGCAGCATCACCGAGTACGTCAATACCGAGCAGAAGAATCCCACCGACGCGGGCATCATGAACCAGATCATTACCAACAGCGGCTTCTACGACTTGAAGACCGTGAAGCAGCTGATGACGCGCGACGATTTCCGGGCGAGCCTCGAATACCAGGTCAAGTTCTTCATGGACTTGAAGCAGATCAAGTCGGCACCGGATCTCGACAAGGCCATCCTTACCGAACTCGTGTAGGTGTTCGGTCGCGCGGCGTGCGTGCCGATTAGGGCCTGCCAACAGGTTCTGGTTCAGGTGTCCCCGGGAACAGGGGCGCTGGACGCGAGCAACCCCTCGAGCTTCAACTCCTCCCAGAACGCGGCCGGTATCACGGCGCGGCAATGCGCGAGGTTGGTGGCGACTTCCTCCGCATTCCGCATGCCGGTCACCACGCTCGCGATCACCGGATGCGCCAGCGGAAACTGCAGCGCCCCGGCGCCGATCGCTACGCCATGCCGCGCACACACCGCTTCGATGCGTTGCGTACGCGTGACGATTTCAGGTTCAGCCGCCGTGTAGAAGAACGTCGCGCCCGGCCGCGCGCCGGTGGCGAGAATTCCGGAATTGAATGGCGCCGCCATCAGCACGGCGATGTTGCGCCGCGCGCAATCGGGGAGGAATGTTTCGAGCGCCGAGTGATCGAGCAGCGTGTAGCGCCCGGCGAGCATGAAGCAGTCGAAGTCGCCGTCCGCGGCGAAGCGCTCGAGGATGCTCCAGTCGTTGACGCCGACGCCGATCGCCTTGATGACGCCGGCAGCGCGCAATTCGGTCAGTGCGCGATAGGCACCGCTCATCGCCTCGGCGTAGCGCTGCTCCACTAGGTCGCCCTGCCAACGCCGGTTCACATCGTGGATCAGCGCGATGTCGATGGCGTTGGTGCCGAGGCGTTGCATGCTGTGCTCGAGCGAGCGCAGCGTGCCGTCGTAGCTATAGTCGAAATGGACGTCAAACGGATACTCGCCGGCGCCGGCGCCCACCGCGACGCCCCCCGCACGGGGCTGCAGCAGCCGTCCGATCTTGGTGGAAAGTACGACGGAGCGGCGATCGATGTTCCGCAGGCACGCACCAAGGCGATGTTCGGCCAAGCCCGAACCATAGAACGGCGCGACGTCGAAATAGCGCAGCCCGCCGGTGTAAAGCGCGTCGAACGCCTCCCGGACGGCAGCATCGGAAGTGGCGGCACCGAGACTGCCAAATGGCGCGCACCCTACGCCGAGTTGCGAGACCGCGAGCGCCCCGTTGCGGATGTAGCGCGTGGCGGCGGGATCGAAGCCCATCGTGGCCGCCGCGCTTACGGTTTCGTGAGCCGGACCTTCACGCCAGCCGCTTCCTCGCGCATCTTGAGCATGGCGCCGACATCGTAGTCCTGCAAGCCCATCTTCAACCCTTCATCGAGCGCCGCCAACGTGGCGTGCCCCACCGGCGCGCCTACGCCCAGCGCATCGACCATCTGCAACGCGAGACGGCAGTCCTTGTGCGCCAATTTCATCATGAAGCCCGGCGTGAAATCGCCGGCCAGCGATCGCTTGGGCATGGAGATGGCGAGCTGGTTGTTCCACGCCATGGTCGTGCGTAGCACGCTCATCATGGTCTCGATGGTGAGGCCCGCCTTCACGCCCGCGACCAGTGCTTCCGTTGACGCGGCGCCGATCGCCTGCGCGAGCAGATTGTTGAGGAGTTTCATCGTCTGCCCGGCGCCCAGGTCACCGCAATGGAAGAAATCCGTCCCCATGCAATTGAGCAGCGGCCGGCAGCGCGCCACTACGTGGGCCGGTCCGCCGACCATGAGGGTCAGCGTGCCGGCAACCGCCGCATCGGCAGTTTTTCCGACCGGGCTGTCGATCATCGATGCACCCTTGGCCGCGATCGCCGCGCCTACCCTGCGCGTGGTCGCCGGATCGATGGTGCTCATGTCGATGTAGACGGTACCCGGCCGGATGCCCGCGATGATGCCATCAGCGCCCAGCGCTACTCGTTCCACGTCCGGTGAATCAGGCAGCATGGTGATGACGAACTCGGCGCGTTCGGCCACTTCGCACGGTGTAGCGGCGGACGTGGCGCCCCCCGCCGTCAATGCCGCGACCGATGCCGGCACCACGTCGCATACGATGACTTGATGGCCCTTGGCGAGAATGTTGCGGGCCATCGGTGCGCCCATCGTGCCCAATCCTATGAATCCTGCGATCATGGTTCGTCTCTACGCTTCGTTGAAAATCTTCAGGTGCGATCGGTCCAGCGGTCCATCATCCAGATCGGCAAGCCGCGCAGATCGGTGGCGTCCTTGGCCTGGAACGCGGCGAGGTCCGGCTTGCTGCCGGATTTCTCGTACGCGGCCTTCACCGGCGCGGCTGCTTCCGCGAAGCCGCCCTTGACCTGCGCCCACGTCAGCGGCTTGGTGATGAGTTTGCCGTCCACCATCGACTTGGAGGTTTCGAGCAACGCGGCGGCATCCCCTTCGGTCGGCCAGCACCAGCCGCGCTTGAACAGCACGTCGTCGCCGACCACCTTGGCGCCCAGTTCCGGTGGCAGTTCCCAGTACTTGACTGCGAGCTGCGATACTTGGCCGGGTTCCATTTTCGACAACGTCGCCACCGCGTCCTGCTGGGCCTGCACGAAAGCGGTCACGAGGCGCGGATCGCTCTGGATGATCTTCGAGCTGCCGATCCAAAACGAGCGGTGCAGGTAGTAGCCGTCTGGAAAGAACGGCGATTTTTTCACCGCGGGGAGCAAGTGGCCCGCGCCTTCGCCGGCGGGTCCCTTGTAGTGACTTTCGGTATAGCCGAACGAATTCATGATGCCGACCGTGCCGAGTTCCGCGCTGGCCTTTAAGAATGCGGGATGAATCAACACTGCCGCGTCCATGCCGGTCGGGATCGTCGCTGCCTGTGCCTGCGTCGGCGTATTGACGACGGTGATGTTGAACGCGCGCGGATCGGGATTGCCGAGCTCGAAGCGGAGCATCTGCGACAGCACGTTGTACGGGTCGCCACCTAGTAGCGCACCGACGGTCTTTCCCTTCAGATCGGCGATATTGCGGATCGGTGAATCCTTGCGTGTTGCGAGCACGAAGCGGAAATGACCTTCACCCACGCTCAAGAGCTGGATCGGCTGGCTCTGCGCGATCAAGCGCACGATCGGCGTGTTGCCCCACATGCCGAAGTTCAGGTTGCCCGAGACGAACGCTTCCACCATCGGCGCCGCCGACGGATAGTCGCGGTAGTCGACGGTCAGATCGTAGCCCGCCTCCCCAGCGAAGCGCTCGAACGATTTGTTGGCGATCATGTAGGCCGTGATCGGCGAGTTGCCCGCTGCCCATGGCTGGCGCCCGACTGAAATCGTGATGGCCTTGCGGCCTTGCGCGCGCACGATGGCCGGCGCCGAGAGCGCAAGCGTCGCGGCGCCCGCGGCGGTGATGAAGCGACGGCGCGAGGCGCCGCTCGATGGATGGTCCGCATTCATGCTGTTCTCCTGTGGCTTGGGATCAAGTGACGGTGGCGCGATACGCCTCGTCACGGATAAGGCTCCAGATGTGCTGCGTCAGAGCCTGGAACTCGGGAAGCGCGCGCGTCGCGTCGCCGCGGGGCCGCGCCAGCGGTACGTCGATCACTGCCTTGAGGCGGCCGGGATGGCTCGTCATCACCGCCACGCGATCGGCGAGAAAGACGGCCTCGTCGATCGCGTGGGTGATGAAGACCACGGTGCGGCGTTCGGCGGCCGGACGGTCCTGGCCCCAGATGCGCAGCAGCTCGTCCTGCAAAATGATGCGGGTCTGCGCGTCGAGCGCCGCGAGCGGCTCGTCCATCAGCAGGACCTCGGGCTCGTTCGCCATCAGCCGCGCGAGCGCCGCGCGCTGCCGCATGCCGCCGGAAAGCTGGTTGGGATACTTGCGCTCGGAGCCCGCAAGGCCCACGAGATCGATGGTCCGGCGCACGCGTTGCTCGCGCGCTTTCGCGTCGAGGCCGTTGCCCGCAGGACCGTAACGCAAACCGAACTCGACGTTTCCCCACACCGTCTGCCACGGATAGAGGGCGTAGTCCTGAAACATCACGCCTCGGTCCGGCCCGGGGGCGATGATGGTGCGATCGTCGATTGCCACCGTGCCGCTGCTCGGCGTATCGAGACCGGCGAGCATGTTGAGCACGGTAGTCTTGCCGCATCCCGAAGGTCCGACAATCACCAGGAACTCGCCCTGCTGAATCTCGAGCGTCAGGTCATCGACCGCGATGGTGTCCTGCACGCCGCCGACACTGAAGCGCTTGGTGACACCGGTGAGACGAAGCTTCGCGCCGGCCATCATGTCTTCGCCCACGGCATCGACGCCCGCATCAACGCACGCAACAGCCGATCGAGCACCAATGCGACCAAACCGACGGCGATCATGCACACGATGATACGGTTCAACTCGATGCTGTACGCGTAAAAAATAAACATCATCTGCCCGATTCCTCCCGAACCCCCGCCACCCGCTTTGGCACCAACGGCAAGTTCTGCCGCCACGATCGCCGTCCAACCGACGGCAAGCGCGATGCGCAGGCCGACGAAGATCGAAGGCAGCGCCGCGGGCACGACGACCGTGCGGATCATCGTAAGACGGCGAACACCCATAGTGGCCGCCGCCTGCAGCAACGTCGGATTCACGTTCTTCGCACCCGCCACCGTGTTAACGACCAGCGGAAAGAACGCGGCGTAGGCGACGATCATCACCGCCGCCGCCGTGCCGGTACCAAGCCACAGGATGGCGAGCGGCAGGATCGCAATCGCCGCGATGGGCCGGAACGTTTCCACCACCGGATCGACGTTGCGCTCCACCGCGCGCGAATTGCCCATCGCGAGTCCGAGCGGAAGTGCAATCGTCGCGGCGACCATGAAGCCGGCGAAAACCCGGCCGAGACTTTGCAGGATCGCCATCGGCAAATCACCGGACGCGATGAGGGTGCCGGCCGCGGCGATGATCTTGGTGGGCACCGGCGTGCGCGGACCCTGCAGTATGCCGCCCACCGCCTGCCACACGACCAGCAGCACCAGCGGCAGGAGGATCCCCAAGCCCCAGCGATACCATGGACGATCGCGCGTCGCGCTCGCCTTCATCGGGACGCGGCCCACGGCGTGAAATACCGGTTGAGCCAGCGCACGCCCGCGTCGCATACGTAACCGATCACGCCGATCATGGCGATGAAGCTCATGACTTGCGGCGTCATCAGGAGTTCGCGGTACCACTCCACCGCATACCCCAACCCGCTGGGCGCGCCGATCAGTTCGGCTGCCACCACGGCGGTCCACGACAAGGCAACGCCCACGCGCAACGCCACCAGCAGGCTCGGCAATGCCGCGGGAATCACGACGCGCGTGACGATCGTCCGCTGCGGCACGCCCATCGTGCGCGCGGCATCGATCAGCCGCCGGTCCACCGTGCGCACACCGAGGACCGTGCCGAGCACGATAGGAAAGAAAGCGGCGTAGGTCATGATGAACACCGGCAGCGCGTTGCCGATACCGAAGATGAAGAGCGCCAAAGGAATCCACGCAATCCCCGAGATGGGCCGCAGCACCTCGATGGTGGGATCCACGATCCGCTCGAACAGCGGACTCAGTCCCATGAAAAGACCGAGGGGGACGGCCAGCGCAGAGGCGAGCCCAATGCTGATGATCATCCGTCCGAGGCTGATGCCGGCATGGTGAAAGATTTCGAAATCGCGCGCGAGTCCGATCGCCGCTTCCAACACGACCGGCGGCGACGGCAGCAGGATCGGGTTCGCGGTCCACCAGGACGCCAGCCACCAGACGACGACGAACACCGCCATTGTGCGCAGGTACACGCCTACGCTCACGGTGCGGCGTCGCCACGGCGCCGTCATGCGGCGCCTCGGCTGCGTGCGAACGACGTCGCGGTCGCGCCGCGCGCCCGCGTGCTCACACCGGAAGACACGCCTGGGTGCGCTGCCAGCGTCATGCCATGCCCACCTGGGGCAATTCGGGTACGAGCTCATCGTGCGGGCGGCTCGCGATCATCGCCTCGAGCTCACGGCGGACGGCACTGTACGCTGCATCGTCGAAACGGTTGTCCATCTCGTGGGGATCGTTCACGAGATCGTAGAGCTCGCCGGCACCCGAATGGCGTTCTATGGTGAGCTTATGGCGGCGGGTGCGCACGGTACGCAAATCGAGCGGTATGCCAAAACGCGAGTCGCGCAGGCTCCACTCGCTGTATGCGAAGTCGCGCGAGTCGTCATCGGTCTCGATGAGCTTGCGCAGGCTGCGGCTGTGCCGCGCCGCGAGCATTGGCACGCCGGCATAGTCACCGATCGTCGCCGGGAGGTCGATGGTCGAGATGGGATCCTCGACGATCTTCGCCGCGGGCACCGATGGCCCGCGCACGATGAAGCCCACGCGCAGCAGGCCCTCATACGGCATGGGTCCCTTGAGGATGAGGCCATGGTCGCCCAGCCACTCGCCGTGATCGGTGGTGAAGATCACGAGGGTATTGCGAGCGAGGTCGAGTTCGTCGAGTGCGATCAGGATGCGTCCGACGTTGTGATCGACCAGCGCGATCATTCCGTAGTAGTTGGCGATGAGCGCGCGCATCTGTGCGTCGGATTGCACGGGCAGGTGCGTGAGTTTTTCGCGGTGCTTGCGCAGATCCTCCGGCAGCTTCGGCTTGCCTTCGAGGCTCTTGCGGTGCCACCACGGCCGGCGGTCGAGATCGAGCGTGCGGTGGAGCGGTAGCTCGACGTCCTCCGGATCGTGCAGCCGGCTCCACGGCTCGGGCGCGTCGAACGGATGATGCGGATCGGCAAACGATGTCCACAAGCAGAAAGGGCGCTCGCGGTGCTGCTGCAAATAGTCGATGGTCTGGTTGCCCACCCAGGTCGAGTTGTGCCAGGCCACCGGTAACGCGGAGTTCCAGGTCTCGATCGCGCCGGTGTCCGGCGGCAGACGCTTCCAGTAGAGCTCGGTAAGCTTCTCGCCGCCGTTGTTCATGTGGTACCAGCGCTCGTAGTGCTGACCATGCGGCGGCTTCATCGGCGGCCAGTTGTTGTGGCCTTCGACCATCAGTTCGACGTGATCAAAACCCATGTACGGGCCGTTCCAGTCCGGACCGAAATCGGCGCTACTCGACCGGCATTCCGGCGTGCCGGTGGGCGCGAACGTGTGCGAGGTTGCAAAATGTGCCTTGCCAATCAGCGCCGTGTCGTAACCGGCACGCCCCATCGTCGCGGCGAAACCCGTCTCACCGAATTTCGGATCGAGCTCGATGCCGTTGTCCGACACGCCATGCGTCATCGGCAACAGGCCGGTCAGGATCGAAGCGCGCGTAGGCTGGCAGATGAGGTTGGGTGCGATGCAGGCGGCGAAGCGCGTGCCGTCGCGCGCGAGCTGGTCGAGATGGGGGGTCTTGACCTTGCGTCCCTCGAAACCATAACAGTCGCCGCGATGCTGGTCGGACGTGATGAGGAGGATGTTGAGGCGCTCGGTCATGGGGTCGGACGGCATGCTCATTCGGGGACGACGTTGGCGTCCTTGACGACCTTGCCCCAGCGCGCGATGTCGGTCTTGAGAAACGCCTCGAATTGCTCGGGCGTATTGGGGTTCACCGGGTTTACGCCCATCGCCAGGAACTTGTCGGTAATTTCCTTCGATTGGACGATCTTCATCACTTCCGCATTTACCTTTTGCACGATGGCCTTCGGTGTCTGCGCCGGCATCAGAAGCCCGAACCACGTGCTGACGGCGAGATCGGGATAGCCCGCTTCGGCGATCGACGGCACGTCGGGCAGCAGATGGTGCCGCTCGCTGTCGAGCACCGCGAGCGGCCGCAATTTGCCTGCCTTGATCTGCGGCATCGCGGCGATGATTCCGACCGACATGAACTGCAACCGCCCGCTGATGAGATCGGTCAGCGCGGGCGGAATGCCGGCATAGCCGATGAACTCCATCTCGGTGCCCGTCGCGCGCTTGAACATCTCGGTGCTGAGATGCGTGACCGACCCGCGCGACGTTCCCGCGTAGGAAATTTTTCCGGGATTCGCCTTCGCGTAGGCGATGAACTCCTTGACGTTGTTGACGGGAAGCGTCGAAGGCACGCACAGCACGAACGAACTGGTGCCGAGGTTCGCCACGGCCTGGAAGTCGTTGACCGGGCTGTAGCGCAGGGTCTTCGGCGCGAGGCTCACCTGCGTGGCGAATGGCACGCTGGTCGCGAGCCACGTGGAACCGTCGGCGGGGCTGCGCGCGACGACCTCGGCGCCGATGTTGCCATCGGCGCCGGTTCTGGTCTCTACTACGATGGGCTGGCCCAAGACTGGTGAGAGTTTGTCGGTGACACTACGCACCACGACGTCGAGCTGGCCGCCGGCGGGGAACGGCACGATCACCTTGATCGGCTTGTCCGGCCATGCCGTTTGAGCCGACGCCACCTGGGCTACAAAAACGAGCGCGCACGCGACACGTGCCACCAGCGCATGGATGTTCATGGGAATGCCTCCTCGATCGATGTACCTGCCCGGCGTCCTTGGCAATCCGGATCGGAGCCCGGTTATGGACTATCGCTCGGCGCATGTTAACGCTAACATCAGGACTGGGGCAAGTGGCCACGTGGAGGCGGTTCACCCGCCAACGCCGCGTCGTCGCGCTCCGGCGCTGCCGTCGACAGGCCGGCCCAGTGCGCGCAATGCCCTGTCGCTTGTTTCAGTCCAGAGTCCATGCCATGAAAGACGAGACGAAGCGAAACCGGCCGCGCCTGAAGGAGGTAGCCGACCTTGCCGGCGTGTCGACCATGACCGTGACGCGCGCACTGCATGCGCCGCACAAGGTGGCGGACGCGACCCGCGTGCGCGTCGAGGCCGTGGTCCGCAACCTGGGCTATACGCCGGACCTCACCGCGCGTGGTCTCTCGCTTCAGCGCACCGGCCTGGTGGGTGCGGTGGTGCCGCTCCTCACCAATTCGCTGATCGCCGAAATCGTGCAGGGGCTAAGCGACACGCTGGCGCGCAACGATTTTCAGCTTCTGGTAGGGGCGACGGGCTTCTCGGCGCGCGCGGAGCAGGCGATGATCCGCGCCTTCCTGTCTCGGCGCGTCGACGCCATTTATCTCTCCGGCATCACCCATGCGGCCGAATCGATCCGGATGCTGCGGCAGGCACGCATTCCCTGCGTGGAAGGTGGCAACCTGGCGCGCCGACCGATCGACATGGCGGTGGGCTATTCGAACAAGGATGCCGCGCGCACCGTGACACGCCACCTGATCGAGCGAGGCTATCGGCCGTTGGGCTATATCGGCGCGTGGCCCCGGGACAACGACCGCGCGCGCGACCGGCGGCGCGGTTTCGCGGCGGCCTGCAAAGCCGCCGGCATCACGGTCGAGGATTCGTTGTGCGTCGAGACCGACCTCGACCTCAATGCGGGCGCACGCGCGATGGCACATCTTCTCGAGCAGCGGCCAGACGTGCGCGCGGTGTTTTGCTCCGCCGACACACTGGCGGTAGGCGCGATCTTCGAGGCCCAGCGCCGCAAACTTGTCATTCCCGGCGATATTGCGATCGCCGGCTTCGATGATCTCGACATCGCCTCCCAGATCGTTCCCGCCCTTACCACGCTGCGTGTGCCGCGCTATGAGATCGGCCGGCGGGCGGGCGAAATGATCTGCGAACGTTTGGCCGGGCGCATCGTGGCGGAACCAGTGGCGGACATCGGCTTCGCGTTCGTGCCGCGTGCAACGGCCTGAAGCGCGCGCGAGTGCGCGTCGCATGTCACTCACGTCCGCCCGCGACGGGGCTGGAGACCGTTTCGACGGACGCTGTGACGCGTCTTGACGGGAGACCTGCAACATCGTCGTGACGGATGAATGTGCGCAACCAATCATTCGCATTGCAAAACGCGCGTCGCAAAACGAACTGGGCGCGGAGGCCGGTGGCTCGCAGCCCTTGTTCGTGCCGAGCGCAACAAGTCGCGCGAAGCGCGGATTGGCTTGCATCCCCTGACCGAGCTCACCGCCGTTGGCAAGCATCACTTCGCTTATCTGCGTGCGTAGCGGCGCGTTTCGCCGCCTACTTCACACAAGCCATTGATGAAACAGTAAATTACACTTCCGAACGACGGGCTGTTAATTCGCAGGTCCCAGGTTCGAGCCCTGGTCGGGGAGCCAAGAATTACAGGGGATTAGCGTTTTCTGCTGACGCCATTTCCTTCTCCAGCGTAGCCAAATCGTAGCCGCCAAGCAGCGAATCGGATGAGTGGATCTTTCTCGCTATCGCCCGCGCTGCCCTGAGTGGTGACCTCAGACTCCTGGACCGGGCGATTGCCGGGGTGAAGGCCGAAATCGCATCGTGCAAGCAGCACAGCTAGTGCGTCGACGTGCACCTGTTGGAAATTATTGGATTCACATCACTCGGTTTCTGCTTCCGGCCACAGGTTGGGGAACACGTATCCGAGCGACGCGAGGGGCAACGCGAACGCAATTGGACCTCTCGGCGATTCTGCTGACAGCATGCCGTAGTCGAGCAGACTTGTCAGCACGCGGCGGCCCGTCCGCTCTCCCAATCCGGTCATAGCAACAAACCGCGACCGCTCAATCGGTGCGGCCATGGCGATATAGTGTAGCGCTTCCAGCGCTTCGATCTTGACCACCGATTTTTCACTGCCGATTTGCCACGGCGCTTGTTGCAGATGCAGCAAGAGCACTCGTAAACGCTTCCTCAGCGTTTCGAAACTAAGTCGCTCGCGCATGACTCGGACTTGGTCCAGGCAGATATCGAGGAAATAGCGGGCAAATGCCACAAGCTCTTCCTGCGAAAGCAGACCCCTCCCATCGAGATCATTTCTTCGCGGTAGGTCTGCATTGTTGAGCCTCGCGTAGTATTGCTCATGCGTTCGAGCCAGGCCACGCATTGGGGACCACAACCCTTTGCAAAGTCCCATCGCATGGAACACAAGATGCGTGTGTAGCCGCGCGACGCGTCCGTTGCCGTCGATGAAGGGGTGCATCCACGCGAGTCGGTGGTGAGAGCAAGCAGCTCCCACCACTAGGGCTTCGGTGCCTGCGAGCGTCCGATATCGGGCCGCCCAACCCTCGACGAGACTCTCAATGTCTTTCCACGATGGAGCCAAGTACTGACCGACTGTTACATCATCGCGTCGATACTGACCGGGAACGATGGGCTTGCCGTCTTCGGTAATGCGGTCGCCCTTCGGCAATTTGCCGTATAGCAGGCTATGAATCTCGCGGACCAACTTAGGGGTGAAAATGTCACGTGGGGATCGCGCGCTCACCGTTTGTTCCAATTGTTCCTCGCCCTCCATGTGAGCAATGGCGAGACGCTGCTTCTTCGCCAGTGCGGCATCGGCGTCGAAGTCCCGGCGGAGCGCTCGCTCGATGTCTGCGGGTCGTGTCTGCTGGCCCTCGATCTTATTCGTGTAGTAGGAGTTCATTGCCCGTAGCTGGGGCCGTAACGCTCGGATAACCGACTCCCCGGCCTGGCCGCCCAGGCGATGGCATTCCGCCACGAATTCGGCCGCTTGCTCAAGGAGCGGTGCGAGAACGTGGTCCTCAGGGTAAAGCGGCTGGAATTGACTCAAGTCGGCCATTGATTTGGACGCTGTGCTGGACACTAGTGTGGCCAGTTTATAACAATCATAGATACTTGACAAATAGATTAATTACGATCAAAAAGGGATGACCTGGACACTTCTATGGACAGTTCAATGCCGCAAGGCTTCAGGGAAGCGATCAGAAGACCGTTCAGGTCCCCAGCATGAGCTGCCCGCGTCGGGGGTATTGGGCTCCGCTACGGTTTCGCCTCCGGACTAATGTGTTTCCTTCTGTGCTATCTCCGTACGATAGGCGCAACCGCGCGTAGGCATGCTAGCGCCATGGATTGACCGCCCGTGTATCCCGCCAACGGATTTCAGACGGTCGGTCCGGTCGGGGCAAAAAGATTCAAACCTCCGGCCCCCACCTATGCGGGTCGGCGATAACACCGCATGGACCCAACCGAAGGCGAATAACCCGACTGTGACTCGGCTGAAATGTTCACTCGACCTGTTCTTGCGGGTGACGGCGGCGAACGCGACCGAGGGCGTTTGTTTGTTGGTTCTATTCGGTCCGTCCCTCCCTGTGGCCGCATCATTTCTGATGTCGTCCCGCAAAGCAGACCTCTGTCGTCGACACACCGTTATTACCGCACAGATGCTGTAGCTCGCGAAGTATCTGCATTCCGCAACAAACGCTGCGCAGATTGTCTGGTAAGTCGGTCGGCTACAAACCCGCACAGCTCATTAGGTTTCCCGTACCCGAAACGTGCAATGGTTGACGTATTACGCATCGCGTAGTACGCTTCGCGCGTGATCCGATCGTTCAAAGACCGCGACACGGCCCGGCTCTTCAAAGATGAACTCGTCGCGAGGTTTCGCGCGATCGAGCGGCAGGCACGGCGGAAACTCCTGTACTTGCATCGAGCGCGCACAATTCAGGACTTGATCGTGCCGCCCGGCAATCGGCTCGAGGCGCTGCGCGGCAGCCGAAAGGGTCAACACAGCATCCGCATCAACGACCAGTGGCGCATCTGCTTTCGGTGGAAGGACGGAGACGCGCACGAAGTCGAGATTGTCGACTATCACTGAGGAATGGCTATGGCGACGAAAGAGCTGGATCCGATCCCGCCCGGAGAAATCCTCCGCGAGGAATTCATGAGGCCACTCGGCGTCAGCATCAACGCGCTAGCACGGGATCTCGACGTGCCGTCGAATCGTATCAGTGAGATCGTAAACGGCAAGCGCGCCATCACGGCCGACACCGCATTGCGCCTCGGCAAGTATTTCGGCGTCGCGCCGGAGATCTGGCTCGATCTGCAGTCCGATTACGAACTCAGGGTGGCGCGGCGCGGCGTCTGGCCTATGGCTGAGCCACGCGTGCGAAGTCGTGCGGCGGCGTAGAAACAGTAGTAGGCTGCAACGACTGCGGGCATGGGTTCTGGGCCCAGCGCGCTCACCTTTCTGCTGACGATCTCCCCGGCTGGATAAATCGCCACCAGCTGATCGTCATCGAATATCTCCAGGCGGAGAATTCTATGCTGCGGGAGCTGTGGTCCGCACTCATTTGATCACGCGGGTGTCGGACCCAATGAATACTCGTGACGCAATCCGCCGAGCGTCGATTTGGCGCGGACCGAAAGCGGGGCGCCAATGCGTGGCGGGAGTCGTGGTGGATAGGTGCGCGGGAGTGCGCGGCATGTCGAGCAGGCCGGGACCCAAAGACATGTGTGGGCGTCCGCGGTTGTAAAGGCCACCCAATCGTTCAGGATAGCTATCAAATGGAGACGGGCGGCCGCAGCGCTTGCTGCGCGATTTCGAGCCGCCGCCCTTTGCCGGTGCAGCTGGTCTATCCCGAGGGCCACAACGCAGCCGCGAAGGTGCGCGCCTTCATCGATTTCGCGGCGCAACAGCTACGCGTGCATCCGGCGCTCATCTAAGAACGCTGCCACGCATTCCACGGCCGCAGTTCGTGAGCCCCGGGCCTTTAGAAACTCTCAGTCATCGGTCTTAGATCAAGCTCGTGCGACCAAGCAGTACGATCTTGCCGATGGAGGTCGTAGTAGACGTCAGCGATCGCCGTCGGCGCGAGCGAAGATGGGGAGCCGCTGTCCCCTTCGGCCGCGATCATGCCGTCGACAATGACATGTGCGACATGCAAGCCCTTTGGCCCAAGTTTTCGCGCCATGCTTTGCGCGAGCGCGCGCAACCCAAACTTCGGCACGGCAAAGGCTGCAAAGCCCGATCCACCGCGAATCGACCCGGTGGCACCGGTGAAGATGATGGTTCCCTTGCGGCGCGGAAGCATGGTGCGCGCCGCGGTCTGGCCCACCAGGAATCCCGCCAAGCAGCCGATCCGCCACGCTTGGATCAAAATTTCTTCCGACAATTCGAGGATGCTCCTCCGATCCCACGTCCCGACGTTGAACACGACCAGATCCGGAACGCCGAGTTCGCTTTCTATTTTGGCGAAGGTGGCCGTCACTTCCGCACTCTGCGTGGCATCGCAGGTAAATCCCCGCACGCGCTTGCGATCCGGCTCAGGCGTCGACGCAACATGCCCGCCGCTGCGCGAAACCGCCGCAACCGTCATTCCAGCGTGTGCGAACCGGTGAACCAACGCGTTGCCAAGACCTGGTCCGGCGCCAACGACGACTGCGATCTGTCGTTCAGTCATTTCTTCCACCCTTCAAAGTTATGGGCCAGTTCGTGTAAAGCAGATGCATCAGGCCGACTCTCCTGTTCTGTTTCATGAGCGTCGAGGACGGAAAGACCCGCTGTCGTTTCCAGCAACAGGAATGCCGGCCAATGATATCGAGCTCGATGAAGTAATGCGATACTGTTGATCGTTCGCAGAATCCCGAAGGCGTCATGGCCGCAACGCAGAGCGACAAGGCAAGTCGCTTCAGAACGCTTCACGAGGGCACACACGCATTCGTGATCGCCAATGCATGGGATGCGGGCTCCGCGCGTGTCTTGGCGAAGCTTGGCTTTGCGGCGCTCGCGACTTCGAGCGGCGCCTCGGCGGGTATCTTGGGAAAGCGCGACGGTCAGGTCACGCGGGAAGCGCTTGCGGAAGCGAGCGCGATTGTCGCGGCGACCGATCTTCCCGTCTCGGCCGACCTAGAGAAGGCTTTCGGCGATGCACCCGCGGCAGTGGCGGAAACGATTCGCTTCGCCGTCAAGCGGATCAGCCTTGCCACGTCGCTTTATCGGGCCGCCATGGGCGGGCTCGTCGAAGCTGCACGAGAGGTGAAGGACATAGGGACCTTCAGCTATCTCGGCCGCTCGCTGACCACGCCGGAACTGAACGGATTATGCAGGGATGACGCAGAGGCGAAAGTAGGGTCAGACGCGACTTTTCGACCTGCTCCGCGTAGTCACGCGACACAACGGGAACGTCGTCTCGGACCCCACTTTGTGCTCACCGCCAGTTCCAGCTGCGCATCCCGCCGCCGTCGCGCCGGTTCCAGTCGCGCTGCATCCGCTCGAGGTCGTGCAGGTCGGTGGCGCGCGCATAGTGTTCCTCGAGCTCTCGGATTGCGAGTTCCTTGCAGGCGCGTGGAGGATTCGGCGTGCGCTCGTGCCATTGCTTGACGGACGCCGCGATAGCTCCAACCGCGCGGCGCGCAAAGGCAGTGACCGCGGCCACCGGACGGGCGAACCGCGATTGGCCCCGCGCGGACCACACGTTGCGCAACAACATTCCGTCGAGGGGCATGACTGTCTTCCTCATAGTGCACCGATCGTTCCCGGATCGCCATGTCTTGCAAGCGCTGGAAATCATCGATCCCCGCCGCTTTGTGCCGGGCGTGGGTATTTATCTCGCCTGGCCGCGACGCAGCCTGCGCACGCTGTCACCGGCGGCCACCGCGTTTCGCGACTGGGTAGTCGAGGAAGCACAGCCAACGCAGGCATCGTCCGCTGCTGTGCACGGCGCGGCCAAGCGCGCCCCTCGGCGAGCGTTGTAGCTCATCCCGCGAAACGCGACCTCGACGTGCGGACAGCGTCGTCCGCGGCTGCTCCCGGAACCGTGCCGGGTCGCGCCGTATCGCCTTCCCAGCGCGCGACTCGTCGCGGCGGGTCGCGCATCCAATGACTACCATGCGCGGTTCTTTGACTCGCAAAGCTCTAAGACTGTCCGGAGCACACCGACCCTCGCCTGCGTGCCTGCCTTCCATTCCCGCTCTATGGTAAGTGGCTGAATGTTCTCCTCCCTTGCCCAGCGCTCAAGCGCCCTTGCCGTCTTGCGCGAGACGTTTGGCTTCCCGGAGTTTCGCGGGGCGCAAGGCAAAATCGTCCACCACGTGGTGGCGGGGGGCGATGCGCTCGTGCTGATGCCCACCGGCGGCGGCAAGTCGCTTTGCTACCAGATTCCGGCACTGCTGCGCGATGGTACTTGTGTCGTCGTGTCCCCGCTGATTGCGCTGATGCAGGATCAGGTTGCGGCGCTAAAGCAGGTCGGCGTGGGCGCGGGCTTCCTCAATTCTTCGCAGGACGCGGGGGAATCGCGCACCGTCGAGCGCGCCTTGCTGGCCGGCGAACTGGATCTGCTCTATGTCGCGCCCGAACGGTTGACCACGCCCCGATGCCTCGAGCTGCTCGTGCAAACGCGGATTGCGCTGTTCGCGATCGACGAGGCGCACTGCGTGTCGCAATGGGGCCACGATTTCCGACCTGAGTACCTGCAGCTGTCGCTGTTGCACGAGCGCTTTCCGGACGTGCCACGAATCGCGCTGACGGCCACGGCCGACCCGCAGACGCGCACCGAGATCGTGGCCCGGCTCGCGCTCGAAGACGCGCGGATCTTCGTGTCGAGCTTCGACCGGCCGAACATCCGCTACACGATCGTGGACAAGATGGATCCGCGCGCACAGCTCTTGCAGTTCATTCGGGACGAGCATGCGGGGGAGGCGGGCATCGTCTACTGCCTGTCGCGGCGCAAAGTTGACGAGACGGCTCAGTGGCTGGTGACCCAGGGCGTCCGCGCGTTGCCGTATCACGCTGGTATGGAGACGGCCGCACGCACCGAGCATCAGGCGCAATTCCGGCGGGAGGAGGGCGTCGTCGTGGTGGCGACCATCGCGTTCGGCATGGGTATCGACAAGCCCGACGTGCGCTTCGTCGCCCATCTCGACTTGCCCAAGAGCATCGAGGGCTACTACCAGGAAACCGGCCGCGCTGGCCGCGACGGTCAGCCTGCCGACGCATGGATGGCGTACGGCCTCGCTGACGTCGTCCAGCAGCGGCGGCTGATCGAGATGTCCGAGGCGAGCGATGCGTACAAGCGCGTGTCGTCGGCGAAGCTCGATGCGCTGCTCGGCTTGTGCGAGGCGGCGGGTTGCCGGCGAGTACACCTGCTCGCGTATTTCGGCGAAGCGAGCGGACCCTGCGGCAACTGCGACACTTGCCTCGAGCCCCCGCAGACGTGGGACGCGACCGGCGCCGCGCGCAAGGCGCTGTCGGCGATCTATCGCACCGGGCAGCGCTTTGGCGCCGTCCACTTGATCGACGTGCTGCGCGGCAAACAGGGCGAGCGCGTCACGAAGTGGGAACACGACAAGCTCTCCGTGTTTGGTGTCGGGGCCGACGTCGACGAAGGGTCTTGGCGCGGCGTGTTCCGCCAGCTGGTTGCGATGGGGCTGGCGCGGGTCGACCACGAATCGCACGGCGCATTGAAGCTCGCCGAGCCGAGTCGCGCCGTCCTGAAGGGCGAGCAGTTGGTGGAGATGCGCCGGGTTGTTGCCGGCCACAGCCGATCCAAGCGTTCGCGGAAACAGACCGGGTTTGACCTGGCGCCGGGCGCAGCGGGTCTGTTCGAGCGGCTCAAGCGCTGGCGGCTGGCCGAGGCGCAGGCGCAAGCGGTTCCGGCGTACGTGATCCTCCATGACAGCACGCTCGCGGAGCTCGCTCGCCGGCGGCCGCGGAGTCTCGACGAGCTCGCGGGCATTACGGGCATTGGCGCGAGGAAACTGGAACGCTACGGGGCGTCACTTCTCGACGTGGTTAACACGTCAACTCCGCCGTCGTCGTAGCCGACCTCGTGCAGGAAGTAATATCTGATGCATGCGAACTACGCTCGACATTGCCGATGATGTGCTGCAGACGGCCAAGGAGCTCGCGCGCCGCGAGAAGAAGACCACGGGCGAGGTGATCTCGGAGCTTGCCCGCACCGCATTGACGGCGTCGCCGCAAGCGCCGACCACACGTGGTTAGAAGTCGCTTCACGGGTTCCGTCCGTTTGCCAAACGCGGCGGCATTGTGACCAACGAACTGATCGACAAGCTGCGCGAAGACGACGCGTAGTGATGTGCGCGCTGCTGGACGTCAATGTGCTGATCGCGCTGCGGCACGGCGGACAGTTCGTGACCTTTTGCAATTCGATTTCCGTTGATGGTGTCAGGCGAGCCGCGAAGAAACACATCATCAATCTTTGACCACCGCCCGGCCGGCGTGACCGCCTGTTCTGGTTGCCGGTGGTGCCAAACGCGTGTCACGCTATTGCCGACCGCCCGGTCAAAAGTTCTCGGGCAACGGAACGATTCTTCACCTGGCCGGTGCGATGCTGGCGGAAGAGGTGGTGCGGACGTGAAGCACATCCGTACAAGGGTGTCGGGCTGATGGTGTCCGACTTGATCGGCGGACACGGGGACTGGGGTTCTGTCGGTGCCGTCGGTGCAGGGCCACTTAAAGTCGGGCGCGTTGCGCGCAATCGGCGTGGGAACACAGACGCGCATACCCGGACTCCCCGACGTGCCGTCCATGGCAGAGCAGGGCATGCCGAATCGGCCTCAAGCCGGAATAGCAGGCGCGCGGGCGATCGCATGGGCATCGGGCGCCCATTCCTTTTCGCACTGCCGCATGATGCCGCGCTTGCGGCCTACTATCGCCAACACAGCTATGCGATCGAGTCGGTGCCACGGAGGTATCGCCAATTCGGACGAAGCTACAAGCCGAGCACGGTCCGCAGGGCGTGCTCGACCGTATTCAGGTCCGCGTGATCCAGCATGCCATGAGGCTTGGCAAGGCGTGCCTTATCCACCGAGCGAATTTGATCGATGCGCGCGGTGCGGCCAGGCCCGGCGGATCGAATGGCGATCACCAAAGGAGGACGCGGCGTGCCCGCGGAGGAAAGCGGGACCACTACGATTGTGCGGCGCCGTTCGTTGATAACCGTCAACGAGACAACGACGCAAGGGCGGGTCTTGCGGATCTCCGAGCCAACGGTAGGGTCGAGATTGACCCAATAGATTTCACCGCGTTTTGGACTTGGGCTTTGGCCTGGATTTCGGTTTGGTTTGTTCATGCGTCCCGTCCAGGCCGTCCGCGAGCGTAGTGTTCCAGTCACTGTCTTCCGCGACGAGTTCCGCATTCTCCAATTCGTCGCGCGAAACTTCCGCGGCAATTTTCCCGAGCTCAGCTTCGCGCACCGCGAGCGCTGTCTTCACGAGATCGGCGATGAACCTGTTGCGTTGTCGAGGTGGAACGACCGCCTTGAAGCGGGTGGCAATTTCCTCGGGAAGTCGGACTAGGATTTGATTCGTCATCTCGGCACCATCGTGTTCCAGCGCATCTTCATTCTATGATAGTTGATATCATATAGCAACAATCAAGCTACGGTGATGCTGGGACGCCTTGTGCGCGGACTCGCCAGACCATAGTCTGTCGATCGTTCTGACCATACAGATCATATAGCTCACGATGGCGCATGTCCGAGGAGGGGGCGCTATGCGAACGGGTCGAGCACCTTTACCCCGGCCTTTCTGAAATCGCGCGCGTTTCTCATGACTACGATCGAACATGAACGAGAGCGGTGGCTGCAATCAAACTATCTTTGATTGGCAGTGACTGGCGGGACCTGCGCAGTTCGGCAAGAATTCTTGCCCAGCGAAGACCCGTTCGCATCCCATGGCACGCAGACGATCTTGGCAACGCCCTCGTTCAACCAGTTTTCCAGTCGCCGACGGCGTTTCCCCGCGGGCATCGGGTTTTTCCCACCGGATCAGGTACGCGAGCGTCTCTTGGAATTTGACCTGATACACACAGGAGAATCTGCGGCGCAATGATGATCGCGCCAAAGCGACGACGTCTCTATAACCGCAGGTCCGCGTTGATCCTCCGCGCTCGCAGCGAATGGGCGAAGGCGTGCCGCGCACGCAGCCGCGGGTCATTGACGATCCCGCCAACGGTCCCGGCCACAGCGCTCACCACGCCGGCCAGTGGTAACGCAAGAATGAGCCCGGGCACCCCGGCGACCGCGCCGCCGATAAAGATCATCAGCACGGTGGGCAGCGGATGCATCTGGATGCTGCGGCCGACGGTGAGTGGCATGAAGACGAAATCATCGAGCAACCTGACCAGTATGAAGAGGGCTATCGACGCGTATACGACCCAGGGGTCTCCGGGAAAGTCGGTGGCCGCCACTAGCACCACCATGATGCAGCCGATCACCGAGCCGACTACCGGAACCCAGGCGAGGATAGCTGCTACCAATCCCAGGACGAACGCACCCGGCACGCCGATCATCCACAAGCCGAAGGCGAGGCACACGGTATCGATGACGGTGAGCTTTAAAAGACCTTGAAAGTAGTCGCGCGCTGTATTGTGAACGCGGTCGACCATGTAAACCGTTCGCTCAAAAAATGCGTTGGGTACTGCGCTGCCGAGCATTTTCAGAAACCTCCGGCCGTCGCGCAGGAAGAAGAACGTGAAAAATGGGGCGAGCAACAGCGACGGCAACCACAACGCAGCACCGAGCAGCGTTTCGGCAAGCTCTTTCTGTACGAACGTCTGGCCGAGCTCTGAAGCCTTCCTGCTCATCTCGGCATGGAAATTCATCCGCTGCAGGAAGCCGAACTGCGATTCCAATGCTGCGAGCGTCCGCTCGAGGAGCACGCGTCCCCCGTCGAGGTACCGGTTGAGCGATTCCTCTCCCGACACCGACTGCGCGGCAAGCCACGGCAGCGTCGGGATCATCACCGCGATGGCGAGAACGGCAAACCCGCCCGCGACCAAGGTGGCCGCCGTTTCGCGACTGATGCCGGTCAGCACCAGCCGGCGCACGATCGGATAGAGCATGTAATAGAGGATGATCGCCAGCAGCAACGGCACCACCAGCCAGAGCGCTTTGGTCGACGCCACCAGTAGCAACGTCGTGAACCCGATCGTAGCGACCCAAACCAGCGGCCCGGAGGCGAGATAGCGGCTGGTCATAGCGGGCGCCGGTCTGCTGTGAGAAAGCTTTTTTCGCGAAGTTTCTGCCCCAGCTCCCATGCGAGCTGAAACGCGATCTTGGAGGCGATCACCGCGTTCGTCTCGATTAGGTTCTTGAAGTCGGCGCGGGAGAGCGAGGCCAGCACACAGTCTTCGGCCGCGCGCGCCTGCGCCGCCCGCGGCGCACCGTCGAGCAGCGCCAATTCGCCGAACAGTACCCCGGCAGGAACCTCGGCGATGCATCCGGTCTGCGGCTCTCCCTGCCGGCAGATCAAGACACGTCCGCTGAGCACGATGTAGAGCGTCTGGCCTTCCTCGCCCTCATCGAAGATGATCTCGTCCTTTAAGTATCGCCGTTCCTGTAGCAGGTCGTCGATGACCCGCAACTCGCGTGGCTTGAGGGTCGCGAACAGGCCGAGTTGCCGGATTTGTCCGATCCTGGGGTGTTCAGTCTGCCGCTGGAGGAAACCGAGCATCGAGTACACATTCCTCTACCGGGGGACCGGCCGGTATCGGTACGCATTCTCTCACTTCGCCGAGGCAACATACCGAAAGCGTGGCTGTGCGCAAGTCCGCGGCCCGATTTGGGCGCTCGATGAGGCAGACGCTAGATGTGCGCGCGGAGTCGCGGTATAGTGAAGTCGAGTTCGCGGGCGCCTTGGGTGCCGTGCGAGCGAATTCCATGCGGGCCCTAGCACGGTCCGCGGCGCACCCGATCCGGAGGTTGCCATGCGCCAGTTGTTTGTCCACGCTTGTTCGCGCCACACACTGCTCGCGCTTGCGTTCGTTGCTGGCGCTTCTGTTCCGGTTGCGGCGAATCCGCGGCCCACCTCGACAGCGCCCGCACCTATTGCGCGTGAGGCTCCGGCGAATAAAGAAGCAATGGTTGAATCGGAGAAATCCGGCATCGACGCGGAGCAACTCTATGGCGCCTTGGTTCGTGTGCAAACCATGGCCGTACCGAACGCCCGCAGCAATTCCTCGCTCGGACGTGCACGCGAGGGTACCGGCACGGTGATCGGCAAGGATGGATTGATTTTGACGATTGGCTACCTGATCGTCGAAGCTGATGCTGTGAAGGTGACCGATGCACGCGGGCGCTCGTATCCGGCGCGGGTTGTCGCCTACGACCATCGGACCGGATTGGGTCTTGTGAAGACGACCGTTCCTTTCAACGTTACGCCGGTACCGCTTGGCAACTCGTCGAAGCTCGCCGATCGCGAGCCGGTGTTGATCGCGGGTTGGGGCGGCGTCCCGGACACGGCGCTTGCCTACGTCGTATCGCGGCGCCCGTTCACGGCGAGCTGGGAGTACATGCTCGACGAGGCGATCTTCACGAGCCCGCCCACAACTGGCTGGAGCGGCGCCGCGCTGGTCGATCGCAAGGGAACGATCGTTGGCGTCGGCTCGCTGGTGGTGCGCGAGGCGACCGCGAATGATCCGAAGCTGCCGGGCAACATGTTCGTGCCGATCGACGCGCTGAAGCCGATCCTCGACGACATGGTGAAGACCGGCCGGCGCAAGGACGCGCCGCGGCCGTGGCTCGGGCTGGCCGCTGACGAAATCCAGGGCCGGTTAATCGTGTCGCGCGTGTCGCCCGACGGCCCCGCGGACACCGCCGGGTTGAAGCAGGGCGACATCATTCTAGCCGTCGGCAACGATGCAGTTCTCTCTCAGGCAGAGTTCTACCAGAAGCTTTGGGACCGCACGCGCGCAGGCGACGTGATCAAGCTCCGCGTGTTGCAGGGTGTTGACATCCGCGACATCCCGGTACAGTCGATCGATCGCGTCGAATACTTCCGGCCGCTGACGACGTACTGACCGTTAGCCGATGAGAGCGCGAACCTTGGCGCGGACCTCGGCAAGCGTACTGTCGGCAACTCGGCCCTTATGCGCGGCCTTGCGCGCGCGCCAATCGACACTTTTGACTTGATCGGACAGTATCGCGCCTCCCCTACCATCATCCATCGCGACCTCGAACGGATAGTTCTTCACTTGCGTTGTCATCGGACAGCAAAGCATCAATCCGGCTTTTGCGTTGTAGCTGGAGGGGCTCAAGACCACGGCAGGCCGGCGGCCGGCCTGTTCATGGCCCGCCTGCGGTGAGAAATGGAGCCACACAACGTCGCCAGCATCCGGGACGAATTGACGTGGAGTTACCAAGTTTCGCGTCCCAATGGAGCGCCAAAATCTACTGCGTCATGGCAGTTTTCGCGCGTGATGCGGCCAATCAAATCGGCAAGGTCGTACTCCTTGTGGCGGATAGGCACAATGATGATTCGCCCTTTTTCCTCGCGCACGTCGACGTGTTGCTCGATTTCTATATCCGCAGCCTCCAGTATTGCAACCGGGATTCGGACCGCAGCGCTGTTGCCCCACTTCTTCACGATGATTTTCATGCGAAGTCTCCACGCAAGCGATGGTGATCAGTCGCATTGTGAAGTGCGGCACCCTCCGTGTCAACATTGTTGATACAAGATCGCAGCCATCCCACCAGAGAAGCGTGCGTGTCGATCAGCGCTCGCCTCTGAACTAGTCCCGGAAATCGCGCGGAGTTGCGTCAAAATCCGGCGCGCGCCAGATTTGCCCCTTCGCGGATCCCGGTTTGCGTGATTTGCCGGGTGCCGTCAGGGGCACCAGCTTAACCACGGGCTCGTTGTTCTTGGCGATGATGACTTCCTCGCCTAACATCGCTTTTTGAACCAACGCCGAAGGATTCGACCTTGCTTCGGCAATATTGAACTTGGCCATGATGACTCCCGATCTCGCATCGGTCATCTTATCTGACCATCGCACAAGAAGCCGGAGAATGTTCACATGCTATCGCCGGCTCAACCGGAAGCCCCGGTGAATTCCGATCAAGCGGTGCTCGACGCGTTGCAGCGGGCGAGCTTCGACTACTTTCTGTGCCATGCGAATCCCGGCACCGGCCTGATCGCCGACACCAGCGCACCTGGCAGTCCGGCGAGCATTGCCGCGTCAGGCATGGGACTCGCTGTCTATCTGGTGGGCGCGGAGCGGGGCTTTATGACGCGCGCCGATGCAGCGCAACGAACGCTCGCGTTGCTGCGCTTTCTCGAGCAAAGCGAACAATCCGAAGCCGCGAGCGCAACCGGTGTACACGGCCTTTACTATCACTTCCTGGAAATGGAGACTGGCCGGCGCGCCTGGGCATCGGAACTCTCGACCATCGATACGGCGCTGCTCTTCGCCGGCATACTCGCCGCGGCGGCGTATTTCGACGGGGATGCCTCCACCGAGCAAGAGATTCGCGCGCTTGCCGACGCACTTTATCGGCGCGCGGATTGGCGCTGGGCGATGAATGGAAGCACGATGGTCAAGCATGGCTGGAAGCCCGGTTCCGGATTTTTGAACTATGGCTGGGAGGGCTACAGCGAGGCCATCATCTTATATGCGCTCGGCCTCGGGTCGCCGACGCATCCGCTGCCGCCTCCGAGCTATCTCGAGTGGACGGCAACATTCCAATGGGAGAATCTCTATGGCTGGGATTTGCTTTATTCGGGAGCGCTATTCATCCACCAGTTCTCGCATCTTTGGCTCGATTTTCGCGGCATCCAGGATCAATTCATGCGCGAGAAGCGCTGTGATTACTTTGAGAACAGCCGGCGCGCGAGCTACGTGCACCAGCACTACGCGATTCTGAATCCAAAACAGTGGACTGGATACGGCCGTTACTGCTGGGGGATATCGGCAGGAGAAGGACCTGGGTTTGTCACCCGACAGCAGGGCTCTCTCGAACGGCGCTATTTTGACTACACCGCGCGCGGCCTGCCCTACGGGCCGGACGACGGCACGCTCGCGCCATGGGCAGTCGCTGCCAGTCTGCCGTTTGCGCCCGAGATTGTGCTTCCGACGTTGCGTTACTTAAGCGATGTCTACCCGCAAATGCAAGATGCGGAGAAGAGGTTGCGCAGTTTCAATCCAAGCTTCTCGGTTGATGGTGTGGTCCACGGCTGGGCTGCCGAACATGCAGTTGCCATCGAACAGGCGCCGATTGTTCTGATGATCGAGAATGACCGGTCGGGTTTGCTCTGGCGCCTGGGCAATCGTTGCGAGCCGCTCGCGACAGGTTTGCGCCGCGCCGGATTTCGCGGCGGCTGGTTGTGAACGCGAGCGAGCTCGGTGCTGCCGAGGCGCGCGAGATGCTGGCGCGAGCGGAGCAACGTTCCGCTGCAATGCTTGACGCCAATGTCCGACCGGCCGACTGGAGCAATCCCGCGCCTGCCGGTCGCTACAACCTGGTGGTGATCGGCGGTGGCACCGCTGGTTTGATCGGCGCCGGCATCGTGGCAACCTTGGGCGGGAAAGTCGCGCTGATCGAGCGCGAGGCGCTCGGCGGCGATTGCCTTAACACCGGCTGCGTTCCATCCAAAGCGATCATCCGGTCATCCCGGATTTGCGCGGAGCTGCGCGATGCCTACATGTTGGGCGTCGAAAGCGGCAGCGCGCACGCCGATTTTTCTGCGGTAATGGAGCGGATGCGACGCATTCAGGCGCGTATCAGCCAGAAAGATTCGGCGAGCCGCATGCAATCGCTGGGCGTGGATGTTTATTTCGGCGGCGCGCGCTTCACGGGAAAAGATACGCTGGACGTGGACGGCCGTTGCTTGCGCTTCCAGAAAGCGCTGATTGCCGCGGGTTCGCATCCAGTCATTCCGGAAATCGAAGGGCTTGTGGCAGCCGGCTACCTGAACAACGAGACGGTCTTCGACCTCGTGCGGCTTCCGCGCCGCCTGCTCGTCGTCGGCGGTGGACCAATCGGTTGCGAACTCGCCCAGGCATTCCATCGCCTCGGTTCGCGCGTGACGATCGTCCAGCGCGAACCGCAGTTCCTGCCGCAAGAGGAACGCGACGCGGCGCAGATTCTAAGCGAGGCTCTGGCTCGCGACGGCCTGGCGATCCATCTCAATACCGAAGTCGTCAAGGTCACGCGCGCGGGCGACGAAAAGACTGCGCACATGGTGTGTGTCGGTCAGAAGAGTACGGTGACGGTCGACGAAGTGATTGCGGGCGCCGGCCGCGCACCGAACGTCGAGGGCTTGGGGCTCGCAGCCGCGAACGTCGATTATGATGAAGAGCATGGCGTAACCGTCGATGATTTTTTGCGCACCAGCAATCCGCGTATCTATGCCGCAGGGGACATCATTGAAGGTTCACGTTTCACGCACATGGCCGAGGCGACCGCGCGCATTGCCGTGCAAAACGCGCTGTTCTTCGGCCGCAAACGGCTTTCGTCACTCACCGTCCCCTGGTGCACATACACCGATCCAGAGATTGCCCACGTCGGCATGTACACGCGCGATGCGCGCAAGCGGGGCATCCCGGTCAAGACGTTTACCATCCCGATGAACAACGTGGATCGCGCCATTGCCGACGGCGAAGAGGAGGGCTTTGTCAAGGTCACAGTCAAGGACGGCACCGATCGGATACTGGGCGCGACCATCGTCGCGCGTCATGCCGGAGAAATGATTAACGAAATCACACTGGCGATGGTCGCCGGCGTGGGTTTCAAAGCACTGAGCAACGTCATCCATACGTACCCGACGCAAGCGGAAGCGATCCGCCACGCGGCCGATGCATACCGGCGTGCCCAACTGACGCCGCTGCTCAAACGCCTGACGACGCAGTGGCTCGCATGGAACCGGTAAAGCGGCGAGGTACGATGCCCGTCGCGCGCATTCTTTTCGGCCAAAAAGCACTGGTCACCGGCGGTAGCACCGGCATCGGCGCCGCCATCTGCCGCGCTTTTGCGCAGGCAGGCGCCGCGGTCGGCGTCAACTATTTCTCGAGCAAGGAAAAGGCTGACGCACTCGTGGGAGAAATCCGCGCCGACGGCGGAGAAGCGCTTGCGCTGAAGGCGGACGTCGCGAGCGAACCGGCGGTTCGCCACATGTTCAAGCGTTTCGATCAGGAATTCGGTCGTATCGATATCGTCGTTGCCAACGCCGGTCTGCAGAACGACGCGCCGAGCGAAGACATGACGTTGAAAGCGTGGAACCAGGTGCTGAACGTGAATCTAACCGGTCAGTTCCTGTGCGCGCGCGAGGCGATTCGCCATTTTCTCGCGCAGCCTGCATCGCCCGTTTCCAAGGCAGCCGGCAAGTTCATTTGCATGAGCTCCGTCCACGAACTGATTCCGTGGGCGGGACATGTCAACTATGCCGCTTCGAAGGGCGGTGTGCGGTTGCTGATGATGAGCCTCGCGCAGGAAGTTGCGAACCGCAAGATCCGGGTCAACTCCATCGCCCCAGGCGCGATTGCGACCGGCATCAATCGAAGTGCGTGGGCGACGCCGAAAGCCCGCAAGAAACTGCTCGAGCTGATCCCTTACGGGCGCATCGGCGAGCCGGACGACGTGGCGAAAGTCGCCGTGTGGCTGGCATCGGATGACGCCGATTATGTGACGGGAACGACGATCTTCGTCGATGGCGGGATGTGCCTTTATCCGGGTTTCATCGATAACGGCTAAACGTCCGGGACGCTTGCGCTTAAGCTGTTCGATACCATTCGTCGGCTACCGGTACGATCAATTCCTCCTGACGGTGCGTGCGCCGTGGCTCGCTTCTTGCTCGCACGTTTTGTCTCTTCTGTCGGCCTGGTAAGCGCATGCGCACCGGCTATCGATCAAAAGCGAATCATGCCGCGCCGCCTTTTCCGATACCCGAAGCACCACCGCCGCCACTGTTACGTTCTTGCCCGGTGCTGAAAAACGCTCCGGCACGAATCGCCGTTCTCGGCGCCGGTCTTGCGGGTGCGGGAACCGCGCTCGAACTTGCGAGCCGCGGCGTCGAAGTCACGTTGATCGAGCAGGACGCCGAGCCCGTCAACCGTGCGAGTCTGCGCAACGAAGGAAAGATTCATCTCGGATTGATCTATGCCAACGATGCTACGTTGCGAACGGCTTGCCTGCAGCTTGAAGGCGGGCTGACATTTCGTGCGCTGCTACATCGATGGACCGGCGCTGATAGCGAGACCATCGGCCAGTCAACTCCCTTCTTCTACTTGGTCGCCCATAACTCGCTGCTCTCGCCCGCGCAACTCGCCACACACTATGCCGCGGTTGAGCGCGCCTACCATGCGCGTTTGCGCGAGTCGCCCGAGCTGGATTATCTCGGCCATCGTCCGCCCAGTCTTACGCGCCAGCTTGCCCCGTTCGAGTTCGGCCACTTCAAGGACCGCGAAGCGATCGCCGCGGTCTTTCGCACGGAAGAGCGGGCCGTTGATTCCGATGACCTTGCTCGATGTGTGCGAGCCGCTGTGCGTAACTGTCCGCGGATTCAGCTTCTCGGGAATCACGACGTCCGCGCAGTTGCGCGGACAGCGTCCGGCCTGCGCATCGAGGGCAATTCGCCGTGCGGGGCGTGGCAGTTTGACGCGGAACAGGTGGTCAATGCACTGTGGGAGCAGCGGTTAGCAATCGATGCGACGGTTGGCGTCGCTCCCGAGCCCGGTTGGGTTCATCGCCTCAAGTACCGGTTAATTGTGCGTCTTCCCACGTCTCTGCGAGACGCACCCTCCGCCACGATCGTGCTCGGACCCTATGGCGACGTGGTCATCCGGCCCAATGGGACTGCCTACGTGTCCTGGTATCCGGCAGGCTTGAAGGGCTGGACGCACGAACTTGCGCCGCCGGCGACGTGGCAGCGGCCGTGCCGCGGTGAGGTGGGTGAAGACGAGCGCCATTCGATCGCGCAAGCCATACTCACGGGCATAGAACCCTGGTATCCCGGCATCAGCAACAGCAAGCCGCTAATCGTCGATGCCGGGGCGATCGTCGCCTACGGTGGCAGCGATGTCGATGATGCAAAGAGCGGACTTCACGACCGCACGCGGATCGGTGTGAGTTCGCGGGATGGATACCACAGCTTGGATCCCGGAAAACTCACGACCGCTCCGCTGTTTGCACGACTCGCGGCCGATCGGGTGATGGGGCGCGACACGGCATGAACGAGGGAGTATCCCCGATGCCACGCGTCGTCGCGTGCATGCCAACTTGGAACGGCGAGGCTTTCGTTGCGCGAACACTGGACTCGCTTGCAGCGCAAACTTACGCGAATCTAGGGATCCTCATTTCGGACGATGCATCTACCGACCGCACTCGGTTGATCTGCGAGGCGTTTGCGCGCGCGCATTCGAACGTACGCCTCATTCGCCAGCCGCGCAACCTCGGCTGGATCGACAACGTGAACGTTTTGCTGAAAGAGGCGGATGCGGAATACGTGTTCTACGCTTTTCACGACGATCCACTGGAACCGACCTATGTCGAGCGCCTGGTGGACGCGCTCACGCGCAACCCGCGCGCTGTCCTCGCGTTCGCCGATGTCTACCTTCGCGAACGCGTCGAGGCGTATCAAGTACTCGACGGCGTGACCGATCGCTGGGAGCGAGCGCGCCACATCGCGCGCCGCGTAGGCTGGTGGTGGATTCCCAATCGTGGTGTTTTCCGACGTGATGCGGGTCTACAGGCGGGAGGAATGCAGCGTCACCTCGCGGGCGAATTCTCGGCCGACTGGCCGTGGCTGTTACGGCTCGCCCTACAGGGCGAATTCGTGCGTGTACCCGAGCCGCTGGTCCACAAAGTCTGGCTGAAAGGCGGGCTATCCCTTGTCTGGCGCCATTCGCTTTGGCAGAGATTGGGGGTGACGCTTGCTTGCGCAAGAGTCGTTAGTCGCGCCGGCTTTTCCCGCCCGCAGACGCGGGCGCTGTACCGCCAACTCCTGTTCGGCCCATTGCGTCGGCGTTGGTGGACCGCGCACTCGGATTGGAAGCACAGGTGCGTACGCGGCGCGTCCCTTTGATTCGCGACGCTACAGCGAACGCGCGTGCCGAAAGCGATCGCACAACTTCCTTCACCGCGACCAAATCCGCAGCTCTTCGGTCCACACGCTTGCTGGCTGCATCAGGAGAAAGCGCACCGCTTCAGCCACGTCGTGAGGCTTTAGAAATTTTTCGCCGCGTGCCTGCCGCTGCAATTTGTCTTCGAGGCTTTCTGGTCCAAAATCGGTCAGAATCCCACCGGGCAAAATCGAACTGACCCGAATCCCGTGACCTCGCAACTCCAGTGCGAGCGTGCGCATGAGCGCTAGCAGCGCCCACTTGCTTGCGGCGTACGCCCCGAGCCCGGGCATGACGCCATAAGAGAACTCAGAGCCAATCGCGATCATCATTCCCCGCGTTTCGCGTAAATGCGGGATCGCGGCACGTGCGACGAGGAACGCGCTCGTCACGTTCGTCGCGAATACGCGCTGCCAGTCGGCGAGCGAAAACTCCTCAATGCCTCCAGTCAAGCCGACCCCCGCATTCAGGACGACGGCATCGAGACGCGCAAAATGATTGACTGCCCTTTCGACCGCGCGCGCCGTATCGGCCTCCTGGGTGAGATCAGCGATGATCGGAAGCGCACACTCGCCACCGCCGCACGTTTCCGCCACCGAAGTGAGCAGATCTGTGCGCCGCGCCGCGAGCGCGACCTTCGCTCCGCTCGTCGCCAGCACGCGCGCAACCG
Organism: Casimicrobiaceae bacterium; assembly: GCA_037719965.1. Classification (GTDB taxonomy): domain Bacteria; phylum Pseudomonadota; class Gammaproteobacteria; order Burkholderiales; family Casimicrobiaceae; genus VBCG01. The sequence continues at coordinate 286,324 of JBBJMT010000001.1, read as the reverse complement.
TCGCACCCACGCCACTGCTCGCACCCGCGATGAATACGACCTTATCCCGCAACATGTCGGTCATTGGAGTGCTCGGATAGCTTGCTTCGTCGCTTGTCATGCGAATCGTTCAACGTCCACCGGCATCCCTCCCGCCATCAGCGATTCTTCCAAGGCGAGCGTCAGGGCCAACGTGCGCACGCCTTCCTCGAAGCTGGCGCCGACCCCTTTTGGATCGCCCGCCCGCGCCGCTCTAACGAACTTGTGAAGCGACGAATACCAGGATGCCGCGCCCGAGAATCCGTGTGGAACGATATTGGCTGTCGCGTCGGGGACGTATGAGATTGGCAACCCATCACAATTGCCGGACAACTCCTCCGGAAAGAAATTCAGATAAAGATGTAGGTTGCAGGCGACGACATCCATGCTCCAGCGCCCTCCGCTAGTTGCACAACTCAAACTAAAGCTCCCCACACCGCCCGCTTGAAACTCGACGGTCGCAGCGGCTACATCCTCGATCGAACACCCTGCGCCTTCCAGTAACTTGCGCGTTCCAATGCACGTAACGCGCCGAGGCTCACCGCCGAACAGCCGCATGAGGTCGATGATGTGCGTTCCCAGCTCGACTAATGCTCCGCCCGAAAGTGCCTTGTCGCGCCACCATACGGGCGGAGGCGCTCCCGTGATCACGGCACCCTGCACCAATCCCACCGCGCGACCGTCCAATAATTCGCATGCTTTGCGCACGAGCGGTGAGCTTCGCCACATATAGCCGCTGGCCGCGACCACGCCCGCGCGGCGCACAGCGTCGAGGTCATTCAGTGCAGCTTCGAGACTGAGTCCTACCGGCTTTTCCGCGTAGACGTGCACGTCCGCCTCCGCGATACGCGCCACGACACCGGCGGTCGCGAAGGGCGGCAGGCAGACGATGACCGCATCGAGTCCATAGCGCAGCAATCCGTCCAGGTCTGGCACTACCGTCGCTTCGCGCGAGCCGGCCAGCGCGCGCGCTCTCTCGGAATTGACGTCCGCCACGGCGACCAGCCGCGCTTCCGGTATTTGATCCAGATTTTGTGCGTGGACTCTGGCGATCGTGCCTGTGCCCAGCATGCCAAGGCGAAGTGCGCGATTCGTCATCTTCGAATGGACTGTCACACGCTGCTGATCAATGTGGTGTAGCCCGCAAGACAAAATAGCGAGCAAGCGAAGCGTCATGCATCAGGCATCTTCGCTCAATTGCCCGGCGGCGCGGGCGCTCACACCCTCTGGCGGATTTTCCGATTCGTTGACTATCGCCCGCGCGCGTAGGATCACCGGCCGATCGATCATTTTCCCGTCGAGCGCGACCGCCGCATAGTTGGCTGCCGAGGCCGCTTCCAGTACCCGTTTTGCCCAGAGGACGTCGGCTGCGCTCGGACGAAAGCATTCGTTGACGGGTCCGACTTGCTTCGGGTGAATGCAGAGTTTTCCGCCGAAACCCAAGCGGCGGGCGCGCAGCGTATCGGCGCGGAGTCCTGCAGGATCGTCTATTGCGGTAGTCACGCCATCCACAGGTGCGGCGATGCCCGCCAGACGTGAGACCAGCACCAACTGCGAACGGAAATACAATAACTCTTCGTCGTCTCCGCTGATGCCAAGATCGACACCGAAATCCATATTGCCGAAGAGAAGCCGCCGCACCGGCGGCGCCTGCGCGAGCGTAAGCGCATTGGCAAATCCGCGCGCGGTTTCGATCAACGGGAGAATCGCGGTCGTTGCGCCGGAGTGTGCGGCAACCGTGAGGATGTCGTCGGCTCGTTCGGCCTTGGGCACGACGATGCCGGCGATGCCCGCTGCGCTGCAAAGTGCCAGATCATCGCGAAACCAGTCGGTATCCACGCCGTTGATGCGCACGAAGACCGGCTGCGCCGGTGACAACCACGCCGCGAGAGCCGCGCGCGCCCCAACTTTTTCCGAGGCAGGCACGGCGTCTTCCAAGTCGATGAGCACTGCGTCAGCGCCGGCAGCGCACGCCTTGGCAAAGCGGTCCGGGCGGTGCCCCGGCGCGAACAGATAGGAACGTGGCGGTCTTGCGTGCATGATCGCGTTATGCATCGAGCCTGGCGATTTCTAAACCACTTGTTTGGACCGCAACCGTACAATCGTGTCGTTGTCGTAACCGAGCTCGCGCATGATCGCATCGGTCTGCTCGCCTAACCCCGGAACTGCGTCCATGCGCGGCGCGTAGGTATCGGGCAATCCCGGCGGCAACAATGCGGGTATCGGGCCGGCGGGTGTGCCGACGTCAACCCAGCGGCGCCGCGCCTTGAGCTGCGGGTGGTCCCAGACTTCGCGCATGTCGTTCATCCGCCCGTTGGCGATCTGTGCCGCATCGAGCCGCTCGATGACTTCGTCGGCAGACAAGCGCGCAAACGCTTCGACGATGATCGCGTGGAGCGCTTGCCGCGCCTCGGTTCGGCGTGAACTCGTGGCAAAGCGCGGGTCAACCGCTAAATCCGGCTGCGCCAGCACCTTGTCGCAGAAAAGAGCCCACTCGCGTTCGTTCTGCAACCCGAGCATCACCGTCTTGCCGTCGCCCGCCACGAACGGGCCGTACGGATAGATCGTCGCATGCGCGGCACCGGCGCGCGCCGGGGGCCCGGCGCCTTCGAACGCATAGTAGAGCGGGTAGCTCATCCACTCAGCCATGCATTCGAGCATCGACACGTCGAGATGGCAGCCGTGTCCAGTCTTCTCCCGTGACATCAATGCCGCGAGAATATTGGCGTAGGCGTACATCGCGGCGGCAATGTCGGCGATCGAGCAGCCAGCCTTGGCGGGCTCCTCCGGCGAGCCGGTGACGGACAGAAAGCCCGCTTCACTCTGAATCAACAGGTCATAGGCTTTTTTGTCGCGGTACGGACCGTCCGCGCCGTAGCCGGAAATGTCACAGACGATGAGTTTTGGATAGCGATCTTGCAAATCTGCGAAGGACAAACTGAGTCGCGCCGCGGCTCCGGGCGCGAGGTTCTGCACCAGCACGTCGGAGCGTTTCAGCAACTTCTGCAAAATGCCGCCTGCTTCCGGATGCTTGACATCGAGGGTCAGACTCTCCTTCGACCGGTTGGTCCAGACGAAGTGCGACGCCAAACCACGCACGCGCTCGTCGTAAGATCGCGCGAAGTCGCCGACGCCCGGTCGCTCGATTTTAATTACACGCGCGCCGAGATCGGCAAGCTGCCGTGTACAGAACGGCGCCGCGATCGCGTGCTCGAGGGTAATGACGGTGATTCCGTCCAGCGGACGCATGGGCGTTGATAGGTCAAAACGAACGCGGCAGCCGGAGCACGTGCTCGGCCACGTACGCGAGAATCAGATTGGTCGAGATCGGCGCGACTTGGTAGAGGCGCGTTTCGCGAAATTTGCGCTCGACATCGTATTCGTTCGCGAAGCCATAGCCGCCGTGGAATTGCAGGCACGCATTGCCGGCCTCCCATGACGCATCCGCCGCCAGGAGCTTGGCCATGTTCGCTTCCGCGCCGCAGGGCGCGTTAGCGTCAAACAGCGCGCACGCCTTGAACCGCATCAGATTTGCCGCTTCGAGGTTGACGAAGGCGCGGGCGATGGGAAATTGTACGCCCTGGTTCTGACCGATCGGTCTGCCGAACACGATGCGCTCGCTGACGTAGCGGGTGACTTTGTCGATGAACCAATAGCCGTCGCCAATGCATTCGGCGGCGATAAGCGTGCGCTCGGCGTTGAGACCGTCGAGAATGTATTTGAAGCCCTTGCCTTCTTCGCCGATCAGGTTCTCTACCGGGATCTCCAGATTGTCGAAGAAGAGCTCGTTGGTTTCGTGATTCACCATGTTCGGGATCGGCTGCACCGTGAGCCCGTTGCCGATTGCCGCGCGCAAATCGACCAGGAAGATTGACATGCCTTCCGATTTTTTCTTGTCTTGGGAAACCGGCGTCGTGCGCGCGAGCAGAATCATCAAGTCCGAATGCGCAACGCGCGAGATCCACACTTTCTGCCCGTTCACGATATACCGATCATCGCGTTTGACCGCGGTCGTTTTGATCTTGGTCGTGTCGGTGCCGGTCGTGGGTTCGGTCACCGCCATCGACTGCAGGCGCAGCTCGCCGCTCGCGATTTTCGGCAGATAGAGGCGTTTCTGCTGCTCGGACCCGTGCCGCAACAGCGTGCCCATGTTGTACATCTGCCCATGGCACGCGCCGGAGTTGCCGCCCGCACGGTTAATTTCCTCCATGATCACCGAGGCTTCCGACAGCCCTAAACCAGAACCGCCGTACTCCTGCGGGATCAACGCCGCGAGCCAGCCGGCTTTGGTCAGTGCGGAAACGAAAGAGTCCGGGTACGCGCGCTCTGCGTCGATTCGACGAAAATAGTCGGACGGAAACTGTGCGCACAAACTGCGCACGGCATCTCGTATCTCGTGGTATGCGTCGCCCATGTCCTAATTTGAAGATCTCGCCTTGCCGAAAGAAACCAGCGCTAGGCGAGCGTAGCGGTCGCGTCCATCGCCAGACCGTCGGCATCTTTGGCCCACAGCGGCACGCTCGCTGCGTCGTCGTTGAGCGTACCGCAGATCAGGAAGGGCGCGACATCGAACAATGGCCTCACCGCACGAAACATGAAACGCGTCACATTGACTGCCGGCAGGTTGCGCCGCAACAGATCCAGGAGCAACGTCGCGAGCAACGGGCCGTGTACGATAAGGCCGGGATAACCTTCGACCTCGATGACGTAGCGGCGATCGTAGTGAATCCGATGGTTGTTCAAGGTCAACGCGGAATAGCGAAAGAGCAGCACCGGATCCGGTCGAATCTCTCGGGACCATGCGCAAGCATCAGGGGCGGCCCGTGACGCAGGGGCAACATCGTCCGGTCGCGGATCGTCGCGGTAGACGATGTCGTGTTCTTCGGTTAGCGCGATCCCCGCTGCATTGCTGATTGCGTGGCGCACGACGACAAAAACGAGAGGACCCCTGCGCCCTTCCTTCTGCTTGACATCGACGATGCGTGAAAGACGCGAGATCGTGTCGCCGACGCGCAACGGGTGATGAAACTGAAAGCGGCCGCCGGCGAACATGCGCCGCGGCAGTTGGACGGGAGGCAAGAAACCGCCGCGCTTGCGATGGCCATCGGGACCGGTTTCCGAATGGCGATGAATCGACGGAAAAAAGAGCCAGTGCCAAAGCGGCGGCAGCAGGTCGCCTGGTCGCGGGAAGGGTTCATCCCGATCCAACGTTGCCGCGAGAGCAGCGACCGGTGTGGCCGTGACCTGGTCTGACCGTGACTCGGTCCGTCCGATCCATTGCCGCAACTCATCTAAATCGATAGGCATGGCAGGTCTTGCACAACCGATCACGAACAAGCTCATTCCAACAATAGATAGTAGTGTCGCAAGACCAGCGAGTCTGCAACGCCTAAGGTTAAGATTGCGCTTCGAGCATCATCGAGGCTTTAGCCGAAACGACGGAAAAGTGGCTTGTGGCCAACGTCGATAGGCAATCATTATCACATCGGACCAATCTCATGCGCGTTTTCAATTTCAGCGCCGGCCCCGCGGTGCTGCCGGAACAGGTGTTGCAAAAAGCTGCTGCCGAAATGCTCGACTGGCATGGCAGCGGCATGTCGGTCATGGAGATGAGTCACCGCGGCAAGGAATTCATATCCATCGCCGACAAGACCGAAGCCGACTTGCGCGCGTTGCTCGAGATTCCCGCGAACTACGAGGTACTGTTCCTGCAGGGTGGGGCGATTGCCGAAAATGCCATCGTCCCGATGAATCTTCTGCGGGGCCACCCGGTCGCGGACTACGTCAACACCGGCGAATGGTCGAAAAAATCGATCAAGGAAGCGAAGAAATATTGCACCGTGCATATTGCGGCGTCGGCTGAGGATCAGAACTTTACCTACATACCCGCGCGTGATACGTGGAAATTGAGCCCAGACGCCGCGTATGTGCACGTCTGTACGAACGAGACGATTGGCGGGGTCGAATACCATTGGACACCCGATACCGGTGACGTGCCGCTGGTCGCCGACATGTCGTCGCACCTTCTGTCGCGGGTGATCGACGTGGCGAAGTATGGGGTGATCTACGGCGGCGCCCAAAAGAACATGGGCCCGGCCGGACTCACGTTGGTAATAGTCCGCGATGATCTCCTCGGTCGCGCGCTGCCGATTACGCCCTCCGCCTTCACGTGGAAGGAACAAGCCGAGCAAGATTCCATGCTCAATACGCCACCGACCTACGCCATCTACATCGCGGGGCTGGTCTTCGAGTGGGTGGAGAGGCAAGGCGGCCTGGCTGCGCTCGAGCAGGCCAATATCGCCAAGGCCAAGCTCCTCTACGATTTTCTCGACGCCACGCCTTTCTACAGCACTGCGGTACGCGAGGCGGACCGTTCGCGGATGAACGTTCCTTTCAAGCTCAAGGACGAGGCGCTCGACGAGGCCTTTCTTACGGGAGCCAGCGAACGCGGCATGGTTCAGCTCAAAGGTCACCGCTCGGTCGGCGGTATGAGGGCTTCGATCTACAACGCGATGCCGCTCGCGGGTGTCCGAGCGCTGGTCGATTACCTGCGGGATTTCGCGCAACGCCACGGCTAGACCCCAACCATGACCCGCTATCAAATCCTGACGTTGAACCAGATTTCCGGCATCGGCCTGGATCGCTTTCCCAGCTCGCGTTACGACGTCGGGAAGACCGTCGAGCATCCCGACGCCATTCTCGTGCGCTCGCACGACATGCGCGAGATGACCATACCGGCGAGCGTCCGGGCGATCGGCCGGGCAGGTGCGGGAACGAACAATATTCCGGTGGCCCAAATGTCAAAGCGCGGCATACCGGTGTTCACCGCCCCCGGCGCCAACGCCAATGCCGTCAAGGAAATCGTATTCACTGCGATCCTGCTCGCGGCGCGCAACGTCATCCCGGCTTTGCGCTACGTCGCGACGCTAAACGCCGGAGCGCCCGACCTGGAAAAGCTGGTCGAGGACGGCAAAAAGCAGTTCGCCGGAGTGGAGCTGACCAACCGGACGCTAGGAGTCATTGGCCTCGGGGCAATCGGCAGCCTCGTCGCCGACACCGCGATCAAGCTGGGCATGAAAGTTATCGGCTTCGATCCCGAAATCACGGTGGATGCAGCATGGCGTCTGCCTTCGAGCGTGCGTCGGGCCAATAGCATCGACGAGCTGCTGAAGCAGTCCGACTTTGTCACGTTGCACGTCCCGCTGGTCGCCGTGACGCGCCATTTGATCGACGCGAAACGGCTTGCCACGATGAAACCAGGCGCGGTATTGCTTAATTTCTCGCGGGAGTCGATCGTCGATGGCGACGCGATCGTCGCGGCATTGCGAACGGGCCAACTTAAGTATTACCTGTGCGATTTTCCCAGCGCGAAGTTATTAGGCGAGCCAGGTGTCGCCGCGCTTCCGCATCTGGGCGCCTCCACCGAGGAAGCGGAAGAAAACTGCGCAGTCATGGTCGTGGATCAAGTGCGTGAATATCTGGAACATGGCGCGATCGTCAATGCGGTCAACTTTCCCAATGTCGAGATGCCACGAGAATCGCCGTACCGGGTCGCCATTGCCAATGCCAACGTTCCCAATGAGTTGGGTCAGATCTCCACGGCGATGGCGCATGCGGGACTCAACATCCATAACATGGTGAACAAATCGCGAGGCGAAATCGCGTATACGCTGGTCGATGTCGACAGCCCGGTGTTGCCGTCAGTCGTCGATGCCATCGCGGCCATCGACGGCGTTCTGGCGGTACGCGCGATTCCTGCGGAAGGAGCGGCATCGGTCATGCCATGATTTACGTTGCCGAAGATGCCGGTATAATTATGGTTCGCGCCGCTTGCGCGCAGTTTCTGGTCGCCGGGATGCCGGGGAGAGTCGACGCCGCGAGGCCGGCCTTAACCACAAGAGAGGATCAAATGGGTTTCATCGATTTCGTCAAAGACGCAGGTGAGAAGTTGTTCGGCAAGGGCAAGGCGCAGGCTTCGATGAAAGACGCGCTGTCCGATCCATCGAACGAGGCCAAGAGCACCGCGGCTAACGAGGCCGCTGGGGACGCGATCCTCGATTACATCAAGACCCAAAGTCTGAACGCGACGGGATTGACGGTAACTTTCGACGGGGCAACGAGCGTCGCCAGCGTGTTCGGCGTCGCACCCGATCAGGCGACCAAGGAAAAAATCGTGCTGGCTGCCGGCAATGTCTCGGGCGTCGCCCAGGTCAAGGACATGATGTCGGTCGACAAGAGCGAGCCGGAGTCCAAGTTTTATACGGTGGTTTCGGGTGACACCTTGTCGAAGATCTCGAAGGCACAATACGGTGACGCGAATGCGTACATGAAGATTTTCGAAGCCAACAAGCCGATGTTGAGCCACCCGGACAAGATCTATCCCGGGCAAGTGTTGCGCATTCCGCCAAAGTGAACGGTACGGTGCTCGCTGCCGATTTGCCGATGCGCTCAATCGTGCCCAGCGGTGGTTGGCGTTCGTCGTTGTCAGCGCCCGGTGAGCGGCGCGCGCAGGAAAAGCCGCCAATCGGCGAACCCGACCACGACATTGGACCCGGTCCCGGTGAAGACGACGAGGACGATGACGACGATGACGAGGATGAGGATGACGACGAGGATGCAGTAGAGGGTGAGCGCGCATTGAGGTCGATTCAAGCGTTGCCGAAAAAGCATCCTCCCGTCAAGGAGCCCCCGTCGAAGGCCCCGCCGGTTGAAGAGCCCGACGAGTCGGAACATCCTCCCGACGGTGATCCGAAGATCGACGATCCGGATGAACCGGAGTAGAAGAATGTCAAGTTCTCGCGAGGTGCTATCGCCTTAGCGTTATGCCACGCGTAACGATCGCGCGAAATGACGCGGTTCGATGCCAACGAGGCATCGCTCCGTGCTATAATCTCTCTCTTGCGGCAGAGCACGCGCAGTGTACGAAATCACGGTTGCCCGCCGCGACTGAAGGTTCTTTTTCAGGCAACCGGTCATCGGCTTCTAATCTCCCGGGCATCGGCATCGATGTCCCTAGTCTCTGCCCTCAAGGCCCCATAGGCGCTTCCTAGGCAGCTTCCGGTTAGCGACGATGGAATTGCACTAACGTCGACCCGGTTGCGGTAATCCGCGGGTACATCGTTGTGGTCCTCGGGCGGAATTCGCCTGCGGTGCCGTGACCCGCGCGTTTCATGTTTCGCCCATCCGGAAATTTATACGTTTTTTACGCTCGCTAGTTGGCGCGCGTAAGCCGCTGCGCGCCGCCCTCGCGACGCCGTTGGCATCTTGCTGGGGTAGCAGATATGCAAACGAACACGACATTTGGCGAATTGAAGCTCGCGGAGCCGCTGTTGCAGGCACTGCGAGCGTGTGGCTATGAACACGCAACGCCGATCCAGGCGCAGACCATCCCCGCGCTGCTCGCAGGTCGCGACGTTATCGGTTCGGCGCAGACCGGAACCGGTAAGACCGCGGCGTTTATCTTGCCCGCATTGCAACGCATCGCCGCGCAGCCGAGCGCACCCATGCCGCGCCACCGAGGTGGGGCCGCGCCACGCGTGCTGGTGTTGACACCTACGCGCGAACTTGCCCAGCAAGTTACCGAGCAAGCCGTGCGTTACGGCCAGCAATTGCGGGTTCGTACCACATGTCTCTACGGTGGCGTGCCCTACCCAGTGCAGAACCGTGCGCTTGCGCGAGGCGTCGATCTGCTGGTCGCAACGCCCGGGCGCCTACTCGATCACATGAATCGCGGCCGCGTCGATCTATCGCAACTGCAAATCCTCGTACTCGATGAGGCGGATCGAATGTTGGACATGGGTTTCATCGACGATGTCGAGCGGGTGTGCGCGGTGACGCCGAAAACCCGCCAAACCGTGCTTTTTTCGGCGACGATCGACGGCGACGTTGCGCGCCTTGCCGCTCGGCTCACCTCGACTCCCGTACGGATCGACGTCAAGACCACACAGGCTGCGCCGGTTGCCATCCGGCAGAGCGCGCATTTCGCGGACGACCGCGCGCATAAGTATCGGCTGCTCGATCATCTGCTGGCCGACGTCGCCATGCGGCAGAGCATCGTGTTCATGTCGACCAAACGCGATGCCGAAGCGCTCGCGCAGAAGCTGCAGGGTCAAGGGCATTCGGCCGCTGCGTTGCACGGCGACATGAACCAGCGCGAACGCACGCGCACGTTGCAGGACATGCGGCGCGGTGGTGTGCGTACGCTGGTCGCAACCGATGTTGCCGCGCGCGGCATCGACGTGCTTGGCATCACCCACGTCATCAACTTCGACCTGCCGCGGGCGCCGGAGGATTATGTTCATCGCATCGGCCGGACAGGGCGTGCGGGCGCCGCCGGCGTAGCGGTTTCGCTTGCCAGCCATTCGGAACGGGGCAATCTGCGCCAGATCGAACGGTTTACCGGAGCCGCGATTCCGATCCAGGTGGTCCCCGGCCTCGAGCCGCGGGCGCGCCCGAACCGCGAGACCGAGACGCGGCGACCCGCTTTTGGCAAGCCGGCGCAGCGCGCGCATGCGCGGCCGCGTTTTGCGTCGGAGCGCCCTGCGTATCGGCGATAGCTTAAGAGCAGATCGCTGCCGTCGAATACGTACAGTCGCACCCCTTAAAAGCTCCGAACTCTCGCTAGCAATCGGCGTTCGCCGGAATCGATAGTCGGCGCCCCTTGAATGCGAGCGCCGGGGCGCGAGGCGCGCCCGTAACCGGGGCAAACCGGCCGCAAAAAGTGTATTGTATTTCCAGCGCGCGGGGTACGCCGTTCGCCCCCGCGAGAAGGAGGCTGCCATGTATGCACAGATGATCGACACGGGTGTCGCGCAGGTTGCTAACAGTACGGAAATGGAGCCCGACGAGAGCGCATTTCAAGCGCGGGTCGACGCCGACATCCGGATCGAGCCCAAAGATTGGATGCCCGATGCCTACCGGAAAACGCTGATCCGGCAGATCCAGCAGCATGCGCACTCGGAAATCGTCGGTATGCTGCCCGAGGGCAACTGGATCGGCCGCGCCCCGACGTTGCAGCGCAAGGCCATCCTGATGGCCAAGGTGCAGGACGAAGGCGGCCACGGGCTTTATCTCTATGCGGCCGCCGAAACGTTGGGTGTTTCGCGCGATCAGCTCGTCGCCGATCTGCACGCCGGAAAGGTCAAGTATTCGTCGATATTCAATTACCCGACGCTCACGTGGGCGGATATCGGAACCATTGGCTGGCTCGTCGACGGCGCGGCCATCATGAACCAGATTCCGATCTGCCGTTGCTCGTACGGTCCGTACGCGCGCGCGATGGTCCGGATCTGCAAGGAAGAATCGTTCCACCAGCGACAGGGCTACGACATCATGATGACCCTCTGTCGCGGTACGCCGGAGCAGAAGGCGATGGCGCAGGACGCACTGAATCGCTGGTGGTGGCCTTCGCTGATGATGTTCGGACCGCCGGACGCCGACAGTGTCCACAGCGCGCAATCGGCGCGCTGGAAAATCAAATTGCTATCGAACGATGAGTTGCGGCAGCGGTTCGTCGACCAAACGGTGCCGCAGGCCGAATTTCTGGGATTGCGGATGCCCGATCCCGATCTTAAGTGGAACGACGAACGCGGCCATTACGATATCGGCAAGATCGACTGGTCCGAGTTCTACAACGTACTGAAAGGCAATGGCCCGTGCAACCGCGAACGGCTCGCCGCGCGTGTCAGCGCGTGGGAGGAAGGCGCGTGGGTGCGCGCCGCCGCCATCGCGTATGCGGAGAAGAATGCGTTACGCGAAAAGCAGGCGCGAAACGCCGCTTGACCCGTGCGAGGATACGATGCGCAATGAGCGATGAGCGATGAGTAAAGAATGGCCGCTATGGGAAATCTTTATCCGCTCGCAACATGGGCTCGCGCACAAGCATGTCGGAAGCCTCCACGCCCCGGACGCGGAAATGGCCATCAAGAATGCGCGTGACGTGTACACGCGGCGCAACGAGGGCGTGTCGATCTGGGCCGCGCGGTCGACGGACATCGTCGCGTCCAGCCCGAACGCGGGCGAGTCACTGTTCGAGCCGTCCAACGACAAGGTGTACCGGCATCCGACGTTCTTTCCGATGCCCGACGAAGTGAAGTACCTCTAACGATTTCAAACCTTTCGATGCCGTACGACGACGCGGAGCTCTTCGAATACCTGTTGCGGCTTGGCGATACCAACGTCGTCATGGCGCAGCGTCTCGGCGAATGGATCGGTCACGGACCGATTCTCGAGGAAGATATTGCTCTGGCCAACGTCGGCCTCGACTTGCTGGGCCAGGGCCGGTTATGGTTGCGCTACGCCGGGGAGATCGAGGCGCGTTTTCGCGGCAACGGACGGACCGAGGATGAGCTCGCGTTCCTGCGCGACGGCTCCGGATTTCGCAATCTGCTGCTCGCCGAGCAGCCGAACGGCGATTTCGCCCAGACAATGGCGCGCCAATTCTATTTCGACGTGTGGCACCTGTTGCTACTGCGCGCGCTTTGTTGCAGCGTCGATCAGCGGATTGCCGAAATCGCCGCGAAAGCGGTGAAAGAGGCAACCTATCACGTCGAACGCTGCACCGGCTGGGTGCTCCGGCTCGGTGACGGCACCGACGAATCGCACACGAGGATGCAGCGCGCTGTCGAAGGACTCTGGATGTACACCGGCGAGATGTTCGCGGCGGATCCGCTCGAGCAAGAACTGGCCGCCGCGCAAGTCATCGCCGACGTGCGCCTGCTGCGTGAACCGTGGCTCGCTACGATTCGCAACGTACTGGACGAAGCGACGCTAACGTTGCCTCGCGGCGAGTGGATGCAGGGCGCAGGCACGCGCGGCGGGAAGCAAGGCGTCCACACCGAACATCTCGGGCATTTACTCACCGAGATGCAATTTCTGCAGCGCGCGTACCCTGGCGCCGTTTGGTAACCATGAACCGTTCCAATATCGGATCAGCCAACCCGGCGGAACAGGACGTGCCGGGCCCGGTGTCGACACCGCCCAATTTGACAGCGGTGTGGGAGGCGCTGGCCGCGGTCCCGGATCCGGAGGTGCCGGTGGTTTCCGTCGTCGAGCTTGGCCTCATTCGTCACGTCGCGTGGGACAATCGAGAGCTCGTCGTGCATCTGACGACGACGTATTCGGGTTGCCCCGCAGCCGAAATGATCCGAAAGTTGATTTATGAGCAGTTGGCAGCACTTGGTGTTGCGCATGTCAAGCTCGTTACGAAACTCGCGCCGGCGTGGTCAACCGACTGGATTGCGCCGGAGGCCAAACCCAAGCTGCGCGCGTACGGTATTGCGCCACCACACTTGACGGCCGCGCGCATCGACGTGACCGGGATCAGCCCGTTGCGGCGAGGCAACGTCAGCGTACCGTGCCCTCTCTGCGGATCAAGCCGCACGAGCCTCTTGTCGCAATTCGGTTCGACGGCGTGCAAGGCGCAATACCGGTGCGACTCTTGTCTCGAGCCGTTCGACTATTTCAAGCCCCACTAATTTAGCTTAGTCTCAAACGCTTGACGCGAACGGGAAATATGCATGAGTAAGTTCTACCCCTTACCCATCGCTCGCGTCGATCGGGAGACGCGCGACGCGGTCGCGATCACATTCGCGGTGCCCGATGCTTTACGTGAACAATTCGCGTACGCCCACGGGCAGCATGTGACGGTACGCGCCGACGTCGAGGGGCAAGATCTGCGCCGTTCGTATTCGATCTGTTCCGCCGTGCAGGACGATGCGCTGCGGATTGCCGTGAAGAAAGCCTCTAGTGGCGTATTTTCGACGTGGGTCAACGAACGATTGCAACCGGGAGACACGCTGGACGTGATGCCGCCGATGGGGCATTTCAACGTGCCTCTCGACGCAGATGCGCAGCGGCATTACCTGGGCTTTGCGGCGGGCAGCGGGATTACGCCGCTGTTATCGATTGTCAAGACGACGCTCGCGCGCGAACCGCGCAGCCGCTTTACGCTGATCTACGGCAATCGCGCTTCGGGCAGCGTAATGTTCAGGGAAGAGTTGGCTGCGCTGAAGGATGTCTACCTCGCGCGCTTCAACCTCGTGCACGTGCTCTCCCGCGAAGCGCAGGACATCGAGCTCTTGCACGGCCGCATCGACCGCGCCAAAGTCGACGCGCTGCTCGCGACGTGGGTGCAGCTCGAAGACATCGACGCGACGTTCGTGTGCGGACCTGAGCCCATGATGGATGCCGTCGTCGCCGCGCTGAAGGCGCGAGGTTTCCCAGAGTCAAGAATTAAAATCGAGCGTTTTGCCGCGAGCATTCCCAGACATGCGCCTGTGGCGCACATGCAGCCGGAACCGGGCCACACCGAGTGCGAAGTGACGGTCGTGCAGGATGGCGCGACCAAGACATTCATGTTGGAAAAAGGCAAGGAAAGCATTCTCGAGGCCGGCCTGCGCGCCGGTATCGAGTTGCCCTACTCGTGCAAGGGCGGGGTTTGCTCGACCTGCCGCGCCAAGCTTGTCGCGGGGGAGGTGGATATGGATGCCAACTTTGCGCTGGAGGATTACGAAGTCGCGCGCGGCTTCGTGTTGACGTGCCAGAGTCATCCGGTTACCGATGCCGTCACCGTTGATTATGATCAGACTGCATGACCCATGCTACATTCATCGGCGTAGCTTTCCTTCCGAACGAGGACGACCGTGTCTCACCCCTTATTCGACCGTCATCGCGAACTGCTGGAACGCGCAGTCAAGGCGATCGCCGAGCGTGGCTACTGGAGCGCGTACCCTGAATCGGCCAGTCCAAAGGTTTATGGCGAGGGCACGAGCGAGGCCGGCAAGGCGGCGTTCGAGGCGTTGCGCGGCAAACGCTTTCCCTTGACGCAGCCGGCGACGGTCGGTCAGATCGGGGGCGAACGATCGCCGTACGGTTTCGTCCTTGACGTCTCGTATCCGAAGCCGGATATCGACGGTCTGTTGAACGCCGTCGCCCGGGCGGAAGAGCGCTGGAAAAAAGCGGGGCCCGAGGCGTGGGCTGGGGTATGTCTCGAAATCCTGGCGTGCATCAATCGCGCCAGCTTCGAGATCGCGAATGCGGTCATGCATACCACCGGGCAGGCGTTCATGATGGCCTTCCAGGCCGGTGGCCCACATGCGCAGGATCGCGGTCTGGAAGCCGTCGCCTACGCTTGGCACGAACTGACCCGTGTTCCCGCTCTCGCTCACTGGGAGAAGCCGCAGGGCAAGAACGAGCCGCTCAAAATGGAAAAGCGTTATCGGATCGTTCCGCGCGGGATCGCACTCGTCATCGGCTGCTCGACGTTTCCGACGTGGAACGCCTACCCTGGCTTGTTTGCCAGCCTGGCGACGGGTAACGCCGTCGTCATCAAACCGCACCCGGGCGCGATTCTTCCGCTCGCAATGACGGTGAAGATTGCGCGCGAGGTTCTCACCGAGGCCGGATTCGATCCCAACGTCGTAACGCTCGTCGCACACGAGGCGGGTGACGCCACCGCGCAGACACTGGCGTTGCGCCCCGAGATCAAGATCATCGATTTCACGGGCAGCACCGCCAACGGCCGCTGGCTCGAAGAGAATGCGCGGCAGGCGCAGGTCTACACGGAGAAGTCGGGCGTCAACCAGGTGATCGTCGATTCGACCGCGGATTTTGCGGGCTTGACGCGGAATATTGCCTTTTCGCTTTCGCTGTACACAGGGCAAATGTGCACGGCGCCGCAGAACATCTACGTGCCGCAAGCGGGCATCGACACCGCCGAGGGTCACCTTTCGTTCGATCAAGTCGCGGCCGGAATTGCGCAGGGTGTGCAGAAATTGCTAGGCGATCCCGCGCGTGCCGTGGAAATACTCGGCGCCGTACAGAATGAGTCCGTCACCAAACGCCTGGACGCCGCACGATCGCTGGGCACCGTCGTGCTGGACACCCACGTTGTCGCGCACCCGGCATTTCCCGATGCGACGATACGCACGCCGTTGCTGGTCAAGCTCGTTGCGGCCGACCGCGCGACCTACCTGAACGAATGGTTCGGGCCGATTGCCTTCATCATCGCCACCGCATCGACCGCCGAGAGCCTGGAAATCGCGCGTGATGCAGTGCATGGGCACGGCGCACTCACGATGTCCGTGTATTCGACACGTGACGAGGTCATCAAACGCGCGATCGAAGTGGCCGAAGATGTAGGGGTAGCGTTGTCGATCAATCTGACCGGCGGCGTTTACGTCAACCAGTCGGCCGCCTTCTCCGACTACCATGGCACGGGGACCAACGCAGCAGCGAATGCGTCGCTGACGGACGCAGCGTTCGTCGCCAATCGCTTCCGCGTCGTACAGCACCGTGTGCATGTCTAGCGTTTTCTGATACCACTGTGACGTACGAGTCCATCCTGTTCGAATGTGCCGATGGCGTCGGGCGCATCACGTTAAACCGTCCCGAGCGGCTAAACAGTTTTACGACAGCGATGCATGCCGAGCTGCGCGACGCGCTCGCCACAATCAAGGCCGACGAATCGGTGCGCGTGCTGTTGCTGACGGGCGCGGGCCGAGGGTTTTGCGCCGGGCAGGATCTATCGGATCGCGCGGTCGCGCCGAGTGACACGCCGGTCGACTTGGGAGAGTCGATCGAAAATAATTACCGGCCGCTGGTCTTGGCGCTGCGTGCTTTGTCGTTGCCGGTTGTGTGCGCGGTGAACGGAGTTGCCGCCGGCGCAGGCGCCAACATTGCGTTGGCGTGTGATCTGGTGATCGCGGCGAGGTCGGCGAGCTTCATCCAGGCGTTTTGCAAAATTGGACTGATACCCGATTCTGGCGGCACCTTTTTTTTGCCGCGGCTCATCGGCACGGCGCGCGCGATGGGTCTCGCAATGCTGGGCGCCAAGCTCTCCGCCGAGCAGGCGGCGCAGTGGGGCCTCATCTGGAAGTGCGTCGCCGACGGCGAGCTTGAGCCGACCGTCGAAACATTGCTGCAACAGCTGGCGCAAGCGCCGACCAGAGGCCTGGCAGCGACTAAACGGGCGCTCTACGAGTCCGGGGCAGCGACGTTGGAAACACAGCTCGACTCCGAACGCGACTTGCAGCGCGAGCTGGGCAAGAGCGCCGATTACCGCGAGGGGGTCGCCGCGTTTCTCGCAAAGCGTACGCCGCGCTTTATAGGAAAATAAGGGGAAATAAGAGGCAAATTAGCGACAAACGAGGAGGCAGTTGAGCGCCGCTAAGTTCGGATCAAGGGCGTTGGGATCAGCACAATGGCGCAACCGGAAACGCTAGGCCCGCCCGACGCACAGGCGCTGGCCGATCGCGTCGCCGCGAGCATGTTTGCGCGCGATCGCGCATCCAGTGGTTTAGGGATGCGCTTGACCGGTGTCGGCCCTGGATGTTCCCAGATGACAATGACCATCAGTGCCGACATGCTGAACGGCCACGCGACGTGCCACGGCGGGT
The DNA here is from genome assembly GCA_037719965.1 of Casimicrobiaceae bacterium. Taxonomy (GTDB): domain Bacteria; phylum Pseudomonadota; class Gammaproteobacteria; order Burkholderiales; family Casimicrobiaceae; genus VBCG01. The sequence goes on along the minus strand of JBBJMT010000001.1, from coordinate 268,910 downwards.
TCATCTTTACGCTCGCCGATAGCGCGTTCGCCTTCGCGTGCAACAGTTACAATCTGACGACCGTCGCCGCGGGCTGTTCGATCGAGTACCTGGCGCCCGCGCGTGAAGGCGACGTGTTAACCGCGACCGCCCGCGAGCAAAGCTTGAACGGCCGTTCGGGCGTCTACGACATCGACGTCAGGAATCAGCGCAGTGAAACGATCGCGCTGTTCCGCGGCAAAAGCACGCGGATCAAGGGCCATGTCGTCGAGCCGCCGGCGGACTGATTTACGGCGTCGCCAAGAATCCGCGCAATGCCGTTCAGACAATCTCGACCGAACGGGCTTGAAGCAATCGAACGCGCAAGCGCCGACGAACTGTGCGCGCTGCAGCTTGGCCGCTTGCGCTGGTCGCTCAAGCATGCGTACGATAATGTCGCGCATTACCGGCGCGCGTTCGATGCGCACGGTGTTGCGCCGGAAGATGTGCGTTCGCTGGCGGATCTCGCGCATTTTCCGTTCACGGCCAAAGCCGATCTGCGCGCTAACTATCCGTTCGGCATGTTCGCCGTGCCGCGCGAGAAGATCGCGCGCATCCATGCATCGTCGGGAACGACCGGCAAACCCACGGTAGTCGGCTATACGGCTGCCGATATCGAAACGTGGGCGACGGTAATGGCGCGCTCGATCCGCGCCGCGGGCGGGCGTCCCGGCGACGTCGTGCATATTGCTTACGGCTACGGCCTTTTCACCGGCGGCCTTGGCGCGCATTACGGTGCGGAGAAATTGGGTTGTACGGTCATCCCGATGTCCGGGGGCATGACCGAACGGCAGGTGCAACTGATCCGCGACTTCCGGCCGACGATCATCATGGTGACGCCGTCGTACATGCTCGCCATCGCCGAGGAGATGGAGCGGCAAGGTATCGATCCCCGTACGTCGTCCCTCGAAGTAGGCATCTTTGGCGCCGAGCCGTGGACGCCGACGATGCGCGAGGCAATCGAGACGAAACTCAACCTGGACGCGCTCGACATCTATGGGCTGTCGGAAGTGATCGGGCCCGGTGTTGCGCAAGAGTGCATCGAAACCAAGGATGGATTGACCGTGTGGGAAGACCACTTCTATCCGGAGATCGTTGATCCGCAGACGGGCGCGGTGCTCCCGGCGGGCGAGAAAGGCGAGTTGGTGTTGACCTCGCTCACCAAGGAAGCGCTGCCGATTGTCCGCTACCGCACGCGCGACCTGACGCGAATCTTGCCTCCCACCGCGCGCGCGATGCGGCGTATCGAAAAGATCACCGGCCGCTGCGACGACATGCTGATCATTCGCGGGGTCAACGTGTTCCCGACGCAGATCGAGGAATTGATCCTGAAAGACGCCGCGTTGACGCCGCACTATCAACTGGAGATTAGCCGCCCGAAGACGCTTGATGAAATGACGGTGCTCGTAGAGCGTTCTCCGGCTGCAAGCAGCGTGAGCGGCGACGCATCCGGGGCGCACCTCGCGCACCTGATCAAATCGCTGATCGGCGTTACTGCGGAGGTGCGCGTCACTGCCCCGGGCGGCATCGAGCGCTCGCAGGGGAAGGCCAAGCGCATCGTCGACAAGCGCGCGAAGACGTAAATCCGAGGTATCAACGTAGAGAGCTAGCCATGAACCGGCTCACCAGAACGTCTCCAAGCCAAGCGCACGGTAATCCTCGAGCCCCGCGTCTTTGGTGAAAAAGGTCCAGCGGCGCTGCATGCACATCCAGATCAACATTCGATCAAACGGATCCTCGTGCGCCCTCTTTGGGAGTCGATAAAACCCCGCCGCTTCCTCAGCAGTGGGGGTTGCGATTTCGAGTCGCATTTCGCGGGCGATGGAAACCAGATCATCGGGCATGCAACCGGCGAGCTTTAGCTTGCCGAGCGCGAACTTGAGGGCTATCTCCCAAAAACTCACGGTGGACACATGAATTTCGTTGGCCGAGTTCTCAATGGCGGCACGCGCTCGTGCCGAGAGCTTGCGGGGCTCGATCGCAGCCCAGAGGAAACTGTGCGTGTCCAACAGGGCGATCATGCCGACAACATAGCTTCGTCCTCGAGCTTGAACTCGTTGGCGAATCTCACAGTCGCCTTGCCTGTGAGCAGCCCCAGCGGGCGTTTCCGCTCGCGCTCCAACGCTGCGTAAGGCACCATCGCCGCGACCTTGTCGCGAGCGCGTCCGTAAGAGATCACAATGGTGTCTCCGCGCTGCACCGCATCCAAGGCGTCGGAGAAACGCCTCTTGAATTCACCCACGCTCATGGTTTTCATCGGCCCACCCCCAATGGAGCGTACGGTATACAAGAGTTCTTGTCAAGTTGACACGATGCGCCGTAGTCTGACGCGCGAAGCGCGAATTCAAGCCGGGTCCGCCGCCCCGGCTGGACCCGATAATCCTTATGATCCGCAACAAGTTGGCACTTCGGCGGGAGTCCCAAGTTTCCCGTACAGTATATTCAAGACGCGACGTTTCCATGCCAAACGCGACCCAACTTATCTCTAGCATGACCAATAGAAACTGAACCATTGTTCGCGCGCAGCGGAAGGCCACCATGAACGAAAAGACATTTGCGTCGCAAGCTGACCTCGAGGAAAAGCGAATCAGTTTCGACAAGCTGTCGGATCGCGCCTATGCGTATACGGCCGAAGGCGACCCCAACACCGGCATTGTCGTCGGCGACGACGCCGTCATGGTGATCGACGCGCAGGCCACTCCGGTGATGGCGCAGGACGTCATCCGGCACATCCGCACGGTGACCGACAAGCCGGTCAAGTACGTCGTTCTCACGCACTATCACGCGGTGCGCGTGTTGGGCGCCTCCGGCTACAGGCCCGAACAGATCATTGCGAGCCGCGATACCTACGATCTGATCGTCGAGCGCGGCGAGCAGGATATGAAAAGCGAGATCGAGCGTTTCCCGCGCCTGTTTCGCGACGTCGAGTCCGTGCCCGGATTGACGTGGCCAACCCTGGTGTTTGAGCAGCGCATGACGCTGTGGCTCGGCAAGCTGCAGGTCGACCTGATGCAGCTTGGTCGCGGCCATACCAAAGGCGATACGGTCGTCTGGCTGCCAGAGGAGAAAATTCTCTTCTCCGGCGACCTCGTCGAATACGATGCGACGCCCTACGCCGGCGATGCGTATCTGACCGATTGGCCGGCTACGCTCGACGCGGTGGCCGCGCTGCAACCGCGGAAACTCGTGCCGGGCCGCGGTGCGTCGTTGCAGACGCCGGAACAGGTGCGAGCAGGGCTCGACGGTACGCGGGCCTTTGTCACGGCGATGTTCGAGTGCGTGCAGCGGGGTGCTGCCGCCGGCAAGGATCTGCGCACCGTGTACACCGAAACGTACGCCGCGCTCAAACCCAAGTTCGGCCACTGGGTCATTTTTGACCATTGCTTGCCGTTCGATGTGACGCGAGCCTTTGATGAAGCAACGCAGTACAAAGACCCGCGCATCTGGACCGCGCAACGCGATCGCGACATGTGGCAGGCGCTGGAAGGTTAGCTGCTAGGGGATTGCGGCGCGCGGTGAGGACCTACACGAATCCCGTTTTCGAGTACCGGCGACCTAAGGAGCTCGACGGCTGTACGCGTCATTGCCCGGTCGTCGTCATCGGTGCCGGACCGGTGGGGCTGGTGGCGGCGATCGATCTGGCGCAACGCGACGTACCGGTCGTCGTTCTCGATGAAGACAACACGGTGAGTGTCGGTTCGCGCGCGATCTGCTACGCCAAGCGCACGCTCGAGATTCTGGATCGCCTGGGTTGCGGTGAAGCCGTCGTGCAAAAAGGCGTGCGTTGGAATGTCGGCCGCGTGTTTCACGGACACGAACTCGCCTACCAGTTCGATCTAATGCCGGAAGCCGGCCATCGCCGCCCCGCGTTCGTCAATCTGCAACAGTATCACTTCGAGGAATGCCTGGTGCGGCGCGCCGAAGCATTCGCGCAGGCGGAACTTCGCTGGCAGCACCAGGTGATCGGCGTCGCGCCGGGTAAGGACGTGGTGACCTTGCGGGTCGCAACGCCTGATGGCGAATACGCCCTCACGTGCGGCTGGCTGATCGTCGCGGACGGGGCCAAGAGTCCCGTCCGCCATATGCTCGGGCTCGATACCGAAGGCCAGGTGTTTCGCGACCGCTTCCTGATCGCGGACGTTCACATGACGTCGGATTTTCCGGCGGAACGCTGGTTCTGGTTCGATCCGCCTTTCCATCCGAATCAATCGGCGCTGCTGCATCGGCAGGCTGACGACGTCTGGCGCGTCGACTTCCAGTTGGGCTGGGATGCCGACCCGGAAGAGGAAAAAAAGCCGGAGCGCATTCTGCCGCGTTTGCGCGCGATGCTCGGCGCCGAAGCTAAATTCGAAATCGAGTGGGCAAGCGTTTACACGTTCGCCTGCCGGCGCATGCGCAACTTTCGTCACGGGCGCGTGCTGTTTGCGGGCGATGCGGCGCATCTGGTCAGTCCGTTCGGCGCGCGCGGCGCCAACAGCGGTGTGCAGGATGCGGACAACCTGATCTGGAAGCTCGATCTCGTGTTGCGGGGTCTGGCGCCGGAACGATTGCTCGACAGCTACGACGGCGAACGGGTGGCGGCGGCGGATGACAACATCCGCAACTCCACGCGTTCAACCGACTTCATCACGCCGAAAAGCGCGGTGTCGCGCACGTTCCGGGATGCGGTCTTGTCGCTCGCCAAGAAACATGGATTCGCCCGCCGGCTCGTCAATAGCGGACGGCTCTCGGTGCCGGCAGTGTTGCGCGATTCGCCTCTCAACACCCCCGATCGCGACGCCGATTTTGCGACGACTACCGGCGCCATGATGCCGGGTGCGCCCGCCGCAGACGCACCGGTCTCCGGTCCGCACGGCGACTGGCTCCTGGATTATCTCGGTCCCGGATTCACGCTGCTGACGTTTGGCGACGACGTGCCGGTGGCGCAGACGGATAGCGTCACGGATGATGCCGTTTCCTGCCGAATCGTACAGGTCGGCGGCGCCGTCCGAACCGATCGCACGGTGATCTTTGATGAGACCGGACTTGTGGCGCGGCGTTATGATGGGCAACCCGCGACCTCTTATCTGCTGCGGCCGGACCAACACGTGTGCGCGCGCTGGCGCGCGTTCGATGCAAACGCGGTGCGGGGAGCCATCGCGCGTGCGACTGGGGCTGCGTGATGCAGGGTTTGAACACCGAACCGAATCTTCCGGCGCCGGACGATTTCTACGAAGAGTTGATCGGCATGCATCGCGGTCTGACCGATGCGCAGAGCGCGCTTGTCAACGCGAAGTTCATCCTACTGCTTGCTAACCACATTGGCGATCCGGCGATCCTGCGCGCTGCGATCGCGGCCGCACGCGACGGCGTCGCGTCGGCAGTCGATGTGATCCAACGAGCGGAATAGCTCACGCAATCGTTTTCATCCACCCATTGGGAAGCGAAATGTCCTATCAAAATATCCTCGTTGAAACGAACGCCCGCGTCGGTATCATTCGCTTGAACCGCCCCGAGAAGATGAACGCGCTGAACGACGCGCTGGCAACAGAATTGGCCGAGGCACTGCACGCGTTCGACGCCAACGCCGAAATTGGTTGCATTCTCATCACCGGCAACGAAAAAGCGTTCGCCGCGGGTGCCGATATCGCGGCGATGGCCGAGTGGAATTATGCGAAGGTCTATGGCGACAACTACATAAGCAAGGATTGGGAAGAGGTGCGGCGAATTCGCAAGCCGGTGCTCGCGGCGGTGTCGGGCTATGCGCTGGGCGGCGGCTGCGAGCTTGCGATGATGTGCGATCTCATCATCGCGGCCGATACGGCGAAGTTCGGCCAGCCGGAAATTACCATCGGCACCATGCCCGGCCTGGGAGGATCGCAGCGGTTGCCCCGCGCCGTAGGCAAGGCGAAGGCGATGGATTGGTGTCTAACCGGGCGCATGGTCGACGCGGCCGAGGCGGAGCGCTCCGGCTTGGTGGCGCGCGTTGTCCCGGCGGCGAAGCTCGATGAGGAAGCGCTGGGTCTCGCCACTAAGATCGCGTCGTTTTCGCTGCCGGTCGTCATGAAGATCAAGGAAGCGATCAACCGCGCGTACGAATCCTCGCTGACGGAAGGTCTGCTGTTCGAGCGGCGTGAATTTCATGCGACGTTCGCGCTGGAAGATCAAAAGGAGGGGATGCGGGCATTCGTCGGCAAGCGCAAGCCGGCGTTCCAGCATCGCTAACGCTGACGGACATTCCAACGTGCTAGACAGTCAACGAGCTGTAATCGATTCGCTCGGATCCACCGGCTCGTTTGCCGCCGTCGTGTAATCCGCTATAATGCTAGCTTGCTAGCTAGCTAGCCAAGGTAATGTTCGTTCGGAGAAATTATGCGTTCCGTCGGCGTGTTTGAAGCCAAGAATCGCTTGTCCGAACTGGTGGAACAAGCCAGCCAAGGTCAGGAGATCATGATTACGCGACGCGGGCAGGCGGTAGCCAAACTCGGTCCCCCTGGCGCTGCTACCACCGAAATTTCGGCGATGGAAGCGATCAGCGGCGTACGGTCATTGCGACGCGGAATCAGACTCAAAGGGGTATCCATTAAGAGCTTGGTAAAGAAAGGCCGCCGTTGACCGGGATGGTCATCGACGCTTCGATCACATTGTCGTGGTTTTTCGACGACGAGGTATCGCCGTTTACCGAGGCCGTGTTAGATCGAATCGCCCGCATTCCGACGTGGGTGCCTGTGCTGTGGAGCCTCGAGTTCGTCAACGCGCTGCTAAACGCGCAGCGGCGGGGGCGGATCAAACCGGCGCAGCGCATCGCGATGTTGGACCACGCAATTCGATTGCCGTTGCGAGTGGATCATGAGGCCGTTTCCCCCGTGCAAATAGATAAACTCGCCGAGCGTTATGCGTTGAGCGCCTATGACGCAGCCTATCTGGAACTCGCCATTCGGCGAGCATTGCCGCTTGTGACCCTGGATAAGGTCTTGGTCAACGCCGCCCGAACAGCCAAGCATCCTGTTCAAACCGCCGTTACGCCCCTTAGGCGATAGCCTCGCGCCGTTCTCCCTCCTGATGCCATCGTCGACCTCCACGCTGACCTCGCTCCAACCGCAACGGATCTGGGACCGGTGCGAGGCGTTAGCTAGGCTCTCCGAGCTCGACGGAGGCTTGACGCGTGTTTTCCTCTCGCCGGAGCAGAAGGCGGCCAACGAGCTCGTCCTCGGCTGGATGCGCGAGGCAGGTCTCGTCGCGCACGTCGATGCGATGGGAAACTGCGTGGGACGCTACGAAGGCGAGCGCGCAGGTCTGCCGTGTCTGATGCTGGGATCGCATCTGGATACCGTGCGCGACGCCGGCAAGTACGACGGCATGCTCGGGGTTATCGTTGCGATCGAAGTTGTCGCGGCATTGCATGCGCAGAGGAAGCGCTTACCCTTCGCCATCGAAGTCGTCGGCTTCGGCGACGAGGAAGGCGTGCGCTTCGGCGCGACACTGCTCGGCAGCCGTGCAGTTGCCGGAACGTTCGACTTAGCATCGCTCGATCGTGTCGACGCGCAGGGCGTTTCGCTGCGTGACGCGATGCGCTTCTTTGCCCTGGATCCACTACAAATCGCCGACGTTGCGCGACGCCCCGGAGATTTGCTTGCGTACGCGGAATTGCACATCGAACAGGGGCCGGTGCTCGAAGCCGAGGGGTTGGCCGTCGGCGTCGTCACGGCGATCAATGGCGGCAATCGTCTCAATGTCGAGGTGACGGGGATGGCGGGGCACGCGGGGACAGTACCGATGCGTTTGCGGCGCGACGCGCTTGCCGCCGCCGCCGAATGTCTGCTCGCCGTCGAAGGCATCGCGGGCGCGCTCCCAAACGTTGTTGGCACCGTGGGCCGCATCGAAGCACTGCCCGGCGCGATGAACGTGATCCCCGGCCGCGCGCGATTCTCCCTCGACGTGCGTGCGCCGACGGACGAAGAGCGTCATAGCGCGCTCGCGGCCATTCGCGCGGAGTTCGACGCCATCGCTGCGCGGCGCCGGGTTCGCCTCACGTTCGAGCCGCTGTGGGAGGCGAAGACCGCGCCGTGCGCGTTAGCGTTGCAAGAGCAAATAGCCGCAGCGATTGCGGCAGAGGGTCTCCGCGTGCACCACCTGCCGTCAGGCGCCGGCCACGATGGCATGGCGATTGTCGAGATTGCGCCGATCGGCATGCTGTTTGTCCGGTGCAAGGACGGCGTCAGTCATAATCCGGCTGAGGCGGTCACCTTGGGCGATGTGCGCGTGGGTGCGCGCGCGTTCGCACGCTTCGTCGAGAATTTCGCACCGCCGGCTTAAGGTAAGAGCATCGCCGGCGCCACCATCGGCAAGCATGCGCCGCCAGCACCCGGCGTATGGCGCACGGTCTGCGCATTGGGGGTCGCGCAGATTGTCTCGTGGGGCACGCTCTTCTATACGATCGCGGTGCTCGGCCCGGCGATGCGCGACGAGCTTGGCATCGGCGACATCGCGTTGTTCGGAAGCTTCACTTGCGGGCTGCTGGTGTCGGGTCTCGTGTCCCCGTTTGTGGGGCGGCGGATCGATGCGCACGGCGGGCGCCAAGTGCTCGCCGCAGGATCGCTCCTGGGCACATTGGCGATGACGGTGCTGGCAATGGCAACGGGACCCGTCGCGATGTTCGCGGGCTGGCTATTTGCGGGAATGGCGATGGCGGCGTGTCTGTATGACCCCGCGTTCGCGACGCTGCATCGGATTGCCGGTACATCGTATCGGCGTACGGTTACGGTATTGACCCTGTTCGGCGGTTTTGCGAGCACGGTGTTCTGGCCGCTGTCGCAATACCTGCTCGATTCGGTGGGTTGGCGCGCAGCGTTCGGCACATATGCGGTGCTGCATCTCGTGGTCTGCCTGCCGCTGCACATTTTCTTCGTACCCGGCAGCCCATCGGAGCCGCAGCCCGCGAAGGACGCCACGGCTTCCACGTTGGCGCCAGTCGCCCGCGGCTCGTTGGTGTGGCTGGCAACCGCCCTATCGCTTGCGGCGTTTCTGGGTTCGGCGCTGGCCGCGCACGTGATCGGACTCATGACGTCTTCGGGTCTTTCGGCGCGTGATGCAGTGTTGATCGGATCGCTGATCGGGCCCATGCAGGTGGCCGGCCGCGTCGTCGAATTCACGGCCGGCCGCCGTCTGCCGGCGCTTGCCGTCGGCACGCTCGCTTTCGCGCTGATGGCAGCCGCTCTCGCGCTGCTCACCCAAGTGCGCGGTGTCTGGATCGCGGCAATCGCGTTTGCAATTCTTTACGGCGGCAGCAACGGTGTCATGACCATCGTGCGCGGAACCGTGCCCGCCGAACTCTTCGGACAACGCGGCTACGGGGCGCTGCTCGGCCGGCTCGCGCTGCCGCAGTTTCTCGCCAAGGCGATGGCGCCGCTCGCACTTGCGCTGCTGTTTACGTTCGACCCGACACGCACGACTGCGCTGTATGCGCTGGCGCTGACCGCCGTTGCCGCGCTATTCGCGTACCGGCTTGCGATCAGAGCTCGGTAGAACGTGACCGCTGATTGGCCAGAGATAGCGGCGCAGCAACAGCGCGGCCAAAGCGCCAACGAGCTGCGCGAGGATAAATCCTCCCACGTCAGCGGGGCGAATGCCGGCAAACGTCGCCGTCAACGCTCGTGCGATCGTCACCGCGGGATTTGCAAACGACGTTGAAGCGGTGAACCAGTACGCGGCGGCGATGTATGTTCCGACGGCGCCTGCGATCGCCGGGATTCCGTAGCGCATTGCGCCGAAGATCGTGAGCAAGAGCCCGAACGTCGCCGTTGCCTCTGCCAGCCACTGACCTGTCCCGGTGCGAATTTTCTCGCCAGCGGCGATAAGCGGCAACTCGAACATCGCATGCGCGAGCATGACTCCGGCGACCGCGCCGCAGGTTTGCGCAACGGCGAAACCCAGAGCGGTACGCGCTGCCAAATTCCGGCGGGACCACGCCGCGAGCGTGACCAGAGGATTGAAGTGCGCTCCTGAAACAGGCGCGAAGACGAGGATCAGCCCAAAGAGCCCGAAGCCCGTCGCGAGACTGTTGGCGAGCAAGGCGAGCGCCTCGTTGCCGTTCGCCAGTCGCTCGCCCGTGATGCCGGAGCCGACCACGATGGCGAGCAGCATGGCCGTGCCCGTAAACTCCGCGGTTAACCGCGGAAGGAGTTTCATTCTGGACGAGCGGGCGGCGTTCCGCCGAGGGCACGAACCTGTGTTTCAAGCATCAGCCGGTCCAGCGTGGCGAGCGGCAAGCTCGTGAAGAGTTGGATACGCGTGGCGAGTTCCCGCGCGACGCGCGAGAACGCACGGCGCGTGATTTCGTCGTCGCTCTCGACTTTGGCGGGATCGGGAAATCCCCAGTGCGCGGTGATCGGTTGCCCGGCCATACGGGACATATTTCGCCGGCCGCCTGATCGCACACGGTGATGACAAAATCCATCTGCGGCGCGCCGACCGCCGCGAAGTCACCCCAGCTCTTGCTGCGCAATTCTCCCTGGTCATAGCCATCAACTCTACTTCGCGCAAGGCGAAAGGATTGACGGATCCGGTCGGATGGCTGCCGGCGGAAAAGGCGCGGAAGCGCCCTCGTCCTTTGTTGAGCAACGCTTCCGCGATGATGCTGCGGCCGAATTGCCGGTGCATAGGAACAACACGTTATAGAGATGCTCGGTCATCGCGTGCTCACTACCGACAGCACGCGCCGCCGCGAGCGACTTTTTTCGGCGCGACATTCTCGATTGCGCCGGGAAGATTCGTCGAGTCCTCGTTTAGGGTTGCGTCAAGTGATCGTCGCGTGTCGGACTCAAGCAATGGTTCGCGATTGCTCGCCGCCGGGTAAGCCGGGCCTCGCCGCTCACGCTGCTCGGCCACTGGTGCGCAACAGCCGCTCGCGCGGTCCTCGTCTGCGGTGTCCCCGTTGTACACGGGAATCGTGTCCAACGAATGAAACGCCTCCCACGCGATACCTTGCGGATCGGTGACCCAATGCTTGTCGGAGACTGCGTAACAGCAGTGCGCGTTCGGCTCGGCAACGGTGGTGGTGTGATCTGCCGCCTCGAATCGTTCACGGACGGCAGCCAACTCGTCGGCCGTTTCCGTCTGCAGGCCGAGGTGATTCAACCCCGTTCGCTGTGCGCGCCGTGAAATCGCAAAGTTGACCCTAGGATCGTCGAGCATCCATTTCGCGTAGTCGTCCTTGTTGACGGTGGGTTCGACGCCGAACAGGCCGGTATAGAAACGGATGCTGGCGGGTAGATCGGGAACGCCCAGGTGGACGTGAAAGCGCTTCATCGCTTACTCCTCGTGCGCGAGGGGACGGGACCGCACGCGGCCGCCGCGCATACCGGACCGCAAGCGTTGCGACCGGCGGCGAGCGTGCCGCGGCAGCAGTGTTCAGTGAGATACGCCATCAATTCGTTCATCGCGGACAAGTCGGCGCGGTACCAGATGAAGCGTCCCTGGCGTTGGTCGGCCAGCAGGCCGGCGTGGGCGAGCTCCTTTAAATGAAACGACAGCGTCGCCGGCGCCAACTTAAGCTTGAGCGCGATGGCACTAGGGGTGAGCCCCAGCGGCTCGTATTCCACGAGCAGACGAAAGATGGCAAGACGCGTCTCCTGCGCGAGCGCGGCGAGCGCCCGGACGGAGTTGCGGGGATTGACCGACGGTGAAACTGCGACAGCGTTTGTTGATTTCATAATTCCAATAATATGGAACCAATGCTCAAAAGTCAATAGGCAAAGAAAGAACCGGCGTGCGGGCCTTAAGTTCCGTCAGTTCACGCACGGCGAGCGCGCTGGCGCCACCAACGCCGCATCAAGACCGGCACGCCGATCAGCAGCAATGCACCCCAAACGGTGAGAGCGAAGTCGGAAGGCCGTAATCGTCGCGGCAACAAATCGGGGTCACGCAGCGAGTCGGGGAACGGCCGCGGCGCAAGGGGAATGATCTGCGCATGGCGCGGATCTTTGGGCACCCGTTCCTGTGCTTCGCGCAAGGTGACCGCCGGCGCATCTCCGAAATCGCGGTTCGAGGGAAACTGCGGCAAGCGCAGGAACGCGAGCGCGTCGATATCGTCCGCGAGCATTTTCGCCAGCGTTCCGTCGATTGCGGTCGCGCCTCCGCGGGAACCGACTAGGGCCAACAGACTCGTGAAGATTTCCTCGGCGGCAACCGCAGGCAGCAGCCGGGTTTGGTCGGCGGTCAGATAATCGACCACCGTCGCCGCCTGCTTAAGTGACACATGCTTGACGGCGAAGCAGGGGAAGCCAAGCCACGCCATAGTCCAGCTCGTCGCGCCCCGTGCCGGGACGTCCCATCCGAGCGCGCGCAGCGTGTCGATCGAGAAGCTTGTGCAGTTTCCCGTCGGATGGTAGTAGGGTAACTGATGCCGGTAGAACTGGTTGTAGACGCGGCCCAGCGCCGATTGCACAAGCGCAGCGGCGCGCGCGTCGTTCAGCACGGCCACCAGCATGTACGACGGCCGATACCAGTTCTGACCGGAGTTGAGATCGCCGAGATAACTATCGAGCGGGACTGGCGCGGCGATGATGCCTTTCTCGCTTTCGACATCGAGCGAATAGAAATTGTTGACGAGCCAGTCGCCGATCGCGCCGTCCGCGCCGATGCGCCCGGTGACCAACGCAAAATGTCCGGCGTGCGCTTCGTCGTCGTCGCCCTGCGCGCCGTTGACGATGAACGCTAGTACTGCGCGCGCGTTCCAGTCGAGCGGCGCGCTCGGACGCCGCCACAGCGTCCATGCCGCGAACGGCGCCCGTGCGCCACCGCGCGTCTCTTCACGCATCAAGTCGCGCAGCGCGCCGGCGGGTGTCGCGCCGGCTGGCACCGTGCGTGACGGCGGCGCGTGCGGGCCCAACCGGAAGTCTTCGGGCCAAACGGAACGAACGACAAAGGCGTCCGGGGTAGTGGTCCCGCGAACGGTGACGGGCCGTTGCCGCAAAAACTCGACGGACGACGAGTCGTAGTACGACCGGTTCATCGGAATTTTCGCGACGACGCGAAACGGCACCGTGCTCTCGCCGGTCAGCAATGCTTGCCCTTCGCTGGCGAATCGCGCGTTACGCAGGACTTCCGGTGCAGTGACCCATACGAGCGGCGGATTGTCGAGTGAGTCTGCCGGGGAATGCGCAACCACCCATTCACGCACATCGTCGAATGTGCGTACCCACGGCGTAAAGCCGGCAACCTTGCTCGTGTTCGTCGCGACCGCAATCGTTTCGCCGCGGAAATACCATCGCGCCGAGGCAATGGTCGGACAGTCATCGCAATCACCGGTCGTCAAGCGGAAGTTACGCGCCGGAAACAAGCCGAAATACCTGGATGCGTTGGCGGGCTCGATGCGGGACATGGCGCAGGATGTCGGTCGCGCGCTTGCTTCGTTCAACGTCCCGTCAGCTTGATCCGCAACTGGTTGCTGGCGACATCGACGACGCCGACCAACGCGACCATTGCCAGCAACACCGTCGACGCTTCATGCGTCTGGAAGAGCGAGAGATGAAAGTAGAGCATCTGACCGAGGCCTCCGGCGCCGACGACGCCAAGCACCGCGGCGGCGCGGATGTTGTTCTCCCAGCGGTAGAGCGTGTAACTCGCCAGTTGCGGCAATGCTTGCGGAAACGTCGTGTACCAGAACGCGGGCAACGCCGCGACACCGTTGCGCCGCAGCGTATCGCTGGGCTCGGGCGCTACGTTTTCGAGCGACTCGCCAAACAACCGGCCCAGAACGCCGGTGGTATGGAAGGCGAGTGCGAGCGTTCCCGCGAAAGGGCCTAGTCCCGCGGCGATTACGACGAGCGACGCCCACACCAGTTCCGGGATCGCACGCAGCACATTCAACGCGAAACGCGCCGCGTGCTTGGCCGGCGAACCCCAGCGTCCCGCCGCAGGCAGCGCCAACGCCAGCCCGGCGATCACCGCTAACAGCGTTCCCAAGAGCGAGATCGCCAATGTTTCCAGCGCTGCGTAAATGGTCTTGCTGAGGAACGCGGCCCCGCCGGCCGGCCATACGAATCCGCGCACGAATTCGAGCATGCTGGTCACCGCGGCGCGCGAGAAGAGGCTTGCCCAATCGCCCGAGAGTGTGGCGACACTCGCCGCGAGGAAAACGATAAAGACCAACGGGGCAATCACTGCCTTGCTCGCCCATGCGTTCATGCGAGCCACCTGCGCAGAAATCCACTCACCGCATCGGCGAGCCACACGAGTGCCACGAAGACCGCGAGCATGGTCAGCACTTCGCCTCCGGCCAGCATCTTCAGCGACAGCTCCATTTGCTGTCCGAGCCCGCCGGCGCCGACGAATCCCATGACGACGGACGCTCGGATCGCGCATTCCCAGCGATAGATCGTGTACGACATGAGCTCGGGCAGACATACCGGCAACATGCCATAGAGAAACGCCTGTGCTCGCGACGCGCCGTTGCCGAGCAGCGCGCGCGTTCCTTGCGTTTCATTCGACTCGAAAATCTCGGTATAGACCTTGCCCAGCATGCCGCCGTAAGTAAGTGCAATTGCGATAACGCCGGCGGTGTCGCCCAGACCCACGGCGCGCACGAAGAGCAGCGCCCAGACGATTTCCGGAATCGAGCGCAGCAGAATCAGGAATGTGCGCACGGTTGCGCGAACGCCCATGCATAGCGCGCACATTCGGCCACCGGCGAAGGCCGAGATCGACAATTGCCGGTTCGCAACCAGCGCCAATGGGACGGCGATCAGAACCGCGAGTGTGGTGCCGACGGTGGCGATTGCCACCGTTTTCCACGTCGCGACAGCGACTAGCTGCAGGAATTCGGCGTCGAGTTTCGGCGGAAAAAACGTTCCGAGAAACTGCCGGGTGGCGGAGAGACTCGCCTCGCTCCACAGCGTTGCGGGATTGAATTCGGCCAACCAGCCGAGGGGCAACAAAAGCACGCCCGCCGCGACGGTCCAGAGCACACGCTCGCGCCACGCGGGATCACGCAATGGCGAAGCGGGTAGGGCAACGGTGGCCATCGGCGTTCCTTAGCTCACAAACACCGCGTCAGCTTCATTTGCGCTTCCTCAGCCGTCGGTGGAGATTGGAACGACGTGCCCAGCTCTGCGCCGTAGAGGTTCGCCAATAGTTCGTTCGAAACCTCCGCGCGTGGAAGATCGAACAGCACGCGACCCGCGCGCAGACCGATAAGCCGTGGAAAGCGCGCCAACGCGAGATCGACGGCGTGCAACGAAACGACCAGCGTTGCGCCACGCTGGCGCGCCTCTTCCTGCAAGGTGTCGAGCGCCACTCCGGCGAGAGTCGGATCGAGCGACGAAACCGGCTCGTCGAGCAGAAACAGCCGCGCATTGGAAACCAGCAGACGAGCGAGCGCGACACGCTGCCGCTCGCCGCCGGAGAGCCGGTCGCAGCGCAGAAAGAGTTTGTCTTCGAGCTTGAACCGCGCCAGTGCGTCATGCGCTGCCGAGAGATCACGAGGACGCACCAGCGAGGAGAGCGCGGTCCATGCCGTCCATTGCGGCAGCCGACCCGCGAGAACGGCGTTGACGACGCGTTGGCGCGGCGGCAGCGGCGGCGCCTGCGGTGCGAGAAACAGGTCCCCGCGGAGGCGATGCAGCTCTGCCGCGGGCAACACCCACGGGTCGCGCCCGAGGACAACGACTCTGCCCGTCGTTGGTTTGAGCGCGCAGGCGAAGGTGGCGAGTAACGTCGTCTTGCCCGCACCCGAAGGCCCGATGATCGCAACTTGTTCCTCGGGAGGCAGCGTCAGCGAAACTTGAGCGAGCGCGGTGGCTGTGTCCGCATACGACACAGTGACCTGCTCCAAGGCCATGACGTTCAACTCTGCGGGCGCGAGCGCGCGCATGGACATCCTCGAGCGGATACGATCGTTTCCACGCGCCCCCTCTTTGCGGGCGAGCGATTCGATACTAAACGAGTTACTTCAACAACCCGGCCGACTTGGCAGCGTCTTCGATACCCTTATAGTTTTCTTTCTTCGTGGGTATGAAGCGGGTCGCGCGCTGAAGTTTCAGTATTTCCGCATCCTCGGGCTTCGCGGGATCGAGCGCAAGAAACGCGGCCTTGATCTTCTCCACCAACGCGGGATCGAGGTCGCCGCGAACCGTCCAGTTGTAGTCGTAGTAAGGCGGCGTCGTGTAGAACACCTTGACTTGTGCCGGGTTGATTTTCTCGTCTTCGACCAGCTTGCTCCACACCGATATGTTGAGCGCGCCGGCATCCACCTTGCCGCCGGCGACCTGGAACGCGGTGGCGTCGTGCGCGCCGGAGAAGGCGACGCGCAGATCCTTGTCCGGATTGACGCCGGCCTGCATCATGTAGAAGCGGGGCATCAGGTGCCCCGACGTCGACGACACCGAGCCGAACGTGAAATTCTTGCCCTTGAGATCGGCAAGGCTCGCGATGCCGCTGCTCGCTTTGGTGATGAACACCGACTTGAACTGCTCATCCTCGACGCGCTGCACCAGGGGGATTGCGGTACCGTTGGTACGATGGTTGGCTTGCACGAAGGTAAAACCGCCGTACCAGACCATGTCGAGCTTTTTGCCCGCCAGTCCTTCGACGGTGGCGGCATAGTCAGTGACGGGTGTGAATTCAACTTTGGCGCCGGTCTTGGCCTCGAGATACTTGCCAAGCGGCGCGAACTTGCGTTGCAACTCAGTCGGGGCTTCGTCCGGAATGGCCGAAACTCTGAGGACCGCCTGCGCCGAGGTGAGCGGCGTGTAGCCCAACAGCGTGCCGACGAGGAACGCCCACAGAGCGCCCCGGACCGATCGGGGAAACGAAAAATTGGACATGACATCTCCTTGGTGGAAATAACGCAACTAAGTGACGTAACTAATTGACGTAAAGGTGGGAGTGCGCGCAGTTGGCATGCAAGCGGCAAGTCCGACTCGCCCGGCACGCTATCATCCATTCACAATTTAACATATCAATCACTCGCTATTGTGTCGCAACCTCGAATCATCGAACGGCTTTCCGAGGACCCGGAAGCCGAGCGGCGCACGCTGCAGGCCGGTCTGCTGGAAAACCCCGCCGCCATTGCGCCGAAATATTTCTACGACGCGTTGGGATGTGCGTTGTTCGCAGCGATCTGCGAGCTGCCGGAGTATTACCCGACCCGAACCGAACGGGCGATCTTCGACGCCTGCCGGGGTGAAATCGGAAAGGTCATCGGACGCGGCAGGCAGTTCGTCGATCTAGGCGCGGGTGACGGGCGCAAGGCCAGAGAGTGGTTTCCCATTCTCGCGCCGTCGCGCTATATCGCGATCGACATCGCAAAGGCCGCAATGGCGCAGGCGCTCGCCGCGTTATCCGCGGAATTTTCCGACGTGCAGACGCTCGGCGTCGTCGCCGATTTCACTCACGGCTTGAACCTGCAACAAGAGCTAGGCGACACCCCGGTCACTTTTTTCTATCCCGGTTCGTCGATCGGCAATTTCACGCCCGGAGACGCACGCGAGTTTTTAGAAGACATTCACCTGCATTGCTTAGGCCGCAACGGCAGCGGTCTGTTGATTGGCGTCGATACCAAGAAAGACCCCCGGCGGCTCTCCGCCGCGTACGACGATGCGACCGGTGTGACGGCGGCGTTCAACCGCAACGTGCTCAATCACGTCAACCGCATCCTCGACAGCGATTTCCAACCCGCAGCTTTCGCGCACCGCGCTTTCTACAATCCGCAGGCGGGCCGGGTGGAAATGCATCTCGAAGCAGTTTCGGCGCAATCGGTACGGTTGGGCAACGCGACCCGGAAGTTTATGGCCGGCGAGCGGATTCACACCGAGAACTCATACAAATACGCAGCGGACGAATTTACCCAACTTTTGCAACAGGCGGGATTCGCGCGCGTTCGCTGCTGGCAGGACGAACAGCGCGATTTTGCCGTGTTCTATGCGGCGTAAATTGCGCCGGTTAACGGCAGTCGCGCGCCAGGCGCAATCCCGAAAACTGCCAGCGCGCGTCCGGCGGAAAGAAATTGCGGTAAGTCGGCCGGATATGTGACGCGGGCGTTGCGCAGCTCCCGCCGCGCAGCACGTATTGGCTGCACATGAACTTGCCGTTGTATTCGCCCACGGCACCCTCTGTCGGGCGAAAACCGGGATAGGGCGCGTAGTCGCTGCGCGTCCATTCCCACACATCGCCGAACATCTGAAAAGGCAGCTGCGAAGAGGCGTCTCCCAGTGGCGGCATCGGATGCAGCGCGCCGCTTTCCAGGAAGTTGCCGGTGAGAGCGACGTCGCGCACGCCGAATTCCCATTCGAATTCGGTCGGCAACCGCGTACCCGCCCAGCGCGCATACGCGTCGGCTTCGAAGAAGCTGACATGGCATACCGGTGTGTGTGGATCGACATCGATCATTCCATGCAATGTGAAGGTTTGCCAACCGTGTTTGCGTCGCTCCCAGTACAGAGGCGCCTGCCAACCCCGTGCCTGGACCATCTCCCAGCCGAGCGAAAGCCAAACGTCGGGCCGTTGGTAGCCGCCGTCCTCGATGAACGCCGCGAATTCGCCATGCGTCACCGGTCGCGACGCCAGTTCGAACGGCGCGATATAGACATCGTGCGCCGGCCCTTCGTTGTCGAATGCAAAGCCAGCGCCTCGATGCCCAATCGTCACCAGTCCACCGGCAAACGAATGCCACGCCATGCGTTGCGGCTTAACCGGTTGCAGCGGCCACCGCGACCGATACGTTGGCTTCAGCGGATTGCGCGAGAGCAGATGCTTGACGTCGGTCACGGTCAACTCCTGGTGCTGCTGCTCATGCTGCAAGCCGAGTTCGATCAGCGCCGCGACCGGCGTCGGCAACGACCCCGAAAACAGTCTGTCCATCGCCGCATTCACGTGCGTACGGTAGCCAAGCACGTCGCTTAGACTCGGACGCGAAATCAGTCCGCGCTCGGGTCGCGGGTGCTTGTCGCCGACGCCGTTGTAGTACGAATTGAAGAGCACGCGAAAAGCGGGATCGAACGGCGTGTAGCCGTGCAAGTGTTGCGCAAGCACAAACGTTTCAAAGAACCAGCTCGTGTGTGCCAGATGCCATTTGACTGGGCTTGCGTCGGGCATCGATTGCAGCGCGCAATCCTCCGCTGTCAGCGGCGCGGCGAGCGCTTCAGTGCTGGCGCGGATTGCATGGAAACGCCCGGCAAGATCGATGTTTACGTCGGGCCGTCGGGGCGCGGCAGGCGGGCGGTGGTGGGTGGGGTTGGCTGATCGCATCGAAGGCCCCTTTTCGAGATGTTAGAAAAGAATTAATGACCTTAGCACGCTGTATTTATCGATTCTGTCGGCGCATCGCTGACACCGCAGCCGGTACAGTCTTACGCGTCAACGGTGCTCGTGGATGCAAGAGTCATTGGCTCGCGTATCCGTCGATCCGGCTCGAGGCAGTTGACGGCGAGTCCGCCGACCAGAAGATATCGAACTTCGTATTTGGCGAGCGCACCGACGAGGCGCGTGTAGAACGTGAAAAGAGAAAAACCTACTCTACCGTGACGCGCGGTGTTCCCGCCGTGATCTCGCCGATGACGCTTGCGCGGTCGAAGCCATCGTCGCGGAAAATCTCGAGTACTTCCGCAACTGCGTCGGGTGTGCATGCGACCAACAGACCGCCCGAAGTTTGCGGGTCGGTGAGTAGCGCTTGCTCGGCTTCGCCGATCCGGCGGCCAAGCGTGATATCGCTTGCGTACCCCGTCCAGTTGCGCCCCGAAGCACCGGTGAAGAGGCCCTTACGCGCCAAGTCAAGCGTTTCCGGATGCAACGGAATCTGTTCGAAAGCGATGGTCGCGCCGGCGTTCGAACCACGGCAGATTTCGAGCAAATGGCCAAGCAGGCCAAATCCGGTGACGTCGGTAAGCGCATGCACGTCGCGCATCTTGCCCAGAGCGATACCGGGGGTGTTGAGCTTGGTCGTGCTCGCGATCATTGCCGCGTAGCCCTCCAGCGAGAGCTGCTCCTTTTTCAGCGCGGCGCTATAGACGCCGACGCCGATTGGTTTGCCGAGCACCAATTGGTCGCCGGGTCGCGCGCCGGCGTTGCGCTTCAAGTTCTTGGGATCGACAAGACCGATCGCAACCAGCCCGTAAATCGGCTCTACCGAGTCGATCGTATGCCCGCCGGCAATCGGAATGCCGGCCTTCGTGCAGACCGATTCGCCGCCTTGCAAGATTTTGCGGATCGTATCGACCGGCAACTGATTGATCGGCATGCCGACCAACGCCAGCGCGAACAACGGCGTTCCCCCCATCGCATAAACATCGGAAATGGCATTGGTGGCGGCGATGGCGCCGAAATCGAACGGATCATCGACGATCGGCATGAAGAAATCCGTGGTCGCGACAATCGCCTGGTGTTCGTTGATCTGGTAGACGGCCGCGTCATCGGCGGTTTCGATGCCGACCAACAATTCCTTGGGCAACAGGCTGGGACCCGCCTTGGAAATGATCTGTTGCAGCACGGCGGGAGCGATTTTGCAGCCGCACCCGCCGCCGTGAGAAAACGACGTCAAGCGCAGTGGCATCGGGTCTGGAGCATTCATGGCAATCCTTTTGATGAAGTGATACGCGGACTAGCGAACGTGCGGGTTCTGCCTCAGCCTACTCGGACATTCTAGTCCCGCCGGCGTTCAACGCGGCGTCAATTGCCGCGTGTAGCGAACGGGCTTCCGCCGCGGGTGTGAAGAGCTTCGCGCGCCGCCGGCATTGCATCGAAAGTGCGCGGAGAAACTTCGGCTCACGCGCGGCTCGCATCACGAGTTGCGCGAGCGCTCGCGCGTCGCCGACGTCAAAATAGCCAGCATAGTCCGCACCCAGCATGCCGATATTTCCCGAAATGCGGCTCGCGAGAACCGGCGTTCCTGCCGTCACCGCTTCGACGACGACGTTGGCGCCCCCTTCCATCCGAGACGGAACCAGCAGCAGATGCGCACGCTTGATCGCTTGCCGGGTCGCGGCGTGCGGCTGCTGGCCGATCCAGCGCGCCCGCGGATCGGCGGCGACGGTCTCCCGCGTCGCACGTTCCAACGCCGGATCCAGCGCATCGCCGATCACCGTGAGGCTCGCTATCAGATTCGGCGGTAAATGGCTCCAAGCGGCGAGCGCGGTCCGCGGATCCTTTTCCTCGCGCAAATGCGCGACCAGCACGCAATGCAACTGATTCCGGGCTTTGCCGGTCCAAGGCACGAGCGTGCGGGCGGACTGGAATACGACATTTGCCTTTCCCCGGTGCGATCGGGGGAGGTGGCGTACGGCGTCTTGCTGCAGCACGATAAGCTGGTCGGCAACTTCGAGTGATGCGAGTGTTGCGGCGTCGTCCGCGGGCACGTCGCGGTAGAGGTCGGTGCCGGTCAACGTGACGATGAGTGCGCGTTCGGCACGAGCTGCGTGCCATGCGGCGATAGCCGGTGCGCTGCGTCGCGCATGCAGCGCGATCATCGCCACGACGCCGTCGCGGCGACCTCCGGTCACCGGATCGTTAGCCGCTTGTACAATGACTCGGTAGCGGTCCGCCAACAGGCGCGCCCAGCGTGCCGCGGTCCGCCAATTGCCGTTGTTGGCAACGGCAAGATAGGGTGTTACAAGGAGCAAGATGGGCGCTGTCGAACGCAACATGGACGAGCAAGGCAGCCGGATTTTTCGTTTACGAGCAGGCGAGACGAGTGAGCCCGTTGCGCCGGCATGCCGCGAAATTCCTCCCCGCTCGCCGCGGGCGCTCGCCGACGCACTGCGTGGCGCGCGAGAGTATACGCGCGACCTTTATAGCCATCTGACCGACTCGCAGCAAAGCTTCCCGGTGCTTGACTGCGTCAACCCGCCACGCTGGGAGTTGGGCCATCTCGCGTGGTTCCAGGAATTTTGGTGCCGTCGCTATCGACCCGACGATCCTACCGGCGCGGGCACGCCGCCGCGCTGGGTGAATGCCGATGCGCTATGGGACTCCCGTACGGTGCTTCATGCGACGCGTTGGTCGTTGCCGCTGCCGCCGTGGCAGGATGTGTACGCTTATCTGGATGCAACACTCGAGGATACACTCGCTGCCGTCAACGCATCGCGCGTCGGCGAACGGTATTTCTTCGAGCTTGCGCTTTATCACGAAGACATGCACGGCGAGGCGCTGCTGATGACCTTGCAGACGCTTGGGTTGCCGGCTCCCCCCGTCTACCGTAGACGAGCAGAACCGGTCGTGGCAATAGGGCGCGTCGAAGGCGATGCCGAGTTTGCCGGCGGTGCTTTCTTCATGGGCGCGCGACGCGAAACGGAAGACACTCACTTCGTTTTCGACAATGAAAAATGGGGACAAGCGGTCGTGCTCGCGCCGTTCGCGCTGGCGCGGCGCTGCGTCACCAACGTAGAGTTCGCGCGCTTCGTCGCGGCCGGCGGATACGCGCGACGCGATTGCTGGAGTGCCGAGGGTTGGGCGTGGCGCGAACGTGCGGGCGCCGTGCATCCGGTGTGCTGGCGCCACACCGAACGGGGGTGGGAGCAGCGTCAGTTCGACGTGTGGCTGCCGCTGGCTCCGGAACAGCCGGTGCTGCATGTCAATGCGTTCGAGGCCGACGCCTATTGCGCGTGGGCGGGACGGCGTTTGCCGACCGAAGCCGAATGGGAATACGCGGCGCGGGGCGGAACGATGCAAGATACAGACGAACCACCATTCATCGCCGCGGATGAGTCCAATCTGGACGGTGTGCACGCTGGCGCGGTGTCGGCGCACGCCGGTTCTTCGACGAACGGACTGGCGCAACTTTTCGGTAACGTGTGGGAATGGACGTCGAGCGCGTTCCTACCGTATCCGGACTTTCGTGCCGATCCCTACGCCGAATATTCGGCACCCTGGTTCGGCACCCATCGGGTCGTGCGCGGCGGCTCGTTCGCCACGCGTTCGCGGCTGGTTCATCCGGGCTTTCGCAACTTCTACGTCCCGGCGCGTTCTGACCTGTTCGTGGGATTCCGTACCTGTGCGCTAGAAACCTAAAGGCCCCTTGCCAGTTGCGAAAGCTAGACGCTACGTCGCCAGCAACGCCCTTTCCTTGTGAGGCCGGCAGGCGTAGCATCGCGGCACCAAGCGGTCCAGGCGCGTTCCTTGCTTGCCTTAAAGCGGCGCCCCGCCGAAACACGCTTCGCCGCGAAACTGGAGGACTACTCGTTTGAAGCCGACGGATATTGGAGAGCCCGACTACTTTCATAAGGTCGTCGACTGCCAATGGGCCTGTCCCGCCCACACCCCCGTTCCCGAATATATCCGCTTGATCGCCGCCGGCCAGTACGGCGACGCGTACCTCGTCAACTGGAAATCGAACGTTTTTCCCGGGATTCTCGGCCGCACGTGCGACCGCCCGTGCGAACCCGCTTGCCGCCGCGTGCGCGTCGAAGAGGGTTCGCCCGAACATCGCAAGGCGAACGCGAAGCCCGAACCGGTGGCGATCTGCCGCTTGAAGCGCGTCGCCGCCGATTACAAGGAAGACATCCGGCCGCGCTTGCCCAAGGCAGCGGCGAATAAATACGGCAAGCGAATCGCGCTCGTCGGAGCGGGGCCGGCGTCGCTGACGGTCGCGCGTGACTTGGCGCCGTTGGGTTATCAATGCGTCGTGTTCGATGGGGATCCCAACGCCGGCGGGATGATGCGCACGCAAATCCCCAAGTTCCGGTTGCCGGACGTCGTGATCGACGAAGAGGTCGGCTACATCTTGGACATGGGCATCGAATTTCGCGCGGGGCGGCGGATCGACAGCTTGAAGGCATTATTGCGCGAAGGATGGGACGCCGTGTTCATCGGCAGCGGTGCACCACGCGGTCGCGACCTCGACATTCCCGGTCGCCGCGAGGCAGCGGCGAACATCCACATCGGCATCGATTGGCTATCGTCGGTTTCCTTCGGGCACGTGGACAAGATCGGCAAGCGCGTCGTCGTGCTCGGCGGCGGCAACACGGCAATGGATTGCTGCCGGTCGTCGCGGCGGCTCGGCGGCGAGGAGGTTCATGTCGTCGTGCGTTCCGGCTTTGAAGAAATGAAAGCGTCGCCGTGGGAAAAGGAAGACGCGATGCACGAAGGCATTCCGATTCACAATTTCCTCGTGCCCCAATCGTTTACTCATGAAGGCGGCAAGCTCACCGGCGTGACATTTAGCGAAGTCGCGTGGCAAACCGACAGCAGCAGCCGGCGGCAGCTAACGGCCACAGGAAAACCGGATGTCCATTTCCCGTGCGATGACGTGCTGATCGCGGTCGGGCAGGAGAATGCGTTCCCGTGGATCGAACGCGATGCCGGAATCGACTTCGATCAACATGGCATGCCGGTCGTCGATCGCACGACGATGGCCACAACGCACCCCGGGGTCTTTTTCGGAGGCGACGCGGCATTCGGGCCGAAGAACATCATCTGGGCGGTGGCCCACGGCCACGACGCCGCGATTTCGATCGACCTCCACTGCCGCGGCGAGGACCTGACACTGCGTCCGCCACCGCACGTCAATCTGACGTCGCAAAAGATGGGTATCCATGAGTGGAGCTACGACAACGCGATCGCGGCGGACAAGCGTTACCGCGTGCCGCTGAAGGATACGGTGATCGCGCTGAAGGATATTCGCGCGGAAGTGGAGCTTGGCTTCGACCCGAAGCTTGCCTACGCCGAAGCGATGCGCTGCCTTAACTGCGACGTAGAGACGGTGTTTGCCGATAAGCTGTGCATCGAGTGCGATGCGTGCGTCGACATCTGTCCGATGGATTGCATCACGTTCACGGCGAACGGCGAGGAAGCCGATTTGCGGACACGGCTGAATGCGCCGGCGCGCAATTTGACCCAGGATCTATACGTTTCGGGACAGTTGAAGACCGGTCGTGTGATGGCGAAAGACGAGGACGTCTGCCTGCACTGCAGCCTGTGCGCCGAGCGCTGTCCCACAGGCGCCTGGGATATGCAGAAATTCCTGCTCGACATGGGACAGGCGGATGACCGCTGCCACAAACAGGCGGCACCCGTCCCGGTATCCATCGGCCTGGCCGCGGATTGACGCATCATGAAGGCGAAAACACCCTTCCGCGTCAACGACTTCGTCGTCAAGTTCGCAAACGTCAACGGTTCCGGTTCGGCGTCGGCGAACGGGCTCTTCGCCAAGGCGGTGCTGCGGATGGGAGTGCCGGTGGCGGCGCGCAATATTTTCCCTTCCAACATCCAAGGCTTGCCCACCTGGTACGAGGTCCGCATCTCGGAAGCGGGTTGGCGCGGCCGGCGCGGCGGCGTCGACCTGATGGTCGCAATGAATCCGCAGACGTGGGACAAAGACGTGGCGGAGGTCGATGCTGGCGGGTTTCTTTTTTACGATTCGACCAGACCGCTGCCGGAAGCGAAGCTGCGCGCGGACATCACCCATATCGGCATTCCGCTGACGGCGATCTGCAATGCCGAATATCGCGACCCGCGGCAACGGCAGTTGTTCAAGAACATCGTGTACCTGGGCGCGCTATCCGCGCTGCTCGATCTCGATCCGACGGAGATCGAAAAGCTGTTCGGCGAGCAGTACAAGGGCAAGGAAGCGCTGCTCGACGCGAACCGCAAGGCATTGCGCATGGGACGCGAGCGCGGTTTGCAAGACTTTTCCTGCCCGCTGCCGATTCATGTCGAGCGCCGCGACAAAGTTGGCGACCGCATTTTCATCGACGGCAATTCCGCGGCCGCGCTCGGCAGCCTGTACGGTGGTGCGACGGTTGCCGCGTGGTATCCGATCACTCCATCGTCGTCGCTCGCTGAAGCGTTCGCCAGTTACTGTCGCCGGTTCCGCACGGATCCGGTCAGCGGCAAGAAGCGCTTTGCGATCATCCAGGCCGAAGACGAACTGGCGTCGATCGGAATCGTGATCGGCGCTGCCTGGAACGGTGCGCGGTCGTTCACGGCAACGTCGGGTCCCGGCGTCTCGCTGATGCAGGAATTCCTGGGCCTCGCGTATTTCGCCGAAATTCCAGCGGTACTTTTCGACGTGCAGCGCGGCAGCCCGTCGACCGGCATGCCGACGCGCACGCAGCAGGCGGACCTGCTTTGCTGTGCGTACGCATCGCACGGCGATACGAAGCACGTGCTGCTGTTCCCGGAAGATCCGACCGAATCCTTTGCGTTCGCGGCGCTCGCGTTCGACCTGGCCGATCGGTTGCAGACACCGATCTTCGTGATGCTCGATCTCGACATTGGGATGCAGGACTGGCTATGTGAGCCGTTCGAATGGAACGATGCGCGGCGGATGGATCGCGGCAAGGTGATGACGGCTGCGGATCTTGACGCTGGTCGCGATTTTGGCCGCTATCTCGACGTGGACAGCGATGGCATCGCTTACCGGACGTACCCGGGAGCGCACGCGACCAAGGGCAGCTATTTCACGCGTGGGACGACCAAGGACCGCTACGCGCGATACACGGAGGAAGGTCCAGCGTACATCGACAACATGCAGCGGCTGCTGCGCAAGTTCGAGACGGCAAAGGAGCTCGTTCCCGCACCGGTAGTGCGCCACGCGGCGAAGGCGACGCGTGCCGGCGTCATCTGGTTCGGCTCGACCGGCGCGGCGATGGCGGAATCGCTGGTCGCGCTGGAAGCTGACGGCATCGCGCTCAACCAGATGCGGATTCGCGCGTTCCCTTTTGCGGACGCCGTTGCCGATTTCATCGACGCGCACGAATATGTGTTCATCGTCGAGCAGAACCGCGACGCGCAGATGAAGTCACTCATCGTGAATGAATGCGGTATCGATCCCGTGAAACTCGTCTCGGTGCTGCACTACGACGGCACGCCCATCACTGCGCGCTTCGTCACCGGGGAGATCCGTGAGAAAGCGCGGTTGTTCAACGTCGTGCCATTACGCAAGGTGGTGCCGTGACCTATCTCGCCAAGCCGAAACTGCATCATCCCGACCTGCCGCGCAACGCGCTGGGCTTCACGCGGCGCGATTACGAGGGCGCCGTGTCGACGTTGTGTGCCGGGTGCGGGCACGACTCGATCTCCGCCGCGATCATTCAGGCTTTCTTCGAGCTGGAACTCGCGCCGCATCGCGTGGCCAAGCTCTCCGGTATCGGGTGTTCGTCGAAAACCCCAACCTATTTCCTCGGCAATTCGCACGGCTTCAACAGCGTGCATGGCCGTATGCCATCGGTGTTGACCGGAGCGGCGCTCGCCAATCGCGACTTGATCTACTTAGGTGTCTCCGGCGACGGCGATTCGGCGTCGATTGGCCTCGGGCAATTCGCGCATGTGCTAAGGCGCGGCGTCAACATGGTGTACATCGTCGAAAACAACGGCGTGTATGGGCTCACCAAAGGTCAGTTCTCGGCCACTGCGGACAAGGGCAGCAAGAGTAAGCGCGGGGCGGCTAACGAAGATGAGCCGATCGACCTCGTCATGTTGGCGTTGACGTTGGGCGCGACGTTCGTTGCGCGCGGCTTTTCGGGTGACAAGGCGCAACTGGTCCCGCTGATTCGGGCAGCAGTCGAACATAGGGGCGCTGCATTCATCGACGTCGTGAGCCCCTGCGTTGCCTTCAACAACCATCCGGGGTCGACCAAGAGCTACGATTACGTGCGCGAACATAACGAAGCCGTGAATCGGCTCGACTTTATCTCATCTCGCAGCGAGCTCACCGCCGCCTACGCTCCCGGCGACGCGCAAGACGTTCTGCTGCATGACGGCAGCACCGTGCGTTTGCGCAAATTGGACGCCGGCTACGACCCGTCCGACAAGTCCGCGGCCATGGCGTTTCTCGAATCACGACGGGCGGCGGGCGAGGTCGTGACTGGCCTTTTGTACCTGAATCCCGATGCCCGCGACCTGCACGACATGCTGGCGACGACGGATTTGCCCCTCAATGCGCTCTCTGATGCGGAACTGGTGCCGGGAGATGAAGCGCTGGCGAAGGTGAACGCGGGGTTGCGCTAGCGGTGGTCCCTTCGGTCGCCACGTGGTGATCGCTGCACTTGCGGTTTGCGCTCCGCTGGAACGGAACGTAATATCCGTGGTCCGAGTACCCTGATGACCCGCCGCTGCCGCCGCCGTTTTGCTCTGTTTGCGCTGCTGGGTTTCGTGTTCGCCCAGTTTTCGCTGACGGCTTACGCTTGCCCGAAACAAGCGGGTAGTGCATGGATGCTTCCGGCATCAGCCATAAGCGGTTGCGCGGAACAATTGGCTGTTGCGCCACCCGCGGGCAATCTGTGCGAGGTCCACTGCCTCGATGGCGTTTCCTCCGTGCCTCCGACCGCCAACGATGCGCCTGCGGCCGATTTCACGGTTTTCGCCCTTCCCGCGGCGTTTCCCCCAGTCATCACGGTGTCGGGCGAGTGGCAACGCACCGCGCGTGATCCGATGGCCACAGCGCCACCGCTGCCCGTTCGTTTCTGCCGTTTCCTGATCTGATCTTCGCGTCGGTTTGATCCGGCATGGCCAAGTGCGGGCCACGCTGCCGTTCATTTTGCGTTCGCGGAGGTTGCATGCTTTTCCACTCGTATTTCCCTGCCCGCAGTGCGCTGCGAATCGTTTGCGCCGGCATAACGCTCTTGGCCGTTACCGCGTCCACAGTGTCGCTTGCGGCCGAATCGCCATTAACGCTCGCCGAAGCCCAGCGCCGCGCGCTGGCGCAATCGTCGCTGCTCGCCGCCCAGGATTCGGCGGTGACGGCGGCGCGCGAGATGGCGATCGCGGCGGGCGAATTACCCGATCCCGTGCTCAAATTCGGCATCGATAACCTGCCGGTCGACACGTCCGACGCGTTCAGTGTCACCCGCGACTTCATGACGATGCGCCGGATCGGCGTGATGCAGGAGTGGACTCGTGCCGACAAGCGCGACGCGCGGAGGACGCGTTTCGAGCGTGAGGCCGACAAGGCGCGGAGCGATCAAGCCGTGGCGGCGGCCGCGATTCAACGGGATGTCGCGCTTGCCTGGATCGACCGTTACTACGCCGAAGCGATCGTGGCGGTGATTGCGGCACAGGCGGCAGAGGCAAAGCTGGAGATCGAGGCGGCTGAGGCGGCTTACCGCGGAGGCCGGGGTTCGCAGGCGGACGTTTTCGCGGCGCGGAGCGCGGTCGCCGGTCTCGAAGATCGGGCGAGCGAAGCGCGGCGGCGCGTTGCGACGGCCATTGCGAACCTTGAGCGCTGGGTCGGCGCGGCGGCGGACGCGCCTCTCTCCGGCACGCCGCCCCACGGCACCTTGGACCTCGACGCAAAGACGCTGCTCATGCAACTGGAACGACACCCGGCGGTCGTCGCGCTCGCGCAACAGCAGGAGGTCGCGGCGGCGGAAGCTCGAATCGCCCAGGTCAACAGAAATCCCGACTGGACCTTCGAAATCGCCTACCAGAAGCGCGGGCCCGCTTTCTCGAACATGATGTCCTTCGGCGTGAGCGTTCCTTTGCCATGGAATCGCGCGCAACGACAGGACCGAGAACTCGCCGCGAAGCTCGCCCGCGTGGATGAAGCGCGGGCGCTGCGCGACGATGCGCTGCGCCTGTACACGGCGCAAGTGCGCGCGTTGCTTGCCGAATGGGAAACCGGACGCGAGCGGCTGGCGCTGCATGCTGAAGCGCTCGTCCCTCTTTCGCGACAAAGGACGTCGGCTACCGCTGCCGCCTATCGCGGAGGTAAAGGGTCGCTGGCAGAGGTGCTTGCGGCGCGCCGCGGCGAACTCGACGTACACCGCGACGCGTTCAACATTGAACAGGACACCGCGCGTGCCTGGGCGCAAATCAACTTTCTGGGAATCGCGGCCAATGCCGCGCCGGCGACCGAAGCTATCACCGCGCCACCGTTGCTTCGCGCGAAGGAGGCACCATGAAGCGCAAGGGAATTCTCATCAGCATCGTCGTGGCGGCGGTGGTAGGAGGTGTGGGTTTCGGCGCCTATTGGTGGGGCATAAATCGCGGCATGGAGATGTCTGCCGGCACCGGCACCGGCACCGGCGGCGCCGCCGTATCGGCAGCGGGGGAGCAGAAAGCCGCCGACGGTACCGCGACCGGGGGGCGGAAGGTGCTGTATTGGCACGACCCGATGGTGCCGCAGCAGAAATTCGATAAGCCTGGCAAGTCGCCGTTCATGAACATGATGCTGGAGCCAGTCTACGCGGACGAGGGCGCGGACGAAGGCAAGGTGACGATCAGCCCGCGCGTCCAACAAAATCTGGGAATCCGCACGGCGGAAGTGACGCGCGGCAGCGTGACCCCGGCGCTGGAGGCGGTCGGCAGCATCGCGTACAACGAGCGCGATGTCGCCGTCGTACAGGCGCGCGCCAGCGGCTTTGTCGAAAAGCTCTTCGTGCGTGCGCCGCTCGACTCGGTGCGCCGCGGCCAGCCGCTGGCTGAACTGTATGTGCCCGATTGGGTCGCCGCACAGGAAGAATTTCTGGCCTTGCGCCAGATGAAGGGGGAGGGTCTCGAGACGCTTATCGACGGCGCCCGCCAGCGCATGCGACTTGCGGGCATGATGGACGCGCAGATCCGGCAAGTCGAGGAGCAGGGTGTCGTGCAGCCGCGGCTCACGGTCGTGTCACCGGTGGGCGGTGTCGTCACCGAGCTCGGCGCGCGCGAAGGCATGACCGTCGCATTGGGGTCGTCCCTTTTTCGGATCAACGGCTTGTCGACCGTGTGGATCAATGCCGAGGTCCCCGAAGCCGCCGCCGCGCAAGTGCGTCCCGGCCAAAGAGTCGAAGTGCGCGCACCCGCGCTGCCCGGCACCGTGCTGCGGGGCCGCGTCAACGCAATCCTGCCGGACGTCGATTCGGTGACGCGCACAGTGAAGGCGCGCATCGAAGTGGACAATCCCGGCGCGCGTCTCGTCCCTGGCCTATTCGCCACGGTGAGCTTGACGCCGGCGGCGCGAAGCGAATCGCTGCTGGTTCCCTCTGAAGCGGTGATTCGAACGGGTACGCGCACCGTCGTGTTCGTCGTCCAGAGCGATGGCAAGTTCGCGGCTGCCCCGGTAGAGACGGGCCTGGAAAGCGGCGGCATGACGGAAATTCGGCAAGGGCTCGAATCCGGGCAGAAGGTCGTCGTGTCCGGCCAGTTCCTGATCGACTCCGAGGCGAGTCTTAAAGGCACGACGACGCGGATGGGCGAAGGACCGGCGATGGACGCGGCGAAATCCACCGGCGCGACGCATCGCGGCGAAGGTCGCGTGGAAGCGATCGGGAAAGACGAGGTGACGCTTTCGCACGGGCCGATTCCCTCACTCAAGTGGGGCGAGATGACGATGGGATTCAAGTCGCCCGCTGCGGGTCTACCTGCGCCGGTTGCGGTCGGCAGTCGCGTGACGTTCGAGATTCGGCCGCTGCCGGATGGGCAATACCAGATCATTTCGATTGCACCGGCCGGCCAGGCGGCGGCCACAACGGCCAACGGGGCCCGCAGTGTCAAGGGCGCGACCAAGGGCGCGACCAAGGACGCGACCAAGGACGCAACGAAGGACGCAACTAAGGGTGAGAAGAAAGTGGAAACCAAGGTGGAAACCAAGGGGACGATCAAGTGATCGCGCGTCTCATTCGCTGGTCGCTTGCCAATCGCTTTCTGGTCTTGCTGGCGACGTTGATGGTTACGGCGTGGGGTGTGTGGGCCGTTGTGCGCGCGCCGCTGGACGCGATTCCCGATCTCTCCGACGTGCAGGTGATCATCCGGACGACGTACCCAGGCCAGGCGCCGCAGATCGTCGAAAATCAGGTCACGTACCCGTTGACGACGACGATGCTGTCGGTGCCGGCCGCCAAGACCGTGCGCGGGTTTTCGTATTTTGGCGATTCGTTCGTCTACGTGCTGTTCGAGGACGGAACCGATCCCTATTGGGCGCGCACGCGCGTGCTCGAATACTTAAACCAGGTGCAGTCGCGGCTGCCGGCCGCGGCGAAATCTTCGCTCGGTCCGGATGCGACCGGTGTGGGCTGGATCTACGAATACGCGCTCGTCGACCGCACCGGCAAGCGCGACCTTTCGCAACTGCGCACGTTGCAGGACTGGTTTCTCAAGTACGAGTTGAAAACGGTGCCGAACGTGGCGGAGGTCGCGAGCGTCGGGGGCATGGTGCGGCAATATCAGATCGTGCTCGATCCCAACAAGCTGCGCCAGTTCCGAATTCCGCACGGCAAGGTGATCGAAGCGTTGCAGAGAGCGAATCAGGAGACGGGCGGTTCGGTGCTGGAGCTGGGTGAGGCCGAATACATGGTCCGCGCATCGGGTTATCTGCGTACGCTCGATGATTTTCGCAAAATACCGCTCGCGACAACCGACGCCGGCGTGTCGGTACGCTTGGGTGACGTGGCGCGCATGCAGATCGGGCCCGAAGCGCGGCGTGGGATTGCCGAACTGGACGGTGAGGGTGAGGTCGCGGGCGGCATCATCGTCATGCGCTCGGACAAGAACGCCCTCGAGACGATCGACGCGGTCAAAGCGAAGATCGAGACCCTTAAACCGAGCCTGCCTGCGGGTGTGGAAATCGTGCCGACGTACGACCGCTCGAACCTGATCAAGCGAGCCATCGACAACCTCCGGGAAAAACTCATCGAGGAGTTCATCGTCGTGGCGCTGGTCTGCGTCGTGTTCCTGTTCCATCTGCGCTCCGCGTTCGTCGCGATTGTGTCGTTGCCGCTCGGCGTGCTGATCGCGTTCATCGTCATGCACTATCAAGGCGTGAACGCCAACATCATGTCGTTGGGCGGTATCGCGATTGCGATCGGGGCGATGGTGGACGCCGCCGTCGTGATGATCGAGAACGCACACAAGCATCTCGAACGATGGCGTCACGAGCACGCGGGCAACGCACCCGCGGGCGAGGACCAGTGGCGGGTGATCGGCGATGCCGCAGCGGAGGTCGGCCCGGCTCTGTTTTTCTCGCTGCTCATCATCACGCTGTCGTTCATCCCAGTGTTCACCTTGGAAGCGCAGGAGGGACGGCTGTTCGCGCCGCTCGCATACACCAAAACTTATGCGATGGCGGCGGCGGCCGGCCTTGCCGTGACGTTGATCCCGGTGCTGATGGGGTACTTGATCCGCGGCCGCATACCGGACGAGCAAAAGAATCCGCTCAACCGCGTGCTGATCGCGGCGTATCGACCAGTGCTGGAAGTCGTGCTGCGCTTTCCGAAAACGACGCTGGTCGCCGCGGTGGCGATCGTCGTCGTTACCTTTTGGCCAGCGAGCCAGTTGGGCGGCGAATTCATGCCGCCGCTCGACGAAGGCGATTTGCTGTACATGCCTTCCGCGCTGCCGGGCATTTCCACGGGGAAGACGGCCGAACTGTTGCAGCAGACCGACCGGCTGATCAAGACCGTACCCGAAGTGGCAAGCGTCTTCGGCAAGGCCGGGCGCGCGGACACGGCGACCGATCCGGCGCCGCTCGAGATGTTCGAAACGGCGATCCAGTTCAAGCCGCGCGAAGAATGGCGCGTCGGGATGACGCCGGAAAAACTGGTCGACGAGCTGGACCGCATCGTCAAGGTGCCCGGTCTGACGAACATCTGGGTGCCACCCATCCGCAACCGCATCGATATGCTCGCCACCGGCATCAAGAGCCCGGTCGGGGTCAAAGTCGCGGGGCCCGCGTTGGCCGAAATCGACAAGATCACCGGCGAGATCGAGCGCGCGGTCAAAGACGTTCCGGGCGTCACGTCGGCGCTGGCCGAACGCCTTTCCGGCGGTCGCTATATCGACGTCGATATCGACCGCGACCGGGCGGCGCGGTTTGGACTCAACATTGCCGATGTGCAGAGCATCGTCGCCGCAGCAATCGGCGGTGACAACGTCGGCGAAACCGTCGAAGGCCTGCAACGTTTTCCGATCAACTTACGGTATCCGCGCGAGATGCGCGATTCCGTCGAGGACCTGCGCCAGCTCCCGGTGCAGACCGCGCGGGGCGCGCAGATCCGCCTTGCCGATGTCGCGGACCTGCGCATTACCGACGGACCGCCGATGTTGAAAAGCGAAAATGCCCGCCTGTCGGGTTGGGTTTATATCGACATCCGTGGCCGCGATTTGAAGTCGGCGGTGCAAGAGATGCAGTCGTTCGTCGCGCAGAAGGTGAAGCTGCCGCCGGGCTATTCGGTTTCATGGTCGGGGCAGTTCGAATTCCTCGAGCGTGCGGAAGCGCGGCTGAAGGTCGTCGTGCCGTTCACGCTGTTGATCATTCTCGTCTTGCTGTATCTGACGTTCCGCCGCTTTGACGAGGCACTGATGATCATGGCGACCTTGCCGTTCGCGTTGGCGGGCGGCATCTGGCTGCTGTGGCTCCTGGGCCATGACGTGTCGGTTGCGAGCGGCGTGGGCTTCATCGCGCTTGCCGGTGTCGCCGCCGAGTTCGGCGTGATCATGCTGCTGTACTTAAAGCAAGCGTGGGATGCGCGCGTCGCGAAGGGAAAGGCGACGGAGGCGGACTTGGGCGAGGCGATTCGCGAAGGCGCCGTGCTACGCGTGCGGCCAAAAGCCATGACCGTCGCGGTCATCATTGCGGGCCTGTTGCCCATCATGTGGGGCTCGGGCACCGGTTCCGAGGTCATGCAACGAATCGCTGCACCGATGGTCGGCGGAATGATCACCGCACCGCTCTTGTCGCTGCTCGTCGTGCCGGCGGCGTATCTGCTCTTGCGCCGGCGAGAGCTTCGCGCAAAGCGCTCATCGACCGAAGCCCCATCGATGCCGGCGTGTCCAACCAGGCCGATTCTGGACAAGTGCTGATCTTGGGCAAATTCATGGAGATTTGCGACAAGCTGGCAGCCGACACTAACATTTGGTGGAGCTTTGACGCACGGGCGCCACTGGATTTCAACATTCATTATCACATTGAATTCTACGCTCGCAGGCAGCGATGAATTCCCCGAACCAGATGCCCGACCCGGAGCGAAAGACGCGGGATGCGCTTGTCACGCGACTGGAGCAAGGTTTTGATCGGCAGGCACTGCTTCCTCGTTTCGTCGTCCTGATCGTGCTCGCGGCTGCTGCTTTTCTCGAATATGGCCATGGCCATCGGATTGGGCACTGGACTGCCCTCTTGGTCTATGGGTTGACGACCATCGCGTTGGCGCACCCGGTTCTGCTTGGAAGAAGTCAGCTGCCGTGGGTCGCAACGGTGGTGGACGCGATCCTCGCGGTCTACGTCATCGTCGATCATTTTCCTCGAGGCGACCGTGCCGGTGTTCCCGCAGCGGAAACAGTAACGCTGCTACCTGCATTTTTACTGCTCTTGCAAACCGGCCTGCGACTGCGGCGCGATCTCTTGATCGTTTTCGTCGGGCTGGTGCTGAGCGGGTGGGTCGTGTCTTTGTCCGTTTATATTTTCCGGGGTAACTGGGATAGTGGCCACGGCGGTGTAGTCACTCAACAGGCACTCGGCTTGCTGTCCTTCGCCGCATCGGCAGGCTTCGTCTTCTACGCCGCACATCGCATGCGAGAGGGTGCAATAGCGGCATCGCGGGCAAACCTCGATAGCGCGCTACTCGCGCGGTTTTTGCCGGATGGCGTGGCTGCCGATATCGTACGGGGGGACGGTTCGGCGCAGGTGGCGCGTCGTCACGTGTGTCTCGCGACCCTAGATCTTCGTGGCTTCTCGGCAATTACACGAGATCAATCGGGCCCCGAAGCGGTGCGCATTCTCATGCAGTTTCGGACACTGGCTCATGACGCCATTTCGACCGAGCATGGGATCGTCGACAAGTATTTGGGCGACGGCGTACTCGCGGTGTTTCTCCGAGGGGCGCTAGGCGACCAAGCGGATTCAGCGCTGACGGCCGTCAATAGCGTATTTGGTAAAGTGGCCTCTTGGAATGCCGCGCAGCCCGATGGCCGAGGACGGATGGAGATCATTGCCGCACTTCACGCCGGGGATGTTCTCGCCGGCGTTATCGACGACGGCCGGCGCGCCGAATTCACCGTGCTCGGTCCTGCCATGAACGCCCTCTCGCGGATGGAGAGGCGCGCCAAGGAAGCAGGGGAGAGTATTCTGGTATCGAAGGAATTTCTGCATCTTCTCGACGGCTCGGCCAGAGACGGGGCTGCACGTCCTCTTGCGCGTCGCGAGGGCGTGGATGATGAACTTCCGGACGTGTTTGCAGTCTCGCCGCTAAATGCGGCGCGGCTGGGTGACAACCGCGCGATAGAATCCATTCAGCGGAACCCCTGACCGGCTCGGGGCTCGGCTACGCGACTGCGCTCGGTCACGTGACCGATGTTGCTCGTCGCCGACGAGAGCTTCGCGCGATTCGCGCATCGACCGAAGCGCCTCGATGCCGCCTCATTCGCAGCACATCATGAACCAGTGTTGATCCCACGCCTGGTCGCTGGCTTCTTGGCCCCGATTGCCCGGGGCACGCGGCACGTTTGTGCCGGATTGTTGTGTGCAATCTTGACGGGATGCGCGACTGTTGCTCCCAGTCCCACGTACCGACCGACGGAGAGCAGGCTCCGCACCCCGCTCGATATGGTGTTCCAGACGGTACAGAACATGGCGCACACGATCAACACGAAAAATCTGCGGGAAGCCGATGTGCTGATCGACGCCATTCCGCCGGGCACCGCGGTGTCGCTGGCCAGCCGCGCGGCGGTGATTCGCGCCGGCGAGGACGCGGCGCCCGCTGCCTTGCCGCAAATCCGTGCGGTGCTTGCCGCGGCGAGCGCCCGCCGTGACGCTGAGCGGTAAGAACGAAGACACCTCGGGGTCCTGACCATGCAACCCTATTACACGGCCGCAATCCTGGGCAGCTTGTTTCTGCTGCTTTTCGTGTGGGAGCACCGTGCTCCATTGCGCACGGCACGCGCTGCGCTGGCCCGTCGGCTGTTCGTCAATGTCGCTATCTCGGCTTTGGCGCTCGGCACCGCCGCACTCATCGTGGAACCGGTCGGCGCGTCCACGTTGCAGCAGGTTTCAGACCGAGGGTTCGGGTTGCTGCATTGGGTGGATCTTCCCGCAGCGGCTCAATTTGTAGTGGGCTTTGTCCTCATGGATATTGCGTTCTACTACTGGCACGTCGCCAACCACAGAATTCCGTTGCTGTGGCGCTTTCACAACGTGCATCATATCGATCCCGATCTGGATGTGAGCACGGCGTTTCGCTTCCACCTCGGTGAGGTCGCGCTGTCGGCGGGCTTTCGGGTCGTGCAGATTGCCGTGATCGGCGTTTCGCCGCTGACCTTCGCCATCTACGAATTGGTGTATCAGGCGAACACGCTGTTTCACCACAGCAACGTGTACTTGCCTTTGCAGGTCGAGCGTTTGCTGAACAAGGTCCTGGTGACCCCGCGCATGCATGGCATCCACCATTCCGAGGTATGGCGGGAAAATAATTCGAACTATTCGGTTGTTTTCCCCTGGTGGGACCGGCTGCATCGCACCCTGCGTCTGAACATTCCTCAGTACCGGATCGTCATCGGCATTCCGGGCTATGAGGCGGGTGCGGACAACCGACTCGGAAACGCGCTGCTTCTCCCGTTCCTGCGCCAACGCAATTACTGGCGACGCGCCGATGGGACCGCCGCGGAACGAAGCTCGACCGACATTGGGTCTCCATTGAGCTGCATGGAGGAATAGGCGAACGTCGGCGAAGATTACCTCTTGAGCACGATTCTCTTCCTCTGTCCCACCCAGCGCGACTATCGCGAGATCGCAACCCTGCCGGGGACGGATCGGCACCGCTTCCTGTTCCATGACTACGCAAGCATTGCCTTGGAGGAATTGGTCACAGAGGAGCCGCCGCCGGAGGTACGGATCGCCGACCCGGAAGCCGAAATTGAACGTATCGCAAGCCAGTACGGTCGTGCCAACATCGACGGCGTCGTCAGCACCGACGACTATCCGGGCAGTACGCTGGCCAGCATCATCAGCCAGCGATTCGGCCTTCCGGGCGTTCCGGTCGTTGCGGATCTTCTTTGTCAGCACAAATTCTATGGGCGCGAGGCACAACGCAAGGTTGTTCCCCATGCTGTGCCAGACTTCGAAGTCACGGATCCGGAAGCGCCGGTCGTCACCTTGCCGTTTCCGGTTTTCATCAAACCCGTCAAGTCGTTCTTTTCCGTCGGCGCTAATCGCGTTGATTCCCGCGAGACATTTCCGGCGTTGGCGCGACGTGCAGCGTTGCCCAAACCATTCTTCGAACCCTTCGCGGTTCTTCTAAAAAAATACGGGGGTCGCGATCTGGGCACCGGCAGCCTGTTGGTGGAGACTTTGTTGGAGGGATGGCAGGTGAGCCTCGAAGGATATGTCTACCATGGTGACCTTCACGTGGTCGGCGTGGTCGATGCCATTCATTTTCCCAGCTCGACATCATTTCAGCGCTTCGAATATCCGTCCCGCTTGCCGCAGGTGATTCAAGACCGTATGGGCGCGGTGGCCAAGAAGGTCATACCCGGCATCGGCTTCGATAATGGTCTGTTCAACATCGAGTTCATCTATAACGCGGCGGCCGATACCGTGCATATCGTCGAAATCAATCCGCGCATGGCGTCGCAATTCGCCGATCTGTTCGAAAAAGTGGACGGCACCAACACCTATTCGGTCTTGCTTGATCTCGCCCTCGGGAACAAGCCGGTACTGACCCGAAGAGCGGGCAAATATGCAATGGCCGCAAGCTGCGTACTTCGCGTATTCGACAACCGGCAGGTGATGAAGCTGCCTACGCGCGCTGACATCGACGCGGTGCAGACGTGGCAACCTGATATGCGGATCGAGATCCTGACGACGGCAGGCCGAAAACTTTCCCAGGAGCTGCAGGATGGCTATAGCTATCGTTACGGACTCCTGAATATCGGCGGGCGCGACAGGCGGGAAATTCTGGATATTTTCGAGGCGGCGCAACGCCGTCTGCCATTCGTTTTCGCAAAAACGTGACCGCGATCACGGTGCCCGGGGGCGGGGGGCTGCGTCGCGCCGCGTCGGAGGTCGAACCCAACACGAACGGACTGGACGCGAGCCAGGCGCCGAGCAGCAGGTTCAAGTAGTGCACCCAGAGCATGTCGAAGTGCATCGTCCGCATGTCCTGCGTGTGTTCACGCATAACCTCGTGCTCGCAAACCTGCCTTGGCTTTCATGTTTGCGGATTTCCTTACCTCGGAACAAGGTGGCGCGAACGCCAATGCCTGCCCCCGGGCAGAAGCCCGAGGTCCAAATCATTTGCGTGCCCTAGCTCGGCGCGAAGACGAGGAAGTACTGGTACGGTAGGAAGCCGTGCTCCTCGGAGAGCCGGTAGCCTGCGCGCTCCATCTCGGCTTTCACCGTCTCCGGCGGGATACGGTGGCGCCGCGGCGGGCCGGTCGGCGACTCGGGCTTGAAGTCGACGATCGCCACGCGCCCACCCGGCTTCAATCCCGCGCGCACGCGCTCGAAGTAACGGCTGCGGATCGGGAGGTGGTGGTAAGTGTCTACGACGATCACCAGGTCCACTTTCGCCGGAAACTTCGGATCGTCCTCCTCAACCAGGTGCGAGCTCAAGTTCGGAAGGTTTTCCTTCGCCGCGCGTTCGTTGAGAAAGCGCACCATGTCCCGCTCGACGCCGACCCCATACATGCGCCCTTGCGGCAACGCGCGCGCCAGGCGCACCGCAAAATAACCGGTCCCCGAGCCGATGTCCGCGACCGCCGCATTCGGCGCGAGCTTAAGCGCCCGCATCACTTCGGCGGGCTTCTGCCATTCGTCGCGCGCCGGGTCGTCGAAGATCTGCGACCACCTTTCCGCATCGCTGAAGCGCTGATGCATGCGCTGCTCGCTTTGCTGTGCGCACGCGGGCGCGAGCAGAATCAACCCGGCGAGGCCCCATATGAGCCCACGCCGTCTCATAACCAGCCCGCCTTGCGGAATCGCCACAACAGGAAGCTCTCGATCAAGACCATCAGTGCCCTCCACGAACGGACAGCCGACCTCGGAGCTTAAGCTCCGGCATGTGCTTGAAGTTCATGGTGATGGATAAGAAATGCCGAGGCGCATCGGTACCGCGCCGACGGCGATCAGGATGAAACGGCCTTCAAGCAAGTCACCACCGACCTCGACGGAGCGGGGTCCGCGAAACTTGGCGCGGCCGTGATAGGCGTCGATACCATTTTTCGCGAAGTTCTTCTCCTTCATCGGCGGCACGGGCTCCGTGAACGTACGCTTGAACCGGATGAGCTCGTTCCATGCGATGGCCGGCTCGCCACCAGTGACTCCATGGCCGCGCATTCGGCGGGAATGGTCGACCGCTTCCGCTGCGCCGACCAATACCTTTTTCGGATCGCAGCCGCGCAGCGCGCAGGTGCCGCCGAAGGGCAAATGGTCGATCACCGCCACGCTCCATCCGGCCGAGCGACAGCGCGAAGCCGCGCCAGAAGCTCCCGTTCCGGTTCCGATGACGACGAGATCGTAACGTTTGGTCATCCTAAATTCCTCCTCAAAGACTGCGAGCGCTGCGCAGCTCGGCGGCTACAAGACTTGACGAGCCATCAGCGTGTTATTTCAGCCTTACTTGCCTGCCTTGAGTAGCGACGGGAAACCGGCGTTGGCGATGGCGTCACGCAATTTCGCCACGGTGATCTTTGCGTTATCGAAGGTGACGACGGCCTCCTTGGGGAAGTAGGGAAAGATCAGCGCCAACTAGACGAGCCCCTACACCAGCCAGAACGAGACGCGGTAAGCGCGGTTGGCGGACGGAAAATAGCTGTCGAGACGTCGAATTTCGGCTCACGCAATCTCAGCCGGCCCACAGCGCATCGAGCCGGAAGCGAGCGATCTTCGCGACCTGTTGCAAGCACTCGGCGAATTCGGCCGCATGATCGTTGTGCACGCGCCGTGCGAACTCGGCCATGATCCCCCCCCGGTCGTAGCCCTTCACGGCGAGAATGAACGGGAACCCGAATTTGGCGTTGTAACGCGCGTTCAACTCGGTGAGTTGCGCGAACTCGAAAGCGGAACAGTTGGCGAGCCCGGCCCCGGCTTGCTCGCGCGTTGAATCCGCGGTGAGTTCGCCGCGAATCGCGGCCCTGCCGGCGAGTTCCGGATGCGCGCGAAGGAGCGAGAGCTTTTGCGTATCGTTCGCCCCCTGCATCGCCGCCACCATGGCGCCGTGTAATGCGGCGATGCTCGTGAAAGGCTGTGCCGCGAACGCGGACTCCGCGACCCACGGCGAATGCTCGAAAACGCCGCCGAGCGTCGCGACGAAACCCGCTCGATCGAGACGGTTGATCTCGTCGAGCGTCATGCGCCTGCGCATGCGGGTTGCGTTGCGACCCAGTGGCGTGCGATGTCGATACGGCGGGCGCACCAGACAGCGTCGTGTCGCACCACGTAATCGAGAAAACGCGCCAGCGAAGCCAAGCGGGCGGGCCGTCCGATGATCCGGCAATGCAGTCCGATCGAGAGCATCTTCGGAGCGTCGAGCCCATTCGGATCACCCTCGGCGTAGAGAACATCGAACGCGTCTTTCAGATATCCGTAGTACTGCTCGCCGCTGTTGAAACCCTGCGCCGTGGCGAAGCGCGCGTCGTTGGTATCAAGCGCATAGGGGACAACCAGCCGCGGCTGCGTGCCCTCGCGTGTGTCCACGGCGACCCAATACGGCAGATCGTCCGCGTAGGAATCGCTGTCGTAGACATAGCCGCCGTGCTCGACCACCAGGCGTCGCGTATTCGGAGAGTCGCGTCCGGTATACCACCCCAGTGGCGGTTGCCCGGTCAGCGTTCGAATCGTCTCAGTGGCGCGAGCGATATCGTCGCGCTCGACCGCTTCGTCCACGGATTGGTAGCTGATCCAGCGCCAGCCGTGGCTCGCGACTTCGTGACCTTCGCGCATGAACGCTTCCACGACGGCAGGATTGCGCG
Source organism: Casimicrobiaceae bacterium (assembly GCA_037719965.1). Classification (GTDB taxonomy): domain Bacteria; phylum Pseudomonadota; class Gammaproteobacteria; order Burkholderiales; family Casimicrobiaceae; genus VBCG01. The sequence goes on along the minus strand of JBBJMT010000001.1, from coordinate 227,111 downwards.
CGAGCGCCATCGCCACGCCGAAGATCGTCAGCGGAATGCCGCGCGCGCGAAACAAACGCAGTATCCGCCACACGCCGGCACGCGCCCCGTATTCGTAGAGAGACTCCATCGACAGGTGCCGCGCCGGAAACGCTTGCGCGCCAATGATTTCCGACAGAAACGTTTCGGAAGCGGCGTCGCCGTGCAACACGCTGTTTTCCGCGCCTTCCTCGTAGTTCAGCACGAACTGCACGGCCAATCGCGCATTGCCGGGCCAGCGCGGATGCGGCGGCCGCGCACCGTATCCGGCAAGGTCGCGCGGATATGCGGGCTCGAATGGAGGAGCAATCATGGTGACGCTCATGTGCCGGCAAGCTCTCGAGTGTAGTGTATTGCGAGGTGCGCGCACGGCGCGCGCAGCATACAATGCGGCGCGCACACGTCGCAAATGCGTTCTGGCGCAATCGATGTTGGTTCTCGCTCCGATGGGCCGGTTGACCACACACGTTCTCGACACCGCGCACGGCATTCCTGGCGCGGGGATGCGCATCGCGCTGCACCGCCACTGGGGCGTACGCTATGACTGGATCAAGGACGACGTCACCAACGACTTGGGACGCTGCGCCGTACCGTTGCTCGAAGGCGCAGCGTTCGTCGCCGGTCGCTATCGGCTGGTGTTTGCCGCCGGTGCGTATTTTACGGCGCGCGGCGTGGCGCTGCCGGAGCCGCCGTTCGTCGACGAAGTGGTGCTTGATTTCGGCGTCGCGGATGCAGCCGCGGATTACCACGTTCCGTTACTCGTCTCGCCCTGGAGCTATTCGACGTACCGGGGGAGCTAAAGATGCCGACAAAAGTGGACTTCTACTTTTGTCGGATCCGACTACCTGCGAATCGCTGACGAAGCTAGTCGATTCGCAGTAGAAAACCCGACACCCGACACGCATGGAAGCCTACGCGAGCGAGTGGCTGCAGCTGCTGATCCGCTGGATTCATCTGATCACCGGTATCGCATGGATCGGCTCGTCGTTCTACTTCGTGTTCCTCGACAACAGTCTGTTGCCGCCGAAGCGTCACGAGGACGGCGCCGCCGGGGTCGGCGGAGAGTTGTGGGCCGTGCATGGCGGCGGCTTTTATCACGTGCAGAAATACCAAGTAGCGCCGGCAATTCTCCCCGCGCCGTTGCACTGGTTCAAATGGGAGGCCTACTCGACCTGGCTTTCGGGATTTGCGTTGTATGTTGTCATGTACTACTTGCACGCCGATGTGTACATGATCGACCGAAACGTCGCCGACATCTCGCCCGCACTGGCAATCGGCATCAGTTTGGCGTCACTCATCGTCGGCTGGCTTTTTTACGACCAATTGTGCGTCTGGGTGGGCCTTGAGCGCGATTGGGTTATTGCGCTCGCGATCGTCGCATTCTTGACGTCGGCCGCTTGGGGTCTGGCGCAGGTCTACAGCGGACGCGCGATGTATCTGCAAATCGGCGCGATGCTGGGGACGTTGATGGCGGCGAACGTGTTGTTGGTGATCATTCCGTCGCAGCGCAAGCTGGTGCAGGCCACAGAACGCGGGACACCGCCGGACCCGCTCTACGGGCAGCGCGGCAAGCAGCGATCGGTACACAACAACTACTTCACGCTGCCCGTGCTGTTCATCATGATCAGCAACCACTACCCGATGACCTTTGGACATCGCCATGCGTGGCTCGTGCTGCTGGTCATCCTGCTGCTCGCCGCGTTTGTCCGGCGTTTTTTCAATCTGCGGCACAGGGGGCGGACGGTCTGGGCGATTCCGGTCACCGCCGCGCTGGGCGCGCTCGCTCTCGCCGTCGTCATCGCGCCATCCCGACCGGATACAACGGCAGGTTATACGTTTACCGAAGTGCAGCGCATCGTCGGGGATCGCTGCGTTTCCTGTCATGCACAAAAACCCCGTCACGACGGGTTCGCTGTCGCACCAAAGGGTCTGCTGCTCGAAACGCCGGCGCAAATCATCGCGAACGCGCACAAGATCAACGAACAAACGGTTGTGACGCGCGCGATGCCCATCGGCAACCTGACGCAGATGACCGACGCGGAGAGAGCGACATTGGCGGCGTGGATCGCGGCCGGCGCACCGGCGAATTAGCGCCGACCGGCGGTGTCGATAGAGCCACCGAGGCAGTGCTATGCTCGTCCTATAGATGCCCCGCTTCAGACAGGGGCGCCGTCCAACCGAAAGTTACCACCGTGTCTTTGCGTGCGCGTTATTGCGTATCTATTCTGCTGCTCATTCTCGTCCCAGGAGTGTCCGCCATGCCGGACGTTCCTGACTACGTTTTCCGCCCGGTCGATCGCTCGCCGGAAGAGGCGGCCGTCCCGATACCGAAATACCTTTACCTATTCGGGTCTCCGGCGACTTGGCAAGGTCCGCTGCGCTGGAAGTACAACCACGCCAATGCGCCGGCGGCGTTCACCGCCAACAAGGCTGGAGCAATCGCCCAGATCCATGCGACTCTCGGCAAATGGACGGCGGTATGCGGCATCTCATTCGCTTACGACGGCGAAACCTCTGCGGTACCGAACACCGTCGTGGCGAATTCGCGATCGGGGGTTCAGCCCGACGGCGAGAATGTCATGGGTTGGGGGCGGATTTCCCCCGGGCGTGCTGCCGAAACGTACGCGTGGTACGCGCAGGTTGGCGCGCAGCTCGCGCTTGTCGATGCCGATACCGTCTACAGCACGACGCACGTCGTAAATTCGGCGCAGCTCGACCGGGTTAGCACGCATGAATGGGGTCATGCGCTCGGGCTCGCCCATTCCAACGACGGCAGCGCGGTCATGGCCGGACCTCCCGATTCGGCGTACAACGGGCTCGCCGATCTGCAGTCCGATGACGTTCGGGGGTGCCGCTGTCTGTACGGGCCGGCGGCGGGACAGACGGCAGGTTACAGTTGCTCGTTGCCGCGCAACGTCGATTTCGGAGACGTCGCCATCGGCAGCGCTTCCGCGCTCAAGAGCTTTGTCTTTGCGAACAACGGCAACGCGCCGCTGACGATCGACAGCGTAATCGTCGACACGTCCGAATTCGCGAAGACTTCTGGTTGCAGCAATGGCACAACGCTCGCTCCCGGCAGCAGTTGCGTGATACAGGTGATGGCGTTGCCGGCAGGGCCCGGCACGCGTGCGGCGGAGCTCAATGTGTTCACGCCGGACGATCGCTATCGCTTGCCGCTCGCAGCGGTCGGGACCGCAGCGCCCCCGCCGTCGGCTCCCACGGTCGACGTGATCGAGTTCTTCCATGCCGGCCTCGATCACTACTTCATTAGTGCATCGCCCGCGGATATTCAAGCGCTCGATTCAGGTGCGCTGAACGGCTGGGTTCGCACAGGTCAGTCGTTTCGCGCCTACGCGACGGCGCAACCGGGAACGAGCCCGGTGTGCCGGTTCTACCTACCGCCGCCGCACGGGGATTCACACTTCTATTCGGCAAGCCCGACCGAATGTGCGGAAACGCAGACCAAGTTCCCGTCATTCATCTTCGAGGCTGCCGCCGTCGCGCACATCGCGTTGCCGAGCAGCTCCGGCGCGTGTCCCGTGGACACGCGCAGTGTGTACCGAGTCTGGAACAATCGCGCCGATTCCAACCATCGCTACACGACGGATCGCACAATTCGCGAGGCTATGGTGGCCAAGGGCGGTGTCGCGGAAGGATACGGCGTGGTCGGCGTCAGCATGTGCGCGATCCCGTAACAAAAATCGTTCTCGGCACGCGCTTCCGATTGCCGTAGCTCGACCTATCAAAACAGCCGCGCCTGTTCGGGTCGCGGATTTTTTTTGCGCTTGGTTTTCGGCACATCGGCGGGAGAATCGGGCTCAGGCTCGTGCGGCGGCGTCGGGTTTTCTTGGGCAACGCGTTCGATGAGCTCCGGGCCTTCGTTGCGCACACTATTCACCCGCGTCGACACTGGGTACCACGTCATCGCGTTCGCGGGGAAAGGTAGGAGCAGATCGCCGATATCGTCGGTGGCAACGTCGAGCCAGCGTTCATAGGTTTCCGGCGCGATGATCACGGGCATGCGGTCGTGCATTGCCGCGAGCTGCGCATTCGCACGCGCGGTGATGATCGTGCAGGTATCGAGAACATCGCCTTCCGGCGTAAGCCAGCGATCGTAGAGCCCGGCGAAGGCAAGGGGCGCACCGTCCGCCATGCTGACATGCAGCGGCTGCTTGTTTCCCCCGCTCCCCGCCGTCCATTCGTAGAACCCGTCGGCGGGGAGCAGGCACCGATGACGCTGCAATGCGTTGCGAAATGCGCGTTTTTCGGCCAGCGTTTCGGCGCGCGCATTGATCATTTTCGCCCCGACCGATGGATCCTTCGCCCACCGCGGAACCAGTCCCCACCGCATCTGGACAAGCTCACGGCGACCTTCACGGTTGATGCGAATCACCGGCACGTCCTGCATTGGGGCGATGTTGTAGCGCGGACCGATTTCGGGTGGAAAGTCGAGCCCGAAAGCCAGCGCCAACGCCGCCGGATGGCTATGCAGCTCGTAGCGTCCGCACATGAGCGATGGCTCAGTAGGCTTTCATACGGGACGAAGTGACGCGGGACAATGGATCATCGCCGCTCCGCTTCGAAAGTTCGATCATCGTCGGCGGAAGTCGTGAGCAGGCGCCGCGCGGTCCGCGCGACTTGCAACGTATCCCAGTACGCGTAGGCGCTCACGGCAGCCGCGCCGGCGAGAGGAACCCAGCGACTTGCGGCGTTGCCGGTCAAGCGTCGAGTGACGTTGGCGCCGATTTTCGAGACGACATGCTTGAGCGCGCTCGAGGAGAGCTGTTGCATCATCATGCGCTGACCCGTCCGCACGGCAACATCGCGCAGCACCTGACTCGCCGCGTGCCGGAACAGGCAGTACAGCATGTGGACACGGGTGAGTTCCGCCGAGCGTCCATACAGCCCGAAAATGTCGGCGACCATTTGTCGTTGTGTCTGCCAGATGAGGTAGAGATCCGGCAGTACTGTAAGCATGCCGATTGGGCCCGGGGGTAACGCCAGCGCTCCCGAGAGCATGGCCGAACGTTTGGCCGCTTTTCTCGCGATCAAGGTAGCCTGGCGGTGGGGATCCGCGACTGCCATTGTTTGCGGCTTGGGCACCGACGCGATCACTCGTTCGATCATGCCGTGGATGGCGCTCGCGGATTTTTCCGGAGTGACAGGGATCAGTGAGGTACCGTTGCTCATGAAAATCTCGTTGAAAGAGTGCCGAACAAGAAAAAAGACTACGCGCAAATGGGCAACGCTACAATCGGCTTTGGGTACCTACCCGGGTCTCCACCGGTTTTTTCAAGAATTCCACCGTCGCCATTAGAGTCTCGATGCGGGTCGGCGTTCCGCGCGAATGCAAGGATGGGGAGCAACGCGTCGGTCTCACGCCGGCAGGTGCGCGCGCCCTGATCGCCGATGGGCACACCGTTGTGATAGCGGCCGATGCGGGTGCGGCCGTCGGCTTCGCGGATGCCGTTTACATGAGTGTTGGCGCAGAGATAGCCGCATCGCCCGAAGCACTCTGGTCGTGCGAACTCATCGTCAAGGTCAAGGAACTGCAGCCGTCCGAATTCGCGCTACTCGTTCCCGGCACGACGGTGTTCGCATTCGCCCAGTTGCATCGCGATCCCGCGCTCTTGGAGGCCGTGCTCGCTGCGCGTATCCGGATCATCGCGTACGAGGCGGTGCGCGATGCGGCGGGGGCGCTGCCGTTACTCGCGCCGATGTCACGGATCGCCGGCCGCTTGGCGCCCTTTGCCGGCGCGCAGGCGCTCGCAACCGACCGCGGCGGCTCGGGCGTGCTGCTGCCGGGGGTGGACGATGTGCCCGGCGCCAACGTGGTCATCGTCGGTGCAGGCAGCGTCGGCTCCGAGGCGGCGCGGGTCGCTGCGCAGATCGGGTGCAAGGTTTGCGTCTTCTCACGCGGTGAAGAGCGGCGCACGGCGCTCGCGCGCTCGCTTAAGGAACTCGGCCACGGTGTAGCGACCTATCCGTTGTCGGGACCGGAGGATGCGCGATTCTGCGCCGCGGTGATCGATGCCGATCTCGTCATCGGCGCGGTACTCGAACCGGGAATGCTGTCGCCGAAGCTGCTGCGCCGCGCGCTCGTTAGGTCAATGCGGCGTGGTTCGGCGCTAATCGACGTCGGGATCGACCAAGGAGGAATCGCCGAAACATCGCGCATGACCAAGCTGTCCGCTCCGACGTACGTCGAAGAGGGCGTCGTCCATTACGCGGTGCCCAACATGCCTGCGCTTGTGGCCCGAACGGCAACGCTCGCGCTTACCCAGGCTACGCTGCCACAAGTCAGGGCGTTGGCCGGACGCGGGATCTCCGCGGCGCTGGCGGCAGACCCCGGTCTTCGCGCCGGGGCGATGGTGTGGCAGGGAGCAGTGATACATGCGGGACTTGCGGCCGATGTTAATGTGCCGCTCGCCTCTGCTCCGTAGCAGGCTAGGTTTGACAATCGCCAATGGTGCGACCTTTCCGTTCATTAGCGAGGAGGGGAGCCCTCGCTTCGAGAAGTAAACATTCCATGCGCATCTTTGGCTTCGCCGGATGGTCCGGCAGCGGCAAGACAACGCTGATCGAGCAACTTATCCCGCGCTTGACTGCTCGCGGTCTCACCGTATCGCTGGTCAAGCACGCGCATCATTCGTTCGAAATCGATCGGCCGGGCAAAGATTCCCATAGGCACCGCGCCGCCGGCTGTTCCGAAGTGCTCATTACCTCGGGCGTGCGGTGGGCACTGATCCACGAACTGCGCGGGGAGCGTGAGTTGACGCTCGCCTCCGCGCTCGCGCGGCTTTCTCCGTGTGACGTAACGCTGATCGAAGGCTTCAAAGCCTCTCCCATACCCAAGCTCGAGGTTTGGCGCGAGGGCGTGGGCAAGCCGCTGCTCCATCCGGAAGACCCGCATATTGTGGCCGTGGCGACCGATTCGCCGGCGAAAGTGCGGCAGGCCGCGTTGCCCATTTTCGATCTCAACGATCTCGAGAAAATCGCCACATTTCTGCTCGAAAAGGCGACCGTATGTCGGTTGGCTGGTTGACTTCGCGGAAGCGCGCGAGTAGGTTGAACTTCCGCCGGACTCATGTTGCCCAACGACGATCCCTCGCGTAATCTCACCGAGTCATATCATGAAAATTCAAATACTTACAGCCTTAATTGCATGTACTGCTGCAAGTATTGTATTTGAATCAGCGCGCGCGCATGCGCAAGCTCCTTCGCCGGCTGTTTCCGGCTTTTATGGTGGGGTGTCGCTGCGCGACGGCGGCACTGGCGGGTCGGGCATCACGTACGGACATTTGACGTCGACTTGGAATAAATTCGCGCCGATCATCGCGGAGGACGATGCACCAAATTCGCTTGCCTTCGGTGGGTACCGCTGGGCCAACGACCTCCGCCTAGAAGCGTCGGTGGCCACCGCCGACCGGTACGCATTGTCGGCGACCGGGCCCACCGCGCAGCGCGGCGTCGGGTTGACCTTCGCACCGGAAAACTGGAATCCCCGAGCGTGGAACATCGATGTTTATACCGGTTGGGGCTTCATGAAGAGTCTGACCCTCTATGGCCGCATGGGGTATCGCCAGAGCGAGCCGGCGCCGGGTTACGCGGCCTTTGCGTCCAGCGACGTTCATCGGCACAATCGCGACGGCGTCAACTATGGCGTCGGTTTGCGTTACGATATGACGCCGGCATTCGGCTTGCGCCTCGAATATGCGCGGTTCGAGCGTCAACCTGGCGAAGCGGTGACCGGCGTTCTGCCGGAGTCCGATCAAGTTCAGTTTGGCTTGCAACTGCGGTTTTGACCGCTAGGGCCGCTTCGCGAATCCCATCTCGACAAGCTGCCCGTCGCAGCCGAGTGCGACTGAATTCGAGGTTCCCTGAAAGCCCGCCGGGCTACAATACTGGTGTCGGCCGCGCCATGCGCCGCGGCAGTTTTCTAGGGTGCCTTAGTTTCCTACCGGGCTTACCGCCGCTTCGCTATGCTCGAACCGCATTCGGTCCTCGCCGCTTCGACTACCATCCGCACCGTGTATCTTGCTCGCTTGCGCGAGGTGTTTGCGTCGAGCGGTGAAGCGCTGACATTTGCGGGCGACGTTGCCACGGTCGCCGACGTGCTCGACACGCTGCGGTCCCGCGGCGGCGCTTGGGCGATCGAGTTGGCACCCGGCCGCGCCGTACGCGTTGCCGTGAACCATGCGCTGGTAACTTTTGCAACGCCCGTCCGCGATGGGGACGAGGTTGCGCTGTTCCCGCCCGTCACGGGCGGTTAGAAGCGCTTTGATGCCTGTTCGCGTACAGACGATCGACTTCGACGCAGGGCGCGAGATCTCAGCGTTGCGCGCCGGCGACGCGCGCGTGGGCGCCGTCGCGTCGTTCATCGGCACCGTCCGCGAGGTCAACGACGCAGCCCCGGTCTCTGCTCTGACGCTCGAACACCATCCGGGAATGACGGAGAAAGCGCTCGAGGATATCGTCACCGATGCGCGAGCGCGGTTCGAGATCCTCGATGCGCTCGTCATTCATCGCATCGGCGAACTCAAGCCGACCGACCAAATCGTCCTCGTCGTCGTGACGAGTGCGCATCGCGGCGAAGCGTTCGAGGCGTGCCGCTTTCTGATGGATTATTTGAAGACCAAGGCTCCCTTCTGGAAAAAAGAGAGCACGGCGGCAGGTGACCGCTGGGTGGAAGCACGTGCCAGCGACGACGACGCGGCTGCACGGTGGGATACAACGCGCTGACGGCTTGTTCGCCGCCGGCCGAAAGGGTTCCGGCGGGAGCACCGCCCCAAGGTGGAATGGCAGGCGAACATGGCCACCGCCGCGCTCATTGCGCTTGATTGGGGAACCACGGCGGCGCGCGCGTATCGCGTCGACCCGCACGGCAACGTGATCGATGCGCACTCAGCGCCGTTGGGCCTCTCGCAACTGGGGGATACAACCTTTCCTGCCGCGTTCGCGCGTTTGCTTGGCGACTGGGCGGACGACCCGGTGCCACGGCTCGCGTGTGGCATGGTGGGGAGCCGCGAAGGCTGGCGCGAGGTGCCATATCTGCGGTGTCCTGTCTCGTTGGAGATGCTCGCCACCAGACTTGCGGAAATCCCGGCAGCGCGGCTCAAGATCGTTCCCGGCGTCGCGACGCGCGATGCGGCGGGGCTGCCTGACGTCATGCGCGGCGAGGAAACCCAGATCGCCGGGGCGATCGACGCGGAGGAGGAGCGCACTTTGGCCGTCACTCCCGGCACGCACAGCAAGTGGATTCGCGTGGAACGCGGCCGTATCGTTGACTTCTTGAGCTTCATGACGGGCGAGCTGTACGCCGTGATGATTGCGCACAGCGTTCTCGGTCGATTTACGCGCAACGCCCTGCCCACGAGCGATATGCCCGGACCGGCATTCCTGCGCGGTGTCGATCGCGGTTTGGGTACCGGCTTTCTGGTGCACGACATGTTTGGTGCGCGAACGCTGGTGCTGCATGGCGAGCTCACCGGCGAGCAGGCTCCCGATTGGCTGTCCGGCTTACTGATTGGCCGCGAGGTGCGCAACGCGCGGATGTGGGCGCATCGGCACGGTGATGATGCCGCGAAGATTCGCTTGATCGGTGCGGACGCGCTGGTCGCGCGCTACGCGGCGGCGTGTGCACGCGCCGAAATTGGCGTCGAACGCGCACGTCCGGACGCCGCCGCGCGAGGCTTGTGGCAAATTGCACTCGAAGCAGGCCTCATTGGCCGCGCGCTTTAAGCCCATTGAAAGACGCTGCGCTCGTGAATCCGCTACTCCGCTTTCTCGACCCTTTGCCGTTGATCGCCGTGCTGCGTGGCATCACGCCCGAGGAGGTGGCGGCTGTGGGGGACGCGTTGGTGGCGGAGGATTTCCGAATTCTCGAAGTCCCGCTCAATTCGCCGCGCGCGTTCGAATCGATTCGTTCGCTGACGAGAGCGCACGGCGAGCGCTGTCTCATCGGCGCCGGGACCGTGCTCGCGCACGCCGACATCGCCCACGTCCGTGAAGCGGGCGGACGGATCATCGTCACGCCACACTGCGATACGGCGATCGTGAACGAAGCGAAACGCCAGGGGCTCGTGTGCGTGCCGGGCGTCGCCACGCCGACCGAAGCCTTTGCGGCGCTTGCCGCCGGCGCGGACGCGCTCAAGCTCTTTCCCGCGGAGGCTCTGCCTCCCGCAGCGCTCAAGGCGTGGCGCGCCGTGCTCCCAGCGGAAACGCTGATATTCGCGGTCGGCGGCATCAAGCCCGACACGATGTGCGCTTACTGGCAAGCCGGCGCCTCCGGGTTTGGCACCGGATCGAATCTGTATCGGCCGGGTGCACGCGCGGACGACGTACGGCACGCCGCCGCCGCGTTTGCCGCGGCGTTTCGCGCGTTGCCGGCGCAGTGACTGTTGCACGTCGATGGCGAACTGCGAATTCGTGGTCGTGGCAATCGGCGAGCCGCTCATCGAGTTCAATTGTCGCGAGGGTGGCGACTCGCGCACGTATCTGCAGGGATTCGGCGGCGACACGTCGAATATGGCGATCGCTGCCGCGCGACTGGGAGCGCGCGTCGCTTACGTCACGCGCGTCGGTAACGATGCGTTCGGCCGCATGTTTCTCGATCTCTGGCATGAGGAAGGTGTCGACACCCGGTTTGTGGTGACCGATATCCACGCGCCAACGGGGGCGTACTTTGTGACGCACGCTGTGAACGGGCACCAATTTTCGTATTTGCGTGGCGGGTCGGCAGCAAGCCGGATGGAGCGCGACACGTTGCCGATAGAAGCCTTCCGCGCGGCGGCGATCGTGCACGTATCCGGTATCACGCAGGCGATTTCCGCTGCGTCGCGCGGGGCAGCGTTTGCCGCGATGGAAGCGGCTCGGCGGGCGGGGGCCCGCGTCTCCTACGACCCCAATCTTCGCCTCAAGCTATGGTCGCTCGATGAAGCGCGGGCGACGGTTCTCGCGTCGCTTGCGCTGTGCGATTGGGCGCTGCCGAGCTTTGAGGACGCGCGTTTGATGTTCGGCGACGACGACGCGTACGCACTCATCGACCGGTGTCATCGCGCCGGAGCTCCCACCGTCGCGCTCAAGCTTGGCCACGACGGCTGCATTGTCTCGGACGGACGTCGTGTCGAGCGAATCTCAGGACACAGTGTGAACGCTGTCGATGCGACGGGGGCGGGCGATTGCTTCGACGGTGCATTCGCCGTGCGACGCAATGCCGGCGACGACGCATTCGCGGCGGCACACTATGCGAACGCCGCCGCGGCGCTCGCGACGACCGGGTATGGCGCGGTTGCCCCGTTGCCCCGCGATTGCGACGTGCAAACGTTGCTCGCACGCCGAGTGTCGTGATGCAGGACACGTTTCACCCCGATCTGTTCACCGGCCAGGTCGTCCTGGTCGTCGGTGGAACGACGGGGATCGGCGCGGCGATCGCGGGCGCGTTTGCCGCGCTGGGCGCCGTGGTGACCGTCAGCGGTGCGACCAGGCTCGAATGCGCGGCTGCGCGCGAGAATCCCGATTTTTCGTGCCGCGACGCCGTGCCGCTCGACGTTCGCAATGAAGCGTCGGCCAGAGCACTGCTCGCCGATTTGCCGCGGCTCGATGTACTCGTCAATTGTGCTGGAATCATCCGCCGTAACGATGAGCACGAAATCGCCGTGTTCGAAGAAGTCCTGGCGATCAATCTGACCGGTACCATGCGCATGTGCGCGCTGGCCCGGGACAAGCTCAAGGCGGGGCCAGGAACGGATGGCGGATCGATCGTCAACACGGCGTCGGTACTGTCGTACCTGGGCGGCGGCCTCGTGCCGGGTTACAGCGCCAGCAAAGGCGGTGTCGCGCAGCTCACCAAGTCGCTGGCCATCGCCTATGCCGACGAAGGAATCCGGGTGAACGCGATCGCGCCGGGATGGGTGGCGACTCCGCTCACGCAGACGTTGCAGCAAGATCCCGAACGCAGTGATGCGATCGTCAGGCGCACGCCGCTTCGCCGCTGGGGTCAGCCGGATGATATTGCCGGAGCCGCCGTGTTTCTCTGCTCGCCGGCCGCGCGCTTTATCACTGGTGCCATCCTGCCAGTGGATGGCGGCTACCTGGCGTACTGATCAAGTGAGGGGTCGACATGTCGCTTGCGAGCACGGTACGTTACCTGCAAGAGGGAAATTGGGAGAAGGCCCACACGAAGGTGCAGGACGATGAGTCGCCGCTGGGTTGCTGGGCGCATGGAATCGTGCATATGCTCGAAGGCGATCTCGAGAACGCGCGCTACTGGTACGGAAAAGCGGATCGTGCGTTTCCCGAAGGTGTGAACGCACAAAAGGAAATTTCCGCGCTGGCGCTTGCGGTGAGCGAGGCAACAAAATGACCGCACCATGATTCCGGCGACCGGCGGTTGGATTGCAGACCAGATTCGCCGTTCTTCCAAGACTTCTATAATCGGCAGATGATCGGACAGTTCGCCGCGGTCGGGATCGGTGCAGTGCTGGGCGCGTGGCTGCGCTGGGGATTCGTGGTCGCGTTCAATTCGCTGGTGGCGCGGTTTCCGCTCGGGACGCTCTTCGCCAACTTGCTCGGGGGGTTCCTGGTTGGCGTGGCGGTCGCCTATTTTGTTGCGCGCGAAGATCTTCCGCCGGAATGGCGGCTCTTCGTCATCACAGGTTTTTTAGGGGGCCTCACGACGTTTTCCACGTTTTCGGCGGAGGTGACGCAACTTTTGTTCGACGGACAGTATGCCGCCGCGGCAGGCCTCTCCGGAGCGCATCTGTTCGGCTCGCTCGTGTTGACTGCGGCCGGCTTCGCCGCGTACCGCGCGTTTGCGCATTGATCCAAGAAAGGGTTCTTCGATGTCCCACGCCATTCGCATGCACGCAACGGGCGGCCCGGAAGTGCTGACCTACGAACAAGTCGACGTCGCCGCGCCGGGTCCAGGGGAGGCCCGGGTCCGGCACACGGCGATCGGACTCAATTACATCGACACGTATCACCGCACCGGACAATACAAGCTGCCGCTGCCAACGGGCATCGGGCTTGAGGGCGCAGGAGTGGTGGAAGAGGTCGGTGGCGGAGTTGATTGGGTGCAACCAGGCGATCGAGTCGCGTACAGCGGCGGGGCGCCTGGATCGTATAGCAACGAGCGCGTGATGCCCGCGGAACGGCTGATCAAGATTCCCGCCGGTGTCTCCGATGAAACGGCCGCGACCTTGATGCTGAAAGGCCTCACCGTGCAATACCTGTTTCGCCAGACGTTTCCACTCAAGAGCGGCGACACGATTCTGTTTCATGCGGCGGCGGGCGGCGTGGGGCTAGTCGCGTGTCAATGGGCGCGCGCGCTGGGCGTGATCATGATCGGAACAGTCGGCTCCGACGACAAGGCAGCGCTGGCACGAGGGCACGGCTGCACGCACACGATTGTCTACACGCGCGAAGACTTCGTTGCGCGCACGAAGGCGTTGACCGGGGGCAAGGGTGTGCCCGTCGTGTACGACTCGATTGGCAAGGACACGTTTCCCGCCTCACTGGACGTGTTGAGCCCGCGCGGTCTGTTCGTCAGTTTTGGCAGCGCATCAGGACCGATCCCCCCGTTCGAGCTGGGAATGCTCGCCGCGAAAGGATCGCTGTTCGTAACGCGGCCCTCGCTCTTCACCTATGCAGCGACGCGTGCGCAACTCGGCGCCATGGCTGATGATCTCTTCGCGCTTGTTCAGGCCGGCAAGATCAAGTCAAACCCGCGGCAACGGTTTGCGCTCAAAGACGCGGCGGCTGCGCATCGCGCGCTGGAATCGCGTGGCACGATGGGAGCGTCGATTCTGTTGCCTTGAGCGGCGAGCGCTGGGGCGCTGCTTATCTCCACATGGCGCCTTGGCCGACGATTAGCCGCCGCATGACGCCGTGGCGTTGATCAGCTCACGCGCCGCGTCGGCGAGTTCCGACGCGGCCAATCCAATAGGGCCTATTCCACGAGCAACCAGCGTATCCGCCGCGGCGCCATGCAAGCAGACGGCGTAGCGCGACGCCGTTTTCGCGTCGAGCCGTTGCGCGAGCATCGCTCCCAGCACACCGGCAAGCACGTCGCCGGTGCCGGCGGAGGCCAGCGCCGGTCCTCCCGATGTGTTGATATCCCATGAGCCGTCGGGATGCGCGAGCACGCTGCCGGCGCCTTTCAGCACGACGTGTGCTCGTAGTTCACTCGCGAGCTTCAGCGCGGCGGCCAGTCGATCGGCTTGCACGGCGGCGATGTCGGAGGAGAGGAGGCGGGCTGCTTCGCCGGGGTGAGGAGTCGCCAAGGTCGGCGCCGTGCGTCGTTGCGCCGCTGCGCGCAGATCGGAATTCGCGGCGATCAAGTTAAGGGCATCGGCGTCGAGCACCAGCGGAACGTCTAACGCCAGTGCGTGTTCGACGGACGTTCGCGCTGCGCCGTTCGTCCCCAGGCCCGGACCGATTACGCACGCGTCCATGCCGCCGGCAAGCGTTGTGTCGGCGTCGCGCAGCATAAGTTCGGGTGCATTCCAGTCGAGCGCCGGGGGCGCGCGCGCCACGAGCCCGAGGAGCACCTTGCCGGCGCCCGTGCGCATGGCGGCGCGACCCGCGAGCACCGTCGCCCCGACCATGCCGTCCGCGCCGCCGACGATCGCCAGCGTGCCAAACGTGCCTTTGTTGACGTTGCGCGTCGCGCGCGTGAATGCGGCCGGAAGCATCCCGGCAAGTGTGGCCCAGTCGAGGCGATGACCCAGGGTCGCGTCAGGAGGGTCGAGCTCGAGCGAATGGACAGTGATTGCGCCGCAATGATCGGGACCATCGCCAGTCAACAAACCCGGCGTCAAGCCAATGAAGTTGGCGGTCGCCGCTGCGCGAATCGCTGCGCCCATGGCCGCACCGGTCTCCGCGTGCAAGCCGGTCGGTACGTCGAGCGCGAGAATCGGCGCGCCGGTGGCGTTGGCCCAGTTGACCAGTTCGGCGTATGGGCCGGACAGCGGTCGCGTAAGACCTATACCGAACATTCCATCGACGATCAGCGCGGGTTTTCCAGCAGGCGGCGCGAGAACCGTATTGCCGGCGGCAGCGATGAAGGCGCGGTAGGCTCTTGCAGCATCCGCCGGCAGGTTCGCGGAGTCGGCGTGAAAGACGACGACGACGTCGTGAAACCACGACCGCAGCCAGCGCGCAACGACCATGGCGTCGCCGCCGTTGTTGCCCGGCCCGGCGAGCACCACGACGCGTCCGCCGCGATCGCCGGCTATAGCGCGGGCCACGTCGGCCGCCGCGCGGCCCGCGCGTTCCATCAACGGGTGCTCGGCGTGCCGTGCCTCGATCGCGCGCAATTCGCTGACGCGATAGACCGGGGTCAGCGCCGCAACCATGCAGCCGATTATAGGCGGTCGCAGCAGACGATTGCGCTTGTCAAAATGGCCGTGACGGGCCGTACAATCGGCTATGTTCGTGTTGTATAGCCGAATCGTTCAATGAACAGCGTGACGAAGACAATTTTGGGCAGCGTGCTCGCGTTTGCGCTGCTGCTCTGGGTTGCGATGTGGCGGGTCACAAGCGAGCGCGTGCCATCGCAAGGCGCGCCCCCGGGGACGAAGTCGCTACCCGCCGCAACTGTTGCAGGTCCCGCACCAGCTCCGGTAGTCGCGGTTCCGGCGCTACGGGAACTTACCCCGGCCGCAAGGTCGTCGCTGCCGTCGCCGCTGGATAACACCGACGCGCGCGCGGCATCGCAGCCGTTCAAGCCGAAAACCGAACCATCGCCGGCGCCTCTACCTTCGCCCGTCAAGCCAAATGAACACGGCGTCATCGACTTGTCGGCGGATACCTCCACCAAAGCATTCAGTGAGGCGCTCGGGGAAGGTTATCGCCGTCGTCTACAGGGGGAACGGCAGAATTCGACGTTGCCTGCGACGAGCAATTAGCTGCAAGCGGGCGATTGCAGTGCAAGTCCGTTCGTAACATTAACCTAGGGAGAACGAGCATGAGAAGGAAAGAATCGCTGGGCGTCGTGGCAGTGGTTTTTGCTTTGCTGGGGAGCGGCAGCGTATCGGCACAGAACACTACCGCCGGTGCGGCTGTGCCCTTGCCCATCGATGGCGATTGGGTCAACTCCTCGATCGACCCTACGAATACACAACGGTGGTACAGGATCGGTTTGGTCAACGGCCGCAGCTATTGCGTCATCACCGTGCCGCACCCGGATGTGGCCGATGTTACGGTCGACACCACTACGCAGGTGTTTTCCGATTCCGCCGGTACGGTTTCAGTGAGCTTCAACGACGACACCTTCGAGGAGCCTATAAGTCCGCGTCATGCCCGCACTTGCTTCGTTTACTCGGGTGCCACGACGAGTTTCGGAAGACTCAAGGTTGCGCTGGCAATCGTACCTACGGTGTCCCAGCCGGTTCGTTTCAAAGTCGTGGACACCGCGTTGAACGGACCATGGTTTTTCGTCGAATCCGCCACTTCGTACAACGCCTTTATCGAGATCGGAAATACTATTGGCTCGACGGTTTCGGTGACGGTGACGATACGGAACTCAGCGGGAGCGACGCTCGGGACGCCGCAGACGGTCGTAATCCCTGGTTACGGCAATACCGCATTGAACGTCGTAAGCTCGTTTGGTACGACGGTGGCGAACGGTTCGGGATCGGTCCAGATTGCGCACGATGGCGCGCCCGGTGCGATTGTAGCCAATGTCACCACGCTGTCGGCAATGACGGGCCTTTCCTTCGATGCTCCGCTGACGCGCCGGCAAAATTGGTAACAAAGCCCTGCGTTGCGAACACCAGCTACCAGTACACGTCCGGGGGGCGGGGAGGATACCTCTCCGCCTCTTTGTATCCGGCCGGCCGGTGCAAGCGATATCTACAGTAGAACGATAGGGGCGCGCACCGGCCGGTTGTTTGTTGTTGGTCTGTTTGCGATGGGTGGTCTCGTCGGATGCGCGTCGCCGCAAGCCGCGCCGGATGTTGCCGATCTCGAGGGCCGCGTTCGATCTTGGTGGGCTGCTCGTGGGGCCGGCGATATACGACGCATGTACGAGATGTTCGAACCGTCGTTTCGTGAGAGCCACTCATTGGCCGAATTCCAGACGCATGCTCCTCGACTGATGCGCATTGCGGTGGATAATCTACGGATCATGTCGACTTCGCCGGTACCGGATTCCAATCGAGTCACGGTGATGCTCGTCGGGCAGATTCGACTGCCGAGGAGCGGACAAAGGTCCGAAATCGTCATTCACGACCCGTGGGTTCGCGAAGAGGGAGAATGGTGGCGCGTCTACGTGCCACCGCGCGTGCCGTTCGAGTAGCCGCGGACCAAGCGGCGAGGGATTCGCGCCGAGGCTAGCACTCCCTGATCGATTCCCGTGCCTGAAAAACGTAGGCTCGATCTCCATGTTAATGGCCGTTTGGACAAACAGGGGAGAGCCTCGTAGAATCGAGGGGTTTTGGATGCGCACCGCGAGTGGCCTGCGAAGCGTCCGGATCACGACTATCTTCTTCAGGAGAATTTCGCATGAACCGCAATTTTCAAAGACTATTTATTCTGATTACGACCGCTGGTATGGCAACCGCGCTGGGCGGGACCGCCGTCGCGCAGGAGCTCACCGGCACGCTCAAGAAGATCAAGGACTCCGGCACCATCACGCTAGGTCATCGCGATTCGTCGATTCCGTTTTCGTATTACGACGACAAGCAGCAGGTCGTCGGCTACGCGATGGACATTTGCATGAAGATTGTCGATGCCGTGAAGGCCGAGCTCAAGATGCCGAATTTGCAAGTCAAGCTGAACCCGGTGACCTCGGCCACGCGCATCCCATTGATGGCGAACGGCACTGTCGATCTCGAATGTGGTTCGACGACGAATAATCTGGAGCGGCAAAAGCAAGTCAACTTTACCAACACGCACTTCGTGACTGCCAACCGATACGTTGCGAAGAAGGCCAATAACATCAAGACGCTTACGGACCTGAAGGGCAAGACCGTGGTATCGACGGCCGGCACGACGAACTTGAAGTGGCTGACCGAAGAGAACGGCAAGCAGAACCTCGGCATAAACATCCTGGTCGCCAAGGATCACGCCGAATCGTTCCTTATGGTCGAAACCGATCGGGCGACCGCGTTTTTCATGGACGATATTCTGCTGTTCAGCCTGGTGGCAAGTGCCAAAAGTCCCGGCGATTACGCGATCGGCAGCGAAGCCTACACAATCGAACCGTACGGCATCATGCTGCGGCGTGACGACCCGGCGTTCGAAAAAGTCGTCGATGGCGCCACGGCCAATCTATACAAAAGCGGCGCAATAACGCCGATCTATGCAAAATGGTTCTTGACGCCGATTCCCCCGAAAAACGTCAATCTCAACGTGCCGATGAGCACAGAATTGAAAAAGGTGTTTGCCAGTCCGACCGACAGCGGCGATCCGGCGGTCTACAAGTAAATACCGGCGCATTGTCAGTGATCGATCCCGTACGGGGGGCCTCAAGGCTCCCCGTATTGGCTTTATAGGCGCTGAACGGCAGCGTCGCGCTGCCGATATTCGGAACAGGACAATCGCTTGAACTACAACTGGAACTGGCGAATTTTTTTCGAGACGTCGCCGGACGGGCGCGGCACGTACCTGGACACGCTGGTGAACGGGTTGGGCTGGACGCTCGCCACCGCGCTTACCGCGTGGGTGATGGCTCTCGTCATTGGCTCGGCGATCGGCGTGATGCGGACTACGCCGAGCAAGTGGCTCATGCGAATTGGCAATGCGTACGTCGAATTTTTCCGCAACATCCCACTGCTGGTGCAGATGTTTCTTTGGTTTTTTGTGCTGCCGGAACTTTTGCCGCGGGATCTTGGGCTCGCGATGAAGCAGATGACACCTCCGTGGGCTTCGTTCGTGCCGGCGGTATTGTGCCTCGGCTTCTTCACTGCGGCACGGATCGCGGAGCAGGTGCGAGCCGGCATTCAGTCATTGCCCCGAGGGCAGTCTCTGGCGAGCACGGCGTTAGGGCTGACCGTGCCGCAGACCTACCGCTACGTGCTGCTCCCGATGGCTTTCCGCATCATCTTGCCGCCGCTCACGTCAGAGTTCATGAACATCATCAAGAACTCGTCGGTGGCATTGACCATTGGCCTGGTCGAACTGACCGCCGCAGCGCGCTCGATCCAGGAATTCAGCTTCCAGGTGTTCGAGGCATTCACGGCAGCGACGTTGGTCTACATTTTCATCAACGTCATCGTGGTGATCGGCATGCGCTTAGTCGAGAAGAAAGTAGCCGTTCCGGGCTTTGTCGGCTCGGCGCCGGCCGTTCCAGGACATTAAAGCGCGACGATGGGCGCATTCGATTTCAACGTCATCGAGCGGTCGATTGGCTACCTCTTCCGCGAGGGCATGACGTTTACGCTGACTTTGACGGCGCTGGCGATGAGCGGCGGCATCGTTTTCGGCACGCTGCTCGCGATGATGCGCTTGTCGTCGATCAAGCCGCTGTCTTGGTTCGCAGGCACGTACGTCAATTTGATGCGGTCGATCCCGCTGCTGCTGGTGATCTTCTGGTTCTACTTCCTCGTGCCGTACATCGGTGCGTACATCATCGGCTCCAGCACGCCGATCCAGGTCGGTGCGTTCTATTCGTCGGTCATCACGTTCACGCTGTTCGAGGCAGCGTACTACTGCGAGATCATGCGCGCCGGGATCCAGTCCGTCGCGCGCGGTCAGGCGATGGCGGGCTACGCGCTGGGTCTTAACTACTGGCAGACAATGGCGAAAATCGTGCTGCCGCAGGCGTTCCGCAATATGTTGCCGGTCCTGCTCACGCAGACGATCATCCTGTTTCAGGACACCTCGCTCGTATACGTGCTGTCGATCACCGATTTTTTGGGGGCAGCCTCCAAGGTCGCGCAACGCGATGGCCGTCTGGTGGAAATGTACCTGTTCGCCGCGCTCGTGTACTTCGTGATCTGCTTCTTCGGTTCGTTACTGGTCAAGCAGCTGCAGAAAAAAATTGCCATCGTCCGTTAGCAACCAAAGTCTTCTGGGAACCTCGTAATCATGCCGATGATCGAAATCCGCAACGTTTCCAAGTGGTATGGAAGCTTTCAGGTACTGACCGACTGCACCACCAACGTTGCAAAAGGTGAGGTCATCGTTGTTTGCGGGCCCTCCGGCTCCGGCAAGTCGACATTGATCAAGGTGGTGAATGCGCTCGAGCCCTTTCAGAAAGGCGACATCATCGTCGATGGCATCAAGGTCAATGATCCGAAGACCAATCTGCCCAAGCTGCGCGCCCGAGTCGGCATGGTGTTTCAGCACTTCGAGTTGTTTCCGCATCTGACCGTCAGGGAGAATCTGTCGCTTGCGCAAGTCAAGGTGTT
This sequence comes from Casimicrobiaceae bacterium, assembly GCA_037719965.1. GTDB lineage: Bacteria > Pseudomonadota > Gammaproteobacteria > Burkholderiales > Casimicrobiaceae > VBCG01. The sequence goes on along the minus strand of JBBJMT010000001.1, from coordinate 206,739 downwards.
GGGTCGCACGGCGCAAGAGGCCGATGTCCGTGGCGTCAAGTATCTCGACCGTGTGGGCTTAATCGAGCACAAGGATAAATTTCCCGGGCAGCTCTCGGGCGGGCAGCAACAACGCGTGGCGATCGCGCGAGCGCTCTCAATGGACCCGATCTGCATGCTCTTCGACGAGCCAACATCGGCACTCGACCCGGAGATGATCAACGAGGTGCTCGATGTAATGGTGGGTCTGGCCAAGGACGGGATGACGATGATGGTCGTTTCGCACGAAATGGGCTTTGCGCGCAAGGTCGCGCATCGCGTCATTTTCATGGATCACGGTGCGATCGTCGAAGACGCGACGACGGAAGATTTTTTCGGCAAACCGCGGTCAGAACGCGCGCAACAGTTCCTGGCGAAGATTCTGCATCACTGACTCGCCGTCCGAAAATTTGTCTACGCCGATAAGTCGGCGAACCCACAAGACGGCGTGCGTATAATTCGGCTTTACAATCGCCGCGAACGCGATGGCCGAAATTCTTTCGTTGACCGGCGGGTCGGCGCTCTCGCCCTTCCGCGAGGCCAAGTTGCTTCAAGGTCTAAGAGCTTCCCGCCGCGCCGCCGGCATAGTCGGTTTTACATCCCATTTCCAGCATTTCATCGAGCTCGCGTCCCCGCTTTCTGATGGCGAACGACGGACGTTAGAGTTGCTGTTGATTTACGGTCCGAAAGCGAATGCCGTCGCTTCGGCCGCTTCGGGAATGCTGTTGCTGGTCGTTCCCCGACCCGGGACGATTTCGCCGTGGTCGTCGAAGGCGACCGACATTGCGAAAAACTGCGGCCTGAATTCCATCCGGCGCATCGAACGTGGCGTCGCGCATCGCGTTCTCACTGCGGATAGTGCGCCGTTGACCACAGAGCAGCGCGACGCAGTATTACCGCTTATTCATGATCGAATGACCGAAACCGTATTCTTCGATCTGGCCGACGCGCAAGCACTCTTTGCGCATTTTCCACCCAAACGGCTCGCGGCGATTCCGCTTATGGAAAATGGGCGTGCCGCACTCGCGCAGGCGAACAGCGAACTGGGCTTGGCGCTCACCTTCGACGAAATCGACTATCTCGAGCGCAACTTTCGAGCGTTGCAGCGGGACCCGACCGACGTTGAATTGATGATGTTCGCCCAAGCAAACTCGGAACATTGCCGGCACAAGATTTTCAATGCGAAGTGGATCATCGACGGCAAGCACCAGGAGCACAGCCTGTTCGACCTGATTCGTAAAACCCACGCCGCGCACCCGCACGGTACCGTCGTTGCGTACGCCGATAACGCGGCGATCATCGCCGGGTCCGAGTCTTCGCGTTTTCATCCGCAAGCGGACGGACGCTACACAACAACTACTGCACTGATTCATACGCTCATCAAGGTCGAGACGCACAATCATCCGACCGCGATTGCTCCGTTTCCGGGCGCCGCAACCGGCGCCGGCGGCGAAATTCGCGACGAAGGCGCAACCGGTGTAGGCGGCAAACCCAAAGCGGGTCTCGTCGGCTATACCGTCTCGCACTTACGCATTCCGACGTTGCCGCAACCCTGGGAACGCGAATACGGCCTGCTTGACAGAATCGCGCCACCGCTTGCCATCATGCTCGAAGGACCGATTGGCGCCGCATCGTTTAACAACGAGTTTGGACGGCCCAATCTCGCCGGCTATTTCCGCACGTTCGAGCAGGAGGTCGCGGGTGAGATGCGCGGCTATCACAAGCCGATCATGCTCGCCGGTGGCTTGGGCAACATCGCGGCTGAACATGTGCACAAGTCTCCGTTGCCCGCCGGCACGTTGCTACTTCAGTTGGGCGGGCCAGGCTTCTTGATCGGCATCGGCGGCGGTGCCGCGTCATCGATGGATGCGGGAGTCAACACCGCCGAACTTGATTACGATTCGGTTCAGCGCGGCAATGCGGAAATGCAACGCCGGGCGCAGGAAGTGATCGACCGTTGCGCGCAGCTGGGTGCGGCCAATCCGCTGCGGTCGCTGCACGACGTCGGCGCCGGAGGTCTCTCCAACGCGCTACCGGAACTGGTCCATGGTGGCGGCGCGGGAGGGACGTTCGAACTGCGTGCGGTGCCTTCGGAAGAAACAGGCATGGCGCCTCGGGAAATATGGTGCAACGAGGCGCAGGAGCGTTATGTCCTCGCGATTGCGCCCGCCGAACTGTCGCGGTTTGCGGAGATCTGCGCGCGCGAGCGGTGTCCGTTCGCCGTTGTCGGCCACGCTAACGACGAGGGCCGATTAGTCGTGGCCGATGCGCATTTCGGCAACAGGCCGGTCGATGTGCCGCTCGACGTGATTTTGGGAAAGCCACCGCAAATGACGCGTGACGTCGCGCATGCGACGCGCCAGCTGCCGCCCCTCAAGCTGGTCGGTGTCACGGTGAAGGACGCCGCGGATCGTGTGTTGCAATTCCCCGCCGTCGCGGACAAGACCTTCCTGGTGACGATCGGCGATCGCACTGTCGGCGGACTGTGTTCACGTGACCCGATGGTAGGACCGTGGCAGGTGCCGGTGGCCGACGTCGCGGTGACGCTCATGGATTTTGCCGGTTATGCGGGCGAGGCGATGGCGATCGGTGAACGAACGCCGCTGGCATTGATCGATCCTCCGGCTTCCGGGCGCATGGCCGTGGGCGAAGCGATCACGAATCTCGCTGCGGCGAGCATCGGGCGGCTCGATGACGTCAAGTTGTCGGCCAACTGGATGGCGGCGGCAGGCCATCCGGGCGAAGACGCGGAGCTCTACGACACTGTGCGCGCGGTTGCGCTCGATACGTGCATCGCCATCGGGCTTTCGATTCCCGTCGGCAAGGACTCGCTGTCGATGCGTACGGCTTGGAGCGATGACGGGGTGGCCAAAGCGGTGACGGCGCCGATCTCGTTGATTGTCTCGGCTTTTGCGCCGATCGCCGATGCACGCAAGACGCTTACACCCCTTTTGCGGCTGGACCGCGGGGAAACTGCGCTCGTTTTGATCGATTTAGCTGCAGGAAGACGGAGATTGGGCGCGTCGACGCTGGCGCAAGTTTACGGCCAGCTCGGTTGCGACGCGCCGGACCTCGATGACCCGCAGCGCTTACTGGCGTTTTTTGCGCTGATCCAGCGCTTCCATGCGGACGGGTCGCTGTTTGCGTATCACGATGTAAGCGATGGTGGATTGTTCGTGACCTTGGTTGAAATGGCGTTCGCGTCACGTTGCGGTCTCGACGTGCTGCTCGATGCGATACCAGCCGAGCTACTTCCTGCATTGTTTGCCGAGGAGCTCGGCGCTGTCGTCCAGGTGCGCGCGGACGGGGTGGATCGTTTGTGCGAGGCGGCCACGGCCGCAGGACTCACGGCGTACTCGATCGGATCGCCGACAACGTCGCAGCGCATTCGCATCAGCTGCAACTCGATACCGGTACTCGATGAATCGCGCGTTGTCCTCCACCGCGCGTGGTCGGCGACGACGCACGCATTGCAGCGCCTGCGCGACAATCCTGACGCTGCCGACCAAGAGTACGCGCGCCTGCTGGACGCTGATGATCCTGGTATCGTGCCAACTCTGACGTTCGATCCGAACACTGATGTCGCGGGTCCGTTCATCGGGCGCGGCGCGCGTCCCAAAGTTGCGATTTTGCGCGAGCAGGGGGTCAACGGCCAAGTGGAAATGGCTGCGGCGTTCGATCGCGCCGGGTTTGCCGCGTACGACGTCCACATGACCGATTTGCTCGCCGGGCGTTTTTTGCTCGGCGAATTCGCGGGCCTCGCCGCGTGTGGCGGCTTTTCCTATGGCGACGTTTTGGGCGCGGGCGAAGGATGGGCGAAATCGATCTTGTTCAACAGCCGATTGCGCGCGGAGTTCGCCGTGTTTTTCGCTCGCGCCGATACGTTTGCACTCGGTATATGCAACGGTTGCCAGATGTTCTCCAACCTGCGCGTGCTGATCCCGGGTACTCGCCACTGGCCGCATTTCGTGCGCAATCGGTCCGAGCAATTCGAGGCGCGCTTCGTCACGGTCGAAGTGCACAAATCACCGTCGCTGTTTTTTACCGGCATGCAGGGCAGTCGCATTCCGATCACGGCGGCGCACGGCGAGGGCTACGCGGAGTTTCCCAGTTCCAGCGAGCTCGCGGCGGCTCAGCCTTATATCTGCCTGCGTTTCGTTGACAATCGTGGTGCGGCGACCGAAACATATCCATACAACAGCAACGGCTCGCCGCAGGGCATCACCGGGCTCACGACGACCGACGGCCGCGTGACAATCTTAATGCCGCATCCGGAGCGCGTGCACCGCACCGTGCAAATGTCGTGGCACCCCGACTCGTGGGGTGAAGATTCGCCTTGGATGCGGATGTTCCGCAACGCACGCTTACATTTGGGATAACACGGAGGATGGCGATGAACCTGACCGTCTATTCGATCGACGGCATTACCCCGGTGGTCGATCCGACCACGTACGTCCATCCATCCGCTGTGCTGATTGGAGATGTGATCGTCGGACCCGGGTGCTACGTCGGTCCGATGGCGTCGCTACGCGGCGATTTCGGCCGACTCGAGATACGTGCGGGCGCGAACTTGCAGGACTGCTGCGTGATGCACGGCTTTCCCGGCACCGATACCGTCGTCGAGGAGGACGGCCACATCGGCCACGGCGCCATTTTGCATGGCTGCATCGTGCGGCGAAACGCACTGGTGGGGATGAACGCCGTCATCAATGACAATGCCGTCGTCGGCGAATCCGCGATCGTTGCCGCGATGGCGTTCGTGAAAGCGGGCATGGTTATTCCGCCGTGCACGCTGGTCGCGGGAGTGCCGGCGAAAATAGTACGCGCCATCACCGAGCAAGAGCTTGCGTGGAAAGTCGAAGGCACGCAGAGCTATCAGGAACTCACACGCCGCAGCCTTGCATCGCTGACGGCGACCACGCCGCTCGCGGCGTCGGAACCGGACCGCAAGCGCATTGCCGTCCCGGAGTTGCTGCCGCTGTCGGTTCTAAAGGCGAAGTAGGCCGGCAATCGGTCGGGCTGGGTCGGCGTTAATGGCGGTGCAGACGCTCAAGGTGACCGCGCGTCAGTTCTTGACGGCGGTGCGGGCGATGCAGGGCAGGGGATACGGACTGCTCGCGGCGTTACTCGTGCATCTTCCCGTCGCCGCGACCCAGCGGATATACAGGAAGCTCGCATACCCGATCAATGGCCGCCTGATCAACCGGACTGTCAATTACCGCAGATTTCGCGCATTCCAGGGCAAGCATGCCGATCGGCTGGACGGCCACTTCTATGTGATCGTGATGCCGCGAACCTTGCACTTCCTTCTTCCTTGTTTGGATTTGCTGGCAGGTCAAGTTTCCGTGCTGCTGCTGGGCAATGGCGCCAGAGCGTGGGAGCGGGAGTTCCTGCAAGCCAAATATCCGGACATGCCGTTTTTCGAGCTACGCCCGTTGCCGGGCTCGAGCGTCGCGCACGGCGATGTGATCAGTCTGCTGCTCGCCAATAACGATTCCAACTTCGGGATTCTCGATCACGATTGCTATGTGTTCGATCCGACGGTTTTTGCGCTACTCGATCCGGGCGCTCGCGAATGCATGCTCGGCGTATTTCCCGGATTCAGCATGAAGTCCGGCATTTTCTACCCGGAGACCTTTTTTCTTTATTTCCACACCAAATTCTTGCGCGAATTGATGGTACGGCATCGAGTCGACGCCAGGGCGTACCGGAGAGCGCCGGCACCGGCGGCGGCCCAACTCGAGCGCTTCGGCCTCGGCGCGCGCACGTTTTTGAAGGACTATCACAACTTTTTCGATACGTTGCACGTGTTGCTGGCGCTCGCGCTCGCCGAGGGGCTGGCCGTGCGCTTTGTGGGCACCCCGGCCGAACTTTCGATCTTCCACGTCGGGGGTACCAGCATCGGAACGACGCAAACCAAAGCGTTGCCCGACCTCTATATGCATCTTAAATTTCTGGAATTGACGAATAGCGCGATCTTGAACGCGCGCTACGCTCATCTCACCTTCCCGCTGCGCTCTTCGACGCAAGCACGCAGTCGCTTGCCGCAGACCCCCGAAGTGATGCGGATGTTGCAGATCTCGGATGAATTGATCCGGCGGCTACAGGAACTACAAACTCAAAATCCCGCTGCCTGCCCGTCCCTCCGGGGATCCGACGCGGCAATGTAGCCTGCGCCGGTTTTCACGATCATCTGCCCCGCGCCGAAATCCATGTAGGAATCGGGCACGGATTCCATTTGGTGTCCGAGTGCGAGCAATCCCGATCGCAATTCGTCTGACGCGGCGCTCTCGAGGTCGATCGAGCGTCCTGCGTTCACTTTCCAGCGCGGCGCATCGAGAGAGGCCTGCGGATTCATCCGGTAATCGATGAGGCGAACCAGCGTTTGCACGTGGCCCGGCGGCTGAATCGGCCCGCCCATTACGCCAAAGGCGGCGTACGGGCTGCCATCGCGGGTGACGAAGCCGGGGATGATCGTGTGATACGGCCGCTTGCCGCCGCCGACTTCGTTGGGATGGCCGGGTTCGAGCACGAATCCGGCGCCCCGGTTTTGCAGGCTGATGCCGGTGCCGGGGACGACGACGCCCGAGCCGAACCCCATGTAGTTCGATTGAATCAACGACACCATCATGCCGTGCTGATCCGCCGCGCAGAGGTAAACGGTGCCGCCGCGGGGCGGATCGCCGGGGCCGAAATTCTGCGCATGAGTGACGTCGATGCTGCGCGCGCGCGAGCGCAGATATTCGCGATCGAGCAGCGCCATTGGCGCGACCGCCATCGTGCGCAGGTCGCCGACATAGCGGTACGCGTCCGCGAACGCGAGCTTCATCGCCTCGATCTGCAAGTGCTGCGCTACCACCGAGTCAGCACGATGCGACGCGACGTCGAATTCCTGCAGGATGCCCAGTGCCATCAATGCCGCAATGCCTTGTCCGTTCGGCGGAATTTCGTGCACCGTGCAGTCGCGGTAATCCTGCGCGAGTGGCATGACCCAATCCATCGAATGCGTCGCGAAGTCGGAGAGCGCGTGAACGCTACCGTGCTCGTTTGCGTGCGCAACCATCGCCTGGGCAAGTTCACCGCGATAGAACGCCTCACCGCGGGTTTCAGCGATTTTCGCAAGAGTCGACGCCATCGCCGCGGAAGCGTATCGCTCGCCGATGTGCGGCGGACGACCCTGCGGCAGGAAATGCTCGTGCCAACCCAGCCCGCGCGGCATCAGCGGCACGGCGGCGGCCCATTTTTGCGCAACGACCGGTGAGACGGCGTAGCCGTCGCGCGCATAGCGAATTGCCGGTTCGAAGAGATCCGCAAATGGCAACGTGCCGTAACGTTGCGCCAGCGCGACCCAGCCCGATACCGCGCCGGGGATGGTCACTGTGTCCCAGCCGCGCTGGGGCATGCCGGTCTTGCCGGCGAAACGCGACGGCGACCATGCCGCAGGCGCGCGACCTGATGCATTCAAGCCAGTGATTTCACTTCCGCTCGCGACGATGGCAAAGAGGTCGGAGCCCAGACCGTTGCTGCAGGGCTCGACGACGGTCAATGCGATGGCGGTGGCGAGTGCCGCATCAACCGCGTTGCCGCCACGCTGGAGCATCGCAATCCCCGCTTGCGTTGCCAGCGGTTGCGAAGTCGCGACGACATTGCGCGCGAAGATAGGCTGCCGCTGCGATGGGTAGCTCTGGCGCCAATCGAAATTCATCGCACGATGCAGCTATTCATATGGCCGGCGGCCGGCCACAACGCCTTCTTCATACGGCTATCAAATCTCTTGAAACGCTGCTTCGCGCTTCTTGCTGATCGAGGGGGCCACGATGATCACGAGCAGCAGCACCGCCATTCCGAGCATGACCGCCGATAACGGCCGCGTCAAAAATACGGTGGGATCTCCACGCGACAATAGCAATGCCCGGCGCAGGTTCTCCTCCATCATCGGTCCGAGAATGAAGCCGAGCAGGAGTGGCGCAGGCTCGCATTCGAGCTTCACGAATATCCACCCCAACAAGCCGAAGAGCGCCGTCATCAGGACATCGAATACGTTGTTCTGGATACTGTAGACACCGATACAGCAGAACATCAGGATCGCCGGATACAAAAGGCGATAAGGCACTTGCAGCAGCTTGACCCATATGCCGATCAGCGGCAGGTTCAGCACGACCAGCATCAAATTCCCGATCCACATGCTGACGATCAGTCCCCAGAAGAGCTGCGGGTTGTTCGTCATCACCTGCGGTCCGGGTTGAATCGAATGGATCGTCATCGCGCCGACCATCAACGCCATCACCGCGTTCGGCGGAATGCCCAGCGTGAGCAACGGGATGAACGATGCTTGCGCGCCGGCATTGTTGGCGCTTTCGGGTCCAGCGACGCCCTGGATGGCGCCTTTGCCGAAGCGCGATGGATCCTTCGCAATCTTTTTTTCGACTGTATAGGAGGCGAACGAGCTCAGTAGCGCACCGCCGCCGGGTAGGATGCCCAAGACCGACCCGATGCCCGTGCCGCGGAGGATCGCCGGGAGCGCTTCCTTAAAATCCTTCCATTTGAGCCATAGGCCCGTCACGCTTTTCGTGAAGAGCTCGCGCTTCTCGGTCTGCTGCAGGTTGATGATGATTTCGGCGAAGCCGAAGACCCCCATGGCGACGGCAACAAAGCCGATGCCGTCAGATAATTCGGGGACACCGAACGAATAGCGCTGTAAACCTGAGTTGACGTCGGTGCCGACAATGCCCAGCATCAGCCCGAGGACAATCATGCCGATGGCTTTGATCAGCGATCCGCTGGCCAAAACGACCGCGGCAATGAGACCCAGCACCATCAACGAAAAATACTCGGCTGGACCAAACTTCAAGGCCATTTCCGCGAGGGGAGGCGCAAACGCCGCAACCAGCAGCGTCGCAAAGCAGCCGGCAATAAAGGAACCGATCGCCGCAATCGACAGTGCGGTCCCGGCGCGACCCTGGCGGGCCATCTGGTAGCCGTCGATACAGGTGACGACCGACGATGACTCTCCCGGAAGGTTCACCAGAATCGCGGTCGTGGAACCGCCGTATTGCGCGCCATAGTAGATGCCGGCGAGCATGATCAATGCAGCGACCGGCGGCAGCGTGTAGGTGATCGGCAGCAGCATCGCAATCGTGGGCACCGGGCCAATGCCCGGCAGCACGCCGATCAGCGTTCCCAGGAGCACGCCGGCGAATGCGTAGAACAGATTTTGCAGCGAGAACGCGACCTGAAAACCGATTGCCAGGTTGTCGAAGAGTTCCATGGAATGTGCTTCCCTCTAGCTCAGGAATTCGGGAAGCGCGGGCAACTGTAGCTTCAACCCGTAGACGAACGCTGCAACGACGAAGGCCGCGAGCACCAGCGATGAGATCACCGCTTCCTTCCACCGAAATTCGTCGCTCGCTGCACTTGAGAGGATGACCAGGATGAGCGTCGATGCGATCAGCCCGAGCTTCGCCACGATCAGTCCGAACACCACTACGGTGCCGAGGACGATGACGACAGGTTTCGCCGATCCCCAGACGATTCGCTGGCCCGAAATCTTGAGGCCGCGAAGCAGGAGGACGATGCCCAACGAGGCAAGGATCAGCCCCAGCACGCGCGGAAAATAGCCGGGCCCCATGCGACTCGCCGTTCCCCACGGGTAGTTCAGTGCAATCCCGAAAGCGGTAAGGCCGAACGCGATAAACAGAACTCCTGCCCAAAAATCCTTGGGATGGCGGATGCGGACCACGGGAGCCTCCTCAATGCAGACCGACGTCTTTGCCCACGCTCCGCGTCGACGCGCGCGGTGCGGCTAGGATAGCATTTAAGTGCAGAGTAGCGGCTACCCGCCTCGGCGGTTCGCTGCCGAGCCGGAGGGTGAGCGGGACGACAAAAAAGGCAGACCGCTGCCGGTCTGTCCCGTGAGTTACGCCGGCAAAAGTACAACCCTACTTTTGTCGGATGCTACCCACGAATCGCCGGTTTGTTTACCAACGGAGTTGCCAACTGAGCTAGCCGATTCGCGGCGGAAAAGCCAACGAACGGATTTAAACGCCGCCCTTTGCCCGCAAGTCTCGGAAAAGGCGATCGAGATGCGCTGCCTGCATCCGCTGCTGCAGTTGCGGCTTCACCTCCTCATAGGGTGGGACTTTGGCTTCGCGCAAGTCATCGACCTGGATGACGTGCCAGCCGAATTGCGTTTGCACCGGTTGCGCGGTGAACTTGCCTTTGGGTGTCGCGACCATCGCGTCCGAGAACGGCTTCACGAAACCGGCGGGCGCGTTCCAATCGAGGTCACCGCCGCGCTCCTTGGAGCCTGGGTCTTTCGAGCGCTGTTTGGCGAGCTCGTCGAACTTGCCCCCTTTTTGCAGCTGTGTGACCACTTCCTTCGCCTCGTCCTCCTTCTCGACTAAGATATGGCGAACCTTATATTCCTTATCGCCGATCTGGGACCTGATCTGGTCATACTCTTTCTTAAGATCGCCCTCAGGAATCGGGTTTTTCTTGAGCCAATCCGCGACGTAGCTGCGCACCAGCACGGTTTGCGCAGCGAGGTCCATCTGGTTTTTCACCTCCGCGCTTTTGTCCATGTTCTGTTTCTTGGCTTCTCGCACGATCAGCTCGCGCGTGTTCAGCTCCTCGCGGATCGCTTTGCGCAGTTCAGGTGTGTCCTGTTGACCCTGAGCAAGCCGCTCCTTCAGGATCCAGTCGAACTGCGCCTGCGGGTAGAGCACCTTGCCGCCGGCATCCGACTTGGACGGGTCGGACTTGACCGCTTCGGGCTTGGCAACGTCCGCCTTGGGTGCAGCTTTGGGCGCGGCGGTTTGCGCCTGGGCGCCGCCGGCGGTCATCAGCGCGGCAAACACCGCGAGCGCGATTTGGTTTTTGGTCATTGCATACGTCCTTTCGTCATGATGGAAACTCATCCGGCGCATACGCGCGAATGGCGAGCGCGTGTACCGGGTTGGGAATGAGGTCGCCGACGCGGTCCAGCACGGCACGGTGCCGCGCGAGGCGCGACAGCCCCGAGAACTGCTCCGACACGATCAAGAGCGAAAAGTGCCCGCCACCCGCGGCCGCCCCGGCGTGCCCTGCGTGCTCGGCGGAATCGTCGGCCAACTCGAGCACCGACGGGGCGAGTCCGGCGAGCCGCGCGGTCAGCGTCGCTGTGACGGGATTCATAGCGGTTCGCTCACGTACCGGGCGAGGACGAAGGCCTGCGCCAGCGCAAAGACGAAAAAGAGACCGATGCCGCCCCAGACCTTGAAATTCACCCAGGTATCGGTCGAGAAATTGAACGCGACATAAAGATTCAGCGCTCCCATCGCAAAAAAGAACAGTGTCCAGGCCCACGTCACCTTGGTCCACACCGCGGGAGGCAGCGTCACGTCTTTCAACAGATAACCGATCAGATCGCGCCGGAAGCCCACCTTTCCTACCGCCAGAATGAGGCCGAATGCGGCATAGAGAACAGTCGGCTTCCATTTGATGAAGAGCTCGTCCTGGAGCACCAGCGTGGCGCCACCGAAGATGACGATGATTCCTAGCGACAGCCAGTGAATCGGCGATGTCTTGCCTTGCCATTTGAACCAGGCGATCTGCGCAATGGAAGCGGCGATCGCGACGCCAGTCGCGACATAGATGCCTTGCCATTTGAACGCAATGAAAAAGAGGAGGAGGGGAAAAAAGTCCGCCAGGAGCTGCATCGTACGAAGAAACCGCCGGCGGGAGGCAAGATGGACGTCTCGCCCCGAGCGCGCCGATTGGGCCCGGAAAAAAGCCCGCAAGCGGGCAACCGATTATTATACAGGGACGCGAAGTCCTTCGACGCTCCGGCGCAGGCGCGGCCAATCGAACGCAGAGCCCGGATCGGTCTTACGGCCAGACGCGATGTCGCTGTGCCCGACGATGGCTTCTATGGGATAGCGCCGGCGCAGCGCTCGGATGAGTCGCGCCAGCGCTCGGTATTGTGCTGCCGTGTAACGCACATCGTCCGTGCCCTCCACTTCAATGCCGATCGAGAAGTCGTTGCATCGTGTGCGGCCGCCCCACGATGAGGCACCCGCGTGCCACGCGCGTCGCGCGCACGCAACGAATTGCATTAAGCTGCCATCCCGACGGATGAAGAAGTGCGCCGAGACCCGCGCCTCCGCAATCGTGGCGAAATAGGGGTGCGCCGTGGGGTCAAGCGTGTTGGTGAAGAGGCGTACGACACTGTCGCCCTCGAACGCTCCGGGCGGCAGCGATATCCCATGCACGACGATCAGCGATATTGCCGTTGCGCAGGGGCGGTCGTCGCAATTGGGCGACGCGATCCACGTGGCGAGCGAGGCCAGGCCGTCCGCGTCGATGTCGAGTCGCTGCGCCCGCCGCGCACTCACTTGAGACCCAGGCGTTCCATCCGGTAGCGCATCGCCCTGAACGTAATGCCCAGAAGTTTGGCTGCAGCGGTGCGGTTGTACCGGGTTTTCTCGAGCGCTTCATTGATCGCCGCTCGCTCAACACGGTCCAGATAATCCTGCAGTGGCCACTTCTCGCCTGGGGGAAACGCCGTGTCGGATTCATCGATGACCGGGGTTAAGTGCAGATCCTCGGCGTTGATTCGCTGGGGATTTGCCGCAAGCGAGAGACCCCGTTCGAGGATGTTTTCCAGCTCGCGGACGTTGCCTGGAAACGGATACCGTTCGAGCGCCGCGATCGCCTCCGGCTCCAGTTGCGCGGGCGTGCCGCGGTTCAGCTTGGCTAGAATCGCATTCGCAATCAGCGGGATGTCTTCACGCATCTCGCGCAAGCTCGGCATCGACAATTCGATCACGTGGAGTCGATAGTAAAGATCCTGGCGGAAGTCGCCCGAATCCACGAGTCCGCCGAGCTTTTTGTGGGTCGCGCTGATGATGCGCACATCGACCGGCTCTTCCTGCGTTGCGCCGACCTTGCGCACCTTTTTTTCCTGAATCGCGCGTAGCAGCTTGACCTGCATGGCCAGCGGCAGATCAGCCACCTCGTCCAGGAACAGCGTGCCGCCGGTAGCCGCTTGGAAAAAACCATCGCGATCGGCCTCCGCGCCGGTGAACGCGCCTTTGCGATAACCGAAAAATTCACTTTCCATCAGGTTTTCGGGGATCGCGCCACAGTTGACCGCGACAAATGGCAATTCGCCGCGCGGGCCGTTCAAGTGGATCGTCCGTGCCGCAAGTTCTTTGCCGCTGCCCGATTCTCCGTTGATGAATACCGGTGCCTGACTCTTGGCCAGCCGCTCGATGAGTACGCGCACCTGCTCGATCGCCGGGGATTCGCCTAACAGTTGATACGAGCTCGGTTCCTTGGTTTTTTCGGGCACTTTGAGCGCCTGTCGGACGAGTGCGCGCAACTGCTCCAGCGCGACCGGCTTCGCCAGATAATCGAAGGCCCCGGCTTTCAGCGCCGCTACCGCGTTTTCCGCGCTGCCGAACGCCGTGATGACGGCGACCGGCACGTCGAGCCCCTTTTGATTGATGTGCTCGATCACGCGCAGACCCTCGGCGTCAGGAAGCCGCATGTCGGTGAGACAAAGGTCGAAGGGATCGCGGTCGAGCAGACGCACGGCTTCAGCGACCGATTCGGCGCGCGTCGTATCGAGCCCCATCCTTGATAGCGTGAGCTCGAGCAGTTCCAGCAGATCGGGCTCGTCGTCGACGATGAGAATTTTTGGTTGCCCGCGAATTTTTCTGGTCACATGTCCTCCATGAAAGCTTTGATCCTTACACCGTCGTCGCAGGCTTACGCCAAGGAGTCCGGAACCATTGCCCGTCGCAAGGTCAGTCGGAAATGCGCGCCGGGTCCTTTGGGCAAGAGCTCCAGCACCGCGCCATTCGCGTCGGCCAACTCGCGCGCGATGTAGAGACCGAGCCCCGTGCCGCCGGGCCGAGTCGTGAAGAATGGCTCGAAGATCTGCGGCCGCAACTCGGCAGGAATGCCCGGTCCGTCGTCGTTCAGCTCGCAGATGACGGCATCACCCATATAGCCTGCGCGCGCGGTAACGTGAATGCTGCCCTCTTTTTTCTGGCAGTGCTGCCAGGCGTTGCGAACCAGGTTCCATACAATCTGGTTCAAGTGTCCGCGATCGAAGACGACCAGCATATCGCTTACGGTTTGGATGACGATGCTCCCCGGCGGCATATTCTCGGCGGCAACGATTTCCTCGGTCAACGCGTCCATGAATTCCGCAAAAGGCACGACTTCCGGTTGCTGGCGATCACGCCGGTTCAGTTGCAGCACTTCGCCGACGATCCGGTCGATGCGCTTCGCGTTGTTGCGGATCATCCCGAGCAAACGCGCACCTTCGGGTGCGACCGCGCCATCTTCCTCGAGCAATTGCGATGCCTGATTGATGGCTGATAGCGGGTTCCTGATCTCGTGCGCGATGGAGGCGGTCAATCGGCCCATGGCGGCGAGCTTCATTTGTTGCGCTTCGGTCTGCGCCCGGCCCAGATCCTCCAGATAGATCAGCGTGCCGCCGTTCAATCCCGAACCGATCCGCACCAAACGTACGCGCAGCAGTCGTTGCGTCGCGTCCATCTTGAACGGCGGCAGCGCTTCCGTAAAGTCTTCTTGCCAGCGGCGCCAGTAATCGTGCAACGTCGGGGAGAATTCGGCCAGGCGCATGCCGCCGCGCATGCGGCCGAACCCGCCCAGCAGTCGCGTTACCTGCGCGTTGTGCCCGCGGACGACGCCGTTGAGATCGACGACCAGCACACCGTCCTGCATGTCCTGGATGATCAAGCGATTGACTTGCTCGAGATTGGCAACGTCGATGCCGCGCTGCGCGGCCAGATCCTCGGACAGCTTGGTGTAGCGTCCCAACGCCACGGCGATGCCGACCATCGTAAAGTAGCCGAAGCCGATGATGCCGGTCTGAAAAAGCTGTGCACCGCTTACCTGTCCCTCGAACGCGCGAATCGTATCGAGGCCAAGCAACGAAATGGAGGCGAATGCGGCGTGAAAAAACGCCGTCTGTGTGCGCAATAGCCATCCAGCCGCGGCTAGTTGCGGAAACAGCAGAATGGCCAGTGGCGCACCGAAGCCTCCACCGGAAATCATGACGAGTCCCAAGAAAAAGACGTCGCCGGCCAGCAGCGCCAATAACATGGGAGGAACGGGCAGCGGCAGCCGATCCTGCTGCAGCCAGAAGAATGACCCCAGCCCGAATAGGAAATACAGGCCGGCACCGGTGACAAACGCGTTGGGTGTCAATACGTTGATCGAACGCGGATCGATCAACAACGCCGTACCCAGCAACGCGGCGCCGCAGACCGCGCGATAAAGACCAACCAACCACAGCGTCCGGCGGCCCGAATCGCCGAGCATCGACGACATTGGTGTCTCATCGAGCGGGGGTAGGGTCGGCGTGGGCTGCATCGGGCGAGTCGGCGAGAAGACGCGTTGCATCGAGGCGAATCAGGATTTTTTCAGCGCACACGCGCTATCGGCACAACGAAAACCATCCGCGGTCGCCTTTGCGTCCGCGGCCGGAAGAAATACTCCGCATGCCGCGCACTTGACCATCTTCTGGGCCGAAGCAGCGGGGTTCTTGTTGCGTGCGTCGCGCGCCCGTGCTTTAGCGACGTTCCACATTCGCCACGCGAACAGTAATACGACAATGATGACGATCCAAAAGACAATCTTGCTCATGAGCTATCGTTTTAAAGCACTTTGCCGGGGTTGAAGAGGCCGCGTGGATCGAGCGCCCGTTTGATCGCCCGCATCAGATCGAGCTCGACGTCGCTCTTGTAGCGAAGAAGTTCGTCGCGCTTCAGTTGTCCAATGCCGTGCTCGGCACTGAAACTTCCCCCATGGTGCGCTACCCGATCGTAGACGATCCGATTCACGGCAGTCGTGTTATCCAGGAAGTCTAGTGCGGAATGATCCTCTGACGCCGATAGGTTGTAATGCAGGTTGCCATCGCCCAAATGTCCAAAGATGATCAGACGCGCGCGCGGGAACGCGGCCAGAAGGGCGGCGTTGCATTCCTCAAGGAAAGCCGGGACCGACGAGACCGCGAGCGAAATGTCATGCTTGATGTTGGGACCTTCACGCCGCTGCGCTTCGCTGATGTTCTCGCGCAACGCCCACAACCGCGCCGCTTGAGCCGCTGAATGGGCGATCGTCGCATCAAGAACGACACCCGCTTCCACCGCTGTTGCAACGGTCGTTTCGAGGAGTGTCGCAATCGGCGAATCCTGCGCACTGTCATCGACTTGTACGAGGACGTACCAAGCGTGGCCGGGCATCGGCGCCGGTAGTGCAGGATCCAGTTTGCGCGACAGTACCAGCGCCACGCCGCTGACGAGTTCGAAGCCGGTCAGGCGATCCGACAGCGCGCTCTGCAATCGTCCCAGCAATGCCACCGCGGCGTTTACCGAAGCCAATGCCACCAGAGCTGTCACTTGTGTCCGCGGAACAGGAAAAAGCTTAAGCACCGCGGCCGTGGCAATGCCGAGCGTACCCTCCGCGCCGATGAACAATTGCTTCAAATCGTATCCCGTATTGTCCTTGCGCAGGCCACGCAATCCGTTCCATACGCGTCCGTCAGCCAGTACGATTTCCAGACCTAGCGTCAGGTCGCGTGCGTTCCCGAAGCGCAGTACAGCGGTGCCGCCGGCGTTGGTCGAGAGATTGCCGCCGATCGTGCAACTCCCCTCGGACGCGAGCGACAACGGAAAGTACAGTCCCGCCGCGGCCGCGTGCTCTTGTACGGTGGCGAGCGGCATACCCGCTTCGACGGTGATGGTTGCGTTCGCTGGGTCGATGTCACGCACGCGATTCATGCGTCCTAATGCGAGCACGATTTCATCACCGGTGGCATCCGGTGTCGCACCGCCACAAAGACCCGTATTGCCGCCTTGGGGAACCACCGGGGTTCCGACATCGGCGCAGAATCGCACGACCGCTGCAACCTCTGCAGTATTGCCCGGCCGCACCACTGCCCGCGCGCGCCCGCGAAAGCTTCCGCGCCAGTCGACGAGATAGGGCTCGGTCTCCGCCGCAGCCGTTAGCACGTTCGTATCGCCGACGATCGAGGCAAGACGGGCGTGCACGGTTGCGTCAAGTTCCGCCATGAGAGAGGATAGTAGCGGAAATCCCGCCTGATTCTTCGGAGAGACGCGATGGCCGCAGAGGAAAAGCAACACCTTGGGAACGAAGCTGCCTTCCCCTATTCGCCACAAGAAGCGCTGGAGTTCATGCAGCGGATGTGGAATCCATTCGGCGTTCCGATACCCGGATTCGCGCTGCCGGGAACAAGCCCCTCGAGCGGCATCGGTGCGATGCCGTTCCCCAATCCGGCCGCCATGTTCGCGGCCCTCGATCCGGTAGAGATCGACCGCAAGATCGCCGAGCTGCGCGTGATCGAAAACTGGCTGACGATGAGCGTCAATCTGATACAGATGAGTATCAAGACAATGGAATTGCAAAAAGCATCGCTGGAGGCGCTGCAGACCGCGCACGCACCCGGCGCCGCGGCAGGCGGCACGCAAATCGGGCCGAAATCCAAGTGATGCGCCTTCGCGCGCTTGGCCGTCGCCGTTTCGCTAAACCCTCATGGGACCGATAAGGAATACGCGATCATGACCTTGCAATTAACGACCACGGCATTTGCCGACGGCGAGGCAATCGCTGCCGAATTTGCGTTTTGTGCGGTCGATGCTGCCGCGCACGTCAAACTTGCCGCGAATCGCAACCCCGACTTCGCGTGGAGCGGATTACCATCGGGCACGCATGCGCTGTGCATCGTGTGCCACGACCCTGACGTTCCGTCGCGGGGCGACGACGTGAACAAAGAGGGACGCACCGTGCCGGCGGCGCTCCCCCGTGTCGACTTCTTTCATTGGTCGATGATCGATCTGCCGCCGGACACCATACCGATTGCACGAGGGGAATTCTCCGACGGAGTGACGTCGCGCGGCAAACTCGGACCTCACGCTCCGCGCGGCGTATTGCATGGTCTGAACGATTACACCGGTTGGTTCGCGGACGATCCGCAAATGGCTGGCGACTACTTTGGCTACGACGGACCTTGCCCGCCCTGGAACGACACAATCCCGCACCGCTACGTGTTCACGCTGTATGCGCTCGACGTGCCGACCCTCGTCGTGCCGGCAAAGTTCGCTGGCCAGGATGTGCTGCGTAGCATGCAGGGGCACGTTCTTGCCGAAGCGTCGGTGACCGGGCGCTATTCGCTTAATCCTGCGGTGAGGGTTTGAATGGCGCCCCGAAGACGAATCGAACGTCCGACCTGCCCCTTAGGAGGGGGCTGCTCTATCCACTGAGCTATCGGGGCGACCGGAGAACGCGAACGCCGTCGATTTTACCGGAACGACCTGTCGACATTACCTACCCACGAAAGCATCGGCTATGAGCAGGGGCGGAAATTTGCCTTTACGCTCACTTCAAGTTTGCGTGCGCGAGAAGGTCGCTTTTCGTCGACGGCCCCGATGATTGCGTTGCTTCGGCACGGCGACCCCTTTCCCCCGCTTGAGCAGGCGTTGGCCGATCCCAATGGATTGCTCGCGGCTGGCGGAGATCTGAACCCGGAGCGCTTAATCAACGCCTATAGTCGCGGGATTTTTCCTTGGTCCAACATCGGACAACCGATCTTGTGGTGGAGTCCCGATCCAAGGATGGTGCTTTATATCGACGAATTTCGGGTCTCACGATCCCTCGGGAAGCGCGTTCGCCGCGCCGAATACGAAGTGCGCGTGGATACAGACTTTGCCGCGGTCATCGCTGAGTGTGCATTCATCCCGCGCTCCGGACAGGCAGGAAGCTGGATTACGCGCGAAATGGTGCATGCCTATGTCGTGCTGCATGAACGCCGTTACGCGCACTCAGTCGAGAGTTATCGTGACGGAAAGTTGGTGGGCGGTTTGTACGGCATTGCTCTTGGTCGCGTTTTTTTCGGGGAATCGATGTTTGCGCGAGCCACCGACGCGTCCAAGGTCGCATTAGTCAGCCTGGTTGCGCTGCTAAAGGGGCGCGGCGTGCAACTAATCGACTGTCAGCAGGAAACCTCCCATCTCGCCTCTTTCGGGGCGCGGCCGATCGGCCGAAACGTGTTTGCGGCACACCTGCGCGAATTGATACACTCAAATGAACCCCCGGCGGTCTGGCCCGTCGGAACCCTCGACGCGCAGGAGCGGATCGAACCGCAGTACGGTGAGTAAACTCAACGACCTTCCATTAAGTTCGCTGCAGTTTTACGCGACGGCGCCCTATCCATGCAGTTATCTCCCCGATCGGGCGGCCCGCTCGCAGGTAGCCACCCCCAGCCATCTCATTGACAAGAACGTTTATAGCGATCTCGTGCGGATCGGATTTCGCCGCAGCGGGGCGTTTACCTATCGACCATATTGCGACCATTGCCGGGCTTGCGTGCCAGTCCGTGTTCCGGTAAGAGATTTTGTAATGACTCGATCGCAGCGTCGGACGATGCGAAATCATTGCAAGATGACCACAGTTAGGCGGGATTTAACGTTTGATGCGGAACATTACGCGCTATACCTGCATTATCAGCGCTACCGTCACCCGGGCGGCGGTATGGACCAGGATAGCCGTGAGCAATACCAGCACTTTCTTTTGCATAGCAATGTCGCGACGGATCTCTTCGAGTTTCGGGAGCTCGACGGGCGATTGCGCATGGTCAGTCTCGTCGACCGACTGGTCGATGGACTTTCTTCGGTGTATACGTTCTTTGAACCCGAAATCGCTGGCGCGAGTTTCGGCACGTACAACGTGCTATGGCAAATTGACCGCTGCCTGCAACTCGGCCTCCCCTACCTTTACCTCGGTTACTGGATCGCGGAGAGTAGGAAAATGGCGTACAAGGCCACCTTTAAGCCGATTGAGGGCTTAGTTGGGCGGCAGTGGCAACGACTTTAGTCGTCGAGGTTACGTTGCGAGCACCTTGGTGAGGAGGGAAACATGTTGCAAACCTTGACACCCAGCTTGCAGCAAGGAGAGCACTCGAAATACATCCCTCCGTTACTATTGCCTCTAATTTCCGCAGCGGAAAAAGGCCTTGATCTTCGACCAGTAGTGGAAAGGATTACTTTGAGTTTTGGTTTCAACAGTTTCATGTACGGCATGAGCACGACACCGTCGCCGGACCGGGAAAGCCGCAGCTTCGTCTACACCACTCTGCCTGCGGAATGGGTCAGACATTATGATCAGGCTGCCTATATAGAAATCGACCCAAGGATAATTCACACGTTTGACAATGTACTTCCTTTCATTTGGGATCAGCGAACTGATCGCGGAATCAACCCAAGAACAGATCGGTTTTTAGACGACGCCAAGCTACACGGTATCGCCAGCGGTGTCTGTTTTTCACTCTATAACTCCCGCAACGGGAGAGTCATCGTCGCATTAAATTCAGCCATTCCTATGGTTGATGAGATCCGACAAAGTCAGATTTCGCGCAATCTTTCAGATATTGTGATCTTCGGCCATTTCTTTCATCAGTTTTTTATGAAGTCTGTTACTGACCGCAACATTCCGCCCGCCTCAACCGGCGCTCCACTCAGCCAGCGAGAGAAACAATGCTTAGTTCTTGCAGCACGTGGACTCACCAGCGACGATATCGCCGCAAAATTGGAAATAAGCGCGCGAACTGTCCAGTTTCATTTCGATGCGATTCGCAGCAAGCTAAACGCGGCCAATCGCGGCGAGGCCATTGCCCATGCGATTAAGGCGGGACTCATTGCCGCCTAAACCCAAGTCAATCTATGGGGGCGTCAAACCGCCTGACCACCGTCTCTGCTGTTCGTCCGCACGAGTTCGCAAACTTTTTTTTGCCGGCGTTGAAATTCTGTCGTCAAGACAAATCACCCATCAGATGGAGGCCGATCCCGTTTCAGTAGCGGCCATTGGTAAGCTGCTTGGACTCGTAAAACCGGTGTTCTTTACGTGTGGTGCGAACTCTGGTTGGTGCATTGCACTCTCTGGCATGCCGTTTGCGGAGTTCGCAGTCTCAGAGGGCTTTCACGACATGATCCTTAGCTCCAGCACGCGATTGGTTGGCGCGTCCTTGCTTAAAAGTGCGAGATTGGCGGCCCCCGTTGGCGCAGAGCGACACCTTGCGACGTTCTCTTGTAAACTCTGGAAATAGCCGGTAAACACCAGCAGGCCGTTGCGTAACGACCAATTTGCACTTTCCATCCCTTCAAATAACTTGTTTATACCAATGATCCAGAACTGGTTTAGACGCGCGAGCTGGTCGTCGAGGCTTGCTTTGGCCCCCCGCGCCGAGCTTGAGCAATCCTTGTTGCGCTTCGGGCTGGTCGGCGCAGTGTACGTCTACCTTGCATTCTACGTGTGGAAAGACGGCGCACTAACAGGAAAGGAACTGGAGGAGCTTTGCGTTGGCGCAGGCTTCTTTTTCCTTTCTATTGCGCTTGTAGCAGCGGTACTTTTAAGTTCTCGAGACTCGGTCCCACGCCGAATCATCGGAATTGTTGCAGATAACGCGGCGACCACCTATTTCTTGTTTCATATGGGGGAGAGCGGCGCGATCGTCGTTGGTATTTACTTGTTCGTTTCGTTCGGCAATGGTTTTAGGTTTGGCCGATACTTTTTACACCTCTCCCAGGCATTAGGTCTCATTGGGTTCACCTCGGTACTGATTTTTTCTGATTTTTGGTCCAACCACCTTGGAATAGGGGTCGGTTACCTTGCTGGGATGATCGTTCTGCCGTTCTATGTTGGCGTGCTAGCGCAACGCATTACCGAAGCCAGAAAGAAGGCGGACGAAGCGAACCAAGCAAAGGGTCGATTTTTGGCTAACGTCAGCCACGAGATGCGCACGCCGCTCAACGGTGTGATTGCGATGGCGGACGTATTACGCGAAACAAGTCTCAACGAAACGCAGCGGGAGATCGTCGAAACTATGACGAGTTCCGCGAATTTACTCCTCGCGCAGATCGAAGATGTCCTCGACATGACCAAGATCGAGGCCGGACGAGTGCAACTGGAAGTCTCGCCTTTCGACCTCGGCCGCTTGCTTACCACAACCGTTAAGATCGTATTGCCGCAAGCGCGCTACAAAGGTCTGACAGTCCATACCGATGTGGCTCCTGAGGCGGCGGGTTGGTTTAACGGCGACGTCTACCATCTCCGCCAGGTGCTGCTTAATCTGCTTGCGAATGCAGTCAAGTTCACCGAGAAAGGTCAGATATCGTTACGAGTGCGAGCAATTGGCGAGATAGATGACGTGGCAATGATGCGGTTTGAAGTTGAGGACACCGGTATTGGAATTCCGACGCAAAAGCAGGCATCAATTTTTGACCCATTTACCCAAGCGGATGATTCGATTACGAGGGTTTATGGTGGCACAGGTCTTGGAACGACAATTGCGAAACATTTGGTTACGCTAATGGGCGGCCGCATCGCCCTCACAAGTGAAGTTGGCGTCGGCACTCGCTTTTGGTTCGATATCCCGTTGCCGAAGACCGAGGCGCAGGGGGTCGACTTTACAGCTGAACTGGTCGCAACGATTAGGGGCTCAGCGGCAGTCAGCGCGATGTCGGCAGGCAATGGAGCAAACGTTCACAAGCTCCGCCGTGCTCGCATATTGGTCGCCGAGGACAATCCGACCAATCAACGCGTCACCCAAATGATTCTTGAGAGTCGCGGGCACAGCGTAACCATCGTCAACAACGGCGAAGCCGCTCTCGACGCGTTAGAACGCGGGGGATTCGATATAGCGTTGTTTGATCTTTCCATGCCCGTGGTTAGCGGGCTTGAGGCGCTTAAACTCTATAAGTTCGCCACGCGGAATCCAATCCCCACACTCATCTTATCTGCCAACGTCACAACGGAACTTATCGACGCGTGTATGCAGGCTGGGGCTGCCGAATTCGTTCAAAAGCCTCTACGCGCGTCGATTCTTCTAGAGGCGGTAGAACGCCATCTTCAGGTGGAATCCCAAGTATTTTCTGCACCCCCGGCCCGTACCGAGGAACGTCCCTCGCTGCAGGTGGTTAACAGCGATCCTCTTGATGTCGCCGTTCTTTCCGATCTTGGACAATTGTCCCAAGATCCGACGTTTGTCGAGCGATTGATCAAGGGCTTCTGCAGCGACATGGAACGTATCGTCTCCCAGATAACGGAAGCGATAGCAGAACGAAAGTATGAAACTGTGAAGGATGCGGCACACGCCCTGAAAGGGGGATCCGCTAGCGTGGGCGCGAACCAACTAGTCCAACTTGCAGTACGGTTAGAACGGACCCCTCATGACGCCTTGCGTCTAAGAGCAACACAGTGGACTGAAGACCTCCTTCGTACGTCCTCGAAAACGCGCGACGCCCTTGAGACGTATTTGGAAGAGCGTAGGAATAAATTGAGGTCCACGAGCTAGCATAACTAAACCGCTTCGAAAATTACCTCAGTCCCCCACGCCTGCCGCTTCCATTCTAAGGATGTTCGAAGCTGCAGTGGAGTCTAGATCGCCAGCTCCGCCACGCTGCTGCGCTCGAATAAGACGATCCATCATCTTAAGATCGCGAGCACTTAAATTAAGAGCAGCATCGGCCCAAATCTCAACAATGCGAACGAGTTCTCTATGCGTCACTGGTTCGAATTCATTCCGCAAGGCTTCGATGGCCCGGCGCGCGTTCGCGGCACGGGCGTGTTTGCGGATGTAACCGTAGACCGCGGCTTCCCCGGTACCATCCGGCGTCACCACGTCAACGACCCCTAATTCGTACAGATCGCGAGCCGAGTACAAATTGCCGCTGGTTATCATATCTTCGGTTTTGCGTCGTCCGATCTTACGGACCAGGAAGCTGTATGCGCCCATTCCTGGAAACAGGTTGAATAGGATTTCGGGAAATCCCATGCGCGATGATTCTTCGGCTACGAGCACCGTGCTCGAGAGCGCGCATTCGAACCCTCCGCCGAGCGCGTCGCCCTGCACGAGGGAGATCGTGGTCAAAGGCAACTCGAAGTTGCGATACCAAGGGAACTGATTGTCGATGCACTTGCGTCCGTAGCGGATCAACTGATCGCGATCGCGGTTGCCGATCGCTTGCTTGAACAGCAAAAGATCACCCCCTAAATTGAAAACGCCCGGAACGTTTGAAGCAATCACCGCGTAGTTGATCCGCTGCTCTAAGCCCTGGTGCTTATAAACTCCCCGCGAATCGTCGATGCTCCGCACAAAATCGCCGAGTTCATCGAGAAGTCGTAGGCTAAAACAGGGACGCGGGGCAGGGTTCATGCATCCCCAAAGAACGCCGAATTCGGGATCGAAGCGTGTCTCCACCTGCTTAATGGGGGAAAGGGGCTTGGCAAAAGCGTGAATTTGGGCGCTCATAAAAGTCTCCTGTGGGTGCCGTCGAACAATTAAAATTGCGACATGAATTAAACTGGTTGTTCGCTACAAGTGGCGCACCGGAATTCGGCACCTTTTGTAACTCTTACGCGGGAGTGAGTATGCGCGTTTCCGCACAGAGTAAACACAAATATAGGCAAATTTGTGAAATACAACTTTTGAGTCGCGCGCTGCGCAACAACCGTGGAGGAGCGACTGAGTAGCCGAAAAGACTCAATATCCCGAGAATCTGGACGGTTGTCGACTGACAGCGCATTTCCCATGTTAGCCATTGCTGAGAAAGAATCCCGTTCGGGCAACGGGGGCGAGAACACGCGCGATCTATCCGATTACCCACAGGTCGCTGGTAATGTTGTTTTTTGCAGTGGTGAATTCATTGGGCTGCTGCCGGTTTCGAGGACACCATGTTAGGGTGGAATCCGAAACCGGAGGTGGTTCATGGGAACGAGAAGGCAGTTCAGCCGGGAGTTCAAGCTTGAGGCGGTGAGGTTGGTTAAGGAACGCGGTGTGACGGCGGCGCAAGCCGCGCGCGACCTGGACGTGCATGAGAACGTGCTGCGCAAGTGGGTCCGCGAGAAGGCGGTCGACCCACAGCAGGCGTTCCCCGGCAAGGGCGTAATGAAGCCCGAGCAGGCGGAGATTGAGCGGCTGAAGAAGGAAGTCGCCAAGCTCAGGATGGAGCGCGATATCCTGAAAAAAGCCGCGGCCTATTTCGCCAAGGAGTCGATGTGAAGTTCGGCTTCGTGACGAAACACCGAGGGGCCTGGCCGGTACTGCTCATGTGCGAGGCACTCGGTGTCTCGCGAAGTGGTTTCTATGCATGGTTGAACCGGCCCCGAAGCCAGCGCAGTCTCGACGACGAGGTCATGGGCGGTCAAGTCCATCACAGTTTTCTGGGCAGCGACCGTACCTACGGCGCGCGCCGCGTCTGGCATGACGTACTGGCACTGGGTCACCGCTGCGGCTTGCACCGTATCGAGCGACTCATGCGGGCGCAAGCGCTGCGCGCCCGACCACGGCGTCGTGGGCTCCCGGCCGACCGGGGCGAGCGCGGCGCCGTCGCAGGCAACGTGCTCGACCGCCAGTTCCAGGCAGACGCACCAAACCAGAAGTGGGTGGCCGACTTCACCTACCTCTGGACTGCCGAAGGCTGGCTGTACGTGGCCGTGGTGCTCGACCTGTACTCGCGTCGCGTCGTTGGCTGGTCGATGCAGTCGAGCATGACCTCGCAGCTCGTGGCCGATGCCTTGATGATGGCGGTCTGGCGGCGTGGTCAACCAATCGAGTTGTTGCATCACTCGGACCAGGGCAGCCAGTACACCAGTGAGCACTTCCAGGAACTGCTCAAGGAACAGGGCATCACGTGCAGCATGAGCCGTGCCGGTGACGTATGGGACAACTCGGCGATGGAAAGCTTCTTCAGCTCATTAAAGATCGAGCGCACGACCCGGAAGGTGTTGCGGACGCGAGAACAGGCGCGCGCCGAGGTGTTCGATTACATCGAGCGGTTCTACAATCCGACTCGCCGCCATTCGACACTCGGCTACATCAGTCCGATAGCGTTCGAGAAAGCGCAAGAAGCTTAGGTCGGTGTCCACCGAACCGGCAGCAGCCCACATTTCGTCTGCGATAAAACGGATTAAAACACCCCACTCGAAGTTATTCTTTTAGTTGCTTATCGGATTCCATATCGATAATTCACGATTACTCCGCGATATTCTGCTAGATCGTGCTGGCGACTTGCGGGAAGAGCGCCTTTTGCGCCAAGGCCGTGGCTGGATACACATCCCTGCGCAAGGACACGAAGCGCTCGCCGCTCTGACGGCATCGCTGACACCGGAGGACCTTCTCTTCCTGTACTACCGGGACCGGGCGCTGGTGCAGGCGCGGGGTCTTACTCCGCTTGAAATGGCGCGGGAGCAACTCGCGACGGCTCGTTCGTCGACCGGGGGACGCGCGATGCCGGTACATGGAACTTGGCGCCGGCTGGGGATATTTCCGCCGGTGACGCCCACCGCGTCGCAATGTTTACCCGCGATTGGCGCGGCCTGGGGAATCAAGCTAGGCGGAACGCCGCGAGTCGTGCTGTGTACGGTGGGCGATGCGGCAACGCGGCAAGGCGAGTTCTACGAGGCACTGGCACAGGCGGTGCAGGACCGGCTCCCCATTGTGTTCGTCGTCGAGGACAATGGCTACGGCATAAGCACGCCTACGCGCGGCCAGCTTCCTTTTCGCCTGGGTATTTTCGGTGAGTCAATTTATCGCCGAATTGATGGACGCGACGTCGCGACCGTAATGGAAGAGGGCCGCGCTGCAATCACCGCCGCGCGTCGCGGTGAAGGGCCTGCCGTGCTGTGGGTCGAGCTTGATCGGCTGACCTCACACACGAACAGTGACGATCATCGGCTCTACCGCACCGCCGAAGAGATATCCGAAATGCGCGAACGGGATCCGGTCGAACGCTATGCGCAATCGCTGATCGCGCGCGGGGAACTCACCTCGGGCGGATTGGAATCTATGCGGGCAGAAGCTGCCGCCGAAGTTGACGCGGCTTTCCTGATCGCCGAGAGCGAACCTGCACCTGCCCCGGATTCGGCTGCCACCGGACTTTTCGGCACGTACAACCCCGAAGGTTTATTGCTGCCATTTGAACTCGATGAATCCGCTAACACTATGGCGGGCGCGCTCAATGCCACGCTCGGCGAGGCCATGAAGCGCATTCCACATGCCCTGATCTTCGGCGAAGACGTCGAGGATCCGAAAGGAGGCGTGTTCGGATTTACGCGCGGACTCTCGTCACAGTATCCGGGCCGGGTCGTCAATTCTCCGCTTGCCGAAGCCACGATAGTCGGAATGGCGGTGGGGCTTGCAGCGACCGGATTTCGTCCTGTCTTCGAACTGCAGTTCATCGATTTCATGGCGTCGGCGTTCAACCAGTTGCTGACTCAGGCGGCGACACTCCGCTGGCGATCAAACGGGGATTGGACGTGCCCCGCCATTTTCTACGCTCCCTACGGCGCCTATCTGCCAGCGGGTAGCACGTGGCATAGCCAATCGAATGAGGGATTGTGGACGCACATCCCCGGTTTGCGCGTTGCGGTTCCGAGCACGCCCGGCGACCTTGCCGGATTGCTCTGGACTGCGCTGCACGAAGCCGACCCGACGCTGCTGCTCATTCCGAAACACATCATGCGCGTGCGGCACGAACAGGCTGTGCGATATTCTCGCGGATTCGGTCGCGCGCGCATCGTGCAAACGGGCGCGGACGTTACGGTCGTGTCGTGGGGCAATTGCCTCGAGATCGTCCAGCAAGCGGCGGACGAGCGCGCAGGGCGTTTGTCGGTCGAGATTATCGATCTGGTCAGCCTCGTCCCATGCGACTGGGCGACCATCGAGGCGTCGATCGAAAAGACCGGACGGCTGGTGGTGGTGAGCGAAGATACGCGCACGAGCAGCTTCGGTCAGGCCATAATCGCCGAAATGGTCGGTTCACAACAACGCTTCAATCGATTCCTCTCGCCGCCGCTGCTCGTGGCACGCGAGGACGGCCACATCCCTTTCAATCCCGTGCTCGAATATGCTGTGTTGCCCGATGTCGCGAAGATGCATGCCGCTCTGACCGAGGTGATGCGATGAACGATCGCGGACTTCGCGAGATTCGAGTGCCGCAGCTTGGGGAGGGCTTACGTGAGGCCCGCGTCGTCGAGCTTTTGCGTGAGCCCGGCTCGACGATGCGCCGCGGTGATCCCCTGTATGTCATCGAGACGGACAAGACCACGGTCGAGCTCGAGGTGCCGTTTGACGGGATGCTAGTCGAATGGCGAGTGGCAGCGGGGGACGTCGTGGCCATCGACACGACGATTGCAATAATCGCACCGGCGCCAGGCGAAAACGGTGTCGGCGTTGCATCGACACCGACCGAGCGACTGATTCCCCCGCGTACGCGCCACTATGCTCAAGAACGCGGCATCGACGCCGCGCTGCTCGCATCGATTGCGTCGACGTCAAACAAACTGCTGCCTCAGGATATCGATGCCTATCTTGCGCGCGAGGCACCGTTGGTTCCCGCGGCAATCGGATATTGTGAACAGAAGGTCGTCGGCGGTCATCGCGCGCTTATTTTCCGGCTTCGTCGCAGTGCAACGCTGGTCATCCCCGGAACCATAGCGGTCGCCGTGCCGTGGAATTTCCTCGCGTCGCCGCAGACGACAGGTCAGGGACCGAAGGCGACGCCTTTTCAGGTGTTTGGCCACGCCGTCGCGCAAGTGGCGCAGCGACACCCGCATTTCCGTTCAGTGATGTTGGGTGACGATCGAATTCGCGAATACAACCATGTCAACGTGGGCATCGCGATGGCACGCCCGAACGACGAACTGGCCATAGCCGTCGTGCGTGCAGCGGAACGGATGACGCTGCAGGATTTCGTTCGTGCGTGCAGCGCGCAGATGCGCATCGCGATTCGCGAGGGTGACCAAGCGGCAGAAGACACGCAGATTCTGCTCTCGCACTTGGGCGAGTTCGGAATACCCGACGCTGTTCCAACGCTGGTCGCGCCCGCGAGTTCGGTGTTCTTTCTGGGTACGCCTGCGCCGGGAGAGGCCAACGCCCGAATCGTCCTTACTTTCGACCATCGACTGATCAACGGGGCGGCGGCGGGGCGCTTTCTGTCCGAATTGGCTGCATCCGTAGCACGAAAATAGCTCGGCCTCGGTACGGTTGCGAGAAGTTTCGCGTCGCGTGTCGGTCTCGGACAGCGATTCGCGATTGCTCGCCGCCCGCAAGCCGGGCCCTCGCCGCTCACGCTGCCCCCGGCAAGCCGGGCCTCGCTCGACCTCAATCGCCCTGGGTGCGAGGTCGTGATGATCGCTTTTCGGCCTCTGGCCGTGATTCGCGATTGCTCGCATCCCCGCAAGCGGGGCCCCTGCTCGCCCCTCACCCGGCCGCTCACGCAGCGACTACACCGGCGCCGGCCGATCGTTGGGGTCGTCTACAATTGGGTCCATGTCGCGCAGGACCGCTGTTAGATTGGTCTCCACGGCCATTTCGCCGTCGACCGACGCCCGGCCCGAAAGCTTCGCGACGCCGCGCATCGAGCGCTTCATCGTGCATTCCAGAAGGAGCTGATCTCCCGGAATCGCCTGACGGCCGAAGTGGCAATTGTCAAATCCGGCAAAGAAAAAAATCGTCTTGCCAATGCGGCTCGTCATACCGGAGTAATGACACAACACCCCGGCGCTCTGGGCGAGCGCCTCGACTGCCAGCATCTGCGGCATGACCCGCTGATCGAAGGGAATTCCCTGAAAAAACCACTCGTTGCCGCAAACGTTCTTGATGACCCTAACCCAGCGGTTCGGCTCGCAACCAACCATTCGGTCGATCAGCAGAAAGGGGTAGCGATGCGGAATGTGCTTTAAGATTTCCGTAAGGTCCGAGGATAATGTGCTAGCGGAGTCCATGAAGTTCTCTCGTGAAGCAGGACGCCTCCTGATCGGCGGCGAGCGCGACGCTATAATCCTACTCTTAACTATTTCTTGCGCCGATGAAACTTCTGGTTCCGATCAAACGGGTCGTCGATTTCAACGTAAAGGTTCGCGTCAAACCGGACGGCTCCGGCGTAGACACCACTAATGTCAAGATGTCGATGAATCCGTTCGACGAGATCGCCGTCGAGGAAGCGGTCCGCCTGAAAGAGAAGGGCGTGGCAACGGAAATCGTGGTCGTCTCGTGCGGCGTCAGCGCATGTCAGGAGACTTTGCGGACAGCGCTGGCGCTCGGCGCCGATCGGGCGATTCTGGTCGAAAGCAGCGAGGACCTGCAGCCGCTTGCCGTGGCCAAGATTTTGCAAGCGATCGTCGCGAAGGAGACGCCGCAACTCGTTATCCTGGGCAAGCAGGCGATCGATGATGACGCGAATCAAACCGGGCAGATGCTCGCCGCGCTTCTCGATTGGCCGCAGGCGACATTCGCGTCCAAAGTCGAGATCGGTTCGGGGAACGCTACTGTGAAGCGCGAAGTTGACGGTGGTTTGGAAACCATCGAGATGCGGTTGCCTGCCATCATCACGACGGACCTGCGCCTGAATGAGCCACGCTACGCGACGTTGCCGAATATCATGAAGGCCAAGAAAAAACCTCTCGACGTCACGAATCCCGCGGCGTTGGGTGTGGATGTTGCACCACGCGTTGCGACGCTGAAGGTGGTGGAACCCCCGAAACGGAGGGGAGGAGGCAGGGTCGCGGATGTGAAAGAGCTCGTCGCCAAACTGCGCAACGAGGCCAAGGTTTTGCCGTAGTGCATTGGTTTCGCTCACTGCACAGTAGCAGTTCTCACGACGATTCGTGCCGGATACCGCAACAGGATTAACGTGTCGATACTTGTAATCGCCGAGCACGACCACGCTTCGCTCAAGTCGGCGACACTGCACACGATTGCCGCGGCGCAAAAGTTCGAGGGTGAGATTCATGTCCTGGTTGCCGGCTTTAACGCCGGCAGCGCCGCCCAGGCTGCGTCGAAGGTTGCCGGTGTCACTTTGGTGTTGCATGCCGACGCGGCGCATCTCGCGACGCCGACCGCGGAGAACCTGGCGGCAATCGCGCTTTCCCGGCTGCCCGGCGTTTATACGCATGTGTTGGCGCCGGCGTCCGGCTTCGGCAAGAATGTCCTGCCGCGAGTGGCGGCCAAACTCGATGTCGGGCAAATCTCCGACATCATCAGCATCGAGACGGTGGATACGTTTGTTCGGCCAATCTACGCGGGGAATGCCTTCGCCACCGTGCAGTCCAAGGATGCGATCAAAGTCCTGACCGTTCGGACCACCGCGTTCGAAGCGGCATCCGCCGACGGCGGCAGTGCGTCGATCGAATCGATCACGGTTCCCGTAGACGGGGGATTGTCACGCGTAACCGGCCAGGAGTTGACGAAATCGGCGCGCCCCGAACTCACCAGCGCACGGATCGTCATTTCGGGCGGGCGCGCGTTGGGCAGTGGTGACAATTTCAAGATGCTCGAAGCACTGGCCGACAAGTTGAACGCCGCCATCGGAGCGTCGCGCGCTGCGGTCGACGCCGGCTACGTGCCGAACGATTACCAAGTGGGACAGACGGGAAAGATCGTCGCGCCCGACCTTTACATCGCGATCGGCATTTCAGGTGCGATCCAGCATCTAGCCGGGATGAAGGACAGCAAGGTGATCGTCGCGATCAACAAGGATCCGGAGGCGCCGATATTTCAGATGGCGGATTATGGACTGGTCGGGGATCTTTTCGATATCGTCCCGCAATTGACCGCCGAGCTAGGATGACGCACGTGACGGTCAGTATTAGCGCCGCCGGGCCGCCCCAAGGCGCGAATTGCGCCCCCTTGGGGGGCAGCGCAGTGGCCGCATTGGCAAATGCGGCCGCAAGCGTGGGGGTCCACCCGTGAGCGCCTATCAAGCACCCCTTGCCGAGATGCATTTCGTGATGAACGAGCTCGCCGGTCTGAACCAGATCGCGAAGTTGCCCGGTTTCGTCGAAGCGACTCCCGATACGGTGACGGCAATTCTCGAGGAAGCGGCGAAGTTTGCCACCAATGTGCTCGATCCGCTCAATGGGCCTGGCGATCGCGAGGGTGCTAAGCGCTTGCCCGATGGCTCGGTCAAAACGCCGGCGGGCTTCAAGGATGCGTATTGGCAGTTCGTCAAAAACGGGTGGAACGGTCTCACCAAGAGCGAAAAGTACGGCGGACAAGGGCTGCCGCAATTGGTGGCTACGGCGGTCGAAGAAATGTGGCACGCGTCCAACATGGCGTTCGACCTGTGTCCTCTGCTGACACAAGGGGCGATCGAGGCGATCGAGCTGCGCGGTTCCGACACACTGAAGGCCACCTACCTGCCGAAAATGGTCGAAGGGTCCTGGACTGGCACGATGAACTTGACCGAGCCACAAGCCGGCTCCGACCTTGCCGCCGTGCGCACGCGGGCTGTACCACAAGGGGACGGCACGTACAAATTGTTTGGGCAAAAAATCTACATCACGTATGGCGAGCACGACTACACCGACAACATCATCCACCTCGTGCTCGCGCGTACGCCGGACGCACCGGAAGGTGTAAAGGGGATTTCTCTGTTCGTCGTGCCGAAGTTCCTGGTCAACGACGACGGTTCGCTCGGTCCCCGCAATGACGTGCATTGCGTATCCATCGAGCACAAGCTTGGCATCCACGCGAGCCCGACCGCCGTGATGGCCTACGGCGACCATGGCGGTGCCATCGGCTATCTTGTTGGCGAAGAGAATCGCGGACTTGAATACATGTTCATCATGATGAACTTGGCGCGATTCTCGGTGGGCATGGAAGGCGTCGGCATTTCTGAGCGTGCGTACCAGCGAGCGGTCGGTTACGCCCGTGAACGGGTGCAGGGCAAGGCCGTCGGATTCGAAAAGAGTCCGGCGGGGGGATCGATCCTCGAGCACCCGGATATCCGCCGCATGCTGATGACGATGCGGGCGTATACGGAGGCGATGCGCGCAGTTGCGTATGTCACCGCCGCCGCCATGGACAACGCAAGGGGCAATCCCGAACCGGACGCGCGCAAGCGCCATC
The DNA here is from genome assembly GCA_037719965.1 of Casimicrobiaceae bacterium. Lineage (GTDB taxonomy): Bacteria > Pseudomonadota > Gammaproteobacteria > Burkholderiales > Casimicrobiaceae > VBCG01. The sequence continues at coordinate 173,786 of JBBJMT010000001.1, read as the reverse complement.
AGGCATTTGTCGATCTGATGATTCCGATCGTCAAGGGGTGGTCGACCGAGGTGGCGCAGGACGTCACGTACCTAGGCGTGCAGGTGCACGGCGGCATGGGTTTCATCGAAGAGACAGGCGCCGCCCAACACTATCGCGACGCGCGCATCATCACGATTTACGAAGGGACGACGGGCATCCAAGCGAACGATCTGCTCGGCCGTAAGACCGCGCGCGATGCCGGCGCCGTCGCCTACCAGGTGGCAGGTGATATCGACCGCGTGGCGGCCAAACTTGCGTCGCACGGCGATCGATCGCTGCAGGCGATCGGCCTGTCGCTCGCCTCGGCGACCGCCGCGCTGCAAGGGGCCATCGAATGGGTCGTCCGGACCTATGGAGAGAACCCTCGCGTGGCGCACGCCGGTTCGGTTCCGTATCTGCAACTGTGGGGGATTGTCGCCGGCGGCTGGCAGATGGGCCGCGCGGCGCTCCTGGCAGCGCAGCAGTTGGTGTCGGGTCAGGGCGACACCGAGTTTCTACGCGCGAAGATTGCCACGGCGCGATTCTATGCGGATTCGATGTTGCCGCAGGCATCCGGCCTGGCGCATACGATTACCGAGGGCGGTGAAAGCGTGCTTGCGCTGACCGCCGACGCGTTCTAAGCAGTACACGGAATCGATCGTCACACGTTAGAGTAGGCGGGGGGTGCGCGTCCCGCACCGCTTCGACCTGCGCGGCGCATTCGCACCCTGCAATCAAGTCGCGGACTGCGAGCGGTTCCGACAGTTGGCGGGAACAACGGCCGTGTAGGCTCGTCCAATTCGCTTTCAGGGAGTCCATTGTGTCGAGATTCGTTTCGGCGGGTGTTCGCGCTGTTGCGCTGTGCGCGTTCGCCATGCTGCCGTTTTCCGCGCTGGCGTTACATGGGGAACCGATACCACCCTCTCCGCCGGGTCTTCACAAGGTAGGCTGCAGCAATATCGCGCAAGACTTCACGCGCGTCCCGCCCGGGAAGTCCGCGCAGGATTGGTGGGAAGGCTACCCCGACGGCGCCACACCGCGCTACCTGACCGACCTACTGGCTGAGTCCGCCAACTCGCTCGTGGTCAATCTCGCGCTTCCGCGCGATTTCACGTTGTACGGTTTCTTCGGCGGACGCACGTTTCCGCATGTGGTGCTGGTCTGCTATCCGACGACCCAAGCCAATGGCCGGGCAGACTACGTGCTGCCGGGTGGCCAGTCGGTGCCGCGTATGCAGCGCGGCAACGAAGTACCCATCTTCACCGATAACGCGCTGCGCTATCCGGTGCTCTTGTTTTCGCACGGGTTCGGCGGCAGCCCGATTTCAGACGATTACATCGAGGCGTTGAAGCTGTTCGCAAGCCACGGCTATGTCGTCGTTGCGCCGTTCCACGGCGATTCACGCTTCACGACGGTCAATGTCGAAAGCTTCCGCGACGCCTTGTATGCTTTGCTCTACTACAAGAACTATGTCGCGATGCAGGCGGTGCGGCCACGGGCGTTGTCCGCGGCGCTCGATCTCGTCCTCGCGCATCCGCAGTTTCGCGATCATGTCGATCCTGCCCGGGTCGGCGGCTTTGGGGCGAGTCAGGGCGGTGAGTCGCTGTTGCTGATGGCGGGCGCGGCACTCACGACATCGCTGCCGTCCGAGACGAGCAAGGTCACGTTCGATCCACGGCTCAAGGCAGCGGTCGGCTACATCCCTTACTTCGGCGTCCAAGGATATCCGGCGTTCGGTACCGATCAGAAGGGTTTATCCGGCGTGACGCTTCCATACCTCGCGCTCAGTGGCACCGCGGATACGACCGCGCCGATTTCCGTCACCGAGCAAGGTGTGGCGCGCTTGACCGGGACGCGACAACTGGTCGCGCTGAACGGAGTCCTGCATGGCTTCGACCGCGGCTTCTCCGACGATATCTTTTCCTGGTCGCTTGTGTTCCTCGCGGGCCAGCTATCCGGCGATCCCGTAGCGCGCGCCACTAGCGCGCGCATGACGTCGGTCGCGGGGGGCGGCGACGACGTATTGCGGATCGATTATCTTGCGCCCACGCCGGCAGGCGCCGACGAACGCATCGCCGTCGAGTATTACCACCGCGTCCTCGATCATTTCTTTGTGACGGCAGAGTCGGCGGAGGCGGGGATGCTCGACGCTGGCGTCATCGTCCCGGGCTGGCAACGCACCGGGTTCGCGTTCAAAGTGCGGCCGGCGGGCGACGCGCGCGGCGCGCCGGCGTGCCGATTCTTCGGGACGCCCGGTGTGGGCCCCAGCTCGCATTTCTTCACCCTCGATGCCGCGGAATGCGCGAAGGTGAAGGCCAACCCGAAATGGATGTATGAGGGGCTCGCCTTCAGCACGGAGGTCCCGGCGACCGACGACTGTGCCGCGGATCGGGTGCCCGTCACCAGGCTATACAACAACGGCAAGGGCGGGCAAGCGAATCATCGTTACACGACGAGCCACAGTGAAATGCGCGAGATGCTTGCCGACGGATGGATTCTCGAAGGTACCGTTTTCTGCGCGATTCCGTAGGGCCGTGTGAGCGGCGAGCAGGGGCCCCGCTTGCGGGGACGCGAGCAATCGCGAATCACGGCCCGAGGCCGACACGCGAGGCGACACTTCTCGCAACCGTACAAAGAGGCCGAGTGTGTGAGCGGCGAGGCCCGGCTTGCCGGGCGGCGAGCAATCGCGAATCACGGCCAGAGGCCGACACGCGAGGCGACACTTCTCGCAACCGTACAAAGAGGCCGAGCGTGTGAGCGGCCGTGTGAGCAGCGCGCAGGGGTCGCCAATCACGGAAATGCAACTGGCGGCCGGTCCGTATCTCGCATGGCTGAACCTTCCACTGGCGGCCTTCGCGCCCGTCTCGGGTCGCATCCCCGTAAAATCCAACGGGGCCCCTGCTCCGCCTCGCCGGTCGCCCGCTTGCGGGGATGCGAGCGAGTCAGTCGGCTTCGCCCGATCGCGCCTTCAAAGGTGAGTGTGCGGCGGATGGTCCGAAATATCGTTCCTCGAGTTGATACCGCAACTGTTCCGCGAGCGCGATTTCGGCATCGGTAGCGAACCTAGGCGCCGGTTCGTTACTGGTATCCTGGTTGTGCAATTGAATTTTAAGCATCACGGGCGACTACTCGCATATCGCGTGCCAGCAGTGAAATGTCCTGTCAAAACAGACCACAGAGCCCCAGTTCGAAGATTGAAACGTTCGACGTTTAGCGCTGCGTGTAAACATTCACGACAGCGCGGCAGCGGCCGGTCTCCGCCGCTCTGCAAGGTCAACGGTGGCTCCTGGCCGGTCACCGCCTTTAAACAGTAGGCAGGCCGGATGCATGGGTGCTGCTTGGCTGATCTAAGGCCATCTGCGCCCTGAGGCAGCGCTCAAGCAGACCAGGCGCTTTAATGCGCTCCGTCCACGAGGCGAATGCGCTGGCGGGGTTGCGCCACCGCAACTCCTCCACATCGCGAAACAGGGGTGCGTCAGTCTTAAGCGTTGCGAGATCTTTGAACAGCAGCGCGCGGTCGCGGCGGTCGCCTAGTAACGCTGGCGGAAAATTTTCGATGATGCCGTGCCGGTTCAAGAGCTGTGCCGCCGTGACTGACCCGATTCCCGAAATGCCTGGATATCCGTCTGCCGCGTCGCCAACAAGGGCGAGGAAATCAGGGATCAGGATGGGCTCCACCCCGAACTTATCGCGAACGCCTTCTGCATCGCGGATCTTCTTTGCCCTGCGGTCGATCTGCACCACTCGGTCGCCGCGGACGCACTGCGCCAGATCTTTGTCGGGTGTCCAAATGCAAATTTTCTCCACGCGCTGGTCTGCCGAGGCGATCCGTGTAGCGGAGGCAAGCGCGTCGTCAGCCTCAAGCTCGGTCATGGGCCATACAACGACGCCCATGGCAGTGAGTGCTTCTTCCAACGGGAGGAACTGGGCGAGAAGTGCTGGTTCGATGCCATCGCCTGTCTTGTAGCCCGGCCAAATACGGTTGCGAAACGACTCGATGATGTGATCGGTCGCAACGCCGACGTGAGTTGCTCCCTGCTCAATCATTTGCAGCAACGTTTGCAGCACGCCGATCACGGCGCCGAAAGGGCGATCCGGCCCTTTGTTAAAGCGACGCAGGCCGTAGAAGTGCCGGAATAGCTCGTAGATGCCGTCTACAACGTGAACGATCATGCGTCATTATGCCGTGGCGCGACCCGTGAGCGCGCCCTGGGACCGTCGTAACGCGAAGCATCTTGGAAATGATTTACAAGAGCTATCCAACCGTCAGCTCCTAGTCCGATAGATGACATTCGAACTGAGACACTATCCGATCGGCGGTTCCATCTTGCATGACAAGTCGCTAACATGATCGGCTCGGCCTCAATGGATCCTGAGTGCGAGCTGTTATGCTCGTGTGTCGGCCTCGGGCCGTGATTCGCGATTGCTCGCCGCCCGGCAAGCCGGGCCTCGCCGCTCACACGACCGCTTATGGACGTAATCATCGTCGGGGCTGGTGTCGGGGGCCTGACCTTGGCGCTGGCGCTCCAACAGGCGGGAATCCCTTGTCGCGTATTCGAAGCGGCGGAAACGTTGCGGCCCGTTGGCGTGGGTATCAACATTCTGCCGCACGCGGCGCGCGTCCTGAGCGAATTGGGCCTCGAGGCCGCACTTTCGAATGTGGCAATTGCAACTCGCGAGGCCATTTTCTTCAATCGCTTCGGGCAACTCATCTATCGCGAGCCGCTCGGTCGTCACGCCGGGTACGAATTTCCGCAATTCTCGATTCATCGCAGCGACCTGCAGCAGGTGCTGATAAATGCGTTTCTAGAGCGCGTAGGTCCGGATCGCCTCCATACAGCGCATCGCTGCAGGGGGTTTGCGCAAGACGGGACGGGTGTCACGGTCTTTTTTCATGATGCTGCCGACAAAAGCATGCGGCCGCCGCAACGCGGTCGGCTATTGGTAGCGTGCGACGGGCTACATTCAGTCGTCCGCAGGCAATTGCACCCCGAGGAAGGTGAGCCTCGGTACTCGGGTGTCAATATGTGGCGCGGTACGACGCGCTGGACGCCGATTCTGACCGGCGCGAGCATGATTCGCGCGGGATGGCTCGCTGGAGGCAAAATGGTCATCTACCCGATCCGCGACCGCGTCGACGGCACCTATCTTCAACTCGTCAACTGGGTGGCCGAGATCGCAACGCGCAAATATACGCAGCGCGATTGGAGCCGTCCGGGGCAACTTGCCGATTTTCTCCCTGCGTTCGCTGACTGGCATTTCGACTGGCTCGATGTGCCGGCGTTCTTGCGCGCGGCGGACGCCATCCTAGAATTTCCGATGATCGACCAGGATCCGCTGCCTTGGTGGAGCCGCGGCCGCGTGACACTGTTGGGCGACGCGGCGCACCCGATGGTCCCGCGCGGGTCGAATGGTGCGGGACAAGCGATCCTCGACGCACGTGCGCTCACCGACTGCCTGGTCACCCGGAGCAACGTAGCGGAAGCGCTACTCGCATACGAGGCGACGCGACTGCAAGCGACCGCCGATGTCGTGCTCGCCAATCGGCGCAATCCGCCCGATGCGATCCTACGCGAAGTGTTCGAGCGCACCGGGGATCGCCCTTTCGCACAGATCGAGGACGTCATCAGCGAACAGGAGATCCGGGCGCTTTCGGACGGTTACAAACGGGTTGCGGGCTACGCGCGCCCGACGCCGTGATTCGGAACGGTCAATAATGCGTGCATCGAAGGAGGTCGGCATGAGGCGATATCAATGTTTGCCGCGAGTTGTGCTCGTGGCAGTGGTGACGGCAATGATGGCGGTGGCGCAGGCGCAGACTTATCCGACGAAACCCATTAGGGTTGTCGTTCCGTTCACGCCAGGCACCGGGATCGACATTCTCGCGCGCGCATTGAGCGAGCCGCTCGGCAAACGTCTCGGCCAGCCGCTCGTCGTCGACAACAAGCCAGGCGCCTCCGGCAACATCGGCTCGGACCTGGTCGCGAAAGCGGCGCCCGATGGGCACACGATCCTGGTGACCGTCAATACGTTCACAATGACCCCGGCGCTCTATCGCGCGCTGCCGTTCGATCCGGTCGGTGATTTCGCGCCGATCGCCAAAGTGGCGGTGGGAAACCTGGCGCTCGTCGTCAATCCCGCGCTCGGCGTCACCAACGTCGCCGAATTGATCGCACTCGCCAAAAAGAAACCGGGCGAGTTGAACTACGCTTCACCCGGAAACGGCACGCCGCAGCATCTGGCGATGGAATTGCTCAAACACAACGCCGGAGTCGACATCGTGCACGTCCCTTACAAGGGCTCCGCCGGCGCAGTGACGGACGTCGTGGGGGGCCAGGTGCCGATGATGATCATGCCGGTGCACACGGCGCTCCCGTTTTCCGGATCGGGCAAATTGAAGGTGCTCGCGGTATCCGGCGAGCAGCGTTCGGCGCAGGCGCCCAACTTCCCCACGTTCAAGGAAGCCGGTGTCGAAAACTTCGACGTCGACTTGTGGTACGCGCTGCTCGTACCCGCGCGTACGCCGCGCGAGATCATCAATCGCCTGCGCCAGGAAATCACCGCGGTCTTGGCGCAAAGCGATGTGCGCGATGCGCTGATCAAGCAGGGTTTGACGCCGAGCGTCGGCACACCCGAGGAGTTGGCCGCGCTCATCAAGACCGATCTCGCGCGCTGGCAAAAAGTGGTCACCGACGCCAAGATCACCGCGGATTGATTGCGCCGTTGGCCCCGGTCCGACTCGGTATCGATCTCGGCGGCACCAAGATCGAGATCGTAGCTCTGGGCAGCGACGGCGCGCAACTGCTGCGGCGCCGCGTCGCAACACCGCAGAATGATTACGGAGCCACGCTCGCGGCAGTGGCGGAACTCGTCGCCGATGCCGAGCACGAGCTACACGTGCCGGTGGGAAGCAGCCGCGTCGGCATCGGCACTCCAGGATCGATCTCGCGCGCGACCGGGCGTTTGCGCGGGTGCAATTCCGTTTGTTTGAACGGGCAGCCGATTCGCGAAGACTTAGAGCAGCGCGTCGGCCGCGCCATCCGCGTGACCAACGATGCCAACTGCTTCGCGTTGTCGGAGGCTTCCGATGGCGCGGGGCAGGGCGCCGCGGTGGTTTTCGGCGCGATTCTCGGAACCGGGGTCGGCGCCGGCATTGTCGTAAATGGACGCCTACTCGATGGCCCCAATGCGATCGCCGGGGAGTGGGGTCACAATCCGCTGCCGTGGCCGCGCGACGACGAACGACCCGGAGTGCTTTGCTTTTGCGGACGCGCCGGCTGTATCGAAACCTGGGTGGCCGGCCCCGCGCTGGTGCGCGACCATCTGCAGTCGACGGGCGGCGCTCGGAAGACGGTGGAGATCGTTAGAGGCGCGGCTGCCGGGGACGCGGCGTGCCAAGCGACCCTCGCGCGTTATGAGGAGCGCTTGGCCCGCGCGCTCGCGCACGTCGTCAACCTCCTCGATCCCGACGTAATTGTCCTCGGCGGGGGTATGTCGAACGTCGCGCAGCTTTATGCGAACGTGCCGGCGCTGATGCAGCCGTGGGTGTTCTCCGACCGCATCGACACGCCGCTCGTCAAAAACGTTCATGGCGATTCGAGTGGAGTGCGCGGCGCGGCATGGCTCGGCGGTTAGCGCAGTAACGGAGGCTTGATTCGGCAGCGATTGTCGAATCGTGCTTAGGGTTTGATCGGGCGAAATCGGCCAATTCCAGACGATCAATGCCCATTGCCGCCGCCTTAGATAACCACCAGCCGTTAGCCGAGTACCAACATGTCTCGTCAATCGCCTCATCGCGCCTGAACGCTTGCACTTGGCTCATGTCACCACGGATAAAGGCCTCCGCCAAGCCAGGCGCGCCATCCTGTGCGCCGATGCATGGATAGAACCTGGCGTTAGCGATGAACTTGGCCGGATAACCTCTCAGATGGCGAGTGATCATCAACATGGCTCCTTGAGCCTTACCAGGAACCAGTGGAAATAGAAGTCTCCCATCCAAGTCTAATGCATCGAGCCAATGCAAGGGTGGGGAAGAAACTCCAGCATTCACGTATATGACGTCCGAGCACTCCAGAGAGTAGTCAGTGCCATTTTCGTTGTGCACCGCGACGTTCGGCCATCTTCGAAGATTTTCTGCCGCCTTGTGTGCGAGTCTTGGCTCGATCTCAAGCGCAGTAACGTGGCCATGCGGGCCTACCAACTCGGCCAGCACGGCTGTGTAATAGCCAGTCCCCGCGCCGACATGGACCACCCGCTCGCCGGGCATTGGAGCTATCTCATTAATGCACCGAGCATGAAGACTTGGTAGTCCGTTTGTAATTCCCTGTGATGCCGCGAGAGCGATGACTATATCCTGATAAACATATTCGGGGTTGCTTGACGCGCTCATGGCACCGGATTCACTGATGCACCAGGGACCAGGACCAAGAAAATGCTCCCTGGCGATACGTGCAAACGCAATCGCGATGCGCCGGTCAGTGACGCCGGCTTTGCGCGCAATCAGGTGCGCGAATTGCTCGCGACGTTGTGCCAGTCGATCCATTGTAAAGTGTAGCTGACGAGCCTTCCGTGTCGGAAGAGCCGTTACGGCGCGGGTGGATGAAGCCGCGTATCGAGGGCGAAGTCTTCTTGCGTTTGTTGTGAATAGCCTCCTTTCGCAACGTCGGGGTCAAACAATAGGTTCCAACTGTGAGTCGATACAACGCTGGGAATGACCACAAACGGATGAGCGGCAAGCAGGGCGTCACCAAATTTCTGTTGACCGCTGCTTGGCGATCCTGGTCGCAGCCAGTTTCCGTTGGGCACTACAGTTGGCTGCACGATATGTACGGCAGACAGATCCGCAATCACTGCGGAGGTCAGTACATGGGGAACGGTATCAAGCGTTTCGAATCGCTTGTGTACCGCAACTTCAATAATCCCGGTCGCGGGATCGAGCGAACAGTACACGACCTTTCGGCCTACAGAATTCCATCGCCCCCCGAACAGGCGCGCGCCTTCACCACTGTCCCAAGAGTTACGGCGAGTCCGCTTGTCAAGACGCCATGCAACTAACCCCGAGCCGCCTAGGGCAGCTGGAAGCGGGGTCACGTATACACGCCGTATTCGAGCCGGCCAAGAAGTTGTTCGACTGCTTCCACGCCCGCGGGCGACGAGAGAAGATCAATTGGGCGGCGCTGATCGAGGGCCGTCGCGGGCGTCGTGAGCCACTCCTCGGCACGTACCTGGCTTCCCATCACCTCTGTTGCTCTTACGAGAACTTCCGCGAACTTCCACGTCCGGCTACTTTGCTCCAGGCTTAGCACCTTTTTCGGGGACTTGCTCTGCCGTTGAATGGTGCGCAGACTGACGCCGACTGCTGCCAATACTTCGGCGAGCCCAAGAACCATTACGCTATCGATTATGTGTCTCAACGCTTTGCTGGGAAGCCCCTTAACGATGACCTCGTGGGCATCAAGTTTTGACAAAATCTGCCGTTTCAAGACGGCCCTTCCACCCAGAAAGTCCACTGCTTCCGAAATCGCGGTCTGGTCGTAATCCGTGTCCGCTGGTTGATTCGAATCGACAGTCATCATTTCCTGACCTTCGCAACTCTCACTACGTTGCGGCAATAAAGTGTAATTTTTCCTTAGTTGCCTGGTCGCGCGCGACGCCAAACACCGAGACCGTCGCGCTAGCGCCATCGAAGGTTACGGTCAAACGGGTGGCCGACACGTTCTGCGCCTTGATGTAATGGAGAATTGCGTCGGCCGCTGCGTGATTGGCCGCCTTGATCATTTTCGGACTGGCGGCGTCGGCAACGGCTTCCTGGATCACCGTCTTTTGCCGTCATGACTAATTCTGGCGTCGTACTTAATGGATTTGTTGGTCAGTTCCATGCGGAACTCCGTTTTCGTAGTCGGCAACAAAGAATTCTAGGTCTCGCGTTCGGGTGCACAATTAGCGACAACTGTCGTGAAATAATATGCCATATGTCACGGCCTGTGTCAATCGCATCCTGACACCCCTTTCGAACGGCGGCTTCGGGGTCGAATGCGGTCGTAAAATGGAACGTGATGCAAGTTGCTTGGGCGTTGTCTGTCCGGTCAAGTCCAGGTCAGGAAAAGTTAGCTGCGCCGGCACTTTCACATGTTCGGGTAATTCGGTCCGCCGCCTCCTTCGGGCGTGACCCAATGGATGTTTTGCTTGGGGTCCTTGATGTCGCAGGTCTTGCAGTGCACGCAGTTTTGCGCGTTGATCTGCAGACGCTTCGCGGACCCACCGGCGGCCTCATCCGTCACGAATTCATAAACGCCGGCGGGGCAGTACCACTGCTCGGGTCCGTCATAGAGTCGCAGATTCACTTCGACCGGGATCGCCGGGTCGCGCAACTGCAAATGCACCGGCTGATTTTCTTCGTGATTGGTGTTCGAGACGAAGACCGACGATAGCCGGTCGAACGTGACGACGCCGTCGTACTTCGGATAGTCGATCGGTGGCATTTCGGCCGCGGGCCGCAACGATTCGTGATCTGCGCGTTCGTGCCGCAACGTCCATGGCGCGACCGCGGATAGACCGAGATCGTTGAGCCACATGTGCAGGCCGCCGTGCAGTGTGCCGGCGAGCATTCCCCATTTGAGTCCAGGCTTGACGTTGCGGACCTTGTAGAGATCATCAAAGACCCACGATTGGCGATACGCCTCGGGGTAGGCGGCGAGCTCGTCGCGCGAGCGCCCCGCCGCGAGCGCCGCAAACGCCGCTTCGGCCGCGAGCATGCCGGTCTTCATTGCGTTGTGGCTGCCTTTGATCCGCGGCAGATTGACGAATCCCGCGGCACAGCCGATTAGCGCGCCTCCGCGAAACACGAGCTTGGGCACCGATTGCAGACCGCCTTCGTTGATCGCACGCGCGCCGTAAGCGAGCCGCTTGCCGCCTTCGAACGTCGGGCGAATCGCCGGGTGCGTCTTGAAGCGCTGAAACTCATCGTACGGAGAGAGATGCGGATTTTCGTAATTGAGATGCACGACGAATCCGACGGCGACCAGATTTTCATCCTGGTGGTACAAAAACGAGCCGCCTCCGGTGTGCCGGTCGAGCGGCCATCCCTGGCTGTGGATGACGAGCCCCTTCTGGTGCTTTTCCGGAGCGACTTGCCACAATTCCTTGAGTCCGATGCCGTACTTCTGCGGATCGACGCCGTCGCGCAAGTTGAAGCGCTGCATCACTTCCTGCGCCAGCGACCCGCGGCATCCTTCGGCGAAGAGGGTGTATTGGGCGTGCAATTCCATGCCCGGCTGGTAGTCGGCTTTGTGTTCGCCCGACTTGGCAACCCCCATGTCGCTCGTCGCGACACCGCGCACGGCGCCGTCTTCGTCGTAGAGAATCTCCGCCGCGGCAAAGCCCGGATAAATTTCGACGCCGAGCGCTTCCGCCTGCTGCGCCAGCCACCGGCAAACGTTACCCAAGCTGACGATATAGTTACCGTGGTTGCTCATCAGCGGCGGCAACGACCATTGCGGAATTCGATAGACGCTCTCCGCCGTCATGACGAGGAACCGGTCCTCGGTAACCGGCGTATCAAGCGGTGCGCCGCGCTGGCGCCAATCGGGGAGGAGTTCGTTCAGCGCCTTCGGATCGATCACGGCGCCGGAAAGAATGTGCGCGCCGATTTCCGACCCTTTCTCCAGCACGCACACGGAAACCTCGCGCTTTCCCTCGGCGGCGAGTTGTTTTAAGCGAATCGCCGCGGCAAGACCGGAAGGGCCGCCGCCGACGATCACGACGTCGTATTCCATTGCTTCGCGCGGCATCGCGCCTCCTGAATTCTGCGTTGCGGCCATCGACTGGGTGTCTCCCCATTATAATTCTCGAAGAAGGCTCTTAAGATCGGACACGCCATGACCAAACTCTGGGAGCCGTCACCCGAGCGCATTCGCGACGCCAACCTCACGGCGTTCGGGGCGATGATCGCGCGCAAGTACGGTGTCGATAGCGGCTCTTACCAAACGCTGTGGCAGTGGTCGATCGACAACAGTGCCGACTTCTGGCGCGAGCTATGGGCGTACGGAGGCGTCATTGGCACCCATGGCGAGCGCGTGCTGGTCAACGCCGACCAGATGCCGGGCGCGCAATGGTTTCCGGATGCGAAACTCAATTTTGCGCAAAACCTCCTGGAGCGGCGGCGCGCTGACGACTCTGGCGCTGCGCTGGTGTTCTGGGGCGAAGACAAAATCCGGCGGCGAGTCTCGCATGCTGAGTTTCATGCGCTTGCGTCGCGAGTTTCTGCCGCGCTGGCCGCGCAGGGCGTCGGTGTGGGCGATCGGGTCGCTGCGTATATGCCGAATATGCCGGAGACGATCATTGCGATGCTGGGCGCGGTGGCCAATGGCGCGATCTGGTCGTCATCGTCGCCCGACTTCGGCGTTCAGGGTGTGCTCGATCGCTTTGGCCAGATTGAACCACGCGTGTTGTTTACCGTCGATGGCTACTGGTACAACGGCAAGGCGATATCGATCCTGGACAAAGTGGCGGCGATCGTCGCCGCATTGCCGTCAGTCGAGCAGGTGGTGGTCATCCCGTATCTGCGGCAAACATTGCCGCCGAGCCAGGAATTGCCGGCGGAGTTTGCCGGAGTGCGTAATGCGGTCGCATGGGACGTCTGGCTCGCGCCGTTTCTCTCCGGGCCAATCGCGTACGCGATGCTGCCATTCGACCACCCGCTGTACATTCTGTATTCGTCGGGCACGACCGGCATTCCCAAGTGCATCGTGCACGGTGCGGGCGGAACGCTGCTGCAGCATATTAAGGAACTGCTGCTCCACGGTGATGTAAGTCTCGGCGATCGTCTGTTTTTTTTCACGACATGCGGCTGGATGATGTGGAACTGGCTCGTGTCCGGTCTCGCGGCGCAGGCGACCTTGCTGCTCTACGACGGCTCCCCATTCATCGAGCGCGGGCGCATCCTGTGGGAACTCGCGGATGTGGAACGCATGACCCACTTCGGCACTTCGGCGAAATACATCGACGCGGCGAAAAAAATCGCGCTCGTTCCGCGCAAGGATTTCGACTTATCGAGTGTGCGTACGATGTTCACGACCGGCAGCCCGCTCGCGCCGGAATCCTTCGATTACGTGTATCAGTGCGTGAAAAGCGATCTCTGCCTATCCTCGATTTCCGGCGGCACCGACATTGTCTCGTGCTTTGCGCTAGGCGCACCCACGCTGCCGGTTTGGCGCGGCGAATTGCAATGCCGCGGGCTTGGTATGGATGTCGACGTGTATGACGCCGACGGCCATGCGCTGGTAGGCGAAAAAGGCGAGCTCGTCTGCAAAGCCCCATTTCCGGCAATGCCCATCGCGTTCTGGAACGATCCCGACGGCGTCAAATATCGCGCGACGTATTTCGAACGCTTCCCCGGCACCTGGTGCCATGGCGATTGGGTGGAGCTGACCGAGCACGACGGGATGATCTTCTACGGCCGCTCCGACGCAACTTTGAATCCCGGCGGCGTGCGCATCGGCACCGCGGAAATCTATCGCCAAGTCGAGCAACTGCCCGAGGTAGTCGAAAGCCTAGTAGTCGGTCAGGATTGGCCGCCGGGGGAAGTGACCGATGTCCGCGTCGTGTTGTTCGTCAAACTTAAGGATCGTTTGAAGCTCGACGATGAGCTGACCGAACGCATTCGGCACAAGATCCGCGTCAACACGACGCCGCGCCATGTGCCGGCCAAAGTGTTGCAGGTGAGTGACATCCCGCGCACCAAGAGCGGAAAGATCGTGGAGCTTGCGGTGCGCAACGTCGTGCATGGCCGTGACGTGCTGAACAGAGAAGCGCTCGCCAATCCCGAAGCGCTGGAACAGTTCCGCGATCGCGAAGAGTTGAAGGCGTGAACTGCGCAAATCGCTGGAATTTTCGTGATCGCCACGAGTTAAAAATTTGAACTTCCTGGCGATTCTGGCAGCACTTGGCCTTGAGCAGTGGAGCGCTTTTCATTGGCGGGTTGCCGTCGAGCGGAGTTTCGTGCAGTACGCGCGGGGAATCGAGCATCGTTTCAACGGCGGTACCACGCAGCACGGCCTCTTTGCCTTGGTCGTCGCCATTGCGCCGCCCGTCTTGATCGCCGCGGCGGTGTTTTTTTTCGCTGACCGCATGCATCCGCTACTGGGGCTGCTTTGGAATGTCGCGGTGCTCTATTTTTTGATGGGGTTTCGCCGCTTCAGCCATTGCGTCTCGGAGATCATAGCGGCGCTGAAGGCGAATGAACTCGCGGCGGCGCGTCGCGCGCTGGCAAAGTGGGGTGGTGGCGCCACGAGTGACTTGTCGAGCGAAGACGTGGCACGCCTTTCCATCGAGCGCGGGTTTGTCGATGCGTATCGGCAAATGTTCGCCGTGCTCTTCTGGTTCGCCATTCTCCCGGGACCGGCCGGCGCCGTCCTGTACCGCGCCGCCGCGCTACTGGCCGAAGAGTGGAAGGGCGAGGTGCCTGGTGCGGAGCCGTCGTCGCTCGTGCAGGCGCGCACCGAATTCGGGCGGCCGGCGCGACAGTTGCTGGCACTGCTCGACTGGATACCCGTTCGGCTTACGGCGCTATCGTTCGCAATCGTCGGCGATTTCGAGGACGCGGTTGCTTGTTGGCGCACGCAAGCGCGGCTTTGGGCGAAACAGGACGGTGGAGTGGCGATCGGCATTCTTCTCGCGAGTGGCGGCGGTGCGCTCGGCGTGCAGCTTGGCGGTCCATTGCCGGTGCTTGCGGGCGATCCGGACGCGCGTCCGGAGCTCGGCATCGGCGATCCGGTCGAACCGGAGATCCTCCCGTCAGCGGTGGGACTCGTATGGCGCGCGCTGATCTTGTGGCTGCTATTGATCCTCATGCTGACGCTTGCCAACATCGCGCCCTGAGGTCTCTGCGCGTTCTAACGCGCCGCGTTGCGCGCGTACGATGCTTCCGCGATGAGCGAATGCAGCAGCGCGAGACGGAACGGGGCAACCGCTCCGGCCGCGACGGCCGCCTGTACGAGGCAACCGGGCTCTGAGCCGTGCCGGCAATCACGAAATCGACAACGGCCGAGCAACGGACGAAGCTCGACGAACGACTCGGCAATCTGCGCCGGAGCAAGATGTGCGAGGCCGAACGCCTTGATACCGGGCGAGTCGACCACCCAGGTATCCGCGCCGAGCGCCGGCACTTGATAGAGAGTCGTGGACGTCGTCGTGTGGCGGCCGGTTGCAAGCGCCATTGATACGTCTTGCGTCCGGACCTGCGCATGCGGGCAGAGCGTATTCACGAGCGTGGACTTGCCCATCCCCGATTGACCCACCAGCACCGTGTGGCGGTCTTCAAGCCAGGGAACGATCGGGACGACGTCGCGTAGCGCGGCGAGTTCGACGACGGGATAGCCCAGCGCCGCATAGGGCGCGAGACGTGCGCGCAACGTGGAAAACGATGGCAAATCTGCTTTGTTGGCGGCCAGCACGAAACGGCAACCTTCGGCCTCCGCCGCGATCATCCAGCGATTGATGAGTTCTTCATCGAGCGAGAGATCGGGCGCGACGATCCCCACGATCTGCGTCACGTTGGCCGCAATTAGCTTGCCATGGTGCGCGTCGGAGCGGTACAGCGAACTCGAGCGCGGGGCGACGGATTCGATGGAACCGCCGCCGGCGACGCGGGCAATCCTCACGCGGTCGCCACAGGCTATTTGCGTGGAGCGGCCCTTCAATACGCAGCTCAGGCGTTCGCCGTTGTCCAGCGCAACGTCGAAGTGCCGCCGGTACGCGGCGACGACTAAAGCGAACTCGGTCAAGCGACCACGCGCTCTATTTTCGCCGCGCAGATCATGTCGTTCAACGTGACGCCGCCGGCGCTATGCGTCGCGTACGCCACGGCGCACTGGTCGTAGTGGACCGAAAGAACAGGATGATGGTTTTCGCGTTCGGCGATCCATGCAACGGCGTTCACGAAAGCGATTGTCTGGTGATAAGCGGAAAATACGAAGTGCTTTTCGATGCGCTGGCCTTCCATCGTCCAACCCGGCAACGTCGCCAGATGTGCCGCGATTTCGGCCGCGCCCAAACGCGGCGCGCCGTTTTGACAGTGATGATCGGCGAGCGGAAGCGGCCCGCACCCGGGTTCTTTAACCGCAGGTGCGCTCACGGCTTGAACTTGTAGTATTTCGAGTTCAAAAAGGCCGCGATATGCGTTTCCTCTTCGGGAAAATAGTTGGTCGATAGCTCGGCGTTGCACCGCTGGACTTGCGCCAGCAGTTGTTCCGGCGTGCGCACCTTGCGCTCGCTGCGCGTATAGATCGTGTGCGCGTCGCCGAATTTGCGCACATGGCACGCCACACAATCCTTCTTGGCCAGCATCTGCCCCGCCTTGGCGTCGCCTCCTGAAAATGCTTTCGGTTGCTGCGCGAGAGCGACCACCGTAAGCGTGCCGGTGAGCAAGGCAACAGCGAGAATTCGCCGCATAGCGGTCGGCTCCTAGTTAGGCCGTTGCCGGAATCGGCAGCGCGCCTGCCATCGATTCGATGCGCGCGATGCGCACCGCCGCGGATGGATGCGAATCATGGTAAGCCGAGTGCAAAGGGTCCGGGGTGAGGGTCGCCGCATTGTCTTCGTATAACTTGACCAGCGCTCGCACTAGCGCGAGCGCGTCGGCATAGCGCGTGGCGAACGCGTCGGCTTCGAATTCGTGCTTGCGCGAATAGAGCGAGCCCAGCGGTTCCAGCACGAAGGTGAATACGGGGAGGGCCAGCAGAAAGAGTTGCAGTGCGACCCCAGGGCGCGCCGTGGCGACCGGCAACAGCGAGTCCGAAATACCGAGCCCGGTGTAGAACCATGGTTCACGCGCGAAGTAAGCAAGCAGAGCAAGCACGCCAAGCGCTGCGAGGGCCGACCAGGCAACGCGCTTGCCGACGTGCCTCAACTTGAAATGCCCGAGCTCGTGCGCGAGGACCGCTTCGACTTCCTCCGGCGCAAGCCGCTCGATCAGCGTATCGAAAAATACGATGCGCTTGGCGCGGCCGAATCCCGTGAAGTAGGCATTGCCGTGACCCGATCGCTTGGAGCCATCCATGACAAACAGGCCGGCGCTCTTGAAGCCGCAGCGCAATAGCAGCGCTTCGATACGGTCGCGCGCGGCGCCGGCGGCCAACGGGCTGAATTTGTTGAACAGCGGCGCAATGAGCGTCGGATAGGCAACGAGCAGCAGCAACTGGAAGGCCATCCACGCCACCCATGCCCAAACCCACCACCAAGCGCCGGCGGTGGCCATCAACCAAAGCACCAGCACAAGAAGCGGCAGTCCGAGCGCGACGCCCAGCGCGATCGCTTTGGCAAGGTCGGCGACCCAGAGCTTTTGCGTCATCCGGTTGAAGCCGAAGCGCTCTTCGATCCGGAACGTATGCCACCACGAGAACGGCAAGCTGACCACACCCGCCACCAGTGTTGCGACCACGAACATCAGCACGTCGCGCCAGAGTGAAGAGACCGCGATCGTTTCGGTCCACGCGATGATGAACGCAATGCCGCCGCCCAACGTCATCACCAGCAGCAACACGGCGTCGGCGAGCGCGTTGAACGCGAACAGGCGCTGCTTGGCCGCTGTGTAATCAGCCGCTTTGCGATGCGCTGGCAACCCAATGCGCTCGGCAAACGCAGCGGGGACATAGTTGCGATGTGCGGTGACGTGGGCGATCTGCCGGCGCGCGAGCCACAGGCGAACGGTGAGCGACGCGACCAGCGCGATCAGAAAAACCAAGGTGAACGTGGACGAAGTCAAGGTAGAACCGTTGGAACCGGTCGGCCGCACGTCTGCGGGCATTTTTCGTCAGCAGGACGATCGAGAGTACGACAGCGGCGGGCGGAACGAATGTGAGATGATGGCGCGCCGATTTTAACCGATTTGCAAATGCCCGCCGACCCCAACCGCCTGATCTGGATCGACATGGAAATGTCGGGGTTGAAGCCGGAAACCGATCGCATCATCGAAGTGGCGTTGGTGGTGACCGACGCTGATCTCGCAACGGTCGCGGAGGCGCCCGTTTGGGTGGTGCGCCAGGACGCGGCGATTCTGTCTGGCATGGATGCATGGAACACGGCGACGCACGGGCGCTCGGGGCTCATCGATCGGGTCAAAGCGGCAACGGATGAAGAGGCCGCCGTTGAGTTGCGCGCGCTCGATTTTCTGCGCGAATACGTTCCTGCCAAGGCCTCGCCGATGTGCGGCAATTCGATCTGCCAGGACCGCCGTTTCCTCGCGCGCTGGATGCCGTTGCTCGAGGACTGGTTCCACTATCGCAATCTCGACGTTTCGACGTTGAAGGAGCTGTGCCGGCGCTGGAAACCCGAGTTAATGAAGGGCATCCCGAAGGAAGGCAAACACGAAGCGCTCGCCGACGTGTACGAATCGATCCTGGAGCTTAAGTACTATCGCGAGAACTTTATCCGCTGCTGATCTTGTGTCGCCCACTTCGCCTCGATACGCATGAACTTTTGCAGCCAATGCGGCTCGGCGGAGATTGCACTACGCATTCCCGACGGCGACACGCTGCCGCGCTTTGTGTGCGGCCAATGCGCGACGATTCATTACCAAAACCCGAAAATAGTCGTTGGCTGCCTGCCCGAGTGGGGCGATCAAGTGCTGTTGTGCAAGCGCGCGATCGAGCCCCGCTACGGTTTGTGGACGCTGCCGGCGGGATTCCTTGAAAACGGCGAAACGCTTATTGCCGGAGCCGCGCGCGAGACCTTGGAAGAGGCCAACGCCCGCGTCGATGTGGGCGAGCTGTACACGATCATCAGCCTGCCGCACATCAGTCAGGTGTACATGATGTTTCGCGCGCGGCTTGCCGATCTCGACTTTGGACCAGGCTCAGAGAGCCTCGAAGTCTCGCTTTTCGACGAAGGCGCGATCCCGTGGGAAACGCTGGCGTTTCGCACGATCACCCGGACGTTGCGCAATTTCTTCCTCGACCGAAAGCTTGGAAACGAAGCGACGCATGTGTCGGCTCTAGCCAGGCGCGCGCCGGTACCGCCCGACCTGCGCGGCGCGGCGTAAAAATCCAAAACCGCAGCGGGACAGCGCGTGCCGTTTGCGCTGTGACTTAAGGTTCGACGCTAGGCGAGCCGACTCACTGCGGTGTTGGGCGCTAGCGGTCCAGGCAGGTCCAAGCACAACAAGGCCGCCTGCACGCTGGCCAATAGAATGGGCAGTTCAAAGTTGACTCTCCGCGGTGACTCGAAACTTGTAAAAACAACCGTCACCGCGGCTGTTTCATCATCTGCGAATCAGCCTGGCGATGGACGATTCGCCACTCCTCAGACTCGCGTCGGAACAGCATCGTCACCCTGTAGTCCAGCATTGTCTCATTTGCCCGTCCCGGAGCGTAGAAACGAAGATGCTCGATCTACACCACGTAGGCAAGATCGCCGTTCGCATTTGCCACGACCCGCTCGATGGTATTCGTACCCTTTGAAAACTGCGTGCCAACCCAATCGAGACGACGGCTGATCTGTTCCCAGCCTTTTTCTATCGTGCCGCCAAATCCACCCGAAAGGGTGACGTCATCAGCGTGAGACCACAGCGCCTTGAATGCTGCTGGCCGCGCGTTTTGGAGTTCGAGTTGCGCGGCATCAACCTTCGCGAGCATTGCGTGCCTCTCGTGGCGCCGGCTGCGCCAGGGCTTTAGTGAGAAACGCACCGCGCTGATCAATCGGGTACGCGGTCTGCTCGGGGAGTTCGGCGTCTGGCGCGGCCGCTCGGCGGCGCTGCTCACGCGCGCGTTGCCGGCGCTGGAACGTGAAGAAGGGTTGCCGCTGATGGTGCGCCGGCTGGTCGACGAAGCCCGGCCACACCTCGCGCGCCTGGATGCCGCCATCGCCAGCTGCGAGGTGGAGATCAAAAGCCACGTCAAAGGCAATGTCGCCGCGCAACGCCTCAGCGCGATCACCGGCGTGGGTCCCCTCACCGCGGCGGTCGTCGCCACCGTCACCGATGCGCGCGACTTCAAGAACGGCCGCGCCTTCGCGGCGTGGCAGGGGGTAGTCTGGGCTGCTGCCGGTTCGGTGGACACCGACCTAAGCTTCTTTCGCTTTCTCGAACGCTATCGGACTGATGTAGCCGAGTGTCGAATGGCGGCGAGTCGGATTGTAGAACCGTTCGATGTAATCGAACACCTCGGCGCGCGCCTTTTCTCTCGTCCGGAACTGGCGCGGCAATCGGCGGCGTGCACCACGCTGCTGTCGATTCCGGGCGTGGGTCTGCTCACCGCCACCGCGATGGTGGCGGCGACCAGCGGGAAGGTGCAGCATTTCCGGGATGCGCGGCACTTCGCCTCCTGATTCGGACTCACGCCCAAGGAATATTCGTCAGGCAGCTCGCGCCACCTGGGACGCATCTCCAAACGCGGCGATCGCTACCTGCGCATGCTGCTCACTCACGGCGCGCGTGCGGTACTGCGGGCGGCCAGCGTCGCGGCAAAAACCGGCCGCACGCTCGATGGTTTGCGCCGCTGGGCGCTGGCCGTGCAGGGCCGCTCCAACCACAACAAAGCCACCTGCGCACTGGCCAACAAGCTGGCGCGGATCTGTTATGCAACCCTGCGTGACGCACAACCCTACAGTCAGCCGGCGCCTCGGCGCAACAAGAAGATCGAACGCACCGCCTTTGCCCTGGCTACCTGAACCCTAACCCATAAATCCATCCCGAGCCTTGCTTAGAGATTAATCGCCCATCATGGCAAACCGGGTTGCCCCCACACCGCCTGCCGCCGATAACCCGGCCGGCAGCTGCACGCTTGCCGCTTGTAACGATTGGCGCGGCGGTGTTCGCAGATTCCATGTCGGCACGGGCCACACAGCGCCCACTCCAAATGCCGGATATACGACTGCAGGTTCACCCTTCCTGCCACAACTATCGATCAGTCTCTTTCTTCTTGGGGGGAGTCCATATAGGAAGGGTTAGGCCTCGGGTTCGTGGCAAACCACTTCGATGTTGTGCCCGTCCGGACCAATGACGAAAGCTGCATAGTAGTTCGCGTGGTATTCCGGGCACAGACCAGGCGCACCATTGTCTTTGCCACCCGCCTCCAGAGCCGCGCGATAGAAAGCTTCGACTTGCTGGCGATTCTCGGCCGTGAACGCCAAGTGAAGATGCGCCGGCTTCTCCTCGGTTTGGTACAGGCACAATGAAGCCTCACCCTTTGGGCTAAGCTCGACACCGTACGTCGGCGGCCCCTCCGAGACAACAGCTACGCCGAGCGGTTCGAGTGCCTTGAGGAAGAACGCTTTGCTCGCTGCATAGTCGCTGACTCCGAATTTGACGTGGTCAAACATGAGTTCTCCTGAAGCGTGTGGGCCTGCGCGAGGCCTAACTTTGTTATAGCAGTCAGTTAGCCTGCTAAACCTGATGGATAACATCGGCGTCGATGTCGCGGGGCGAGATGACGACCGCTTGCAGCCTTGAGTTGACGCGGGCGCGAGTGCTCTGGGAGGACGACCAGGCCAAAGGGCGCGGCGGAGTCTTCCTCCCGGATGCCCTAGAGCGGAAGTACCCTCGCGCCGGCTCGTTCTGGCCGCTTCCGCGAAGCGGACGGTCCCGACCGACAGCAACTGGCCGTTTTGCGACCTTCGCGGCTGACGCGACACGACAGATTTCGGCCGGTCGAGTTACCTACGATCTGACAGTGGCTGCCAGATCAAGTCTCGGTTACTAAAACCCCTATCGAATCATTAGGGGGCAACCGAAGTATCGCGCATTCGACATTGTCGAAGGTGTAGGTCCAACCGGCTTTTGTAACCTGGAACGATTTGTAGTAGTCGTTTCTGCAAGCGCCGTATTGATCCCTATAGACCCCCGCTTATTTGCCGCTGCGCGAGCGGGTCCGGGCCGCCTTCTTCGCGCCAGCGGAGCGTCCGGCAGCACCTTTGTGTTTGCCGCCTTGCGGGCAGCGACGGATCGCTCGGATGCCGTCTTGTCTTTCGCCGCCGCATGCGCCTGCTTCGCTAGCGCTTTCGTGGAAGCGGCAGCATGCCCTTCCCGTTTTAGCGCATTGGTCATTGCGCGCGATCGAGCGGGCGAAGCTTGAACGTCGCCCTTTGCCCGGCGCGATAAGCGCGGGCGGCGCTTTGGCGCGTCTTCTTCGACGTCTTTCCCTTCTCGGGCGGGGGCAAATCCACGCCTGCTCGCCGCGCTTTCGACAGTCCGATCGCGATCGCTTGCTTGGCGGACCTCGCGCCATGCTTACCTTCGCGGATGTGCTCGATCTCTTCGCGCCCGAACTCGCCGGCTTGTGTGGTCGGCGCCTTGCCTTCGCGCTTGTCCTTCTTCGCTCGTTCCAGCGCTTTGTCGGGCATTCCAAACCTCCGTTCCTGGGTCTCCTACCAAGTCTGTCGTTTCCACGGGCCCCGCGAACGCCAGCGCGCTGCCATGTTTCGTTTCGGAGTCGCCCAACGCGACATGCCGCGTCGAGAACTCCTGCGCTTACGTGCCGAGCAATCTTTCGATATCTGAAACCGTGTGCGACGTCAGCTCCCTCGGTAGCTCAGCGATAACGCGATCGACGACTTCCTTGTGAAACGCCTTGCGCAGATTGCCTAACACCTTGGGCGGCGCAACGACGATGAGCGCGTCAAACTTGTTGGCGTGAGCGAGGCGATACAGCGTGGCTGCGATCTCGGCGGCGAAGCGTTCTTCGCCCAGCCGATGCCAATCGGTTTCTTCCAGCGCGCTGCGCGCGGTGCCCGCGCTGGCGGCGGTGCGACCCGGCTTATCGGTCCCTTGTTCATGGGACGCAGGGTTGTCGTGGCCAAAAATGTTCTCGACCTCGAGAGCGAGCTCTTGCGCGTTGCCCTTGTTGCGCAAGAACAGCGCTTTTTCGCCATCGCCTACCACCACAAGAGCTTGGTTCGGAATGTTCAACGGGTGCCTCTCTAGTTGGGTTTCAATTGCGCGAATTTAGTATTGAGGACTCGGCCGCGCGGGTCAACCGTCGGTGGTTCGCGGCGATTAACGGGACCGCGCGCTTTTCCAGGCTTCGATAGGGTACCTACTTCAAGTCGGCCGCTACCGGGCGGGCGCTAGGCAGCCGACACGAGCGGGCTGTGACGCAGGGTGGCCGCGCGTGCGTGCGTGGCGACCAAGGTGAGCTCACGTCGCATGCTAAGATCGTTTCCGGGTTTCAATTGACTGTCATGCGCGTCGGATTGTTCGTCACTTGCCTGGTCGACCTGATGCGGCCGTCGATCGGCTTTGCGGCGATCAAGTTGCTGGAAGCCGGCGGCGCCGAAGTATTCGTCCCTCCGACGCAGACCTGTTGCGGTCAGCCTGCGTACAACGCGGGCGACCGCGCCGACGCGGTGACGCTCGCGCGCAAGCTCGTCGACGAGTTCGAACGCTGCGATTACCTGGTCGCCCCGTCGGGATCGTGTGGTGGCATGATCAAGACGCATTACGCCGATCTCTTCGGGAACGATCCGGACATGCGCGATCGCGCCCGAGCGCTCGCAGCCAAGACGTACGAGCTCACCGATTTCCTGGTCAACGTACTCGAGCTCGCCGATGTGCCCGGCCACTTCGCGGGATCGGTGACTTACCACGACTGCTGCGCCGGACTGCGCGAGATGGGGGTGAAGGAACAACCGCGCACGTTGCTGGCACGGATGCCCGGCTTGCAACTGCAAGAGATGTCCGAATGCGAAATGTGCTGCGGGTTCGGTGGCACGTTTGCGATCAAGTTCGGCGAAATCTCATCGCGCTTGGCCGATAACAAATGTCAGCACGTCGTGAATTCCGGCGCGGACGCGGTTGTCCTGGGCGATCTCGGCTGCATGCTGAATATCGAAGGACGCCTGCGGCGGCGTGGCGATACCAGGACCAGGGTTTTGCACGTCGCCGAGCTGCTGGCGGGGCAGACGCAATGACTCTGACTAAAGGTCCATAAGTCCATGCAAGTGGCCTCGATGCACTTCAAGGAGCGCGCGCACGTCAAGTTGAACGATGCGCAGCTCCAGCGCAACCTGGGCAAGATCCAGGGCAAATTCATTGCCAAGCGTCGTGCATCCCTTACCGAGCTCGAGGATTTCGAGGGTACGCGCGAAGCCGGGCGCGCGATCCGCCAGCGAGCGCTGGACCATCTGGATACCTGGCTCGAAACATTCGAGGCAAGCGCCACGCGGCGCGGCGCCACGGTCTTGTATGCGCAAACGCCGGCCGAGGTCAACCAGCTCGTGCTCGAGATCGCCGCTCGGCACAGCGTCAATAAGATCATCAAATCGAAATCGATGGTGTCGGAGGAATCCGGCCTCGACCATGCAATCGAAGCCGCAGGCCTGGCCGTTGTCGAAACCGATCTCGGCGAATACATCCTGCAGATCAACGACTACGAGCCGCCCTCGCACATCATCGGACCCGCGTTGCACAAGAGCAAGGAAGAGGTGGCCGAACTCTTTCACTTGCGGCACGGAACGGAACGCAAGGATGGGATCGAGGAGCTGTGCCGTGAAGCGCGGCAGGTCTTGCGCCAGCACTATCTGGCCGCCGACATGGGCATTACCGGGGGCAACTTCTTTGTTGCGGAGACGGGCTCGGTCGTGCTGGTCACCAATGAGGGCAACGCGACGCTCGCCACGACGCTGCCAAAAGTCCACGTGGCGATTTCCGGAATCGAGAAGGTCGTGCCGACGCTCGAGGATATCGCGACCTTGATGCGGCTCTTGCCGCGTTCGGCGACCGGGCAGTCAATCTCCAACTACTGCGATCTGCTGACTGGCGTGAAGGGCGACGGCGAGTTTCACGGCGCCGAGCACATGTATTTCATCGTGGTGGACTGCGGCCGGACCGAGGTTCTGGCGAGTGACGTCGCCGAAGCATTACGGTGTATCCGCTGCGGCGCATGCATGAACCACTGCCCCGTCTATCAGAATGTCGGCGGGCATTCCTACGGCTGGGTTTATCCCGGGCCGATCGGTTCCGTCCTGACGCCGATGTACGTCGGCCTCGAACGGGCGATGGACTTGCCCGAAGCGTCGACGCTGTGCAATCAGTGCGGTGTGGTGTGCCCGGTCAAAATTCCGCTGCCGGACCTTTTGCGCAAACTGCGGGAGAAAAGCTTCGACCGAGCGTTGCGACCTTGGCACGAGCGCGCCGGCCACAAGATCTGGACGTGGTTTGCGCTGCGCCCGCGCCTGTATGCGACGGCATCCCAAGCGGGTGTGCGTCTGCTGCACCTTTTGACCCGCGCCGACGGCATGATTCGCAGCTTGCCCTTCGGCGGCGGCTGGACCGACGGTCGCGACATGCCCGGTCCCCCGGGCCGCACGTTTCGCGAGCTCTATCGTGCGCGCCAAGTGGCGTCGCCGAAACCCCAATGAACGCCCCTCTCTCCGTTCCGAAATTCTCGCGTCGCGCGGATTCGCTCGGCACGGAAAACGCTTTCGTCGTGCTGGCAGAAGTCAACGCGCTGATTCGCCAGGGCAGGAAGATCGTTTCCTTCTGCATCGGCCAGCCCGACTTTCCGACTTCGCGCTACGTGCAGGAAGCGGCGATCGCGGCGATCAAGGCGGGCCGTCATGGCTACACTCCATCGGCGGGTATCGACGAGCTGCGCGCGGCCGCGGCGCACGATATGGGAACGCGCCGGCGCCTCTCCATCGCGCCGGAAGATGTCGTCGTCGGCGCGGGTGCCAAGCCGTTCATCGCCTATACGATTGCCTCGGTCACCGATTATGGCGCCGGCGACGAGGTGATCTACCCGGTCCCCGGATTTCCGATCTATGAGTCGCAGATCGTTGCCAACGGCGCGGTGCCGGTGCCCATCTACCTGCGCGAATCGCGCGGCTTCGCGTTCGACCCGGCGGAGCTCGAAGCCAAGATCACGCCGCAGACCCGCTTGTTGATCCTCAATACGCCGCAGAATCCGACTGGTGGTGTTCTCGACCGCGAAGTTCTCGACACAGTCGCGGACATCCTTTCCCGGCAACCGCACGTGTGGGTCTTCGCCGACGAAATCTATTCGCGCCTCGTCTACGACGGGATCTTCGATTCGCTCGCGACCCGCCCCGGCATGCTCGAGCGCACGATCATCAGCGACGGCGCGTCGAAGACCTGGGCGATGACCGGCTGGCGCATTGGCTACGTCGCCAACCGTGCGCTTGCGCCGGTGTTCACGCGCTGGATCACCAATACCGAATCGTGCGCGGCGCAAATTTCGCAATGGGCAGCCCTCGCCGCAATTACGGGACCGCAGACTGCGGCGGACGCGATGCGCGCCCGCTTCCTCGAACGCCGCGATCTGATCGTGCGGTTGTTGAACGACGTGCCGGGCGTTGCGTGCGCTACGCCCGGCGGCGCGTTTTACGTTTGGCCCAATGTCACCGAAGCATGCAAGATGACCGGCTGCGCGGATTCCGAAGCGTTTCGCGTGAGGCTGTTGCAGGACGCGGGTGTTGCCGTGTTGGCCGACATCCACTTCGGCCGGCGTGTCCCGGGAGAAGGCCAGCATATCCGATTCTCGTATGCGGCCTCGGCCGAGACGATCGAACGCGGCGTTGCACGATTAGCCGAATTCGTGCGCACGCAAGCGAAGTAGGAGCCCATGTCGCTCGACGACAATCGCGCGTCGCGCGATGCGATCCTGTCCCGCGTACGCAAGGCGCTGCAGAAGGATCGCGTTGACGCCCAACCACGCCTCGACGCGGATGCGTACATCGCCGCGCACCGTCACGGGCCGCGACCGGTCCAATCGGCCGACCTGATCGCGAGATTTGTCGAACGTGCAGGCGATATGGCGAGCACGGTCGAGCGGATCGGTGCGTTAGCGGAGGTCCCCGAGGCGGTGGCGCGTTATCTCGACGCGTTGGAGTTGCCGCCCGCACTCGAGGCACAGAAATCGCATCAAGGCGTGTGCTGGTCCGAGTTCGCCCACCTCGATTGGGCCAGGGCTGGCCTTGCGATTGAAGCGCGACCTACGCTGGGCCATGACCGGCTCGGCATCACCGGTACGTTTTGCGCCATCGCCGAAACCGGGACACTCGTGTTGCTGTCAGATGCGGACACACCGACGGCAACCGCATTGCTACCGGATACGCACGTCGCCGTCGTGCGCGCCGACCGCATCGTTGCCGGGATGGAAGAGGCGTTTGCCCTTGTCCGCGCCGAACGCAATGACATGCCACGAGCGCTCAACATGATCTCGGGACCCTCGCGCACCGGCGACATCGAGCAGACGATCGTGCTCGGCGCACACGGGCCGTTCCGCGTTCACATTCTGTTGCTCGCGTAGCCGCAGGTTACGGATGAGGCGCTACGTCTTTACCCTGCGACATACCGCTGCTTCAATCGTTCGCCTCGACTACAGTCGTTGGGGCTACGTCGCACGTCGCTATGACGGTGACCGTCAGTCGGCGAACTCTTCGATGACCGCTTCGATTTTGGCGCGGTCGCCGAGGAACGCGTCGACGCAAGTCGGATCGAAATGCTTGCCGCGCTGGCTTTTCACGAAATCGGCACTCTCGTCGATCGACCACGCGCGCTTATACGGCCGCGCGCTGATCAGCGCGTCGAATACGTCCGCGACAGAGACGACCCGTGCAACGAGCGGAATGTCGTCGCCATGAAGTCCGTTGGGATAGCCTGAACCATCGTACTTTTCGTGGTGCCCCAGCGCGATGATCGCGCCCATCGACAGGTATTTCGATGGGCTGCCCTTCAAGATGTCGTAGCCGATGCGCGGGTGCGCACGCATCCGTTCCCGTTCGACGTCCGTCAGCGGACCTTCCTTCAGCAGCACCGAGTCCGGGATGCCGATCTTGCCGATATCGTGCATCGGCGCAGCCACTTCGATCACATGGACGGTTTCCGCTCCCAACCCCAAATGCGCGCCGATCAGCGCCGAGTACTTGGCCATGCGCATCAGGTGGTTGCCCGTCGTCTTGTCCCGGAACTCGCCGGCCTTGGCCAGCTTGGACAGCGTTTCCAGCTCCCGCTCATGGATTTCGGAAACCGATTTATCGACCTGGTACTGCAATACGCGCGCCTGATCCGAAAGGACGATCTTGTGCCGGCGCAAGTCGAGCAGGTTCGCGCAGCGCGCACGTGTCTCATGCTCGTCCAATGGCTTGATTAGGAAATCGGTCGCGCCGGCCTCGAGCGCATCGTAGCGAACCTTGCGATCGTCGACGACGGTGATGACGACAATGGGCACGTCCACGCAGTGCGGGAGTGCGCGAAGTTGTTTTACGAGCTCGATGCCGTCGAATTCCGGCAGCTTGTAGTCGGTGAGGACAATATCGACGCGATTGTTACGCGCGAACTCCAGTGCCCGCGACGGCGTGTCGAACAGCTCGAGATTCAGCTTGCCGTCGATCTGACGGACGATTTCGGCCAACAGCAGGCGGCTCGAAAAGAGATCGTCGATGATCAGCACCGTGTTGCGTTGAGCTCGCGCGAACGCGAGTTCCGACACGACCCCGGAACCTTGGACGGTGGAGCGAAGCAAGGCGCTCATGTAAGACCTTTCCTGTAAACGGCACGCCGAAGCGATACAGATGCAAGATCGATGCCCGGCTGGATAGTGCGCGGACGATCGGCGATTACAGGAGCAGCGCCTTCAACAATGCGGGCAATAGGGGAGCCTCCACGCGTCCGCCACCCGCCAGTCTGACAATTTGTGGAGTACATCCGCATCATACCCGTTCCAGCCAGGCTGAACGGGTCAATAATTGATTGGTCGGGGCGAGAAGATTCGAACTTCCGACCCCCTGCACCCCATGCAGGTGCGCTACCAGGCTGCGCTAC
The DNA here is from genome assembly GCA_037719965.1 of Casimicrobiaceae bacterium. Lineage (GTDB taxonomy): Bacteria > Pseudomonadota > Gammaproteobacteria > Burkholderiales > Casimicrobiaceae > VBCG01. Next base: position 145,015 of record JBBJMT010000001.1, on the reverse strand, counting down.
GCCCCGACCGGGAAGTGGAATGCGCACAGTATACGCGCCGCGATCAGGATGCCGGCCCAAGCAGTTGCCGGATTTCCAGGAGTTCATGCCGCAATGCGGCAGGCACCAACGAGGCCTCCGCGGGTGCTGTTACCACCGTTGCCGTGCTCGTCGCGGCACGCGCCGCGGCGCGCGGCTCGGCGGCGGCGGACTCCAGGCGGTGGCGGGCCCCGTTGATCGTGAAGCCCTGCTCGTACAAAAGATCGCGAATGCGCCGGATCAGCAGCACCTCGTGATGCTGATAATAACGGCGGTTGCCGCGCCGCTTGACCGGTTTCAACTGCGTGAATTCCTGCTCCCAATACCTGAGCACGTGCGGCTTGACCGCACATAGATCGCTCACCTCGCCGATCGTGAAATAACGCTTGGCGGGAATCGGCGGCAGTGCGGAATCAGGTGGGGTTTGATCCGGCATGGTTCGCGGCTTCGACCATGGCTTTCAACTTCTGGCTAGCGTGAAAAGTGACGACGCGGCGGGCGGTAATCGGGATTTCCTCACCGGTTTTGGGATTGCGCCCCGGACGTTGCGGCTTCTCCCGCAATTGGAAATTGCCGAAACCGGAGAGCTTCACCGCTTCCCCCTCTTCAAGCGCGATGCGAACTTCCTCGAAGAAGCGCTCAACCATGTCTTTTGCTTCGCGTTTGTTCAGGCCGAGCTGCTCGAACAGGAGATCGGCGAGTTCGGCTTTAGTGAGCGTCATTACGAAACCTGACTGCGCAGCGAACCGCCGAATTGATTGGAGACGACGCGCAGCAAGGTTGCCATGGTAGCGTCGATCTCGGCGTCCGTTAAAGTACGGGAAGTATCCTGCATAAGCACAAGAATCGCAAGGCTTTTCCAACCTTCTGTCAGCCCAGAGCCGCGGTAGACGTCGAACAGGCGCACGGATTCGACGTGCGGCGCCCGCGCCTCTAGCAACGCGGCAAGAACGGCGCCCGCGGGGACTTCCTCGGCAACGACGATGGCGATATCCCGGCGCACAATGGGAAGCGCCGATACGGGTTCCCCGAAGGGCAGCACGTCCGTCGTCAAGGTCGCGGCGTCGAGTTCGAACAGCACGGGGGCACTCGGAAGATCAAAGTAACGAACGAGGCGTGGGTGCAACTCACCCAACCAGCCGCGCAAGGCGCCATCGAGTTGCACATGCGCTGCGCGACCCGGGTGCAGCGCCGGATGCACGGTGCGCGGTGTTGCGAGGCGGCGGGGCGCGCTTAATATTTCGAGGTCGCCTTTGACGTCGAAGAAATCAACATTGCGCAGACGCTCTCCCCATTGCTCCGGCGCTGCGGAGCCGTAGGCAACACCGCCCAAACGAAGGGGTTGAGCATAGCCGTCGCCGTTGCGAGCAAACGTCCGCCCGAGCTCGAACACGCGTACCCGTGCTTGCTGGCGATTCAGGTTTGTCTGCAGTGTGGTCAAAAGGCCAGGCAGCAGCGATGTGCGCATCACATCCATCTGACTTGCGATGGGATTCAACACCCGTACGGGTTGCGTACCGGGATCCAGCGCCGCCTCGGTTGCGCTCGAAACAAAGCTGAAGGTCACGATCTCCTGCCAGTCGAGCGCGACGAGCTGCTGTTTCACGACGTTCAGCGATCGCGCGGTTTCCGGGTCGGGAAGCATGGACGCGATATGTGCCGCCGAGGTTGCGGGAATTAGGTCGTAGCCGAAAATGCGCGCGATCTCCTCGATGAAATCTTCCTCAATGGAAAGATCGAAGCGGAACGACGGCGGGGTCACGACAAAATCGTCGCCATCGCGGCTGAACGGGAGACCCAGGCGCGCAAAGATGTCGGCAATCGCCTCGCGCTCGATTTGCATTCCCAGGAGCTTGGCGACGCGCGTGGTGCGCACGCGAACCGGATCGCGGTGTGGCAAATCGGGCGCCGACACCGCGTCGGTCAAAGGACCGGCTGCGCCGCCGCAGATGTCGAGGATCAGTTGTGTCGCACGCTCGACGGCGCGCGCGCAGCCGTCGAAATCGACACCGCGCTCGAAGCGATATCCGGCGTCGGTGGCGAATCCCAGGCGCCGCATCCGGCCTTGGATCACCGCGGGATTCCAGAACGCTCCTTCGAGATAGACGCGGGTCGTATCGTTCGCGATGCTAGAGTCTTTGCCGCCCATGATGCCGGCGAGCCCCAGCGGCTTCGCTTCGTCAGCGACCAGCAGATAATCGGGCTCGAGCGCGATGATCTCGCCGTTCAGCAGCGGCAGTTTTTCTCCCGGTCGCGCGAAGCGCACGACGATGTCGCCGGCGAGCAACCGATCGTCATAAGCGTGCAATGGCTGGCCGCATTCGAGCATCACGTAGTTCGTGATATCGACCACCGCCGAAATCGAGCGAATCCCCGAGCGCCGCAGGCGCTGCTGCATCCATTCGGGCGTAGGGTTTTGTGCATTGATGCCGTCGATCAAGCGCGCCGCGAAACGCGGACATCCGGCGGCGGCTTCGACGCGCAGCGTCCGGGTGCCTGCGAAGGCAACGGGTGTCGTGGCGACGGGGAAAACGTTCAGTTTGGCGCCGGTCATGGCCGAGACTTCGCGGGCAATGCCCACGAGCGACAGACAGTCGGCGCGATTGGGCGTGGTCTTGACGTCGATCAGCGCGTCGACGAACGCAGGCGCCGCACACAACGACGTTTTCGCGGTGTGCGCATCCAGTGGGAGCGACAGGATTTCACTCGAATCGGCCGATACTGCGGACTCGACTTCGAGCCCGCCCATCGTCAGCTTGTCGCACAGCTCCATCGTTGTCAGCGCGGGATTGCACAGTGAGCGCAGCCATTGTTCGGAAAATTTCATCGCCGCGGCAACTTAAGCGAATTGTCGGAGAAAGCGCAGATCGTTCTCATAGAAGAGCCGTAGGTCATCGACGCCATAGCGCAGCATCGCAAGCCGATCGGGACCCATGCCGAATGCGAAACCCTGCCAGCGCTCGGGATCGATCCCCACGGCGCGCAATACGCTCGGGTGGACTTGGCCCGACCCGGCGATTTCCAGCCACCCGTCGCCGAAGCTCATGTCGATTTCGGCGGAGGGCTCGGTGAACGGAAAGAACGACGGGCGAAAGCGCAGGTTCAGGTCGTCGCGTTCGAAAAACCTGCGCAGAAATTCGGATAGGACCCCCTTCAAGTCGGCAAATGAAACGTCCTCGGCGATCCACAGGCCTTCGACTTGATGAAACATCGGCGAGTGCGTGGCGTCGCTGTCGACACGATAGACGCGCCCCGGCGCGATGATCTTGATCGGCGGCGCGTACGTTTCCATATAGCGGATCTGGACCGGCGACGTATGCGTGCGCAAGACGCTGCCGCCCTCGACGTAGAACGTGTCGTGCATCGATCGCGTCGGATGGTTCTCCGGCATATTGAGCGCGGTGAAATTATGGAAATCGTCTTCGATCTCCGGGCCATCGGCGACGGTGAAGCCGAGCGATCGGAACAGCGTTTCCACACGGGCGAGGGTGCGCGTCAGCGGGTGCAACGTGCCCACGCCACGGCCGCGTCCGGGTAGCGTGACATCGAGCGCGTCCGCCGCGAGTTGCCCGGCTAGCTTCGACTGGCTCAGCGCTTCGCGTCGGGCAAATAGCAACGCCTCCAATTGCTGCTTCGCGGCGTTGATCGCCGCACCGGCGGCTGGGCGCTCCGAAGCAGTGAGCTTGGGGAGCCCCTTGAGCAACTCGGTCAGCGCTCCGCCTTTCCCAAGGTACTTGGCCTTGGTGTTTTCAACGGCGGCGGCATCGCTGCATTGAGCAAAGTCGATCCGCGCGGCCTCCACTATGCGGGTGACGTCGTCCATCGCGCGAAAGTTTCGGGTCCCCTTTGAACTAAAGCAAACAAAAGGGAGGCGAGTCGCGCCTCCCTTATTTGCGTTTCGCGTACTGGCGTTTTCGTCTTAAGCCAGCGAGGCTTTGGCCTGCTCCGCGATCTTGCCAAACGCCGCCTTGTCGTACACCGCGAGATCCGCCAGCACCTTACGGTCGATATCGATCGACGCTTTCTTGAGCCCGTTCATGAACACGCTATAAGTCATACCGACTTCGCGGACGGCCGCATTGATCCGCGCGATCCATAACGCCCGAAACTCGCGCTTTTTGCTGCGGCGGTCGCGGTACTGATATTGACCGGCTTTCATGACGGCTTCCTTGGCGATGCGGAACACGTTCTTCCGGCGGCCGCGGAAACCCTTTGCCTGCGCGATGACTTTCTTGTGACGCGCGCGGGCGGTAACACCACGTTTGACTCTTGGCATGGCCCGTTTCCTTACGCGTACGGCATCATGGCCTTCACCGAGTCCACGTTCGAGCTGTGGACTAAAGTGGTGCCACGAAGTTGCCGTTTACTCTTGGTGGTTTTCTTGGTGAGGATGTGGCGCTTGAACGCCTGCGAGCGTTTCATCGACCCGTTTCCACGCACCCGAAAGCGCTTTTTGGCGCCCGACTTCGTTTTCATCTTTGGCATGACAATTCCATCATTTGCTGCCTTCGGCGGTGCTCTCCGCCGGTTGCGGAGGAGAGACTTTCGCGGGCTTGCCCGCACCGGCGTCCGGCTTGGTTGGATGTGGCTTGGTGATGACCACTTTTTTCGGAGCCAGCAACATCACCATTTGCCGGCCTTCGAGCCGCGGAAACGATTCAACGACGCTGTGGGGTTCAAGGTCTGCGCGAATGCGCTCCAGCAGGCGGATTCCAAACTCCTGGTGCGCCATTTCTCGACCGCGAAAACGTAACGTAATCTTGGCCTTATCACCTTCTCCTAGAAACCGGATGAGGTTACGCAGCTTGATCTGGTAATCGAATTCGTCAGTGCCAGGGCGGAATTTCACCTCCTTGACCTGGATCTGCTTGAGCTTTTGCCGTGCTTCGTGCTGCTTCTTGGCTTCGCGGTACTTGAACTTGCCGAAATCCATGATCCGGCACACGGGAGGCTTCGCCATCGGGGCGATTTCGACCAGATCGAGTTCCGCTGTTTCGGCTCGTGCCCGGGCATCAGCAATTGCTACGATTCCGAGTTGCTCACCGTCTTCACCGACCAAGCGGATTTCGGGAGCGGTGATTTCACCGTTGATCCGCTGTTGCTTTTCGAGGGCTATTGTGGGGACTCCTTTTAAGACAAAAAACGACCATGCCCCGACGAGCGCACCAAGCCGCTTTCACGCATTTAGGCGAAAACGCCCTGACGCGCCGCGTTCTCCTTCTGGAGACGCTCGAGCAAGGCAGAGAGGGGCAGCGCCCCTAAGTCCTCGCCGCTGCGGGTACGCACGGCCACCGTTAGAGCTTGCTGCTCCTTATCGCCGACGATCAGTTGATAAGGTAACTTTTGCAAGCTATGTTCTCGAATTTTATAGGTTATTTTCTCATTGCGCAAATCGGCCGTGACCCGAATGCCCGCGGCAATGAGCGCGGCAACCACTTGTTGCGCGTACGCAGCACTGCGATCGGTGATCGTGAGCACGACGGCCTGCACCGGCGATAGCCAGAGCGGCAGCGCGCCGGCGTAGTGCTCGATCAGGATGCCGATGAAGCGTTCGAGCGATCCGACGATGGCCCGATGCAGCATCACCGGCGTTCGGCGCGAATTGTCTTCCGCCACGTACTCCGCCCCCAGACGTCCCGGCATCTGGAAATCCACCTGCACCGTCCCGCATTGCCACGACCGGCCGATGGAGTCCTTCAGATGGTACTCGACCTTCGGTCCATAGAACGCGCCTTCGCCAGAGAGCTCGGTCCACTGCACGTTGCAGGCGCGCAGCGCATTGCGCAGGGCGTCTTCGGCGCGATCCCACGTCGCGTCTTCTCCCAGCCGTTGTTCGGGCCGCAGCGCCAATTTGATCGCGATATCGGCGAAGCCGAAGTCGCGATAGACGTCCAACGCCTGCCGATTGAAATCCGTGCACTCGGACTGAATCTGTTCCTCGCTGCAGAAAATGTGGCCGTCGTCCTGCGTGAATGCGCGCACGCGCATGATGCCGTGCAATGCGCCTGAGGGCTCGTTGCGATGGCACGCGCCGAATTCGCCGTAGCGCAGCGGCAGATCGCGATAGCTGCGCAGGTCGGAATTGAAGATCTGCACGTGACCGGGGCAGTTCATCGGCTTCACCGCGTAGTCGCGCTTCTCCGATTCGGTGGTGAACATGCTGTCCTTGAAATTTGCCCAGTGGCCGGACTTCTCCCACAGCGCGCGGTCGAGAATTTGCGGGCAACGGACCTCCAGGTAACCGTGGTCCTGATAGGCGCGGCGCAGGTACTGCTCGACCTGCTGCCACAACGACCAGCCTTTGGGATGCCAGAAAATCATCCCGGGCGCTTCTTCCTGCAGGTGGAAGAAGTCAAGGGTGCGCCCCAGCCGCCGATGGTCGCGCTTTTCCGCTTCCGCGATGCGCGTGATGTAGGCATCCAGGTCCTCTTTCTTAGCCCACGCTGTGCCGTAGATTCGCTGCAACATTTCGTTGCGCGAATCGCCGCGCCAATACGCGCCGGCGACCTTCAACAGCTTGAACGCCCGCAGCTTGCCGCTGGAAGGCACGTGCGGACCGCGGCATAGATCGGTGAACTTGCCCTCTGCGTAGAGCGAGATCGGCTCATCCGATGGGATCGACGCAATGATCTCCGCCTTGTAGCGCTCGCCCATATTCTCGAAGAGGGTCACGGCATCGTCGCGCGCCATCAGCCGCCGGACGATGGCTTCGTCGGCTTGCGCGAGTTCGGCCATCTTGCGTTCGATCGCGGCCAAGTCTTCGGGCGTGAACGGACGCTGGTACGAAAAATCGTAATAGAAGCCGTCTTCGATGACCGGACCGATCGTCACCTGCGCTTCGGGAAAGAGTTCCTTGACGGCGTACGCGAGCAGATGCGCAGTGGAATGGCGAATAACTTCCAGCGCCTCGGGATCCTTGTCGGTGACTATGGCCACCGCGCTGTCGCGCTCGAGCAAAAACGATGTATCGACGAGCTTGCCATCGACCTTGCCGGCCAGCGCCGCCTTGGCGAGTCCCGGTCCGATCGCGGCGGCGACTTGGGCTACCGTCACCGGCGCGTCGAACTGGCGCAGCGACCCGTCGGGTAAGCGGATGGCAAGCATGCTGCGGACTCCTAAAACGAAAAAGTGCGGTGAACCCGCACTTTTCGTGAGAACGATCGAGCAAAAAAATGCAAACTCGCCTTCGATTACCGCGGTTGCGTATGCGTTCGCGCGCAGTAACGCTGGCGATTAGGCGGGCCCATATCCATTGCCGTTGTTAACGTTCTGGTTGCGGTGGGTAAACACATTGAATCAACAATTTCCGACCCGACAGAATGATACCAGTTGATACCAGTGAAGCAGCGGACACTACAGGAGAAGGTGGAACGGTTGAGATCGCACTTGTACCGTGCAACTACCCAACAGGTTGTCTTACATTTCGACGACGTTGGCTGCTGTGCCGCTAAGAATCGCCCGAATCGCGATGTCGGAAAATTTTACAAGTGTTTGCAAACAATACCGTTCATCCGAAACTCAGAACAAGTAACTCCATGAATACATTTAACTCCTCGAGAAGCGGCGCAAACTTTGCTTATAGCGTTGACGTAGATCTGGCAACCCTAAAAAGAACAACATCTGAAGGAGGGGGGAGCGGAGTTCGCCTCCCCATTTAAGGCTCCCGGTCTGGCCTAGCTGCCGGCAAAAAACAGCGAAGGGGAGGCGCGATAAAAAAGGCCGATTGTCATGGCAATCGGCCACGCGCTTGCGCTTCGGCGCAGGGGGGATTATGCAATACGCAAGCCTACGCTGCTGAGCCCGCAGTGCATACGCACCGGCTCAAAACCTCATCTCGCGGGTCCCCGATTGATCGTCTCAGTCGAGTCAGAGGCGCTTCGGCGCGCGTCGCTTGTTGTTTGCCAAACTCGCGCCGGATGCTGAAGCGATCGCCGCATCACCGATTGCTGCCGCTAACGCGGTTTCGCCGCGGAAGCCTGTTGTCTACATCTCAACGGGTCCCGGCCTGCGGAACCGCCATTCGGCAACGGCAACGCGCCATGACCAAACTTGACTGCAACCTATCCAGGTACCCGCACGTACAAAACCCTTTGCCATTTATTTCGGTGCGCATCGGAGTCGTCGCCGGCATTCGGCATCAATTGAACAGAATCGAACAAAAGTCGAGGAAAAACCAGCAGTGGGGGCGTGGTGACCACTGTGGGAAACTGCATCATTGCCACGCACAGCGAAAGCTTTAACATCAATCCACAAAGGAGTAGGCATGAATAAGACGCTACTTGCACTGGCTGTCTCCGCACTGTTTGTTTCAGGTGCGGCGCTGGCCGATGACATCGATACCGATCGCACGCGAGCGGGACCCGCGCGCAGCACCACGACCGGTTCAGCTAACGGGTCAGGCAACGACACTAATACCACCACGAGTACCAATACCAACACCAGCACCAATTCCAGCCAGAACAGTACGGCTGCCAACCCGTCGCAAACCGGCGGCGGTGCGGTGAGCGCAACGGCAACGGGCGGTAACGGGGCCGCGGGTGGCGCGGCGACCAGCGGTGCGGCGACGGGTGGCGCGGCAACGGGGGGAACGCAAACGAACTCCGGCAGCACCACGGCGACCTCGGGTTCGGCGAATGGCGGCACGGCGACGCAGACGCTCACCAACTCCGGTGGCGCTCAGGCAGGATCCGCGCCGACGTTGTCGATCAGCAATCCGACGGGGTCATCGCAAACGGCCAGTCCAAGCCAAACGGGTCACCTGCAAACGGGTGGCGCGGCGTCGCGCAGCGCAACGACGGGCGCGGGGACGGGCGGAGCCGCGACATCGGGTTCGCAGACGGGTACGGCGACCAGCGGCGCGGCCGCATCGACGACGACGTCCGGTGCGATTACTGCGGGTGCGGGTAGCGGCGGGACCAACACCTCGGGTGCGGCGACGACCGGTGCGGCTGCGGGTGGTGCAGCGACGGCGTCGAACACCAACACCGGCACGACGGGTGCCGCCGGTGGCGGCGGGTCGGGTACTGGCGGTAACGCCACCACAGGTAGCAGCACCGTGGGTAATGCGACCGGCGGCAACAGCGGCAATGGCGGCAACGGTGGCAGCGGCGGGACCGGCGGTATGACCACGGCAGGTGGCGCGGGTGGCATCGGCGGCGCAACCGCCGGCGGCGCAGCATCTGGTGGCTCGAGTACCAGTGGCACCGCGGATGGCGGCAGAGGCGACGGCGGCAATGGCGGTGACAGCGGCAACGTACGCGCCTCGCAGACTGCCAGGGCCAACGGCGGAAATGCGAATCCCGATGCATCCAGTGGGTCTGCTGACGGCACAGGGTTCGGCGGCGACGCCAGCCGCAACCGCACGACCGGTGGCCGGGCAACGTCGGGGGAGGCTGAAAATCAGCAGTCCAGCCGTGCCATCGCCGGCAACGGCCATGGCGGCAACATCAGTGGCGCCGGTAACACGAGTGGTGGCAGCAATACGGCCGGCAATATGACGCAAGGCAACACGACGCAAACGGCGAATGCCAATTCACAAGCGAACAACAACCGGATCGGCGCGTCGCCGTCAACTGCCACCAGCAACCAGAACCGGAACACGAATGAGTCCGCGGGTGGCACGTCGGGCAATGCGCGGTCGGGCAGCATCTCGCTTAGCCAGACCACGCGCGGCGGCACTGGCGACAGTGGCCGGGCCGTCGGTGGCGACGGTGGCCACGGCGGCAACGCGACCGCGATGGCCGTCCAAGATCAGTCGCAAACGCGTGACAACCGGCAGGCTGGTTTTGGTGTCCCCGGTCACAGCGCCGGGTCAGCCGCCAGAAGCGTAACCGGTGGCGGTCGTTAATCCGTAATCGGGAAAAACGAATACAGGGGACAACGCATCGTCCCCTGTGTTCCGCCGGGAAAGCTCAAGATTAATTCATAAAGGAGTAGGTAATGAATAAGACGCTACTTGCGTTGGCTGTCTCCGCACTGTTTGCTTCAGGTGCGGCGCTGGCCGACGACATCGATACCGATCGCACGCGAGCCGGAGCAACGAACAGTACGACGTCCGGTTCGGCCAATGGCCGAGGCGACGACAGAAATACCACGACGAGTACCAATAGCAATACCAGCACCAATTCCAGCACGAACAACACCGCTGCCAACCCGACGCAGACCGGCGGCGGCACGGTAAGCGCAACGGCAACCGGTGGCAACGGGGCCGCCGGCGGCGCGGCGACCAGCGGTGCGGCCACGGGCGGCGCGGCGTCGGGGGGAACGCAAAACAACTCCGGCAGCAGCACGGCAACCTCGGGGTCGGCGAACGGCGGCGCAGCGACGCAGACGCTCACCAACTCCGGTGGCGCTCGAGCGGGATCCGCGCCGACGTTGTCGATCAGCAATCCGACGGGGTCGTCCCAATCGGCCAGTCCTAGCCAAGTGGGTCACGACCAATTGGGCGGCGCGGCGTCGCGCAGCGCATCGACGGGCGCGGGAACCGGCGGAGCCGCGACATCGGGCCCACAGACGGGGACAGCGACCAGCGGCGCGGCCACGTCCGGCGCGACGACCTCCGGTGCGATTACTGCCGGTGCGGGTAGCGGCGGAACCAACACCTCGGGTGCGGCGTCGACCGGTCCTGCGACTGGTGGCGCAACGACGGCGACCAACACCAACACCAACACGACGGGAGGTGCGGGTGGTGGCGGTGCAGGTACCGGCGGTAACGCGACCAGCGGTAGTAGCATGGTGGGAAGCGCCACCGGCGGCACTAGCGGTGCTGGCGGCAATGGCGGCAACGGCGGTACTGGATCGACCGCTTCCGGTGGTGGCGGCGGTAACAGCGCCGGCGGCACAGCGATGAGCGGCCAGAGTCGTAGTGGAGCTGCGAGTGGTGGCGACGGCGACGGTGGCAACGGCGGCGATAGCGGCAACGCACGCGCCTCGCAGACGGCCCGGGCCAACGGCGGGAATGCGAATCCCGATGCACACAGTGGGTCGGCTCTCGGCGTAGGGGTCGGTGGCGATGCCAACCGCAACCGCACGACCGGTGGCGCGGCAACGTCGGGCGAAGCTGAAAATGAGCAGACCAGCCGTGCCGTCGCCGGCAACGGCCGTGGCGGCAACATCAGCGGCGGTGGTAACACCAATGGTGGCGACAATCGGGCCGGCAATATGCAGCAAGGCAACACGTCGCAAACGGCGAACGCCAGTTCACGCGCCAACGGCAACAGCATCGGTGCTTCACCGTCAACCGCGACGAGCAACCAAAACAATAACGAAAATTCGTCAGAGGGCGGCAGGACCGGCAATGCGCGGTCCGGCAGCATTTCGCTCAGCCAGACCACGCGGGGCGGCACCGGTGACAGCGGAAATGCCGCCGGTGGTGCCGGTGGCCACGGCGGCAACGCGACTGCGGTCTCGGTCGCGGCGCAGGTGCAAACGCGTGACAACCGGCTCGGCGGTTTCGGCTTGCCCTCGGCCAGTGCGGGGTCAGCCGCCAGAAGCGTAACCGGTGGCGGTCGTTAATCCCTAATCGGGAAGAAATGAGCACAGGGGACAACGCATCGTCCCCTGTGTTTCACTTTACGGATGACCCGACAAGGATTAGGAACATGAAAAAGTCATTGTTGGCAGTAGCAATTGCCGTTGCCTTTGCCACCGCAACGCCCCTAGCACTTGCCCAGGTAACTTCTACCGCTGGCGGGGGCTCAGGTGGGGCAGGCGGTTCCTCGGCCGGCGGTGCAGCAACCGGTGGTACGGCTACCAACTCCAATACGACCTCGGGCGTGTCGAACGCCAGCGGCGGAATAGGTCAAGGCGGTTTAGGTGGTGCCTCGAACTCGCAATCGTCGGGAGGCAGCGCCAGTTCACAGGCGGCAGGCGGGAACGTCGGTACAGTCTCGACCGGCGGGTCCAGCGCCCAGTTAGGTGACGTAACGATCAATTACAACGCAGGCTCCTCTCCGATGGGAAAGGACGGGTTTGGCGTCGGTGTCGATCCCAATACCGGGCACGTCGTAACCGACAATACGATCAGGTACAACGGCTCGTACAAGGTGAAAAACACGCCTGATGTGGGCGTTGGGGGCCCGGCATCAGGACCCTGCAATGGCTTTAGTGCGGGACTAGGGGTTAGCGTGGCGGGCTTTGGCATCGGCGGTAACACATCAACGGTGGACGAAGGCTGTACCGCAAGAGAAACGGCTCGCGTTGCCGCAATGATCGGACGAATGGACATTGCCAATGCGGTGCTGGAAAATCTTCCTGCGGTGCAGGCTGCTATGCGGGCCAAAGCTGCGCGCGAAGCGCCTTTCACTGCTCCGCGCTCGGAAGCGCCGGGACCCGTACCGGCAACCACTTCGCCTGCCAGGCCTTCCTTGATCCCCGATGGCAAGGAAGCTGCACAGGTACAAGCGATCCGGGAAGCTGCCGCCAAAGCGCAGGAATCGGCGAGACAAGCCAAAGAGGCCGCTTTAAGGGAGCAGCAAGCGCAGGCGCAAGAGGCGCTGACGCGCCAAGCGACGATGGCCAAGGCGACCGATACGATAAAGTTCACCGACGCCGTCTCGCAAGGAAACGAGAAGACGCCGCAGGAGGTGATGGCCGAAGAAGCGTCGAAGAAGTTGACGGCTAATTTGCAACAAGCGGTCATGAAGAAACAAGAAGTGCCGCAGGAGCAGGTAACGAGTATTCCATCGCCGGTACAGCAGCAATCAGCGGCGCCTGCTCCCTCGCCGGTGCAGCAAGCGGCGACTACTCCGGTGCCACTGCAACAGCCGGCATCGGCTGCGGAGTTGCGACCGCAGCAGCCGCAAGCGGTAGCGACTCCGTTACCACCGCAGCAGCAAGCAATAACGGCTCCGTTGCGACCGCAACAGTCGGTACAGCCTCAAGTAGAAGCCAATGCATTGCAGGCGATGAATCTCAAGTTTGAAGGTCCAAAGTCAGCTGAGGCGCAAGGGGGTGGCAGGGCCGTTCAGCAGTTCCCACAGTCGGCACCAGAAGATAGAATGAAAGCGGCAAAGGTAGCACTGAACCTGAAGTAGGCGCTTAACCATGCAAACATAGCCAAACTCCCCTCGTGCTCTACATGTGCCTGCGCGAGGGGAGGCGCGCGCCAATACGCGCATTCAAGACACCGCCGCCGGCGGCAGCGCGGTATCCGCAGCGCTGATCGAAGTGGTATAACATTTGCGTATCCATCGCTGCTGACTTGCGGCAGGATGCGGTGCGCTCGAAACCGCCAACTTACCCAGGGGACAGACAGCGATTCGCGGGACGAAAGGGAGTATGAAGAGATGAGCCAGACATTGAAGGCCGCGTTGACGGCAGGAGTTTTCTTTCTCCAATGCGGGCTGGCGTTGGCCGCAGCGGAGTTCAAGATCGTGACGGCATCGGAGCGTGGCACCTATATTCAGATCGGTCGCGATATTGCCACTTTCGTCGCACCGGACGCGGATATCGAACTCGAGGTCCTGCCGTCGGCTGGATCGGCGGAAAATGTTCGACGCCTGCGCTTCGAGCCCGGAGTAAAATTCGCACTGGTGCAGTCGGACGTCTACCAGGCGTTTCTCGATCAGGCCGCTGCCGGAAACGCGGAAGCCGGAAAAATTATCCGTCCGCTCCGCGTCATCATGCCGCTCTACAACGAGGAGATCTATTTCATCGTCCGCGCCGACTCGCCTCTGAATTTCATTCACGAGATCAGGAATGCCAAGATCAACGCTGGGGCGCTGCGCAGCGGAACCGCGCTGACCGCGGCGACCCTTTACCGGATGATGTACGACGGAGCGATACCGGAAGCGAATGCGAGTTACCTTTCCAACGAGGAGGCGCTGGTCAAACTGATCAGCGACAAATCGTTGGACGTGGTGGCCGTGATCGCCGGTCAACCGGCGAAGCTACTCGCCGACATGAAGCCCGAGGCTAAGCAATTCATCAAAATGCTGAAGTTCGACCCCAATCACGCAGCGAGCAAGGCGGCGTTGAAAATTTACTTCCCGGCGACGATACGCGCCGCCAGCTATCCAAACTTGTTGACAGAAGACGTGCCTGGGTTGGCCGTCAAAGCTTTTCTCGTCACCTATGACTACAACCTAAAGCAAACGACTAAGTATCTCGGGGATTTTGCACGGTCGCTGTGCAAGAACTTCCCCGAGTTGCAAGCCAAAGGACACCCCAAATGGCTCGAGGTGGAACTGGCGCAGCCGAATCTCGGTCAGGGTTGGTTCTACTACCCGCCCATGGCGAGGGAGATGCGTGCCTGCATCGGCGGACGACCGGCGGCGAGGTCGCCGACGGGAAAAGCGTGCTCGCAGCAAGAGTTGCTATTGGGACTTTGCGGATAACAGCTACAAAAAATGAAGCGCTCGAAGGCGGCTTCATTTCGGCGATACGTATTTTAGTGAGCTGTGACTTCGTTGGTAGGCGCGATTGGACTCGAACCAACGACCCCCACCATGTCAAGATGGTGCTCTAACCAGCTGAGCTACGCGCCTATAAGATATCGATTATAGCGGTTTGGATACCGGTTCACAAAGGGACGCGCGCTTCGAGCGATTTCAACCGCGAATTACGCTTTGAGTACGAGCCAAAGCACGCCGATGAGCAGCGGCTGGTGCAGCATGTACACGGCGAGACTATGCCGCCCCAGGAAGGCGACCCAGCCGGGCCAGCGTTGCGCGCCGGCGGCGGCGCTCCAGTTGTTGCGGCAGAGAATATGGCCGAGCGCGACCCCCAGCAACAGCACGCCGGTCCACGGAAACAGCGGCACGTAATCGACAGTCGCGGGTTTTGCTGTCATGAAGCCGATCCATGCCAGTGCGCGGTGGTCGAACCCAGCATGAGTGAAAGCGAGGCCGGCGACGAGCACGGCAACACCCAGCGCCAACGCGAGCGCGGGCCGTGCCACGAGAGGACGCGCGAGTACTAGCGAAACGGCGATGGCGTGCAACACGCCAAACCAAATGAAAGTCTTGGGAAAAAGCGCGTAACTGCCCGCACTCACCGCGGCCGCGCAGACCGCGATGACGCCGATATGCCACCAGAATTTCGCGGGCGACGGGTTGGTGCGAACCGCCAAAACCAGGCTGATCCCTGCGAGCAGCAGAAAAGATGAAAGTATCAAGCTCCGCGCGGTCAACCAGAATGGACTGTGCTCGAAATCCGCGTTGAGTACACCGTAGTAGCGCAGGTCAAAACAGAAGTGGTAAGCGATCATCGCGAGGATCGCGGCGCCGCGCAGTGCATCGATACCCTTGAGACGCGGCGGCGGCACAGCAAGGCCGTTGCCCCCGGCGGGGAGGTTGCCGGTGCGCGCGGAGCGCGGGCGACGATTCATGCGACGGGTAGATCCGACGAAAGCGCGCGCTAGGGCTGCGGCTGACGCCACCGCAGGCGCACCGCACCGCTGCTGTCGATGGGGCCGAGTAGCGCGAGCGCCCGTGCAAGCAGCGCCGGGGTCGTCGCGAGTGGCGTGAGGGTCGCATCGAGCTCCATACTTTCCGCGGCGAATGCGACGTTGCCCGTGATGCGCACGTCGCCGCCGGTGTTCGCGATCGTTCCGGCGAGACGCGCTTCGCGCGGCACGAGTGTCATCGTCAGCGTGCCTAGCTCTGCGGTCACGCCAGCGGCGGTGATGCGCGCCGATGGCCATCGCGCGTGGAGAACGCCGTCGCCGCTCCTGCCATCCCACCGCAAAGCCTCCGCCTCGACGGTGATTTCGCCGAACAGCGTCACTATTCCCCGGTCGCCGCTCGCGCTCTGCAAAGCGGCCGCGGGCAACGATAATGCGACGTTCTTGAGCGTGATATCGGATTGGCTCAAACGAATTGCGCCGCGCGGCGCGGAAGCTCCCCCCACGGGATGCAACGTGACATCGAGTACACCACCAAGAAGTGCTACCGGTTGCACACGCCAAGCTAGCGAAACAGACCAGATGCCGGGCGCGTCGGCCAGCACACCGCGGCCCTTCCACACGCTCCCCTCGCTGTCGGCAAGCCGCAAGCGACCCTGCGTCAGCGCGGCGAGTCGCCAATCAAGTAATGCCGCCGGCGCAAGAACGGCAATTGCCGTGAGCAACAGCACAATCGCGCCTAAAGCCAACGCGAGACGCTTCATCCTAGTGTCCGGATCCGGAGATAACCTGCGAGATCAAAGGGGAGAACTAGCGCGCAAGCACCAGCTCGGCACGAATCGTTCCGGGCGCGATGCGCGGAGTCAACGTCGCTTCAACGGCGCGCAAGTCCTCGGTCTTCGCTAATGCATCCAGCGCACTCACGAGGGCATCGAAATCAATGGCGGCGAACGTGACCTTGACGCGATTGTCCTGCACGTCAAGCGCCGTTACGGCGGAACGCAATTGGCGCTCGGTCAGAACTCTTTCCGCGGCGCTGCGCACATCACTCGACTTAAGCGTGGCCGGCGATTTCGCAAGTCCGGCGATCTCGTCGGCCTGCACGCGCGCGGTCGCAAGCATCGCCCGGTCCCGGCGGAGATCCCGCTGGGCGCGCTCGGTATCGCGCAGGATCGGCTGCCAAATCAACGTCCAGGCGACAAACGCCGCGACGATGGCGAACCCGAAGGCGACCAGTACGCGTTCGCGCGATGTGCCGCGTTCCCAGAAATCCCGCAACGCCGGAGGAATTACATAGTCGCGTCGATTGCGCATGCGGAGATGCTTCGAACTAGAGCGCGGGTGTGACGCGCATGCGCATGCCCGCCGCGGTGGTCGCTTGCAGCGCGGTTAGCCCGGAAGCTTTGATCCTTCGCTCGAGTTCGATCGCGTCAGTCGCGTCGAGCTTGCCGAACTCGAATGTCCAGTGACCGTCGGCATAAACCGCGATTTTGAGGGCGCGTTCCGGCAACGCGGCCAGCGCCGGAGCGATCGTTGCAAGCAGAGGCAGCGCATCGCTGGGCGCGGCGAGGCCGGCGCGATGACGGGCAGCGCCATGGCGGCGCGTCAGCAGCAACGCCGCGGCATCGCTCTCCGCTGCATCGATGCCGGCGGCGAGGGCAACGGTGGCGATCGCTCGCGCGGTGCGCCACTCGTCGACGCGCAGCCTGGCCATTTGCGTGAGTGTGGCGACGACGTGCAGGCCGAGCGCGGCGATCGCCACGATCGCGGGCGTCTTGAGCGCGCGAATATTCGCTCGCGCTGTGCGCCGCGGCAGTCGCCCAAATTCGTGTTGCAGGAGATCGGTCGTCCCGGCGAAGGCGGTTGGCGTTGTGTCGACCCATCGCCACGGCTCTATCCGGTGGAAGGGCACACCGGTGGTCGCCGCGCAGCGAGCGAGCGTGGCGTCGTCGCACGCGAAAGCAGCTTCGATCGCCTTAACCGGTGCGCCCGACCGCATCGCGTGGGCAAGCGACCAGGTGAGTTCCGCCGGCAGGTCGGCGTCGGCGGTTGCGGCGCTGACCGCAAACGCGCTGCCATCCGCTTTGCGCACGAAGCCGCCCGGTGCGCCCGAAGCGAACCAACGCCAATGCGACAGAGGCGGCGGCGGCGCTAACGCTGACTCGGCCACGACGCGCGAGAACTGCGATGCCAGCGATGCAAACAGCGCGCGCGATGCGACGAATGCTAGCAGGCGGCCATCGCGTCCCAGGTCCGAGACGGCAATATGCTGGTCGTGTGCGGGGCCGGCGAGCTGATCTTCGAGCGCGTACGCGGCGGCGGCTCCGACACGATCCTGCGACATCGGCGGCAGCTTGAGCTCAACGATGCGCACGGCGCTGGCGCTGAGCACGGCTTCACGCCGCGCCGCTGCTGGCCAACTCGCGGGAACAGCGCGACCTTCGCGAATGACGCGACCTTGCGCATCGAACAATGCCCACGGCTCTGGGCGCTCGGATGATGGGGCATCGGCCAGCAGCACGCGCAAGGTTGTCATGGCGGTGGAAGGTGGGGCGGGGGAAAGTGCGAAAACGCGATAGGAGGAGTGCTGTGTGGGAAACGACTACAGTCTGTCGGCAGAAACAAAAATTGCATCAGTTTACAAGTACGTTTGCGAGATACGGCCCCACGGCTCTGTCCGCCCATTACTCCAGCGTCTGCCACACGACGGCGGGCCAGTCTCGCCCGCCGCGCTTCAGCAAAGCGCGCGCCTGCGCGACCGCGAGCCCTTGGCGGGCCCGTACGGTAACCAGAAAAAAACTGCTGGACGTTCCGAACGCGCTTTCGTTATCGAATGTGAGGCCGCGCGGCAATCGAGCGCGAAATTCGGCGACGGTCGTGAAAGGCTTACGTTCACGCTCGACGATGAATGTGGCCAGTGCATCGCCGTCGAGTCCCGCTACCGCCGCCGAGAGCACTTCCGGGAGCGCCGTGTTGACGTTGAGCGTCGTGCCCACCGGTAGCGCCGCGATGAATGGCGCGAGCCGAGTGAAATGCAGCGAACCGAACCCATGGACTGCCGTCAGTTCACCGGTGCGCACGAGCGGCGCGTTGGCCGTCAGCACCGTCGATAGCGCTTGCGCGTACGTCGGATCTTCGGCGCCGCTCGCCCGCGGCACGCCATCGGCGTCGAGCCAATCGGCTATCGCGGGGAGCGTCGTCAGCGGCACGGCGAAGCGCGACCACAGGCGCACCAGTCGCGCGAGTTCAGTTGCACCAAGCGTATTGACCGATACGATATTGTTGACGTTGATTCGACCCTGCGCATCCTCGATCCGGCCTTCGATTGCGCCGTTTTCGATGGGCGTCGGCGGCAGCGGAAACGCCCACGGTTCACCCAAGTGATCGAGGGTGCCCGCGCGGGCGTCGTCGCGCATGATCTGCCGCGCCCACTGGATTCCGGCCAACGCGAGCGCTTGCGCCTGCACTGCGTCGCGCCGGCCGGCGACTCCGGCGAACCACCGTTGCTGGTCAGCCGCAAGTGCGATGGCGACGCTAGCGGCCAGTGCGGCGATCAACATCGCGAGGACCAATGCAGCGCCGGCCAGACGCCGGGAAAACGCCCGGTGCGCGCGAGTCTTCATCGCAATGCGAACCACCGTTCGACGACCCCATGGTCGGCGAGCGTCACCGCGACGCGGACCGCGCGTGGAACGTCGGGTTCACCCAACAGTGGCCATCGGTCTCGCCACGCGCCGGCGTCGGTCAAGTATTCGAGCCGGAAGGCGGTTACGCCCTCGGACATCGCGTACAGCGCAGGTGCGAGCGCCGCCGGTTGATCGAGATGCGGCCAGTATGCAAGTTCGATTGCCGCGTTGCGCAGCCGATAACCGATGCGCTGTCCGGCCATCGCGGGTTCGACGTGAAATTCCGATCCGGCACGGGTGAACGTGAGCGCGCTGTTGCCAACCGCATCGGTCGTGCCAACCCAAGGCTGATCGCTGCTCGCGCCGGTGCGCGACGGGCGAGGAATCGCTTGCCTCACGTCGGCCTCGAACCGCGTGAACAGCGCTTCGAGCGTGCGCCAGCGCTGCGCTTCGGTCGCAAGTCGCGCTTCGCTTTCCGTCAGCGTCGCGGTCGCCCGATACGCCAGCACGGCGATCACGCCGAAGATCGCCAATGCGAGCAGCACTTCGATCAATGTGAAGCCGCGCGCGGTCGGGCGAGGTGGCGCTGCCGTCATTGCGGATTGGAGTTGCCGAGATACCCGACCAGCCGTGCCAGTTGGTAACTCGGCAGGTCGGGTGCTGCCACCGTGATCTCGATCTTGCGAAACGAGGGATTAGGCGTCGAGGTCACCGTCGCCCGCCACAGGTAGTGTATGCCGGCCTGCGTTGCGTCACCCTCGTAGACGGCGAGGCCGGGCCACGGGTTGGCGATCTGCGCCGCAGCCAGCCGATTCTGCGCGACCCACAAGGCAAGCGTTCGGCTCTTGAGCGCGGACGCGCTATCGGTTGCCTGTGCGAGCGCGCGCATGCCCGCGCTCAACGCCACCGCGACGATCGCGAGCGCGACCAAAATTTCGATCAGCGTGAAGCCGCGTTCTCGACGTCGCGCCAACCTCATCGCGGTGGCGCGATATCGACGAGCGAAAGGGACACTCGATTCAGCGGGTCCGCCGCGAGGAGGATTCGTGTCTGCGCTGCGCTTAAGCTGAAACTCATCGGCTCGTTGCGGCCGGAAGGACGCAGCGGGACGACGGCGTCCACCGGCAGCGGCTGCCCCGCATACAACGCCGGAGCGATCGCGAGAGTCGGCGGCAACCTGCGCGGTGCGAGCACGTCGTCGTCGGTGATCGGTAACCACGTATCGCCGGCCGGCGCTCGCCGCCAGAAGCGCCAACTGCCGCCCTCTGCGGAAACGCCGAGCGTTTCCGAGCGCACTTGTGCGCGCGTGGCGGCGTGCTCGAGCGCACCGGCGAACCGTTGCGCTTCGCGCGTCGCGATCCCGCGCTCGTCGCCGTCGTAGGCGATGACGGCAACCCCCGCGGCCAGCGCGAGCACGAGCAGCACGACCAAGACTTCGATCAACGTAAAGCCGCTGTCGTGAAGCACTAGGGAAGCTCTGATCTAGCGCGAAATTGTTGCCGATTGTGGCTCAAGGGGCGTTCTGCTTTGAATTCGGATTTGAAAGGTGGCGGGGTGCACCTTCGAAACGCCAAGAATCGCTCGTTCGCGCCGGTTTACCGCCGAATTTGGCGTTTGCCGGACGCACGTTTCCTATGATGACAATAATTGAGGTCGTGCCTGATACAAATTGGCTAACGCAAACAGGATTTGGAGCTGCGCGGTATTTTTCGCCAGCCCGCGATAGCGCACCATGGCATGCCCCCACTGGCGCTTGACCACCCGGAACGGGAACTCAACGATAGCGCGCAACGAGGCGATGACTTTGTTCTCCAGTTCCTGCTGGAACGTCAGTTCCTTGCCGCGGGTCGTGCGATGCGCGGTGCGCAACGCGATCCCGGCCTCCCGGGCGAGCGCGCGATCGGCTTTGCTGCCGTAACCGCGGTCGCCCAAGACCTCGTTCTCCGCGCCATGCAACAACTGCGGCAACACGTTCTGATCCGATTCCCGCGCCGTGGTCGTCACCAGGGTATGCATCAGCCCGCTGTCTAGGTCGACACCGACATGCGCTTTCATGCCGAAGTGCCAGTTGTTGCCCTTCTTCACCTGGCTCATGTCCGGATCGCGCGCCCGCTCCCGGTTCTTGGTCGACGGCGGGGCGCTGATGATGGTGGCGTCGACAATCGTGCCCTTGTGCAACAGCAGACCGCGCTCCGTCAACAGCAGGCCCACCTCGCGAAACAAGCGCTCGGTCAATTCGTGCTTCTCCAACAGGTGCCGGAACTTCAGGATCGTGGTCTCGTCCGGCACCGGATCATCCATCAGATTGATCCCGGTAAAGCGGCGCATCGATTCCGAGTCGATCAGCATCTCCTCCATCGCCGGGTCGGACAGGTTAAACCACTGCTGCAACAGATAGATCCTCAGCATCCGCTCCAGCGGCATCGGCCGCCGTCCCAGACCCGCCTTGGGGTAATGCGGTTCGATCAGCGCCAACCATCGCGCCCAGGGCACCACCCGATCCATCTCGCCAAGAAACTTCTCGCGCTTGGTGCGCTTCTTCTTGGCGTCGTATTCGAGATCGGCAAACGTGCTCTGCTTCATCATTCATTCCCCAAGTTCGGTGGCGTTACTATGCCATTGACCATCGGGTCTTAATCAGAGTTTCCCTAGTGGCACGGCGCTGGTATGCGCCGCACGGTCGCGCTGGTACGCGAGCGTCACAGGTCCCACGAACCCACGTCGGCGTCGATTGCGCTGCCGCCGGGCTGTCCATCGGCGCCCAAACTGTAGACGTCGATCTCGCCTTTGAGACCCGGATTTAAGTATTGATAGGGCCGGCCCCAGGGATCCTTCGGCAGCCGTTCGAGATAACCATTCGGCTTCCAGTTGGGCGGGGCGGGCGGCTGTTCGGGCTTGGCCACCAGCGCTCGCAACCCTTGCTCGGTCGTCGGATAGCGCTGATTGTCGAGGCGATACAGCTTGAGCGCCTGCATGACCGCGGCGATATCGCTTTTCGCAGCGATGGCGCGCGCTTCGTCGGGTCGCTCCAGGACGCGCGGCACGATGAGTGCGGCGAGCACGCCGAGAATCACGATCACCACCATGATCTCGATCAACGTAAAGCCGGCGGCGGTGCGGAGGCAGGAAACCCGGGCGCGGCAAAACCGGAAGCGATGGAAACGAAAGCGGGGAGGCGCGCGCATGCGACGATTATAATGCGCGGCTTGTCGTAACAGCTTGGGAATGACGAGCGCGCTTGTTCTGCTTTGATGACGCTTGCCCGCGCCGCCCGCATTATCGCCGTCGTCCTGCTGCTGGCGAGCATTGCGCTCGCCGCGCTCGCGTGGGTATGGTTTTTCCGCCCGCTGTCGCTGCCCATAAGTCCGTTTGTGTTCGAAGTGCGCCCCGGGTCATCGTTCTCGGCGATCGCGCGGGAACTGGAAGCAAGCGGCGTCGTGAACTACGCCGCGCCGCTGATTGCGCTGGCGCGTCTGCAAGGTGTGGACCGTGCGATCAAGGCCGGCAGCTACGAATTCGATACCGGCACGACGCTGCCGCAATTGCTGGCCAAACTGACTCAGGGCGACGTCACGCAGACGTCGTTCGCGATCATCGAAGGTTCCACGTTCACTGACCTGAAGCGCGCACTGAAGGCGAATGCCGATGTGAAGAACACGGTGCTCGACTTGCCCGATGCACAGCTACTTCTCCAACTGGGTGTTCACGAAGTCTCGCCTGAAGGCTTGTTCTTTCCCGATACCTATTATTTTGCCGTGGGCGCGACGGACGCAGCGCTTTTGAAGCGCGCGTATAAAGCGATGGACGAGCGCCTGGCGGCTGCGTGGGAGAAGCGTTCGGGCGGATTGCCGCTCGCTTCGAAATACGAGGCGCTGGTGCTCGCGTCGATCGTCGAAAAGGAAACGGGCCGCGGCGCGGATCGGCCGTTGATCGCGTCCGTGTTCGTCAATCGGTTGGCCAAGGGCATGCGGCTGCAAACCGATCCGACGGTGATCTATGGGCTCGGCAGCCGCTTTGACGGCAATTTGCGCAAGCGCGACCTCGAAGCGGATACGCCTTGGAACACATATACGCGCGATGGCCTGCCCCCGACGCCGATCGCGTATCCATCACAAGCGGCGATCGACGCGGTCACGCGCCCACCGCCGTCCGACCTACTCTATTTCGTCGCGCGCGGCGACGGCTCATCGCAGTTTTCGGCGAATCTCGACGATCACAATCGAGCGGTCGCGCGCTTCCAGAAAGGTGCACGATGATGCTGGCGCCGGGCGCGGACGGTCAGCGTGGCCGTTTTATCACGTTTGAGGGCATCGACGGCGCCGGCAAGAGCACCCACGCCGCGTGGTTCTCCGCCGCGATCGCGGCGCGGGGGCATCGCGTCGTCGCGACTCGTGAGCCCGGCGGCACGCCGCTGGGCGAATCGTTGCGCGATCTTCTGCTCAACGCGGCGATGACGCCGGAGACCGAGGCGCTGTTGATGTTCGCCGCGCGCCGCGAGCATGTCGAGCTCGTTGTTCGGCCGGCCCTCGCGCGCGGCGACTGGGTGTTGTGCGACCGGTTTAGCGACGCGACATACGCCTACCAAGGTGGGGGCCACGGTGTTTCGCGAGAGCGCATCGCCGAGCTCGAGCGCTTCGTCCACGACGATTGCCGCCCCGACCGCACGCTGTTGTTCGACGTGCCGACGACCGTGTCGCAGCAGCGCCTGGCCAAGGCGCGTGCGCAAGGCCGCGACCTCGACAAATTCGAGCGGGAAGAGCGTGCATTCTTCGACCGGGTACGGGAGGCGTATCTCGCGCGCGCGGCGGCCGAGCCGGAGCGCTTCTACGTCATCGATGCGGCGCGTCCGTTGCCGGGAGTCCGCGCCGATCTCGAGCGATTGCTGACGACGTTGTGATCGCTTCCGCGCGGGGCAGCACGCCTCTCCGGCCCGAGCTACTGCCGTGGCAGGTTGAGCCGGCGCGCGTCGCGCTCGCGGCACGAGCGACTTGGCCCCACGCCATGCTCCTCGATGGACCGCAGGGAATCGGCAAACGGACGCTGGCGCTCTATTTCGCGCGAGCGCTGCTGTGCGAAGCGCCGCGAGCCGGCGCCGCTTGCGGGCAGTGTCCGAGCTGTCACTACATTAGCGCGGGAGCCCACCCGGACTTGCGCATGGTAGAACCGATCGAAATCGACGAAGAAGGCGTGGCCAAGCGCCTGGATGAGATTGCGGTCAAAGCGATTCGCGCGCTGATCGAGTGGACGCAGATCACGAGTCACCGCGGAATGGCCAAGGTGGCGGTTATCGTTCCCGCTGAAGCGATGAACCCTGCCGCAGCCAACGCGTTGTTGAAGACACTGGAAGAGCCGCCGGCCGCCACGTATCTTCTGCTGGTTGCGCATCAGGCGGGTCGAATTCCGCCGACGTTGCGCAGCCGTTGCCGCCGCGTCCCCATTGGTGTCCCCGACCCGGACATCGCCCTGGCATGGCTCGCGAAGCAGGATGTGACCGATGCTGCGACGGTGCTGGCCCAAGCCGGTGGCGCGCCGTTGTGCGCGCTGGAGATTGCTTCGCAGGACAGCCAACAGGAGCGCTCGGCCTGGTTGCAGGCGCTGGCGTGGCCGCAGTCGTTGTCGCCGATTTCGCTCGCCGCACGAATCGAGGCGGCACCCAGAGGCGAGCGGAGCGCACGTTTACGCGACGTGATCGACTGGCTCCTCGCATGGACCGCGGACCTAGGCCGTGTAGCCGCCGGCGGAGAACCGTTGCGCAACGTCGATTTCCACCGGGTATTGGCGGCGCTTGCGCCGAAGGTGGCGCCGATTCCCCTGTTTCGCTATCATCGGACGTTGCTCGAGCAACGGACGCTGACCGCGCATCCGCTGCAACCGCGCCTGGTCGTCGAAGCGCTTTTGATCGGATACTGTGAATTGTTTGCTTGATGTTTGTTAATGGCTGAACGAATCCCACCTCCAACTGCTGCCAACGCGGCTTTGGCGCGTCCCGGCGTTCTCTCGCTCAACATTCGCGAAAAGGCCGCGCTCTATGCCGCGTACATGCCGTTCTTGAAAGGCGGTGGCATCTTCATACCCACGTCGCGGATGTATGTGCTGGGTGAGGAAGTGTTCATGCTGCTATCGCTGATGGACGAACCCAACCGGCTAGCGGTCCAAGGGAAGGTCGTCTGGATCACCCCTGAAGGCGGACAGGGCAACCGCACGCAGGGCATCGGCGTCCAGTTCACGCAGGACGATACCGGCGCTGCCGCACGCGCGACCATCGAGAAAATTCTGGGCGAAACCCTCGCCTCGACTCGGCCGACGCACACGATGTAACGTCGCGGCTTGACCAGTGATTCTGCGGCTTGACGAGCGGGGTAGGTGTCCGCAACAAGCGGTCGCGGCGAATCGCTGCTGGTCAGTTGCCGTTTACTCCTTGGACCGGATGTCTGCATGTACGTCGATTCGCATTGCCACCTCGATTTTCCGGAACTCGCGGCGGACCTGCCGCAGCTCCTCGACGCAATGCGCGAACACGAGGTGACCCATGCGCTGTGCATCAGCGTCGACCTGCCGGCGTGGCCCAACGTCCAGGCGCTTGCCGCCAATCACGCTAACCTGTACGCGACCGTGGGCGTGCACCCGGATTACTCGGATACGGAAGAGCCGACGGTGGCCGACCTGGTTGCGAAAGCGCAACTCGGCAAGGTCGTCGCGATCGGTGAGACGGGACTCGACTACTACCGGCTGACCGGCGATCTTGACTGGCAGCGAGAACGCTTTCGCACGCACATTCGCGCCGCGCGCGAATCGGGAAAGCCGCTTGTCATTCATACGCGCGCCGCGGGCGCCGACACACTTGCGATCATGCGCGAAGAGCGGGCGAACGAAGTGGGCGGCGTCATGCATTGCTTCACTGAATCCTGGGACGTCGCGCAAGCGGCGCTCGACCTCGACTTTCACATTTCGTTCTCCGGCATCGTCACCTTCAAAAACGCAGTCGCGATCCAGGAAGTTGCGCAGCGAGTTCCGCTTGGGCGGTTGCTGATCGAAACCGACAGCCCGTACCTGGCCCCGGTTCCCTATCGCGGAAAGCGTAACCAGCCGGCGTGGGTTCGCCATGTGGGCGAAGCCATCGCTAAACTCCGCGATGTGACTGCGGCTACGGTCGCGCAAGCGACGTCGGCGAACTTTTTCCGGCTGTTCAACATCGACCCTAATGACACCCGACTTGCGCATTGAACGTTCGCAGTCTGTCTATCGCATCTTGCTGGCTCTCGCAGCCGCGATAGCTATGACACGCCCAGCGTTCGCGCAGAGCTACGATGATTTCTTCTTCGCCGTTGCCAACGATCGTCACGCCATGGTGCAGGCATTGCTCGCCCGGGGGATGGACCCGAACACCGTCGATCCCAACGGCGAGCCCGCGCTCGTCGTCGCCGCTCGGGCCGGTTACAACGCGACGATTGACGTGTTACTTGCCGCGCGCGCCGACGTGAACGCGCGCACCGGCTTCGGCGACACGGCGCTGATGATGGCGGCGTTGAATGGACACGGCGACATCGTGCGCAAGCTGCGTGCGCGTGGCGCCGAACTGGAAGGGCGGGGTTGGACGCCCTTGATCTATGCTGCGACCGGCGGCCACGACAAGATCGTTGCGTATCTCCTCACCGAGGGCGCCAATATCGACGCTGTGTCCCCCAACGGCACGACGGCGCTGATGATGGCCGTGCGCGAGGGCAGGGGCGCGACCGCAGAACTGCTGCTTGCACGCGGCGCCAACCCCAACTTACGTAATCAAGACGGCGCCTCCGCGCTGGACTGGGCGCTGCGCGGCAACGAAAAGGACCTGGCGGTGCGGTTGCGCCGCGCCGGTGCGAAGGAGTAGAGGAGCTGCGTCGTTGCGAACGCCCAACGCTCAACCGCTCCTCCGCGCCCGCGCTCTGCGCACATCTTTGGGGTCTGCTAGCAACGCTCGCGTCAGCTCGATGCGATCGCCATTCGCAAGCGGCGTGTCAAGCCGCGCTCGTTGCCCGAAGATCGCGACTTCGAGCTCCTGATCGTGCAGCTTCAACCGCTCGACGAGGCCCGACTTTGCGACCGCCTGCCCGACGGACGCGTTGACTGGCAGCGTCACCGCCACCAGCTCTTCGATACCCGGTGCCGCGTACGCAACGGTCGCCGCGAGCGTTTCTGCAATCACGCCGGATTATTCCGCAACGCTTCCGCGCGCCGTCTTGCCGCCGTCGTGTGCTTCGAGTACGCGCGCTCCTGCGCACCAGGGCAGGAATTTCGGATACGACTCGACCCGTTCGACGAGCTCGAACATGCGCTGCGCGCTATGCCGGACGAACACAGACTTCACGACCCGCTGCATGGCAGCGCGTTCGGGATTGTTAGAATGCGGCTCGCGGAACCGCATGGTGCACGCAAACGCACGGTGCACGTCGATCATGAGCATTGTCGAAAACCGCAAAGCATTCCACGACTACTTTATCGAGGAACGCGCCGAAGCTGGCTTGGCGCTCGAGGGTTGGGAGGTCAAAGCCATTCGCGCGGGCCGAGCCAATCTCAAGGAAGCGTATGTCGTCGTCAAGAACGGCGAGATCGCATTGATCGGCGCGCATTTCTCGCCGCTTGCCACCGCCTCCACCCACGTGCAGCCCGATCCTACACGCACACGCAAGCTGCTGCTGCATCGCGAAGAGATCAATCGTCTTGTTGGCAAAGTAGAGCGGGCTGGGTACACGCTCGTACCGCTCAACCTGCACTACCGTAACGGACGAATCAAGGTCGACGTCGGCTTGGCCAAAGGCAAGAAGCAGCACGACAAGCGAGAGGCGTTGCGCGATCGCGAATGGAGCCGCGAGCAACAGCGGCTGCTGCGCAATCGAACCGGGAACGTGCGGCCCTCACGCGAGGCGTCATGACGACTGCGGCCTTCGCGGTGCGACCGGCGAACGCAGACGACATGGACGCCGTCGCCGCGATCTACGGTGAAGACGTCATGATGGCCACGGCTTCGTTCGAAATCGAACCTCCGTCAACCGACGAAATGCGAGCGCGGTTTGGCGCGATTACGGGCGCGGGATACCCGTATTTTGTCGCGATGACGGATGGCGAAGTCGCGGGATACGCTTACGCGAGCGAGTATCGGTCGCGGCCGGGTTACCGTTACACCGTTGAAAATTCGGTCTACGTCAAGTCCGGATGGCGCGGCTATGGTGCGGGACGCGCGTTGCTCGCACAGTTGATCGATTGGTGCTCGGCGCAAGGGTTTCGCCAGATGATTGCCGTCATCGGCGGCGCCGATAACGCGGCGTCGATCGGCTTGCACGCCGCTTTGGGTTTTTGCGAGGTCGGCCGGCTGCCGGCGGTTGGACGCAAGTTTGATCGATGGATCGATAGCGTGCTGATGCAGCGCGCGCTGGGGGACGGCGCGCAGACACCGCCGTCGGAAGGTGTGCGGTGAGCTTTTCGATGCCGGACGGAGCGTTGCCTTCCGATCACGCGTTCGTCCGCGGCTTGCAGCGCAACGATGCGAACTACACGCCGTTGACGCCAGTATCGTTCCTCGAACGCGCGGCGCTCATCTATCCCGACAGGATTGCGGTTCGCCACGGTGCGCTTGCATACACCTATTGCGAATTCGAGACACGCTGCCGGCGTCTCGCGTCGGCGCTCGCACAACGCGGCGTGCAGCGGGGTACTACCGTTGCGATCATGGCACCGAATATTCCCGCGATGCTCGAGGCGCATTACGCGATTCCTGCACTCGGGGCGATCGTGAACGCACTGAACGTGCGGCTCGACGCACGCGGTATCGCGTTTTGCCTGGATCATGGGGAGGCGTCGATACTGCTCACCGATTGCGAACTCGGCCCGATCATCGCCGACGCCCTGAGGCTTACGACCCGCAAACTGTTAGTCGTTGACATCGAAGACGCCGCCGTGCGCAGCGAACGCATAGGCGAGCTGACCTACGAGGAGCTGTTGCGCGAGGGCGATCCGGCATTCGCATGGCCCGGTCCGCTTGACGAATGGGATTCGCTCGCACTCCTTTATACGTCAGGCACTACGGGCGACCCTAAAGGCGTCGTCTATCATCATCGCGGTGCCTTTCTAAATGCGCTGGGCAACGCGCTTACGTTTGGTCTCGACCCGGACAGCGTCTATCTGTGGACGTTGCCGATGTTTCATTGCAGCGGCTGGACCTTCACCTGGGCGGTGACTGCTGCCGCAGGAACGCACGTGTGCTTGCGCCGCGTGGCGCCGGCGCCTATCTTCGAAGCCATCCGCGAGCATCGGGTCACGCACTTGTGCGGCGCACCCATCGTTTTGAATCTGCTGGTCCATGCGCCCGAATCGGTGGATATGCGATTCGACCACGCCGTACAGGTTGCGACGGGGGGTGCTGCACCGCCGTCAGCGGTAATCGAAGCGATGGAGCGGATGGGCTTTCGCGTCATCCATCTGTACGGGCTGACCGAATCGTATGGCCCGGCGACGCTCTGCGCATGGCAACACCAATGGGACGCGTTGCCGCTTGCCCAACGCGCGCGCGAAATGGCGCGGCAGGGTGTGCCGCTGCCCACGCTGGCCGGCGTCCAGGTTGCCGATGCCGACACAGGCGTACCTGTTCCACGCGATGGTTCAACGCTCGGCGAAGTGATGTTGCGCGGCAATACGATCATGAAGGGCTATCTCAAAAACGAGGCCGCAACGGCGGCGGCGTTTGCCGGCGGCTGGTATCACAGCGGCGATCTTGGTGTCTGGCACCCGGACAATTACATCGAAGTCAAGGATCGCGCGAAAGACATCATCATTACCGGCGGCGAAAACGTGAGCTCGCTCGAAGTGGAAGAGTGTCTCTATCGGCATCCCGCCGTGATGGAGGCCGCGGTGGTCGCGCGCCCTGACGAGAAGTGGGGCGAAACGCCGTGTGCATTCATCACGCTCACCCAAGCCGCGCGGGAGGTGACCGAAGAGGTGACCGAAGAGGTGACCGAAGCCGTGATTATCGCGTGGTGCCGCGACCATCTCGCGCATTTCAAGGCACCGCGAACCGTGGTGTTTGGTCCCCTTCCCAAGACTGCTACCGGGAAGATTCAGAAATACGTGTTGCGTGAACGGGCGCAGGCGCTGTGAGGGGACCCATTCAGCAAAGCCTCGGCCGCCGCGACGCCGCTGCGTACCGCCGCCTCCAAGGTCGCCGGATATTCGGCATCGACATAGTCGCCGGCCAGGAACAACGTAGGAGTCAACGCCGGAGACGCGGGGCGAGCGCGGTGCGGCGTGCAGGCGTATGTTGCCCGTTTTTCCGCGATGACTTGCGACCATACGCACGGGCCGCATCCGGCAACAAGGCGTCGGACCTGAGCATCGACGCGCCGCGCAAGTTCGTCGTGCGGGAGTTTCATGTGCGGACCGCCGGCGCTGATGATCACCGCAAGCAGTTGCACAATCGGTGGACGCGCTGCATCGGGAGTCGATCGTGCGAGGACATCGGGACGATCGACAATCCACTGTCCGGGCGCGTCGTCCAGCCGCGCGATCGGCGCGGGCAGGGCAATCGGAGAGGCAAGCCCGATCCACACCGTGACGATCGGCTCGTAGGTCAGCGCCTGCGTCGCGGCGACCGCGGCGGCGAGCGGGGGGATTGAGGCGAGCGCTTCCGGCGCGAACGCGTCGGACACCTGATGCGGTCCCACGGCGATGATTGCCGCGGAGACGGTGCGCTGCCCGTCCTCGGAAGCCAAGGTTGCGCACTGTGCATCCGCAGTGACGACGCGCGCGTGATTGCCCAGGCGTAACTGTCCAGCGCGTTCGCTCACATACCGCGCGGCGGCTTCGGGAAACAACGTGCTGAGATCGGTCACCGGCAAGATGAAGTCGCTGGCATCGCCGCGCCCGGCGAACGCTGCGCGCAGCACGTTGGCGAAAATCTGCGCGGACGCCTCGGCGATCGGCGTATTGAGCGCCGCAAGGCACAGCGGCGCCCATAGGCGTTGCGCGGCGCGCGTCGGTAGTGGCGCGAGAAGCTGGGCAACGGTTTCTCCCAATGGTCGCGTGAACCGCTCTCGCTTCAGCGCTACAAACCACAAGAGATTGGCGAACCGCTCGCGCCAGGTCAGACCTTGCGCATCGAGCAGGCCAATGGCCAACCCCAGGGCACCGGGCGCGTGCCGCCGCACGAGTGCCAGTGCGTTTGGCTGAGTGGGTGAGAGCGGCAACAACGTCAGCGGGCGACGAGTCAGCAAGCGCTCAAAGGTCGCATGATCGTGGACGATCGCGAGCAACTCGAGGGCCCGCGTATACGCGCCCAGCAGCAGATGCTGGCCATTGTCGAGCGGCAAACCGTCACGTGCGACGCGCCGCGCGCGCCCGCCGAGTGTGGGCGCCGCCTCAAAGATCGTCACCGCGCGCCCGGCACGAGCCAATGTGACGGCCGCAGCGCACCCCGCCCACCCGCCGCCGATAACGGCGACCGGCAGCCTGCTACCGGCCACCCGCTTTACGTCTTCCACGCGAGCCAGAGCTTGCGCAGCGGCGTTAACGACGTGCGCCGATCCAGCACGAGAAATCCGTCGCGGGAGATTTCCGAGAGCAGCGCGCGATAGATGGCCGCCATGATGAGCCCTGCGCGCTGCGCCCGGCGATCCGCGTCGGGCAGCTGCGCGAGGGCGCGGTCGTACCATTGTTGCGCCCTCTCGACCTCAAAGGTCATCAGCGCGCGGAACGCATCGGAATACTCCCCCCGCAGGATGGCCGACGAAGCGATGTCGAACCGGTCGAGATCATCTTGCGGCAGATAGATGCGGCCCCTGCGGGCGTCTTCGCCGACATCGCGGATGATGTTCGTCAGTTGAAAGGCGATTCCCAGATCGCGGGCGTACCCGCGCGTCGACGGGTCGACGTAACCAAGAATCTCCGCCGATATGAGACCGACGACACCGGCGACGCGGTGGCAATAAAGCTCGAGCGCCGGGAAATCGAGGAAGCGGCTCTGCTCCAAATCCATCGCCATCCCGTCGATGATGGTCTGGAAGTCCGCCTCGCGCAACACGAATTGCGCCACCACCGGCTGCAGCGCGTGCGCGACCGGATGCTGGGGCGCGCCGCCGAAAGCCTGTGCTACCTCTCGCCGCCACCACGCAAGCTTGGTGCGTGCAACACTGGCGTCGCTCACTTCATCGACGATATCGTCGATCTCGCGACAGAACGCATAGACGGCGATGATCGCGCGCCGCTTTCGTGGCGGCAGAAACAGAAAGCTGTAATAAAACGACGAGCCGCTCCGCGCCGCCTTCTGCTGACAGTATTCGTCCGGTGTCATCGCACTTCGACGTCACCGCGGCGCCAGTCCGTCATCGCGCGCAACGCGACGGTGAGCCAGTCCCACGTCGCAAGCGTCGGCCGCGCAGAGAATACGTTGCCGCCGACAGCGTCGATCCGCTCGAGGATTCGCAGCCCGCCGGCTACCACCGCGGACAACTCCAGACCCTGCCGCCATGGTAGCGCACGCGGCAGCGAGCGTCCGCGCTCGAACAGGGCACGCGCACGTGACACCTCGAACTCGAGCAGCCGCCGCCAGCGTTCGTCGACGCGCGCTTCCTCGATTTGCGTTTCAATCTCGGCTTCAACTACAGCGAAGCGCGCGAGATCCTCTTGCGGTAAATACACGCGTCCTTTTTGCCAATCGAGCGCTATGTCCTGCCAGAAATTGGTGAGTTGAAGTCCCGTGCAGATCGCATCGCTTGCTGCAGCGTTGGCCGGCGATTCTGCGCGATACAGCGCAAGCAGCAACCGGCCGACGGGATTCGCCGACCGGCGGCAGTAGTCGAGGAGATCGACGAATGACGCGTAACGAGCGATAGTCACATCCTGCATGAAGGCCGACAACAGGTCACGAAAGGGCGAGAGCGGCAACGCGTGCGTCCGGATCGCCGCGGCGAGTGCGGGAAAGGGTGCCTCAGCGGGAGTCCGACCGCGCTCGATTTCGCTCAATTTTTCGCCGAACGACTCCAGCGCGGCCAAGCGGTCCGCGGGTGCACCCTCGCCTTCATCGGCCAGATCATCCGCGGCGCGCGCAAACTGGTAGATCGCGATCACCGCTGGCCGCAAGTGCGCGGGCAGGAGTGCTGAGGCGACCGGAAAATTCTCGTAGTGGCCGACGGACACGTAAGGGCAGAGGGGTTTCACAGAACAACGAAGAAGAGTGCAGTTTGCGAGCGAGCAGTTTCACCGCGCGCAAAACCGCAACTACGCTCCGCTATACTAGCGCGTTAGACTAAGACGACGGCGGACGCAATTGTTTTGCCATCGCACACGTTCGAACGGCGGGACATTGCACGCTACGCACGGTGGTCGTTTTCGCAGCTAATCGATCGCCTGTTAACAATCGTAGGTTAGCTCTCCCGCGAAAGTGGCGGAATTGGTAGACGCACTGGATTTAGGTTCCAGCGGGGTACCCCGTGGGGGTTCGAGTCCCCCCTTTCGCACCAGCACGAGGTTTAGGAATCAGAAGAAGACATGCAAACCACGGTGGAAACGACGGGGCCGCTCGAGCGCCGGCTCAATATGGCAGTTCCGGTTGCGCAAATCGAGGGCGAGGTCGAAAAGCGGCTCGCACGGCTTGCCAAGACGGCCAGAGTGCCAGGTTTTCGCCCGGGCAAAGTGCCGATCAAGATGATCGCGCAGCAGTATGGCCCGCAAGTGCGCACCGACGTCATTACCGACGCCGTGCAGACGAATTTCAATGACGTCGTGCGCGAGCAGAACCTGCGCGTCGCCGGTCATCCGCGCATCGAATCCAAGCCGGGCGATGCTGCCGGCGAAGCGCTCGAGTTTTCCGCGGTGTTCGAGGTCTACCCGGAGGTCAACCTACCCGACGTCCGCGCGATCCGCATCGAGCGCCCGCAGGTGCAGGTGACACCCGCGGATCTCGACCGGACGCTTTTGGTCTTGCGCAAGCAGCGCGCAACGTACGAACCGGGGTCCCGCGGCGCCATGAGTGGAGATCGCGTCCTGGTCGATTTTACCGGGACCATCGACGGTATCGAATTTCCCGGGGGGCAGGCGCGCGATTTCGCCATCACCTTGGGCGAGGGGAAGATGCTTCCCGCATTCGAAGCCGCGCTGGCCGCGGCCAAGACCGGCGACATCAAAGCATTTGCGCTGACGTTTCCTGCCGACTATCACGGGAAGGAGGTCGCCGGGAGAACGGCGCAGTTCTCGCTGACCGTGAAAGAGGTGACGGAGCCACAGTTGCCCGAGCTCGACTCCGCGTTTGCCACTGCGTTTGGAATCAAGAGCGGCAAGGTCGAGGATTTGCGCGCTGAGGTCGAAGCGAATCTCAACTTCGAGCTGCGCCGAAAATTGGATGCAATGGTGAAAGAGCAGGCGATGAAGGGGCTGCGCGAAGGTGCGCAGCTCACGTTGCCCAAATCTTTAGTCGAGCTCGAGGCGGTGCAACTGATGCGCCGAATGGTTGTCAATCTCCAACAGCAAGGCATGAAAAACGAGGACATCAAGCTGACACCCGACCTGTTTCGGCCGCAAGCAGAGGAGCGCGTCGCGCTCGGTCTCATTCTCGCCGAGATCGTCCGCAGAGAGAAGTTGCAGGCACGGCCGGAACAGGTGAAGGCAATGGTGGCGGAAACCGCGCAAACGTACGAACAGCCGGAGGCGGTGCTACGCTGGCATTACGAGAAGCCCGAGCGTCTGGCTGAGTTCGAGGCCGCGGCGCTGGAACGCAATGTTGTCGAATGGGTGCTCGTTCAGGCGCACGTCGTGGATAAGCCGATGGCTTTCGAAGCGTTGATGGAGCCCGCCCGGGCATGACCGATCGACGGAAGATTACGAGACCAGAAGTGCGCTGTCGGGCGTATGCCAGTGTATGCATTCGTCAGCGCCGCTTGACGGCGTACTCTGGTAGTCTCATCTTTACAGCGTGGGCAAGGCGCTCGAGCTCTGTACCGGCGCTGTATTCCACAGAAGCATCTTGAAGCGAATAGGAAAAATCCACGTGATTTTTGATCCAGTGCAACGAACCGAAGCCGCCATGCCTGAGCCGCGCGCCCTGGGGCTCGTCCCCATGGTGATCGAACAGAGCGGGCGCGGCGAACGCGCCTACGACATCTATTCGCGGCTGCTCAAAGAGCGGGTGGTGTTCCTGGTGGGTACCGTCAACGATGGTGCGGCGAATCTGATCGTCGCGCAAATGCTGTTCCTGGAATCCGAGAATCCGGACAAAGACATTCATTTCTACATCAACTCGCCCGGCGGCTCGGTATCGGCGGGCATGGCGATTTTCGACACGATGCAGTTCATCAAGCCCGATATTTCGACTTTGTGTGTGGGGATGGCCGCCAGCATGGGTGCCTTCCTGCTCGCGGCAGGCACCAAAGGCAAGCGCTTCGCGCTGCCGAATTCAACGGTCATGATTCACCAGCCGTCGGGCGGGTTTCAGGGTCAGGTGTCCGACATCGAGCGCCACGCGCAATTTGCGATTGACTTGAAAAAACGCTACATCCGCCTGATGGCGCAGTTCACCGGCCGCTCACAGGAGCAGGTCGAGCGCGACCATGACCGCGACAATTTTCTGTGGGCCGATGCGGCGAAGGAATACGGGATCGTCGACGAGGTCTTGCGGAAGCGAGGCGAAAGCGCGTAAAGTTTCTTCTAAAGTTCCCTCCATAGGTCGTTGAATGGCTGAAAAAACATCCGGCGATAAACTGTTGTATTGCTCCTTTTGCGGCAAAAGCCAGCATGAGGTGCGCAAGCTTATCGCGGGTCCGTCGGTATTCATTTGCGATGAGTGCATCGAGCTTTGCAACGATATCATTCGCGAGGAGGGCGCCGGCAGCGAAGCGGCGCGCGGTGACCGCAGCAAACTTCCGACGCCGCATGAAATTCGCCAAAGCCTCGATCAGTACGTGATCGGGCAGGAACCGGCGAAAAAGATCCTCTCCGTCGCCGTCTACAACCACTACAAGCGGCTCGATTCGGTGGCGAAGGAAGACGATGTCGAGCTTACCAAGTCGAACATCCTGCTGATCGGCCCGACAGGTTCGGGCAAGACTCTGCTCGCGCAGACCTTGGCGCGGTTGCTCGATGTTCCCTTTGTAATCGCGGACGCTACGACGTTGACCGAGGCGGGCTACGTCGGCGAGGACGTCGAGAACATCATCCAGAAGCTGCTGCAGAAGTGCGATTACGACATCGAGAAGGCACAGCGCGGAATCGTCTACATCGACGAAATCGACAAGATTTCGCGCAAGAGCGACAACCCGTCGATCACTCGCGATGTTTCAGGCGAGGGCGTGCAACAGGCGCTCTTAAAACTGATCGAGGGGACGATCGCCTCGGTGCCGCCGCAGGGCGGACGCAAGCATCCGAACCAGGAATTCGTGCAAGTCGACACGACGAATATCCTCTTCATTTGCGGCGGCGCCTTCGACGGGCTCGAGAAAATCATTCGCCAGCGTACGGCTAAAACGGGGATCGGCTTTGGCGCCGAGGTTTCAAGTCCAGACGATCGCAAGAACATCACGCTGCTTCTGCGCAACACCGAGCCCGAGGATCTGATCAAGTTCGGGTTGATCCCGGAATTTGTCGGACGCCTCCCGGTCGCGGCGACATTGGACGAATTGGACGAAGCCGCCCTGATCCAGATTCTGGTTGAACCGAAAAACGCTCTGTTGAAGCAGTATCAGAAGATGTTCCGGATGGAGGGTGTTGAGCTCGAGGTACGGGAGGCGGCGCTGCGCGCGATCTCCCGCAAGGCGCTTGCCCGCAAGACAGGTGCGCGGGGACTGCGTTCGATCCTGGAACAAGTATTGCTTGACGTTATGTACGATTTACCGTCGTTATCCAATTTAAGCCGAGTTGTCGTTGACGAATCCACGATCACCAACGATGGCAAGCCGCTCCTCATGTTCGCCGATCCCCCCAAGATGGTGGCGGCGCACTCTTAGCTCTTAATCCCTGCAGGCAAAAAGGGGATTCCAGGCGTTAACGTAAGGCCGCTTGACAGTTCGGTCCAGTACCCCAATGTCACTGCAAAGACCCTTTTTAAGGCTGCCATGGCGCCCGAATCCTCCCTTCCTGTAGACCTGACCGCGCTGCCGCTGCTGCCGCTGCGGGACGTCGTCGTCTTTCCGCACATGGTGATTCCGCTGTTCGTCGGGCGCCCCCGATCGATCAAGGCGCTCGACGTTGCGATGGATGCCGGTAAACATATCCTGCTGGTTGCCCAAAAACAGGCGGCGAAGGACGATCCCGCGGCGGAAGACCTGTATCAAATGGGTAGCATTGCCACGGTGTTGCAGATGCTGAAGCTGCCCGATGGCACGGTCAAGGTGCTGGTCGAGGGCTTGCAGCGGGTGAAAATCGTCAGCGTGAACGACCTCGGCGACTACTTGGCGGCCGAGGCCGATCCGCTACCGACCGACGATGGCGGCGCTAACGAAGTGGAGGCGATGCGGCGCACGCTGCTCGCGCAGTTCGATCAGTACGTCAAGCTCAACAAGAAGATCCCCCCGGAAATCCTGACGTCCATGTCCGGGATCGACGACGGCGGCCGGCTGGCGGATGCCATCGCCGCCCATCTGCCGCTCAAGCTCGAGCAAAAGCAGCAGATTCTCGAAATGGGGGAAGTCGGCAAGCGCCTGGAACATCTGCTTGGCGTTCTGGAGGGCGAGGTCGACATCTTGCAGGTGGAGAAGCGTATCCGCGGCCGCGTCAAGCGGCAGATGGAAAAAAGCCAGCGCGAGTATTACTTGAACGAGCAGGTCAAGGCGATTCAGAAAGAGTTAGGCGAGAACGACGAAAACGCCGACCTTGACGAAATGGAGAAAAAAATCAAGGCCGCGAAGATGTCGAAGGAGGCCGAAAGCAAAGCCCTCGCGGAATTGAAGAAGTTGAAGATGATGTCGCCGATGTCGGCGGAAGCGACCGTCGTACGCAATTACGTCGACACGCTCGTGGCGTTGCCCTGGCGCAAGAAAAGCAAGATCAGCAAGGATTTGGCGAGCGCCGTGAAAACGCTCGACGCGGATCACTATGGGCTGGAAAAGGTCAAGGAACGCATCGTCGAATACCTGGCTGTGCAACAGCGCGTCGATCGGCTGAAGGCGCCGATTCTCTGTCTCGTCGGCCCGCCCGGCGTGGGCAAGACGTCGCTCGGGCAGTCGGTCGCCCGCGCGACCAACCGCAAATTCATCCGGATGTCGTTGGGCGGCGTGCGCGACGAGGCCGAGATCCGCGGCCATCGCCGCACCTACATTGGTTCGATGCCGGGCAAGATTCTGCAGAACATGTCCAAGGTCGGCGTGCGCAATCCGCTGTTTCTGCTGGACGAAGTGGACAAGATGGGGCAGGACTTCCGCGGTGACCCATCGTCGGCGCTGCTCGAAGTGCTCGACCCCGAGCAGAACAACACGTTTGTCGATCACTACGTCGAAGTCGAATACGACCTCTCCGACGTGATGTTCGTGGCAACAGCGAACACGATGAACATCCCGGCGCCGTTGCTCGACCGCATGGAGGTGATTCGCCTTTCGGGCTACACCGAAGACGAAAAAATCGCCATCGCCAAGCAATACCTGATGCCGAAGCAAAGGAAGAACAACGGCATCCGCGAACACGAGATGCATGTCGCCGACAGCGCGCTGCGCGACATCGTGCGCTACTACACGCGGGAAGCCGGTGTGCGCGGTCTCGAGCGCGACATCAGCAAGATCTGCCGCAAGGTCGTCAAATCGGTACTGCTGAAGGCCAGCGAGGGCAAGACGCGCCGCGCCAAGAGCCCGATCGAAATTTCGTCGAAAAATCTCGACAAGTATTTGGGTGTCCGGCGTTTCACGTACGGCATCGCCGAAAAAAAGAACCAAATCGGCCAGGTTACCGGCCTCGCGTGGACCGAAGTCGGCGGCGATCTGCTGACGATAGAGGCAGTCGCGCTGCCGGGGAAGGGCAAGACCACGACCACAGGCAAATTAGGCGACGTCATGAACGAGTCGATTGCCGCCGCGTTGTCGGTCGTGCGCAATCGCTCGAAAGCGCTCGGCATCGCGCCGGACTTCTACCAGAAGACCGACCTGCACATCCACTTGCCGGAGGGCGCGACGCCGAAAGACGGTCCGTCGGCCGGCGGTGCCATCGTGACGGCAATGGTGTCGATCCTGACCGGCATTCCGGTGCGCTGCGATGTTGCGATGACCGGCGAGATCACGCTCCGTGGTGAAGTGTTGCCGATCGGCGGCTTGAAGGAAAAACTGCTTGCCGCAGGTCGCGGCGGCATCAAGACGGTATTGATCCCGGAAGAGAATGTGAAGGATCTGGTCGAAATCTCCGACGAGATCAAGAACCGCCTCGACATCCATCCGGTGCGCTGGATCGAACAGGTATTGGCGCAAGCATTGGAGCGGCAACCCACGGCGCTTGCCGAGGAGGTGGACCAACCGGTTCCGCCCGCCGTGCCGGCGGTTGCCGACGACAAGTCACTGGTGCTTAAGCACTGACTTCGTAGGGTAAGGGTAATAATCGTCGCATGTCGGCCTAGAAGTACGATTCGCGATTACTTGCACCCGCCGCGCGCGTGGGCACGAAACCTGCTCCCGCGCGTTTTCTTATTCGCGGCGCCTCTGCGAATCGCGCTCGCTTAACCTCACAGCTATTTAGTCTTGACACTGCGAAATCACGAGCGTTATATAGATCATTCGCGCGCACCGTAGGGTGCGCCGCAAGTTTTTGTAGCACCTAAGGCAACAGGGGGCGTCTAGTGAACAAATCCAAATTGATCGACGCGATCGCCAAACACGCAGATATCTCCAAGGCGGCCGCCGGTCGCGCGGTGGACGCGACGATGAATGCCATCCAAAGTTCGTTGAAAAAAGGCGACATCGTCACCCTTGTGGGCTTTGGGTCGTTCTATGTTGGAAGGCGCGCCGCGCGACAGGGTCGTAATCCGCGGACGGGCGCGACCATCAAGATCCGCGCCGCGAAGGTGCCCAAGTTTCGTGCTGGAAAAGCACTCAAGGATGCGTTAAACTAAAAGGTCCCGTTGAACCATCGAGATCGCGGCTCTCGTGGAACCGATGGGGCGGCGGGCGGCGAGCGCCATGCGAAGGGTTCGGGTGCTTAGCTCAGTTGGTAGAGCGTCGCCCTTACACGGCGAATGTCGGGAGTTCGAGCCTCTCAGCACCCACCAAGATTCAACCTCAAGCGGAGAGTATGCCGCGTGTGCATTCGTATTCGCCAGGCCAGCGTTTTAAGGAGTGGTAGTTCAGTTGGTTAGAATACCGGCCTGTCACGCCGGGGGTCGCGGGTTCGAGTCCCGTCCACTCCGCCAGTCATCGAGACAAAGGGCGAACCTCAAGTTCGCCCTTTTTGCTAATTCGCAAGATAAGAGATCATGTTCGATTTTGTTAACCAGCACCGGCGCATCGCCCAGATCATTCTGTTCCTGATCGCGATCCCTTTCCTCTTTTTTGGCGCATACGATTATTTTCAGCGTCGGGGCGACGAGGATGTCTCCGTCGCGACGGTGGCCGGTGACAAGATTTCTCAAGGCGAATTCGCCGAAGCCGTGCGCGAACAACAGGAGCGCACGCGCCGCGCGCTGGGTCGGAACTTCGATCCTGCCATGTTCGAGAATCCGGAAGTGCGCTTTGCGATGCTCGAGCAGATCGTCAACCAGCGTGTGCTGGAACGCAAAGCGAGACAGGAGCGATTTCGCGTGACCGACGCCCAGTTGCAACAGTTCATCGCAGCGTTGCCGGCCTTTCAGGACAGCGGCAAGTTCTCGCCGGAAAAATACCGGCAACTGCTGTCAACGCAGAGCATGTCGCCGACGATGTTCGAGCAGAGGCTACGGCAGGATCTCCTGGTTGCCGCAGTGCAGGAGCCGGTGGCGGGCGCCAATGTCGTGGCGCGAGCGTCGACCGAGAAGTTCCTGGGTCTGCTCGACCAGCAGCGTGAGGTCGCGATCGCGGCGGTGGAGGCGGAACCGCTGGCCGGCGACACTAAAATCGATGACGCGCAGGTGAAGGCGTTTTACGACCAAAATCAGGCCGCGCTGCAAACGCCGGAACAAGCCCGAATCGAGTACGTGGTGTTGTCGCAGGATGCGCTGATGGCGCAGACGACCGTCGATCCGGCGGAGATCAGGAAGCAGTACGAAGCCAACGAGAAGCAATTCCAGGCGACCGAGGAGCGGTCCGCCGCGCACATTCTCGTTGCCGTCAGCGCTGACGCGAAGGATGCCGAGAAGGCCGCTGCGAAACAGCGGGCCGAGGCGCTCTTAACCAGAGTAAGAGCGAACCCGGCGAAATTCGGCGAGCTCGCGCAAGAGTTATCGCAAGATCCGGGCTCGGCTTCGCAGAAGGGCGATCTTGGCAGCTTTAGCCGCGGTACGATGGAAAAGACTTTTGAGGATGCCGTGTTCGCCGCCAAAGTCGGGGACATCGTCGGGCCGGTGCAAACGGATTTTGGCTGGCACGTCATCAAGATCAACGGTGCGAAAGCGGCGCGCACGCAGTCCTTCGACGAAGTGAAAAATCAGATCGAGGCGGACTTGAAGCGAGCAAAGGCGCAGCAAAAATTTGCTGCCGCCGCCGATCAGTTTCAGAACACCGTGTACGAACAGGCGGACGGACTCGAAGGTGTCGCCAAGGCGTTGAACCTGAAGATCGAGACGACGCCGCTCATTACGCGCTCGCAGGCTCAGGCATTGGGTCAAGGCAACCCCAAGTTTGTCCAGGCGTTGTTCGCGCCGGAATCCATTGCGGGCAAGCGCAACACCGAGGCTATCGAGATCGCGCCCACTACTTTGATCGCCGGCCGCATTCTCGACTACCAGCCGGCAGCGCCGCGACCTTTCGATGACGTGAAGGACGAGATCAGACGCCAGTTGACTCGCCGCGCGGCGACTGAACTCGCCCAACAGGCGGGGCGGGCGAAGCTTGCGCTCCTCGAGCAAGGCAAGACGGAAAAGGAGGCCAGTATTGCGTTTGACAAGCCGCAACTGGTCAGTCGCAATCAGCCAAAACCGGGGGTCTCCCCAGAGGCGCTCGCGAAGGTGTTCCAGGCCAATCCGGACCAACTGCCGGCGTACGCCGGTGCAGTCAACGAGCGCGGCGGATTTTCACTTTATAAGATCACGAAAGTCGTCAAGCCTGGTGAGATCGACGCGACGCGGCTCGACGCTGCATCGGCGCGGCTTTCGGAGCAACTGGGTCGCGAATTGTTGAACGCCTACCTTGCAACGCTCAAGGCGAGAGCCGACGTCAAGATCAATCAGGCGAACCTGGACAAA
The DNA here is from genome assembly GCA_037719965.1 of Casimicrobiaceae bacterium. Classification (GTDB taxonomy): domain Bacteria; phylum Pseudomonadota; class Gammaproteobacteria; order Burkholderiales; family Casimicrobiaceae; genus VBCG01. The sequence continues at coordinate 102,726 of JBBJMT010000001.1, read as the reverse complement.
AGGTGAGGCGCTTAAGCGGTGGAACCCGCAGCTGGAACCTTACGCCGCACAATTATTTTTCGCTGCCCACTTTTCCAGCATATCGCGCTCCCGGTCGCGCGTCGCAGCATCCAGGATGACGCGATCGCCTTTGGCGTTGTAACGGTAGATCTGCACCTCGCCGGCGCCGAGTTGCTTGATTTGGCCGCGCGCCTGCGCGCATTGATCGATCAGCCGTTCCGCGTCGGTCCGCTGCTTGTCGGCCTTCTTCACGTTTTCGACTTGGTCCGCTTGCCGTTTTTTGAATTCGGCATCCTTGGTTGCCATTTCCTTGACCGCACCGGGGTTCGCAGGGGGTGGGGCGCCGGTCAATGTTTCCGCCTTTGCATTCCCCATGGGCGCCTGGTCTGAATACACAACACGGCCGTTGGCGTCCGTCCATTTGTAGAGTGCTGCCGCCGCCGGCATCGCCGCAGTCATCTCCGCGGTCAGTCCAACGACCATGGCGATACCTAGCACGCGCAGCGGCGTGACGTAGGGGCGACGGGGAATTCGAACGAGGAAGCGAGACATCGCTTACCTTCTGCAGTTTTATGACATTGGCAAGGTAACGCAGTGCCGCCGCTGCGTCAATCTTCGCACGCTGCCGCGCGTCGGAAAGCCGCGCTGCGTTGTAAGCAGGAACCAAAAAGCATGGAGCCGCCGCGGTACAGGCACCCTTGCACGTGCGCCGCTCGGATTTGGCGTCAGGCAGCGCGGGTATAATCCGTTTTTGCGCATAGGAGAAAATCTAAAAATGCGTGTCGTTCGGAAAGCATTGACTTTCGACGACGTCCTGCTCGTCCCTGCGTATTCTCATATTGTCCCCCGCGACGTTTCGCTCAAAACCCGGCTTACCGGGTCGATTTCGTTGAATATCCCTCTGTTGTCGGCGGCCATGGATACGGTCACCGACGCGCGCCTCGCGATTGCGATTGCGCAAGAAGGAGGTCTGGGCATCATCCACAAGAACATGTCGCCGGGCAAACAAGCGGCCGAAGTCGCGAAAGTCAAGCGCTTCGAGTCCGGGGTGGTCAAGGACCCGATCACGATTCCGCCGACGATGTCGGTGCGCGAAGTGCTGGCGCTGACGCAGCGCCATCGTATTTCGGGGCTGCCCGTCATTGAAGGAAGGCGCCTCGTTGGCATCGTCACCAACCGCGATTTGCGCTTCGAGACGAATCTCGACCAGCCGGTGGCCAACATTATGACGCCGGGCGACCGGTTGGTGACCGTGATGGAAGGCTCGGAGCTCGAATTCGCGAAGGAACTGATGCACCAGCATCGTCTGGAGCGGGTGCTGGTTGTCAACGAAGAAATGGACCTGCGCGGCCTGATTACGGTGAAAGACATCATGAAATCCACCGAGCACCCGGACGCGAGCAAGGATGATCTCGGACAGTTGCGTGCCGGCGCCGCCGTGGGCACCGCGGGCGATACCGAAGAGCGCGTCGAAGCGCTGGTCGCAGCAGGCGTGGATGTGCTCGTGGTCGACACGTCGCACGGACATTCGCAGGGGGTGCTGGAACGCGTGGCATGGGTCAAAAAACGGTACGCACACGTGCAAGTGGTTGGTGGCAACGTCGCGACGGCCGGCGGCGCGAAGGCGTTGGCCGATCATGGGGCGGATGCGATCAAGGTCGGTATCGGCCCTGGCTCGATATGCACGACGCGCATTGTCGCGGGCGTCGGCGTACCGCAGGTCACGGCGATCCAGTTTGCGATCGAAGGCGCCGCGCAGGCCGGTATCCCGGTGATTGCCGACGGCGGCATTCGCTATTCGGGCGACATCGCGAAGGCGCTTGCCGCCGGTGCGTCGTGCGTTATGCTGGGCAGTGTCCTCGCCGGTACCGAGGAAGCGCCGGGCGAGACCGAGCTCTATCAAGGCCGTTCGTACAAGAGCTATCGCGGCATGGGATCGTTGGGCGCGATGCAACAGGGCAGCTCCGATCGCTATTTTCAGGATTCGGAAGGTGAAGGCGCGGCGGAAAAACTCGTACCCGAGGGCATCGAGGGGCGCGTTCCCTATAAAGGCGTTCTTGCCGCGGTTATTCATCAGCTCATGGGCGGCGTGCGCGCGGCGATGGGTTACTGTGGATGCGCGACGATCGATGAACTGCGCACGCGCGCCGAATTCGTCGAAATCACCGCGGCCGGCATCCGCGAATCGCACGTTCACGACGTGCAGATCGTGAAAGAAGCGCCCAACTACCGCGCTGAATGATGACGGAGCCGCACGGCAAGATCCTCATCCTCGACTTCGGCGCGCAATATACGCAACTGATTGCGCGCCGCTTGCGCGAAACCAATGTCTACTGCGAAATTTACCCTTACGACGTAGACGAGGCGTCGATCCGCGCGTTCGCGCCGAAGGGGATTGTGTTATCGGGCGGACCGATGAGTGTTGTAGCCGGCGACACGCCGCGCGCACCCGAAGCCGTCTGGACACTTGGTGTTCCGGTGCTCGGTATTTGTTACGGGATGCAGACGATGGCCGCGCAATTGGGCGGGAGTGTCGAGGGGAGCACGGTCCGCGAGTTCGGGTACGCGGAAGTTCGCGCTCGAGGTCACTCGGCGCTCTTCCGGGGCTTGCAGGATCGCGCCAACGCCGAAGGGCACGGACTCCTCGATGTGTGGATGAGTCACGGCGACAAGGTGATGGCGCTCCCAGAAGGGTTCAAATTGATCGGCTCGTCCGAGGCATGCGCGGTCGCGGCGATGGCCGACGAGGCGCGCAACTTTTACGGCGTGCAGTTTCACCCCGAAGTGACGCATACGACGCAAGGAAGCGCGATTCTCGCGCGCTTTGCCCACGAGATCTGCGGTTGCGGGTACGACTGGAACATGCAGAGCTTCGTGGCCGGTGCGGTGGCGTCGATTCGCGCGCAGGTGGGGGACGACGAAGTGCTGTTGGGGCTCTCGGGCGGCGTCGACTCGTCGGTCGCGGCCGCGCTCATCCACCGTGCGATCGGCGAGCGCCTGACGTGCGTGTTCGTCGACCATGGGCTCTTGCGGTTGCACGAGGCCGAGCAGGTCATGCAGACGTTTGCGCAGAATGTCGGCGTGCGCGTCATCCATGTCGACGCCGGCGACGAGATGTTGGCGGCGCTTGCCGGGGTCACCGATCCCGAAATTAAACGCAGGATCATCGGCCGGCACTTCGTGGAAGTTTTTCAGCGCGAAGCTCTGCGTCTGCGCAATGTCAAGTGGCTAGCGCAGGGGACGATTTATCCGGACGTCATCGAATCGGCGGGTGCGAAAACCAAAAAAGCGCACACGATCAAATCCCACCACAACGTCGGCGGTCTGCCTGAGTCGCTGCATCTCAAGCTGCTCGAGCCGTTGCGCGAGCTGTTCAAGGACGAAGTGCGGCAACTGGGGACGGAGCTTGGGCTTCCGCGCGACATGGTGTTTCGCCATCCGTTTCCGGGGCCCGGACTGGGCGTGCGCATCCTGGGTGAAGTAACGCGCGAGCGCGCGCAACTCCTGCGCCGCGCCGATGCCATTTTCATCGAGGAATTGCGTGCCGCACGCGGCGCCGACGGACGCTCCTGGTACGACGCAACGGCGCAGGCATTCGCCGTCTTTTTACCGGTGCAATCCGTCGGCGTCATGGGCGATGGCCGCACGTACGAACACGCGGTCGCATTGCGTGCCGTGCAAACGACCGATTTCATGACTGCGCAGTGGGCAACGCTGCCGCACGATTTGCTCGCGCACATCAGCAACCGGATCACGAACGAAGTACGCGGCTTCAACCGCGTCGTCTACGATATCTCGAGCAAACCACCGGCTACGATCGAGTGGGAGTAAGCGCGATCTCCGGCCCAATCCCCGAGCGCATGCTGGCGACTGACGACGAGTGGATGGGCGAGGCGCTGGCGCTCGCGCGTGCCGCCTCGGCGCGCGCCGAGGTGCCGGTCGGTGCGATCGTCGTCAAGGATGGCGCCATCGTCGGGCGTGGGGGCAACGCGCCGATCGCCGCCAATGATCCGACTGCGCACGCGGAGATCATGGCGCTGCGCGAAGCCGCGCATAACCTGGAAAATTACCGGCTGCCCGGCTGTTCGCTCTTCGTGACGATCGAACCATGTGCAATGTGCGCGGGCGCGATCCTCCACGCGCGAATCGCGCGACTGGTGTTCGGCGCGCGCGATACCAAAACAGGGGCGTGCGGGTCGGTCGTCGATCTTTTTGGGGAGCCGCGGCTTAACCATCATGCGGCGGTCGAAGGCGGTGTGCGTGCCGGCGAATGCGCCGCGCTGCTCACGGAATTTTTCGCCGGACGCCGGCTTGTGCTTTGACACGCCTTGCCTGCCGCTAACGTTGTGACTCCTGGAACGCATCCGCACCGCGCGCTTACGCCGCAGACACTTCTTTTTGTCCGGCGCAGAGTCGATGCCTGTCGCTTAATCGAGCTTGATTCCCGCCGACTTGACGATTGGGGGCCAACGCCTAAGATCGTCGCTGAGGAACGTGGCCAATTCCTTGGGTGTACGCTCCGGCGTGGTTTCGAGACCTAAACTTGCCATTCGATCCTGCACCGCAGGTTCGCGCAAAGCCTTCGAAATTTCTGAATGTAGGCGACCGACGATGCCGGATGGCGTCCCTCGCGGCGCCATGATAGCGAACCATTGCACGGCCTCGAAATTCGGAACCGCCGTCTCCGCTACCGTCGTGACTTGAGGAAGAGCGAGCGACCGACTCCTGCCGGTGACCGCAAGCGGCTTGATCCGCCCCAACTTGATCTGCGGAAGCGCCGCCGATAGACCCAGAATACCCAGCGGCACATGGCCGGCGACGACGTCATTCAGCGCTTGGCCACCTCCCTTGTAGGGAATGTGTTTGACGTCAATTTTAGTTGCCAGCTTCAGCATCTCGAACGCGAGGTGCTGAGCACTCCCGTTCCCGGGGGACGCGTAGGAGAGTAATGCCGGGTTAAGCCGTGCGTGCTCGATTAGCTCCGGTAGCGACGCAACCGAAAGGGACGGGTGCGCGAAAATGACCAAAGGCCCGAAGCCCAGTTGCGCGATAGGCTCGAAATCCTTGATCGGGTCGTGCGTGAGATTCGAGTACAGCGCGGGGGCGATAGTATTGGTGTCGGTGAAGACCACCAACGTATAGCCATCCGGCGCCGCCTTGGCGACGAAATCCGTCCCGATCATTCCGCTGGAACCTGCGCGATTCTCGACAACAACCGATTGTTTGAGCGAGGCCGAAAGTGGAACCGCCAGCGTTCGTGCGGTCGCGTCGGTGCCGCCCCCTGGAGGGTACGGGACGACAAGATGCAGGGGTTTCGACGGAAACTCCTGAGCCTCGAGCCCCATCGCGATGAGGCTCGTCGCCAGCGCGACTGCTGTGAGTAATGCCGACCTCATGACGTTCTTTCCACCAGTGTCGCGGGCGATCACGAATGTCCAGACGGTCCGAGCACAGACTCGCACCGACTCCGCCGTGAGTGAAGCAATTCCATCAATCATTTCGCCGACGACGAAAAGGCGCGATCTTCGAGACAGGCGAGCAGGTCGTTCCTGGCACGCGCGGCATGCGACATGGTTATGTCTGCGGACGCTTCCTGATCACGACGTGCGAGCGCCTCGATGATCTGCCGATGATCCGAGATAACAGCGGCAAACCGTGCGCGCGCATACCCGACCGAGCGCCACAGTGCGGGGATCAGTCTCCACTGCATGTCTAAGATGTCTAGCGCCTCGTCGTTGGCCGCGACCTCACCGACAAGGCGGTGGAAGTCGTGATTGGCAACGAGTGCGGCGCGATACTCGTGCCGTTGCACGCTGAGTTCGAGCTTCTTTTGCACGGTGTGTAGCCGATCGATGTCCGACGGGCGGATGCGCTCGGCGGCTCGACGCGCCAACATTGCCTCTAGCGCGATCCGGACGTCGAACATGTTTCGCACCCGTTGAACGTCGACTCCGCGTACGCGCGCACCACAATTGGGGCTCATCTCCACCAGCCGCTGGCCCTGCAGCTCGCGAAGCGCCTCACGAACGGGCATGTAACCCGTGCGGTAACGGCGCGCCAGGTCGGCGAGTTTCAGTCGATCACCAGCCCGCAATCGGCCGTGCAAGATGTCTTCCCGCAGTTTGCTAGCAGTGGTGATGAACGCGGTCGTCGACATGAAGCGGTACTTTACGATAGTTGTCCGATTTGATCAAATATACGACTTCCCGTGCCCACCAACTTCTTCCCACCTATGGCCATCGATTCCCGTCAGTTGCAAAAGATCACCGGGGCGACGCGATTGTTCGCCATTGTGGGAGACCCGATTGCGCAGGTCCGGTCGCCCGAGATGTTCAACGTCACGTTCCATTCGGCAGGGATCGATGCAATCATGGTTCCTTTGCATGTGCGCGCCAAAGACCTGAGCGCGGTCATGAATGCGGCGATGCGGTTGGGAAATCTCGACGGCATCGTGGTGACCATTCCGCACAAGACGGCGGCTGTCACGTTCGCGGATCGACTCCTGCCGACGGCACGCCAGGTGGGCGCGATCAATGCACTTGCCCGACAGCTGGATGGCACGTGGACAGGCGAACTATTCGACGGACAAGGTTTTCTTGCCGGGATACGTCGTGCCGGCTGTAACCTCGTTGGCCGGAGCGCAATCGTTGTGGGCTGCGGTGGCGCGGGAAGCGCCATCGCCTTCGCGCTTGCAAGTGCTGGCATGCGATCATTGGCGCTATATGACATCGAACGCTCGAGGGTCGACTCGCTTGCGGCGCGCGTCACGGCGTGCTACTCGAGCCTTGCGATCCGCGTCGGCGGAGTTTCGGAGGACTGTGATCTGGTCGTAAACGCCACTCCGCTGGGAATGGTGCAGCATGACCCGCTTCCCATCGCGCTTGATCGAATTCCGAGGACAGCTTGGGTCGCGGATCTCGTGATGAAGCCGGAAATCACGCCGCTACTCATCGCCGCGCGGGCGCGCGGTCATCCGATCATGCTGGGTGCCGAAACGCTCAAGCACCAGATTGAACCGATCTCCCGCTTCTTCGGGCTGCGCCTGTCCTAGCCATCCCGCTCGCGACGGGTCAACTGGCTAGCTATTGCACACACGCTTGATAATGGCCGCTATGCACACATTCGGCCTATACGCTCCGTCGGGATTGGTGTCCGACGCGGCGGTGATCGAGCGGGCGGTCGCGCATCTGACCGCGTTGGGGCATCGCGTGCACATCGATGCGGGAGTGCGCGCGCGCCATTTGCGCTTCGCCGGCAACGATAGCGAGCGCCTCGCCGCGATCGAGCGCGTCGCAAACCACCCGGAAGTCGACACTGCGCTGGCGATGCGCGGTGGGTACGGGTGGACTCGCCTGCTTGACCGTCTCGATTACGCGGCATTGGCGCGCTCGGGTAAACGCTGGCTTGGACATTCGGATTTCACGGCGTTCCAGTTGGCGATGCTCGCTCGGGCCGGTGCCATCACGTTTGCGGGACCGATGGCTGCGTACGATTTCGGCGCCGACACTCCGTCGGAGTTCACGCGGGAAAACTGCTTCGGCGTGCTCGACCACGCGTCGTGGGAAATCGCTTGCGCGCTCGACGGACCCGTGCGTATCGCATGTACCGGGACGATGTGGGGCGGCAATCTCGCGCTGGTCGTGCACCTGGTGGGAACGGCCTACTTTCCGCAGATCACCGGCGGCGTCCTTTTTCTTGAAGACATTGCCGAGCACCCATACCGGATCGAACGAATGCTCTACCAGTTGCTGCACACGGGAGTGTTGCACAAGCAGCAAGCCATACTGCTGGGCACGTTCACCGACTATCAGCCGTTGCCGAACGACCATGGCTATGATTTTGCAGCGGCGGTGGCGCATTTGCGCTCGCGCATCGACGTGCCGATCTATACAGGGCTTGCCTTTGGTCACGTGCGTGACAAGCTCACCTTGCCAGTCGGCGGACGCTGCACATTCGACGCCCGCGACGGGTACGCTCGGCTCGTCCTTTCTGACTATGGCGTCCGACCCGCAGAGACGATTTAGCGTTCGGCTCGCTGCATGGTCGCGCGATGCGGACGCGTTGCACGCCATCCGGCACGCGGTCTTTGTCGTCGAACAGAATGTGCCCGAAGCACTGGAATGGGATGGCATTGATGCCGAATGCGCGCATGCGATTGCCGAAGATGCGGCGAGTATGCCAATCGGCTGCGGGCGATTGCTGCGCGACGGCCACATCGGCCGGATGGCGGTGCTGAGAGAATGCCGCGGGCGCGGCGTCGGCGCGGCACTCTTAGCACTACTCGTCGCGCTCGCGCGTGAGCGCGGGAATGATCGCGCGATTCTCAACGCGCAGACGCACGCGCTGCCGTTCTATGCGCGCTTCGGTTTCATGCCGGAGGGCCTGGAGTTCACCGAGGCTGGAATTCCGCACCGGACGATGACGCTGACCTTGCGCTAGCGATCTCGTGGATCGAAAGCGGCTATTCGCGCAGCTTGAGGTCGGGCTCGAAGGCCGTGCCATGGGGATCTTTGCCTGCGGGGCTGCATCATCGTTACCCGGATTCGCCGGCACGTTATATGATCGCCTCCTTCGAGCATTTTATTGTTTGTCTCGCCAAGAATTTGTCATTGGCGCAGCGGCGCAGTGCGTGAAGACCGCGCTAGACATTTTCGGCGCCGCGAGAACGCGGTGCTTTCGCAAAGAGATTGAGAAATGGAAACTCCGACACTCTAGCGCCGGCTGACGGCGATCCTTGCCGCCGATATCGAAGGCTACAGTCGCCTCATGGGCATAGACGAGACGGCGACCCTCGAGACCCTGTCATCGTTTCGGCAGATCACCGATGACCTGATCGCAGATTTCGGGGGACGCATCGCCAACACTGCCGGTGACAGCGTGCTCGCCGAATTCTCGACAGTCATGGACGCCGTTCGCTGCGCCGTCGCCATTCAGGAGGCCATCGGTGTCGCCAACGACGCGTTGCCCGAGGAGCGCCGGATGCACTTCCGCATTGGCATCAATCTGGGCGACGTCATGGTGAAGGACTCGGACATTTTCGGCGACGGCGTCAATATTGCCGCGCGTCTCGAAAGCCTCGCCGAAACCGGCGGAATCTGCATTTCGCGCGGCGTGCGCGACAGTATACGAGGTAAGCTGCCCTATGTGATCGAAGACGTAGGCGTGCAAGCAGTCAAGAACATCGCGCATCCGATCCGCGCCTATCGCATCCGCTACAAGGAGGTCGCGGCAGCGCCCTCCGATGCGGCCGCTGCAACAGACCCTGCACCTCATGAGCCCGCACTCACGTCGCCGGAAAGCCAGCAGATGGAGCTGGCGTTCTGGGAGTCGATAAAGGACAGCGCCGATATCGAGGATTTCGAGGCCTATCTCGTGCAGTTCCCACAAGGGAGCTTCATGCTGTTGGCACAAAATCGCCTCGAGAGCTTACGCGCCGCGACGCCTGAAGCCGACCGGCAGCGCCCCGAGGCCTCGGAGGTGGAGATGGCGTTCTGGGATTCGATAAAGAACAGCGAATGCACAAGCGACTACGAGGCCTACCTCAAGCAGTTCCCGCAAGGGAGCTTCGCCTTGCTCGCGCACACACGCGTCACAAACCTTGTCGAGCGCACCGCGGCCGCGCCGAAGGCAGAGCCAGCGTCGGCAGCGGACGACGCGGTCGAAATCGCCTTCTGGAACTCGATCAAGGACGACGTGAATCCAGCCACCTTCGGGGCGTATCTCAGCCGCTTCCCTAGCGGCGCGTTTGCCGAGCTTGCCCGTATCCGCCGCCAAGAACTGGGGGCGCAGCGAACGTAGCTTTCACGTAGGCTCAACGCTTGATTGGCTTGAACCAGAGGCGTAAAAGAAGAGCGGCGCCGGTTCGCTCCGGCGCTCCGCACCGGGCGATGACGCTGAAGTTGCGCTAGCGTTTCTAAAGTCGTTAGCTCGTCGAATGCGCGTCGCTCGTCGCCAGGCTCTCGGCGTCGAGCGCGAACGCGAATGCGACTTCGCCGGTGGGCGCTCCACGTTGATCGAAGGTACGCTCGATCAGCTGCGCGTTGCCGTCGCGATCGATCGTCACCACGGTCGAACAACGCGTGCCGTAACCCTCGCTGACAATGAACGGTGCGGACAGCACGCGTTCCCATTCGAGCGCGACGCCTGTCGCGGGTAACGCGGAATCGGGCGCGACGGTGCGATCGGCGAGTAGTGCGAACAATGGTTGGAAATCTTCATCTGCGTACGCTGCCCACTTCGCGAACGCTGACTTGGTTCGCGTCACTTTCGGCCATGGCGTGTTCAGAAGCGCGTTGGACAGGCCATGGATGCCGGGCCCGAGGGGAAGCGGTGACGCGGTGCGATTCGAGGCCCAGATGGCGCCGTGGGCATCGCCGCACAGCAGGTTGAAACCGTTGTAGGCGGCAGCGTCTGCCGCGATCGCAGCGAGCGCTTGGGCAGGGCTGTGCGCTGCATCGAGCACGCGAGGGACGAGCTCGCCGCGCGACGGCGCGCTCGCCATGTGGCGATGTGGCTCCCGCACGTTGGTCAAAAATGCGAAACGGCCTTCCGCGGTAACGCCAAGCCAGGTTCCGCCCGCTTTGAGGTCACGTCCCGCAAGAATCCCGATGAGCGGTGCCGCTTTGCCCCACGCCGCCGGCGCTGCGGGACGCGCGTGGAATTCGTCGCGATTCGCCGCAATGACGCACCGATAGCGCGGATGGGCATCGATTGCGACGAGGGCGAGACACATTGCGCGTTGGGCTCAGGTAGCCTCAGGTGGGTAAAAACGCTTCCAGGTTGCGCACGCCGTTTTCGGCGAACCGCGCGACACCATGGCGAGCCACCGCCGCGTCGAGCTCGCGCTCGAACGCTGCGGCATCCGTCACATTCTCATAGATCTCCATCCACGTGCGTGGGTCATGGCGACCTTTAAGGAGTCGTCCGCCAATTCCCAGGCGAATGTTCAAGTCGGCTTCGAGTGCGGCGACAGCACGACGCGCTTGTTCCAAATCGCCGGCGACGCGAAACCAGATGTAGTAATGCGTTGCCGATGGCATCTTTCTACAAGGCGTGGCGGCGGAGTACCGCTGCGTCGGGTAGCGGATAGGGGAGCGGCAGCGATGTCAATACCGGACCCGATGGTGTTCCCGCGTGCAATGGCTGCGTTGCGAGTGCTGCGAGTTGCACGACGGCGAGCAGATCACTGCCGCCTACGGGCGCCGCCGCCGCGTTGACGATGGTGCCGCACGCCTGGTCGCCAAACGCGGAGCCATACAGTTTGGTTCCCGGCACAGAATCCGCCTCGGCATGGAACAGTTGCAAACGTTCCTTCAAACGGCCCAGGTACTGCATACGCGCGACGATCTCCTGACCCGGATAGCAACCTTTCTGAAAAGAAACTCCGCCCAGCACGTCCCAGTTCGTCGTTTGCGCGACGAACAGATCTTGGGTCGCGGAGTCGATCAGCGGCACGCCCGCGCGTATACCGAGCCAGCGCCAGACACTCGAAGCGGCACCCGAGGCATGCGCCGCCAACTGCTTCTTCACCCCTGCATCGGTGGCGGCCGGGGTGATGACCACAACGCGTCCGCCGGGTAGGCTGACGGCAGCGAGCAGATCACCGCCGGCAATCTCTCCTGGCCCGGGTGCCAAGTTGAGCGCTTCGCGCAGACTCTCGTTTGCGCGCGCGCCGGCCACACCCATCAATGTGGTCACGGCTGATAAATCCGTGATCGTCAACTTCGCGCGCAACACGAATAACGAGAGCCGCCTGCGGATGGACTCGGATAGATCGGCCGCGACAAGTGCGCGGAACCGGTCGGGGCCCGCGCGCCACAAATAGAGATTCGCGAGCATCCGCCCCTTCGGCGAGTTGTAGCTCGACAACTGCGTGCGGCCGTCGACGAGAGCGGCCACGTCGCTCGACAACTGCGACTGCAGGAACGCTGCCGCGTCGGGACCGGCGAACTCGAGCAGGCCAAGGTCGATTTCGTCGCACACGATCGAGTGTTCCCGCGCCGCGGCAAACGGGTCTACGGATGTGACTTTACTCATCGAGGGTCTGCGATCGCCGATGCGGTGGGAGTTGAACCGCGGCTGCCCCTGGCCGGGGAAAGGGCCTTAGAGCGGCTGCGGTTCTTGCGCTGCGTGGTGTTAGAATATCAAGTTAGCTTGAAACCCGCCTCGGAAAGGGTCTTAGTGGCGTGTTCTGGCCTTCGCCGCAGGTGCGATCCGGACCGGATCGGGGTATTCAAGCCATTTCGCACATCTGCGATCTTTGGGGTGTCCGTAGCGTTTTATAGCACGGATGACATTCGCGGGTGGAGGCTCGCGGCCGGTTGTACGCGGTCGCGTAAACCCTAAAAGGAGTTATTGCATGTCGGTCACGATGCGCCAAATGCTGGAGGCCGGGGTCCATTTCGGCCACCAGACCCGCTACTGGAACCCGAAGATGGCGGACTTCATCTTCGGCCAGCGCAACAAGATTCACATCGTCAATCTCGAAAAGACGATGCAAATGTACCTGGACGCGATGAAGTACGTGCGCCAGCTCGCAGCCAACCGCGGCACGATCCTGTTCGTGGGGACCAAAAGGCAAGCGCGCGAGATCATTGCCGAAGAGGCGCAGCGGTGCGGTATGCCATTCGTCGATCATCGCTGGCTAGGCGGAATGCTGACCAATTTCAAGACGGTCAAGGCATCGATCAAGCGCCTGAAGGACCTGGAGCAGATGACGCAGGACGGCACGTTCGAGCGAATGTCCAAGCGCGAGGCGTTGTCGTACCAGCGCGAGCTCGACAAGCTCATGAAAAGCTTGGGCGGCATCAAGGACATGAATGGGCTGCCCGACGCGATTTTCGTCGTGGACGTCGGATATCACAAGATTGCCGTCACCGAAGCGAAGAAACTGGGGGTCCCGTTGGTGGCCGTCGTCGACACCAACCATTCGCCGGAAGGTGTTGCGTATGTGATTCCGGGCAACGACGATTCCAGTCGCGCGATCCGGCTCTACGCCCGAGGTGTGGCGGACGCGATTCTCGAAGGCAAGAGCACGGTGATCCAGGAGATCGTGCAGGCTGGTGACGAGTTTGTCGAAGAAGCCGACGTAGTGTCGGCTTAAGATCGCAGACACAAGGGGTTTTTGACAGCGCCGTCGTTTTCAACCCGAACACGGTTTCCGGTCGGAACTCGCTGTCTTGGTCCGGCCGCGAATTTTGGTCCAAAGGCAGTCTACGAATACGGAGTATGGAATGGCGGAAATCTCCGCAAGCATGGTCATGGAATTGCGCGGCCTCACCGGGCTCGGAATGATGGAGTGCAAGAAGGCCTTGCTCGAAGCCGGCGGGGATATGGCGCGCGCCGAGGAGCTGCTACGGATTAGAAGCGGGGCGAAGGCGTCCAAAGCCGCGAGTCGCGTAGCCGCGGAGGGCATCGTAGGTGCGTATCTCGCACCCGATGCGAAATCGGCAGCGATGATCGAAGTCAATTGCGAAACGGATTTTGTCTCGCGCAACGACGATTTTGTCGCGTACGCGAAAGAGCTCGCACGCCTCGTAGCCGACATGAATCCGCCGGATGTCCCTGCGCTGGCAGCGTTATCGCTGCGCGGCGGCACCGTGGAGTCGGCACGCCAGGCGCTGGTGCAGAAGTTGGGTGAGAACGTGTCCCTCCGGCGCTTTGCGCGGTTCAGCTCTCCGGCAAGATTGGTGCAATATTTGCATGGGGGCGGGCGCATCGGCGTCACGGTGGAGATCGTCGGGGACACCGACCAGGGCGGGCGCGATATCGCGATGCACATCGCGGCCTCGGTCGCTGCGGTGCGACCGGTCTGCGTCAACCGCAACGAGGTTCCCGCCGATTTGATCGAGCGTGAGCGGGCCATCTACACGGCGCAGGCAGCGGAGTCCGGCAAGCCCGCGGGCATCGTCACGAAGATGGTGGAGGGCCGCGTCAACAAGTTTCTCGCGGAAGTGACGCTTTTGGGTCAGCCGTTTGTGAAGAATCCCGACCAGACGGTTGAACAGTATCTGCAGGGGATTGGCGCAACGGTGCAGTTGTTCTCTCTCTACGTTGTTGGCGAAGGCATCGAGAAAAGGAAAGACGATTTCGCCGCGGAAGTGGCGGCAATGGCAAAGGCGTGATGCTGCACCTTGCCGCGAGCACGTCGCACAACTGACGGGTTGACGAGGAGACCGCATGAATCCGCCGAACGCCGCTTCGCTTGTCGCCGTCGCCGGGAACGTCACCGCGGCAAGCGTCGCCGCGGCGCCCGTCCTGGCAAGTGCCGCTCCCGCGTACAAACGTGTTTTGCTCAAGCTTTCGGGCGAGGCGCTGATGGGCGACGGTTCCTACGGCATTAAACGCGAGACGATCGACCGGATCGTGGCGGAAATCGCCGAGGTCGTACGCCTAGGTGTCGAAATCGCGATTGTCATCGGTGGCGGCAATATCTTTCGCGGAGTCGCGCCTGGCGCCGCCGGCATGGATCGTGCGACTGCCGATTACATGGGAATGCTCGCCACGCTGATGAACGCACTCGCGCTGCAGGACGCGCTGCGCCGTGCGGGGGTGGAATCGCGCGTGCAGTCAGCATTGCGCATCGATCAGGTCGCGGAGCCGTACATTCGCGGGCGGGCGTTGCGGCATCTCGAGGAACGCAGAGTCGTGATATTCGCCGCGGGTACCGGCAATCCTTTCTTCACCACCGATACCGCGGCGGCGCTGCGCGGACGCGAGATGAACGTCGACATTGTGCTCAAAGCAACCAAAGTGGACGGCGTGTATACGTCCGATCCGCTGCTCGACGCGGGCGCTCTGCGCTATACGTCGGTGACCTTCGATGAGGCGATTGTCAAGAACCTCAAAGTGATGGATGCCACCGCGCTGGCGCTGTGCCGCGATCAGAGCATGCTGCTCAAGGTATTCTCGATTTTCGTCCCCGGCGCGCTGAAGCGCGTGGTCATGGGCGGCGACGAAGGCACGCTGGTCCATTGCTGAAAGCCCGGAGGGCGCATGATCAGCGACGTCAAGAGATCCGCCGAGCAGAAAATGGCCAAATCAGTCGAGGCGTTGAAGGCCGATCTCAGCAAAGTCCGTACGGGCCGCGCGCACACCGGTCTGCTCGACCATATCCAGGTGGATTATTACGGGTCCCCGATGCCCCTGACGCAGGTGAGCAACGTCACGTTGGCCGACGCGCGTACGATCGCCGTGCAGCCATGGGAAAAGAAGATGATTCCCGTTGTCGAAAAGGCCATTCGCGATGCCGATCTCGGTTTGAACCCGGCAACCTCCGGCGACATCGTGCGCGTGCACATGCCGGCGCTGACCGAGGAACGCCGCCGCGAATTGATCAAGGTCGTGCATAAGGAAGCCGAGAGCGCGCGCATCGCGGTTCGCAACGTCCGCCGCGACGCCAACGAGCACTTGAAACGGCTGATGAAGGACAAGGAGTGTTCCGAAGACGACGAGCGCCGTGCGCAGGAGGATGTGCAGAAGTTGACCGATCGTTCCATTGCGGAGATCGACCGCATCCTGCAGACGAAGGAACACGATCTCATGGCGGTCTGACTAAAGCCGCACGAGAGCTCCCGCTCGCCGATATACCGATGCCGACTACACTACTGCCAAAGAAGAACGCGCACGCCAGCACGACGCGCGAGATTCCCGAGCCGCGCAACGTCCCGCGCCACATCGCCATCATCATGGATGGCAATGGCCGCTGGGCGAAACAACGCCGGCTGCCGCGCGTTGCCGGCCATCGACGCGGGGTCGAAGCCGTCCGTGCCGCCGTACGCGCCGCGATCGAGCGTGGCGTCGAATATCTGACGCTGTTCGCGTTTTCCAGCGAGAACTGGCGGCGCCCGGCGGAGGAGGTTTCGATCCTGATGGAGCTGTTCCTGCGTGCGCTGGAACAGGAAGTGGCGAAGATGCACAAGAACGGAATCCGCTTCAAGGTCGTCGGCGATCTGTCGCGGTTCGACCGGCGCATTCGCGAGCTGGTCGCCGCCGGCCAAACGATGACCGCGCGCAATACGCGGCTTACGCTTACTGTTGCCGCGAACTACGGCGGCCGGTGGGATGTTGCGCAAGCCGCGCGCGCGTATTTCGCCATGCATCCGGCCACGGACGAGGCAATCGATCCCGATGTTTTCATGCCTTATCTGGCGATGAATTACGCGCCGGAACCCGACCTTTTTATCCGTACCGGCGGCGAGCAGCGCATTTCCAATTTCCTGCTTTGGCAGCTCGCGTACACCGAGCTCTATTTCACCGAGCTCCTGTGGCCCGATTTCGACGCTGCGGCGCTTGATGCCGCGATCGTTTCGTACTGCGCGCGCGAGCGCCGCTTTGGCCGCACCAGCGAGCAAGTGCAGAGGGTTGCAGCATCTCCATTGGAGAGAGCGCGGCGCGCTTGACCGACGTGCCGGCGCGAGCCTCCGCTTCGTTGACCGCGACACGAGCAGCACCGGCGATGCTCAGAACGCGGATCGTCACCGCCGTGGTCGCGGTCGGCGTGGTGCTGGTCGCGCTGTTCCTGCTCCCTCCGCCGATCTGGGGATTGGTGACACTACTCGCTGTCGCCGGCGCTGCGCATGAATGGGCGCTTCTGGCCGGCTTTCGCAAACGAACTTCGTTGCTGTTCGTGGCGGGCACGTTTTTGATCGCGCTCAGTTTGCTCTTCGCCCCTTCGTCTCAATTCGCGCGCGGGTGGCCGGACGGCATCGTCTTGATCGTCTGTGGCGGCGCCGCGGTGTTCTGGCTCGTGGTCGCGCCGTTCTGGGTGATCAGGCGCTGGCGTGCACGGTCGCCGTTGCTCGCGGCTCTCGTTGGCTGGCTCGTATTAATCGGCGCGTGGGTGGCGCTGGTTGAACTGCAGGCGCGCTCGCCGTGGCTCGTGCTCGCGGCAATGGCCGTTGTCTGGATCGCCGACACCGCGGCTTATTTCACGGGTCGTGCATTTGGTCGCAGCAAGCTCGCGTCGCAGGTGAGCCCGGGCAAGACGTGGGAAGGCGTGTACGGCGCTGTGGCGGCCGTAGTCGTATACGCGCTGGCTCTGGTGCCGTTTGCCCATGCAGTGGGTTTCAGCTTGCCGATCGACGCGTTGACCATTGCCGCGTGGATCGCATTTGCGGCGATAGTCACCGCGATATCGGTCGCCGGGGATCTCTACGAGTCACTGCTGAAGCGCCAGGCTGGTGTCAAAGACAGTGGTCACCTGTTGCCGGGACACGGAGGAATTCTCGATCGACTGGATGCGCAATTAGCGGCGCTGCCGTTATTGGCGATCGCCGCACAATTGTTTCTGACGAAAGCCCCTGCATGAGGCGCGACGGGCGGCATGCCAGCGCAGGGGTACGCCCCTATGCGAGCGAATTACCGCGGCTGCCGGCTGAATCCGCAACGGAGATGGCGTGATCGATCTCGTCTACAAGGTCGCGGCGTTTCTGGTGACGCTGGGCGTTCTGGTCATCATCCATGAGCTCGGTCATTATTTCGTCGCCCGCTGGTGCGGCGTGCGCGTCGTACGTTTTTCGGTGGGATTCGGACGAGTCATCGCGTCCCGCCGCATCGGGCGCGATCAGACCGAATGGGCTCTATCCGCGATTCCGCTAGGCGGCTACGTGAAGATGGCCGACGAGCGCGAGGGCGAAGTGGCGGCTGCGGACCTGCCGCGCGCGTTCAACCGGCAGAGCGTCGGTAAGCGCATCGCCATCGTCGCCGCCGGACCTATCGCCAACCTCCTACTGGCGGTCCTCCTTTTCGCCGGGACGTTTCTTGCGGGCATTCCGGGATACCGAGCGTTGCTGGCCGATCCGCCGCCCGCGAGCGCTGCGCACGCGGCCGGGATTCGTGCCGGCGATCGCGTCGTTGCCGTCGATGGCGCACCGGTGCAGACGTTTCAGGATCTGCGCTGGCGGCTCCTCGAAGCGCAGGGAAAGAGCAGCGTCGAGCTCGCGGTGAATCCGGCCGATGCGCGCGAGAATGCGGCACCGATCCTCCGCGTGCTGGCGATTGATGCGCTCCAACCCGGCGACTGGGAGACCAACCCGCTTACGATGTTGGGACTCAAAGCGGATTTCGGCGCGCCGACAATCGAAGCAGTCATCGCCGACAAGCCCGCTGCGCGCGCGGGTCTAGAGCGCGGCGATCGTATCGTTTCGGTTGACGGCGTACCGGTACGATCCCCCGCGGACGTTGCTGCCGCGACGAACGCGAAACCCGATACGCCGATCGTATTCGGCGTCGAACGAGGAGAACGCAACCTCACCGTCACGTTGACGCCCGAAGCCTCCGTTCAGGGCGGGCGCAACGTGGGCTTGGCCGGTCTGCGGCTGCAGGTCGATCCGGCTGCGGCCCAGCGCCTCACGCTCACCGTGCGTTACGGCCTCGTAGACTCCTTGACCCAAGGCGCGCGTAAAACGTGGGAGCTGTCGATCTTCACCCTGAAAATGCTTGGTCGGATTCTGGTGGGCGATGCATCGCTCAAAAATATCAGCGGCCCGTTGACGCTCGCGGACTTCGCCGGACAGTCGGCGCAGGCGGGCGCGCTCGTCTTCGTCGGATATCTCGCGCTCATCAGCATTAGTCTTGGCATTCTCAATCTGCTGCCGGTTCCGCTGTTGGATGGTGGGCATTTGCTGTATTATTTCGCCGAAGTTATCAAAGGCAGTCCCGTATCCGACCGAGCCTTCGAGGTCGGCCAGCGCATCGGCATGGCGATGCTCGCCGTACTGATGGCTCTTGCAATCTTCAATGACTTTTCCCGCCTGTTCTGACCGCCACCCAGAGGAATTCGCCGCGGTGCCCCATTCCGTGGCTCGGGTGCGCCGTCCGCGCGGTTGTCCGCTGACGCAGCGACGCATGGTCCCAGTTGTTCTCGCAGCGCTGTTCGCCATGTGGACGGGGGCCGCCTGGGCGTTCGACTCTTTTACCGTCCGCGATATCCGCGTGGAAGGCGTCCAGCGGACCGAAGCCGGGACGATTTTTTCGTATCTGCCGATCAAGGTCGGCGAACGCGTCGACGACGAAAAAGTCGCCGAGGCGATCAAGGCACTTTACGCGACCGGATTCTTTCGCGATGTGCGAATCGAAGCCCAGGGCGACGTCCTCGTCGTCACCGTGCAGGAACGCCCGACGATCAGCTCGCTCACGTTCGTAGGCAACAAGGAATTCGATACCGAAACGATCAAGAAAGCGCTGAAGGACGTCGGGATCGCGGAGGCGCGCATTTTCGACCGCTCCGCGCTCGAGCGCGCCGAGCAGGAACTGAAGCGACAGTACATTTCGCGAGGCAAGTACGCCGCGCGCGTCCAGACCACGGTGACGCCACAGGAACGCAACCGCGTGGCCATCAACTTCACGATCGAAGAAGGAGATTCCGCCTCGATCGCGAAGATCAACATCGTCGGTGCTAAGGCCTTCACCGAACGGCAACTCCTGTCGGAGATGCAGTTGTCCACGCCAGGCTGGCTGTCGTGGTACACGAAGGATGATCAGTACTCGAAACAAAAACTCTCCGCGGACTTAGAAGCGCTGCGCAGCTTCTACCAGAACCGCGGCTATCTCGAATTCGCCATCGAATCCACCCAGGTTTCGATCTCGCCCGATAAGGACGACGTCTTCATCACGGTGAACATTGTCGAAGGCCCGCGCTACACGGTTTCGACGATCAATGTCGCCGGCGATTTGGTCGTACCCGAGGCGGAAGTTCGCCGGCTGATCCAGCTGCAGCCGGGCGAGACGTATTCGCGCGCGCGCTTGCAGGCCTCGGCCAAAGATATCAGCGATCGCTTCGGCGCCGAAGGTTATGCATTTGCCAACGTCAATGCGGTGCCGGAGATCGACCGACAGCAGAACAGCGTCGCATTCACTTTTTACGTCGATTCCGGCCGTCGCGTCTACGTGCGCAAGATCAACATCACGGGCAACGCGAGAACGCGCGATGAAGTGATCCGGCGCGAATTGCGGCAGCTTGAAGGAGCGTGGTACGACGGCACGCGGATCGAGCGATCCAAAGTACGCGTGCGGCGCCTGGGCTATTTCGAGGAAGGCGGCGTGAATCTCGAAACGCCGCCGGTGCCCGGAACGGCGGACCAGATTGACATTGATCTATCCGTCGCCGAGAGGAACACTGGCAACCTGCTCGCCGGCGTCGGCTATTCGAGCTCCGACGGCGTCATATTCAATGCGTCGGTGTCGCAACAGAATATCTTCGGCTCGGGAAACGCGCTGGCGTTCGGCCTCAACACCAGT
The DNA here is from genome assembly GCA_037719965.1 of Casimicrobiaceae bacterium. Taxonomy (GTDB): domain Bacteria; phylum Pseudomonadota; class Gammaproteobacteria; order Burkholderiales; family Casimicrobiaceae; genus VBCG01. The sequence goes on along the minus strand of JBBJMT010000001.1, from coordinate 82,488 downwards.
CGAATCAACCGCACGCTCTCGGCCATTTTTACCCAACCGTACTGGACCGTGGATGGCGTCTCGCGCACGCTCGAGCTGTATCAGAAAAACATCGACCCGACGTCGCTCCCGATCTCCCAATATTCGACGAAGACGACGGGAGGCGCGATCGGGTTTGGCGTTCCGGTGTCGGAGACGGACACGATCAACTTCGGATTTCGCGTCGAGCATACGGCGTTGACCTTGTTCAACGATAGTCCGCAGGTATATTTCGATTTCGTGCGGGATTTCGGTTTTTCGTCGAACGCGTACATCCTGACCGCGGGGTGGTCGCGTGACACTCGCAATGACATCCTTTATCCTACAACGGGCCGCGTGCAGAGCGCGCTGGCCGAAGTGGGGCTTCCCTTCGGCGACCTGGCGTACTATAAATTCAACTATTTGAATCAGTCCTTCTGGCCAGTGTATGGGGACCTGGTTTTGATGCTGCGCGCCGACCTTGCCTACGGACAGGGTATTTCCGGCAAGCCGTTGCCGTTTTTCAAAGGGTTCTTTGCGGGCGGCGTAAGCTCGGTGCGGGGATACGAGAGCGGTTCGCTGGGTCCCCGCGATGTCTTTGGCAATGCGCTGGGGGGTACGCGCAAGATCGTCGGCAACGCCGAGGTGTTATATCCGCTATTCAAAGGCGAGAAGGGTGGCGACAAGGCGGTGCGTGCCAGCGTGTTCTTCGACGTTGGTCAGATCAAAGGAGACGGCGGAACTTCGGAGGCTAGCGAATTTCGTTATTCGACAGGCTTGGGCCTTGCCTGGAGCTCCCCGATCGGGCCGCTAAAATTCAGCTATGCGATCCCGATCAAGACGCAGCCGGGGGATCGCCTTCAACGATTTCAGTTTCAGATTGGCACGGTGTTCTAGGTCATTTGGATCGCAGGAGACAAGTTGAAACGCAGCTATTTATTCGCGGGGGCGCTGGCGCTGCTGGCAGCCGCGGGATCGGCGGCCGCGGCCGACTACAAGATCGGCTTTGTCAATGTCGAACGGTTATTCCGTGACTCGGCGCCGGCCAAACGAGTGCAACAAAAACTCGAGCGCGAATTTTCGGCGCGCGAAACCGACGTTCAGAAAGTGGCGCGACAGGTGCGCGAGTTACAGGGCAGTCTGGACAAGGACGGCGCGACGATGGGCGAGTCGGAGCGACGCAACAAGGAGCGCGACCTGGCCAACCAGTCGCGCGATCTCCAGCGGCTGGAGCGTCAGTTCCGCGAGGATTTGAACCTGCGGCGCAACGAAGAGCTCTCCGGCCTTCAGGAGCGGGCCAACAAGGTGATCCAGCAGATCGCCGAAGCGGAAAAGTTCGATCTGATTTTGCAGGAGCCGATTGTCTATGCAAGCCAGCGCATCGACATCACCGACAAAGTGATGAAGGCGCTCGCTGACAAGTAGCGGCAGGCGGCATTCACGTTGCGCGTTGCCACTTGCGAGAAACCGGCCGCACACGTCCCCGATGCCGCCGCTCCCGCCCGCCACCGGTATCCGGCTTTCCGAACTTGCAATACAGGTCGGCGCCACGGTGGTTGGTAATGGCGATGTCCGCGTCCATAGCGTCGCTACGCTCGAGCATGCCGGACCCGGCACCATTGCGTTTCTCGCGAATCCCAAATATCGCGCCCGTCTGGCGATGACGCACGCCGCGGCGGTGATCGTCACACCCGCGTTTGCCGATGTGACGCCGCTGCCCAAGCTTGTGCATCGGAACCCCTACGCGACGTACGCCAAAGTTGCGGCGATTCTGCATCCCGTGGCTGCGGCCCAACCGGGTGTGGACCGGTCCGCGGTCGTCGCCGCGAGTGCAGCAATCGATGCTTCGGCGGTGATCGGTCCGCTCGCCACCTTGGGAGCGCGCGCCCGGGTCGGCGCGCACGCCGTTATCGGGGCCGGATGCGCGATCGGCGAGGATGCGGAAATTGGCTATGGCGCAATCCTGCATCCGCATGTCATCGTCTATCCGAACTGCGTCATCGGCGCGCGCACGATCGTGCATGCCGGCGCAGTGTTGGGTGCCGACGGTTTTGGCATGGCAGAAGAAGAAGGGCGCTGGATCAAGATTCCGCAACTGGGGCGAGTGGTTGTGGGCGCGGATTGCGAGATCGGCGCCAACACGACGATCGACCGCGGCGCGATCGGCGATACGATCATCGAAGACGACGTCAAGCTCGACAACCAGATTCAAATTGGCCACAACTGCACGATCGGCGCCCATACGGCGATCGCCGGTTGCGTTGGAATCGCTGGTAGCACGAGCATCGGGCGCAATTGCAAGATCGGCGGGGCAGCGATGATTGCAGGTCATCTGGAGATCGCCGACGGCACGATTGTGTCTGCCGCGACGGGGGTGTTCGATTCGCTCCTCGAGGCCGGCGTCTACACCGCAACTTTTCCGGCATTACCGCACCGCAAATGGCGCTACGTTGCCTCGGAAGTTCGCCGACTGCGCGCTCTCGCCGAAAGAGTGGCGACTCTCGAGCGCGCGTTGGCCGCACGCGACGCCGAGTCGTAAGCACTTAACAAGCGGAGGGGAAGGACGATGGCAGAGCCAGCGTCGTTGACCGTGGCAGAGGTGGCCGCGATTGTCGGGCGCCTGCCGCTACGGTATCCGTTCGTGCTGATCGACCGCGTGTTGCGGTACACGCAGGGAGCCTCGATTCACGCCATGAAGAACGTCACGTTCAATGAGCCGTTTTTTCTGGGTCACTTTCCCGGGTATCCGGTCATGCCCGGGGTGCTGGTGGTAGAAGCGCTCGCGCAATTGGCGTGTGTGCTCACACTGCTTTCCGGCGACCGCCAAAGCAGCGTTGCAGAGCTCATTTTTCTCGACCGTATCGAGGCCGCGCGTTTTAAGCGCCAAGTCGTGCCCGGCGATCAATTGTTGCTCGAGGTCGAGACGATTCGTATCGCCGCCGACGGTGGCGTGTTCACTACGAGCGCTCGCGTCGAAGGCCAGCTTGCTGCAGAGGCCGAGTTGACCATCGCGATTCGCCACGGACGCAGTGGTGCGCCCGGCGCGGCTTAAGCGCTGACACGCCTTGCATGGCCACCATTCATCCCACGGCAATTGTCGATGCGGGCGCAGACCTCGCTGCTGACGTAGTGATTGGGGCGTATTCGCTGGTCGGCGCCGACGTCACGATCGGTGCGGGCTCGGTGATTGGCCCACACGTCGTCATTGCACCGCGCACGACTCTGGGCAAGCGCAACCGCGTGTTTCAGTTCGCCTCGCTTGGCGAGTGCCCGCAAGACAAGAAATATACCGGCGAGCCAACAACCACGGTTCTGGGCGACGACAATGTGATCCGCGAATGCGTGACGATCCATGCAGGGACTGCGCTGGATCGAGGCACGACGACGATCGGCAACGGCAACTGGTTCCTGGCCTACGTTCATGTCGCGCATGACTGTGTCGTCGGTAATGACGTGACGTTTTCGAACAATGCGCAGTTGGCCGGTCACGTCGTCGTTGACGACTACGTTACGTTGGGAGGATTCGTCGGCATCCATCAGTTCTGCCGGATCGGTGCGCATGCGATGATCGCCGCCGGGGCGATCGTGTTGCAGGACGTACCGCCGTTCGTGATGGTCGCGGGCTCCCCGGCGAAGCCGCGAGGCACCAACAGTGGAGGACTGCGCCGGCGCACCTTTTCGGCAGACGATCTGCGCGAAATAAAACGCGCTTATAAAGCGTTGTACCGCGAGAAACTGTCGCTTGATGAAGCGCGTGCGCGGATCGCCGACGCCGCAGCGCGATCCTCGGTGCTGGCGCCGTTGGTCGAGTTCTTGGCCAGCGAAGGTCGCGGGATCGTGCGCTAACCCAATGCGTGACGTGACGAGGAGTGTGATGACCCTGCCGGTCACGATCGGCATCGTCGCGGGCGAAGCATCCGGCGACGCGCTGGCCGCGGCGATGATCGACGCTTGCCGGAGGCGACTACCTGACGTGCGGTTCGCGGGTATCGCCGGACCGCGAATGGAGGCCGCGGGGTGCGAGGTGTGGGCGCCGATGGAACGACTTGCCGTGCGCGGCTTGGTCGAGGTGCTTGCTCATCTCCCGGAGCTCATGCACATGCGCAGGCGGTTGCGCCGCCGGTTGCTCGCGGCCAGGATTCCCCTTTTCGTCGGCGTCGACGCACCGGATTTCAACTTGGGACTGGAAGCGAAACTGCGGCGCCGAGGCGTGCGCACCATCCACTTCGTCAGTCCATCGGTATGGGCTTGGCGGCGCGAGCGCTTGACCACGATCGGGCGCTCGGCCAATCGGATGCTCGCGCTTTTTCCCTTTGAGAAAGAGCTGTACGAGGCGGCGGGTATTCCAGTCACCTACGTTGGCCATCCGATGGCGGCAAAGGCAGCGACGGATACAACCCGCCGTCAAACGCGCGAGCTCTTAAAAATCAGGGGGGCGACTCCGGTCTTCGCGCTGCTTCCCGGAAGCCGCCGCGCCGAAGTGGAAATGCACGCCGAACTGCTGCTCAGGACGGCGGCGCTTCTGCTAGAGGCACGGCCCGATGCACTATTTCTGGTACCGTTCGCGACGCGTTCGACCCGAGATGTCTTTGCCGCCGCGGCCCGCAGGCTCGGGCGCGATACCTTGCCGATGACGCTGCTCTATGGCCACGCCGAAGATGCACTACGCGCCGCTGACGTCGGCGTCGTCGCATCGGGTACGGCAACGCTCGAGGCAGCTTTGGCGCGCTGTCCGCACGTCATCTTCTATCGGGTGGCGGCGCTGACGGCGCGAATCGTGCGAGCCAAGCTATTGCTGCCCTATGTAGGCCTACCCAACGTCTTGGCGGGCCGTTTCGTCGTTCCGGAACTTTTGCAGGATGAAGCCACACCCGAGAATCTCGCGCAGGTGACGTTGAATCTTTTCGATGACACGGTGACGCGGCGACGACTGGAAACATTGTTCGCCGGCTTCGCTTTGATCCTTGCGGCGGATACCGCGACGCTTGCCGCAGACGCAGTGGCGCAGGAACTAACGTGGGCGCGCGCGCCAGTGCGCAGCGGCGGGAAGGTTGGCCGCGGATGAAGCATCTCATGATCGCCGGCGTCGACGAAGCGGGGCGCGGACCGCTCGCGGGTCCGGTCTTCGCCGCGGCCGTCATTCTTGATCCCAGACGGCCCATCCGCGGGTTGCGCGATTCCAAAATGCTGAGCGCAGCGCAGCGCGAGGATTTCGCGCTGGCGATACGCAGGCGCGCGGTGGCATGGGCAGTGGCTTTTGCCGACGAGGCGGAGATCGACGCCCTCAATATTCTGCAAGCTTCGTTGCTTGCGATGCGCCGGGCCATCGAGCGGTTGGCCATCGCGCCCGTAGAGGCGCTGATCGACGGAGACCATTGTCCGCACCTGCCGTGTCCCGCATACGCAGTTGTCAAGGGGGACCGCGACGTGGCGGCGATTTCAGCGGCGTCGATTCTCGCCAAGACGGCACGCGACGCTCTGCTGATGAGGCTCGACGTCGTCTATCCCGACTACGGTTTCGCCCACAACAAAGGCTACGGTACACCGGAGCATCTGGCCGCGCTCGACCGGCATGGGCCATGCGCCATTCACCGGCGTAGTTTTGCGCCGGTAGCGCAAACGAGGTTCCTCTTCTAGACGGACGCTGGCGCCGGTTTCTCCCGGTATTCGCGACGAAAGCGGGATGCGATACTCTAGGGACTAGGCGACGGAAGCGTCGTTGCACTTTAATCGCAAGGAGCAGTCAATTGATTCATTGCGTTCTCCACGATCCGAACGACTCGGTCGCGGTAGTCGTCGTTGAGGGTGTCACGGCGGGTACGTCGTTGACCGGGCTCATTCTGGATGAAGACAAGACAATTGCGCTCGCGTGCGTGCAGGACATTCCGCTTGGGCACAAGGTCGCTCTGAAAGACATGGCCGTCGGCGACACCGTGATCAAATACGGTGTCGACATCGGCAAGGTCGTCCAGCCGATCCTGCGTGGCCAGCATGCGCATGTCCACAACATCAAGACGAAGCGCTGGTAGGTAACTTAAGGTTAAGTGGACTCAGTTAGGTAGATCGTCGCGCTTGCGTCCTTCCCGTCAACCGAACAAGGTACCTCTCAATGCAAAAAACCTTTTCCGGATATCGCCGCGAAAATGGCCGCGTGGGCGTACGCAACCACGTGTTGATTCTGCCCGTCGACGACTTGTCGAACGCCGCATGCGAGGCCGTTGCGCATAACGTCAAGGGGACACTCGCAATTCCGCATCCGTACGGCCGCCTGCAGTTCGGCGCGGACCTTGAACTGCACTTCCGCACATTGATCGGTACCGGCGTAAATCCGAACGTCGCCGCCGTGGTGGTTATCGGCATCGAGGATCAGTGGACCAAGAAAATCGTTGACGGCATTGCCGCGACGGGAAAGCCGGTCGCCGGATTCGGAATCGAATTGCATGGCGATCACGACACGATCATGCGCGCGTCCAAGGTCGCCAAGGAATATCTGCAAGCCGCGAGTGAGACGCAGCGCGAGGAATGCGAGCTCAAGGATCTGTGGGTGTCGACCAAATGCGGCGAGTCTGATACGACGTCGGGTTGCGGCTCCAACCCTACCGTCGGCGACGCTTTCGACAAGCTCTACGCAAGCGGTTGCACGCTCGTGTTCGGCGAAACGTCGGAGCTGACCGGCGGCGAGAGTATTGTCGCTGCGCGCTGCCGCGACGATCAGGTGCGGGCGGAATTCATGCGCGTGTTCGATCGCTACCAGGACATGATCAATCGGCATAAGACGAGCGACCTTTCGGATTCGCAACCGACCAAGGGCAACATCGCCGGCGGCTTGACGACGATCGAGGAAAAGGCGCTCGGAAACCTGCAGAAGATCGGCCGCAAGTGTGTGGTCGATGGCGTGCTCGACAAGGCAGAAACGCCCAAGCATCCCGGACTGTGGTTCATGGACAGCTCATCGGCCGCCGCGGAAATGGTGACGTTGTGCGCGGCGTCCGGCTATGTCGTGCATTTCTTTCCGACCGGTCAGGGTAATGTCATCGGCAATCCCATTCTTCCGGTTATCAAGATTTGCGCCAACCCGCGGACCGTACGTACGATGCAGGAGCACATCGACGTCGACACATCGGGCTTGCTGCAACGTGACATCACGATGTCGGACGCCGGCGACAAGCTGCTCGACATGATGTTTCGCACGGCGAACGGCCGTCTTACTGCTGCCGAAGCGCTCGGTCATCGCGAATTCGTGCTGACGCGTTTATACGAAAGCGCGTAGGCACCGCCGCGTCTTGCGGGTGTCGCACCGCTCCGGCCGATGCTTCCGACGAAGCGGATCAGCGGCGGTGAAATGGACTTTCGGCGTCCTATAATGACTTGCATCGATACCGTGAGGAGGTAACCCCCAATGTTCAAGCATCTGTCGCGCAGCGCAATGATCGCAACGTTTGCAGCCGCAGCACTGACCGCGCATGCCGAAATGGCGGAGCTCAAAGTCGCGCAACAGTACGGGATCAGCTACTTGCCGCTGATGATCATGGAAGAGCAGAAGCTCATTGAAAAGTACGCGAAGGCGGCTGGAGTCGACGTTACGGTCGGCTGGGCGAGGTTCGCCGGCGGCAACGTGATGAATGACGCATTGCTGTCGAACAGTTTGCAGTTCGCGTCCGGCGGCGTCGGCCCGCTACTTACGCTTTGGTCGCGGACGAAGGGCAACCTCGACGTCAAGGCGGTCGGGGCGATCAACTCGATGCCGCTCTACCTCAACACCAGCAGCCCGAACATCAAGTCGCTCAAGGACTTCACCGACAAGGACAAGATCGCGCTGCCGGCGGTCAAGGTGTCGATCCAGGCAGTGACGTTGCAAATGGCGGCGGAAAAGGCCTTCGGGCCGGGTCAGCAGAATAAGCTCGACTCGTTGACGGTATCGATGTCGCATCCCGATGCGCAAACGGCGCTGCTGTCCGGCGGGTCGGAAGTGAACGCACATTTCAGCTCGCCACCGTTTCAGTATCAACAGCTCGCCAAGCCGGGAATTCACACGGTTCTGAACTCGTACGAAGTTCTGGGCGGACCTGCGACGTTCAACGTCGTGTGGACAACGACTAAATTCAAAAACGAAAACCCGAAACTGTACGACTCGTTCGTGAAGGCAATGGAGGAGGCGACCGCCATCATCAACCGCGACAAACGTGCGGCGGCGGAGACCTACCTGCGCCTTTCCAAGGACAAGAGCGCCACCGACGATATCCTGAAAATGTTGAACGATCCAAACATTGTCTACACGCAGACGCCGCAGAACGTCATGAAGTACGCCGATTTCATGACTAAAATCGGGTCGATCAAGGTCAAGCCGGACACGTGGAAGGATCTCTTCTTCCCGAACGTCCACAACTTATCGGGGAGTTGATGGCGGATGGCGTGCGCGACGGCGACGCGCTGTCGCTGCCGGACTTGGCCGCGATCCGCGCAGCGCATGGGCGGATTGCGCCGTACGTCCATCGCACGCCGGTCATGACCTGCCGCTCGCTCGATGAGACGGCCGGCGGCAGATTGTTTTTCAAGTGCGAGAACTTCCAGAAAGTTGGCGCGTTCAAGGCGCGTGGCGCATGCAACGCCGTCTTTGCGTTGACGGACGAAGCCGTGCGCCGCGGCGTGGTCACGCATTCGTCGGGGAACCATGGCGCGGCGCTTGCGTACGCGGCGCGACGCCGCGGCGTCCCGGCTTACGTCGTCATGCCGGACAACGCGCCGAAGACTAAGATCGCGAATGTCCGCGGTTTTGGCGGCAACGTGCACTTTTGCGCGCCGACCCTCGCGGCGCGCGAAGCCGGCTGCGCCGAGGTCGCCCACGAGATGGGCGCGGCACTTGTTCATCCCTATGACGATTTCCAGGTAATCGCCGGACAGGGCACGGCAACGCTTGAGCTTCTGCAGGATGTCCCGGATCTCGACGTGGTCATCGCTCCGGTCGGTGGCGGTGGATTGCTGTCGGGCACAGCACTTGCCGCCACGTCGCTCAAGCCGGACATCCAGGTATTCGGTGCGGAGCCGCAGGGTGCGGACGACGCGGCACGTAGCTTTGCTTCCGGCAAACTCCAAACCATGGCGCAGCCGGCGACAATCGCGGATGGGTTGCGCGGCGCGCTGTCGGCGCGCACGTTGCATGCGTTGCGCGCGAAGGTCGTTGCCATCGGAACCGCGAGTGAAGACGGCATCGCCCGCGCGATGCGAATGACCTGGGAGCGCATGAAGATCGTCGTCGAGCCATCAAGCGCGGTGCCGCTTGCCTGTCTGCTCGAACGTACCCTCGACGTTGCGGGCAAGCGCGTCGGGATCATCCTGACCGGCGGCAACGTCGATCTCGATACATTGCCATGGCAGCGATAGATGGCTCCGCCGCACCGCTGCTCGACGTTCGCGGCGTCACGCTGCAGTACAAGACCAAAGAGCATCTCGTCACGGCTACGTACCGTATCGATTTTCAAGTCCGGCGTTCGGACCGCTTCATCCTGCTTGGCCCCTCGGGGTGCGGCAAGTCGACCTTGCTCAAAGCGGTCGGCGGCTATATGTCCCCGGTCGAAGGCGAGATCAGGCTGAAGGGCGACATCATCAAGAAGCCGGGGCCCGATCGGATGATGGTATTTCAAGAGTTCGACCAGCTCCTGCCGTGGAAGACCGTGCGCGAGAACGTGTTGTTTCCGTTGCTTGCAAGTGGCAGGCTCTCGGGTAGCGCAGCCGAACGGAAGGCGATGGAGACCATCGCGTTGGTGAATCTCTCGCAGTTCGCGGACAGCCTGCCGCATACATTGTCTGGCGGCATGAAGCAGCGCGTGGCGATCGCACGCGGCATGGCGATGGAGCCGGATGTCCTGCTGATGGATGAGCCGTTCGCGGCGCTCGATGCGCTGACGCGCCGGAAGATGCAGGACGAATTGCTCGCCCTCTGGAATGCCACGCAATTCACCGTGCTGTTCGTCACCCATTCGATTCCCGAGGCAATCAAGATAGGCAGCCGGATTCTCTTGCTTTCACCGCATCCCGGCCAGGTCAAGGCGGAGTTGAATAGTCTCGCGCCTGACGCCCCCGCCGCTGAGCTGGATCTGCTGGAAAAACGCATCCATTCGATGCTGTTCGCCGATGCCGTCGAGGAGACCGTTCCCCATGAATGAAACCGCCATCGCGCGCGCCGAGCTTATTCGCGAACCCATTCCGTCGTCGCGCTTCGGCGTCGTGGCAAAGCCGCTCTCGACTTGGGAGCGCATCGCGAACATCGGGGCATTGCGCAAGACCGCCATTCTCATCGTGCTCGCTTTGATTTGGGAAATCTATGCGCGCTGGCTCAACAATCCGCTTCTGTTTCCGACGTTCTCCTCGACGCTCGCGGCCTTCAGGGATGGACTCATCGGCGGTGAACTCCTGCAACGTGCGGGAACGTCGGTAAGAGTGCTGTTGATGGGGTACTCGGCAGGTATTGCCTGCGCCGCCATACTCACGATCGTCGCGATCACGACGCGGGTTGGCACCGATCTGCTCGAGCTGTTGACGTCGATGTTCAATCCACTGCCGGCGATCGCGCTGCTGCCGCTCGCTCTGATCTGGTTTGGACTGGGTAACGGGAGTCTCGTGTTCGTGCTGATCCATTCCGTGTTGTGGGCAGTGGCGCTCAATACGCATTCCGGCTTTTTGTCGGTGTCGAATACGTTGCGGATGGTCGGCCGCAATTACGGGCTGACGGGGTTGCGCTACGTCGGCAAGATCTTGATTCCCGCCGCGTTCCCTAGCATTCTTACCGGGCTCAAGATCGGTTGGGCGTTCGCGTGGCGCACGCTGATTGCGGCGGAGCTCGTGTTTGGCGTGTCGTCGGGCTCCGGCGGTTTAGGCTGGTTCATCTACGAAAACAAGAATCAGCTCGAAATCCCGAACGTCTTCGCCGGGCTCTTCACCGTTATTGTCATCGGCCTGCTCGTTGAGAATGTGGTCTTTCGAAACATCGAACTGCGCACCGTGCGCAAATGGGGCATGCAGTCGTGAGCGAGTACGCGTGGCGATGCTGATTGCCGGCAAGGTGGGCGCACACCTTGTCGCTCGCCGGTAGCTTCTCGCGCAATGTCCAGGTTCACACCGGCGCAGTTGACCGGTCTCGCCACGCGGGCATTACACAATGCCGGTGCGAGCGACGCGACGGCGGTGGCCACTGCGCGTGCGCTAGTCGACGCGGAGCTGCAGGGGCTCGCATCGCACGGCCTTGCGCGCATTACCCAGTACACAACGCACTTGCGCAACGGCCGCGCCGATGGGCTCGCAGTCCCGGAGATCGTAAAAAGTAAAGGGGGGGCGCTGCTGGTCGACGCTAAATGCGGTCTCGCGTTTCCTGCGTGCGCGCTGGCGGTCGTCGAAGCGATTGCGCGCGCGCGCGAATTCGGCGTCGCCTTCGCCGGGGTGACGAACAGCCACCATTTCGGTGTTGCCGCGTACCATCTAGGACCCATTGCCGAGGCCGGCATCGTAGGACTGGCGTTCGGCAACTCGCCGGCCGCGATGCCCGCGGCAGGTGGCAAGCGACCCCTTTTTGGCACCAACCCGATCGCCGCAATCTTCCCGCGGCGCGACGCTGCGCCGCTGACGATCGATTTATCACTGTCCGCGGTTGCGCGCGGCAAGTTGATGGTCGCGGCGCAAGAGGGACGGACGATTCCGCACGGCTGGGCGCTTGATCGTGCCGGCGATCCAACGACCGATCCCCATGCCGGACTTGCAGGCTCGATGTTGCCGATGGGCGGAGCGAAGGGCGCGATGCTCGCGCTGATGGTCGAGCTGTTGGCGTGCGCGTTGACCGGCGCGGCGCTGGGCTTCGAAGCGGATACGTTTTTCGTCGACCAAGGGAATCGACCCCGCATCGGGCAGGCGTTTCTCGCGATCGATCCGGACGCGCTGGCCGGGCGCGCCGTATACCTTGAACGTATCGAGACTTTGATCGCGGCGATGGTCGAGGATGCAGGTGTGCGCCTACCGGGTTATCGCCGCAACGAGCTTTCCGCGAAGCATCGCGCGCACGGGATCGAAATCGCGCCGGGGCTGGCGACGGAATTGACGAAATTGGCGGGTTGATGGAGGAAACTCGCGACGTTCACTCGCACGATCCGATGTGTCGCTTGATTGCGACGCGCAAAAATACTTGCAAAAGAAGCCCGCAACCGGTAATTTTTCCAAAGTCTTGGCGTCGTCGGAGCGGCGCGCGGCGAACGAATCTTCATTGAGATCAAAGCGCGGGTCTTGATGGCATCAAAACTGCTGAAATTGAGCAGTGCATCGATCATCAAAGGAGCTCCAATCATGCGTACATTGACGATGGGAATTTGTAGTATCGGGCTGGTGTTAGGTTTGTCCGCTTGCGACAAGCGTGATACCACGCCGCCGGTAACGACATCGAAGACGCCGGCGGTGGCGCCGACGCCAAGCCCGGCCCCTGCACCGTCCGCTGCGCCCACAACGGGCCCAATGGGCAATTCCACGGGTTCGACGACCTCCGGAATGGCGGCATCTCCTGGTACGTCAGGCTCAAGTGCAACCACCGGTTCATCGCCGAGCGGAACGACCGGGACGTCGTCAGGAATGCCTTCAACAACGGATTCCTCTCCGACCGCGAGCAAGACGGATCAGCCTGGATCGGATCCGGCGAAGATGGAAAAAGGAAAATGAGAGGGCAAGTAGGCGTAAGGTAAAAGGGCGGGTGACGTACTCATAGTTGTTCCGCCCTGGTGAGCGAAGCGCAATCGCGCCGACATGTCATTGGGTTGCGCTTGATCGCCGCTTTGCGGTAATTATTTCCCGCAATGGATTAAATACGCCTGGCGCTGCGGCGATCACTTCCTTTGAGCGCAGGAAATCCGTGGCGCCGGCAAAGTCGCCGACACGGCCGCCTGCCTCTCGCACGAGCAGTGCGCCGGCGGCAACGTCCCAACCCTCCAAGCTGATTACCCAAAACCCGTCCAGACGACCGGCGGCCAGATGCGCGAGGTCGAGCGAGCACGCTCCCGCTTGACGCAGACCGCCGCACTCCCCTCCTAATGCGTTGAAAATTTGCAGATAGGCCGCGAGTTTTCCGCTCTCTCGCGCTGGGATCACCGTGCCAACAAGCGCATCGGCGAGCGCCGTACATGCGGAAACGCCCAGCGGCACGCCGTCCAGTTGCGCGCCTTTTCCGCGTGCGGCAACAAAGCATTCGTTGTGAACCGGATCGAGTACCACGGCGTGGGTGATCTCGGTCCCATGCGCGAGCGCGATGGAAATTGCGTAATAAGGAAAACCGTGAACGAAGTTCGCGCTGCCGTCGATGGGATCGACGATCCATTTGAAGCCGCTGCTCTCGCGCGCCCCGGCGATGTGGCCGGATTCCTCGCCCAAGACCGCATGATCCGGGAATGCGGCGCGAATCGTCGCGACAATCGCGTCTTCGGCATCGGCATCGGCCGCGGACACGACGTCCCGGTGCTCGCGGGAGTAGATCGGCAATCGCTTCAAGTCGCGTGCCGAGTCGCTTATGATGCTCGCAGCACGCTGCGCAGCGCGTACGGCGACGGCCAGGACCGGATCGGCGGCGAGACTCACTTCTTGGTCGTCCGCAGCGCTTCCTGTTCCATCAACAAGAACGTGCCGTAGGCGTTGATGCGGTTTGCTTCTGCGAATGCCGGCAACTGCGCAAAGCGCGACCAGTCGGTTTGCGCGTAGGCATCGTCGAAAGACTGCAGGTCGCGCACCGCCCTGCCCATGGTTTCGCGCAAATATGCAAGGTAGTCCCGGGTCAACGCAAGGTCGCGTGCGACGTTGCGCGACAAAGGCCCATGGCCGGGAATCACCACCTGCGGCCGCAACGCGATCATCTTGCTCATCGCGCGCAACCAACCATCGCTATCGGCGTTCCCGACAAAGGGCACGCGTCCCGCGAAGACCAGATCTCCGGCAAACAGCAGCCGGTCTCCATCGACGAATAACAGAATGTCCTCAGGCGAATGCGCACCTTCGGCGTAGAGGATGCGAAAGATGATGCCACCCATGCGAAAGGTCGTATCGCCGTCGATCCAGAGGTCGGCGGGGATCACTTGGGTGTTCTCGTCGACCCATGGGAAGAGATCGGTCCGCCGTTGCACGAGCCGGTCGTGCGACTGGCCCGACGTCATATACGCCTGCGCCTTGCGCTGCGCCCAGATTTCCGCACCGATCCCCTTGAATTCCTGCAAGCCGTAAATGTGATCGGCATGGTAGTGGCTGACGACGACGCGTTTGATTGGCTGTTGCGTCACCTTGCGTATCGCCGCGATCATCGCGCGGCCCAGGGCCGGGGTTCCCAACGCATCGAATACCACGACGCCGTCGTTCGTGACGACGAACCCGGCGTTGGACATGAAGCCCTTGTTCTGCGAGCTTGCCATCCCCGCTTCGCCCTGAAAAAAATAACCATGCTTTGAGACTTTGACCGGTGTTAGCACGATCGTGTCCGCGGCATGAAGCGGCGGCGCCGATAACATGATGTACGCAAGGGCGGCAAGCGCCCGCCAGACGAATCGCAGCGTGCTCGCATCAGTATTGCGGTTGGCGTTTCTCATGTTCGGCATTCTAGTCGTAACCGGCGTCCGGTCTAGAGCTTCGGTGTGGCCGACGGCACAAACTTCGCGATGAACGCTCGGTCGATGTGATCTTTCCAGCGCCACGCCCAATCGCCTTCGAGCATGAATGAACCCCACGACATGATGGCATGACGGCCGCCGGTGGAAATGAGCGCGAGGTAGTTCTTCTGCGGCACGAATGGCTCGAGCGGCTCCTCGTGCGCCGCATGCCGCAGATTCGCCGCCAGCGGTGGCCCTTGCCGGACCGCGAATACGCCGGACTTTGGCCGCGGGTGCGTGACTTGCGTCGCGCAATCGCCGGCGGCGAACACAAAGGGATGCGAGGTCGAGCGCAAGTGGGCATCTAGCTCAACGAAACCGCGCGGATCGCACGCGAGCCCCGACACCGCGACCCATGGCTGTGCCGCTGCCGACGTTGCCCACACGATGAAATCGGTGGCGATCCGCCGGCCGGATGCCGTCAAGAGGGCCTTCGTCTCCACCGCGTGCACAGCACTCGCGACGTGGAACTCAACGCTGCGCTCGACCAGCAGACGACCAAAGCGCGTCCGCACCGCGGATGGATGTTGTGGCAGCAGGTGCGGCTGGTCGGTGAAGAGCACGAAGCGCGGTGCGGTATTACCCAACATGTTGCGCAGCCGGAATTGCATCGCCAATAACAGCTCGACGCCCCCGGCGCCGCCGCCGACGACGGCGATTGTTCGGATCGCACTCGATGCAGCGGCCTGTTGCAGCGATTCCCACGTCGTCAAGAACTGCTCGACCGGTTTCACGCCGACGGCATGTTCGCGCGCGCCGGGTACCGACATGTCGGGTGACGAGCCGATATCCAGCGAAAGCACGTCGAACGGCTCGATCGTGCCCGACGCGAGCCGCACGTTTTTGCCATCGAGGTGCAACGCTACGACGCGATCTTCGCTGAAACGCGCGTTCGCCCACGCCGCCAGCGGCCGCAATGCGATGTGCGTTTCGGCCGCCGTGTAGTGACCTGCGATCTCTCCAGGCAGCATGCCTGAATAGGGCATTGTTGCGTACGGGGATACGAGCACCAGAGCGACAGCCGCGTCCGGACTTAGCGCAAATCGGCGCAGCACCTCGACGTGCGTGTGGCCGCCGCCGACGAGCAGAATCCTTACGGGTTTTGCCGTCACACGATCTTGACGCGCAGCATCATGGCGCCCTGCGAATGTCGTCTCTCCGGCATCTCGGGGTCTCGTGCAATGATTAGGAGCCGCACTCGCTCGTTTGGATACGAGCGCCGATATCTTTTATGCTACACGACGCGTTGCCATGCCATCGTAACCCGCCAGGACGCCATGCCTCACATTCGCTTTGCGGCCCGCCGCCTGGGTTCGCTGCTGATCGGCCTCAGCATCGGGACGGCTATCGTTCCTGCATTGGCGCAACCGGCGCCCGCGGCGGAAGTCACGCTCGACCCCGTCGTCGTCACGGCCACGCGCCGGGCGGAACGCAGTTTCGACGTGCCGGCCTCCGTTGACAGCATCGACGGCGCGACGATCCGTGACGGCCAGCCGCAGATCAACCTTTCGGAAACGCTCGTGCGTGTACCCGGCATGTTCGCGGCCAATCGCGGCAACTACGCGCAGGATCTGCAGATCAGCTCGCGCGGGTACGGCGCGCGCGCGGCGTTTGGCGTCCGCGGCGTGCGCCTTTTTCAGGACAACATCCCAGCGACAATGCCCGATGGACAAGGGCAGACCGGCGGTTTCAACCTATTGTCCGCGCGGCGAATCGAAGTCCTGCGCGGGCCGTTTTCCACGTTGTACGGCAATGCGTCGGGTGGCGTCATCGCGGTGTTCACCGAAGAGCCTACGCTCGATCCGGTGCTTGCCGCGACGGCCTCCTTTGGCAGTTACGGGACGTCGAATGCGGGAGTTAAGGCAAGCGGTACGGCGGCTGGCCTGGGGTACGTCGCGGCGGCGAGTCGCTTTGAGACAGACGGTTATCGCGAGCACTCCGCGGCGTCGCGCAACCTCGTCAACGCGAAGCTCGTCGTGAGTCCCGGTGAAGCGACGCGGGTCACGCTGATCGGCACCTCGCAGTATCAGCCCGAATCCCAAGATCCGTTGGGACTCACCCGCGCGCAGTGGGAGGCGAACCCGCGCCAGGTCGACCCGGTGGCGCTTCAGTTCGACACGCGCAAGACCATCGATCAGATGCAAGGCGGTGCGGCGCTCGACCACACACTATCGTCGGCGTCGGCGGTGCGCGTGACGGCATACGGTGGACGCCGCCTCGTGCGCCAGTATCTAGGCTTTAGCGGCGTCGGAACCACGTCCGCCGGCGGCGTCGTTGATCTCGACCGCGACTTCGGCGGGGTTGGCGCGCGTTTTTTCTGGAACGGTGAGCTCGCGGGCCGGCCGGTGACGTTTGTCGCCGGCGCCGAATTCGAACGCCAGCATGAGGTGCGGCAAGGGTTCGTCAACAACAACGGCGCGCTGGGGGCGCTGCGGCGCGACGAGGACGACACGGTCACCGGCACCGACGTCTACGCCGAAGCGAAGGTGCGGGCGCTGCCTGCGTTGTCTCTGACGCTTGGCGTACGCACGAGCACCGTTCGGTACAAGTCCGAAGATCATTACATCGTCGGTCCGAATCCGGACGACAGCGGCGTGCGCAAGTTCACCAATACAAGCCCCGTCGCCGGAGTCGTCTGGCACGTGGCGGAGACGTTGAATGCGTACGCGAGTTATGGCCGTGGTTTCGAGACGCCGACGTTCGCCGAGCTTGCGTATCGGCCCGGCGGAACCGGCTTGAACTTTGCGCTGGCGCCAGCCACGAGCCGTGCCTATGAAGTCGGTGCGAAGTGGCTGCCGTCGCTTCAGCATCGGGTTAACGCCGCAGTCTTTGCGATCGACACCGACAATGAGATCGTCGTCGATGCTGCGACCGGAGGGCGCACCACGTTCAAGAACGCGGGCAAGACGCGCCGCCGCGGCGCCGAGCTCGCTTGGGATGGCGACTTCGGACGAGGCGTGACCGTGCATGCGAATTACACGTACATCAAGGCCGAGTTCGCCGACCCTTTTACGTCGGGTGCGCCGCCGGTCGCAACACCGGCGGGTGCGAAGTTGCCCGGTGTCCCGGCGCAGCAGGCGTACGGGGAACTCGTGTGGATGCCCGGCGGCTACTCCGGCTTCAACGCGGCGCTCGAAGTCCAATATGTCGGGAAGCTTTACGTCAACGACCGCAACACCGACGCTGCGCCGGCGTATACGGTTGGCAGCGCGCGCGTGGGATTTACGCAGACCTGGGGTAAGATCACCTTGCGCGAATACATCCGCGTCAATAACCTCGCCGATGTGAAATACGTCGGTTCTGTGATTGTCGGCGACACTAATGGCCGGCATTTCGAGGCCGCGCCAGGCCGCAACTGGTTTGCCGGAGCGAGTATCGACGTCCCCCTCTGACCGATACATACGGATAGGTCATTCGAATACACGAAACGGGCAGATCGGCCGTCGCGATCCGCCGCCCTGGAACAGGAAGACTGCGTAGCGGAGGCCGTGCGGTGCCGAAAAGGGGGTCGAACCGATGCGATTGACAAGCGCCCTGTTCGGCCGCCCGGCGATTCGGGAAGCCCTCCTGATGTTGCAGAACGTGGGACTGATCGAGACGAGTTCAGGCGAGCGCGCCCGCGTGGTGCGGCCGAGTGCGCGGCGGATCATCAACGGCTTCACGACCGCGGCGAAGCTCATGCTGGGCGACGAGGAGGGCGTGCGCGGATTGCAGTCGGCGCGCCTGCTGCTGGAGGTCGCGTTGGCGCGCTACGCGGCGCGGTACGCGACTGCGGCCGACCTCGAACGACTCGCCGCCGCACTGGATAAGAACAAGGCCGCGGTCGGCCATCCCGATGTGTTCATGGACACCGACCTCGCGTTTCATTTCGCCATCGCGAGCATCGCCCGGAACTCGATCTTCACCACGCTGCACGAGGCGATGGTCGTTTGGCTGGCCGAGCAACGGGCCGTTGTGCTGCGCAATCGTGCAGCGGACGCCAAGGCCTACGAATTCCATCGCCAGGTCTTCGTCGCGATCGCGCAACACGACGCGGACGCGGCCGAGGCCGCGATGGAACAGCATCTTAGTCGGGTCGCGAAGCTCTATTGGCGCCAGATGCGACGGCGGCGCGCCGCGGACGAGACGCCGGGAGCTTAGTCGACAACAAACCACACAAAGGAGGAAAGCATGCTGGAGAGGACGCAGAAGACCTGCCTGAACGCGCTACTGCTGCTGCCGGGTTGGCCGCGGGAGCCCAAGCCCGACGCGCGAACTGCCCTTCGGAACCCCGTTCGTCAACGGGAGCAACCTGCACAAAGGCATGGAGAAATTCGCCGAAGTGGTCAATGCCGAGACCAAGGGCCGGATCAAGATCCCGGTCTACACCGGCAGCCAGATCGGCGACATTCAGCAATTGATGACCGGGATGCAGCTTGGCACATCGACATGGCCTACCTCGGCATTAGCAACGGCGCCTCGCTTTCCGCCGATCGGTCGTGCCGGTGATGCCGTTCGAAACATTTTCTGACGCCGTCGCGATCTCCAATCGCAGCCGCTACGGGTTGTCGGCGTATCTCTTTACCCGTGACATCCAGCCGATCATGCGCATGGTGCGCGATGTTGATTTCGGCGAGATCTACGTCAACCGGATCGGACCCGAAAGCTTCCAGGGCTTCCACGTTGGCAACCAGCAAAGCGGTATCGGCGGCGACGACGGCATGCACGGCCTTGAGCTGTACCTCAAAAAAAAGACGGTCTACGTGAACTATTCCAATGGCCCGACGGCCGGCCTGCTGCCGTACTCCGGCCAATGAACGCCGGGACGAACGGATACCGCATTCCGGTCGCCGCGCTGCGCGCATTTGTCGCGTTAGCGTTTCGCGCGACGGGGTCGGCGGAGGGCGAGGCGGGCATCATCGGCGATCATCTGGTCGACGCCAACCTTGCCGGGCACGATTCGCACGGCGTGATTCGCGTATCCAAGTACGTCGATTGGCATGCGAAGGGGATGGTGCTTGCCAATCAGCATGCGGTCATCGTCCGCGAGACCCTGTGTCATGCCGTCGTCGACGGCCAATTTGGCTATGGCCAGGTGATCGGGCGCGAAGCGATGGACCTCGCGATCGGCAAGGCGCAGCAATCCGGGATTTGCGTGATGTCGATTCGCAATGCCGGACATCTCGGCCGCATCGGCGCGTGGGCGGAGCACGTGGCGAACGCGGGCCTCGCGTCAATCCATTTTGTCAACACGTCGGGCTTCGGCATCCTGGTCGCGCCGTTCGGCGGCACCGATCGCCGGCTGTCCGCGAATCCGATCGCGGCGGGCGCGCCGGGGCCCGACGGCGCGCCGCTGGTCCTCGACATTTCGATGTCGGCCATCGCCGAAGGCAAGATCCAGGTGGCGCTCAATCAGGGCAAGCAATTGCCGGAAGGCTGCACGATTGACGCCGAAGGGCGCTCCAATCGCGACCCGGCGACGTTTTACGGGCCGCCGGTGGGCGCGTTGCTGCCGGTCGGCGGGCACAAGGGCTACGGGTTGTCGATCTTTTGCGAGATTCTTGCCGGCGCGTTGTCGGGGGGCCAGACGACCCATCCGGAGAACGCGACCGCCGGACGCCTCGTCAACAACATGCTGTCAGTGGTCTTCGACCCGGCGGCGTTTTGCGGCGAGGAAGCGTTCACGGCTGAAATCGTGCGGATGGCGGCGTGGGTCAAGGCGTCACCGCCGGCGACACCGGGGGGCCATGTGCTCTTGCCCGGAGAAATCGAACGGCGTACACGCGCGGAACGGGAACGCGACGGCGTTCCGCTCGACACGGTGACGCGCCGCCAGATCAGCGCGAGCGTGCAAGCGCTCGGCATGGCGTTGCCGCCGGGGTTTGCCGCGTGAGCGCCGCCGGGCCGTCCCAAGGCGCGAATTGCGCCCCCACTGGGGGCAGCGCAGCGGCGATAGCCGCCAGCGTGGGGGTCGTCCAATGAGCGTCGGCGCGCATTCGATGCGTGCCAATCCCGTGCGCGATCGGCTGCGTGCGGGCGGCAATGCGCTCGGCGTGATGGCATTCGAGTTTTTCACGCCGGGGCTGGCGCCGATCCTGGCGGCAACGGGCGCGGAATTCGTGCTGCTCGACATGGAGCACAGCGGTATTTCGATTGAAACGATCAAGGCGCAAATCGCTTACGCGCACGGTGCCGGCATCGTGCCGATGGTGCGCGTGCCGGCGTGCGCGTATCACCTGATCGCGCCAGTCCTCGATGCAGGTGCGGCGGGGATCATGGCGCCGATGGTCGAGACCCGCGCGCAGGCGGAGATGCTGGTCGCCGCCTGCCGCTATCGCCCGGAAGGCCGGCGCGGTTTGGGCTTCGGTGTGTCGCACGACCGCTATACGGCAGGGGCCGCGCGGCCGAAAATGCAGGCCGCGAACGACGCGATCCTCACGATCGCGCTGATCGAGTCGGTGCGTGGCGTCGACAACGCCGACTCGATTTTCGCGACGCACGGTCTCGATCTTGGCTGGCTTGGACATTACGACCTCTCGGACAGTCTCGGCTGCGCCGAGGACTTCGACGACCCACGCTATCAGGCCGCCGAAGCGCGCCTGCTTGCCGCTGCGGCGACGGCGAAGGTGCCGTTAGGGTGGCTCGTGCCGAACGGCGCCGCGGCGCAGGTCGCGCTCGCCCGCGGCTTTCGCTGCATCTGCATCGGCCACGAGGTCGCGGTGTTGCGGCACGCATTGACGCAGGAATTCGCAATCGCGCGAAAGGGCGGCCTGGCCGCGCCCTGATTATCCGGCCAGCACATGCAGTCGACATCCACAGAGATCGAACGACACATCGGAGGAACCACGATGAAACGCAGAGAAATGTTGATCGGCGCCGCAGTCACCGGCGTGGCTGGCGTTGCGACGCTGGCGGCGATGACGCAATCGAACCCGGCGCTGGCGCAAGCGCAAGCGCCGACGCAGGCCACGCCGGGCGGCACGCTCGACCGAATCATCAAGGACAAGAAGATCCGGGTCACGGCGGAACTTACCGCGCCGCCGTTCGGCAGATCGCAACAACCAGCCGGACGGCTCGGAGGTCGAGACGGCGCGGCAACTCGCACGCGATCTCGGCGTCGAGCTAGAGGTCGTCCAGGTCACCGGCCCGCAGCGCATTCCGGCGTTGCTCGCAGGTCGCGCCGACGTCGCGATTTCGTCGCTGTCGATCACGTTCGATCGCGCCAAGACGATCATGTTCGCACCGCCCCACGGGGCGTTGTCGATCGTCATCGCGGGACCCAAGAAGACGCAGATTCGCAAAGCAGCCGACATGGCGGGCAAGAAGATCGGCCTGACCCGGGCGACGCTTGAGGAAGCCACGGTGCCCGGCATCGCGCCGCCGGGGGCCAGCATGGTCATGTTCGACGACATGGCGGCGACGTTGCAGGCGATGATCTCGGGCCAAGTAGACGCCGCCGGCGTGTCGGCGTTCACCGCCAAATCGGTCAGCGATCGCAATCCGCGGGCCGAGATCGAAAACAAGTTCACCGTGCGCACCGCGTATTACGGCGCCGCCGTGCGACCCGGCGATTTCGATCTGTTGCAGTTCCTGCGGACGTGGGTGTTCCTGAACAAGCACAACGGCGTCCTGGCGCAGATCTACAAGAAATATACGGAAATCGCGCTGATCGACTTGCCTGTCCTTTGATCTGAAAGTAGGGTCAGACCCCGCTTCCTGGAACGCGTCTTCATGGAAAGTAGTGTCTGACTACATTTCTTAAATGAAGTACGTTTTTCAGTTCGGCATCGTCTGGGATCACCTGCCGCGCCTGGTCGATGGTGCGTGGCTCACGATCCGGCTGTCGCTCGGTGCGTTCGCGCTCGGCTTTGCGCTCGCCGTCGTGCTCGCGTTCCTACGCAGCGCGGGGCCGCGGCCGGTGCGCGTGGTCATAGCGGCGTATGTGGAGCTCATCCGCAACACGCCGTTTCTGGTCCAGCTATTCATCATTTATTTTTCGTTGCCGGCGATCGGTATCCGCATGGAAGCGATCACGGCGGCACTCATCGGCATGAGCTTGAACTTCTCGGGCTATGCGACCGAGATCATCCGCTCCGGCATCGAGGCAGTGCCGCGCAGCCAGATCGAGGCCGGGCATTCGCTTGGCTTTACCCGCCTCGAGATCTTCCGCCACATCGTGATCTTCCCGGCGCTGCGCACCGTCTATCCGGCGCTCGCGAGTCAGTTCATCCTGCTGATGCTCGGTTCATCGATCGTGGCCGCGATTTCCGCCGAAGAGCTCACGGCGGTCACCAATACGCTGCAGTCGACGACCTTCCGCGCCTTCGAGTTCTATTTTGTCGCGACCGGGCTCTACCTGTTGATGGCGCTCTGCGCCCGACTGCTGCTGCATGCACTTTATTGGGCCGTTTTCGAGCGTGGCCGTCCAATCCTTCACCCGTGGGCCCGATGAGCCGCGATTTCGATTGGCCGGCGTTCCTGTTCCTGCTGGGCGCGCTGCGCTGGACAATGGTGTTGTCGCTGATCGCGTTCGTTGGCGGCAGCATCGGCGGCCTGTTTCTGGCCATCATGCGCACGTCGGCGTATGCGCTCTTGCGCTGGATCGCCATGGGCTACATCGGTCTCATCCAGGGCACGCCGGTGCTGATGCAGCTCTTTCTCGTTTATTACGGGCTCGCCGTGCTGAGCGGCCTGCGCATCGATCCGTGGCCCGCTGTTACGCTGGCGTTCACACTGTACGCGGCGGCGTTTTTGGGCGAGATCTGGCGCGGGGCGATCCAGGCGATTCCGCGTCAGCAATGGGAGGCCGCCGCGGCGATTCCACTCGCGCCGCTCGCGCGGCTTCGCTACGTCATCCTGCCGCAGGCATTTCGGATCGCGATTCCGCCGACCGTCGGCTTCCTGGTGCAGCTCATTAAGGGTACATCGATCGCGTCGATCATCGGCTTCGTCGAACTCACCCGCGCCGGGCAATTGATCGTCAACGTGACGTTCCAGCCGATGATCGTCTATCCGCTCATTGCCGTGCTCTACTTTGCGTTGTGTTGGCCGCTATCGCTTGCTGCGCTGCGGCTCGAAAGGAGGATCGATGCCGCTCTTGGCATTAGGCAACATTCGTAAAAGCTACGGCACGAATCTCGTCCTCGACGACGTGTCGCTCGACGTCGAGGCGGGGGAAGTTGTGGCCGTCATCGGTCGCTCGGGCTCGGGCAAGACGACGCTGCTGCGTTGTATCAACGGCCTCGAGACGGTCGACGCAGGCACGATCCTGTTCGATGGTACGCCGCTGCCGCCCGAAGGCGCCGCGCTGCGGGAGCTGCGCCGCCACATCGGTATCGTATTTCAGAGCCTCAACCTGTTTCCGCACCACTCGGTCGAGCGCAACATAACGCTGGGCCCGACGATCACCAACAAGGTGCCGCTCACCGAAGCGAAGGCGATCGCGCTCGAGTGCTGCGGGAAGTCGATCTGGAAGACAAGCTCCACGCCTATCCGACGCAGTTGTCGGGCGGCCAGCAACAGCGCGTTGCGATCGCCCGTGCGCTCGCGATGCATCCCCGCCTCATGCTGTTCGACGAAATCACTTCGGCGCTCGATCCCGAGCTCGTCGGCGAAGTGGTCAAGGTTCTCGAACGCCTGGCTACGTCGGGAATGACGATGGTGCTGGTCACGCACGAAATGGGCTTCGCGCGGCGCACTGCGGACACACTCGTCTTCATGCATCGAGGCCGCGTATTGGAGAAGGGACCACCCCGGGAATTGTTCGCCACGCCGAAGACGCGCGAACTCGAAAGCTTCATCCGCGTGGTGCTCGAACCAAACGACTAGTCATGCCTGGCCTTGTAGGGCCGCGAATCAATTCTCGAAACTGGAAAGGCGAATCATGTCCAAGCAACGAATCGGCTACATCGGTGTCGGCCTCATGGGGCACGGCGCCGCCGGCAACATTCTGCGTCACGGCTACCCGCTGACCATCGCCGGCCATCGCAATCGCGCGCCGGTCGACGACCTCGTCGCCCGTGGCGCACGGGAGGCCACAACGCCAGCCGACGTCGCGCGGGCCTCCGACATCGTCTTCCTGTGCCTGCCCTCATCGGTGGAGGTCGAAACCACCGTCTATGGTGAAAACGGCGTTGTCGCCGGCGCGCGCGATGGCCTCATCCTCGTCGATTCGACGACGGCCGACCCGCGCAGCACGCAACGCGTCGGCGCGGATCTTGCCACGCGCGGAATCAGGATGGCCGATGCGCCCGTCGGCCGCACGCCGAAGGAAGCTGAAGAAGGCAAGCTCAGCACGTTCGTCGGTGGCGATCCCGATCTCGTGCGCTCGCTGCGTCCGATCATCGAATGCTACGCGGACACGATCATCGAAGCCGGCGCGCTGGGTGCCGGTCACACGCTCAAGCTAGTGAACAACTTCATTTCGATCGGCACCAGCGCGGTGATCGCGGAAGCGGTGGCGACGGCGGCCAAGCTTGGGGTCGATTTGCGCAAGCTCTACGACGTCGTGTCGGCAGGCGGGGCCAACAGCAAGATGTTCCAGATGATGATGCCGTGGGTGCTCGAAGGCGACGCGAGCCATCTCAAGGGGCCGTTGCGCATCGCTGGCAAGGACATGCGCTTTTACACCAAGCTGGCGGAGAGCGCGCCGGCGACGGCGTTTATCGCGCAAGCGGTCAATCAGGTCTACCAGCTCGCGAACATCCAGGGTCACGGCGAACGCTTCATGCCCGTGTTGCCGGGTATCCTCGCCGAACTCAACGGCTGCAAGATCCGCGATCTCGATGCGTGAATCCGAGGCCGGCGATCCACGCCCAGTCTCTGGCAGCTTCGGCGCATTGCTGTCTCGTGACGCGCGCAGTATCCTCTCTACCTCGTCTGCAAAACCATATCGAGGCCGGCGCATCGCAGCGGCCATCCGAAGAGGACACCTTGTCTGTCAAACTAGCCCTGACCGTCAACGGTCGCGCCGTCAATGCCGACGTCGACGAACGCACGCTGCTCGTCGATTTCCTGCGTCAGCATCTGGGTCTCACCGGAACGCACGTCGGCTGCGACACCGCACAGTGCGGCGCCTGCACCGTGCATCTCAACGGCAACGCGGTCAAATCATGCAACATGCTCGCGGCGCAGGCCGAGGGCGGCGATGTCCTCACGATCGAAGGTCTTGCCGCTGCCGACGGCACGCTGCATCCGATGCAGGCCGCGTTCAAGGACTGTCATGGCCTGCAATGCGGCTTCTGCACGCCGGGGATGGTCTTGAGCGCAATCGATCTAGTGCACCGGTATCCGCAGGCGGACGAGAAGACGATTCGCGAAGAACTCGACGGCAACATGTGCCGTTGCACCGGCTATCACAATATCGTCAAGGCAGTGCAGCAGGGTGCCGCCGTGATGAGCAACTAAAGGACCCAACATGGGCGCCATCGATTCGTCGCAGTTCGCCGGTATCGGCCAACCCGTTCTGCGCAAGGAGGACTATCGCTTTCTCACCGGCGCCGGGCGCTACACCGACGACGTCAACGAGCGCCATCAGACGTATGCGTACTTCCTGCGCTCGCCGTATGCGCATGCCAATTTGCGCAGCATCGATACAAGCCGCGCGCAGGCCACACCCGGCGTCGTCGCGGTGTTCACTGGCGCCGATTTGACCGGTGTCAATGGCCTGCCGTGCGGCTGGCTAATCACCAGCACCGACGGCACGCCGATGAAGGAGCCGCCGCATCCGGTGCTGGCGCAGGGTAAGGTGCGCCACGTCGGCGACCAGGTTGCACTGATCATCGCGGAGTCGCTGCACGAAGCGAAGGATGCCGCCGAATTAATCGACGTCGATTACGACGTACTGCCTGCGGTGGTCACCGGCCCGGGCGCGCTGAAGCCGGGCGCGCCGCAGATCCACGACCAGGCACCGGGCAACAAGTGTTACACGTGGCAACTGGGGGATAAGGCAGCGGTCGACGCCGCGTTCGCCAAGGCAGTGCACGTGACGAAACTCGACATCATCAACAACCGGCTCGTCCCGAACGCCATCGAACCGCGCTGTGCGCTAGCGTCGTACGACCGGCACGATGAAAGCTATACGTTGCACGTCGCAAACCAGAATCCGCATGTCGAGCGGCTGCTGATGACTGCGTTCGTGCTGGGATTGCCCGAGCACAAAGTACGCGTGATCGCGCCCGACGTCGGCGGCGGCTTCGGCTCCAAGATCTATCTGTACGCCGAAGAGACTGCAATGGTCTGGGCGAGCAAAAAGGTCAACCGTCCGATTAAGTGGGCCGCCGAGCGCAGTGAAGCATTCCTGACCGACGCCCACGGCCGCGACCACGTCACGCACGCCGAGCTGGCGCTGAATGCGGACGGCAAGTTCCTGGCGATGCGCGTGCACACGACGGCGAACATGGGCGCGTATCTGTCCACGTTTGCGTCGTGCATCCCGACGATCCTCTACGCGACCTTGCTCGCCGGTCAGTACACGACGCCGGTGGTCTACTGTGAAGTGACCGCCGCGTTCACCAACACGGCGCCGGTCGACGCTTATCGCGGAGCGGGGCGGCCCGAGGCGAGCTTTGTCGTCGAACGGCTGGTGCATCAGGCGGGCGTCGATACCGGCATCGCGCAGGACGAAATCCGTCGCCGTAATTTCATCCGCACGTTCCCGTATCAGACGCCGGTGGCGTTGATGTACGACACCGGCGATTACGACGCGACGCTTGACGAGGCGATGAACATCGCAGACGTCGCTGGCTTTCCCGCGCGCAAGGCCGAATCGGCGCAACGCGGCAAGCTGCGCGGTATCGGCTACGCGGCGTACATCGAGGCGTGCGGGCTCGCCCCGTCGAACGTTGCCGGCGCGCTCGGCGCGCGCGCAGGCTTGTTCGAAGCGGGCGAAGTGCGCGTGCACCCGACCGGCAGCGTCACTGTCTTCACCGGCTCGCACAGCCACGGCCAAGGGCACGAGACGACGTTCGCGCAAATCGTCGCGGCCAAACTTGGGATGTCGGTCGAAAACGTCGCAGTAGTCCATGGTGACACCGGCCGCGTGCCGTTCGGGATGGGTACTTACGGCTCGCGCTCGCTCGCGGTGGGCGGAACGGCGATCGTCAAGGCGCTGGACAAGGTGATCGCCAAGGGCAAGAAAATCGCCGCACACCTGCTCGAAGCCGCGGAAACCGACATCGAATTCAAGGACGGCAAGTTCACCGTTGCCGGGACGGATCGCAGCAAGGCATTCGCGGAGATCTCGCTGGCCGCGTACGTGCCGCACAACTATCCGCTCGGAGAGCTCGAACCCGGCCTCGATGAAACCGCGTTCTATGACCCGACCAACTTCACGTATCCGGCCGGCACGCATATCTGCGAAGTCGAGATCGATCCGGAGACGGGTGTGGTCGACGTCATCAACTTCAGCGCGTGCGACGATTTCGGCAACATCATCAATCCGATGATCGTCGCAGGACAGGTGCACGGCGGCGTGGCGCAGGGCATCGGCCAGGCGCTGCTCGAGAACTGCGTATACGACCGGGAAAGTGGCCAGTTGTTGACCGGCAGCTACATGGACTATGCGTTGCCACGCGCGCATGACCTGCCGTCTTTCAAGGTCGGCACTAAAGTAACGCCATGCACGCACAATCCGCTGGGCGCCAAAGGCTGCGGCGAGGCCGGCGCGATCGGGGCGCCGGCCGCAGTCATGAATGCGGTGCATGACGCGTTGGCCGCAGTGGGTGTCACGCGCATCGACATGCCCGCGTCGCCGCACCGCGTTTGGCAGGTCATCCAGTCGGCGCGCGGCTAATTTTCTAAGGAGGACGACTATGTATACGTTCGAACTGCGCAAGGCGCAATCGGTCTCCGATGCTGCGTCGATACTCGCGCAAACCGCGGGCAAGCCGTTGGCCGGCGGCCAGACTCTGATTGCGGCGATGAAGTTTCGGCTCGCGCAACCGGGCACGCTCGTCGATCTCTCGGGCATCGCCGAGTTGAAGGGTATCCGCAGGGCAGGCGACACCATTGTGATCGGTGCAATGACCACGCACGCGGAAGTCGCCGCGGCGGACATCGTGAAAACCGCGATCCCCGCGCTCGCCGCCCTGGCGTCGGTGATTGGCGATCGCCAGGTGCGCAACATGGGGACGATCGGCGGGTCGATTGCCAATAACGATCCGGCGGCATGCTATCCCGCGGGGGCGCTGGGACTGAACGCCACGATCGTAACCAACAAGCGTCAACTCTCCGCCGAAGCCTTTTTCAAAGGGATGTACCAGACGGATCTCGCTGCGGACGAGCTGATCACCGCGCTTAGGTTTCCGATCCCCAAGAAGGCCGGGTACGAAAAATTCCGCAATCCAGCGTCGCGTTTCGCGCTAGTTGGCGTATTTGTCGCGGAGACTCAGCAGGGCGTGCGCGTCGCGGTCACCGGCGCCGCGGGCAGCGTATTCCGCAGCAAGCCGCTCGAAGACGCGCTGACCCAAAACTTCACGGCCGATGCCGCGAGAGCGGTCAAGATCGATGCTTCCGGGCTGAACGGCGACCTGCATGCTTCGCCCGAATACCGCGCGCATCTCATCCCTGTGCTGACCGCGCGCGCGGTGACCAAGTGCGGGTGATGGCTTGCGGGCGATGGCGTGTGGTGACGGCAATCGACTTGTGACCGGCTGAAGGCGATCTGCAGTCGCCGTGCGATGAACGATTCTTCCGTAGTAGTTTCCCCCGCGTCGGTCGACGCAACTCTTGATCTGCTGGATGGGCAAGACTACGTCGCCGACCGGCGGCTTGCCACGGCGGTTTTTCTCGCACTGAGACTTGAGCGGCCGCTGTTCCTCGAGGGCGAGGCCGGCGTCGGCAAGACGGAAGTGGCGAAGGTGCTCGCCGCTGGTCTGCATAAACCGTTGGTCCGCTTGCAGTGCTATGAAGGACTCGATACTGCCTCCGCGGTGTACGAGTGGAATTATCCGCGGCAGATGATCGAGATCAGGCTGGCGGAAGCTGCCGGCGGCATTGCTCGCGACCGCCTCGCCCACGACATCTTCACGCCCTCTTTCTTATTGAAGCGGCCGCTCTTGCAAGCCATCGATCCGGACGACGGTGTCGCGCCGGTGTTGTTGATCGATGAGCTCGACCGCGCGGATGAGCCGTTCGAGGCGTATCTGCTCGAAGTGCTTTCCGATTTTCAGATCACGATTCCCGAGATCGGACCGGTGCGCGCCAAGACGCCGCCGATCGTCGTCATTACGTCGAATCGGACGCGCGAGATTCACGATGCGATCAAACGGCGGTGCCTGTACCACTGGGTCGATTACCCGGACGCGCCGGCCGAGCTTGCGATCCTGCGTCGCAAACGTCCGCACGCGCCGGAGACCCTCTTGCGCCAGATCGTCGCGTTCACGCAGCGGCTCCGCGCGCTGGACCTGTTCAAAGCGCCAGGTGTGGCGGAGAGCTTGGATTGGGCAGAAGCGCTGCTTGCGCTCGACTGCCTCGTGCTCGATCCGCAGATGGTCGCCGACACCCTGGGGGTCCTGCTCAAGTACCAGGATGACGTCGCCGCCATTTCGCCGGCAGTCGCCTCAAGGCTCATAGCCGAGGCGCGGGCCGAGGGCGTTACGCCATGACGTTGCACGCGACATCGCCACTCGCAACTGCGCCGCCCAGGGGCCGGCTGCCCGAAAACGTTCTGCACTTCGTGCGCATGCTGCGCGCCGCCGGATTGCCGGTCGGTCCGGCGAAGGTGATCGATGCCATCGCGGCGGTAGCAACTGTCGGTGTCGCGCAGCGGACTGACTTTCGCGCGGCGCTCGCAACGGTGCTGGTGTCCCGGCACGAGCACCTGCCGCTGTTCGAGCAGGCGTTCGACCTTTTCTGGCGCAATCCAAAGCTTCTCGCAAAAATGGTCGCCGCGCTATTGCCCCGTGTGTATGGCCGCATACCCCAGGAGGCTGGGCAAGAAATTCCGGCGCGGCTCGCGCAGGCGATGTTCCCGCCTCCGCGTGTGCCGAAACACAAAGAGGACGACGAGATCGAACTCGACGCGGCGCTGACTTTTTCGCCGCGCGAAATCTTGCAGCACAAGGATTTCGCGACGATGACCGCGGAGGAATTGGCCCAGGCAAAGACGATGCTCGCACGTTTGCAGTTGCCGCTAGCCACGCGGCCGGTGCGGCGGACGCGGTCCGCGCCGCGCGGGCATGCGGTGGACCTGCGCGAGACGCTGCGCCGGATGACTGGTGCGGCCGGCGCCGGCACGCCGCTCGCGTTTCGCACGCGAGTGCGCCGCCCGCCGCCGCTGGTCGTGTTGTGCGACATATCGGGATCGATGGACCGCTACGCGCGGATGCTCCTGCATTTCTTGCATGCCATCGCCAACGACCGGCAACGCGTCCATACGCTGGTATTCGGAACGCGACTCACCAATATCACGCGCCACTTGAAGCACCGTGACGTCGACGTGGCGCTGGCTCGCATCACCGCATGTGTACAGGATTGGGCGGGTGGGACGCGAATCGGCGGATGCCTGGCGGAATTCAACCGCCGCTGGTCGCGGCGATTGCTCGCGCAGAATGCGGTCGTGCTGCTGATCAGCGACGGCCTGGACGCAGAGGGTGGCGAAGGGCTCGTGTTCGAGGCCGAGCGCCTGGCGAAATCATGTTCACGGCTGGTATGGGTCAACCCGTTGTTGCGCTACCCAGGGTTCGAGCCGCGGCCGGCCGGAATCCGCGCATTATTGCCGCACGTCGATGATTTCCTGCCCGTGCATAATCTCGTAAGCTTGCAGGATCTCGCGCTAGCTCTGACGCAGCATAGCGCTCGCGCCGGCCGCATGCTGCGCCGGGCGGCATGAAACAACGGACCAATCGACCATGGAGATGACCAACACTCGCCTCGTGCCCGCGCCGGTGGCCACGGTGTGGGCAGCGCTCAACGACACCGAGACGTTGAAAGCCTGCATTCCCGGTTGCGAATCGCTCGAAAAAGTGAGCGACGACGAGTGGCGGGCGGCGCTTACCGCGAGAGTCGGTCCGGTATCCGCGAAATTCAACGGCACGATGCGATTGATCGATGCAACGCCTCCGACCGGTTACACATTGCAGTTCGAAGGCAAGGGAGGCCCGGCCGGTTTTGCCAAAGGAGAGGCGAAGGTGATGCTCGCGCCTGCTGACGGTAATCAGACCTCGCTTACCTATGTTGTCAAAGCGAACGTCGGCGGCAAGCTCGCGCAAATCGGTTCACGATTGATCGATGGCGCGGCAACAAAGCTCGCCGATGATTTCTTCACCTGCTTCACGGCCAAAGTGGCAGCACCGCCGGACGCTGCGATCGCCGCGCCCGAAAACGCAACCGCCTTGTCGCGCGACGCGCCGCGCACGTCTCCGATCTGGCGCACAATTGCGGCTGCCATAATCGCCCTAGTCGCAACCTATTGGCTATGGCAGTCGGGGCGCCTAGGCTGAGCAACCTCTGAGCAAGACCACCATGGACAGCGTCGATCTCGAAGTGTTGAAACGCAGCGCCGACTGGCTGGACCAAGGACGCCGCGTGCTGCTCGTAACGGTCGTCAAAACGTGGGGCAGCTCACCACGACCTGAAGGCGCGATGCTCGCCGTACGCGATGATGGCCTCGTTGCCGGCTCGGTTTCCGGCGGTTGTATCGAGGACGACATCATCGATCGCACGCGGCGGTTAGGTCTCACGGCGACGCAATGCGAAGCTGTTACGTATGGCGTGTCGGCGGACGAGGCGCGGCGCTTCGGCCTGCCGTGCGGCGGCACGATCCAGTTAGTCACGGAGCCGTTGACCAAGGATTCCGGCATGCGCGGGCTACTGCGCGAGATCGAAGCCGGCCATCTCGTTGCGCGCCGACTCGATCTTTTGACCGGCGAAGCGAGCTTGCATCCGGCGAGTGCCGTCGACGGGCTTAACTACGACGGCAAGACGCTTACGACGATTCACGGTCCTCGCTACCGGATGCTCGTCATCGGGGCGTCGCAGCTATCCAAATATCTGGCGCAGATCGCCGTTGGCCTCGACTATCAGGTCACGATTTGCGATCCCCGCGAGGAGTACACGGAGACGTGGGACGTCCCCGGAGTAACGCTCGTGCGCACGATGCCGGACGATACTGTGTTGGCGATGAAGATCGATAAGCGATGCGCGGTCGTTGCGTTGACGCATGACCCCAAGCTCGATGATCTGGCACTCCTGGAAGCGCTCAAGTCGCCGGCGTTTTACGTAGGTGCGTTGGGCTCTCGCGCGAACAACGCCAAACGGCGAGAGCGGCTGCGCTTGTTCGACTTGACCGAGCAGCAGATCGCGCGATTGCACGGTCCGATCGGCGTCTACATCGGCAGCCGGACGCCGCCGGAAATCGCGATCTCGATCCTGGCCCAGATTACGGCGATCAAGAACGGTGTTGCGCTGCCAGATAGCGCCCAAATAGCGGTGGCCAAGGGAGCACTGGAACCTTCGATCGCGTGCGCGACGGTGTAGCGGCAGCGTCCATTCTGTCGGAGGCAGCGGCGGTGCGGGGTGATGAGTACGCTGCAGGTGATGAGTACGCTGCTGGACACCCGACAGTTGGATATGTACAATGATATGGCATACCTAAGTTGGAGTCAAGATCATGGAGGCCATTACCTACACTAATGCACGAAACAATCTCGCCAAAACCATGGACAAAGTAAACGACGACCACTTGACCGTATTGATTACGCGTCAAAATGGTGAGCCCGTCGTGATGTTGTCGCTGGCGAACTACAACTCGATGCAGGAGACGGCGTACCTGCTCAAATGCCCGGCAAATGCCGAAAGGTTGACGCGGGCCGTCAAGGCCGCAAAAAGCAAGAAGCTTACAAAGCGCCGGTTGGTCCCGGATGACTGAACGCGCAGTCAGCTTCACGGCCGACGCGTGGGAGGACTACGTTTACTGGTCCGAGACAGATCGCGCGATGCTAAAGCGGCTAAATGCGCTGATCAGGGCAATTCATCAGAATCCATTCGCGGGAATCGGAAAGCCCGAGCCGCTTCGGCATGCGCTTTCCGGTTGCTGGTCCCGTCGCATCGATCAGGAGCATCGGTTGGTCTACCGATACGCGCGAGGTCAGTTGATCGTGATCCAATGTCGATACCAATATTGAAAGAGCGGATACAATCGCAGGCCGTTGCGCCTAGCGCTGGGACCGCAGCGCGATATCGCCGTAGTAGGCAACGACCGACTCGCCTGTATTGTCGCTGTCGGTCATTAGCGCGACGCCGGAAATCGGCGGCGGATCTTCGCCAAAGGCGCGGCGATAATCGGCGACGATATCGCGCTCGTAGCCGATCCATTGGCGCAATCGTGCGGGACCGCTCTCCACGACGATCATCTTGACGCGATCAACGAAGGAGTTGGTGACCAGCGTGCCTTCGGGCGCCTTCGTATCCCAGATGTAGTTCAGGCCCGCATGCGGCGGGTACTCGCCGTAAAGAAAGCGCACCGCAGCGTACTTCAAGCGCTCGCCGAAGCCAAGGCGCTCGGGCGAATACCGGAACGCGACATAAATGCGCACGGGATAATCGTCGCCTTCTCTGCTCGTGACATCGCCCTTGGCGATCAGATTGTCCGCTTTCCAGCGCCACGCGAGCAATGGCCGGTCACGAACCGGAAAGTCGATCTTGCGCATCAGCCCGGACGCGGCTGCGTTGGCTTCGGCGCGGACAACGACACCGGCTTCGTCGTCGCGGACGAGCGTGTACCGAGTGTGCTTGTCAACTTGTGGGAAGGTGAGTGGCGCCCAGCCGTCCGGCAGCGCGCCACCGGGCTCGCTTCGGGAGAAGGCGCCGACGAGTAAGTGTCCGACGCCGGCACTGACACCGCAGGTCGCGACAAAAAGCGCGACGACGCCGGTCACCTGCCGCAGGAAAAAACGCGCCGTCAACGTCCGGGGCGCAGTGCGTCGATACTAGGGATGAAGCTCAGGGTGCCCGGACGCTCGAACACGAGATGGCGGCAGATGTCGTCGAAGCGACGGTGGAGGTCGTCCCGATCGGCACCGCCCAGATTCACAATCGCATAGCGATAACTGCCGAGCCACTTGGTCTCGCGCCGGCGGCTGTTGCCGTGCTTGATGCACGTTTGCAGGTGCGCGTCGGGATAGGCAGATTGCAGCCAACGTATTTCCGCTTTCCCCGGAGCGACCTTGATGGCCCCGTTGAATTCGCGCAGCGTGAAGCTCGCTGCCGCGCCATGTCTGCCTTCGCCGCGCGTCCAGCGCGGTTCGCGGCCGACTGACAGATCAGCGAGGAGCTGATACGGGTTCGTACCATCGACTTTTTCGTAAAGATCGCCGAATTGCGCGGCGAGGCGCGGGTTGATTTCAATGATCTTGAACGTTCCGTCGTCTGGCTTCCAGAAGAGTTCGACGTTAAAACACCCGTGGTCGAACCCCAGTGCGCGCATTGTGAGCTCGGTGACGGCAAACGCTTGGGCTTGCGCGTCGGGCGGCAGACGGCTCGGATATTCGAAGCGCTGAAACGCGGTCGTGCCCGGATACATGATCGAATCGACGATACCCAAAAAGCCGACGTTTCCGCGATGCATCCAGCCGTCGACATTGATCTGCACGCCATCGAGCAACCCTTCGGCCAACATGTGCTGAGGATCGATCGTGAAATCGGTGTGCAGACGCATCAGATCGGCAAACGGACGGACGAGCCGCTTAATGATGTGCGCTTCCCAGGGGCGGAATGTCAGGTGCTGTTGCAAATCGGTCGGCGAGTCGACGCGACGTGCCAGTACTGAGTACGCTGCCTTGACCGGTT
Source organism: Casimicrobiaceae bacterium (assembly GCA_037719965.1). Lineage (GTDB taxonomy): Bacteria > Pseudomonadota > Gammaproteobacteria > Burkholderiales > Casimicrobiaceae > VBCG01. Next base: position 47,068 of record JBBJMT010000001.1, on the reverse strand, counting down.
TCACGAAGAACGGATAGGCGAGGTCCGGGTCTGCGGCGTCGACCGCCGTCCGTCCGAACTCGTAGGGGAGCAGGCAGAACGGAGGTGTGGCTTCGGGCAGCTCTTTGGCCAACGCCTGGCGCGCGTAGTACTTGTGCTGCGCCCGCACGATGGCGGCGGGGTCGCTGCCCGGCAGCCCGAATTCGCGCGCCAGCGAGGCGGCGAGCAACGCGCCGTATTGCTCGTTGGTCGAGGCAATGCCGACCAAGCCCGCGTTCCGATACTTGCGGGCCAGTTTCTCGATCCACCGTCGCGCGTCGAACCACAAAATGTTGGCGTTCTCGGGGAATCGGAACAAGTCGAAACCTTCGCACACGACGTCGAATTCGTCGCGATAGGCGGCGACTGTCGCGAACGCGACCTCGTCCCAGCCTTCCGGAAACAGGAACAGGAATTTGGGTTTCATGTGGCAGCGGACGTGACGCGCAACGCAGTTGGGCGGGCCATGTCCAATCGATTATCCATTTCCCACGATACGGCAAGCGCAACCCATTGGATGCTGACCGTCTTGCGTGACAAAGAGTTCATCAGGAATCATACTGTCGTGCCAATTTTCCCGGATCGACGCCGAATGCGAACGCGAGACGCAGCCGCCACATGGTCACAATGGTGCGCCACGCACCCCCTGTCTCCCAGCGCCGCCCAGAGGTCTTTATACGCGCCTTGAGGCAAGCCGGCCGGCCGGCAACGCGCTTCAGAGTTTTCGACAGGGCAATGTCCTCGAGCAGCGGCAATGCCGCGTAACCGCCAATGCGTACGAATAGCGCGCGCTGCACAAAGATTCCCTGATCCCCGGTGGCAATACCCGTGAGTCGCGATCGCAGGTTCATCATGAACGCAACCAATTTCAAGACGCGCGGCCGGCCTACGATTGTCACGTCGAAGCGGCCCCATCGGTGTCCGTGACGTATGGCCGCGCCGATCTCATCTGCCGCGCAGGATGGTAGCGCGCAGTCGGCGTGCACGAACAAGAGCACGTCGCCGCTCGCGACGTTCGCTCCGGCATTCATCTGACTCGCGCGACCGGGGGACGCTTTGAGAACGCGGTCGGCGCCAGCGGCGGCTAACGTCGCGGTGGCGTCAACGCTGCCGCCGTCGACAACGATCACTTCATGGCCCACTGCGCGCAACGGCTGCAACAACGCCAGCGTGTCGGCGATACCTTTCTCCTCGTTGCGCGCCGGTACGACGATGGACAAACGCAACGGTCCCGGCGATCGGGACTCGACGCAGGAGCCTGCGCTCATGCGACGCGCTGCAGGCGCTACTTCGGCGGAGTGCCGTTCAGCGACCAATCGTAGGGAATCCACTCGGTCAGGTAGGCCCCGCCGGCGAGTCCCTTGGCGGCGTCCTGATCGGCGACGTACTTGGCGATGTACTTCTGCGCCGACCCCGCCGGGCCGCTGAAGTCCTCGTCGAACCACTTGAAAATCTCTGACAAATGCGCGGTCTTTGTCGCCTTGTCGAAGCGATTGCGGAACGGGTCATTGATGAACTGTTTCGCCTGTTCGTCAAGTTGTTCCTCGAGTTTGGCGGCCGAGTAGACCTCGGAGCGCAAAAACGGACAGGACTTGGACGCGCAGATGATCGCGAAGTGAACGCGTGGGTCGCCCAACGGACGGAGAATCTTGTGCTCTAGATCATAGAGCGTGATGTTGCGACCGTTCAGCGGCCATTCCTTGGTTTTGAAATACCGCGCACGGCCTAAAAACGATGACGGCGAGAGCCCGTCCAGGATGCCCTGAATCGCAAACGCGTTGTACGCGTTGCTGTAATAGGCGATCTGGTCCGCTTTGGTCTCAAGCTTCGCGGGCTTGCTCAAGCTCTCGACGTATTGCTTGAACGCCGCGTTGTTCTGAAACCCGGAATAGTTGACGACGCCGTTCTTGACATTAGCGCGCAGCAGCGCATCGAATGGCGCGTGGTCGATTCCCTGTGCGAGTGACGTGCCGGCCGCGAACAGCAGCGCAGGGCCGATACCCGCTACAGTCAGAAACGACTTCCAAGCGGCGGCAAGATGGCGGCGGGACATGGCTATCTGGCAATGCATCAAGCGAAAAGTTCCGGTTGGCATCGGCTGTCTCCTCGTGATTGTTTGGTCCACTTACGTTCGTCCACTTCGTTTTGTCCATCTACGCGCTCTTGACGCGCTTGGATTTGAATTTCCTGAGCAAAATCGGGATGAGCGCAAACACACCGAGCAGTGCGAATGCACCCAACACTTGCCAGGACACCAGCCCATGAAGCGAGTCGATCCGTCCGAGCGTTTCGCCGAGATTCACGAACACGAAACTGCCCGGCAGGATACCGATGAACGTCGCGAGCACGAATGTCCGCAGCGGAATCGAAGTCACTGCGGGCGCGAGGTTTACCAGGAAAAACGGGAATAGCGGGACGAGCCGCAAGAACAGCATATAACTGAATGCGTTTTCGGTGAAACCCGCGTTGATCTTTTCACCGAGCGTGCCCATGCGCTTGCGCGCCCAGTCCGCGAACAGGTAGCGCGCTGCCAGAAATAAAACGGTCGCGCCAACCGTCGCGGAGACGACGACGAGAGCGGTGCCCACCCACCGGCCAAACACGAACCCCGTGGTCAGCGAAAGCAGGAGTGCGCCGGGCAGGCTGAACGCGGTGGCCGCGACGTAAACGGCAAATGCGATCGCCAGTGCCGCGACGAAATGCGCGTCGGTAAACGCAAGCAGGGCATCGCGATTCGCTTGGATCGTCTCCAGGTTCAGATATTTCCGTCCACCCAGCGCGAAAAACGCGACGATCGCGCCGATGAAAACCGCGGCGATCGCGAACTTGATCCATCCTCCGCCACTCGCGGCGGTTTTCGCAGCCGTTTTTTTCTCACCGGTCATCGGCTCATGCTCCTTGCAGGCGAAAGACGCGTTGGATCCACTTCTTTGCCGTCGGCGTCAAGCCCTCCTTCAGCCGTTGGTCAGCCACGCGGCGATTGACCTGCGCCAGTGTCGGATACGTGTGGATGATCCCGGTCAACTTTTTCGCATTCATACCTTCCGTGACCGCGAGCCCGTATTCGGCGAGCAGTTCGCCAGCGTGCAGACCGACGATGGCGGCGCCCAACAGCTTACCGCTCGGAGTGGTCACGATCTTGGCGAATCCTTCGGTTTCGCCTTCCGCGCGGGCGCGGTCGATGTCGTCGAAGGGGAACCGGTAAACCCGGTGGGCGATCTTCTTTTCTTGCGCCTCGGTTTCCGATAGGCCGATCCGCGCGAGCTCGGGGTCCGTGTACGTGCACCACGGCACGATCGACGAGGGCTTGGTCCACTTGAACCTGAAAATCGCGTGGCGCAGCACCACACCGGCATGATGGTCGGCCATGTGCGTGAACTGATAACCGCCCGCGGCGTCGCCAATGACGTAGATTTTCGGGTTCGTCGTGCGCAGCCGGTCGTCGACGACGATACCGTTCTTGCCAGTTTTTACATCGGCGGCGTCGAGTCCCAGGTTCTCGATATTGGCCTTGCGTCCGGTGGCGATCAGAAAATGTGTCGCTTCGAGCATGTGTTCGCCGCCATCCTTACCTTTGATGGTCATCGCGACCGCGCCCTTGCGCCCGCGTACGCGAACGATCGACGCATCGAAATGAAAACGCACACCTTCCTCGACCATCCGGCCGTGGACGACCTGCGCGAGATCAGCGTCTTCTTTCGGCAGCATGCGCGGCGCCATATCGACTACCGTCACTTCGCTGCCGAGCCGGCGAAACGCCTGCGCCATCTCGCTGCCGATCGGACCGCTGCCGACGACGATCAGCGACGGTACGGGCTCGCGCAAGTCGAACACGGTTTCGTTGGTGAGATAGGGCGTCTTGTCGAGCCCCGGGATCGGCGGGACGCCAGGTCGCGAACCGGTGGCGATGACGAACGTCTTGGCGGTGAGCTTGCGGCCGTTCACCTCGAAGGTTTCGGGCCCGGTGAATTTGCCCTCGCCCAGGATGACATCCACGCCTAAGCCGCGAAAACGCTCGGGACTATCGTTGGGCTCGATGCCGCGGATGACCGCGGCAACTCGTTCCATGACCTGGGCCAGGTCGGGCTTGGGATCGGCGGGGGTCAGGCTCCAGCGTCCCGCGTGGCGCATTTCGTGGGCGATGCGCGCCGATTTGATGAGGGTTTTCGATGGCACGCAGCCGTACCAAAGGCAATCGCCACCGAGCCGGTGTTTTTCGACGACCGCGATTTTGGCGCCCAGCGCCGCCCCGCCGGCAGCCACCACCAATCCGCCCGCGCCGCCGCCAATGACGACGATATCGAATTCGGGTTGTGCCAAACTCTTCTCCGGTATCTTTGCCGCTGTGGGCGCGGCGTTGCGCCGCAAAGCAGCATATACGACATTCCCCACTTGTCGTGTCAACAGTGGCGCATCTTACAGAGGCGGTGGTCCTCAGTGGAAATCGCGCGAGCGGGTGGGCAGCGAGCCTAAGAGCGGCGTCAGGTCGACAAGGCGGCCGGCGAGCAAGTGGACGACTTCACCTTCGCGCTCGATATGGCCGAAGACGCCCAACAGATGCGACCCCAGCAACTCGCGGCGTTGTCGATCCCCCAGGTCGCGCCAGACGATGACGTTAGTCGTCCCGGTTTCATCTTCGAGCGTCACGAACACGACACCGCTCGCGGTATCGGGCCGTTGCCGGCCGACGACGATGCCCGCGGTGCGCACCTGGCGTCCGTGCGGCGTTTGCGCGATCGTGGCGGCTGACAGCAAGCGGCGCTGGTGCAGATGCCCGCGTAACAGCGCCAGCGGATGCCGGCCCAAGGTGAGTCCCAAGGCGCGGTAATCGGCGACGATATCCTGACCTTCGCTGGGCGCGAGAAGGTCGGGCGCCTCTTCGACAAACGTCGCGCCTTTCAACAGCGGCGGCATATCTGCAACACCCGCGACCTCCCATACGGCGGAATGCCGATGGCCGGCGAGGTTGTGCAAGGCGCCTGCCGCCGCGAGCGCGTGCAAATCGCGACGGTTAAGTTGCGCGCGATGCGCGAGGTCGGCGACGTTGGCGAAAGGAGCTGCATTGCGCGCGGCCACGATGCGTCCTCCCCCAGCTTCCGAGAGACTCGAGACCAGACGGAGTCCGAGCCGCAGCGCGGGAGCGGGGTGGTGCGGGAAGGGGAGAATCGGCAGAGCGTCGGGGTGGAGCGGCTGCGCCGAAGCCGCGGCCTCGAGCGTGCAATCCCACGCGCTGATGCACACATCGACCGGCCGCACTTCCACACCGTGCCGCCGCGCATCCTGCACGAGCTGCGCCGGCGCGTAGAACCCCATCGGCTGCGAATTGAGAAGCGCGCCGCAGAATGCCGCGGGCTCATAGCGCTTCAACCACGCCGACACATAGACCAGCAACGCGAACGACGCCGCATGCGATTCCGGAAAGCCGTATTCGCCGAAGCCCAAGACCTGCTGATAAATCTGTCGCGCAAAGGCTTCGCTGTAGCCGCGCACGCCCATGCCGTCGATCAACCTCTGCTCGAACTTTTCGAGGCCGCCTTTGCGCCGCCATGCCGCCATCGAGCGGCGCAACTGGTCTGCTTCGCCGGGAGTAAAGCCCGCGGCGACAATCGCGAGCTGCATCACCTGTTCCTGGAAGATGGGGACGCCGAGCGTGCGTTCGAGAACGCTTTTTACCGCGGCGCTGGGGTAGGTGACGGGCTCCAAGCCCTGCCGCCGCTTCAGATACGGATGCACCATGCCACCCTGGATCGGGCCGGGACGCACGATCGCCACTTCGACGACGAGATCGTAGAACGTCGCCGGCTTCAATCGCGGCAGCATCGATTGCTGCGCACGCGATTCGATTTGAAACACGCCCACCGTATCGGCGTGCTGCATCATCGCGTAGGTCCCCGCGTCCTCGGCCGGGATGTCCTGCATCCGCATGGCGACGCCGCGAAACTGCGCCACCATGTCGAGCGCACGGCGAATCGCGGAGAGCATGCCAAGTGCTAAGCAATCGACTTTGAGGAGGCCAAGCGCGTCCAAGTCATCCTTGTCCCATTGAATGACCGTGCGCGCCGCCATCGCGGCGTTCTCGACTGGCACCATCCGTTCCAGTAGACCGCGCGCAATCACGAAGCCGCCGACGTGCTGCGACAAATGACGAGGGAAACCTTGCAGGTCTCCGGCGAGCGTTACGATTCGCGTAATCGTCGGATTGTCCGGATCAAAACCCGCTTCACGAACGCGATCGGGATGAATCCGGCGACCGTCCCACCACGCGAACACGCCGGTCAGCCGGTCCACCTGCGCGAGATCAAGACCCAACGCCTTGCCGACATCGCGCACGGCGCTCTTGGCGCGATAGGTGATGAGTGTCGCGGCGAGCGCCGCGCGGTCGCGGCCGTACTTCGCGTAGACGTATTGCATCACTTCTTCGCGGCGCTGATGTTCGAAGTCGACATCGATGTCAGGCGGCTCGTTGCGTTCCTTGGAGATGAAGCGCTCGAACAGCATGCTCATGCGCGCGGGATCGACCTCGGTGATGCCGAGCGCGTAACACACCGCGGAATTAGCCGCCGATCCGCGGCCCTGGCACAGAATTCCCTGCGAGCGCGCGAACGCGACGATGTCGTGCACGGTGAGAAAGTAGGGCTCGAAGCGCAGCTCGGCGATCAGCTTGAGCTCGTAGTCGATCAACTCGCGCACATCCGGCGGAACGGAAGTTCGGGCATACCGCTGCGTCAATCCCGCTTCCACCAGTTGCCGCAAATGCGAGCTCGGCGTCGCGCCGGGCGGCACGAGCTCTTCCGGATACTCGTAGCGCAGCTCGTCGAGCGAAAACGTGCAGCGCGCAGCGAGTGAGAGCGTTTCGGCCAGAAGCTCGTGTGGATACAGGGTGGCGAGCCGCGCGCGCGAGCGAAGGTGCCGTTCGCCATTGGGGTAGAGCGCGTAGCCGCATTCGGCGACGGGCTTTTTCACGCGGACCGCGGTTAGCGTGTCCTGCAGCGCCCGCCGCGCGCGCACGTGCATGTGGACGTCGCCCGCTGCTACCAACGGCAGGCCGCTCGCGTGTGCCACCGATTCGAGGTATGCAAGCCGTGCGCGGTCACCCGAACGCGCGAAGAGCTCGACGGCGATCCATCCGCGGCCGGGGAAGGTCGCGGTGAGCCAGTGCGCATCCGCAAGCGGTGGCGGATCGCGCGATGTCGCCGGCGTCCACAGCGCGAGGCAGCGTTGGCCGTATTCGGCGACATCGGCGCGGGTGAGGGTATAACTCCCTTTTTTCGCGTTGCGCCGACCGCGCGTGATCAGTTGCGTGAGATCCCCGTAGCTCGCGCGATCGATGGCGTAGAGCAGGAGCTTCAAGCCATCGGTCAGCGTGAATTCGCTGCCGATGACCAGCGGCAACCGCGCGTCCTTGGCCGCCAGATGCGCCCGGACCGCGCCCGCCACCGAGCATTCGTCGGTCAGCGCCAGCGCGGAATAGCCGAGCGCCTGCGCGCGTTCGACGAGCTCCTCCGGATGTGACGCTCCGCGCAGGAAGGAGAAGTTGGACAGGCAGTGGAGTTCGGCGTAGGCGGGAAGCACGGGCGAGTAGGGGTTGGCCAATGAGCAAGCGGATACCGTACAAATATACGGTATTTTTAAGGCATACGTCGTTGAGCCTATTGCTCCCTCTTTCCGTTGTTGGGATAAAATGACTAGAAATATGACCACAAGGAATTCTATGAAGACAGTAAGTGTTGCTGCTGCGAAGGCCCAACTGTCCGACCTGCTGGAACAGGTTGCTGCTGGGGAAGAGGTCCTGATCACTCGGCACGGCAAACCTATCGCGCGGGTCATACCGCTCGAGGCCCCAAGAAAGCCGCTGCCCCCGCTGGCTTCGTTCCGCGCCCAGTTCCCGCTGTTGCGCAAACCAGCGGGTGAGCGCATTCGCGAGATGCGCGACGAAGACCGTTATTGATGTACTACTTCGATACCAGCATTCTGGTCCCGCTGGTGTTGCCGGAGCCGACAAGCAACCGCGTGGAGGCCTACGTTCGAGCTTTGCCCCTCGGTTCGCTTTATTTGAGCCATTGGGGCAGGACGGAAGTCGCAAGCGCGGTGTCGCGCGAGGTGCGCCTGCACAGCTTGTCGCCTGAACAGGGCAAACGCGTATGGGATCGATTTTCCCAAATGGTCGACGACTCGTTTCGATTGATCGCACCACAAGTCGGCGATCTTTCGACCGCTGACGTGTTTGTGCTGCAGTTCGCGACAGCGCTGCGCGCGGGAGACGCCCTGCATCTGGCGATCGCAAAAAACCGCGGCGCCGCCACGCTACTCACGTTGGACCGAGGTCTACTCAAAGCCGCTAAGATGCTCGGGATTCCGGCGAGTCACGGCATTCGGCTCGCGTCTTGACTTCGGCACGATGCAACAACGCCTCCCATGCCCGCCATCGCCTTCGATCGCTTCTATCGTTATACAGAGCTCACCGAACCTATCGACCGCGTAGAGACTTGGCATCGAATGCCGTCCGTCATGACTCTCCGTCCGCCAGAATCCCGCCGAAAAACTTGAGGTACGCGCGCACCTTTGCCGTGTCCCTGCGGCTGTTCGGTGGCGTCACAGCGCATACTGCATGTCGATCGCTCGTCCATTCCCGTAACACTTCCTGCAGCTGCCCCGTCGCGAGGTGATGACGGATGGCGATGTCAAAGGGACGCGCAATACCGCAACCTCCCATTGTCGCCTCGATCAAGCCGATGCCGTCGCGGGAAACCAGACGCACGGGGACGTCGACCACTTGGCGTTCGGTGCCCTTGACGAATTCCCACTGCGTATTGCGATCTTCGTCGTGGCGTCCATAGATGACGGCTCGGTGCTGGGAGAGATCGCTTGGGTCACGTGGCTCGCCCCACGCCACCATGTACGCAGGTGAGGCGCATGTCACCGACCGCGCCCAGCCGAGTCGTCGCGACACCAGGCTCGAGTCGGCCAGCCTGCCAATGTGGATCACCAAGTCAAGGCCGTCCTCGAGTACCGCGGCCGGCGAATTTGTGATGACAGTCTCTACCTTAAGATCGGGATACTCGTTTAGAAAGCGACCCATCTCAATCAGTACAGGAAACCGAAACCCTGGATGCATGCCGACCCGCAGCGTCCCCTTTGGGCGGGTATGGCCCTCTCGGCCATTCTCCTCTGCTTCTTCGAGGTCCTGCAGTAGCTGACGGCAATGCTCGTAGTACGCGGTTCCCTGGTCGGTCAATGCCAGCCTTCGCGTTGATCGGTTCAGGAGCCTGAAGCCCACGTCTTGCTCCAGCGCGGCAATTGCCTTACTGAGTGCCGACGGCACCATGTCCAGCGTTTGGGCAGCTGCTGCGAACGTCTTCGCCTCCACCGTCCTGCAGAAAAAGCCCAACGCACGAAGCTTGTCCATGGCATCTCTCCTGGCCCGCGAGGGCCATCATTCGTTCCGGGCCGGAACGAGTCAAATCCTGCTGGCTGGCTTTATCCCTTGCACCGAGTCGTCTAGCCTTCTCACATCCGTTAGCTCGCAGCAAGCCTCCGCAAGGACATCGTGCTGCCAGTTGTGAACGGCAATAGGCCGCTCGTTGTTCATTGGGCGAAACCGAGAACCCAGGAGATGATAATGAACCGATGGACGACGCTGTTAACGTTACTGATCCCGCTTTGCCTCGGTCTTGCCACGGTCGGCGTGTTGGCCCAGCCCTACCCAAGCCGCTCGATCAAGCTGATTGTGGGCGGTGCTCCGGGCAGCGTCCCGGACACAATGGTGCGCCCTGTAGCCGAGCGATTGTCCGCCGTGCTTGGACAGTCAGTGGTGGTAGACAATCGTCCAGGCGCCGCGGGAATCATCGCGATGGACGCCATGTCCCGAAGTGCTCCCGACGGGTACACGCTGGCGTTAGCAACCATGTCACAGGCGGTGTTCAATAGCTACCTGTTCTCCAAGCTGCCCTACGATCCGTTGCGCGATCTGGAGCCGGTCGCGACGCTGGTAACCGGAGCGATGGCACTGGCCGCGCACCCTTCGTTTCAGGCACGCTCGCTGGAGGAATTCGTCGCGCTCGCCAAGGCGCAACCGGGAAAGTTATTCGTCGCGATGCCGCAAGCAGGTTCACCACCCCACGTTGTCGCACTGCTGCTCAACCGCGCGGCCGGAATCGACGTGACGATGGTGCCCCACAAGTCAGGCACCGATGCGATCACCGCGGTTCTTTCCGGGGAGATACGGCTGATCATCGACGCTCCGACCATTATTTCTTCCCACGTCCAAGCGGGCAAGCTGCGGGCGCTGGCAGTAACCGGGCGCCAGCGAGAGGACGCCCTGCCGGATGTGCCGACAGCCCGCGAAAGTGGATTCCCTGCCGTGGAAGGCGAGGCATGGATTGGACTCGTTGCACCGACCGGGACTCCCGTCGCCGTTGTGCAACGACTGAACCGCGAGATCGGGACCATCCTCGCCACATCGGAAATGCAAAGTCTGATGGCAAAATTCAGTTTCCGCCCGCTAACGTCGACGCCCGAGGAATTTCGCAAGTTGATCAGAGACGACCACGCGAAATGGAGTACGGTGATCCGGGATGCGGGGCTAAAGCTCGACTAAAGGCAGCGACCGCTCGAAGTTCCGAAGGGTGCACGAATGGATCGCACGCAGGATGCAGAGCCGCACCTGAACCGACTGCGGCTTGCTGATGGCGTTGAGTTGCACTACATCGCACAAGGACAGGGCGAGCCGCTCGTCCTTTTGCACGGGGGCATGGGTGACTTTCGCTCCTGGGGGCCACAAATGGAGGCGTTTGCTCGGTCGTACCGCGTCATCTCGTACAGCCGGCGCTACAGCTACCCGAATGGCAACGCGCTCAACACGCGTAACCACTCTGCCTTTGTAGAGGCCGAAGACCTAGCCGCATTGTTGCGGGAACTGCGGCTAACGTCGGTCCATTTTGTCGGGACGTCATATGGTGCCTTCGCGGCGCTGACCTACGCGGTCGAGAGCCCGCAAACGGTGCGAAGCCTAGTCCTTGCGGAGCCGCCGGTCCATCAATGGGTGCGAGGAAACCTCGGCGGTGAAGCCGTCTATCTGGAGTTCATCACTAATGTCTGGATGCCTGCAACGCAAGCGTTCGAGAATGGGCTTGTGCGGCACGCAATGCGGCTTCTGTTCGATGGGATCAGGGGCCGGCCGATGTTCGACATGCTTACGCCTGACCTGGTGACTGACATCATGCGCAACGCCAGATCGATGCAAGCCCTGGCCCTCTCCTCGGACCCGTTTCCCGACTTGCCCAAGGCGTGCGTCCGGCAGCTGGATGTGCCCACACTTCTGGTCAGCAGCGAGCATGCGATAGAGATACATCAGCTCGTGAACGCAGAGCTCGCGCGTGTCCTGCCGCATGCCGAACAAGCGGTTATTCCGGACGCCGGTCATGGCTCGCCATGCGAGAACCCCGTTGCATTCAACGAGGTGGTATTAAGATTTTTGGCAGGACAACGGCAAAGATTCTGAGTCCTTCGCCTGCCGCGGCTGGCGCCTTTGCCATGGTAGTGCCTATCGCTAGGATTATGAACGCAGCGAACTGTGCTAAGGTAGTGCAAATAACTACCTATTGGGCCATGAAATCGATCAGCGCCGCCGAAGCAAACCGGCATTTCTCATCGCTGTTGCGCGAAGTGTCTCGTGGTGTGCGGATCACCGTGACGTCGCGCGGCAAGCCCGTCGCGACGATCTCTGCAGCCGACCAGGTTGAGCGTCGTGAGCGTGTGGCAGCCAAGCGCGCCCTGCTGCTGCGGCTGCGCGCTACTCCCACAACCGGGGCGCGAAGCTGGTCCCGTGACGAGCTTTATGAGTAAGTAACCGGGTGCGCATTGCGCTTGACACAAATGTCATGGCCTATGCCGAAGGGGTGGGGGATGCGCGACGTTGCAAGGCTGCGCGCAATCTTGTCGCGCGCTTGCCGGGACACCTGGTCGTTGTTCCTGCCCAGGCGCTCGGGGAACTGCATCGAGTACTAGTCGGCAAGACGGGCCGCGCGCCGGCAGAGGCGAGAGCCGCCATTCTGAGCTGGGCGGATGCGTTCGATGTCGCCGACTCCACGTTCGAAGCAATGCGCGCGGCGCTTGATCTCGCGGCGGATCACCAAACGCCGATCTGGGACGCGCTGATCCTTTCCGTGGCCGCCGATCAGAAGTGCCGCCTGCTCCTTAGCGAGGATTTCCAGCACGGATTTATCTGGGGAGGCGTCACGGTGCTCAATCCGTTCCAGACTCCGAAGCATGCATTGCTGGCCGCGGCGCTGCAGTAAGAAAAATCGCGGCGCCGCCACGCTGGTCACGCTAGACCGAGGCCTGCTCAAAGCCGCTAAGATGCTGGCATTCCGGCGCGTCATGGCATCTGGCTCGCGTCCTGACTTCGGCACGATTCAACAACACGTCCTATGCCCGCCATCGCCTTCGATCGCTTCTATCGTTACGCAGAGCTCACCGAGCTGCTTCACGCGTTCGCCCGCGAGCACCCCGAGCTCGTCAGCGTCGCTGCGATCGGGCAAAGCTTCGAGGGGCGCGATATCTGGTTGGCGACGGTTACGAACGGCAAGACCGGACCGGCATCGGACAAGCCCGCCTTCTGGGTGGACGGCAACATCCACGCAACCGAGGTCGCGGCGTCAGCCGCCAACCTCTATTTCCTAAACACGCTGGTCACGCAATACGGGCGCGACGCCGACATCACGCGCGTGCTCGATACGCGCGCGTTCTACATCTGCCCGCGCATCAACCCCGACGGCGCCGAATGGGCGCTTGCCGACCGGCCGAAGTGGATTCGCTCCAGCACGCGGCCATATCCGTACGACGAGGAGGAGATCGAGGGGCTGACCGTCGAAGATATCGACGGCGATGGCCGCATTCTGCAAATGCGGATTCCCGACCCCAACGGGCTCTGGAAGCCGCATCCGGAGGAACCGCGCTTGCTGGTGCGGCGCGATCCAACGGAGATCGGCGGGACGTATTTCCGCTTGTTGCCCGAGGGTCGTATCGACGACTATGACGGGTTCATGTTACGTGTAAAAAAGTCCCTACAAGGCATTGATCTAAACCGTAATTTCCCGGGATCATGGCGGCAGGAATTCGAGCAGCTCGGCGCTGGGCCGTATCCTACCTCCGAGCCCGAGATTCGCGCCGTGGTCGATTTCATTGCACGCCATCCGAACATCACCGGCGGCACGACGTTCCACACGTGGAGCGGCGTGCTGCTGCGCCCGTTCGAGCACCTGGCGGACGAAGAGATGCACGCCGAAGACCTGTGGGTTTACCAGGCGGTCGGTAAAAAAGGTACCGAGCTCACCGGCTATCCGAACATCTCGGTCTATCACGAATTCCGCTATCACCCGAAGCAGGTCATCGGCGGCACCTTCGACTGGATTTACGAGCATCTCGGCATCTTCAGCTGGGTCGTCGAAATCTGGGCGCCGATGCGCGAAGCGGGCGTCGCCAACTACAAGTACATCGACTGGTTCCGCGAGCATCCGGTCGAGGACGACCTGAAACTGATTCGCTGGAGCGACACCACCCTCGCAGGGCTCGCGCACATTCCGTGGCGGCCGTTCGCGCATCCGCAACTCGGCCCGGTGGAAATCGGCGGCTGGAATCGCTTTCACGCATTCTCGAATCCGCCGCCGCAATTCCTCGAGCGCGAGCTCGAGCGGTTTCCAAAGTGGCTCGTCTGGCAGGCGCTGATCTCGCCCAAGCTCGAGCTCGTCCACGCGGGCGCCGAGGACGTGGGCGGCGGCAACCGCAAGGTCACACTGGTCGTGCAGAACACGGGCTGGCTGCCGTCGTACGTGTCGAAGCGTGCGCTCGAGCGCAAGGTCGTGCGCGGCGTCATCGCCGAAATCGGCCTCCCTGAAGGCGCGAAGCTCGTGCAGGGCAAGGCCCGCAGCGACGCCGGGCAGCTCGAGGGCAAGGCGTACAAGCACACCGGCGTTTCGTTTTGGCCCGACTACCTGGTGACCGATGATCGCGTGAAAATCGAGTGGGTGATCACCGGCAAGCCGGGCGATGCGGTCAATCTGGTCGCGCGGCACGAACGTGCCGGCACGGTGCGCGCCGCGGTCACGCTCAAGTAAGACAGTGCGGACAATGCGCGAGTCATCGCGGGGACTCCCCGCGGTCCCGCGAGGCGTGTGGGTGTTGGGATGCGTGAGCCTCCTCATGGATCTCTCGTCGGAATTGATTCACGCGCTGCTGCCGCTGTACATGGCTACTGTGTTGGGTGCGAGCGCCTTGGTGATCGGCATTGTGGAAGGCGTGGCCGAGGCGACCGCGCTCATCGTCAAGCTCTTCTCCGGCGTGCTGTCTGATTTCTTCCGCAGACGCAAGCCACTCGTCTTGCTGGGTTACGGGTTGGGGGCATTATCGAAGCTCGCATTTCCGCTAGCACCAACGCTGGGCTGGATCGTCGCTGCGCGGTTTGCCGACCGGGTCGGCAAGGGCATTCGCGGCGCACCGCGTGATGCGCTGATTGCCGATATGGCACCGGCAGCGGTGCGCGGGCGCAGCTTCGGCTTGCGGCAGGCGCTCGACACTGTGGGGGGTGTCGGTGGGCCGCTGCTGGCGCTCGGTGGGATGGCGTATTTTGCGAGCAATTTTCGCGCGGTGTTCTGGATCGCTGTCGTACCCGCATTGCTGGCCGTTGCGTTGATCGTCGTCGGTGTCAAAGAGTCCGCTGCCTCACGTGTAGAGCGCCGCACACCGTTGCGCTTCGCGGACGTGAAGCGGTTTGCTTCTGGATTCTGGTTCGTCGTGGCCATCGCCGGTATGCTGACGCTTGCGCGCTTCTCCGAGGCGTTCCTCGTGTTGCGGGCGCTTAACGTCGGGTTCACGATCGCATCGGCGCCGCTGGTCATGGTGGCAATGGCGATTGTCTACGCGGCGACCGCGTATCCCGCCGGGGTCGCCGCGGATCGCGGCCAAGCACCGCGCTTGCTGGGCTTTGGCCTCGCGGCGCTGGTCGTGTCCGATGTCGTCCTCGCGCGAGCTGAAGGGCAGATGATGGTGCTGGCGGGCGCGGCGCTGTGGGGACTCCACATGGGACTCACACAAGGCTTGCTGGCGGCATTGATCGCCGCTCTCGCGCCATCCGATCTGCGCGGGACCGCATTCGGCGTATTCAATCTGATTTGTGGCATCGCCCTGCTGATCGCGAGCGTGGTCGCGGGCTGGCTGTGGGATGCGTATGGCCCGCAAGCCACGTTTTACGCGGGAGCTGTCTTCACGGTCATCGCCGCAATCGGCTTGTGGTTGCGGCGCCGCGACCTGGCGCTGCTTTCGGCGGGGTCCTAATGGTTGAACCGCACGATGTTCACTTAGGCGTCTAGCAGCAAGAAGGCTTAGTTGCCTGCGGCGTTGTCTGCATCGGCGGGCACGGTACGCTGCCGTACGAACAGAAGACGCAACAGTGGCCCGGCATCGGCCGCAGCAGTGTTCCGCAGTTCCGGCAATCGTAGAAAAACCAGCAGGCGTCGGTGGGCATCGTCTCGCTCACGCTACTTTTGCAGTGCGGACACGTAAGCACACTTTGCAGTTGTACCGATGCTGCTGATGTCATGGGCTGACCTCGCAGTCGCAGCTCCCGCAAAAACTTTTCAGTCGCTTTGTGCGATACAATAATTTGATCATCATGCCAGCACCTTAGAGCCGCTTGCGGTTGAACTAGAACCCGATTATCGCCTTAAGGAAGCCATGGCCACATCCAAGCGTCCCCGCGCCGAAGCAACTTCCAAGATCGTGCGTCGCAAGACCAGTGCAAGGGCGCGACGACAGGACGGATACCACGAGGATGTCGGCGACCTGTTGCGCAAGGGCGAATGGTTCCGGCGTTACCGGACGCTCAATGGGGACGTTTCGTTGGCGAGCCTGCGAGCGGCAGCACTCAAGCAGGCCGACGCGCTCGGATCGATCGCCCCCGCCGTGTTCGCGGTGGGTGGCGCGGTGCCGCGCGCGGCGTTCGACCTCGTGTCGAACACGAACAACCCGGCGCGGGTAAAGCGCGCCCTAAATCCAGCGCCGAACGCAAGTCTGGGGTTCGCTGGCCCGACCGTCGAAGTCGCGGCACGAGGTGAAAGCGAAGGGGCACGCTTGCGTGTGAAGCTCGACCTCGCGCCGGCGAAACGGTTCGTCGTCGAGACGGTACGCATGTTCCGCTACGAGCCATCCACGAAGCGCTGGGTGCTCGTGCCGCGTTCGGGTGTCGCCGTAGACGGCAGCTACGCTTGGGTCTACTTGCATCGGCCGGGGCTGTATACGCCGATCGGACTTCCCCGCGATCCGGGGCGACTGCGCCTCGTCTGGATGCTGTACACGATGAAGCCGGTATTGCGTCGCGTGCGTGAAGCCGGGCGGCTTCCCGCGCTGCGCACCGCCATTGCAAATCAGGCGAGCATAGGACAGCTGCTCGAAGGCTGGCTCGACGATCCCGACACGCCAGCGCAATTCGACGGTCTTGACGGAGACGGGCCGCGCCCCCCCGGTCCGATCGGCTTGCCGCCGCGGCTGCCGCCGGGGCTTCCGCCTGACGGTCTACCCGAGTTCGACATTCTCGATGACATTTGCCCGCCGTGGCGCGGCCGCCGTTTCCCCTTAAGACCCGATGGAATCTTTCTTCCGGATCTCCCGATCAAGCCATGGCCGCCCTTTATTTGGGGATGGCGATCGGCGGGGCCGTTGAACTTCTCGGGACGCATCAAATCGCTCGCGATCAATCCGCTGAATCGCAACGTGCTGTACGCGGGCGCGGCGGACGGCGGCGTCTGGAAGAGCACCAATGCCGGCGGCACTTGGCAGGCGATGATGTTCACCGAGCTGTCGATGGCGATCGGCGCGATCGCCGTCGCACGGACCAATACGAACGTCGTTTATGCCGCAACCGGCGAAGACACGCCCGGGTGGGGGCCGTCGTATCCGGGGGTCGGCGTCTATAGGTCGAACGACGCCGGCCTGACCTGGACGCAGTTCGGCAACGGCGTTGTCGGCAATCGCTGCACGCGAATCCTCGTCGATCCGGCGAATGCCGACCGTGTGTTCGTCGCGAGCAATACCGGCCTCTTCCTGTCCACCACGGGCGGCACCGCGTGGAGCAACGTGCTGCCGGGACATATCTGCGACGCAGTAATGGAGCCGACGAATCCGAATCGACTGTTCGCGGCAATCTGGAACGACGGCGTCTATCGGTCGTTCGACGGTGGCGCGACGTGGGAACGCGCGGGGCTCGGCGTGATCGCCTTCTTCAAAGAGGCGATCTTTTGGCGGGGTCAATTGCCGACCGGCATCAACGCCGAGTGGATCAAGCTCGCGATGGGCTTGAACGGCGCGCACGGCCCGAATTATCTCCTTGCGAAGATGGGCACGGATTCCGGCAAAGTCTATCGCAGCACCAATGGCGGGATGTCGTTCTTCGCATTTCCTGGGACACATCAGCCGGCTTCGTACAACGAGTGGACCAACATGGTCGCCGTGAATCCGGACAACCACAACGTGATTTTCGCGGGCGGCGTTGGCATCGAGCGTTCCACCAACGGTGGTGCTACCTTCACCGGTATCGGCGGCACGCACTCGGACCATCATCAGATCGTCTTCGATCCGGTCGACTCGAACGTGTGCTACCTCGCTACCGACGGCGGTGTGTACAAGTCAACGAATGCCGGCGCGACGTGGACGCTTGCGAGCACTTGGCTTGTTGCGACCCAGCTCTATAGCATCGGCGTGTCGCAGTCGGGACCGTTCAAGCTCGGCAGCGGCACGCAAGACCAGGGCATCGTCGCGACCGAGGGACCGACCACATGGCGCGATACCAACGCGGGTAACGAAGGCGGCTTCTTCGTCGTCGACCCCAACTCCAGCGCCAACATCTATACAACGCCGTGGAGCAACAACTTGCGCCGCAGCCGCGACGGCGGCTTCACGTGGACCGACATTCGTAACGGCATGACCGCCGTCGTCGGCGGTATGACGACCGCCCCGGCCAACGTCTGGCACATCGCGGTGAAGCCGGGCGACTCGAACACGCTGATCGCCGTCGGCATCATCACTGCGACGGCTTTTTCCAGCCCGCGCATCTTTCGCAGCACCGACCAGGGCGACAACTGGACGTCGGTGCTGACGTTGATCGACAACGGCACGCGCGTCGCGTTCGCACCGTCATCCGCGGGGCGCGTCTACGTATCAACGCAAGCCGGACGAGTTTTCCGCAGCAACACGAGCGGCTCCTCCGGAAGCTTTAGCGAGCCGTACGTCGCCGCCAACAGACCCACCAATCAGGCGATCACCGCGCTCGCGATCGGCTGGAACGACGCCAATCTCATCTGGATCGGGTGCGCGGCCTGGGGCGGCGCGCGGGTGCTTCGCTCAACCGACGGCGGCGCCAACTGGGCCGATTGCAGCGGTGTGCTCGCGGCCGATCAACTCCCCAACATGCCGGTCAGCGCGCTGGTGATCGATCAGAACAATCCCGACGTCGTCTATGTCGCCAACGACATCGGCGTGTTCCGCACACAGGACGGCGGCAACTCGTGGCAGGATTTCAGCGACGGTTTCTTGAATCAGGACGTGCCGCGCATCATCGTGACCGAGCTCGCATTGCGTCGTTCGACCAATACGATTTACGCGAGCACGATGGGCCGCGGCGCGTATCGCCGGGCGCTATAGAAAACCGCGGCGCGTTCGCTTAAGTTTCGTCTTAGTTTCGTCTCAAGCACGCCATCATCGGCGCTGGTAATTAGAAGCTGCGAAAAATAATCTCACTTGGCGCCGTTAAAAACAACAAGTGCGCAAGAGTAACTGGGAGAAAAGCGATGGTTGCGAAAAAATCCAGGCGCGGCGCGAAAACATCGCGGCATCCTGCGCCGCGCAAGCGGCACGATGGCGGACCGCAGAAGTGGCTGGTTCGGATGCTTGAGGAGACGTACGCGGAGCTACACCCCAAGGCGGGCTGACGGGTCTCATCACTGACTTGCGGTCGATTGGTCCGACACCACACTGGGATCGATCTACCTCTGCTTCGGCGGCATCGGTGATTTTCGCCACGTCTGGCGGTTTGACGGCAACGCGTGGCAGGCGCGCAGCGGCGCCGCGGCAAGCGGGACCGAGTTGCTGGACGTTGAGCACAACGCGATTCAATTCGACCGCGTCACCAACCGCGTCTACGTGGGCGCCGACATCGGCGCCTGGGAATCCGCCGACGGTGGCAACACATGGACGCCGTTGTCCAATGGACTGCCCGACGCGCCGGTATTCGATTTGCAGATTCATCCCACTGCAAGGTTATTGCGCGCGGCGCTCCACGGCCGTGGGTTGTTCGAATGGAAGCTCGACCCGCCGCTCTTGCCCGACGTCGAGCTCTATGTGCGCGACACGATGCTCGACACCGGCCGCGGCGTAAACACCGACGGTCGTAACGATCCCTCGATCTTCCCGACGGCGCCCGTCATGCATTACCTCGGACCGAACATCAAGGTCGATGTGCCCACGTCCGCGGGTTACCAGACCCCGACGACGGCGATTGACTTCCTCACGTTCAACGAAGCCATTAGCGACGGCAGCAATGGTGTGGCCACGAACATGCCGCCGCCTACCGTGCACAATCGGGTGTACGTCGAAGTGCACAACCGCGGCCGCGTTGCCGCCGCCAATGTTCAGGTGATGGCGGCCGTCACGAATGCCGCCGCCGGCTGCTGCTGCCGGCTGGGTACGCAGCGAATGTCATCGCCGGAACGAGCTTGCCGGGTCCGCAGTGGACAACCCTTGGCGTGCAAAACCTGACCGATCTGCGCGCGGGGTTTCCGCAAGTGGCAGCGTACGATCTGCAGTCGACCGCGTTGCCGCTTCCGGCCAGCCTGCCGGGTAACTCGCATTACTGCATGGTCGTTTTCGTCCACTCCGGTCAGGATCCGTTCACGAGTACGCAGCAGAACGTCGACGTGCTCACACTCGCGGATCGCAAGGTCGGGCAGAAGAAACCTGCACATCGTGGAATTCGTCGGCACGCCCCCACCGAGCAGTGCGCCCGGCGTGTGGGCGATGCTGATCGTCCGCGGCGCGTTCCTCGAACGCAAAGGGTCGATCGACCTCGTGATCGATGCCCGCAACTTCCCGGGCAAGCTGCAATTCGTGCTGCCGCCGCCGCTATTCCCGAAACGTCCGGCCGAACAGGCGGAGGGCTTCGCCATAGGCTCGACCCGGATCGTCAAGCGCTGGGTCGAGCAGCATACTCAAATGGCGAGGCAGCTCTACAACGAGGCGAAGTACCCGAAAGCGCAATACGACCTACTGTCCAAAGCGATGAATGCAGTTTCCGGGCAGTCACCGCTCGCGATGAAAGGCGGTCGCGTCGGAATGATTCGCCAGTTGCCGCTCGCGCCGAAGGACGAGCACGCAATATTCTTTCGCATTGATGCACCGCCGGGTGCAAAGGCTGGATCGGTCTTCGCGTTCGACCTTCTGCAACGCGATCCGCGGACCGGGGCGCCACAGGGCGGATCGCGCTATCGCGTCGTGATCAACCGCAAGCCCGGGTGAGTGGCAGTGCTGGAGAGCGCGTCGTCGATGCTGGGGCGCATGGCCGGCGCTGCCCGCGACGGCGTTGATTGCGTTATCGCTTGCTTGTGCGGCACTCGCCTTCCTGCTTTCGGCGTCCGCCGGGCTCGGCGGCTCGCTGCTGCTCGTGCCTGCCCTCGCACTGCTTTTGGGACCGAAGCAGGCATCGCGTTATCAGCGTTGCTGCTGAAGGGCCATAACGTCGCCAAGGTGATCGCTTATCGCCGTACCATCCCGCTGCTCGTGGTTGCCATCACGGTCATTCTTACTCTTGTGGGAACCGCTGTTGGTGCGCAACTGCTGCTCGGCGCGCCCGAAACGTGGATGAGCGCGGCGATCATTCTCGCGTTCGCCTTGAGCTTTGTCGCGGAGCGAATTAGAACGACGCCGTGGCTACCCGTCTCCACACCGCTTTTTGCTCTTACCGCGGGGGCGACGTCCGGATTCTCAGGCACGTCCGGGCCGTTGAAGGGTATGGCATTGCGCAATCGTGGGCTCGATCGAGCCCACCTCGTGGGCGCGGCGTCCGTCGTCTCACTTGCCGGCGATGCGATGAAGACGGCGATCTTTGCTCGAGCCGGACTTCTTGACGCGACCTCCGGCTGGGTCCTGCTCCTCGCGATCCCGCTGATGTTGCTTGCGACCTTGGTCGGTCGCCGTCTTAACCGGCGGATGGGCGAGCGGGCCTATGCCGCACTCTTTTGGGTGGTGATTGCCGGATACTCGGCGCGATTGCTCTTGCGCTGACGGCGTTTTCGGAGCGATAGCAGACTAGGCAACGGCCAGCGGCGGCTCGTCCATCAACGCGATCTGCTCGCGCAGCTCGAGGATGCGATCCTGCCAGTAGCGCTGCGTGTTGAACCAGGGGAAGGCGGCGGGGAACGCTGGGTCGCCCCAGCGGCGGGCGATCCAGCCGGCGTAATGAATGAGGCGCAAGGTCCGCAACGCTTCGATCAAATGCAGTTCCCGCGCATCGAACTCGCAAAAATTTTCATAGCCCGAAAGCACGGCGGAGAGTTGCTGCGTCATCGCTTCGCGCCCGCCCGACAAGAGCATCCACAAATCCTGCACCGCCGGACCCATCCGCGCATCGTCGAAATCGACGAAGTGCGGCCCGTCGCTGTTCCATAGTACGTTGCTCGCGTGACAATCACCGTGCAAGCGCAGCTTCACGACATCGCCGGCGCGCTCGAACAATCGGCGCACGCCAGCGAGCGCCATCGCGCTGACCGAGTCGTACGCCGCGACGAGGTCGGCCGGAATGAAGTCGTGCTCGAGCAGAAACGCGCGCGGTTCGTCGCCAAACGTGGCGATGTCGAGCGCGGGACGCTCTCCAAACGGACGTAGTGCGCCAACGGCGTGAATCCGGCCGATGAAGCGGCCCATCCATTCGAGTGTTGCGGGGTCGTCCAGCTCCGGCATGCGGCCGCCGCAACGCGGATACACGGCAAACCGGAAATCGGCGAAATGCTGCAGCGTGCCGCCATCGGCGAACCCCATCGGCGCGACCGCCGGAATCTCGCGGTCGTCGAGTTCGGCGACGAAGGTGTGCTCTTCCAGAATCTGCTCATCGCTCCAGCGCAGCGGACGGTAGAATTTGGCAACGATCGACGATCCATTTTCGAGGTACGCCTGGTAGACGCGGTTTTCGTAGCTGTTGAGCGCGAGCAACCGGCCGTCGCCGCGCAGTCCCACGCTGTCGAGGGCGTCGAGGATCAAGTCGGGGGTCAGGCTCGCGTAGGGCGGGTGCGCAATGTCGGACATCGCCGCATTGTACTTAGCGCTGACGATGCCCCACCTGTAAGGTGTGCGGGGTGTCCGGCGACCATACTGAGTATCTTCAAAGCGCTTCGACGCTTTCGAACGGAAAACATCAATGCCGCAAGCTATCGTCAACACACCGGGCGACGCCGGCTATCTCTACTATCGGCACACGTTGCCGGTCCGCGTCATGCACTGGATCAACGTCGTCGCGTTGACGATCTTGCTGATGAGCGGGCTGCAGATTTTCAACGCATATCCAGAATTGCATTGGGGTAAATCGTCGTACAACAATGCGCCCGCGCTACTCGAAATCAATGCTCGCGCTGGTGCCAACGGACAGATGATCGGGTACACGCGCATCTTGGGTCGCGAGTTCGACACGACGGGCGTGTTGGGCGCCTCGCGCGGCCCGGACGGAACAATCACCCGCGCCGCATTTCCCTCGTGGGCGACTGTTCCTGGCACCCAGTGGCTGGCGATGGCGCGCGCGTGGCATTTCTTCTTCGCATGGATCTTCGTCATCAACGGCCTCGTGTTCCTCGGGTACGCGATATTCAGCCGGCACTTGGCGCGAGACCTTGCACCGACGCGTAGCGACTTGCAATCGATTGGGCAATCGCTGAAGGAACATCTGCGCTTTCGCCACCCGACCGGAGAGGCGGCAAAGCGCTATAACGTGCTGCAGAAGCTCGCGTACCTGGTGGTGATTTTCGGGCTGCTGCCGCTTGCGGTGCTGATGGGCTTTGCGATGTCGCCATGGTTTAATTCGTTGCTGACCGGCTGGGTGGATCTGGTCGGCGGCCGGCAATCGGCCCGAACGATTCATTTCATCATCGCCTGGCTGCTGGTCGCCTTCGTCCTCATTCATGTGTTCCAGGTGATCGTCACGGGGTTCTGGAACAACCTGCGGTCGATGCTCACCGGGCGCTATCGCGTTCAAGCGGAGAGTCACCATGAATAATGTCGAGAAACCTCCCCGCCGCCGCTTTCTCGCGCGCACGCTCAGCGCTGCGTCGGCGCTCGCGCTCGCGGGCTGCGACCGGCTTTCCCGAACCGAATGGTTTCCGCAAGTGTTGGCATCGGCAGAGAAATTGAACGCGGCGGCGGCGCAGCTGGTGACATCGCGCAAATCGATGGCGCAGGAGTTCGCCGAGGCTGATCTGTCGCCCTCCTTTCGCAGCAACGGCACGGCCGACCCCGGAACGCGCGAGTATCAAACCCTTGCCGCCAACTCGTTCGCGGACTACCGCTTGAATGTGACCGGCCTGGTCGACGCGCCGCGGCAATTTTCGCTCACCGACTTGCGCGCGCTACCGAGCCGTACGCAGATCACGCGGCACGACTGCGTCGAAGGCTGGAGCGCGATCGGCAAGTGGCAGGGCGCTCAGCTATCGGCGTTGCTCGCCGCCGTGCGCCCGCAGGCCGGTGCGCGCTACGTCATGTTCTATTGCGCCGATCCGATGGAAGACGACGGGACCGGGTTCTATTACGAAAGCGTCGATATGGAAGACGCCCATCATCCACAGACCATCCTCGCCTACGACTTAAACGATGCGCTGCTACCGATTGCGAATGGCGCGCCGATCCGCTTGCGCGTGGAGCGCCAACTGGGTTACAAGCACGCGAAGTATGTGATGGCAATCGAATTGGTCGCAAGCTTCGACAGCATCGCCGGCGGCAAAGGCGGATATTGGGAGGACCAGGGATATCAGTGGTTCGCGGGAATTTAGTGTCTCGAGTCGCTAATTCACGAGAGATTCATTCAATCAGGAGAAATGCGATGCGATGGTTCGCGGTATTGATCGGTTCGCTTTGTTTGGCAGCAGTGGTTCACGCGCAGGATTCGCTGATCAAAGTCCGCAGCGCGCACAGTGTGAAGGTGACGCTCGATCGACTCGAGACGGGGTTGAAGGAAAAGGGGGTCACCGTGATTGCGCGCGTCGATCATGCGGCCGCGGCGCAAAAGGCCGGAATGACGCTGCGTCCGACCGAGGTGCTCATTTTCGGCAACCCAAAAGCCGGTACGCCGATGATGCAATGCGCGCAGTCGATCGGCATCGATCTGCCGCAGAAGGCGCTTGCCTGGCAGGAAGAAAAGGGCGACGTCTGGCTTGCATACAACGATCAGAAGTATCTCGCGCAGCGGCATGCCGCGAAAGGTTGCGACGCGCCGGTCAAGGCGATGAGCGATGTGCTGGCCGCGTTTGTGAAGGCAGCGGCGCAGCCGTAGCGGATTCTTCGGTGAGCTCGCCCGACTTGCGTGAGGTGCTGCCTGGGCCGTTGTGCGACGCGGGAAGTCGGGCGTCGGTTGTGCGTGCTCGCTCTGCTTACTCAGGCGAAAAGCCCGTGCAAAAACCATTCGCCGTCGTCGGTGCCGTAACGATGGTCGCAATAGATCCATACGCGTTCGCCGCGTGGATTCTCGGCGATAAAATAGTCTCGCCGCACATCAGCGCCGTCCCACCACCCGGATTCGATCCGCTCGGGCCCGTCTTTTAATATCCAAGGCTCGCGTTCGAGCAGATGCGCGAGCGGCTGCGCTTCGGCGAGCAGCCATACGGGGCGTGGTGCATCGGGGACGGAGAAATCCGGGAGCAGCGCGTCGGTTGCGGCCTTGCCGCCGACGCCGCGGCCGCGTCGTGGTGTGGGACTCGGGAGTCGTGCTCCTGCGTGCCCCGGGAAAGCTTCGCGCAGCGCGCGTTCCGGACGATGCTCCGCGTGCGGGACGACGAGCGTCACGGCGTCCTCGCCCAGCCGTGCGCGTAAACGATCCACCAGCGGCACTTCGCCGGGCACGGCTTCATCGCTGGGAAGCAGTCCCAGATTACGGCCTGGCAGCGGGGCGGTTTCCGCGCTGGTCAACGTGATCGCTTCCACGGCTGCAGGTAATTCGACTCGCGCGAGCCGCTCGCGCAAGACGCCCAATAGGTGCGCTGGCGTACGCGCGGGCGCACCGAGGGCGAAGGGGACGCAAGTCTCGCGCACCCCGCCCCGTTGCTGTACGTAACGCTCGTGCGCGAGTGCGAGCCGCAACCGCACAACGCCCAAGCCGCGCGCGGTCAGCCACGTGGCGAGTTCCTGCACCAGGCGATTGACACCGAATGTCAACGCTTCGACTTCGTGCACCGGCGCCGGAAGGTCGAGCCTGCTCGCGAAGTGCGGCGGCGGTACGAACGGCGCGCGTGGATCGGCGCTGCGGCCCAAGATGCGATCGAGCATCTGCACCAGCTCGGCGCCGAAGCGACGAGCGAGGCCGCCGCGCGGCAAAGCGGCGAGCGCACCGAACGTCGTGATGCCGGCGCTCCCGAGTGTTGCGCGCGTGGTGTCGGGCAAGTCGAGCAGCTGCAACGATACCGGCGCTAAAAATTTTGCCAAGTGAGTTTTTGCCAACTGCGCTTCCGCTAAGTGCGCGGCAGCAAAAACGGGTTGTGCGTGGCCGGCACGCGCGCAGAGCAACGCCGCGCCAGGCGTGGGTGCGAGGCCGAGTCGCGGTGCGTAACCCAGCGCCTGCGCGCCTTCGACCAGGCGCGCTACGAGTTGCGGTAGGCCGCTGAAGAGCCGCAGGCTACCGCCAATCTCGGCGAGCACGGCATCGGGAGATGCAACGCTCGCACCGGGCGTAAACGTCAGCGCCCACGTGGCGAGTTGCGCGAGCGCGCGCATTTCGGCCTCGCTGTCGCGCTCGCGCATGCGCAATTCCGGCGCGAGCGCGAGCGCAGCGGAGATCAGGTGTCCGCCGCGGATGCCTGCCGCAAAGGCGGGCGCATTTACCGTGACGACGCGCGGGTAATGGCCAGCAGTGACCACTACCAAGGGTTGCGCGCATTGCTCCGGCGATTGCGCCCGCGCGAAGACGTCGAGCGGCAGCGTAGGAAAGAGAAGACACGCCCAGAGCATTGCGCGCCTTTTTCAACTTTGGGCTGTTCTCGACGGCGACGATCCCCAGATCAGCGCTTCCGAAAACCCCAGGTCAGCGAGTTCCGTCGCGCGCAGGTGCGCTTCATTCGCGCAGAAGAATTCGTCGAGTTGCGGTGGCGCAACACTGGTTCCGGCGAGCATTGCGTGCGCCTGACCGCGATGGTGAATCTGGTGCTGGAAGAGATGCGAGAGCAGGCGGGTTGCCGGCTCGTACTCGATGCCCGTGCGCCGTTGTACGGCGACCGGTAACTCGAGTTGCGCGTCGCCGAGCGCGGCACACATGGCGACCAGGCGGCGATCGACCGCGCGCTGCTCGCTGGCGAGTTCCGCGCACGTCGCGCAAGGGTGCTCCGGCTCGAAGAAGCGACGCGACTCGCGATTGGGCGGCTCTGCGCGGAACGCGCGCTCGAGCGCATCGACGTAATACCAGTCGACGGTGAGGTTGTGATTGAGCGTGGCTTTAAGCGACGGAAAGAAGCTCGTCCGGGTTACCACGAACTCTTCCTGTGACAGCCGGCCGCAAGCGGTCAGCAACCGATGGTTCGCCCACGCATTGTTGTAGGCCATCGTGGCGAAGTGATGCGACAGGCTCGACATCGCGAGATGCTCCGGCGGTTACTGCGCTATTCGGCGCGCGCGCGACGGATGCGCGCGGGCAGGGGTGTCCCATCTGGCGCTCGTCCGCGCATCGGGGATTGCCGCGCGTATCGGCGCCCCGGAGAAAGTATCGACATCGATCAGTATCGATTGCGATAGCTCCGCCCCCCGGCGTTTCAACACACTGACGGCGAGCCGTCCGTCGTGCGGCGCGAGCGCCAAGCGCAACGGCGCGGCGGTGGCAATGCCGCGTTGTCCGGGCCGCCGCCAGAGCACCCCCCACGTGCGCCCCTCGCGCGCGGCGACCTGCAAGCGCCGCAACGCACGCTCGTCGTGTTGCGCAAGCCACGCGAACACGGCGCCGCATTCCGGCGCGCGCAACGCCTGCTCATACGCCCATAGTGCGTCTTGGGAAGTGGCGCAGCGCACGATCAGAAAGCGCGCAAGGTCAAGCCCTGCCGCGGCCAGCGCCGGCGCGTACGGCCGATACGGCGGCGCGATCCAGACGATGTCGCGGCCCTGTGCCTGCAACCGTGCGAGCGCGGGTAACATCAAGCGAATCTCGCCGATGCCTTCGCGCTCCAGTAGCATTTCCGTGAGTGCGGCGCCGGGCCAGCCACGGCCCGGCAGCACGGCATCCAGCATTGCGAAACCCGAAGACACCGCCGCCGGTTCCGGCGCACAATCATCACCCCGCCAGATCGCCGGATGCGCGAGGAGAGCGGTTACGGCAGGCGAGGTGACGGCGCTCATCATGACACTGCCAACATGGATTAAGGAACGCGGGGATTGGGATGCTTTAAGCGCCGCTTGCGGCCGGCATCATCTTCTTGAAACGCTTATCAATCTCCTCGGGTGAGACATCCTCGATGTGCGTCGCGATCGTCCAGATATGGCCGAACGGATCGATGAGCGTGCCGCAGCGATCGCCATAGAACTGGTCCTGCAGCGGGCGCTGCTCCTTCGCCCCCGCCGCGATCGCCTGCGCAAACATCCGATCCACGTCCTCCACGTAGATCATGAGGCTCACCGGCGTGCCGCCGATCGATTGCGGGCCGCGATACCCGCCGTCGGGCATTTCATCGGCGAGCATGATCGGCGAATCGCCGATTTTGATTTCGGCATGGCCGATCTTGCCGTCGGGACCGTCGAGGCGAAACAGCTCGGCAGCGCCGAATGCACGTTGGTAGAAGCCAATCGCGCGGGCGGCGTCGTTGACGATCAGGTACGGCGTTACCGAGTGGTAGCCGGAGGGGATGGGGGAAACTGAGGGGGAAACAGCCATGGTTAATTCTCCTGGAAGTCAAATGTGGAATTGATGCGGCGGCAGCGAGCAGGGTGCCCATCCTTGTGCGCCCTGCTCGCTGCTACCAGGACTTGTTGCCGCGGACGAGACCGACCGCGATGCCTTCGATCGCGAATGCCGTGCGCTTTGGATCGACCACGATTGGCGCGAACGCCGAGTTCTCTGCGACAAGGGTTACGTCACGGCCGCGTCGTTGCAGTCGCTTGACCGTCACTTCGTCGCCGCCTGGCCCACTCAAGCGCGCAACGACGATCTGTCCGCTGCGCGCTTCATGGGTCTTGTGTACGGCGAGGAGATCGCCATCGAGGATGCCGGCGTCCTGCATGCTGGTACCGCGCACGCGCAACAGGTAGTCGGCACGCGGTGCAAACAGCGCCGGGTCGATTCGATACTGCGCCTCGATATGCTCGGCAGCGAGGAGCGGGCTCCCCGCAGCCACCCGGCCCACCAGCGGTAACGTACCTTGGATCGGTATCCCCGGGATGTTGTTTAGCCGCAGGCCTCGAGACGTGCCGGAGGTGATTTCCAGCGCCCCCTTCTTCGCCAACGCCTGCACATGGTCCTCCGCCGAGCTGGGTGTGGAAAAGCCGAGGCCCGTGGCGATCTCCGCGCGCGTAGGCGGCATGCCCATGACTTCGATATGACCGCGGATCCAGTCGAGGATCTGCTGCTGCCTGGCCGTCAAATGCGGGGTCGGACGCGGGAGGCTCGATGTATCGGCCGCTGGGGTGACCAATGAGGCGCGCAGGCGGAGAGGAGGGCGACGGGAGTTGGGTGGCTTGGGTGGCATGGCGATACCGTATAAATATGCGGTACCGTGATTATAGACGGTCACGGCGCGGGGTCAAGGCCCCATACGCTTCGGGGAGCGACGTAGCTGCGGTTCAAGCTCCGCGCGGCGGCGCGGCCGTGGGCGTTGCAACCGACGCCCACTGCCCCGTACGTTGCGAAACGACGCACGCCTCGATGAACGCCATCGTGTGCGCGCCTTCCTCGATGCGCGGGAAGGGAAGGTCGGGCGCGGCTTCCCCTAGCGCAAGCGCCATTCGCTGCTGCGCAACTTCGGCATAGATATTGGCGAACGCCTCATGCAAGCCTTCGGGATGTCCGCGCGGTGTGCGTCCGGCGCCGAGGATTTCCGGCGGCAGGAACGGGTCGCCGCGACCGATGACCCGCACGGGCTCGCCCTGCAGCGCGAGTCGCAGATAGCTAGGCTCGCGATGCGACCAATCGAGCATCCCGTGCTCGCCATAGACGCGCAACCGAATATCGTTCTCGCCGCCGGCGGCCGCTTGCGTGACGGTGAACGTGCCCCGTGCGCCGCCTGCCAATTCGAGCAGCGCGGAAGCGTAATCGACGACGGAGCGGCCGGGCAGCAGCGCGCCTACGTCCGCGCTTACTCGCGCGATGGACAGGCCCGAGACGAAGCTCGCCAGGTGCTGCGCGTGGCAGCCGATGGCGCTCATCACTAGCGCCAGCCCGCTGCGCTTGGGATCGAGCAGCCAGCGCAGACGATTGTTCTGGGGAGTGTCCTCGATGCGGGTCGCAAGCCCGCTCTGAATGTATTCGACCTGGACCAGGCGGATCGCGCCCAGCGCACCGTCACGGACCAGTTGGCGTGCGTAGCGCGTCATCGGATATGCCGAGTATCCGTGTGCAATCGCGAAAATGCGACCGTGCCGGTGAGTTCGCGCAACGAGATCGCACGCCTGCGCGTAATCGTGGGTCACCGGCTTGTCGCAAACGACATCGAGGCCAGCGTCGAGTGCCGCCGCGGCAAACGGATAATGCGTATCGTTCGGCGTCATGATCGCGACGGCGTCGATGCTATCGGACCGGCGCTTCTCCGTGTCCAGCATTTCGCCGACGTCGCCGTAACTGCGCCCCGCGTCGAAACCCAGCAATGGGCCCACGGCGCGCGAGCGCGCCGCGTCGCTCGAAAATACGCCCGCGACCACTCGCCACCAGCCGTCCATTTCGGCTGCGCCGCAATGCATCCGTCCGATCCATGCATCCGGACCGCCACCGATAATCGCCAGCCGCAGCGGACGCCCAAAGCGCTTGCGTAATTCCGACATCATGCAGAACTTGCCTCTGATGAACGAACGGAAATCGTAGCACGCATACGCTTCGCTCTTGTCGGGAAAGGGCGCGCTCTTGACGGCGAAGGTCAATTAGGCGTCTCATCGCTTTCCGCTCAATTCTTCCCCAAGGGAGCGTCATCATGGTCCAAAAATCCTCCGCAAGCGTAACCAAGCGCATCGCTGCTGCAGCCGTTACCAAGCCCGGCGCGGCGAAAAAAAAGCCCGCGAAGAAGACCGCGCGTCCCCAAGCTGCCAAACCTCGTGCGGAAACGCGTTCCTCTGACTCCGCGTCTCCCTCCTTGGCTTTCGGCCGGATTACGGCACCGCTGATGCCGACCCCGGGCGATATGGCAAAGCTCACGAAGCTCATTACGCCAGAGCAGGCAATCGAGCTTTATAAGGCCAATGCGAAGATGGCATTGGACGTCATCAACGCGGCGCTCGAGAGCACGGCGAAGATGCGCCGCTTGCAGTTTGCAGGTGAGGAGGAAGCCCGTTCGATGGGGCGCAACGTCGCGCGCCAAGCGGCCGAGGCGAGCAGCCCAAATGCGATGCTCGCCGCGGGCCAATCGGTGTCGCAGGAAGCGATCGAGAAGGCGATGCAGTATTGGCAGCAGATGTTCGAATTGATCGTCGAAATGCAGCAGCGTCTGTTCACGTTGATGGAAGATCAGATGGCGGGCGTGCCGGGGGTCAAGGAAGCGAAGGCGGCGATGGCGTTGATGCCCGATCTGCGGCAAGCGCAAAACGTGGTCAGAGCGATGCAGGGTGTTGTGACGTCCGGGGGCTCGGCGTTCGAGTCGATGCAGCGCGTGATGGGCGATTTTGCGAAAATGATGCCCGGCGCCAAGCGCTAGATCACGAGTAGCAACACGGGGCCGGGGCCGGTGACGGCGCGGGAATCGGTGCGCCGCGAATGTGCGCGACCACCTCGTTTGCGTTTTGCCTTCGCCGCTCGTCTCAGCTGCCGTACCGGGTTCCGCCGGTCGTTGCCGACGCTGGCGCCGCGCGGCGTTCCACGACGCGACGCTTGCCGCTTAGTTCGTCTCGCTCAAACGGCGCGCCACCGCTTGTGCCTCGATGATGTCTGCCGGAGAAAGCAGCTTCAACACCGCATCGCGCGCGGGTGCGGCCCCGGCGATCCCTTGCGCAGCGGCGAGATTCAACCACGTGTAGGCTTTGCCATTGTTAGGCGGCACCCCGGTACCCGCACGGTAGACCATCCCCAACTCGAACTGGGCTGGGCCATGGCCGCTTTCGGCGGCCATGTGCAGCCATTTCACCGCACGCTCGTAATCCTGCACGACACCGCGTCCTTCCTTCAGGGCCATGCCCAACTCGTACTGCGCTTCGCCGTTGCCATGCTGGGCCGCACGCTCGAGCCATTTCCTGCCTTCTGCTGCGTTCTGGGGCACGGCGTCGCCCTGAGCGTACATTCGAGCAAGCTCATACTCCGCGGCCGGGTTGTTGTTCTCCGCAAGTTTAGCGGCGGTCGCGAAACGAGTCGTGTCGCGCGCCGCCCGCTCCGGCTCGCCGCGTAGACCGTCCCGCACTATGCCCAGGCTCCAGCCAATCGCACCCGCCGCCATCACCGCTCCGATGATTCCAAATCCGTAATAAGCGGTCTTGCTGAGCACCCAAAAGCGCTTGTCACAATCATTGCAGCGGTAAGGCGAATGAAATCGGCGCTGCGCTGGTGCGTCTGACTTGTGGATCGCCGAGCGGCGCACGCTGGAGCTCTTGCAGAAGGGACACTTTCTGAACATGTAAGTCTTTTTGACTTGGAGGGTGAACCTCAGCAGCGATGCTAACTCAGCCTTCGCCGCGCGCAAAGCTGCGATGACTAGCGGCGCCGCGAGGTGGTTGGCGAGACGAGCAAGCTCGTTGGCTGCAACGGACGGTTATGCATTCGCCACTGGTGCCCGGAGCCGGGCTCGAACCGGCAAGGCGGATTTAGCCGCCGAGGGATTTTAAGTCCCTTGTGTATACCAGTTTCACCATCCGGGCGCCGTACAAGTTCTACAAGCGGCCTTGATCAGCGTGAATTCAGACTGTGGGGCAGGGCGCGCCCAAGTCCATCCATTCCTTGAACGCGCGCACGAACACGTCTTGCGATACCGGCGGCAACGTACGCACACCACCGGGATTCCATCCCCATGCGACAAGCTTGTCATCGCGCACATGCCTGAACATCGCTTGCAGATCCTTGCTGCCGGTCTGCTTACGATCCTTGATGACGGCGCACAGCTCGCGCGGCGACAGATTGATGAACACCATCTTGGTCTCCGGTGGCGGCAGATGCCAGGTCGGCGCTCCGGGCGGCGCATTGACACCGTAACTCGCGGGTGAGTTCTGCGTCTGGTGGCACGCCGCACATTCCATCGCGATCGAGCCGTGGCCGGTTGCTCCGCGCAGAACGTTCTGCGCATGTCGCAAACCCGCGTCGAATTGCAACGGCGCGTCGCCTGGAATGTGGCAGTTCTGACAGCGCGGGTGCTGCAAGACAGAACGTACCGTTTCGAACGCGCGGGCGGCCCGGGCGTTGGCGTCGGATTGACTACTGGCCGTCGGGCACCATGTGGCAAGCACCAACATCATCGCCGATCCTGTGGTGTGCTTCCGGCGGAGTTTCACGTCACGATCCCTCATCAATTTACTGACCGGAGCGGATGTTACTTCAACAAGCGTGTCGCGCCAATTGCCGCAGCCGAGCCCGGGTCGAACGTTCGCACTATCGCCGGCTGTAGAATCTCACCGAGGGTGAATCTCAACGTCGCCGCTGAGGCATTGACGTGAGAGATGATACCGTTTCGCCAGGCGTCGCGTGCGTCGCCGACACGAGCCGAGTTGTGACTGTACGCAAGGCAGGGCACGCCGCGCCGTTGCAGCATGTCGAGTGCGACGATGCCCGCGCGCTCCTTGCCGACACCGGCGTCATTGAAACAGCACAATGCGAGCGCAATGGTGATCGCGTACTCGCCCGCGCTGCGTCCGCCGTGCGAACCGGTGATCACGATCTGACCGGCGTCTTCAGACCGGATCCACGTAATCGAGTCGAGCAATAGCACGCGTTTGCCCCCGAGTTCGGCGACAACGAGTTTATTCACGTAAGTTATGTCAACCGTTTTCGGTGGTAAGCCCCGATAGTCTTGAGATGAAGCTAATCAGCGCGCTGCCCAGTCCGTTCGTGCGCAAAGTGCGTATTGCGCTTATCGAGAAGGGCATTCGGTTCACTACCGTAGTCGATAACCCGTGGAGTGTCGACTGCGAAGTCGCCCGGCATAACCCGCTCGGCAAGGTGCCGACGCTGATCCTCGATGATGGGAGGATTCTGTACGACTCCAAAGTCATCGTCGGCTTTCTGGAAACGCTAAACCGGGAGCCGCGACTGTTGCCGGACGAACCGTCCCTGCGCCTCGAGCACCGGCAAATCGAGGCATTGGCCGACAGCGTATGTGATGCCGTTGTCTTGATCGTTCAGGAGCGAGCTCGCAGCCCCGATTTACAAAGTCAGGACTGGATACATAGACAGTTCGGCAAAGTCGAGTCAGGAGTCGCCGAGGCGGCGCGCGTGTTGGGAACCCGAAGCCTGTACATCGCCAATCAATTCGGGTTGGCGGATGTGGCAGTCGGATGTATGCTCGGCTATCTCGATCTGCGGTTGGCGGAGTTCAGATGGCGCGAGCGGCACGCGAATCTGGTTACGCTGGCGGAGAAGCTCGCGCGTCGCAGCTCGTTTGCCCAGTCCCTGCCGGAGGCGCAACCACTACGCGAGGTTCGCTAAAAGCAATCGCTGCGACTGCCCGACGCATGCGCCTCCGTGGGGTTGACTTTTGTTCGCCGCGTGCATTACCCCTTGCCGATGCAAAATTCTCCGACGTGCGAAGTGGTAATTCTTGAAGACCGACGATCGATGGCAACCGGCATCAGCGATTCGCGCCGGCAGGGCCGGCTGATCGACTGAGCTCGCGCCCGCAATGCGAGTGCGTAGCGGTGGCAGGAGAAAAGGCGAGCGCTGGGAACGATCAGGTCCTTGGCGCGACGGTCCGCCGCAGGCACAAACGACAAGTGCAAGTTGATTTAAAGAGCGCGTCAGAGCACGGCGTTGCGCGAACGAAGTGGAAGAATCTTTCGGGTTGCCTCCGCCGCAGCTTGACATTTTATTTGCTCTTGTTTACGTAGCTCTCGACGCACTCGCGCGAAAGTCTTGCGCAGATCGGTTTCGACACTTTTCGTGTAACGAAAGGATGGATCAAGGATGGATTTCATAATGCCCTCGACGTCAGGTAATTAAGGGATGGAACTCTTCAACGAGTTTCCTTTCGATCAAGACGCAATTGGCGTTCCACCTTCTATTGAACCGCGCGACTTCAGATACTTACGAGTCAGCGTCGTTACCAGAACGGCGCGGACGTAAGATTTATCGACAGGTTCGTACGAGTTGTGCGATCGGCACTGTGGCGGACACGTTGTTGCGACGCGAAAACGCTGCGAATACCCGCAAATGCGACAGGAGTGACATGGCGCGCCGGCCTCCGAAATCTATCCAGACTCAGGCCAGCGGGAACTTGCGCATTGGCGATCACTGGAACGCAATCAGCATCATTGCCCTGTCTCAGAGCAATCCTCTCAAGGCGGTGGCCGAACTGGTCGAAAACAGCATCGATGCGCGCGCGAAAACAATCGTCATCACCCGCGGCAAGGAAAAAGGGCAGCATTATCTACGCGTGAAGGATGACGGCGAGGGCGTACGCATAAATGCCGAAGAGCGCTTTTTTCCGAGCCGGGCACTGACGTGCTCATCAGGAGCATCCTGCCCGGCATCAAGAATTTCAGCGGCGAGAAAATTCAGTGGTACCTCGCGTCGGAGTTGCGCGACCGCATCCGGCATTCCGGAGTGTCGATCCGGGTCGTGGATCGAACCGCGCGTACCGAGTTCAAGGTCGAGCCTCGCCAGTTCGAGGGCCGTTTGCTACATGAGCTTTCGGGTTCGGTGCTTGCGGAGAGCGGCTTGTATGCGGAGCTTTATCTGCACGCCCACTCGGCGGCCAACTCGGTGTCGCTTTATCGTTCGGGCACCCGAGTGCTCGGTAACCTAACTGAGCTCGAAGCGTTCGCTCGCATGCCGTGGACGAGCGGCTACGTCCAGGGACTCATCGATGCGCCCTATCTCAACTTGACGCCCGGGACGCGGCTCGGCGTCATTCATGACGCCGAGCTGGCGAGATCCATCGGTGAGCTGGCGCCGCTCGAGTCACGTCTCAGCTCGATCATCGAGGACCAACAGCGCGCCGAGGAGGAACGGGCAAGCCGTGATGTGCTGCGCTCCGTGCAGAGTGCCATCATGGAGGCCCTGCTCGCGTTGCCGGCGGAAGAGTACGACTGGTTCGATCTGCATCGCGGCGAAGGCAAACCGCGGCCGCAAGCGCCGGCCCAATCGGTGGCTGAGCCGCAGTCGACTTCGGACGATCAAGGACCAGCAACCGAAGAGGGGGAGAACCCAGAGGCGATCGAAGGGCAGAAACAGTTCTTCGAATACGCCGGGCCGCTATTTGCGGCGTTGATTTCGCCGTCGTCAAGCGTCATCCCGGTGGGAGGCACGCGCAAGTTGCGTGCGATTGCCCGCGATCGCGCGCGGCGGCCCGTCGACCATGATCTCGTTTACGCATGGGCGATCGTGGAAGGGGAGGGCATGCTTGATCATGCCAACGGAGAATTCGCGACCTTTCAGGCAACGGCGGAACCAGGACTCGTCCGCGTGCAGGTCGCCGTCACCCAAGGGGACATTGTGTGCCACGCCGAAGCGCATATCACCGTGACCGCTACGCTGCTCACGAAGACGCTCAGCGGCGATTCCTTCTACCAGGGCCTACCCGGCTATACCTATTACAAGGCCGCAGGGGAACTCTGGCGGTCCCGTTTCGATGCAGAGCGCAATCTCGTGGTCATCAACAGCGGCCATCGCGACTTCGTGTATGCGGCGCGCAACAAGATGCTCAAGCTGCGGTACATTTGCCGGCTGTTCGCGAAGGAGCTGGTGCTCAAGAACTTCATTGGCATCCCCCCTGAGCAATTGCTCGAGCGTCTATTGGAATTGACCTTGTACACCGAGGAGAATTTGCGCTAGCCCATCCTTGGATACCACCGTGTCTTTAGGTACGGTGGGCACAGGCTAGCCTTTTATTTTCGCCGCTTCACCCTACAGCGAGAATTTGGAGGCGGGGGTCGGAATCGAACCGGCGTCCACGGCTTTGCAGGCCGCTGCACATCCTTGTAAATCAGTGAGTTACGTATCTGCCACCCGAATCGCCACCCGCGATGATGGTCGAAGCTGCGTTTGCCTACCAGCTGGTGCATGGGGCCAGCAGCTATGCGGCGACCGTCGACCGTTTCTTGTACATGCGGCCCCGCAATGTTGGCAAACTCGCGATCATTTCACCCGCCTTTTGTTCAGCGGTGCGCAAATCATATAGAGCTTGCAAATTGAGCCAGAACTGGGCGCTTGTTCCAAAGAAATGTCCCAAGCGCAATGCGGTGTCACCAGTGATGGACCTTTGGCCATTGAGAATTTCAGTAATACGGTTGGTCGGCACCTTGAGTTGGCGACCAAGCTCCGCGGCGCTCATGCCAAGTTCTTCAAGCTGTTCCGCGAGATGTTCGCCGGGATGGATGGCAGTGCGGCTCATGATGTTTCTTTCTCAGTGATAATCGACTATCTCGACATTGACCGGTCCGGGCGCGCCCGTTGGCCATTCGAAACAGATCCGCCATTGATCATTGATGCGGATGCTGTATTGACCTTTGCGATCGCCCTTGAGTGCTTCAAGACGATTGCCGGGCAGGTTCAGGTCTAAGATCGACCCGGCGGCGTCAAGCTGGTCCAGCTTCATCTCGGCCTTGCGCGCGAATCCTGCGAAGGCTTTGACCCGTTTGCCATCGGCGAAGTCGCGTGAGCGCTTGTCCCGATAGCTAACGATCATGGTTGGAGGATACCCGTGCATTATGCGTTACGTCAAGCATAATTCGAGGGATCCAGAGCACAATCAGTACCAGATCAGACGCGAATCAAGCCGCACCAGTCCGGTTCGTGCGCTTGCTGTTGCCCGGCCGAAGTTGGTAGAACGACTGCGCGCCGCCGCGTCTCCTGTTTGATCGTGTAAGGCTCGGGCACACGGCCGGCATAAACGAAATGCCTCACTCTGGGATGGTCACGATCGACGATCCTACCTTGCCTTCAAGCCAGCACGAAGTCAACAATATCAAGGACTACAGGTTTTCAGGAAGGACAAGGGAACGGTTGATGGAACAACCGGTTTTATCAGGCCATATATCCTCCTGTGCAACAGAGACCCATGCGACTTTCTGCTCGCACTCACATGGGTTCACCCTACCGACTATCTAGCACTGATCCGGCGTGTGGCTGCCAGAAGGGTACCCCTCTCACCATTGATACCCCGCACCTTGCGGTGCTTCGTTACATTGTCAGAGTCGCTCTCTATTCAGACTCCTAGATTCTCCCGGTGACACGGGCGGTTCCCGCCTTTATAGTGAGAACAACTTCTACAGGCGACTTCGTGTCGCACTTGGAATTCCTATCCTTCCATAGATGATCAGCCAAGCGCTACGCTTCAGGTTTACACGCATTGGAAATAGGGGGCCGTTCAGCTTCATACCAGATATTCGAAACACTCACTCCCTCCGGCGAGTACAATTCACGCGGCACCACTTTTTTGAGGAGCAGACATGCCTTTCAATGTTGTTTCACAAGGTGGCAAGCTCGCGTGGATAGTAGTTCTTGCGCTAGTCGTCCATGGCAACTCGTTGGCCCAAGGGCCGATTGAATGGCGCTTCTACAGCTATTTCGCTCCGGGCGACAAGGCGGTACAGACCAACAAAGCATTCGCGGAGGATGTGTTCAAGGCCACCGGCGGTCGGCTCAAGATTTCCGTATTCGCCGGGGGGGAGATGCCCTACAAGGCGCCCGACGTCGTCAAAGCCATCGCCACGAAGCAGATCGAGATGGGTGACGTATTCGTGGGTTTTACCGCGGGGGATACGCCGGAGCTCAACGTTCTCCAATTACCGTTTCTCTGCACGTCGTATGCACAGTTCGACAAGGCGTTACCGGTCGTGCAGCCGGTCATCGACGAAACGTTGCAGAAGCGATTCGGGATCACCGTCGCGATGCATTGGACGATGCCGCCGCAGAATCTCTGGCTGAATCGCCCGGTATCCAAGCTCGAGGACATACGCGGATTCAAGGTGCGGGTCTCCAATCCCGAGCAGGCGGAAATGATCAAGACTCTTAATGGATCGGCACTGTCGATCACCAGCGCGGAAGTGGTTCCCGCGCTGGAGCGAAAGATCATTGATGGCGCAATCACCTCGGCGCTCTCGGTCAACGACTGGCGCGCCTACGAGCTCGTCAAGACCGGCTACATGGTCAACATGACCATGGGGCATCAGATCATGCTCATCAATACCGAGGAGTTGAACAAGCTTCCGGCCGATGTTAAGTCCACGCTCCTGACCAAGGCGCGCGAGTGGACGCCCAAGTACGCCCAGATGTCGCAGGAGGGCGATACGGCGGCGCGCCAGAATCTGTTGGCGAACAAGGTGACGCTGGTCGAACCGACGCCGGCCGACATCGAGAAGGCGCGCGCCATGATGCGTCCGATGTGGGACCAATGGGCACAGAAGAACGGCGCTACCGGACGGCGCCTGGTGGATGGCACGATGAAGGCTTGCGGAGCGACATAACCGCGCCGACTTGTTCGCGATGACGCGGCACTCTCGCTGTCGCGTTCTCGATCCCTCAATGGATCGGCACGCGCGGTCAAGCGGCGCGAGTCCGGTTCATTCGATTGGCGTCACTAACACCAAAAGCGCAACACATGGAAACGCCGCCCTCGGGCGCCCAGTCGGTGGTGGATCGCGTGTCGCTCGCACTCACCGACTTTTCGGGCGTTTTGCTGGCCGTGGTGGTGGTGCTGATCAACATCGAGATCGCGCTGCGCTACGTTGCTGGGTCATCCACATTGATCGCCGACGAGTACTCCGGTTATCTGTTTGTCTGGATGAGTCTGCTCGGGTTTGGATATGCCATGCAGACGGGACAATTTCTGCGGGTAGAAGCCGTGGTGGAACGCATGCGCGGCATACCACGGGAAGCAGCCGAGTTTTGCGGCGCCATTGCCGGATTCGCAGTGGCCGCGGTGACCACGTATGCGTGTGCCCTGACGTTTCTTAGTAGCTGGCAATTCGGGACGCGCTCGATCCAACCCTCGGCGACCCCACTGTGGATGCCGCAGATCGTGTTGCCGCTGGCGATGGGCTGGTTGTGCGTGCTTTATCTTCGCCTGATCCTGCGCGGCGCGCGTGCTCTCGCTCTGCGCCGCCGCTATCCGTGAGCTGGGAAAGCGCAATCGCCATTTACGGCATCGTCCTGGTGGCGTTGCTGGTCTTCGGCGTGGCCATAGGCTCGGTAATGGGCATCGTCGGTACGCTAGGAGTGACACTAGTCTCCGGAATGCGGCTGTGGCCCACGCTCGGTGACATCGTCTGGAACACCACCAATTCGTTCACGCTGGTGGCCGTACCTTTGTTCGTGCTCATGGGCGAGGTCATCCTGAGGAGTGGCGTGTCCGGCCGATTCTACGCAGGGATTTCGCATCTCCTGAGCGGTGTGCGTGGGGCGCTCGCGCACTCCAACATCGCCGGATGCGCGATGTTTGCCGCCATTTCCGGCTCCTCCACGGCGACGGCCCTCACGATCGGTACGGTGGCGCTGCCCGAAATGCGCAAGCGCGGATATGACGACGAGCTGACACTCGGCACGCTCGCCGGAGGAGGATGTCTGGGTATTCTCATTCCACCGTCGATCCCGATGGTGATCTACGCCTCGGTGGTCAGGGAGTCGGTCATCGATCTCTTCATGGCGGGCGTCGTTCCCGGGCTGGTGTTGACGCTGTTGTTCATGCTCTACGTCGCCGTGCGCATCCGGATGAAGCCCACACTGGTGCCGCCAATTCAGGTGCGGGCGACGACTGTGCAACTCGTGCGCGGGCTGATCGACACTATCCCCATCATCGTGCTGATCGTGAGCCTCCTTGGTGGCATGTACGCCGGCGTCGTCACACCGACGGAAGCCGCGGGATTCGGCGTGCTGATCGCCTTGATGATAGCGGCGTTCTATCGCAGCCTCACGTGGTCGGGCGTACGCGACGCCTTGCGCAATGCCGTCGTCACCAATGCCGTGGTGATGTTCGTGATCATCAATGCGCAGATCCTCAATTACGCACTGACCACTTCGGGTATCGGCCGCGGCGTATCCACCGCGCTGGTGGGCCTCGGCCTCGGACAGTTCGCGTTCTTCTGCGTCCTGGTGCTCATGTATCTCGTGCTCGGAATGTTTGTCGACGGCATTTCCACGATGCTGCTGACCGTACCCCTGCTCTATCCGACGTTGCTCGCATATGGTTTCGATGGCGTGCTCTTCGGAGTGATGTTGGTGGTGCTGATCGAGTTGGGGCAACTCACGCCTCCGATGGGTCTCAACCTGTTCGCCATTCAATCGATATCCGGTGGTGTGCCTCTTGGAAGGATCGCCTCGGCGTCGGCACCCTTCGCGGTGCTCATCGTGGTCCTTTGCTTCCTGCTGTACTGGTTTCCACAGCTCGCGATGTGGCTACCGGCGTACATGAAGAGTTGATGGTGGAGCGACCCCCAATCGTGGATTTGCGCAGCGATTTCCTCACCCGCCCCACCGCGGCGATGAACGCAGCGATGTTCCGCGCGGCCGGGCGACCGGCCGCTTTCGGATTGCGCGAAGATCCTGATCAGCAAGCGCTCGAACGGGAAGTTGCGCTGCTGCTCGGCATGGAAGACGCGCTGCTCTTCCCGACCTGCAGCATGGCCAATGAGGTGGCGCTGATGCTGCTCGCATCACCCGGCGATATGATCCTCGCGCAACCGGACGTCCATATTCTGACCTCGGAGGGCGGCGCGGCCGCGGCGCTCGGCGGCTTGCAGATCGTCGCAGTCCCCGGCGCATCACCGTGTCCCCCGGTCGAGGCCTGGGAGGCCCTGGCACGGCAACAACACGATGAGTTGCATCCGCGCGCTGTCGCGGTTGCGCTCGAGAACACCCACAACCGCGCCGGCGGCATGGCGTGGCCCGTCGGCTACGGTCGCACCGTCCTGGCCGTGGCGGCACGCTACGAGCTGCGCGCTCATCTGGACGGTGCGCGTCTCTTCAATGCGGCGGTCGCTCTCGGCACGTCTGCCGCCGAGCTGTGCGCCGGTTTCGATACGGTGGCGGTAAATTTCAACAAGGGACTCGGCGCGCCCGTCGGGGCGGCGCTTGCCGGCTCGGCCGCTTCGATCCTGCGGGCGTTGCGGCTGCGCCAGCGCTTTGGTGGAGGCATGCGACCCACCGGAATCATCGCGGCCGCCGCGCGCGAGGCGCTGGCCGATTTCAGCCATCTTGCGGACGACCATCGTCGTGCGCGAGTGCTCGCCTCCGCGTTGGCAAACATTCCCGGGATTCGCGTCGATCCTGCCCAGGTAGTCACCAACATCGTGGTGCTCAATATCGACCCAACGGCGGAGGAAGCCTGCACCGCGCTGGAACGCGAAGGCGTGCGCGTCCTGCCCTTCGGCGAGCGCCGCCTTCGTTTGGTCACCTACCGCAACATCGGTGATGAAGACATTGCGCGCGTCATCACCGCGTTTCGCTCCGTGTTCCGGGTACGCACTGTACAAGGGACAGCATGAGCCACAGGATCGGCGTGGATATCGGAGGCACGTTTACCGACATCGCGCTCTTCGACGATGCAACCGGCGAGGTGTCCACGCACAAGCAGCTGACCACACCCGCGGATCCCTCGGTCGCGGTGATGGAAGGGATCGGTACGATCGTGGAACGCGCCGGTCTCACCCTGCAGGCAGTCGACGTCGTCGCGCACGGCACTACGCTTGTCACTAACGCTATCATCGAGCGCAAGGGCGTGCCGACGGCGATGCTCGTCAACCGTGGCTTCCGCGACGTGCTGGATATTGCGCTCGAGCGCCGCTACGATCTTTTTGATCTGCGGCTCCGATTTCCCCAACCCGTCGTGCCGCGTAACCTGCGTATCGAGGTTACCGGGCGATTACTGCAGGACGGAACGGAGGAGATCCCGCTCGATCTCGACGGCGCGCTGCCCGCGTTGCGCTCTGCCGTTGAGGACCACGGCGTGCAATCGATCGCCGTGTGTTTCCTGCACTCTTACGTCGATCCCCGGCACGAGATCGCTGCGGTCGAATGGCTCGGCCGGCATTTTTCGGGGTTGCACGTCTCGGCGTCGGCGGATGTGTTCCCCTATATTCGCGAATACGAGCGGTGGACGACTGCGTGCCTCAACGCCTATGTGCAACCGGTGGTCGATCGTTATCTAACCCGCCTCGAAACCGGCCTGGCGGCGCTCGGGTTCGAGGGGCGATTCCTGATCATGAGCTCGAGCGGAGGCAGCCTCACCGCCGACATCGCGCGTCGACTACCCGTGCGTTTGCTCGAATCCGGACCCGCGGCCGGCGCGTTGATGTCGGCGGCGCACGGGCGCGCATTGAACGAGACGCGTGTGCTTTCGTTCGACATGGGCGGGACGACCGCCAAAGGCTGCCTGATCCGCGATGGCGAGCCGTTGAAGCGCTATGAGCTGGAGGTCGCGCGGGTTCATGAATTCAAGAAAGGCAGCGGCCTGCCTGCTAAGATTCCGGTGATCGACATGATCGAGATCGGGGCCGGCGGCGGCAGCCTCGCGGAGATCGACGAGCGCGGAACGTTGCGCGTGGGGCCGCGCAGCGCCGGCGCCAATCCCGGGCCGGTCTGCTATGGACAAGGCGGCACACTGCCGACGCTCACGGACGCCAATCTGCTGCTCGGTTATCTCGACTCTGCCTCCTTTCTCGGTGGCGAGATGGCGCTCGATGCCCGTGGCGCGCGGGAAGCGATGAACGAGCGCGTCGCCCAACCACTCGGGGTTTCCGCGCTGCGCGCCGCGTGGGGCATCCACGAAGTCATCAACGAGGACGTGGCGCGCGCGTTCCGTGTACACGCCTCCGAGCGAGGCGCCGATTTCCGCAACTGCAGCATGACCGTGTTCGGCGG
Source organism: Casimicrobiaceae bacterium (assembly GCA_037719965.1). Classification (GTDB taxonomy): domain Bacteria; phylum Pseudomonadota; class Gammaproteobacteria; order Burkholderiales; family Casimicrobiaceae; genus VBCG01. Next base: position 3,654 of record JBBJMT010000001.1, on the reverse strand, counting down.
CTCCGGTCCTTTGCACGGCAGCCGTGTCGCGCGCAAGCTGCGCATCCCGCGTGTCATCTGCCCGTGGGGCGCGGGGGTGATGTCGGCCTTCGGCCTCCTGGCAAGCCCGCTCGGCTTCGAGATCGCGCGATCGAAGCGGATTGGCCTTGCCCGCTTGTCGCCAGCCGAGCTTAACGGCGAGCTTGCATCTCTCGGGCAGCAAGCGTCGCAGTTCCTCGCCGGGGCAGGTATCCCGCCGAGTGACATTCGGCTTCGACATGCGCTCGACATGCGCTACGAAGGGCAGGGCTACGAAGTTGAGGTGCCCCTTCCTTCCCACCTCGCGCCAGACGAGCTCGGTGTTGCACTGCCGGCATTGTTCGCTGAGCGATACCGCGTGATTTTCGGACTCGACTTTCCCGAACGCGCCATAGAGATCGTCAACTGGAAGGTGGAGGCCGCAGGGCCGCGGCCGGGTACCGACGTCGACTATCACCTTAAGCCCGGAGCCGCCACCGGCGAGGCGCTGAAAGGGCGGCGTCCGGCCTTCTTTCCTGAAACCGATGGCCTCGTTGACTGTCCCGTATATGACCGGTATGCGCTGCCTCAAGGCTTCGCGATTGCCGGGCCCGCGCTCGTCGAAGAGCGCGAATCGACCTGCGTCATCGCTCCAGGCGACACCGGAACGATCGATGCAGCAATGAACCTGGTCCTCACCGTCGGGAGCACGCAATGAGTGCCTATGACCCCATCGCTCTGGGAATCCAGTGGGACCGTTTGATTTCGATCGCGGACGAAATCGTCAATTCGCTCGTGCGGACCTCGTTTTCCACCAATGTGCGCGAAAGCTACGACCTCTCGTGCATCGTCTGCGACGTGAAGGGCCGCGCGCTGTCGCAGGGAACCTACAGCGTACCATCCTTCACCGGCACCGCGTCGCTTACGTTGCGCCACATGCTCGCACGCTTTCCGGCGGAGTCGCTCAAGCCCGGCGATGTGGTGGCAACCAACGATCCGTGGTTCGGAACCGGACACCTCTTCGACATCAACGTGATGCAGCCCGTGTTCCGCAAGGGCCGAATCATCGGCTTCGTCATGAGCATCACGCATCTACCCGACATCGGCGGGTCGGGCTTCTCCGCAATGGCGCATGAAGTGTATGAAGAAGGATTGCGGCTGCCTGTAGTGAAGCTGCTGCATGAGGGCGAGCCCGATGCGATGCTGTTCGAGCTCATCCAGACCAACGTGCGCGTTCCCGAGCAGACGATGGGCGACCTGATGGCCAACGTAGCCTGCACGACGGTTGGCGCGCGCATGCTGAACGAATTCATGTCGGAGTATCGCATCGACGATCTCACGCCGCTTGCCGACGCGATTATCGATCTTTCCGACCGGGCGATGCGCGAGGAGATCGCGCGGATGCCGGCGGGAGTCTTTCGCAACGCGGTCGACGTTGAAGGATTGGATCGTTCGCTGCATTTCGAATGCAGCCTCACGATCGGCGGTGGCCGCGTCGTCGCCGATTTCGCCGGCACGAGTGACGCGGTCAACATCGCGATCAACGTGCCGTTGTGTTACACGCGGGCGATGACCTGCTATGCCATCAAGTGCCTGACCACACCGAAGATCCCCAACAACGAAGGATCGGTCCAGCCGATCGAGGTGATTGCTCCACCCGGTTGCGTGCTGAACGCCGTGCCGCCCTCGGCCACCGGAGGGCGTCACGTCATGGGTCATTTCGTGCCCCCGTTGATCTTCGGCGCGCTGGTCGAGGCGATCCCCGATCGAATTCAGGCCGATTCCGGGATGCTCAACCTGATCAACGTGCAGGGCAAAACGCGCGAAGGCAGGGGCGTGTCGAGCATCTTTTTCGCCTCGGGCGGTTTCGGTGCGCTGAAGGGCATCGATGGCGCACCGACCACGCCTTCGCCGACCAACATGACTGGGACGCCCATCGAAGTGTGGGAAAATCTCACCGGCGTGATGATCGAGAGCAAATCATTGCTGCCCGACAGCGGCGGTGCCGGCGAATTTCGTGGCGGTCTCGGCCAAAGAATAGAAATGCGCAACGACAGCGGTCACCCGATGATCTTCTCGTGCGTGGCCGGTCGGACGGAGTTTGCGCCGCAAGGCGTTCTGGGTGGCAAGCCCGGACGTCTGCGCGAGGTCTGGCTGAACGGTGAAAACGTGCATCCGAAGGGCCGCTACACGCTGCAGCCCGGCGACCGGATGATGACGATCGAGGCGGGAGGTGGGGGCTACGGCGATCCTCTGCGGCGCACGGCCGAGCGTATCCAGGAGGACCTTCGCGCCGGCTATGTCACTGCAGAGAGTGCAACACGGGATTACGGCCGACAGGCAGGCGAATTCCCGCCGAAAGCCCGGGGCGAATCCTCCTCGAGGTAGTACGAAACCGCAAACACCGCGGCCTTGTGCCGCTGTGGTCCGCAATAATTCGCGCCGGCGGGCATCCAGGGTCTGCCACCTGCCAGCGTGGGCCGACTCTGGCATGATGAGCGCATGTTACGGTTGGCGGGAGCAATCGTCGGTATCATCTCGGACCTGCTGAGACTGCTCGCGTTGTTCGTGCGCTCGTCCGGCGCGATCCGGGCTGAGAATCTGGTTCTGCGTCGGCAGCTGGCGCGGTATCTCGAGCGGGGAATCAAACCCAGACGCGTGGATTACGCGACTCGCGTCAGCCTCGCGCTGTTCTCCAGGCTCTTCGATTGGCGCCATGCCGTGGTCATCGTCAGGCCGTCGACCATCGTTCGGTGGCATCGACTGGGCTGGCGGATCTTCTGGCGCTGGAAGAGCAGGGCGGGTCGACCGCGGATTCCGCCGGAGCTTCGGTCGTTGATTCGGCGAATGGCCTCGGAGAATCCGCTCTGGGGTGAGGAGCGGATTGCCAATGAGTTGATGGTGAAGCTCGGAATACGTCTTTCACCGCGGACGGTGCGGAAATATATGCCACCGACTCGACCGGGAGTACCGCGCGGTGATCAGCACTGGTTAACGTTCTTGAACAATCACGCCAAGGCCATCATCGCGTGCGACTTCTTCGTCGCGGTGACTGCGACGTTCCGGATGCTGTACGTGTTTGTGGTCATCGAGCACGGGACACGCCGATGGGCGCACGTCAACGTGACGGCGCATCCCACTGCCGATTGGACGCTGCAGCAGTTGCGGGAGGCGGTCACGGAGGATGGCGCGCACCCCTATCTGATTCACGATCGCGACGGCATCTTCTCGAAGCATCTGGATGATTCGATCGAGGCGCTCGGACTTGAAGTGTTGCGCTCACCCGCAACTAGTCCGAAAGCCAATTCCATCTGCGAACGGGTCATCGGTTCGATTCGGCGGGAATGCCTGGATTGGATGATCCCGATGTCCGAGGCGCATCTACGGACCCTGCTCAACGAGTGGGTCACTCATTACAACGGAGGACGCCCTCACAGTGCCCTGGGACCGGGCGTGCCGGATCCGCCGCAACCAACCACGCCATTCCCGAAGTCCAAATCCCGCCATCGACTGGCGGCGGGTGCGTTCGTGCGCGTGAAGTCGCTACTGGGTGGCCTGCATCACGAGTATTCGCTTGCGACGACCCCGAGGTCCGCGTAGAAGCTCGTCGGCTAGCGAGCTCAAAAGTAGCCCGGCACCCATAACTGCGGACCACAA
>JBBJMT010000019.1:0-62977 GCA_037719965.1 Casimicrobiaceae bacterium | reverse complement strand
CGCTTCGAGACGCTCGAATTTCGTGTGACGGATGTGTGCCTGACAATTGATGAGGTGGTGATGGTAGCAGGGCTAACGCGGGCACTGGTACGTGGCTGCTATGAAATGTGGGAGCGTGGAGAGCAAGCCACCGATGCGCGCCCGGAACTGTTACGCGCTGCGAAGTGGCGCGCCGCGAGATATGGTCTTGATGCGACTTTGATTGACGTTGTGGGCGGGCGCGCCGTCCCTGCGCGAGAGATGATCGAAAACCTTCTCGTCTTTCTTCGTCCCTCGCTTGAGGAGCATGAAGAGTGGGAGGAAATATCCACACTCGTTCGCGAAGGGGTCGAGCGTGGGACGGGTGCTTCCCGTCAGCGCAAAGCTTATGAACGCGCGGGCCGTTTGGAAGATGTCGTTGATTTAATCGTAGAGGAAACAGCCAGAGGGACGAGCTGAATAATCGTCCGCGAGGATTTCCGAAAACACTCAGGCAGAACGAAATGGGCAGAGTATTAAAGACACCGCGTCCTCACTCTCACTAACCTGCGACCGGTTGCGCACGCTCGCCACGACTGCTCATACACTCATTACGACTGCTCATTTGATGTTGAAGAAAACATCATTCCTGAATGTGGCTCCGTTCTGAATGGTGGTGACAACGCGCACCGCGCCAGCGAGTCCGTCGGGGATCACCAGGTTGATTGGAAAATTTTTCAAGCGGCGTTCGCCAGCATCAGCACAGGCATTTTGAAAGCTTCGCGGGTCGTCGGCGCAAGGATAGGAGATCCAACGCCACATGGGGGAGTATTTCGGACCTCGGCAGCCGCAGGCAATCGGAAACTGCGTGTCGAAAGCCCCCTGTGTGATGCCTTCAGGAAGCGATGCGGTCATGGCTTGGGGCCACCACGTCGGCCGCGATGGCGCAGTTGCCCGGGCGGCTGGCCCAAGGCATGAGCAGCCCCTGACGAGCGAGCGCGGCGCGTCGTCCTGCGGGTCCTACCACGCGATGCGTTGATCGAATGCGTAGGCCGGTGGCGGTAGGGCGGCGGTGTCCGCGAGCGCGAACGCGTCGCTCGGCGCAGCGTCGACCGCTGCCCACAGCGGCGGACCCCGGGCCGGAGCGACAATGGGTGCGCGGATCGGCTCACCGAGGTGGGCGAGGATATCGCGCACGGTGGTTGGGTCGGTGATGAAGGCGATGATCCGCATCTCGGCGCCGCAGAGCGAGCAGCGGAGCGGGAAGACCTCGTAGATGCGGGCGAGCAGCAGGGCCCAGGCGTAGCGGGCGGCGCGGCGGAGGGCCGGTTCGTCGGCGGGTGGCGCGGCCGCAGCGAGCGTCGTCGCCGGCAAAGCCATGGCGGTCACTGCGGGGCGCAGCGGCGAGTTCGGCGCCAGCACGCCGAAGTAGCGGTGGCGATGGACCCGCGGCGGCGGAACGAGAGCGGCGAGGCGGTCGATCAGTTGCAGCGGGGTCAGCATCTGCGCGCCACTGCTCCCGGGGCCGGGTTGGCTGGCCGTGTAGAGCAGGTGCTCGGCATCCCGTTGCTGCAACCGTTCCAAGGCGAACGGCGGACGGGCACAGTAACGCAGCAGCCGCTCCCGTCCCGGCCGGTCTGCGGCCTCGATGCGTACCGTGGCGTCCACCGAAAACCCGCCGCCGTGTGCCCATGCTTGCATCGCGCGCGCGTCATCGCCGGGGAGCAGACCGCGGCGCACGAAGCTCTGCAGGAGTCGCCGGCGCACCTTGGCTTGCACCGTAGCGATGGCCGGCCGGTCGATGTCGGTGGCCAGGTGGAAGACAACGCTCCCGGTGGGCGTGGACGCGAACACGCCGTCGAGCACCACGCAGTGGAAATGGAGGTGCGGATTGAGCGCCGACCCGAAGCGGTGGATGAACGCCACCGCCCCGAGGCGCGCTGCGGGATCCGCGCCCGCACTGTGCGCCCGCAGGCACTGCTCCACCGCGCCCAGGAACAGGCGCAACGCCGCGCCCTGCAGATCGGGGTCGCGGTGCAGGAAGTAACGCAGTCGCTTCGGCACCGCGAGCACCCACTGCCGCACCGGCAGGCGTGGGAAGACGTGATCGGCGAGATGCGCTGCCGTCTCGACCATGCGCCGGGTATTGCACGACGGGCACACGCCGCGGCCCTTGCAGGAGAAAGCGATCAGAGGCCGAGCTGATCGCGGCGGAGATTCCCGACGCGTCGATCACCTGCTCGTCAGACCTCGGCCGCATCGGGTTGCTGGAGCGCGAGAACGCGGGCCTGCTCAATGCCGCCCTGGCCGACCTGGCGCGCGAGACCATCGCTGCTTTCGAGCGCGCCATCCGTGATTCGGGTATCGCCGCGCCTCTGTTCATCACCCAGAATGACGGCACCGTGGCCGAGGCCAGCCAGGCGCGGCGCCTGCCGGTCTACAGCTTCGCCTCGGGCGCCACCAACTCCATGCGCGGGGCGGCGTACCTCTCGGGTCTGCAGGACGCGATGGTAATCGATGTCGGCGGCACCACAACCGATGTCGGCCAGCTCAAGCACGGCTTTCCACGCGAGGCCAATTCCGTGGTCAAGGTGGGGGGCGTGCGGACCTTGTTCCGCATGCCAGATCTGCTGTCGATCGGTCTGGGCGGCGGCAGCCATGTCTCGCTCGATCCGCTGAAGGTGGGCCCGGTCTCGGTCGGCTACCGCCTGTTGCGGGATGGCATCGCCTTCGGCGGCAAGCAGCTCACCACGACGGATATCGCCATTGCCTCGGGCGTGCTTGAGCTAGGTGACCGCGCCAAGGTGGCCCATCTTGGCGCCGTCACCTGCCAGCGCGTGTTCGCTGAATCGGCGCGCCTGGCCGAGGAGGCGGTTGACAGCATGAAGACCGAGGCGGGCGACGTGAGGTTGATCGCTGTTGGTGGCGGCGCCTTTCTGGTGCCGGAGAAAATGACTGGCGTCTCGCGCGTCGTCCATGTCGAGCATGGCGATTGCGCCAATGCCGTGGGCGCCGCCATCGCCCAAGTGTCGGGCGAGTGCGATCAGATCTTCCGCGACCTGACTCGGGTGGATGCGATCGCCGCGGCCCAGGCCATCGCCAACGACCGCGCCGTCGCCGCCGGCGCTGCGCGCGCGACGCTCGAGACCATCGAGAGCGAGGACATGCCGCTCGCGTACATGCCCGGAAACAGCGTTCGCGTCCGCGTTCGTGTCGTGGGGGACGTGGCGGTCAGGAATACAGGAATTCCGACCGCAAACCGCCTTGTATAGGGGCCGCTTCTACACACAGTTTAGGTGAGTGCCATGCGCGGCTGAGGACCGGGGAGATAGCCAAAAAAAGTCTGGCGATATGAGTTACATATTGTGGCGGGATTTGCCGTCCGATCGTTGGAAGTCACGGTACACCTGCAGTCGACCTCAACCCTCGGTTTCGGCCAGCGACAGCAGCGAGGCGTTGCCGCCCGACGCCGTCGTGTTGATCGTTACCGTCCGTTCTAGCATGAGGCGCGACGTTTCGTAACATCCATTGCTATCGGCGGCGAGCAGCGGCACGATCTTGCCGTCAGTGGCGGCAAGCGCTGAACGCACCGCATGCGCCGCCTCGTCCGTACCCGCGAAGAGCGCCGCGTCGGGTTCTGTCGCCAGAGCGTCGTCGACTAGTTCACAGCGTGCGTCGGCCAGTAGCTCGCCGACCCGCTTGGCCAGCGGCGATGCCGTCATAACCGCAACGTTGCCCGTCGCGATCGCGATCCGGGCTTGCGCCAGCAGCGCACCTTCGGAATCGGCCATGCAGGCGACACGTCCGCGCGGCAGCAGGTAGAGCGTATTGGATTCGCCGGTCGGCCCGGCAAGCTCCACACCAAGCATGAGTCCGTCGGCGCGCGGCCGATTGCCGCCACGGATTAAGCGCCGCAGGTAATGCGGACCACCCGCCTTGGGGCCGGTTCCGGACAAACCTTCTCCGCCGAAGGGCTGCACTCCGACGACGGCGCCGATGACGCTGCGATTGACATAAATGTTGCCGGCCCGAATGCGCGCGCAGACGGTCTCGATGGTCTCGTCGATGCGCGTCTGTATCCCATGCGTCAGCCCATAGCCGGTCGCATTGATCGCATCGATCAGCGTCGCGATGCCGCCTTGCCGAAACCGCAGCACGTGCAACACCGGTCCGAAGACCTCGCCGGTCAACTGGTCGAGCCGTTCGATCTCGATTAGCGTCGTTGGAAAGAAAGTCCCGTGCGCGCAGTCGGGCGGCAGGTCGAGCGCGACGACCCGCGCGTCAGAATCGCGCATCCGCGCAACGTGCTTGGAGAGCGTCGCATGCGCGTGTTCGTCGATCACCGGTCCCACGTCCGTGTCGAGACGGCGCGTATCGCCGACGCGCAATTCCTGCATCGCGCCACGCAGCATCGGCAGCATGCGATCGGCGATATCCTCCTGCAGGCAGAGCACGCGCAATGCCGAGCAACGCTGGCCCGCACTGTCGAACGCGGAGACGAGCGCGTCGGCGACGACCTGCTCGGACAGCGCCGAGCTATCAACGATCATCGCGTTTTGCCCGCCGGTTTCCGCGATGAGGACCGGGTCATCGGCACGTTGCGTGAGCTGCCAGTGAATGCCGCGTGCGACTTGCGACGAGCCCGTGAATAGAACGCCGGCGATGCGGTGATCGGCGACGAGCGCGGCGCCTACCGTTTCGCCCCGGCCGGGCAGCAACTGCAATGCGGCCGGCGGAATTCCGGCACGATGCAGCAACGCAACCGCGCGTGCGGCGATCAGCGGCGTCTGTTCCGCCGGCTTCGCGAGAACCGGATTGCCGGCGGCGAGCGCTGCGGCTACCTGCCCGACGAAAATCGCCAACGGAAAATTCCACGGCGAGATGCAAACCATCGGGCCGCGGGCCAGTGGCGCAGGTGTGATGTCCGGGCCAAGCTCGCGCCGTGCCTGTGCCGCGTAGTACCGGCAGAAATCCGCCGCTTCGCGCACCTCGCCCAGCGCATTCCCCAGCGTCTTGCCGGCTTCGCGTACGGCGAGCGCGAGTAACGTCACGCGATCGTCTTCGAGCAAGTCGGCCGCGCGCTCGAGACACGAAGCGCGCTCGGCGGCCGGTACGTCAGACCAAGCACGTCCTGCGGTTGCGGCGAGCGTGACCGCACGGGACACGTCGGCGGCTGTCGCTTCGATGACGGCGCCGACGATGTCGCGCCGGTCACTCGGATTGGCAATCGTGATGGTCTTGCGCCGTGCATCGCGCAACGGTTCACCGAGCATGGGCGCCGCCGCGAATTGCCCCGGCGTTTGCGCGAGCTCACGCTCGAGGGTACGCAACTGCGTTTCGTCCGAGAAGTCGATACCGCAGGAATTCTTACGGTCCGGATACAGCGCCGCGGGCAACGGAATGCGGGGATGCGGTGTGCCGCCGGTTGCACGCGCGGCGGCGACCGGGTCGGCCACAAGTTCGTCGATCGTCACCGCCGGATCGACGATCCGGTTGACGAATGACGTGTTCGCGCCGTTTTCGAGCAACCGGCGCACGAGGTAGGCAAGCAGCGTTTCGTGCGAGCCGACCGGCGCGTAAATGCGGCAGGGGCGATTGAGATTGTCCGCGCCAACCACCTGGTCATACACACTCTCACCCATGCCGTGCAAACATTGAAATTCGTAGTCGGCGCTGCCGGCCAGCGTATGGATGGCGGCGATCGTGAACGCGTTGTGGCTCGCGAACTGAGGGTAGATGGCATCGGGCGCCTCGAGCATCGCTTTGGCGCATGCGAGGTACGCGACGTCGGTATGCACTTTACGCGTGAACACCGGGTAGTCCACGAGCCCATCGACTTGCGCACGCTTGATTTCGGTGTCCCAGTACGCACCCTTGACCAGCCGCACCATCAGGCGCCGTTGCCGGCGCCGTCCGAGATCCGCGAGCCAGGCGATGACCGCGCGTGCGCGCTTCTGGTACGCCTGCACGACAAAGCCGAGGCCGTCCCAACCGGCAAGCGCCGGGTCCGCGGCAAGCATTTCGAAGAGGTCGAGCGAGAGGTCGAGGCGGTCGGCTTCTTCGGCGTCGACATTGAGTCCGATGTCGTAACTTCGCGCGAGCTGCGCGAGTTGCCCCAAAGCCGGGGCTAGCTCCTCGATGACGCGCGCGCGTTGCGACCGCGAGTAGCGCGGATGCAGCGCAGACAGTTTGATGGAAATGCCCGGACCTTTGATGACACCTTTGCCCGTGGCGGCCGCGCCGATTGCGTGAATTGCCGTCGCGTAGGCGGCGAAATACGCCTGCGCATCGGTCGCGGTCAGCGCCGCTTCGCCGAGCATGTCGAAGGAAAACCGGTAGCCGCGCGCTTCGCGCTCGCGAGCGTTGACCAGCGCTTCGTCGATCGTGCGGCCGGTGACGAATTGCTTGCCTAAGAGCCGCATCGCGAGATCGACGCCTTTACGGATCAGCGGCTCGCCACCCTTGCGCAACAGGGAGGCGATTGCCAGTTCCAGCGCCGAATCGCTGCGCGAATCGACGAGCTTGCCGGTGACGAGCAGTCCCCACGCCGCCGCGTTGACGAAAAGCGAAGGACTGCGCCCGACGTGTACTCGCCAGTCGCCCTGACCTATTTTGTCGCGGATCAACCGGTCTCGCGTCGCCGCATCGGGAATACGCAGCAGCGCTTCGGCCAGGCACATCAGGGCCACACCCTCACGTGAATCGAGCGAGAACTCGAGCATCAACGCGTCGACCCCTCCGGCTTTGGTGCGCGCCTCGCGCACGCTTTCTGCCAGTCGTGCGGCGAGCTGCTGCGTAACGGTCAGCGCATCGCCGCGCCATGCTGCCTCTGCGCAGAGCGCACTCACAGCGACGGGTTCGGCGATGCGATAGGCTTCGTTAATGCATTCGCGCAGCGGTTGCAACGGGCCGTCGGGGACGCCGACGTCGAACGAAGCGACCGGGTGGTGTGCAGCCAACGCGTCGGCCTTGTCGTTCATGGACTAGAATAAAGCCCTATTATCGTTGTTACTGTTGGACTCGTTAAGGAAATTGCGATGAATGCACCGCTTGAAGCGGCGATCCAGCCCTTCGTTCTGGCCGCGACCAGCAACGGCGTTTGTACACTGACGCTGAATCGCGGCGAACGGTTCAATCCCCTATCCCTGGACATGCTCGCCGCGCTCGACGCCGCTTTGGATACGATCGCAAACGATACCGGTGTGCGCGTGGTCGTGCTCGCCGCGGCGGGAAAGGCGTTTTGCGCGGGCCACGACTTAAAAGAGATGCGTGCGCACATCGACGGCGACTGGCAGCGCCGGCTGTTCGACGCGTGCTCGCAGACGATGCTCAAACTGACTCGTCTGCCGCAACCCGTCATCGCGCGCGTCCACGGCACCGCCGCCGCCGCCGGTTGTCAGTTGGTCTCGATGTGCGATCTTGCCGTCGCGGCGGACACAGCGAAGTTCGGGCTCTCCGGTATCAACGCAGGCATCTTCTGTTCGACACCTGCCGTAGGTGTGGCGCGCAACGTGTCGCGCAAGCGCGCGATGGAGCTCCTGCTGACCGGCGAGCTGATCGATGCGGCCACGGCGCTCGACTGGGGACTCGTCAATCGCGTGGTCCCGGCGTCGGAAATCGACGCCACTGTGCAGCAGTTGGCGAATGCCATTGCGGCGAAAAGCCCGGCGGTCGTCGCGCTGGGCAAGCGCGCTTTCTACGAGCAGATCGAGCAAGGACTGACCGCCGCCTATGCGTCTACGGGCGACACGATGGCCTGCAATATGCTCGAACCGGACGCGACCGAAGGCATCGACGCCTTCCTGGGCAAGCGCGCACCCATCTGGACCTCGCCCTTAAACCCATGAACCTCGTGACGACGGCTCGAAAAGGAGTGCCGAGCCACCAGCGATTCCGGTTTTCGATTTTAGTTGCGATACCCCGTGCGCCAACGCATAATCCGCGCCCAAGGGAGGAAACGCGGCGCGACTAGGTGTGCGCTGGCGGCATGATGGCCAACGACACGATTCTCGAGACGCGGGGACTCACCAAGGAATTCAAAGGTTTCGTCGCCGTCAAGAACGTGAGCTTGGCGATTCGGCGCGGAACAATACATGCGTTGATTGGCCCCAACGGCGCCGGCAAGACCACCTGCTTCAACTTGCTTACGCACTTCCTGACGCCGACGCGCGGACACATTTTTTTCAACGGCCGCGAGATTACCGGTTCCCGGCCTGCGTCCATTGCGCGGTTGGGACTGGTTCGCTCGTTTCAGATTTCTGCAGTATTTCCCCACCTGACCGTACTTGAGAACGTGCGCATCGCGCTGCAGCGCAAGCGCGGTCATTCGTTCGATTTCTGGCGTTCGGAGGCAACGCTCTCCGACTTGAACGCACGCGCCGACTCGCTGATCGAAGCCGTGGGGCTGACCGAATCCACGCACACACAAGCGGTCGAGCTTCCCTACGGGCGCAAGCGCGCGCTGGAGATCGCGACCACGTTAGCACTCGATCCGGAAATGATGCTGCTCGACGAACCAACTGCGGGCATGGCGCATGGGGACGTCGAACGGATCGCGGCGCTGATCAAGCGTGTCGCCGCCAATCGTACCGTGCTGATGGTCGAGCACAACCTGTCGGTGGTATCGACGCTGTCCGATCATATCACCGTGCTTGCCCGCGGCGAGATTCTCGCCGAGGGTGATTACGCCACCGTATCGAAGCATCCGAACGTGGTCCAGGCGTACCTGGGGGCTGGGCATGCCTGACGAGCGCGCGGCAGCGGCTCCGGCGGGCGGCCCTGCCGGCGGCTCGGCGCCGTTACTGTCGGTGCGCGACTTGAACGCGTGGTATGGCGAGTCGCACATCCTGCACGGTGTGACGTTCGATGTGATGCCCGGCGAGGTCGTCACCTTGCTCGGCCGTAATGGCGCCGGCAAGACGACGACGATGAAATCGATCATGGGCATCGTGCCCAGGCGCGAAGGGTCGATCGCGTTCGAAGGCGAGGAAACGATCCGGCTGCCGTCGGACAAGATCGCGCGGCGCGGTATCGCTCTGTGCCCGGAGGAGCGCGGCATCTTTGCGAGCCTCAACGTCGAGGAGAATCTGCTATTGCCGCCGATCGTGCGCGCTGGCGGCCTCGGCGTGGACAGGATTTTTACGCTGTTTCCGAATCTCAAGGAGCGCTTGCATAGTCAAGGGACTAAGCTCTCCGGCGGCGAACAGCAGATGTTGGCGATCGGCCGCATCCTGCGTACGGGCGCGCGCTTGCTCCTGCTCGATGAGCCGACCGAAGGGCTCGCGCCGGTGATCGTGCAACAAATCGGCCGCACGATCGGAATGCTCAAAGGCCAGGGTTTCACGATCCTGCTCGTCGAACAGAACTTCCGGTTTGCGGCGACGATCGCCGACCGGCATTACGTCATGGAGCACGGGCGCATCATCGACATGATTCCGAACGCCGACCTTGACGCGAACATGGATAAGTTGCACGACTATCTCGGTGTATAGGGTTTCCGTAGTCTCACTTAAGGAGAAAGCATGAAGGCAATCAAACGCACCATCGCCGGTCTCGCGGTCGCCATGGCGCTTGGCGCCGGCGCCGCGCAGGCGCAAATCTCGGATGGCGTGATCAAGATCGGCGTGCTGTCCGACATGTCGAGTCTCTACACCGACCTCGCCGGCGCGGGCTCGGTGCTTGCCGCGCGCATGGCGGTCGAGGACTTCGGCGCGGCGAAGAAGGGCATGAAGGTTGAGTTCCTGTCCGCGGATCACCAGAACAAGCCCGACGTAGGCTCGAGCGTCGCGCGCCAGTGGTACGACGTCGACAAGGTGGACGTGATCGTCGACGTCCCGAACTCGGGAGTCGCGCTCGCCGTCAACCAGATCACGCGCGACAAGGGCAAGGCGTTCCTCGTGTCCGGCGCCGCGTCGTCCGACCTGACCGGCAAGGCCTGCTCGCCGAATACGATCCACTGGACCTACGACACCTGGATGCTCGCCAACGGGACCGGCAGCGCGATCGTCAAGACCGGAGGCGACAGCTGGTTCTTTCTCACCGCCGACTACGCGTTCGGCCACGCGCTCGAGCGCGACACCGAAGCGGTCGTGCTGAAGGACGCCGGCAAGGTGCTGGGCAAGGTCCGGCATCCGTTAAACACCCAGGATTTCAGCTCGTTCCTGCTGCAGGCGCAGGCGTCGAAGGCCAAGATCATCGGCCTCGCCAATGCCGGCGGCGATACGACGAACGCCATCAAGCAGGCGGCCGAATTCGGGATCGTCAAGGGTGGCCAGAACCTCGCCGGCCTCTTGGTATTCATCACCGACGTCCACTCACTGGGACTGCCGACCGCGCAGGGCCTCATCTTCACCGAGACGTTCTACTGGGATCGGAACGATGAGTCGCGCGCATTCGCGAAGCGCTTTTCCGCGGCCAACAAGGGCATCTATCCGACGATGGTCCACGCCGGCGTTTACTCGGCGGTGCTGCACTACTTAAAGGCGGTGGAGGCGGCGAAGAGCGACGACGGCACCAAGATCATCGCGCAGATGAAGTCGATGCCCACCGAGGACCCGCTGTTCGGCAAGGGGACGATTCGCCCCGACGGGCGCAAGATCCATCCCGCCTACCTGGTCGAGGTGAAGAAACCCGCCGAGTCGAAGGGTCCGTGGGACTACCACACGATCCGCGCAACGATTCCGACGGAACAGGCATTTCGGCCGCTGGCGGACGGCGGATGCACGCTGGTGAAATGAGGGTTATCCGTCGCGCCGACGAAATTTCGAGTTCCACTCGAGCTTCGTCGGCGCGACGGACGAACGGCTTGCATTCGAGCAACCACGACGTGCCGCAATGACTGAGATTTTCGGAGTTCCGCTGCAGGCCCTGTTCGGCCAGCTCCTGATCGGCCTCATCAACGGCTCGTTCTACGCGATGCTGTCGCTGGGCCTGGCGGTGATCTTCGGCCTCCTGAACATCATCAATTTCACGCATGGCGCGCAGTACATGATGGGCGCGTTCTGCGCGTGGTTCCTGCTGAACAAGCTGGGGTTGGGCTATTGGTGGTCGCTTCTCATCGTGCCGGTGGTCGTCGGGGCGACCGGCGTGATCATCGAGCGTACGATGCTGTCCCGCCTCTACAAGCTCGACCACCTGTACGGACTTCTGCTCACGTTCGGCCTCGCGTTGGTGATCCAGGGCCTCTTCCGCAACGAATTCGGCTCGTCAGGGCTACCCTACCAAATACCGCCCGAGCTGGGCGGCGGCTACAACTTGGGCTTCATGTTCCTACCGAAATACCGTGCGTGGGTGGTCGTCGCCTCGCTCCTCGTGTGCCTCGGCACCTGGTACGTGATCGAGCGCACCAAGCTCGGCTCGTACCTGCGCGCCGCCACCGAAAATCCAGCGCTGGTGCAGGCATTCGGCATCAATGTGCCGCGGATGATTACGCTGACCTATGGTTTCGGCGTGGGGCTGGCGGCGCTCGCCGGCGTGATGGCGGCACCCATCTACCAGGTGAATCCGCTGATGGGCGCGGATCTCATTATCGTCGTGTTCGCAGTGGTCGTGATCGGCGGCATGGGTTCGATCCTGGGTTCGGTGCTGACTGGCTTTCTCCTCGGCGTTGTCGAGGGACTGACCAAGGTGTTCTATCCGGAGGCGTCCAACACCGTGATCTTCGTCGTCATGGTGGTCGTGCTGATCCTGCGGCCGGCAGGCCTGTTCGGGCGGGAGCGCTAGGCGTGAGCGAGAACAGCACCACAGTCACCACCACCACGTCGCCTGTCGCGACGGCACGCAGCGCAGAGCTCCGCAACCCCACGCGCGCGATCCTCATCATGGCCGCGCTCCTGGCGATTGCGCCGTGGGTCGGGCTGTACCCGGTGTTCATGATGAAGGCGTTGTGCTTCGCTCTGTTCGCGTGCGCATTCAATCTCCTGATCGGCTTTGGCGGCCTCCTGTCGTTCGGGCATGCAATATTCCTCGGTACCGCCGGTTACGTATCGGCGCATGCGGCGAAAATCTGGGGCTTCCCGCCGGAACTCGCGATTCTCGCCGGCACCGCAGCGTCCGCACTTCTCGGAATCGTCACCGGACTCATTGCGATCCGCCGCCAGGGAATCTACTTTGCGATGATCACGCTCGCGATCGCGCAGATGATGTTCTTCTTCTACCTGCAGGCGCCGTTCACGCACGGCGAGGACGGCATCCAGGCGGTGCCGCGCGGCAGACTGTTCGGGTTCATCGACCTCTCGCAACCGTTGGCGATGTACTACACGGTGCTCGTGATCTTTCTCGCCGGGTTCCTGCTGATCTACCGGGTAATCCACTCGCCGTTCGGGCAGGTGTTAAAGGCGATCCGCGAGAACGAGCCGCGCGCAATCTCGCTCGGCTACGACGCCGAGCGCTACAAGCTGGTCGCGTTCGTCTTGTCGGCTATCCTGTCCGGCCTCGCTGGCGCGACCAAGGCGATCGTGTTTCAGCTCGCCTCGCTAACTGATGTGCACTGGACGATGTCAGGCGAGGTCGTGCTGATGACGCTCCTGGGCGGAATGGGAACGATCTTCGGGCCGGTCGTCGGTGCGTTTGTGATCATCGCGCTCGAAAACTACCTTGCGCCGTTCGGACAGTGGGTGACGATCGTCACGGGCCTGATTTTCGTCGTCTGCGTCCTCGCGTTCCGCCGTGGCATTGTCGGCGAATTGTCGGCGTGGTGGGCGCAACGACGGCGCTAATCGGCGCTGGCGCGTCTGCGCTGGCGGTATCTGCATTCGCCACTATGGCCGTGGCGCAGGCGTTGGTCGTCGACGGCAATTGCCGCGAGGGCCGGCCGCATGGTGCGTACGAGCTCAAAATGGGCAACGGCCAGTTGCGTGTCGCAGGCGCGTTCAGCAACGGTAAGCGCACTGGCAGCTTTCTGTTCTGGACGGCGTCGGGGGCACGCGTCGCCCATTTGCCGTTCGATGACGACGAAATAAACGGAACCGTGGCGCTTTGGTATCCCGATAAGCGCGACTTGCCGCCGAAGCTCGAAGCCGCTTACGCCGGCGGCCGCTTGCACGGCGTCAAGCGGTCCTGGCACCCGAACGGACGCATCCGCGCTGAATTCCAGTATAGAACCGGAAAGCTGCTCGACGCCAAAGCGTTTGATGTCGCCGGCAAGCCGTTGCCGGCGCAGGAGGCGCGTGCGCTGGCCGCGCGCGACGCCTTGGCCGACGCTAGCTACTACGCATCGCTCGATCAGATCGTGCGCGACAATCTGCCGTGCAAATTGGCCGGCTGATGCAGGACGCCACATGATCGCGCATACGGCTCGTCCGTATCGAATGCTGGACTAAACGTCGCTCCCCGCGTCCATCGCACACTATCGAGCAGAGCGCCGCCCGGGCTTCTTTTGACGTCCGATCGCTTTTCGCGCTAGATTGCACATCCGTTGCATGCTTACTATGGGCGCAACGCGATTTTTCTTCTGTTCTCGATCGAGTTGTATCTCCACCCAAGGTGAATTTCATGCGTAAAGCCTCTTCTTTCCGCGAGTTCGGCGCCGCGGTCCTGTTCTTTGCCCTGATCGCCGCGCTGCCCGCTACGCCGGCGGTCGCCGCTGATTTGAAGATCGCTGTCGGCGCCGACGTGACGTCCGCGGATCCCCACTTTTTCAATCTGTTTCCCAATAACAATATCGCCGAACACATTTTCGACAAGCTCGTGCAAATGGATCCGGATTCGAAAATGATCCCCGGCATCGCAACATCGTGGAAGCCACTCGACGACAAGACGTGGGAGTTCAAGCTGCGCAAGGGAATCAAGTTCCACGACGGCAGCGAGCTGACCGCCGACGATGTCGCATTCTCGATCGAGCGCGTCGCGAACATTCCGAATAGCCCGGGGCCATTTACCGCCTACACGAAAGCGATCATCGCGACGGAGATCGTCGATCCGTACACGATCCGCTTCAAGACCGCGGCGCCCCATCCGCTGATGCCCAACGACATGTCGACGATCTACATCGTTTCGAAAAAAGTCGCGACGGGAGCGTCGACCGAGGATTTCAACACCGGTAAGGCCACGGTCGGCAGCGGCCGCTTCAAGTTTGTCCGCTATGTGAACGGCGACCGCGTGGAATTGGCGAAAAACGACAACTACTGGGGCGACAAGCCCACGTGGGACAAGGTGACGTTTCGCATCATCAAGAACGAAGCATCAAGGGTGGCAGCACTGTTGTCGGGCGACGTCGACGCTATCGAAAACGTTCCGACGGCGGACATGGCGCGGCTCAAGAACGATCCAAAATTCACTGTCTCAGCGAAGATTTCGCACCGCGTCATCTATTTCAATTTCGATCACTTAAGCCGGGTGAGTCCGTTCGTCACCACCAAGGATGGCAAGCCGATGGACAAGAACCCGCTGCTGGATGCTCGGGTTCGCCGCGCCATCTCGAAGTCGATCAACCGCCAGGCGATCGCCGATCGCGTGATGGAAGGCAACGCCGTGCCGTCGGGGCAGCTCGTGTCGGAGAAGCTTTTCGGCCACGTTCCGGGACTCAAAGCTGACTCTTACGACGTGGAAGGCGCCAAGAAATTGCTAGCGGCCGCTGGCTATCCGGATGGTTTCAACATCACGATTCACGGCCCGTCGGGCCGCTACGTCAATGACGAGAAGATCGTGCAAGCCGTCGCTCAAATGGTCGCGCGCATCGGCATCACGGCGAAAGTCGAGACGGCGCCGATGGGACCGTATTCTGGTCGCGCATCCAAACAGGAATTCAGCTTCCACATGGTCGGGTGGGGCGCGTCGACCGGTGAAGCGTCGAGCCCGTTGCGCTCGCTGCTCGCGACCAACAACCGCGACAAGGGCTTGGGCGCCGTCAATTGGGGCCGCTACAGCAACGTGAAGTTCGACTACCTGATCGAGCAGGCGCTGCAGCAGGTCAACGACGAAAATCGGCTGGTCATGCTGCAGAACGCGACTAAGCTTGCGATGGAAGATCTGGGGCTCATGCCAATTCATTTCCAGTTTACGGTGTGGGCCACGAAAAAAGGCGTCTCGTACACGCCGCGCACCGACGAGTACACGCTCGCGTTCCAATTCCGGCCGACGAAGACCTGACGCACATCGTTTAACGCGATTGAGCGGCGTGAATCGGCTGCGCACCAAACGCAGCCGATTCACCCTCTTTCGCGGGTAGTCTTCTGCGGTCGAACGTAGAATTGCACTTTCGGTCGCTTCTCTATGCTTGTCTATATCATCCGCCGCAGTATGCAGAGTGTCATCGTGCTCGGCATCATGTCGCTGCTGGTGTTCGTCGGTGTGTACGCGATCGGCAACCCGATCGATATCCTCATCAACCCCCAAGCCGACCAGATCGATCGCGAGCGCGCGATCGCAGCCCTGGGTCTCGACAAGCCCTTGTGGGAACAGTACGGGAGCTTTCTCGCCGGAGCGGTACAGGGCAATCTGGGTCGCTCGTTCGTGCATTCGACGTCGGCGTTGGGGTTGATCCTCGAACGCATGCCCGCGACGATGGAGTTGGCGATTGCCGCGATGGTGATCGCGGTCGTTCTGGGCATTCCGTTGGGGTTGTGGGCGGGTTTAAAGCCCAACGGCGCGGCCGGCCGCACGATCATGGCGACCTCGATCCTGGGGTTCTCGCTGCCAACGTTCTGGGTTGGGCTGATGTTGATCATGGTGTTTTCCGTGATGCTCGGGTGGCTGCCGTCCAATGGACGCGGGCCGACAGTCGAACTGTTCGGCTTGCTCCCCGTTTCGTTTTTGTCGTGGGAAGGGTTGCAACACCTGATCCTGCCGGCGACCAACCTGGCACTCTTCAATCTGGCGCTGCTGATCCGCCTGACGCGTGCCGGCGCCCACGAGGCGCTGCTGCAGGATTACGTCAAGTTCGCCCGGGCGAAGGGCCTCACCAACGCCCGGGTCATCGGCGTGCACGTTCTGCGCAACATCCTCATTCCGATCGTCACGGTGATCGGACTCCAGTTCGGCGCGCTGATCGCGTTCGCCATCGTTACCGAGAGCGTGTTCGCGTGGCCGGGGATGGGCAAGCTTCTGATCGATTCGATCAACCTGCTCGACCGGCCCGTGATCGTCGCCTACTTGATGGTGATCGTGACATTTTTTATCTTCATCAACCTCGTCGTCGACGTGCTGTATTCCGCGCTCGACCCGCGCGTCCGGCTGACCGAAGCCAAGGGGTGACTGGGTGGACGCAGCAGTAACCATTAAGCCAGCGCAGCGCGGCGTGCAGAGCCCGTTCCAGCGCATCGTCAGCGATTTTCTGGCGAACCCGGTGGCGGTGTTCGGGCTCGGACTCTTGACGCTGATTGTGCTGGCGGCGGTTTTTGCGCCGCTCATTTCGCCGCAGAATCCTTACGACTTGGCACAACTCGACGTGATGGATAGCCGCCTCCCTCCCGGCTCACCGTCGCCGACTGGCGGAACGTACTGGCTGGGCACGGATGATCAGGGTCGCGACATGCTGTCGGCGATCTTTTATGGCTTGCGCATTTCGCTTTCCGTCGGTGCGCTCTCGACCGTGTTGGCATTGGCCATCGGTCTCGTCATGGGCTTGTCCGCAGCGTATTTGGGCGGGCGCATTGAAACGCTGATCATGCGCATCGTCGATATCCAATTGTCGTTTCCGGCGATTCTGATTGCGTTGATTCTAATCGCGGTTTTAGGCCAAGGCACCGGCAAGGTGGTCGCGGCGCTGGTCACGATCCAATGGGCCTATTACGCGCGTACCGTGCGCAGCGCGGCACTGGTTGAAAAGCGCAAGGAGTATATGGAAGCGGCGCGCTGCCTGGCGCTGCCGCCTGCGCGCATTGTCTTTCGTCATCTCTTGCCGAACTGCCTGCCGCCGATGATCGTTGTCGCCACCGTGCAGGTGGCGGCGGCGATTGCGCTCGAAGCCACGCTGTCGTTCTTGGGATTGGGTTTGCCGATCACCGAGCCTTCATTAGGACTATTGATCGCCAACGGCTATCAATACCTGCTGTCGGGGAAATACTGGATCAGCTTTTTCCCCGGCATCGCGTTGTTGTTGACGATCGTCAGCATCAATCTCGTGGCGGATCAATTGCGCGACGTGTTGAACCCGCGTCTTCAGAGATGAGCGAGCCGCTGCTGACAGTCGACGGCTTGCGCACACACTTTTTTACCAAGGCAGGAGTGGTCAAAGCCGTCGACGACGTGTCGTTTACCGTTGGCCGCGGCGAAGTGCTTGGTTTAGTGGGAGAGTCCGGATGCGGCAAGTCGATGACCGGCTATTCGTTGATGGGGCTGATCGACCCGCCAGGCCGCATTGTCGACGGCAGGATTGTCCTTTCCGGCGCGGACTTGCGCGCATTGAGCGCCGAGGAAATGCGCAACCTGCGCGGCAACCGGATTGCGATGATCTTTCAGGATCCGATGATGACGTTGAACCCAGTCTTGCGAATCGACGTGCAAATGATGGAGGCAATCGCCGCGCACGAAAAGGTGACGCGTGACGAGGCACGGGCGCGGGCCCGTGATGCGCTCGTCCGCGTCGGTATCGCGTCGCCTGACGAACGACTCGAAGCGTATCCGCATCAATTCTCCGGCGGCATGCGGCAAAGAGTGGCGATCGCCATTGCACTGCTCTTGTCTCCCGACCTCATCATCGCCGATGAACCGACTACGGCGCTCGACGTCACCATTCAGGGACAGATTCTCTACGAGATGCAAAAGCTGACGCGCGAGACCGGCACGGCATTGATTTGGATCACGCATGATCTGTCGGTTATCGCTGGGCTCGCGGATCGCGTCTGCGTCATGTACGCGGGACGCATCGTCGAACAAGGCACGGCGCAAGAAGTGCTGGGCCAGCCGGCGCACCCCTATACCCGCGGTCTGCTCGATTCGGTGCCATCAAATCACGAACATGGGCATCGGCTGCGTCAGATTCCTGGCATGACGCCGTCGCTCCTCGAACTCCCGCCCGGATGTCCGTTTCGCGAGCGATGCGCGTACGCGACAGCGATCTGCGATGAATCGCCGGCGATGCGGCCAATCGGCGGGCCTGAGCAAACTGTCCGTTGCTACCACCCGCTGGTGCCGGAGCACGCTTGATTGCGAATCCTGCGACGATAGCCAGGGAGGCCATAGCCGCGGACCTGCCGCTGGTGGAATTGCAAGGCGTTTCGAAGCGCTTTGTGAAGTCGCTCGATCTCGCCGCCAGGATCGCCAACCGCTTCGGCGCGCACGTGCGCGAGGAAATCGTGCGCGCGGTGGACAATGTCGATTTAACCGTTGCGCCAGGGGAAGTCGTAGGCCTCGTTGGCGAGTCGGGCTGCGGCAAATCGACCTTGGGTCGCCTCATCGTGGGTCTGCTGCCGTTAACGTCCGGTGAACGATTCTGGCGCGGCGTTTCGTTGGCTCGGCTCGATGCCAGCGCGGCACGCCGCCAGCAACTCAAGATGCAAATGATTTTCCAGGACCCGTATGCATCGCTCAATCCCCGCATGCGCGTCGTCGACATCGTCGGCGAAGCGCCAGTCGCGCATCGCCTCGTCCGTCCCAAGGCGCAGGTCGAATACGTCGGGCTCATGTTGAATCGCGTTGGCCTCGATCCGACGCTGATGCGCCGTTATCCGCACCAGTTCTCCGGTGGTCAGCGCGCGCGCATCGGCATCGCGCGCGCGCTGGCGGTGAAGCCCGAATTCCTGGTGTGCGACGAGTCGGTTGCCGCGCTTGACGTCTCGATCCAGGCGCAGGTCCTGAATCTCTTCATGGAGCTGAAGAACGCGCTCAACCTGACCTATCTTTTTATCAGCCACGATCTGGGTGTGGTCAAATATCTGTCGGACCGCGTCGTCGTCATGTATCTTGGCCGCGTAGTCGAAAGCGCGCCGGCAGCAGAGCTCTTCACCGCGCCGAATCATCCGTATACGCAGGCGCTGCTCGCGGAAGTCGGCCGAGTCGAACCCAAAAAGCGTACGTTCGTGCCGATCAAGGGTGAGATTCCGTCGCCGCTCGATCCGCCGCCGGGCTGCCACTTTCATCCGCGCTGTCCGTATGTCATGCCGAGGTGCCGCGAATCGGCGCCACCGCTCATCGAAATCGCGCCGGGACGGCGCTCGGCGTGCTTTCTCAATGCCCCATGAGCGCGGCGGCCGAAGGCCAGGCGCGTAGCGCGCGTCGCCGCGCGATTGGGCGGACACCGACACGCACGCGTGGCCGTGGCGCGAGGGTGCAATGAGGCGGACTCGATGAGCGCGGCGGCCGAAGGCAAGGACGTCCACGCGAGCGGGGCGAAGCCAAGGCTCGAAGAGCGCGTCCGCGAGCGTGGATGGCGGCCGACATGGAGACGCAACGCATGGCGATCCGCAGCAAGGAGGCCGCTCCGAAGGGAGCGCTTACGCTGCATTAGCGGCAAATAAGCGCGCGCCGTAGGGATGAGGTCGACTTCGCTCTCGCTCATTCTCGCAGCTTTGCCGCTTGTGCTGTTCGCGGCATTAGGAATTCGGCGAGATCGGTGATGATGATTTCGAATCGAGGGGTTTCGACCGCGAGGTCTCTGATGAACGCCTGCCACTGCTGCTGCTTGGCTTCATTGGTGGCAAATGCTTGCGTCAGCGCATCGGGCGTAGCTTCGGGTATCGCCGTTCCTCGCCTCTCGAAAGTCGCAGCGATCGCTCGCGCCAGGCGAGTACCAGCGAATTCATAGCTCTTGCTCAGCATCCAGATATCGTAAAAATCCTTCATGCGGCTGTTGGCGAGGCCGAGCGCGACCATGGCCTGGAACTTCTCGGCGATTACCGTTTCACGTGAGTAAGCGCGCAGGTGCGGCATCGGAAAATTGAGTAGCACTGGGAGATCGATCTCCTCGAGCCCCGGCTCGACAGCATCCCCGAAGCCGATGTCGACCACGATGGTGATGCGGGCACCAGCGAGAGTTGCAGTCGTCCGAAGCCGCAATCCCCCATACTTGAGTTCGTCGCGTATGAGGTCGACTCGCAGAGTGGCTATGTCGAACGTAATGCCATCGCCCACGTCATGGGCGCAGATTTCGCGGAACACCGCGAGCATCTGCTCCGTTGAAGGATCGCCATACCCGAGCAGGTCGACGTCGCGCGTCGCACGGTGAGGATTATCGAACCACGTCGTCAAGAGCATCGCACCCTTGAGCACAAAGCGGTGACCGTGGGGCGATATGCTCAAGCGATAGAGCAGCCGTTCCAGCCCATAGCGCGTCAGCAACAGATCGAAGGTCTGGCCTTTCTCACGCGCAAGTGCGAGCAGCCGGGCGCGCACCGACGCACCAACGTCACGAGGTTGCTTAGCCATCGGACCTCATCGCACTCACGTACGGCTCCATTATTTTCCAGACTCCTCGCTTAACGGCGCACGTCGCAATCTCCGCGGGCGTCGCCTTCCGTTGCCGCAGCGCTTCGCGAAGACCTTCCACTGCGACGTTGATGCCGACCGTGCGCCGATAGCGAAATAGGTCTGCGACCGTCTTGGCGATTCCAAAGATCGGCACCTCAATGCCATCGACGATGTGGTGCTCAACACCGTTATGCAGTTGCGGCTCGGGGAAGCGCGCGAACCGCACAGGTGGATAGCGAAATCGTGGGCGCCAATCCTTCGGTCCGATAGCCATCCAGACTTTCGGCGGAAGTTGGTCGGTCAGGTCGTGAAAGGCGAGCGCCGAGGTGAGGCAGACGACGCCCTTTGGAACGAGCTTTGCCGCTTCGGCCAGCGTGTGATGGGCGTCAATGGAGGCATCCGGTAGTTGGTACAGGCCACGAGTAAGACGCACAACAATGCCTTCGCGCTCCAGGCGCGAGACGGTGGCAGCGGTGACGCCAGCGCGCATAAGTTCGCCGAGCCGGGCCATTCCCTTTTCTTCGAGCAGGACAAGTGCACGATGTCGCTGGCTGGTTGGCAGCTTGGGCATCTTGATACAAATCCTTGGTTGTTCGACATTTTATCCGAGGTTTTGTATCAGGCGCCACTCTGGCGGCGTGTCAGGCTCGCAGACGCGTTGCAGACTGCTATCGCCGGCAAACTTGCCGGCTCGTAACGACTTAAAGTTTGACTTTCGGTCGAGCTGCGCACAACATTACATGCCGGCAAGTTTGCCGGCGAATTTGACCGCAAGATGGCCACAGAGTCTCCCCTGTATCCGATTTCAGGGGTTTCCCAGCGCGCCGAACAGATCGGTTTTCGGTTCGGCGCGAAGGGCACCCACACCAGCCGAACGATGATGCTTGCCGAGCTCAACGCGGCATTTGCAGCAGTCGCTGAAGGCGCGTCGCGAGACGATTACGCGACTGCCATCATCGAAGGCAACTGCCTCGGAAAAGTCACCACAGCGACTAGGCGACTCACAAACCAGCGGCTCGGAGAACTCTATGGGCTGGACACCGCGATATCGCTTTTTCGGGTGCTTCGGCGACTATGGTCCGCCGACGTAGCTGGCCGCCCTCTTCTCGCACTCCAATGCGCAATTGCACGAGATCCGCTGCTTGCCGCCACAGTAGTGAGTGTTATCGCGTTGCCGCCTGGGAGTGAATTGCATCGCGACGCAGTAAGGGCGGTGCTGCGAGATGACGTCGATGAGCGGCTCAACGACGCGACGCTCGATAAGGTCACTCGCAATGTCGCGAGTTCCTGGGCTCAAGCCGGCCACCTCGTCGGACGAACCTTTAAGAAGCGCGCGCAGGTGCGGGCGACGCCAGGGAGCGTCGCTTTCGGCTTATACCTCGGGCACGCCGTGGGGTTTCGCGGAGCGCCGCTTTTCGCGACCGGCTGGGTATCTCTGCTGGATTGCACTCCCGCTAGCGCACGCGATCTCGCCATTGAAGCAAAGCGCATAGGGCTGATCGATCTGCGGATAGCCGGAGAGGTTGTCGACCTGGTGCTCGATCGACTAGATCCCGCTGAAGGACGGACCTGACATGGCGCGCATCGAAGATCTGGCGGATCGATTCGGGCGGCACATCGCGACGCCGTGGCAGCGAACCGTGTCAGGCGCGCAGCGCGTGGTGATGCTCGTCTACGACAAGGAGCTGGAGCGGACGCTTCGGGCAAGAAAAGTAGCGTTCGAGACGGCGGCACGAGAAGCCGGACACGACTGGCACGAAATCGACATCTCCGAGGCGTTCGCTGCGTGGATGGCGGCCGACGATTACCGCGAGGAGTATTTCGCGTCGCCCGACGACCTCCAACTCAAATTGGAAGCCGAATTTCCCGAGTATGTGGCCGAACGGCTCCGCGCCGTGCTCACACGCGACGAAGTGACCGATAACTCTATCGTTGCGCTGTTCGGTGTCGGTGCGCTGTTCGGCTTCGCCCGTCTGTCGCACATTCTGAAAATGGTCGAGGGCGATATCAGGGGACGCCTTGTCGTGTTTTTCCCCGGGCATCTCGAACGAAGCAACTACCGCTTACTCGATGCCCGAGATGGTTGGAATTACCTGGCCGTGCCCATCACGTTGCACGGAGAAGGAGGAACGCTGTGAAGATCAAAGACGTTCTGCAACGCGATCCCGATACTTTCCCCCTGGTCAACCAGGGGCAAGCGAGGATCGTCGATAGCCAAAACGAAAAGGCCCTCGAAGAGCTGCGCGGAGAACTTTCCACCTTCGTCTGCGAGGGACAGTACGCCGACGGCATACAGAGGATCATTCGCTCCTACCTCGATAGTACCGGCAAGACCAACCAAAAGGCAGCCTGGGTCAGCGGCTTTTTCGGTAGCGGCAAATCACACCTGCTCAAGATGCTTTGCCATTTATGGCAGGACACTGCTTTTCCCGACAGCGCGACCGCGCGAGCAATTGTTCCCGCCATGCCGGATGAACTGCGCGAACTGCTGCGCGAGCTCGATACGGCGGGCCGTCGCGCAGGCGGACTTCTCGCGGCGGCGGGTTCGCTGCCGAGCGGGACCACGGACCAAGTCAGGCTCACGATCCTCGGCATTCTCCTGCGTGCGGTCGGACTGCCGGAGCAGTATCCGCAGGCTCGGTTTTGTCTGTGGCTCCATTCGCAGGGTTACTTCGACAACGTAAAGAAATCAGTCGAGGCGGCCGGCAAGACCTTCGACAAGGAACTGAACAACCTGTATGTCAGCGGTCCGATCGCGAAGGCACTCCTGGCTTGCGACAAGAGCTATGCATCGAGCGAAGCCGAGGCGCGGCAGACGCTCCGGGCGAGTTACCCGCCCATGGCGCGCGACATTACAACCGAGGAGTTCCTCAACACCGTCAAGGAGGCACTCAAGCTCCACGGTCGCGACGGACGCACGGCGTGCACACTGCTCGTTCTCGATGAGGTCCAGCAATACATCGGCGAGTCCCATGACCGGTCGATGCTGGTGACCGAGGTCGCCGAAGCCGTTTCCAAGAACCTCGACAGCCAGGTCATGATCGTTGGCGCAGGGCAGAGCGCGCTTACCGACGTGCCTCTGCTGCAGAAGCTGATGGATCGCTTCACCATTCGCGTGCCGTTGTCGGACGCGGAAGTCGAGCAGGTCACCCGCAAGGTTCTCTTGCACAAGAAGCCCGCATCAATGGGTGACGTTCGGAAGCTTCTCGACGCGAACGCCGGCGAGATCTCGCGGCAACTGCAGGGCACGCGCATCGGCGAAGTCGTCGAAGATCGCGCCATCATCGTCGAAGACTATCCGCTGCTGCCTGTACGCCGCCGGTTCTGGGAGAACTGCTTCCGGCAGATTGATGCGGCAGGCACCCACAGTCAGCTGCGTTCGCAGCTTCGGATCATTTACGACGCCATCAAGAAAATCTCAGAGCGATCCCTTGGGGCAGTCGTGCCGGGCGACGAACTTTTCGAAGCCCTCGCCCCGGAAATGGTCAACACCGGCGTGCTCTTGCGTGAAATCAATGAACGCATCATCCAGGTCGGGAAGTCGGAGGGGCCCCTTGCTCAGCGCGTCTGCGGCCTTGTTTTCCTGATTGGCAAACTCAAGCGGGAAGGTGGGGCAGACATCGGTGTTCGCGCAAAGAAGGAGCACCTCGCCGATCTGCTGGTCGAGAATTTAAGCGCCGACAACGGCAAGCTTCGTTCGGACGTTGAAGCTGTTTGCCAGAAGCTTGCGAAGGACGGTGTACTCATGCAGGTCGGAGACGAATACCGGCTCCAGACGCGCGAGGGCAGCGAGTGGGATCGGGAGTTCCGCAATCGTCAGACCAAACTGAACAACGACGACGGGGCGGTGCAGTTTCGGCGCGACCAGCTTCTCTACTCTGCGACAGATAAGATCGTCCGCGACATCAAGCTGATCCAGGGGGCCGCCAAGGAGCTGCGTCAGTTCTTAATCTCGCGCGAGGCAACGCCGCCTGTAGCTTACGGGGCAACCATCCCAGTGTGGATACAGGACGGCTGGTCAGCATCCGAAAAGCAGATGGTGGATGCCGCGAGGGCAGCCGGTGCGACCAGCCCAATCCTCTATGCGTTTATCCCGCGCCAGTCGGCCGAGGACCTGCGCCGCCTGATCGTAGAAGCGGAGGCCACGCAGCAGACACTCGACGCAAAGGGCAACCCCACGGGGGACGAGGGGCGCGAGGCACGTCAGAGCATGGATAGCCGGCACGCAAAGGCAGTCGGTGAGCGCGACCGCCTGGTCCGCGAGATAGTGGCCAATGCGAAGGTCTTTCAGGGCGGGGGCAGCGAAGTGATACGCCTCACGCTTGACGAGCGCATTAGGGACAGCGCTGGCGATTCTCTTATTCGGTTGTTTCCCCGCTTCAAGGATGCCGACTCGGGTGCTTGGGGGGCGGTCATCAAACGCGCGCGCGATGGAGGAGATCAGCCGCTCCAGCCCATCGGCCATGCCGACGCTACCGAAAAGCATCCTGTCTGCCTGCAGGTGATCGCGGCGATCGGCGCGGGTAAAGTCGGCGGGGAAATCCGCAAGGCGCTGCGGGCATCCCCCTATGGCTGGCCGCAGGATGCGATCGACGCGGCGCTGATCGCGTTGCACCGGTCTCAGCACATCACCGCAACATTGAACGGGATGCCTGTTCCGCTTGGGCAGCTCGACCAAAACAAGATCGCCAAGGCCGAGTTCCGCGTCGAACACGCGACACTCTCCGTTCAGGATCGGCTGCTGATACGAAAGCTCATCACACAGCTTGTCCAGTGCAAGAGTGGTGAAGAGAGCGTCAAGGCGCCGGAGTTCCTCAACGCGCTCGCAAACCTTGCGCGTGCAGCCGGCGGCAACGCGCCGCTTCCGGTGCAGCCGCTCACTACAGACATCGAAGACATGCAACGCCTGGTCGGCAACGAGCAGCTCGTCGCGATCAAGGACAAGGCCACTGACCTCGAGGCTCGCATCAAGACGTGGAGTACCGCGCAGGACTTGGCCGCGAAGCGTCTGCCTTCGTGGGAGGTTGTCGAGCATCTGGCGCGGCACGCCGGGGATCTGCCGGAGGTCAAGTCGCACCTCGACGAAATCGAGGCTATCCGGACGCAACGGCTCCTCTTGGAACCGACGGATTCGGTCGCGCCCATCCGCGTAGCGATTGCTGCCCTGTTGCGCGAGGCTGTTAACAATGCGCATACCGCTCATGCCGCAGCTCACGAGCAAGCCATGGCGACCCTGGCGGTGAGCGATATCTGGAAGAAGCTCGACTTAACGCAGCAAGCCGGCATCCTGAGTGCAGTCGGATTGTCTGCGCCAGTGAAGCCCGCCGTCTCCAGCGACGAGGCGCTTGGTCGACATCTCGATGCTCGACCGCTTCGGGTCGCGCTCGCAGAGCGCGATGCAATTCCCGGAAGAGTGCAACAGACCATCGAGCGCGCCGCCAAGTTGCTGGAGCCGAAAGTGCAGACGGTCACCTTGGAGCGCAGCACGCTGCGCTCGGAGCATGAGGTTGATGCGTGGCTGGTGCGCCAGAAATCGAAGCTGCTGGAAGGCCTGAAGCAGGGACCGGTGTTGGTCAACTGAAGAGATATGCGCATGGTGACTCTTACCCGCGCACTTCGCCGCTCGCTTGAAAACACCGTCAGGGAGGCGCGTCGTATGGCCGAGGCCGGCGCACACAAGGTCATTGAGCAACTCGCGGTACATCACCACGAGCCGTGGCCGAGCATGACGCCCGAGCAACGCGAGCTGCGCAATCGGTTGCGAGCTCATGGGCGGCAACTTGGTGACCGGCGCGACGAGCGTCGGGGCGTTCAGGCTGTCGATCGCCTCACGACGGAATGCGCGTACGAGCATTGGCACCGCATGCTCTTCGCGCGCTACCTCGCGGAAACGGAGCTTCTCATCGAGCCGGAATCCGGCGTTGCGATTTCACTCTCCGAGTGCCAGGAGCTCGCCCGAGCGCGCGGACGAGATTGGCTCGAACTGGCAGCCGAATACGCTCAGCGCATGCTGCCGCAGATATTTCGCACCGGCGACCCGGTGCTCGAAGTAGCGCTTCCGCCGGAGACGCGCTCGGCGCTCGAAGACTTGATGAAGGCGCTGCCGAGCGCGGTGTTCCTTGCGGATGACAGCCTGGGCTGGGTGTATCAGTACTGGCAGGCCGACCACAAGGAAGCGGTCAACCGCTCCGAAAAGAAAATCGGCGCTGATGAACTGCCCGCAGTGACGCAGTTGTTTACCGAGGATTACATGGTGTTCTTCCTGCTTCACAACACACTCGGCGCGTGGTGGGCGGGAAAGATTCTCGCGGCGAATCCGGCCTTGGCAGCGACGGCCGGCAGCGAAGACGAGCTGCGCGCGGCCTGTGCTGTGGGCGGTGTCGAGTGGAAGTACCTTCGCTTCGTACGCGAAGGAGACCAGCCCTGGCGTCCTGCCGCCGGCACGTTCAATGGCTGGCCGAAAGCGGCGAAGGACATCACGCTGCTCGATCCCTGTATGGGAAGCGGCCACTTTCTCGTGTTTGCGCTGCCGATACTCGCGGCGGTGCGTGCTAAGGAAGAAGGCATTTCGCCGGCGACAGCCACACTAGCGGTACTGCATGACAATCTTTTTGGTCTCGAAATCGACCCGCGCTGCACCCAGATTGCAGCGTTCAACCTTGCCCTCGCTGCGTGGCGGCGCGTTGGATACCGAGCGCTGCCAGCGCTGCATCTCGCGTGCTCAGGTCTTTCGCTAGGAGTTACCAAGACCGAGTGGTTAAAGTTCGCTGAGCGCGCAGCCGCTGCACTTCCTGTGCCTCCAAAGGTCGATCTTCTGGGCACTGAGGACAACCTGTTCTCCGATGCCATGAAGCGCGGCTTTGAGCGGCTCTACGACCTATTCGCGCGAGCACCGTGGCTCGGCAGTCTGATCGACCCACGCGGCGCGGGCAGTGACCTCATTGAGCACGGCTTTGCCGACCTTGAGCCTGTTCTCTTGCAGGTAATGGCCAAGGAGAAGAGTGCGGAGCTTTCCGAGATGGCGGTGGCGGCACAGGGACTCGCGAAGGCGGCGGAGATTCTCGCGGCGAGGTTTACGTTGGTGACGACGAATGTTCCCTATCTCGGGCGCGGTAAGCAGGACGATGTACTGAGGGAGTATTGCGAGCGAATGTACGCAGATGCAAAGGCCGATCTTGCGACCTGCTTTGTTGAGCGCTGTCTTGAATTCTCCAGCAAGGGTGGGAGCGCTGCGCTGATTACGCCGCAAAACTGGCTATTTCTTGGTTCTTACAAGAGATTGCGCAAGCGCGTGCTTGAGGACGCCGAGTGGAACATCGTTGCACGACTTGGACCGCGTGCATTCGAAACCATCACCGGCGAAGTCGTGAAGGTCGCGATGCTGGGACTTACTCGGCGAATGGTGTCCAATCGCTCGCACTCGTTTCTTGCTATTGATACGTCCGAGGACAAAAGCGGGTTCGAGAAGGCTATGGCGCTGGTTAGTACGTCCACGGTCTTCCAATTCCTCACTGCTCCGTTCCTACCCAGTGGCTCTATGACGGCCACCCCAAGGGCTCCGAAGCTCCGCTGCAAGTCGCAGTCGCCCGCCTAGTCGGCTACCGCTGGCCGCGCCAAACGGGATCTAGCTTTCCCGACTGTCCAGCGCTGGGCGCGGATGGACTCGAGAAGCACGCCGACCGCGACGATATCGTAACGCTGAGCCCAGTGAAGGGCGAGCGGTCAGCCTCGGCCCGGTTGACCGCACTCCTCGCCGATGCTTTAGGTGCTGAGTGGTCAGCTGCGAAGCTGACTAGCATGCTAGTGGAGGCCGGCCATGCCGGCAAGACCCTCGATGACTGGTTGCGCGATGGGTTCTT
Organism: Casimicrobiaceae bacterium; assembly: GCA_037719965.1. Taxonomy (GTDB): domain Bacteria; phylum Pseudomonadota; class Gammaproteobacteria; order Burkholderiales; family Casimicrobiaceae; genus VBCG01. Next base: position 34,817 of record JBBJMT010000019.1, on the reverse strand, counting down.
CGAGCAGCATTGCGCGCTCTTTCATCAACGCCCGTTCATCTGGCATATCTGGGACGGCCGACGCGACGGCTTTCATGCTCTGGTGAATTATCACCGCCTTGCTGCGCCGAACGGAGAGGGCCGGCGCACGCTTGAGAAGCTGCTCTATACCTATCTGGGCGACTGGATTGACCGCCAGCGCGCCGATCAGAAGGCTGGCGTGGAAGGAGCAGATGCGCGCGTCGCCGCTGCAGAGCAGTTGAAGGCGGAGCTTACAAACATCCTCGCCGGCGAGCCGCCATACGATCTCTTCGTGCGGTGGAAGCCTCTCGGTAACCAAGCAATCGGTTGGGAGCCGGACATCAACGACGGCGTGCGAATGAACATCCGGCCGTTCATAGCCGCCAAGCCGCTTGGTGCGCGCGTCAAGGGCGCATGCATTCTCCGCACAACCCCCAAGATCAAATGGGAGAAGGATCGCGGCAAGGAGCCGCAGCGCCCCCGGGAAGACTTCCCCTGGTTCTGGGGCTGGGACGAGAGGACGGAGAACTTCGAAGGCACAAAGACTTTCGACGGGAACCGCTGGAACGATCTTCACTACACCCGGACGCACAAGGAAGCGGCGCGGGCTCGGAGCAAGAAATGAGTACCCAGACAAGCCCACAGACACTTCTGGACGCGCTGCAACTGTCCTTTGCCGTTGCGCTGCGTTCGCCAGAGGGAGTCGCAGAACCGATTGCCTTGCTGTGGACAGACGCGGACGGGCAGTGGAGGCCACTGGTCCCAGTGCTGCGCAATCTACTGCCGCAGATCTATGTGCTGGGCAACTACGACTCGGCGAATCATGTCGGTCCGGCCATCTGGCTCAAGTGCATCGTGGATCGGACCCTGACGGAAGTGGTACCGCCTGCTGGCACAGTGCCCATTCTTTACCTCCCTGGGGTCAGCCGGCAGGACCTTCGTGCCGGTGGCGACTGCCCGGCGCCTGCGCAACCGCTGATCGAATTGCAATACCGCGGCGCGCTTTGGCACCAACGAAACGGCCGAGATTGGACCGTAGAAGCCTTCCTTTCATCCGAAGATGGCGTCGGCCTCGACATCGCTTTGGACAACCGCACGCGCGAAGCCGTGATGCGCGCGCTACCTGTGTTGGCGTCGGAGCCTCTCGCGCCGCTTAGAGGGCGCCGCCTCGATGCGGACGACTTTGACCGCCTTTCCGTAGGCGACCCGGTCCGCGATCTTCTGGGCTGGATGTCCGAACCCGAACCGTTCCAGGGACGTTGCGACCCGGCGCGCTGGGAGACATTCAGGAATATCTGCGTCCGTGAATTCGGCTTTGATCCCGACAAGGACGGCCCCGCGCGCGCGGGCGACTTGATGCTGAATGGCAATGGGAAGTGGGAAGCCGTATGGCGCCGTTTCCATGACGCACCCCGGGGCTACCCCGGCATCGCGGAGCTGCTTCGCAACGCCAAGCCGCGCGACCTGCTCGTGGACCGGGCTCGTCAGCCGCAAGTGAACCAAGAGCAAGAGGCGCATCTTCGCTACGCATTGGAGGCGGCACTCGTGCTGCCGCACGAGGAGATCTGCGACCGCATTCTCAAGCTGGAAGCGGACAACAGGGATCGCCGATCCTGGGTCTGGGCCGAGCTTGGATATAGCACGATGGCGCACGCGCTGGAACCGCTGTCCCGGCTCGCTGCGCTTGCGCGTTCACCGCTCGGCGGCGTATCGCTCGTAGCGATGGCGGCAGACTACGCCGCGGACGGCTGGCGCTGCGATCGAGCCGCGCTCGACTCGATGAACCATGCAAAATCGCCTTCGGACAATGCCTTCATCGCGGATGTCGTACAGGCGCTCTATGCACCTTGGCTCGACAAGTCCGCCAGGAAATTCCAAGAACTCGCTACCCAGAACTCGGCCGAGTATCGCCGGCTGGTCACCGGTGTGGATGCGAAACCCGAGACATGCGTGGTGTTCGCCGACGGCCTCCGTTTTGATGTGGCTGGCATTCTCCGAGAGCGGTTGGAGCAACGGGGGCTGAGAGTCAAGCTTGCCCACCGCATCGCGCCGCTGCCCACGGTAACCGCCACCGCCAAGCCGGTCGCTTCGCCAGCCCATTCCGCCTGTGAAGGAGGGGCTTCGTCCGAGGATTTCAATCCCGTCCTCTCGACAAGCAAGCAATCGGTGAATGCCTCTCGCCTGCGCGACGAAATGGCGCGTCAGGGCGTCGAGATACTTGACCCAGAGGAAACGACATTGGCTGAAAAGACCGACAAGGGTGGCTGGACAGAGATCGGTCGTCTGGATGAAATGGGACATTCGCTGGGTATCTTGCTCGTGCGGCATATCGACGACGAGGTCGAAGCGATCGCTGATCGCGTCTCGGCATTGTTGGGCGCCGGGTGGACACGCGTTCGCGTGGTCACCGATCACGGTTGGTTGCTCGTACCCCGAGGCCTGCCGAAAGTGGAGCTTCCGGCCCACCTCGTTGCCACGAAGTGGGCGAGATGTGCATCCGTACGTGGGGAATCAACTCCTACGGTGCCCGTGTTTCCGTGGCACTGGAATCCCCAAGCGCGCATTGCCTCGCCGCCCGGCATTGGTTCGTTCATCGTCAATACCGAATACGCGCATGGGGGTGTCAGCCTGCAGGAATGTGTGGTTCCCGAAATGCTGGTTGAGCGGGGTGCAGTCTCCGTAAAGGCGCAGATTACGGAAATCAGTTGGCGCGGCATGCGTTGCCGCGTCATTGTCGAAACGAGTGCAGTTGGGCTGCGCGTCGAATTGCGGCGTAACTGGAAACAGGCCGACCCCGAGGGGCAGCGAATCGCCGTTGCCAAGGACCTTGGCAGCAACGGGCATGCAAGTCTGGCAGTCGAGCGCGATGAATACGAGGGAACGGCGGCGATGGCTGTGATCCTCGATGGTACGGGGCGTGTTCTTGACTACCGTGCCACCACGATTGGAGAAGAACAATGAGCATCGAAATGGATCAGTTGGACAAGCTTGCCGCGTCGGTTTTCGACGGCTATCTTGTTCGCAAAGATCTCGTGCGCAAGTACTCGCGCCAATATCCGGTGCCTACATACGTGGTCGAGTTCCTCCTGGGCCGCTACTGCGCGAGCGTCGACGAGAATGAAATCAACGAAGGCCTGCAAATCGTCGAGAAGCAGCTGAAAGATCGGACGGTACGCAGCGGTGAGGAGGAACTGTTCAAGGCGCGCGCGAAGGAAACGGGATCAGTCAAATTGATCGACATCGTTCGCGCGCGACTCGATGCCAAGAACGATTGCTACCTGGCCGAGCTTCCCAGCCTTGCACTGCGTGATGTCCGGATAGACGACCAGATGGTCCGCGACAACGAGCGCATGCTGACCGACGGCTTCTACGCGGAAGTCACGCTGAGCTACGATGGGGTCATTGCCCAGCAGTCGGCAGGGCGGCCGTTCAAGGTGGACGGACTGCGGCCGATCCAGATGTCGAAGTCGGATGTTCTGGATGTGCTCATGAAAGCACGTCAGACCTTCTCCGCAATGGAGTGGATCGATTTCCTACTGCGCTCGATCGGGCTGGAACCGTCGGCGCTTACAGATCGTGCGAAGAAAGTTGTTCTGTTGAGGATGGTGCCTTTCGTCGAGCGGAACTACAACATGGTCGAACTTGGCCCGCGCGGAACCGGCAAGAGTCACTTGTTCCAGCAGATCTCACCTTACTCGCACTTGATTTCCGGCGGTAAGGCGACGGTGGCAAAGATGTTCGTCAACAACGCCACTGGCCAGCGGGGTCTGGTATGTCAGTACGATGTGGTCTGTTTTGACGAAGTATCGGGTATCTCATTCGATCAGAAAGACGGCGTCAACATCATGAAAGGCTATATGGCGTCCGGCCAGTTCAGCCGTGGCAAGGAGAACATTCGCGCTGATGGCAGCCTCGTAATGGTCGGCAATCTGGATGTGGACGTTGAACAGCAGCAGAGAGTCGGACATCTGCTAAGCCCACTGCCACCGGAGATGCGCAATGACACGGCCTTCATGGATCGCTTGCATTCGTATGTGCCGGGTTGGGAATTTCCGAAATTGAATCCCACCGAACATGTGACCGATCATTTCGGTCTCGTCAGTGACTTTCTGAGCGAATGTTGGGACCGGCTTCGCCAGGGTAACCGAGTTTCTGTCATGCAGAGCCGCATTCATCTGGGCGGGGCACTCAGCGGACGTGACATCGATGCAGTCAACAGGACCGTGAGCGGCCTTTCCAAGCTTGTGTTTCCTGATCCTGCGATGCCGGTTTCCGACGAGGATCTTGAATGGATGGTGCGGCTGGCCCTTGAGGCCCGCCGGCGGGTCAAGGAGCAGCAGCGGCGGGTGTTCAAAAGCGAGTTTCGGAACACGCACTTTAGCTACATCCTCGGGGCAGAGGGTATTGAGCAGTTCGTGTCCACGCCCGAGCAGCACAGTGATGAGGCCATAGAGACCGACCCACTGCCACCCGGACAGGTGTGGGGTGCGAGTCCCGGGTCCACGGAGGCGGGACCGGGCCTCTACCGGATTGAAGCGACCTGCGGTCCGGGCAGCGGCGTGAGAATCCTGAACCAGCCCACGCCGCCGGCGTTTCGCGAGAGCGTAAGAGTAGGTGAGCAGAACCTTTATACGCGCTCGAGGGAGCTTGTCGGCGACCGCAACCCGCGCGAAGAAGAGTTCTCAGTCCAGATGCGGCCGATGGACGCCGACAAGGCGGGTGCGGGCGTGGGCCTTCCGGTGCTCGTCGTCTTGTGTGGCGCACTTCTTAGTCGGAACACCCGCGGTGGGACAGTCGTTGTTGGCGCGTTGAATCTTGGCGGGTCTATCGAGTTGATTCCTAACGCCGTACGCATTGTTGAGCTGGCGATCGACAAGCAAGCACAGACGATTCTGATGCCTGTCGGGGTACGCCGGCAGTTAAACGACCTCCCTGATGAGCTTTGGACGAAGATAAGTATCGAGTTTTACAAGGACTCGGCGGACGCAGTGTTCAAAGCCTTAGTGGAATAGCAGGGAGCGGAGGCAATGGGCGCAGTCTTCGTCCGCCACGACCCCGACGGCGCAACGATACCGCTCGTCCTCGACTCACCGCATTCGGGCGAGTGGTACCCGGATGATTTCGATCACGCGCCGCTGCGCGCGCTCGTACGGCAGGCGGAGGACACGCATGTGGCCCGGCTGTGGCGCGCTGCGCCAACGTTGGGTGCGACGCTGATCGAAGCGCGCTTTCCGCGCGCGTACATCGACCCCAACCGCAGCTTGGCCGACATCGATCCCGATCTGCTCGCCGACCCGTGGCCGGTACCACTATCTCCCTCGCGCAAGACGCAACAGGGCATCGGCCTCGTCTGGCGCCTTGCCCGCGGCGGCGTGCCGATGTATTCGCGCAAGCTCACAAGCAGTGAGTTGCGGAGCCGCATTGACCGATATTGGCGGCCGTACCACGGCGCGCTCACAACGATTCTCGACGCGCGGCACGGCGAGTTCGGCGGCGTTTGGCATCTGAATTGCCATTCGATGCCCGCCGTGGGTGATGCGCTGTCCGACGATCCTGGACACGAACGCGCCGATTTCGTGCTGGGCGACCGCGACGGAACGACGTGCGAGCCCGAGTTCACGCAATGCATCGCCGCCAGCATGCGGGAGATGGGGTACAGCGTGGCGCTCAACGATCCCTACAAGGGTGTCGAACTCGTGCGCAAGCACGGACGACCCGCGGAAAACCGCCACAGCCTGCAGATTGAATTGAAGCGCACGTTGTACATGGACGAACAGACGCTCGAACCCAACGCCGGGTACGCGCGCCTCGAACGGGATTTGGCGCGGCTTCTGACAACGCTCGCAAATTATCTGCGCTCGCGCGTCGCCGCGATTCCCGCGCCGACGCTCAAGGCGCCAATCCCTCACTCCGGAAGCGGTCAGAACACTTGACCGGTTGCGGAGCCACTGCTAACGTCGGCGCACGACTTTCCGCGATATTCCGCCTCACCAGGCGGCGACGCAATATCACTCATCCTTTCGAAGGAGGAATCATGAAGAATGTGCAACGCGTTCTCGTCGCGCTGATCGCGACCCTGACCGCGAGCGTCGCGCTCGCGGCGTATCCGGAGCGGCCCATCCAGATGATCGTGCCGTGGGGCGCCGGCGGCGGTACCGACGCCACGGCGCGCATCATCGGCACGCTGCTCGAAAAAGAGCTCGGGCAACCGGTCAACGTTGTCAACCGCACGGGCGGCAGTGGCGTAGTCGGTCATGCGGCGATCGCGCAGGCACCACCGGACGGCTACACGATTGGCATCGTCACCGTCGAGATCGGCATGATGCACTGGCAAGGGCTGACCGATCTGACCGGCGCGTCATACACGCCGATTGGACTCGTGAACGCCGACGCCGCGGGTTTGCAGGTTGCTGCTGACGCTCCGTACAAGACCGTCAACGAGCTCGTCGCGGCGATCAAGGCGAGCCCCGGCAAGTTCAAGGCGTCGGGCACTGGGCAGGGCGGTATCTGGCATCTCGCGATTGCCGGCATGCTGCGGGACTTGAAGGTCGATCCGGCGAGCGTGCCGTGGGTGCCGTCGAGCGGCGCCGCGCCGGGGTTGCAGGACCTCGTCGCCGGCGGCGTGCAGATCGCGCCGGTCTCGCTGCCCGAAGCGCGTTCGCTGATCGACGCCGGCAAAGTGAAAAGCCTGGCGGTCATGGCGGAATCCCCGGCGGCGCTGTATCCCAACGTGCCCACGCTGAAAGCGGCCACCGGCAGCAATTGGACGATGGCGGCCTGGCGCGGCATCGCTGCGCCAAAGAATATTCCCGCCGAAGCTCGCGACAAGCTCGTCGCGGCAATCGGGAAGATCGCCGCCAGCAAGGAGTACACCGATTTCATGGCGCAACGCGGGTTCGGCGTCATCTATGCCGGTCCCGACGAATTCGCCAAGTTCATGGTCAAGTCGGATACCGACTTGGGCGCCACGATGAAGGCCGTCGGTATCGTCAAGTAACGCTGGTTCGAGAGGGGCGGCCTGCCGGCAATAACGGGCCGCTCTTCGCGTATGAAAGTCAATGACGCGCTCTGGGGTGCGCTACTGCTGGCGCTGGCCGCGGCGTTGCTCTTCCATATCCAGAGCTTTCCGACGATTCCCGGGCAGAAATACGGCCCGGCACTGATGCCCGGTGTCGTAGCAGTCGCGCTTGCGGTCTGTGGGGCGCTGCTGGTCGTCAAAGGGCTGGCGGTAAGGCGCGCGCGCGAAGATCCGCACTGGGTCCGGTTCGACGAATGGGTTTCGTCATCGCGCCACGTGGTCGCGCTCGCGTTGACCGTCGGCGTCAATGCCTTTTACATCCTGGTCGTCGACTGGCTCGGGTTCATGTTGAGCGGCGTGATTTACTTGAGCGTGCTGTTCTGGGTGTTCGGCGTCCGTGCCAAATGGATCGTGCCGATCGCGTTGCTCGTAACGCTTGGCATCCATTACGCCTTCTACAAGCTGCTCCGCGTCCCATTGCCGTGGGGAATCCTGCAGGGCGTTGCGTGGTAAACGGCGCGACGCCGCCCGGCCGGGGACGGCTATGAGCGACGCGTGGGTGCAAGCCTTTTCGCTGGTGTTCGAGCCTTACAACATGGCCGTGATGTTGGCGGCATCGTTGTTCGGACTCTTTGTCGGCGCGGTCCCCGGGCTCACTGCGACGATGGCGACCGCGCTGCTGGTGCCGGTGACGTTTTTCATGGCGCCGATCCCGGCAATCGCAGCGATCGTCACGGCGACGGCGATGGCGATCTTCTCCGGCGACATTCCCGGATGTCTGCTGCGGATGCCCGGCACGCCGGCCTCCGCGGCGTACACGGACGAAGCCTACGCGATGACCCGCAAGGGACAAGCCGAACTCGCGCTTGGTGCGGGTCTCGTCTTCTCCGCGGTCGGTGGGCTGTTTGGTACGGCGGTACTGATCGTTGCCGCGCCGACACTCGCTGAATTCGCGCTCAGGTTCAGCTCATTCGAATACTTCTGGCTCGTGCTGTTGGGGTTGACGTGCGCCGTGTTCATGACCAGCGACCGGCCGGTCAAGGGCTTTGTTTCGCTCCTGCTCGGCCTGCTGATCGCCGGCGTCGGCTTGGGCAACCCGGCCGGGTTTCCGCGGTTCACTTTTGGCAGCACCGAGCTCCTGGGTGGAATCGGCATGATCCCGTTGATGATCGGCATGTTCGCGATTTCCGAGATCTTCCGGTATGCGGTCGACACCAATCCGCAAATGCACGTTGCCGATCAGTCGATCGGCAACGTGTTCCGCGGCATGTGGCGCCTCGCCGTCAAGTATCCAGTGCAAATCCTGCGCGGCAGCACCTTGGGCACGCTGGTCGGCGGGCTGCCGGGAGCGGGCGCGGATATCGCCGCGTGGATGTCGTACGCGATCAGCAAGAAATTTTCGAAGGAACCGGAGAAGTTCGGCACCGGGCACGTCGAGGGCATCGTCGAGTCCGGCGCGGCGAACAACAGTGCGCTCGCCGGGGCGTGGATTCCGGCGCTGGTGTTCGGCATTCCCGGGGATTCGATCACGGCCATAGTGATCGGCGTGCTGTACATGAAGAACATGAACCCCGGGCCCTCGCTGTTCACCAATGACCCGCAGAAAATTTACGCGGTGTTCCTGCTGTTCATCATCGCCAACCTGATCATGATTCCGCTCGGCTTTCTGTGCATCAAAGCCGCGAAACGCATCCTCAAGGTGCCACGCAACGTGCTGATGCCGGTGATCATGCTGTTCTGCGTCGTGGGCGCGTTCGCCATCAACAATACGGCGTTCGATGTGACCGTCATGCTCGTCGCCGGAGTTGCCGCGTTCGTGCTCGAAAGAAACGGCTTCCCGATCGCGCCAGCGATCCTGGGCGTTGTGCTTGGCGGAATGCTCGAAGAGAATTTCGTCACGTCGATGATCAAGGCCGATGGCGACTGGTTTGCTTTTTTCGAGCGGCCCGTTGCCGCGACCCTGGGTGCGCTAACTTTGGCCGTCTGGTTCTTGCCCATCTTGCTACGCCGGCTGCGGCAAGTCGCGAGGGCTTAAGCTACACTCGGCGCGGCCAACGGCCCTGACGTTTATGGCGCTACTTGGCATCCGCGGCGGGTGGCTCGCAGTTCTTCTTGATGCCCAGTTGCGCGAGTCGGGCAAAGCGCGGATTGGCTTGCATTGCTCGACTCATTTCAAGCGTATTGGCGAGCATCGCCTGATCCATCCGTGCATTGATCGGCGCCTGCTCCGCCTGCGCCTTGGCGGCTAGCGCCGAGAGTTTCGCCTGCCACGCAGCGGCGATTGCCGCCCCGACAAAGTTTGGCGTGTACGCGCTGAGCAAACCCGCGCCGGCCCCCAGCGCATAGCTCTCGGCGATAAACGCGGTCAATTCTCCAGCTTGTCGCGTGGCCAGTGCAGTGCCGTCGTTCACTACGGCTGCCGCTTGCTTTGTGGTGGCGTCCGAAATGCCGACGCCTGCCATCGTCTTCAGTTCGGCAAAGATCTGGGAACAGCTCATGGCATCGTCGCCGGGGCGCGGGGCGCCGGGGTCGGCGGCCGCTGCTTCAAATCCCTTTGCCATCCCCATCATCGCTTTGCATGCTTCGACGGACATTGGCGCATTCGGCATGCCGGCGAGCTGCTCGCAATCGGCCGTGCTGACGTCGGGCGTAGCCGCGAAACGGCCAACACCCTGCGCCTGGACGCAGTTGATCGAAAGGCAGACCAGCAGAATTGCAAGCGTTGAAGATATATTCGACACGGCGCGCTCCCGCGGATGAACTCGCGAAGCCTGCTCTTGATAGATGCGTGTCACAAGCGGTTTCGGGTGACCGATCATGAAATGGAAACAGCACCGCGTAACCGGCTTAACCTATCGCGGCCATACTCCGATCCGCCGGCAGTAATAACGAACGCTCGCGACCACGACCGTTAAGTGAAGGAAGTAAAACCTCGCGTTGACCCCTCATGTTGCAACGCGGTAAAATCACAAGGTTTTACGGTCGAATCCTGGTTGGATGGCCAGTAGCTTCCGACGGTCCAATAGCGTTAGCCCGTGACAGAACCAAAGAGCAAGGCGAATGCGCGGCAGGCTTGTCGTAGGCAACTGGAAAATGAACGGCGGGCTCGCGCCCAATGCCGCGCTGCTGGGAGCATTGGCGGCCGGCTGGCCACCTGGTCCGGGGCGCTTGGGAGTGTGCGTGCCGTTTCCGTACCTCGCGCAGGCACGTGACGCGCTTGCCGGGTCGGAGATCGCATGGGGGGCGCAAGACATCAGTGCCCACGGTTCGGGCGCGTTTACGGGTGAAGTGTCGGCCGGGATGCTCGCCGAGTTTGGGTGTACGTTCGCGTTGACCGGGCATTCGGAACGGCGCCAGTTGCACGGCGAGACCAATGCGCAAGTGGCGGCGAAGGCCGCGGCTGCGCTCGACGTGGGCGTGACAGCGGTTGTTTGCATCGGAGAAACGCTGGCTGAGCGCGATGCGGGGCAGACGGAGACAGTGATCGGGGCGCAGTTCGATGCGGTAGCAGCCGCTCTCGGTCCGCGGTTGGCGCGAGTGGTCGTCGCTTACGAACCGGTTTGGGCAATCGGCACCGGGCGCACCGCATCGCCCGAGCAAGCGCAGACCGTACATGCCTTTCTGCGCGAGCGGTTGGCGAGTGTTGGCGCCGGGGACGTGACCTTGCTGTATGGCGGTAGTGTGAAGGCCGCCAACGCGGCGGCATTGTTCGCGATGCCCGATGTCGACGGGGGCTTGATCGGCGGGGCGTCGCTTGACGCGAATGAATTTTTGGCGATCGCACGGGCCTAATGAAGCTCAAGCGTAATGCGGAGTGACTCGATGGGAATGGTGGAAACGTTGATATTGGTCGTGCACCTGCTGGTGGCCGTGGTGCTGTGCGGGCTCGTTCTGTTGCAACACGGAAAAGGCGCGGACATGGGCGCCGCCTTTGGGAGCGGGTCGTCCGGGAGCCTTTTCGGAGCGGCGGGGTCGGCCAATTTCTTGTCACGGACAACGGCGGTCCTTGCCGCGGTGTTTTTTCTGTCGAGTCTCGGCCTCACGTATTTGGGCGCGACTCGCGCGGCGCCGAAAGATCTGATGCGAGAAGGCGTGATGCAGCAAATGCCAGCACCAGGCGCTCCAGCATCTAAAGCCTCCGACGTACCGCAGCCATCGGCGCCCGCCGCACCGATCAAAGATGCGCCGGGCGCTCCGGCGTCAAAGGCAGGTGAAGTGCCGAAATAAAGCGAAGCCGACGTGGTGAAACTGGTAGACACGCTGTCTTGAGGGGGCAGTGGCGAAAGCCGTGGGAGTTCGAGTCTCCCCGTCGGCACCACGAAACGATCGTTTGGTGCAATTTTAAGTTTCATCGCAAACGTAGCTTCCCGCGTGTGACGAAGGCCTGAAGATGCTGGAGCAGTATTTTCCTGTCCTGCTGTTCATCCTGTTCGGTCTAGGTATGGGAGTGCTGCTTCTGACGTTGGGTTCGTTGCTTTCGCCTTCACGCCCCGATCCGGAAAAGCTCTCGCCCTACGAATGCGGCTTCGAAGCGTTTGAAGATGCGCGGATGAAGTTCGACGTCCGCTATTACCTGATCGCCATCCTGTTCATCCTGTTCGATCTGGAAATCGCGTTTTTATTTCCGTGGGCGGTCGTTCTTCCCGACATCGGGTTTGAAGGTTTCGTGGCGATGATGGTGTTCCTGTTGATCCTTATCGTTGGCTTCGCGTACGAGTGGAAGAAAGGTGCCCTCGATTGGGAATGAAAAACTTTAAGGCAACGACGCTATGAGCATCGATGGTGTCCTCGAAAAAGGCTTCGTCACCACGAGCCTCGATTCCGTCATCAACTGGGCGCGCAACGGTTCGATGTGGCCGATGACTTTCGGTCTCGCGTGCTGCGCCGTCGAGATGATGCACGCGGGAGCGGCTCGCTACGATCTGGACCGCTTCGGCATCGTGTTCCGGCCGAGCCCGCGGCAGTCCGACGTGATGATCGTCGCGGGCACGCTGTGCAATAAAATGGCGCCCGCGTTACGCAAGGTCTACGACCAGATGCCCGAGCCGCGTTGGGTCATCTCGATGGGATCGTGCGCGAACGGCGGCGGCTATTATCATTATTCGTACTCGGTCGTGCGCGGCTGCGATCGAATCGTGCCGGTCGACATCTATGTGCCTGGCTGCCCGCCGACGTCCGAGGCGTTGCTTTACGGCATCCTGCAGTTGCAGAACAAGATCTGGCGCACCAATACAATCGCACGCTGATGGGCACGCGATTCGCAGCGCTCGCTGAAGCCTTGCAGCCGGCTTTGGGCGAAGGGATTACCAGCGTTACGGTGGCGTTGGGCGAGGTGACCGCCGTCGTACCGGCGGAACGCCTACTCGACACAATGCGCGAATTGCGGGATCGCCCGGAGTTTCGGTTCGAGATGCTTCTCGATGTGTGCGGAGTCGATTATTCGACTTACGGCGACGGTGTGTGGGAAGGCGCGCGTTTTGCCGGCGTTTATCACCTCTTGTCGCTGACGCACAACCGGCGGCTGCGCGTCCGCGCGTTTGCGGTCGACGATGCCTTTCCCGTGCTGCCGAGCATGATCGAGATCTGGCCTTCGGCCAATTGGTTCGAGCGCGAAGCCTTCGACCTTTACGGCATCATGTTCACCGGTCACCCAGATCTGCGCCGGCTGTTGACCGACTATGGGTTCGTCGGCCATCCGTTCCGCAAGGATTTTCCGCTTTCCGGTCACGTCGAGATGCGCTACGACCCGGAGCTGGGTCGCGTCATTTACCAGCCGGTCACCATCGAGCCGCGCGAAATCAACCCGCGTGTCATCCGCGAAGACCATTACGCGGATGCCGAAGACACCGACAAGGTGTAGCGAGCGTGGCTGAAATCCGCAACTACACGATGAATTTCGGGCCGCAACACCCGGCGGCGCACGGCGTGTTGCGATTGGTGCTCGAATTGGACGGTGAAGTAATCGAGCGCGCCGACCCGCACATCGGCCTACTGCACCGGGCAACCGAAAAGCTGGTCGAGCACAAGACGTACCTGCAGTCGTTGCCGTACATGGACCGGCTCGATTACGTGTCGATGATGTGCAACGAGCACGCGTATTGCCTGGCGATCGAGAAGCTCGCGGCAATCGAGGTCCCGGAGCGCGCCCAGTACATACGCACGATGTTCGACGAGATCACGCGGATCCTGAATCACTTGCTGTGGCTTGGCAGCCATGCTCTCGACGTCGGCGCCATGACACCGTTTCTGTACGCGTTTCGCGAGCGCGAGGATCTGTTCGACGTTTACGAGGCTGTGTCCGGAGCGCGCATGCACGCCGCGTATTACCGTCCAGGTGGCGTGTATCGCGATCTGCCGGAACGGATGCCGCAGTACCAGCCGTCGCAACGCAAGAACGAGAAGACACTCGAGCGAATGAACGAGAACCGGCAGGGGTCGCTGCTCGACTTCATCGAAGATTTCACGCGGCGGTTTCCGAAATGCGTCGATGAATACGAAGAGCTCTTGACCGACAACCGGATCTGGAAACAGCGTACCGTCGGAATCGGTGTCGTGTCTCCGGAACGAGCGCTGGCGCTGGGTTTTACCGGGGCGATGCTGCGCGGCTCGGGCGTCGCCTGGGATTTGCGCAAAAAACAGCCGTACGCCGTTTACGACCGGATGCAGTTCGACATCCCTGTCGGCGTGAACGGCGACTGCTACGACCGCTACCTGGTGCGCATGGAAGAGATGCGCCAGGCGAACCGCATCGTCGCGCAATGCGCGCAGTGGCTGCGGCAGAATCCGGGGCCGGTGATTGTGGCGAATCACAAGGTAGCGCCGCCCGACCGCGAGTCGATGAAGACGAACATGGAAGAGCTGATCCACCACTTCAAGCTCTTCACCGAAGGCATGCACGTGCCAGTGGGTGAAGCGTACGCTGCCATCGAGCATCCGAAAGGCGAGTTCGGCGTCTATATCGTGTCCGACGGCGCGAACAAACCGTACCGGGTCAAGCTGCGCCCGCCGGATTTCGCGCACCTGGCCGCGCTCGACGAGATGGCACGCGGCCACATGATCGCCGATGTCGTCGCGATCATCGGCACGCAGGACATCGTGTTCGGATCGATCGATCGCTGAAGCCACCCATGCTGAGCGCCGAAACCCTGCGAAAGATCGACCGCGAGATCGCCAAGTACCCGCCCGAGCACAAGCAGTCAGCGGTGATCGCGGCACTCGCCTTCGCGCAGGACGAAAAAGGCTGGCTTGCTCCCGAGACGATGGACGTGGTCGCGCAGTACCTGGAAATGCCGCCGGTAGCCGTGTACGAGGTCGCCACTTTTTATGCGATGTACAACCTGGAGCCGACGGGTCGCTTCAAGATCGCGCTCTGCACCAATCTACCCTGCGCGTTGCAAGGCGCGAACGCCGCGGCGGAGCAATTGAAACGCAAGCTCGGCGTCGAGTTCGGTGAGACGTCAAGCGATGGCCGGTTCACCTTGAAGGAAGGCGAGTGTTTTGGCGCCTGCGGCGACGCGCCCGTGCTCCTCGTCAACGATCGCCGCATGTGCAGCTTCATGACCGAAGCGCGGCTCGATGCACTGCTGGCCGAGCTTGCGGCGGGCGCGGACGGTACGTTCGCGGATGCGCCAAAGCAGACGGCCGGGGCCGCGAAGTGAACGCCCCATCCGAATTCCTCGATTACGGCCCGGATGCGATCCTGATGGCCGGTTTGACCGGCAGGAACTGGCGTCTCGCCGATTACGTTGCGCGCGGCGGGTATGACGCGCTTAAAAAAATCCTGGCGGCAAAAATTCCACCCGAACAGGTCATCGCCGAAGTGAAAGGGTCAGCGCTGCGCGGTCGCGGCGGAGCGGGCTTTCCGACGGGACTCAAGTGGAGCTTCATGCCGCGCCAGTTCACCGGCGACAAGTACATCGTGTGCAATTCCGACGAGGGCGAGCCCGGCACATTCAAGGATCGTGACATCCTTCGCTACAACCCACACGCGGTCATCGAGGGCATGGCCATCGGTGCGTATGCGATGGGTGCCTGCCGCGGCTACCACTATATTCACGGTGAGATTTGGGACACGTATCTGCGCTGCGAAGAAGCACTCGACGAAGCGTACGCCGCCGGACTGCTGGGACGCGACATCCTAGGCAGCGGCTTTGCCTTCCATCTCTACAATCAGCACGGGTTCGGCGCGTATATCTGCGGAGAGGAAACGGCGCTGCTCGAGTCACTCGAGGGCAAGAAAGGACTGCCGCGTTTCAAGCCGCCATTTCCCGCTTCGTTCGGCGTTTACGGCAAGCCGACGACGATCAATAACACGGAGACCTTCGCGGCGGTTCCGTGGATTATGAACAACGGTGGCCAGGCGTTTCTCGACCTCGGCCGACCCAACAACGGCGGAACGAAACTCTTTTCCGTTTCCGGCGACGTCGAGCGTCCTGGCAACTACGAGGTCAAGCTGGGAACCCCGTTCGCGACACTTCTGCAAATGGCGGGCGGCATGCGCGGCGGGCGCCGCTTGAAGGCGTGCATTCCCGGCGGCTCGTCGATGCCGGTGCTGCCCGGCGATGTGATGCTCGCCACCGACATGGATTACGACTCGATCGCCAAGGCGGGCTCGATGCTCGGCTCCGGCGCGGTCATCGTGATGGACGACACGCGGTGCATGGTGCGCTGTCTCTTGCGCCTTTCATACTTCTATTTCGAAGAGTCGTGCGGCCAGTGCACGCCGTGCCGCGAAGGGACCGGCTGGCTGTGGCGAATGGTGAACCGGATCGAGCATGGGCAGGGACGCAGCGAAGACCTGGAAACGTTGGTGTCGGTCGCCGACAACATTGCTGGCCGCACGATCTGTGCGCTCGGCGACGCCGCGGCGCTGCCGGTTAAGAGCTTCATCAAGCATTTCCGCGATGAGTTCGTCCACCACATCGATCACAAGCGATGCGCGGTGCCGGCGTATACGTAATGGTGAATCTCCAGATAGACGGCAAGCAGGTGGAAGTGGCGCACGGCAGCACGGTGATGGATGCCGCGAGCCGCCTGGGCATTTACGTGCCGCATTTCTGCTATCACAAGAAGCTCTCGATTGCGGCCAACTGCCGGATGTGTCTGGTGCAAGTGGAAAAGGCGCCCAAGCCGCTGCCGGCATGCGCCACACCTGTCTCCGAGGGCATGAAGGTCTGGACGCACTCGGAGCAAGCGGTTGATGCGCAGCAAGGCGTCATGGAATTTCTGTTGATCAACCATCCGCTCGACTGTCCGATTTGCGATCAGGGCGGCGAGTGCCAACTGCAGGATCTCGCGGTCGGCTACGGCGCTTCGGCGTCGCGCTACGCGGAACCCAAACGCGTCGTCCTGCATAAGGACTTGGGACCGCTCGTGTCGGCGGCGGAGATGACGCGCTGCATCCAGTGCACGCGCTGCGTGCGCTTCGGGCAGGAGATTGCCGGCATTATGGAGCTCGGGATGGCCGGGCGCGGCGAGCATGCGGAAATCGTTTCTTTCGTCGGCAAGACGGTCGACTCCGAGCTATCCGGCAACTCGATCGATATCTGCCCGGTGGGGGCGCTCACGTCCAAGCCCTTTCGCTATGCGGCGCGCACGTGGGAGCTCGCGCGCCGCAAATCCATCGCACCGCACGATTCGCTGGGTAGCAATCTGGTGGTCCAGGTCAAGGATCATCGCGTGCTGCGCGTCGTGCCGTTCGAGAACGACGCGGTCAACGAGTGCTGGCTCTCCGACAAGGACCGCTTTTCGTACGAAGCGCTGAGATCCGACGAGCGTCTGACGACGCCGATGCTGAAGCACATCGATCAAGACGGCGCTAAAACGTGGAAGCCCGTCGACTGGCAGACCGCGTTGGAGTTCGTGGCCAAAGGGCTCACCGACGTCGTCAGCAGGCATGGCGCGGGTGCGCTCTCCGCGCTCGTATCGCCGCATGCGACGATGGAAGAGATCTCGCTGGTCGCGCGACTCGTTCGTGGCCTCGGCAGCGATAACATCGATTTCCGTTTGCGCCAAAGCGATTTTCGCGCCGACGCCGCGACGACAACTTCGGACGCTAGCGTCCCTTGGCTAGGGCTGCCGGTCGCAGAGCTCAATACACTCGATCGCGTTCTGGTCATTGGCAGCTTTTTGCGCAAGGACCATCCGCTCGTCGCCCAGCGGCTGCGGCAGGCCGCCAAAAAATCCGCGCAGATTTCGATGCTGCATTCAGTGGACGACGACTGGCTGATGAACGTCGCGCATAAGACGATCGTGCCGCCGTCGCAATTACCGGCGGCGCTGGCGGCAATTGTCGTGGCGGCCGCGCAGGCGGCAGGCAAACCCGTGCCTCCGCCGCTCGCTCGTATCAGCGTTACGGATGAGGCGAAGGCGGTCGCCGCGAGCTTGCTGTCCGGCACGAAAACCGCCATCCTGCTCGGCAACTACGCGACGCAGCATGCGGACGGTTCGCAATTGCACGCGCTCGCGCAAGCGCTGACCGAGTTGACCGGCGGCACGCTCGGGTTTCTGACCGAAGCGGCCAACACCATCGGCGCGCATCTGGCGCGCGCGCTACCACAAGCTGGCGGCAAGAACGCCCAAGCGATGTTGGCGGAGCCTGGTCGCGCGTACCTCGTGCTGCACGCCGAACCCGAATTCGACTGCGCGAACGCGTTGGCCGCGCGCGCCGCGCTCGAAAAAGCCGATCTCGTCGTCGTGCTGAGCCCGTTCAAGCACGGCATTGGCTACGCCGACGTGCTGTTGCCGATATCGCCGTTCACTGAGACCGCCGGCACCTTCGTCAATTGCGAAGGGCGCGTGCAAAGCTTTCACGGAGTGGTCAAGCCACTGGCCGAAACCCGCCCCGGATGGAAAGTGCTGCGCGTGCTGGGCTCGATGCTTAATTTGCCGGATTTCACCTTCGACACAATCGAAGAAGTGCGCGCGGCCGTGTTGCCGGCACAGGCCGACGTTACGCTGCGGCTTAGCAATGCCTGTCGGGTCGCGATCACGGCGCCGAATGCGACGAAGTCTAATGTCATCGAGCGGGTCGCCGACGTGCCGATCTATTTCGCCGATCCGCTGGTCCGGCGTTCCGCGCCCTTACAAGAGACGGTGGACGCGAAAGCGCCGAAGGCGCGCATGCATCGATCACTGTTCGACACGCTACGCCTGACCGCGGGCGCGCAGGTCAAAGTCGGGCAGGGCCGGGGTGAGGCGGTGCTGACCGCGGTGGTGGACGCTGCAGTGCCGCCGGGCGTCGTGCGCATTGCCGCGGCCCATGCATCGACCTGCGGCCTCGAGGGAATGTCCGGTGCGGTCAGCATCGAGCGTGCATGATGGAAGTGCTGGCACCCGTGCGTGATTTCCTGGGACCCGTGTGGATCGTCGTCTGGACGTTCGCGAAGATCGTCGCGATCGCGATGCCGCTGATTCTTGCGGTCGCGTACCTGACGCTCGCCGAGCGCAAGGTCATCGGTTATATGCAAGTGCGCATCGGCCCCAACCGGGTCGGACCGTTTGGTTTGCTGCAGCCTTTCGCCGACGTCGCCAAACTACTGTTCAAGGAAGTCATCGTTCCCTCGGGTGCCAATCGCTATCTTTTTCTGATCGCGCCGCTCCTGTCGCTCGGCCCCGCGTTGGCGGCGTGGGCGGTCATTCCGTTCACCGATACGTTGGTGTTGGCCAATATCAACGCGGGCCTGCTCTACGTCCTGGCGATGACCTCGGTCGGTGTGTACGGCGTCATCCTGGCGGGCTGGGCGTCGAACTCCAAGTACGCGTTTCTTGGCTGCCTGCGGTCGGCAGCGCAGATCGTGTCGTACGAAATTGCGATGGGCTTTGCGCTCGTCGGCGTGCTGATGGCCGCCAGCAGCTTGAACCTCACCGATATCGTCAGAGGGCAGGAAGGTGGGCTTGCACAGTGGTACGCGTGGCCGCTATTTCCGCTGCTGCTCGTCTATCTCGTTTCGGGAATCGCTGAAACCAATCGCCATCCGTTCGACGTGGCGGAAGGTGAATCGGAGATCGTCGCGGGTTTCCACGTCGAGTACTCGGGTGTCGCGTTTGCGGTATTCTTCCTCGCCGAGTATATGAACATGATCATGATCGCGGCGCTGACGTCGCTCATGTTTCTCGGCGGATGGCTCTCACCCTGGCCGCCGCTAAACGATGCTACGGTTGCCGGTTTGGCGCCGCTCGGCGACGGATTTTTCTGGTTTGCGCTCAAGATGGCGTTCGTCTTGCTGATCTTCGTGTGGATCCGCGCGACGTTTCCGCGCTATCGCTACGACCAGATCATGCGGCTCGGCTGGAAGGTGTTCATCCCAATCACCCTGATCTGGATCGTGTTTCTGGGTGCGATGATGCAAACTCGCTTTGATTACCTCTTTCACTGACGTGGACGGGGAAGCTTATGTTGGCTCGCGTTAAAACATTCTTCGACACCTGGCTGCTGCTCGAGCTGCTGCAAGGCATGGGCCTCACGTGGCGCTATCTGTTCGCCCGCAAGATCACCGTGCAGTTTCCCGAGGAGAAAACACCGCAGAGCCCGCGATTTCGCGGTCTGCACGCATTGCGCCGGTATCCGAACGGCGAGGAACGCTGCATTGCCTGCAAGTTGTGCGAGGCGGTGTGCCCTGCGCTGGCGATCACGATCGAATCGGAACAGCGCGCTGACGGTACCCGCCGCACGACGCGTTACGACATCGATCTCACCAAATGCATTTTTTGCGGGTTTTGCGAGGAGAGCTGTCCCGTCGATTCGATTGTCGAGACGCGCGTGCTCGAGTACCACGGGGAAAAGCGGGGCGACCTCTACTACACCAAAGAAATGTTGCTCGCCGTCGGCGATCGCTATGAAGAGCAGATCGCCCGGGATCGGGCGGCCGATGCGAAATTTAGATGAACCCGTCGCGAGCGCCGGCACGGCTTCGCCGCCGGGCGAGCGCCGACTTTAGGATTTCATGAGCTTCCAGACTGCGGTCTTCTATATCTTTGCCGCAATCCTCGTGTTCGCGGCGCTGCGCGTCATCATCGTGCGTAATCCGGTGCACGCGGCACTATGGCTGGTGTTGTGCTTTTTCACCGCCGCAGCCATCTGGCTGCTGCTCAAGGCCGAGTTCCTGGCGATTGCGCTCGTTCTTGTCTACGTCGGCGCGGTGATGGTGCTGTTCCTGTTTGTCGTGATGATGCTCGACATCAATTTCGACAACCTACGCAAGAACTTCAAGAGCTACATCCCGGTCGGCGGAATCGTGGGGATACTCGTCCTGCTCGAGATGGCGCTGGTCATCATCGGCAGCGGCGTCGCGGGCAACACGGCCGTGCCGATGGTGCAGGCGAGCAATACGCAGGCGCTGGGCCGGCTTCTCTACGTCGAGTTCGTCTATCCGTTCGAGGTCGCCGCTGTCGTCCTGCTGGTGGCAATCGTTGCGGCGATCGCGCTCACCCATCGCGAGCGCCGCGGGGCCAAGTATCAGGACGCCGGCGCACAGGTGAAGGTGCAGCGCGCCGATCGCGTGCGATTGGTCAACGTGCCGTCGGAAACGCGGGAATGATGACCGGTACGCGGGCGCAGGCGGTCCGCCTCCGGAACGCTCGACTTCACGCGCCCATCCGCTAAGTGTCGTTTTAGTAGCTAGGGAGACTTTAGTGGCATCGCTCATCGCGCCGACATTGGCGCACTACCTCGTGCTGGGTGCGATTCTGTTCGCCATCAGCATGGCCGGAATCTTTCTCAATCGGAGAAACGTCATCATCCTGCTGATGGCAATTGAGCTGATGCTGCTTGCGGTCAACCTCAATTTCATCGCGTTTTCATCCTACCTGGGCGACATGAGCGGGCAGGTGTTCGTGTTCTTCATTCTGACCGTGGCGGCTGCCGAGTCCGCCATCGGGCTCGCGATCCTCGTGCTGCTGTTTCGCAACGCCGGTTCGATCGACGTCGAAGACATGGGCAAGCTCAAGGGTTAAGCGCACGAGCACGCAATGACGATGCAGCAACTCTACCTTCTCGTGCCGCTGGCGCCGCTCGTGGCCGCGATTGTCGTCGGCCTGTTCGGCGCGAGAATGCCGCGCGCCGCTTCACATTGGCTGACGACCGCCGCCGTCGCCGTGTCGTTCTTGGCGTCGATCGTGATCTGGCGCGACGTCGTGGCGGGCCACACATTCAACGGCAACGTGTACACGTGGCTTGAGTCCGGGAGCCTCACGATGGCGATCGGCTTCCTGATCGACCCGCTGACCGCTTTGATGATGCTCGTCGTGACGTTCGTGTCGCTGATGGTCCATGTCTACACGATCGGCTACATGGCGGACGATCCGGGTTACTCGCGTTTTTTCTCCTATATCTCGCTGTTCACCTTCTCGATGCTGATGCTCGTCATGAGCAACAATTTTCTCCAGCTCTTCTTCGGCTGGGAAGCGGTCGGCCTCGTGTCTTATCTGCTGATCGGTTTCTGGTATACGCGCCCGACGGCGATCTATGCGAACTTGAAGGCGTTTCTCGCTAACCGTGTCGGGGACTTCGGCTTCATCCTTGGGGTTGGGCTAGTGCTCGCGCATTTCGGGACGATGGATTACGCGGAGGCCTTCGCCCGGGCCCCCGGGCTTGCCGGTCGCACGCTGGATCTGTGGGGCGGGACCGCATGGTCGTTGCTGACAGTGACGTGCATTTGCCTCTTCATCGGCGCGATGGGTAAGAGCGCGCAGGTGCCACTGCACGTATGGCTCCCCGATTCGATGGAAGGTCCGACGCCGATCTCCGCGCTGATTCACGCGGCGACGATGGTTACGGCGGGGATTTTCATGGTCGCCCGGATGAGCCCGCTCTTCGAGTTCTCCGACACGGCGTTGAGCTTTGTCGCGATCATCGGCGCGACGACGGCGCTGTTCATGGCGTTTCTGGGCATCGTCCAGAACGACATCAAGCGCGTGGTCGCCTACTCAACGCTATCGCAGCTCGGGTACATGACGGTCGCGCTGGGCGTCTCGGCGTACTCCGCGGCGATCTTCCACCTGATGACGCACGCGTTCTTCAAGGCGCTGTTGTTCCTGGGGGCGGGGTCGGTGATCATCGCGCTGCATCACGAGCAGGATCTGCGCCGGATGGGGGGACTGCGCAAATACATGCCGATCACCTACGTGACGGCCGTCATCGGTTCGCTCGCGCTCGCCGGCATTCCGCCCTTCGCCGGATTCTTCTCCAAAGACGCGATCATCGAGGCCGTGCGTCTATCGCAGATTCCTGGCCATTCCTATGCCTACTTCGCGGTGATAAGCGGCGTGTTCATTACGGCGTTCTATTCGTTCCGCCTGCTGTTTCTCGCATTCCATGGCGCGCCGCGGTTTACGCATCATCCTGCGCATCAGGTGGTGCACGGCGAGCCCGCGGACGAACACGGACATGGCGAGGACGGCCCACCCAAGGAGAGTCCGTGGGTCGTGACGATTCCGCTGATTTTGCTGGCGATTCCGTCGGTCTATACCGGTTGGGTGTACATCGAGCCGCTGCTGTTCGGGGACTATTTCGGCAGCTCGATTGTCGTCCGCCCGGAACATGCCGTCCTCGCCAAATTAGGGGCTGAGTGGCACGGCGTCGTGGCATTCGTCTGGCATGGCTTGACGAGCGCGCCGTTCTGGCTGGCGGTCGCGGGCATCATGACCGCGTGGTATTGCTACATCGTCAATCCCGCATTGCCGGCCAGGATCCGGTCGCGGGCGAGCGCGATTTATGCGTTGCTCGATAACAAATACTACTTGGATCGCTTCAACGACTGGTTCTTCGCGGGCGGCTCGCGCGCAGCCGGTGGGTTTTTGTCGAACGTCGGAGATCGCGCGATCATCGACGAGTTTTTCGTGAACGGCTCGGGCCGCGTCGTCCGCTGGGTATCGGCGCTGCTGCGCCAGGTGCAGTCCGGTTATGTCTATCACTACGCGTTCACGATGATCGTTGGCGTCTTTGCGTTTTTGACCTGGTGGGTCATCCGTTCGCTGAACGTTGAATGACCGCCTTTCTTTCCCTCGCCATCTGGGTTCCGGTCGTCGCGGGAATCGTAGTGCTGGCAATCGGGCGCGACCGCGACGCCCGCATCATTCGCTGGATCGCGTTGGTCGGAGCGCTTGCCGGTTTCCTGGTCACCGTGCCGCTGTACACGCACTTCGATCCGACGACGTCGGCGATGCAGTTCGTCGAACGACGCGACTGGATTCTTTACTTCGACATCTACTACCACCTGGGCGTCGACGGTATCTCGCTGCTGTTCATCCTGCTGAACAGCTTCACGACCGTGTTGGTGGTATGGGCGGGGTGGGAAGTGATCCAATCCCGCGTCGCGCAGTACATGGCGGCATTCCTCATCATGTCGGGGCTCATCAACGGCGCGTTTGCGGCGCTCGACGCAATTCTCTTCTACTTCTTCTTCGAATCGATGTTGATCCCGATGTATCTGATCATCGGCATCTGGGGTGGCGAACGCCGCGTGTACGCCGCGATCAAGTTCTTTTTGTATACGCTGCTGGGGTCGTTGCTGATGCTGGTCGCGTTCATCTACCTCTATCAGAAATCCGGCTCGTTCGCTGTGCAGGACTGGTATGAATTGCCGCTCTCGCTGAAAACGCAGGTGCTGATCTTTGTCGCTTTCTTCACCGCGTTCGCGGTCAAGGTACCGATGTGGCCGGTGCATACGTGGCTTCCCGACGCCCACACGGAGGCGCCCACCGGCGGCTCGGTGGTGCTGGCTGCGCTGACGCTCAAGATCGGCGCATACGGCTTCGCCCGCTTCATTCTGCCGATTCTTCCCGACGCCAGTCACTACCTCGCCGGTTTCATCATCACGCTGTCGCTGATCGCCGTCGTCTATATCGGATTGGTTGCGCTGATGCAGGCGGACATGAAACGGCTGATTGCGTATTCATCGATTTCGCACATGGGCTTGGTGACGCTAGGGCTCTTCCTGTTCAACCAGTTGGGCGCCGAAGGGGCGCTGCTGCAGATGGTTTCGCACGGCTTTGTGTCGGCCGCGATGTTTCTGTGCGTGGGCGTCATGTACGACCGCATGCACACGCGGTGGATCGCCGATTACGGCGGTGTGGTCAACACGATGCCCAAGTTCGCCGCATTCATGATGTTGTTCGCGATGGCCAACGCCGGCCTCCCGGCTACCTCGGGCTTCGTGGGCGAGTTCCTGGTGATCCTCGCTGCCGTCCAGGTCAACTTTTGGCTTGCCTTCCTCGCCGCGACCTCGCTGATCCTGGGAGCGGCATACACGCTTTGGATGTACAAGCGCGTGATTTTCGGTGAAGTGGCCAACGCCCACGTTGCCGCCCTCAAGGACTTGAATCGGCGCGAATTCTGGCTGCTCGCCGTCGTCGCCACGGCAGTACTCGTCATGGGCGTCTGGCCCAAGCCATTCATCGATGTCATGCACGTGTCGCTCGCCGATCTGCTCGCCCACGTCGGCAAAAGCAAACTCTAACCGCACACCATGACGTCCGACCTGCTCGCGATCCTCCCCGAAATCATCATTCTGAGCGCGGGCTCGCTGATCCTGCTCGTCGATCTCTTCTTGCGCGACGAGCAGCGCCACTTAAGCTACTGGCTGACGCAATTCGCGCTGTTACTGGCCGCGTGCGTAACGCTGCAGGCGACGCGGATGGAGGTTGTCCACGTATTCCACGATCTGGTCGTCGTGGATATGGTGGCAAACCTGCTGCGCCTCGCGAGCATTGTCGCGCTCTCCTTCGTGCTGTTCTTCTCGCGCGCGTATCTGACCGCGCGCGGCCTCTTTCGCGGGGAAACGTTCGTGCTCATGTTGTTTGCGCTGCTGGGCATGCAGGTGCTGATCACCGCTAACCATTTCCTCACGCTCTACCTTGGACTCGAGCTCATGTCGCTGTCGTTGTATGCGCTGGTAGCGCTGCAGCGCGATGACGTCAGCCGGTCCGAGGCGGCGATGAAGTACTTCGTCTTGAGCGCGTTGGCGTCGGGCATTCTGCTCTACGGCATGTCGATGATCTACGGTGCGACGGGTCTGCTGCAAATCGACCTCGTGGCGCAGGCGATGGCCGGCGAGCTCGAGAATCCCGTGCTGCTGATCTTCGGTCTGGTGTTTGTCGTGTCGGCGATTGCCTTCAAGCTGGGCGCGGTGCCTTATCACATGTGGGTGCCGGACGTGTACCAGGGCGCGCCGACGGCGATCACGATGCTGATCGGAACCGCGCCCGAGTTCGCGGCGTTCGCGCTGCTGCTCCGCCTGTTGGCGGGTGCGCTGGGCACCGCGGAGGTGCACTGGCAAGGAATGCTGATCGTCCTCTGCGTGCTGTCGATTACGCTGGGTCACATCGTCGCGATCGCGCAGACGAACGTGAAACGAATGCTCGCGTATTCGACGATCGCCAACATGGGCTATGTGCTGATGGGCTTTCTGGCGGCGGACGTGCGCGGATTCTCCGCGGCGCTGTTCTACATAGTGGCGTATGTGCTGACGAGCCTCGTCTCGTTCGGCATCATTCTGCTCCTTTCGCGCGCGGGTTTCGAAGCCGACCAGTTGGACGATCTCAAGGGATTGAATCGCAGATCGCCGTGGTGGGCATTCATGATGCTGCTCGCGATGTTCTCGCTGGCCGGACTCCCGCCGACGATCGGGTTCTACGGAAAATTGTTGGTGTTGGAGGCCGCGGTCCAGGCCGGCTTCGTCTGGCTCGCGGTCGTCGGCGTAGTCGCCGCGCTTATCGGCGCGTTTTACTATCTGCGCATCGTCAAGCTCATGTATTTCGACGACCCGGTCGATCGCGAGCCGATCACCGGCCGCGGCGATACCCGGGTCCTCCTTTCAGCCAACGGGCTCGCATTGCTCGTCTTCGGCATCCTGCCGCAGCCGATCATGGGTTTGTGCGCCGTCGCACTGGTGCAATCGCAGTTTTATTGATCGTGCCGGCGGGCGTTGACCAGGGCGACGATGAGTGCCTCCGCGGCTTACCTGCCCAACTGCGGAGCGAACGTTTTAGCGGCGAACGGGTCAGCGAGCGCCATGACTGCGCGACCGAGAGCAGCGATTCTCCGGAGCGATGCGGTGGACCAGCCTCCCGCGC
Organism: Casimicrobiaceae bacterium; assembly: GCA_037719965.1. Lineage (GTDB taxonomy): Bacteria > Pseudomonadota > Gammaproteobacteria > Burkholderiales > Casimicrobiaceae > VBCG01. The sequence continues at coordinate 8,728 of JBBJMT010000019.1, read as the reverse complement.
GCTCCCTCCCCGATTTGCGGTCTGGTCCCGTCCACCCCGGCCTAATCCTTCTGAATACGCCGTCTCGGCAAGGTCGTCCGCTGCATACGTCCGGGTGCCATTTGCAGCCGTCCCCATGAGCATGCTGCAAGAGTTCTCGATGAGGTCAACGTCTAGCCTCAGACGCGCGCCGCATGCGGCGTGTCGCTCTGGAAGCCGTTGTTAGGCGGCGCGCTCGGAGACGCCACGGATTGAGAAGAGTGTTTCCGGGGCAATGTCGGCACCGTTTGGCCAACATACCGTTCCGCCGGCAACGAAAAACTTGCGGCACTCTGCGCGGTTTCGAAGAGGCTCGAACACGGCCCGCGAAGCCAACGGGAGAAGTCAATGGTTTTCCGAAGACCCGTGTTGAAGAGAAGCTCTATCCTGTAGCCCGAAACGTAGTGGGCTTCAATAACCTGAGGGAGAAGTGCCATAGTTTCTACTCCAGGGGCGGAATCTGCCGAAGCGGCTGAAGCGCTTTCACTCTTTTCCAGTTCCGCTACCCGGCTCTTGCTTCCGCCCGCCAAGCACTTCGGCGATTTTGTCCCGGTTCTGATAACCCGCAACAGCGAGAAGTCCCAAAAGTGCAATCATGGACGGCATTCCGCGGCTCATTTCATTCTCCTCTATGTCCTAAGTGGAACACATCGGCGCCATCGAACAAGCTCCGGCACCAGTGTGCTATGTCCCTGCAAGACGCGTTTTCTGTCAGCGTGCCCGCCGACGGCGGCAAAGGCCATGCCCTCCCGTGGCACGCGGCGAAACTGGGCAGAAAGCCACTGCCGAGCGGTACCGGAAGAAAGGAGACGCGGGGCACGCGGCGCGAACCTATAGGGCAGCAACATTGGCATCGCGCCGATAGCACCGCCACCGACCTTCACCGAAGGACGCATGGCGAAGGCTGACCACGTAGCAGCATGCAACTCGGACGCTCACCGACCTGACGCCCAACGTGTAAGGTGAGCGGCGCGCCGCCGCGACGCAGGCATTGCCCGAGCCATGAACCGGCGCGTCCGCTCGATCGCCGGGTTGGGCGTCTCGCTTTCCGAGCGACGCAAAGTGCTACTTGCGACCTGTCCAATAGGCAGGACGCCGTCGCTGATGGGCCACCGCGATGACCCGAACTTCATCTGCGGCCACCTGATAGAAGACGCTATAGGGAAACCGACGAAGAACATAGCGACGTTTGCTTTGACGGAAGACTGCGCCAAGTTTCGGATTGGCCAAGAGGTCAACCGTCGCTCGCTCAAACTCGGCGAGAAACGCGAAACCAAGCTCGGCGTTCGCGCTCGCGGGATAGAACGCTGCGGCATCGTGCAACTCGGCAAGCGCGCCAGTGGAACGATGACTAGCTTCACTTCAGCTTGGCACGAACTTGAGCCAAAGCCTCAGCAATCGGCACAACCTGAACTGCGCCGCTCTCGACCTCGGCGATGCGGCGCTCGATCTCAGCAGCCCACGCTTCCTCGATCTCGGAATCCTCCTCAAGGCTGGCCAGCAGCCGCTGCGCCAAAGCCGCGCGTTCGCTTGGGGTGAGCTTCAGCGCTTCCGACTCCAGTATCTCCAGTTGCGTTTCCATGTTTCAGCGCTCCGCGTGACACCGACATTCTACTGTGGCTACCCACGAGGCATCCAAGATGCCCAAACGAATCAGGTAACCGGCGCCGGCACCACTGCGTGCCGAAGACGTAACGCAGATCGGCGTCCGGTTGACCGCCGGGTTGGGCGTAAGGTTGACGCGGCCGGCGCACCAGCTCAAGCGCGCGCGGGAGACATCGGCAACTGCCGCAAGACGCGCGTTCTGCCAGCTTGCCCGCCGCCGCTTGACAACGGCAATGCCTTCCCGTGACACCAGGCGAAAGTGGGCACAGCAGCAATGCCGAGCGCTACCGGAAGAAAGGAGACGCGCGACACGCGGCGCGAACCTATAGGTCGCGACCGTTGCATCGCGCCGATAGCGCCCACCAACCTGCACCGAAGCACACATGACGAAATCTTAACCACGTAGCAGCATGCAACTCGCACGCTCACCGAACTGACGCCCAACGAGAAGTAGCAATCCTATACGACATGCAATTCGGACCACCGAAAGTTCGATCGAGAATCCCGAAATAGCGGCCAAGAATCATGGTTGGCCGCTTCAATAATGGGGCCTACAAATGCCGTTGGATGGGCAAGTGCGAGCCCCTAAATTGATTGAGCGCGTTCGCGATCGGATTCGTCTTAAGCATTACAGCGTTCGACCTTGACAGGTTCATTCACCCGATTGCAGGTACGCATCGGCCGATCAGTCGACTACTTTAGAGCACAGGTTTGCGCTTCATGGAAGCGCTGCGCCTGCGTATCAACGATGTCGAGTTTTCGCGACGGTGTAGCGCGGCCCCGCACCAGCTAATCCCAACCAGCCGCATTAGCCGACGACGATGACTCCGGCCGCAGCGAGTACCCGGTGCAACTCGCGCACGTGCTCGTGACCGGTTGTCTCGACGACGCAAACGACGCGCACCGCGGACAGGTCGGGACCGGAGAACGCGCGGTCGTGCACGATTTCCTTGATCGACGCGCCCGTCGATGCAATCACCGCGGCCAGACGTGCAAGACCGCCCGGACGGTCGCTGATCGACACAGTGAACCGTGTCAGCCTCCCGTCGGCGACCAGGCCGACTTCGATCACCCGGTCGAGCATCGTGAGATCGATGTTTCCGCCGCAGAGCACCAGCACCACGATCTTGCCTTGGAGCGCGGCAAGCTTGCCGGCGAGGAAGGCGGCGAGCGGCGCCGCGCCGGCGCCTTCGACGACGCTTTTCTCCAACTCGATCAAACGCAGGATCGCGAGCGCAATACTCGCTTCGTCGACAGTGACGACGATATCGACGACCTGCGGCAGAACCGCAAACGGCAACGTGCCGATCTCCGCCACGGCGAGACCGTCGGCAAGGGTTGTCGCGAGCGAAATCGGTACCGGTTTCCCGGCGGCTAGTGCCGCGGTCAGACATGCGGCGTGGTCGGGTTCGACCCCGACCACAATGACGCCGGGGCGCAACGCCTTAACGACGGTGCCGATACTCGCTATCAATCCGCCCCCGCCGACCGGCGCCACGATGGCCTCCACATTCGGCGTCTGCTCGAGGATTTCCAGCGCGATCGTGCCTTGGCCGGCAATGACGGCTGCGTTGTCGTACGGATGCAGAAACGTCAATCCCCGCTCAAGCGCCAACTCTTCCGCATGTGTGCGTGCCGCGCCGACGTCGGCGCCGTGCAGGATCACGTTCGCGCCGAGTTGACGGCAGTTCGTCACTTTGACAAGGGGCGCGAAGGTCGGCATAACGACAGTCACGGGAATGCCAAGCAGCGCACCGTGGTATGCAACGCCTTGCGCATGATTACCCGCGGATGCCGCAATCACCCCGCGTTGCTTTTGCTCTTGTGTCAGTTGCAGGAGCGCATTGCGTGCACCGCGCTCCTTGAAACTGCCGGTGCGTTGCAGGTAATCGAGCTTGCAGTAGACATGCGCGCTGGTAAGCTGCGATAACGGGATCGACTCGACGCACGGCGACAGATAGACGCCCCCGGCAATGCGGTCGCGCGCAGCCAGAACGTCAGCAAGCGTCAGCATGCGGCTTGCCGCAAGATCAAAACGGAAGTGTTACGTCCGGCTTGGCATCGATGAGCACGCGGCGAAACTCGTCTTGAATGCGCAGCATTGCCTGTTCATCGTCCGCTTCGAAGCGCAGAACGATGACGGGTGTCGTATTCGACGCGCGCGCGAGGCCGAAGCCGTCTTCGTATTCGACACGCAAGCCGTCGATCCGGAAGATCTCCGACGCTGTCGGAAACACGGCAGCCTTCTGTAACCGGGCAATGAGCGCGTGATGCTCGCCTTCGGCGCAGGCGAGATTGAGCTCGGGGGTCGATAAAGAATCGGGCAGCGCGTTAAGAACGGTGCCCGGATTCGCGTGTTGCGAGAGGATTTCGAGCAACCGCGCGCCGGCATAGAGCCCATCGTCGAAGCCATACCAACGCTCCCCAAAAAAGGTGTGTCCGCTCATCTCGCCTGCGAGCGCCGCCCCGACCTCCTTCATCTTGCTCTTGATCAGCGAATGTCCTGTTTTCCATAGCAGCGGCACCCCGCCGTGCTTCGTGATCCAGGGCTTCAAGTTGCGCGTCGACTTGACGTCGTAGATAACCGTCGCACCGGGCATGCGCGCGAGCAGGTCCGCGGCGAACAGCATCAACTGGCGGTCGGCATAGATGATGTCCCCCTGGGGCGTAACGATACCCAGCCGATCGCCGTCACCGTCGAAAGCCAGGCCCAGTTCGCAGTCTCCCTCTCGTAGTCGAGCGATCAAGTCCTGCAGGTTCTTTGGCTGCGACGGATCCGGATGATGGTTCGGGAACCGGCCGTCGACATCGCAGAACAGCTCGACGACATCGCAACCTAGTCGCCTGAACAACGTCGGCGCATAGGCTCCCGCCACGCCGTTGCCGCAATCGATGGCGACCTTGAGCGGCCGCGCCAGTTTGATGTCCCCGACAATGCGGTCGAAGTAAGCTTCAGAGATGTCCTGCGTCTGGTACGCGCCGGCCCCGCGAGCCAGGTTGCCGCGTTCGATGCGCAGTCGCACCGCTTGAATGTCGTCGCCGGACAAGGTCGTCTCCGCGACGACCATCTTGAGACCGTTGTAGTCCGGCGGATTGTGGCTGCCCGTCACCATGACGCTGCAGCCCGTGTGCAGATGGTGTGCGGCGAAATAGGTCATGGGCGTGGTGACCATGCCGACATCGATGACATTCGCGCCGGCTGCACGCAATCCTGCAGTCAGCGCGTCGAGCAACTCGGGCCCCGAGAGCCGCCCGTCGCGGCCAACGGCGAACGTATCGGCGCCGCGCTCACGCGCGAGCCCGCCCAAGGTTTGGCCAATCGCGCGCACGATCGGCGCCGTCAGGGTCTTGCCGACGACACCGCGAATGTCGTAGGCCTTGAAAATTTCGGGGGGTACGGCTAACGCAGGCGATGCTTGGGGTGCGGCGTTCGGCATGGCGAGAAGTGATCGGCGAAGTGGGACCATGTAGTTTCGCACGATTTGCAACGAGAGCCGCCGATGCTAACGGCGGGTCGTGAAAAACGCCGTCAGGCGGCGCGGCAGCCAGTCCAGCCGACCCGGCGCCGGGCCCGTCATGAATCCGACATGTCCGCCGGTTGCCGGTTGTTCAAGGACGACGGCTTCGCTTACTTCATCCGCAGCGGGCAGCGATTGCAGCGGCACGAACGGATCGTTTCTCGCGTTCAGCACCAAGGTCGGCACGGCAATCGTGGCAAGCCATGGTTTGGACGATCCGCGTGCCCAATAATCATCGGCGCCGGCGAAACCGTGCAGCGGCGCCGTGACCGCTTCGTCGAATTCCCAGATCGTGCGGACCGTACGCAGCCGGCGCCGGTCGAGAAGACCCGGAAAGCGCGCGTCCATCGCCAAAGCTTTTGGTTTTAGCGTGTGCAGAAAGTGATGGGTGTAGATGCGATTGACGCCTCGGCCGATGGCGATGCCGGCTGCCGTCAGATCGAGCGGGGCCGACACGGCAGCCGCGGCCGTCAGCGTTTGTCGGGCCGACGCGCCTGCGCGACCCAACCAATTGAGCAGCGCACTGCCGCCGAGGGATACGCCGACTGCGAAGAGCGGCGCTCCCCCTTCGCGTCGCGACGCGAGAGTTGCCAACATCGCACCGATTTCTTCATGATCACCTGAATGGTAGGCGCGTGGCTGGCGGTTGGGTTCTCCTCCGCAACCGCGAAAATGCGGTACCACGCCGCGCCAGCCCATTAGAGCGAGATGCGCCATCAGCGCTAACGCGTAGTGCGATCCCGCACTGCCCTCGAGGCCATGAAACAGTGCGACCAATGGCGCGCGTGGCGCGGCGGGTGACTGCGGGAGCCAATCGAGATCCCAGAAGTCACCGTCTTGTGTGTCGATCCGCTCGCGCTGATAACGGATGACGGGTCGCCGCAGGAAATAGGGAAATATCGTTTGCGCATGGCCGCCGTGTAGCCACGTCGGCGCGCGATAGTTGCCCGTGGAAGCAGCAGCGGCGCTGGGGTTTATCGGTACTTCCGACGATGACTCAGCGTCGATTGGAAGGGTTTCGTCAACGTAGCGCGAATCACGCCGCGTCGGTCAACTTGAGCCGGCGCAGGCGGACGGCATCGGCAAGATCACGAAGCAGCGATGCCGTCGCGTTCCATGAGAGACACGGGTCGGTGATCGACACGCCGTACGCGAGCGCCTGGCCAGGTATCAGATCCTGCCGCCCTGCGTTTATGTGACTTTCCACCATCGCGCCGACGATTCGCGAATCGCCGGCTGCGATCTGTTCGCCGATAACGTGTCCCACGGCAACCTGGCGCTCGGAATCTTTGCCACTGTTGGCGTGCGAGCAGTCGATCATCACCCGCGGCGCGAGTCCGGCGCTGGCTAGCGCACGGCACGTCGATTCCACGCTCGCGGCGTCGTAGTTCGGCGACTTGCCGCCGCGTAGGATGATATGGCAATCCTCATTGCCCGCGGTCTGGATGATCGCCGAGTGGCCGCCTTTGGTGACTGAAAGGAAGTGATGCGGCGCCGCGGCGGCCTTGATCGCGTCTACGGCGATCTTGACGTCACCTTGGGTCCCGTTCTTGAATCCCACCGGGCAAGAGAGACCCGATGCGAGCTGACGGTGAACCTGGCTCTCGGTCGTGCGCGCGCCAATCGCGCCCCATGCGATCAGGTCCGCGATGTATTGCGGCGTGATCATGTCGAGGTACTCGGTCCCGGCCGGCAGGTCGAGCTCATTGATCTCGAGCAGAATGCGTCGCGCGAGACGCAGCCCTTCGTTGATCCGGAAGCTGTCGTCGAGCCGCGGGTCGTTGATCAAGCCTTTCCAGCCGACGGTCGTGCGCGGCTTTTCGAAGTACACGCGCATGACGACAATCAGCCGGTCGGCGAGTTCGTGTTTGAGCGCGGCCAAGCGCGTGGCGTAATCGATTGCAGCGTCGTAATCATGAATCGAACACGGGCCTACGACGACGAGCAGCCGGTCATCTGTGCCATGCAGTATGCGATGTATCGCACAACGCGCGTCGTACGTCGTGGTCGCGGCGGATTCCGACACCGGAAACTCGCGCAGCAAGTGCGCCGGAGGTGCTAATTCCGTAATCTCGGTAATCCGGGTGTCGTCGATCGGGCGGCGTGTGGAAGCGGCTGCGCCCAGGGGTCCGGCGGCGGCAGCAATGGCAGCGCGGTGCGTCGTCGAGGTCGGCAAAGTAACGGCCTTCAAAAGGTATTTACACGATAAAACAATATATTACGCTTTTCGGCAGGCGGCCGCCCCCGGGCTCGCCCGCGTGATGCTGCAGCGCGCAATGGCGCTCGCGCAACACCCCTCAATCCGGGGTCGGCGATTTCGTTGCTTCAGGCGTTAAGGTTGCCGTAGACTCCCCCGACGTTCGAATCATTGGGGTAGCGCACCGCGGCGGCCCATCGGTTGACAGCCTTGACAGCGTCATTTGATAACTTTGAGCAGTCGTTCCAATCCATTGGTTTTCAACTCAAGAGGGAGAACAATGAAAAATCTGTTGGCGGGAATGATGATCGGGGCGTTTGCGATCGTAGCGACGCCGGTGTTTGCCGCGGACAATCCGCAGCAGACGAAAATGAAAGAGTGCAACACCCAGGCCGCCGACAAGAAAGGCAATGAGCGCAAGGCGTTCATGAAGACCTGTTTGTCCGCAAAGCCGGCGAAGGCCGAGAGCAAGATGTCGATGTGCAACAAGAAGACCGCCGGGATGAAAGGCGACGAACGCGCCAAAGCGCAATCGGAATGCATGAAAGGCGTAAGCCTGCGATAGAGTCGCCATCGAACACGGCCGGGTGACCTCCTGTCCATCCGGCCGAGGCTGACAAGGCCGCAGCGGGAAACCGTTTGCGGCCTTGTTTTTGGCTTTATCGCTCGAAAGGACGGTCTCTCGGCGTCGTTGTCGTCAAGACTTGCGAATGAGCAAGCCTTTCAGATAGTCCCCCTCGGGAAAGTGCAATGCGACTGGATGATCGGCACTCGCCGAGAGCCGCTGCACAATGGTGGCGTCGGCCCTGGCGTCCACTGCCGCGCCAGCGACAATTTTCTGGAACAGGTCCGCTGAAACCGCTCCCGAACACGAGAACGTCGCGAGTAAGCCGCCCGGCGCCAGCAGCTTGAAAGCGAGCAGATTGATGTCCTTGTAGGCGCGCGCGGCGCGCTGCACATGCGCAGCCGTGGGCGCGAACTTCGGCGGGTCGAGCACGATGAAGTCGAATGTCGCGCCATCGTTGCGCAGGCGCCGCAGCTCGAAGAACACATCGCCTTCGATCCATTCGGCTTGCGCCGGGACGAGCGTCGGATTGCGCGCGATGTTCTCGCGCGCTAGCGCAAGCGCGTCAGCGGAGCTGTCGATCGATACGACCGCGCGAGCATGTCCGGCCAGCGCAGCCAGCGTGAACCCGCCGGTGTAACAGAATGCATTCAGAACGCGCTTGCCGTTTGCATGCCTCCGTACGAGCGGTGGCCGTAGCGGCGGGCGGCGGCGTGAACAGCGAGGCCCGGCTTGCCGGGCGGCGAGCAATTGCGAATCACCGCCCGAGGCCGATGCGCAACGCAGAGCATGACGAAAGGTTACAAAGAGGCCGAGCGGCGTGAG
>JBBJMT010000018.1:0-63188 GCA_037719965.1 Casimicrobiaceae bacterium | reverse complement strand
CCTAGAGTTGTTTTCATCTGCCGCGGGAGCCAGGTGATGAGGTCGGGAAAAAACCAGATCAGCAAGACGGCGACCATCATCAGCAGGAACATCGGGATGGTGTGCTTGGCGATCCACGTGATCTGCTTATTGGTCATTCCCTGCAGCACGAACAGGTTGAACCCGACCGGCGGCGTGATCTGCGCCATCTCGACGACGAGAACGATGAAAATGCCGAACCACAAGAGGTCGATACCCGCTGTTTCGACGGTCGGCAGAATCACGCCCATCGTCAACACGACCATCGAAATGCCGTCGAGGAAACAGCCGAGCACGATATAGAACGCGGTGAGCGCGACGATCAACGCGAACGGGGAAAGGTTGAGCGTTCCGATCCATTCGGCGAGATGCCGGGGGAGGCCAATGTAGCCCATCGCGAGCGTCAGAAACGCGGCGCCGGAAAGGATCAGAGCGATCATGCAATAGAGCCGGGTCGCCCCCATCAGGCTGTCGCCGAAGGTCTTCCGCGTGAGGGAGCCTTGCGTGGCGGACAGGATGAGCGAACCCACGACCCCGAACGCCGCGGCTTCGGTCGCGGTCGCGATCCCGACATAGATCGAGCCAAGCACCAGCCCGATCAACAGGACGACGGGTATCAGGTGCCGCGACGCGTAGACCCTTTGCCCGAACGTTGTGCGTTCGGTGACCGCGGGGATCTTGCCGGGATGCACGAGAGCCCAGGCGACGATGTAGGCTGAAAAAAGCGTCGCGAGCAGCAAGCCGGGCACCACACCGGCAATGAAGAGTTCCGCAATGGAGACGTTGGCCGTGACCCCATAGACGATCATGATGATCGATGGTGGAATGAGCAGCCCGAGCGTGCCTGCCCCGGCGAGCGTGCCGATCGTAATGCCCTCCGGGTAGCCGCGCGCCCGCAGCTCGGGCAAGGTCATTTTGCCAATCGTGGCGCAAGTCGCCGCGGAGGAACCCGATACGGCGGCGAAGATCGTACAGCCGATGATGTGCGTATGCAGCAGCCTTCCCGGCAACCGTTCGAGCCACGGCGCGAGGCCCTTGAACATGTCGTCCGAAAGCCGCGTCCGGAACAGGATCTCGCCCATCCATACAAAGAGCGGAAGAGCGGTCAGCGTCCACGACGACGCCACACCCCAGATCGTCACCGCCATAGCGTCACCCGCCGGTCGCGACGAGAAAAGCTCCATGCCGATCCAGGCGACGCCGGCGAGCGCCAAGCCGATCCAGACACCGGTACCGAGCAGCGCGAAAAGCGCGACAATGAGGAGCGTGGTGATCAGCGCGTCCACTGTTTCGTCCTCAGCCGCTTATTCATTGTGCAGAGCTTTCTCCGGCGCCTTCATGAAGCGCACCCCTTTCCACTCCAGTAGCAACTCGTCGACCAACGCGATCAACAGGATCACTGTGCCAACGGCCATCGTGAGTTGCGGGAGCCACAGCGGAGTCGCGTCGCTGCCCGTCGAGATGTCATTGAACTGCCACGACTGGTACGCGAGCCGCACGCTGTAGAAGGCGAACGCGGCGGCCAGAACCGACGCAGCGGCGAGCGCCCACAGCTCGAGTCCGCGCCGCGCCTTCGCCCCGACGTGTTCAATCAGCAAGGTCACGCGGATGTGCTCGCCGTGTTTCAACGTGTGCGCGAGGGCGAGGAAGCCCGCAGCGGCCATGCAATAACCGGCGTATGAGTCGGTGCCGGGCACGTAAAAATGCAGAAGGCGACCGACGATGCCGACCAGCACCATGAGGAGCGTGCCTATCAAAAACAACGCCGCCAGGACTCCGGCGGCGTTGTAGAGGCGATCGAGAGCCACACGCATCGTCTTAGCGCTGATTGCGGTAGTTCTCAATGATTTTCTTGCCGTCGTCTCCCGCCTTGCGCTGCCATTCGGCGAGCATGAAATTGCCGACGCGGCGCAATTCCGCCGTCAACTGGTCCGACGGTTTGTGGATTTGCATCCCCTTTTCCCGCAACTGGTCGACGTACCATCCGTTCTTTTCCTCCGAGAGCTTCCAGCCGCGCGTTTCCGCCTCGGCCGCTGCCTTGAGCAGCGCCGCTTGCGTCGGTTTGTCGAGCGCCTCGAACGCCTTCAAGTTGACGATCACGGCGTTCTTCGGTAGCCACGCCTGTGTGTCATACCAGTTCTTGATGTGCTCGTAGGTTTTCGAGTCGAACCCGGTTGCGCCCGAGGACATATAAGAGTCCATCACGCCTGTTGCGAGCGCTTGCGACACTTCGGCCGCTTGCACGGTGACAGGCTGTGCGCCGACGAGTTCGGCGATCTTCGATGTAGCGGGACTGTACGCGCGCCACTTCAATCCCTTCATGTCGGCCACGCTGGCGAGCGGCTTCTTTGAATAGATCCCCTGCGGCGGCCACGGCACCGTGTAGAGAAGTTTCATCCCTTGCTTCGCGAGCTTGTCGTCGATAGCCTTCTTCGACGCCTTGTAGAGTCTCAGCGATTCGGCGTACGACGACGCGAGAAACGGGATGCCGTCAACGCCATAGAGCGGGTCCTCGTTCTCGAAATTGACGAGCAGAATTTCCCCCGCCTGCGCCTGACCGCCTTGCACCGCGCGCTTGATTTCGGGAGCCTTGAACAGCGACGCGTTCGGATGCACCTGGATCTTGAGCTTGCCACCGGTCGCGCGGTCGACGTCGGCGACGAACTGGTTGAGATTCTCGGTGTGGAAATTCGACGCCGGGTACGCGGTCGGCAGATCCCATTTGGTTTGCGCGCTCGCCTGTGTGATGGAGAGCGAGGTGACTGCGCCCAACGCGGCGGCGACGATGAAAAGCCGTTTCATATGAATCTCCTGTAGGAAGGCAAAGGCATCTGCCGTCAATGGCCATGCGAAACCGGGTCGTTGTACCACAAATCAGAAGGTGTCGACTGGATGGCGAGGCCGGTCAGCGCGCTATAAAACCAATCGATGAGCGATACCGCGTCGAACACCGGCAGCCCCACGGCTTCCGCCACCGCGGCGCGGTACGGCGGCATGTTGGCACATTCGAGCACGATGACGCCGATGCCGCGATGAACTTTGACCAGCGTTCGCGCGGCGGCTACGACATCGGCATTCATGCACGCGCGATCGAGAGTCGCGCGACCTTCGCGAATCGTCCGGGCGAAGTAGCCGGCGGGTGCGACACCGGCAACCGGTGTGTCCGGCTTGGCCCCGACTGCGACGAGCGTTTCGGGCGTCAGGTCGGCAGCCGAATAAGTGACCACACCTGCGCGCGCGCCGCGGGGCAGCATCCGCTCGATCAGTGGCAGTTGCAGCAGCGCGGACGCCAGCACCGGAACCGGAAGCTCTGCGGCCAGCGCTTGCTGCCACCGGCACAGAAAGCCGCACGTAGTGGTGATGCCAATGCAGCCAGCCGCAGCGAGCGTCCGGCCCGCTTCGATGAATGGCTGCAACAGTCGCTCGTCGCCGCGATGGACCAATTCATCGACCGTTGCGCCCGGGACCGTTTGGTACCGCACCGGAAAGGCGAACGTCGCGGCGCAACCGACATCACCGGGAATGCGCGGGAACGACGTGTCGAGGGCAAGAATGCCCAATGGCGGCATGCGAAGCTCCGGATGAATCGGAGGCTCCGGCGGCATCAGTTCCTCACTCAATCGATCAACTCGTGCAGCACGTGACTGCGGTTCTTCGTGTACGGGCGCACCTGCGTGCCCCACCGCCCGGCATCCACGGCCTTCGCCCAGCTTTCGCCGGTCAGTACGTCGGGACTCTCCAGCTCGTAGACCGCTAAGTATTGCGGCTCGCCTGCCATGACAATCGCTTTCGCCTCGCCGCCGATGATCATGGTGAGCGGCACGTTCCGGTACCGCCTGACGGCGAGCACACCCGGCACTTCGCTGATGAGCGGGACGTGCTCGGTGTCGTAAACCTCGTTGAACAACGCTTCCTTGTCGGCATCGACGTCCATGCAAACGGTCAGCATGTATCTGGCCTTGTTCGCCATCGAAGTTCTCCCGTGCTGTGATCCGAGCACATTCTAGGCCTTGCGCGCGAGGCGCAGGCGGCCTCGCCGGGTATTGATTAGATCGGTCGCCCGGAACATAGTCTCGCGATGGACCGTTCGAACGAAGCGATGCTCGAGGATCCGGTGGCTGTTCGCCACGCGGCGCGTAGCGGGTCGTTGCAAACGACAACCGCCGGCCTTGCGCGGGGCCACGTGCAGGGCAACGTCGCGATCCTTCCCGCCGGCCTCGCCGCGGACTTCCACCGCTTTTGCCTGCGCAATCCGAAACCCTGCCCGATCATCGGCGTGTCCGAGCCAGGCTCGCCAAGGCTTCCGGAGCTGGGCACCGATCTCGATATCCGCACCGACGTTCCGCGTTACCGGGTCTTTCGCAATGGTGAGTGCGTGGACGAGCCGTATGACCTCGGCGACCATTGGCGCGACGACCTGGTTACGTTTGTGCTGGGATGCTCGTTCTCTTTCGAGGAAGCGTTGCTCGAGGCCGGCATCCCGTTGCGCCACATCGCGGAAAACAAGAATGTCGCCATGTGGCGCACCAGTATCGAAACCATCCCCGCCGGGCCGTTCCAGGGGCCGCTCGTCGTTTCGATGCGACCGATGAAGCCTGCGGACGCGATCCGCGCGGTGCAATTGACCTCGCGCTTTCCCGCTGTGCACGGCGCGCCGGTGCACGTTGGCAAGCCCGAGATGATCGGCGTGCGCGACTTGCAGCAGCCCGACTGGGGTGATGCCGTCGAAGTGCGCGACGACGAGCTGCCCGTGTTCTGGGCCTGCGGCGTGACGCCGCAGGCCGTGGTCGCGGCAACGCGGCCGGAATTCTTCATTACCCACTATCCGGGTTGCATGCTGGTGACGGATATTCGCAACGCCCAGCTGGCGGCCAGCTGACCACAGAGAGGAACAGAGCATGAAACGCATCGGATTCACGTTTGCCCTCGCCTTCGTCGCGTGCGCGGCGCAGGCGCAGCTCCCGCCCGGGCCGAAGGTCACCATCACCATGGCGACGCAACCCGGCCCGGGCTTGCCTCAATTCAGCAAGGTGGACGTGCCGATGCTGCGCGAGGACGTACCGAAGAAATCCGGCGGGCGCGTGGAAATCAAGCTCGCGAGCTGGCCCGAAATGAGTCTCAACGGTCCCGAGGTGATCCGTCTCGTGCGCTCCGGCCAGGTGGACATCGGTGCGGCGCCGCTCGCCACCGTGTCCGGTGACGTGCCCTTCCTTGACGCCGTGGACTTGGCGGGCCTCAACCCGACGATTGATGTAGCGCGCAAGGTCGCCGCGGCCATCGTGCCGCTCGCCAACAAGGAGCTCGAGCGCACGGGCACGCGGATCATCGCCGTCTATCCGTTCCCCGCCCAGGTTTTCTTCTGTAAAACGCCGGTCAAGAGCTTGGCGGACTTGAAGGGGAAGAAGGTGCGCACGCATGGCGGCTCGCTGAACGATCTCATGAGCGCGATCGGCGCCCAGCCCGTGGCGATCGGCTTCCCCGAGGTCTATTCAGCGCTGGACAAGGGAGTGGCCGACTGCGCCATCACCGGTACGTCGAGCGGCAACGGTGCCAAGTGGTACGAGGTGACGAGCTCGCTGTACACGCTACCGGTGGGGTGGGCGATCGCCGGTTACTTCGTCAACATCAACTGGCTTTCCAAGCTCGATCCGGCGGTGCGGGAATTCCTCCTCGCCACCATGCGCCAAGTGGAGGAGGCGCAGTGGGCGCTCGGCCGCGAAGCGACGAGCGATGGTATCGCCTGCAACAGCGGCAACGCATCGAGCTGCAAGATCGGTACGCTCGTCTCGGCTAAGCCCATGAGCGTGTCGCAGCCAACCGATGCCGACCGCGAGACGGTGAGGAAGCTCCTATCGGAGAAGGTACTGCCTGCGTGGGTGCAGCGCTGTGGCGCGCGCTGCGGCGACGTGTTCAACGAGCACATCGCACCGATTGCCGGCGTCAAGTACGAGAAGTAAGCAGTGGCCACGAGCAGCGGTGGCGAGGCCGCTCTGCCGCTGCTTTCCCTCCTCCGGAAGGCGCGTAACGCGCTGCGCACTTTGGCGCGCGCCATGAACGCGGCCGCGGGCTGGATGTTCTTCGCCTGCGCCGCGTTCATCACCTTCGATGTGCTGGCGCGCAATTTCTTAGGTTTCAGCTCCAAGTCGACGACCGAGGTCACCGGCTACATGCTGGCCTTCGGCATGGCGTGGGGCCTTGCGCATACGCTGCTCGAGCGCGGCCACGTGCGCGTGGACATGCTCGTCAACCGCATGCCTCTCGGCATCCGGCAATACTTGCACGCGGTCGCGCTGCTGCTGCTCGCGGTATTCGCGGGCTACGCGACTTATGGCGCGATCTTCCTCGCCAAGGAGTCGTTCGATTTCGGCGCGACCGACATGAGTGCGTTGCGCGTCCCGCTCGTCCTACCGCAGTCGCTATGGGCGTTCGGGCTCACGATGCTGTTCGTAACCGCGCTCGAGCTTCTCGTCGAGACACTCGCGTTGCTTGCGGCCAAGCGCGGTGAGGAGATCGACCGGCTCGTCTCATCGCGCACCTATGAGGACGAAACCGCCGAGGTACTGCAGGCGGTGGGTGATGCGCCATCGGCGGAGCTGCGCGCTTGATCGCCGTCGTTTTCCTGCTGGTGCTGATCGGCGCGATGGTCGTCGCGGCGATGATGGGCGGCGGGACAGCGCAGTTACCGATAGCCGAGCTCTTGCTGCTCGTCGGCGTGTTCCTGCTGTTCTTCAGCGCGGGCATTTATGTTGCCGCGGCGCTCGGCGTGCTCGCGCTCGCGGCGGGCTACGCTTTTTCCGACCGGCCGTTCTGGAATTTCTTAGGCCAGATGATCTGGGGTCCAAGTTCGAGCTTCGTGCTCGTGGCGGTGCCTCTGTTCCTGCTCATGGGAGAGTTGCTGCTGCGATCCGGACTCTCGGAGCAGCTCTACCGGGCGCTCAACGTATTCCTGCGGCGTCTGCCAGGAGGGCTCTTGCATACCAACATCGTCTCCTGCGGAGTGTTCTCGGCTATCGCGGGTTCCAGCGTCGCGACCGCGGCGACGATGGGCTCCGTCGCGCTGCCTGCATTCCAGAACACCCGCTACGACCCGAAGCTCGTGCTGGGTTCGCTCGCGGCGGGTGGCGCGCTCGGCAACCTCATTCCCCCCGGCATCACGTTCATCATCTACGGCCTGATCACCGAGACGTCGGTGGGCAAGCTCTATATCGCCGCCATCGGGCCGAGCGTGCTTGTCGTCACGCTGTTCCTCGCCTACATCGCGTGGCGAGAGTGGGGAACGCGGATGGACGCGAAGGCTGTCCCGCCTGCGACCGGCGCTGAGATGATGCACGCGCTCTTCGACCTGGTGCCGACCACGTTGCTGATTCTGCTGGTGCTGGGATCGATCTACGCGGGGCTCGCGACCGCAACCGAGTCTGCCGCGCTAGGCGTGATCGGCGCCATGATCTTCGCGGCCGTCCGCGGCAAGCTGTCGGTGCGCATGATGCACGAAGCCGCGATGTCGACCGCGCGAACCACGGCGATGATCGGGCTGATCCTGTTTGGCGCCTACCTTTTGAACTTTATCCTGACGAGCATCCATTTGCCGCAGACACTCGCGCATTTTGTCGGCGGGCTGCCGTTCCCGCCTTGGGTGATCATGTTGCTGATCATCGCGTTCTACTTGGCGCTCGGCACGTTCATGGAAGGCTTCTCGATGGTCATCACGACGATCCCGATCGTCTTCCCGATCGTAACGGCGCTCGGCTACGATCCGATCTGGTTCGGCGTGATCGTCACCATGCTCGTCGAGATCGCCATGATCAGCCCGCCCGACGGCACCGTGCTCTACGTCTTGCAGGGGATGCGCAAGGATGGCGGTACCATCGGCGACGTATTCGCGGGGGTATGGCCATTCGTGCTGTTGTACATCGGCGCGATCGGCGTGCTGATGGCGCTGCCGCAGATCGCCCTGTGGCTGCCGCGCGCACTTTCCTAACTAAACTTCCAAATAGCTCATGTCCCGCTGGCAATTCTGGATCGACCGCGGCGGCACCTTTACGGACATCGTAGCGCGCCGTCCCGACGGCACGCTGACAACCCACAAGCTCTTGTCCGAGAATCCCGAGCGCTACGGCGACGCGGCGGTACACGGCATTCGCGAGATTTTGGGTTTGTCGCCCGGCGCGCCGATCCCGGCGGGCGCGATCGAAGCCGTGAAGATGGGGACGACCGTCGCCACCAACGCACTGCTCGAGCGCAAGGGCGAACGCACGGCGCTGGTGATTACCCAGGGATTCGCCGACGCGCTGCGCATCGCTTACCAGAACCGCCCGAAGCTTTTCGTCCGCCGGATCGTCCTGCCGGCGCTCCTGTACGAGCGCGTCATCGAGGCCGACGAACGCATTGGCGCGCACGGCGAAGTCGTGCGACCGCTCGCCGCCGCAGCCGTCGAATTCGAGTTGCGCAAGGCGCACGCCGACGGCATTCGCGCGGTCGCGATCGTGTTGATGCACGGGTATCGCTTCGCGCAACACGAGAAGGCATTGGCGCAAATCGCGCGCGCCATCGGCTTCGCGCAGGTATCGGTGTCGCACGAGGTGAGCCCGCTCTTGAAGCTCGTTTCGCGGGGCGACACGACCGTCGTCGATGCGTATCTGTCGCCCATCCTGCGCCGTTACGTCGACCAGGTCGAACGCGCGATCTGCGGCGGCGACCCTAACCCCGGCGCGCTCGGTCGCGCGGGAGACGCGGTAGACCCGAGCGGCATGAAATTGCAGTTCATGCAGTCGAGCGGAGGGCTCACCGACGCCAGACTTTTCCAGGGTAAGGATGCGATCCTGTCGGGCCCCGCGGGCGGCGTGGTCGGGGCGGTCGAAGTGTCGCGCCTCGCCGGCTTCGCGAAGATCATCGGTTTTGACATGGGCGGGACCTCGACCGACGTCACCCACTGGGCCGGCGAATACGAGCGCGCGTTCGTGACCGAAGTCGCCGGCGTGCGCTTGCGTGCGCCGATGATGAGCATTCACACCGTCGCCGCGGGTGGCGGTTCGATCTGTTCGTTCGACGGTTCTCGCCTTCGCGTCGGACCGGAATCCGCCGGCGCCAATCCGGGGCCAGCGGCGTATCGCCGCGGTGGTCCACTCACCGTGACCGATTGCAATATCATGGTCGGCAAGCTCGTGCCTGACCTCTTTCCGAGTGTCTTCGGCCGCAGCGGCGGGGACCCTCTCGACGCGGAAGTCGTGCGCGAAAAATTCGCATCGCTCGCGGCAAGCCTCGCGGCGCAGACCGGTACGGCACGCGCACCGCATGAAGTCGCCGAGGGCTTCTTGCGAATCGCCGTGGAGAACATGGCGAATGCGATCAAACATATTTCCGTGCAGCGCGGTTACGACGTCACCGAATACACGCTGTGCTGTTTCGGCGGCGCGGCCGGGCAGCATGCCTGCCTGGTCGCCGATGCGCTGGGCATGACGCGCGTATTCATCCATCCACTCGCCGGCGTGCTGTCCGCCTACGGCATGGGACTGGCCGACGTGCGCGCATTGCGGCAGACGGCGGTCGAAGCACGGTTATCGAGCGAGGCGCTCGCCGATACCGGCGCGAGGTTCGAAGCGTTGGAAGCTGCGGTTCGCGGCGAAGTCGAACGCCAGGGCATCGCGCCGGTGCGCATTGCGTGTCAGCGCAGTCTGCATGTCAAATACGAGGGCACGGACACGACCCTCGAGATTCCCGCCACCGCCTTCGTTGCGACAATCATCGCGGAGTTCGAGCGGCGCTATGCGCAGCAATACGGATTCCTGATGCCCGGCAAGTCGCTGGTGATCGAAGCGGTCGCGGTCGAGGCGGTCGGCAAGACGCAATCGGCGGCGGATTTGCAACCGGACTTTGCGCCGCGCGACGGCGCTTTGCGACGATTGCGGACGATGCGGATTTATACGGCCGGCGCGTTCCACGACACGGCGGTGTACGCGCGGGAAGATCTGCGTCCGGGCGATCGAATCGACGGTCCAGCGGTGATTCGCGAGCGCAACGCGACGACCGTCGTCGAACCTGGCTGGCGCGCCGTGTTGACGCCGCGCGACGACCTGGTGCTCGATCGCGTCGAAGCCGCGCGGCGGGCGCACGCGATCGGCACGAATGCCGACCCCGTCTTGCTCGAAGTGTTCAACAACCTGTTCATGGCGATCGCCGAGCAAATGGGCGTGACGCTCGCCAACACATCGTACTCGGTCAATATCAAGGAGCGGCTTGACTTCTCGTGCGCGCTGTTCGATGCGGACGGCAACCTGATCGCCAACGCGCCGCACATGCCGGTGCACTTAGGGTCGATGGGCGAGTCGGTGCAAACGATTATCGATCGCCGAGCCGGGACCATGCAGCCGGGGGATATCTTCGTGTTGAACGCGCCGTACAACGGCGGAACGCATTTGCCCGATGTGACGGTCATCGCTCCGGTGTTTCTCGACGCCCTTCAAGCGCTGCCCGGCGGCGAGCAAGCGCGTGCCGCTGCGAAACCCGAGTTCTACGTCGCCTCGCGCGGCCACCACGCCGACATCGGCGGCATCACGCCGGGCTCGATGCCGCCGGACTCGACGCACGTCGACGAAGAAGGCGTGCTGCTCGACAACGTGCAACTGGTCGCGCAGGGACGATTCCTCGAAGACGAGATGCGGCAGACCCTTGCGTCGGGTCGCTATCCGTCGCGCAATATCGACCAAAACCTAGCTGACCTGCGCGCGCAGGTGGCCGCCTGCGCCAAAGGCAGCGACGAGCTCAACAAGATGGTCAAGCACTTCAGCTTGCCGGTCGTCCGCGCGTACATGCAGCACGTGCAAAACAATGCCGAAGAAGCAGTGCGGCGCGTGCTCGACGTGCTGAAGAATGGCCGGTTCGAGTATGAGATGGACAGCGGCGCCAAAGTCGTGGTCGCGATCTCGATTGACAAGGAGAGACGCGAAGCGACGATCGATTTCACCGGCACGAGTTCGCAACAGCCGACCAACTTCAACGCGCCGTCCGCCGTCTGCAAGGCGGCGGTGCTGTATGTGTTTCGCACGTTGGTCGACGACGAAATCCCGATGAACGCGGGCTGTCTCAAGCCGTTGCGGATCGTGATTCCTGAAGGATCGTTTCTGGCTCCACACTATCCAGCTGCCGTGGTTGCTGGAAATGTCGAGACGTCGCAGACAATCACCGACGCGCTGTATGGCGCGCTGGGATCGCTTGCGGCGTCGCAGGGAACGATGAACAACTTCACGTTCGGCAACGACACCTACCAGTACTACGAAACGATTGCCGGGGGGGCGGGCGCCGGTCCGGACTTCGACGGCGCCAGTGTCGTGCAGACGCACATGACCAATTCGCGGCTGACCGATCCGGAGGTGCTCGAATGGCGCTTTCCGGTGCGGCTCGAGTCTTTCGCGATCCGTCGCGGCAGTGGCGGCCATGGAAGGCACAGCGGCGGTGACGGGGCGGAACGGCGAATCCGCTTTCTGGAAGCGATGACCGCGGTGATGCTCGCCAATCATCGCCGGATCGCCCCGTTCGGCCTCGAAGGCGGCGAGCCTGGAGCGCTCGGGCGGAACTGGGTGGAGCGTGCGGGTTATCCTGCTCACGGGGCGCACGAGGAATTCGGCGCAACGTGCGAAGTGGCGATGCAATCTCACGACGTGTTCGTCATCCAAACCCCGGGCGGCGGGGGCTTTGGCGTTCCGCTGACTCCTGACGCAAACGCCAATGCGTAGCCTACGCCCGCACGTCTTAGTCTGCCAAGTGCCGTGACCGTCTCGCTGACCAGCTCGGTGACTAACCTAAGACGGCGATCTTGCGGAGCGGCTGCCATGCGCCCGTTCGTTGTCGCCGCGTTCGCACTTGTCGCCGCGGCAGGCTCAACCACGGTGCAGGCGCAAACCGATCCCAACAAAGTCCTGCGCGTCGTCTTCTCCGTCGCCGAGACCGGTTTCGATCCGCAAGCGTCGGGCGATATCTTCTCGAACCACCTCAATCGCGCCATGTTCGACGCGCCGTACACCTACGACTTTCTGGCCCGGCCGCACAAGCTCATCCCGAATACCGCAGTGGCGCTGCCGGACATCTCGGCCGACGGTCTGACCTGGACGATCAAGATCAAGCCGGGAGTCTATTTCACCGACGATCCCGTATTCAAAGGTGAGAAGCGTGAGCTAACCGCCGCTGACTACGTGTTCTCCTGGAAGCGCGTCATCGATCCCAGGATGCGCTCGCCCGTCCTGCAAACGTTCGACGGCAAGTTCGCCGGCGCGGACGTGTTGCTGGCCAAAGCCCGGGATACAGGCAGATTCGATTACGATGCGCCGTTCACGGGATTGCAGGCGCTCGATCGTTACACGCTGCGCATCAAGCTCACGCAACCGGCGTACGATCTGCTGCCGGAGTTGACAACGATCCCCGCGGCGGCGGTTGCCCGCGAAGTGATCGAAGCGTACGGCGATGCGAGTGGCTGGGCGATGGCCAATCCGGTCGGCACGGGTCCTTATCGGTTGAAGGAATGGCGGCGCGGGCAAAAGATCGTGCTCGAAGCCAATCCCGGGTATCGCGACGTGCGATTTCCCGACAGCAAAGATCCCGCCGATCGCGCGATCGTAGCCAGGTTAAAGGGCAAAAAACTCCCG
Organism: Casimicrobiaceae bacterium; assembly: GCA_037719965.1. Taxonomy (GTDB): domain Bacteria; phylum Pseudomonadota; class Gammaproteobacteria; order Burkholderiales; family Casimicrobiaceae; genus VBCG01. The sequence goes on along the minus strand of JBBJMT010000018.1, from coordinate 50,535 downwards.
CTGATCAGTCGCATCGAGGTGTCGATCATCGAGGAAAGCCAGCCGCGGCTCTTCGCATTCGAGAAGGGTGACCTCGACTACATCACGCTGCCCGGCGACCTCGTCTGGAATGTGATGGAGGCTGACCACACGTTGAAACCGCGTTTCGCACAGGCGGGGGTCACGTTGGCGCGCGGCATCCAACCTTCGGTGACGTATACGTTTTTCAACATGGAGGACGCGATCGTCGGCGGTTACAGCAACGACAAGGTCGCACTGCGTCGCGCGATTTCCATGGCGTACAACACCGAAGAGGAAATCCGCGTGCTGCGCCAGGGACAGGCAACGTTTGCCACGCAGGTGCTCCCGCCGGGCGTTATTGGTCACGATCCCAAATTCGCCGGCCACACGAAATACGACCCCGCAGGTGCCACGGCTCTGCTCGACAAATTCGGCTATATCGATCGCGACCGGGACGGGTGGCGCGATTTGCCCGACGGTAGGCCTTTGGTGTTGAAAATGGCGACGGCTCCCGGTGCGCTCGAGCGCCAGTACAACGAGTTGTGGCAGCGTAACTTGAACGCGGTTGGATTGAAGCTCGAATTCATCACGCAGAAGTGGCCGGATCTCCTGAAGATGGCGCGCGCAGGGCAACTGCAAATGTGGGGTCTCGCCAATACGAATACGACGACCGACGGCTACGGTTTTCTCGGGCTGCTCTATGGCGGGCATGCGGGGCTGTCGAACCTATCGCGCTTCAAGCAGCCAGACTTCGACCGGCTCTACGACAAATCGCGAAGCCTCCCTGAGAGTCCGGAGCGTGCCCAAATCTTTCGCGAGATGTCGAAGTTGGTGTCGACGTACGCGCCGTGGAAGCTCAATGCGTACCGCTACGAGAACATCATCGTTTATCCGTGGGTGATCGGGTACAAGTACAACGCGATCGCGCAACACCCGTGGCAGTACTACGACATCGATACCAAGATGGCGCGGAAGCCAGTCGCACCATGATGCTGCGCAACATGACGATAAGGCTGCGCGGCGCAGCGACACTCGTGCTGTTCGCCGGCACGCTCGCGGTGGTGCCGGCAGCAAGCGCACAGACGAAGCCGACGTGGGCGGATCCCGCGAAGACGATTCGCGTGATGTTCCCTGTCGCCGAGACGGGCTTCGATCCACAGGCGACGTCCGACTATTACTCGTCGCATATCGAGCGCGCGATTTTCGACGCGCTATATGAATACGATTATCTGGCGCGGCCGTATCAACGGGTTCCGAAAACTGCGGCGGCGATGCCCGAAATATCGCCCGATGGCCGCACCTGGACAATCAAGGTCAAGCCCGGCATCTATTTCGCCGACGACGCCGCGTTCAAAGGCAAGAAGCGCGAGTTGACGGCCGCCGATTACGTGTATTCGTGGAAGCGGCTGCTCGACCCGAAGATGCGTGCGCCATTTCTCTGGTATCTGAACGGCAAAGTCGTGGGCGCTGATGAAGTCATCGCCAAGGCCAAGCAGACCGGAAAATTCGATTACGACGCCGTCCTGGAGGGCTTGCGCGCGATCGATCGCTACACGATTCGCCTCACGCTGAACGAGCCGGATTTCGTCATGCTTGGCTACATGACGCAAGCGCCGATGGCGGCGGTGGCGCGCGAGGTCGTCGAAGCGTACGGCGATGCCAGCGGCTGGGTGATGGCCAATCCGGTCGGCACCGGGCCGTTTCGTTTGCGCGAGTGGCGGCGCGGCCAGAAGATCGTGCTCGAGGCGAACCCAAACTTCCGCGAGCAGTTATTTCCGGGCACCGGTGAAGCGTCGGACCGCGCGTTGCTCCAGACGATGAAGGGACGCCGCCTGCCGCTGGTGGGCCGCGTCGAGGTGTCGATCATCGAAGAGTCGAGTCCGCAGCTGCTGGCCTTCAACAGCGGGGAACTCGATTACGCGAATGTCGCCGCAGATTTGGTCACCAACGTGCTCGACCCGCCGGCCAAGCTAAAAGCGAGCTATGTCGCCCAAGGCGTGCGTCTCGAGCGCGCGACGCAGCCGGCATTGTCCTATTGCTATTTCAACATGGACGATCCCGTGGTCGGCGGTTACACGCCGGACAGAATTGCGTTGCGGCGCGCCATCATCATGGGGTTCAACACGCGGGACTTAATCGATGTCTGGTGGCAGGGGCAGGCGATCGCGGCATCCCAGCCGATCCCCCCGCCGGTCGCCGGACACAAGCAGGCCGCTAGCCAACGTGCTCTACGATCCGTCGACGGCCAAGGCGCTGCTCGACCGCTTCGGCTACAAGGACAAGGACGGCGATGGCTGGCGGGATTTGCCTGACGGATCGCCGCTCGTGCTCAAGATGGGCAGCACGCCCTCGAACCGCGACCGCGAGCGCGATGAATTGTGGAAGCGAAGCATGACGGCGATCGGCGTGAAAATCGAATTCATCAAACAGAAATGGCCGGATTTGTTGAAGATGGGTCGGGCCGGGCAACTGCAAATGTGGCCCGTCGGCTGGATCACCACGTACGGCGAGGGCGACGCCTTCATGCAATTGCTTTACAGCCCGAACATCGGCCAGTCCAATTACGCGCGGTTCCGCAACGCCGAATACGATGAGCTGTATCGCAAGTCCAAACGTATTCCCGACGGGCAAGAACGCAACACTTTGTACCGGCGAATGAGTGAACTAATCGTAGCCTACAATCCTTGGGATCTGGGCGTTTACCGAACTGAAAACACCCTGGTGCGGCCTTGGGTTCGCGGCTACAAGAAGCACATTTATCACGAGCATGCGTGGCTCTATTACGACATCGAGCGCGGGGGACAAAACAACAAACACTAACCCACTCCCGAAGTGGCTTTGCTTGAGTTTTCCCCGGTTGCTTTGCCATAAGATTTGGCCGGGCGTTCCGTGGAGTCTGGTCGTCTACCCCAAGGTTATTGACCATGGCGTCCGCTAACCACCGTTGCGGACGACCAGCAGGTGTCGTCATGAAACCGTTGCAACGATGGTCGCGCCGAGCGTTTCGAGGTCTGTGGCTCTCGCCGGATTTCCGCAAGCTATGGGCATCGCTGACGATTACGTCGTTCGGCGCGCAAATCACTAATCTCGCGCTACCGCTGACCGCGGCGCTGCTGCTGCACGCGACGCCGCTGCAAATGGGCATTCTGATCGCGCTCGAGACGCTGCCGTTTGCGCTCGTCTCGCTGCATGCCGGCGTGCTGCTCGACCGCGTGCGCAAGCTTCCCATCGTCATCGCCACGGATCTCGGCCGCGGTCTCGCGCTGCTTGCGATTCCCATGAGCGCGTTCATGAACGCGCTGTCGATCGAGATTCTGTACGTCGTCGGTTTCCTTTGCGGCATCCAGAACGTGGTAGGCGGCGCGGCTTACCAGGTGCTGCTCGCGCAAATGGCCGGCCGCAAACGGCTGGTCGAGGCGAACGCCAAGATCGCTCTTGGGGAAACGTCGGCGGCGCTGGTCGGCCCGGGACTTGCCGGTGGCCTGATCCAGGCACTGACGGCGCCGCTGGCCATCGTGCTCGATGCCGTCGCGTTCTTCGCGTCGGCGCTCATGTTGCGCAGGGTTCACGCACCCACCGACGTTGCGCATCGCAGTGGAACCGCGTCGGTTTGGGCCGAGATCGGCGAGGGCTTAAAACTTGTGTGGCGCAACCGCACGCTGCTAGCGTTGGCGTGGCTCGCCGGTTTGTGGCAGTTCCTGCATCACATGCAACTCGCGGTGTTGATCCTGTTCGCCACCCGCGATTTGTCGATGTCTGCGGGCGCGATCGGTCTGACGTTCATGTTCGGCGGATTGGGCTGCGTCTTGGCGGCAGCGTTCGCGGAGCGGCTGACCGCGCGATTTGGCGTCGGCCCCACCATCGTCCAGGGACTGATCCTCTCGGCCGTGGCCTGGCAAGCGTTCGGGGTGATCTCGGGCCCGCCGTGGCTTGCCACGGTCATGCTCGGCTTGGCGATGCTTGTATTCGACTTCGGCGCCGTGCTGTACGGGATCAATTATCTGGCGTTGCGGCAGGCGATCACGCCCGACCGGCTATTGGGCCGAATGACCGCGACGATGCGTTTTCTGACCGTCGCTGCCGCGCCGCTTGGTTCACTCGTCGGAGGTGCGCTCGCGACCGTCATCGGTTTGCGTCCGACCTTGCTCACGATTGGCGCGCTGGGACTCGCACTCGCGGCGGGGGCAGTGCTATGGTCGCCGGTACGGCACCACCGCGAGCTGCCGGCGGTCGCGGTGGATTGAAGCGCGGCGGCTTAGCAGTCGCGCAGCGTCTGGCTGACGATGCCTTCCTCCCGTGCGCCTGGAAAGCGCAGCGACGCAGGCTCACGGGAATTCTTGATCCGCCCCAGGCGCTGTTCCCCCTCGGCCCGATCGAGCGACGTGCCGCCGACCGTCTGCTGGTGCGCAAGGCGGATTTCTTCGGCTGCGCTGTCGACGATCCGTACCTTGCAATCGCGTTTTTCCGCCGAAGCGACAAAAGCGCCGTCTTGTGTCGTTGCGCAGCCTGCAAGGGCGAGTGTCGCGATCGCGGTAACCAACAACGATTTTCCGAAAATGATCATGGCAACCTCCAAATGAGTAGTCACTTTGTCCGCACGCCAGCGTGTACCCGCGCGGCGCCGCGGTAAAGTGTTAAGACAAGCATCTTACGCCGCAGTTTCGGCGGCGCTGCCTTGAAACGGATATATCCTGGGAAGTTGCAATAGCTGCGTGAGTTCGTCCAGCGCGCGTCGCGATTCGTCGAGCAGTACGCTGTCAGCCAGGTCCTCGGGCGCCAATCGATCACGATAGTGCCGCCGGATCCAGATTTCCAGTGCGTCGGCGAGAGCGTCATCGAGAAACACGCGGGCGCCGATCGCCGCGCGCTCGACTTCGCTCAAAACGACCCGCAAGCGCAAACAGGCGGGACCGCCGCCGTTCTTCATGCTTTGCCGTAAATCGAAGGTCAGCACGTCGGCGATTCCGGTTCCCTGGCGCATGAGTTGGTCGAGGTACGCGGCAACCCGTGCGTGCTCGTGACACTCCGCGGGGGCCACGAGCGTCACCTGCCCGTCGCGGTTGGTAAGTAGCTGGCTGTTGAACAGGTAAGTCGCAACGGCGTCCGCCACGCTTAGCTCGACATCACGCACGACAATCGGCCGGAACGTCGGGCCGACGCGAGCGGCCAAGTCGGCGAGTACGGCGTGCTGATCGAGGAACGCCCGTTCGTGGCAAAAAAGGAGCGTGCCGTGACCCACGGCGATCACGTCGTTGTGAAATACGCCGGCATCGATCGTGGCAGGGTGTTGCTGCGCAAATAAGGTGCGCGCCGGATCGAGGCCGTGGCGCCGGGCGATGGCCGCCGACGCGTCGAACGTTTGCCGCGCGGGAAAATTCGCCGGAACAATGCCGTTGCCGCTGCCGTATCGGCCGAACACGAATAACTCGACGCCGACCCAGCCTGCGTCAGGGACGAAGCGCGTGTGGTTCGCTGCCCCTTCGTCACCGAACTGCGGCACGGCAGGCAGCGGATCGTGTACGGCGAAGCGAGCTGCATCGCTAAATACTGCGCGCAGAATGCGCGTAGTCGCGGGCGCCTCTAGTGACCGATGGAAATGCGTCACCAGATTGGCGGGCGTGAAATGCACACGGCCGTCCGCCGTGTCTGCCGACGGGCTCACGGTCGCGGCATTGGCGGCCCACATCGCGGCCGCCGACGAACACGCCGCGAGCAAGGCCGGTGCGCTCTTAGCGGCTTGCACCAAGACCGCCGCATCGCTACCCGCAAATCCGAGCGCCCGCAGCGCGCCCACGTCGGGTCGCTCGTGCGGCGGCAATACCGCTTGCGGAAATCCGCGCGCATGCAACGCGCGCATTTTCGCCAAGCCCTGCAACGCTGCCGCGCGGGGATTCGCGGCCAATCGAGCATTCTGCGATGCCGCGAGATTGCCCCGCGCGAGGCCCGCGTAGTTATGCGTCGGACCCGGAATGCCGTCGAAGTTGATTTCGGGCATCTCGAATATCAGGAATGAGCGGAACGAAGGAGGACGCGGGTTCGGTGCGCGATAGAGCAGGGCGTCCGACCGTCCTGCCGTTCGGTCCCGGACGCCGTTATCGATCCGCCGGAGCGAGCGGTACCGCGCGGATCGAGTCCCCGTCGCCAACACCGAGCGCGGCGGCGACATAGGACTTGAGCGGAAAGCGATCCATGCGCGCCGGCGCAGACGCGACGAGTGCGCGGAAATCGGCGAAATCACGGTTCGCCACGAGCCATAGAATATCGTCGGTCAGGCTGTCGGGGACGGGATCCGCGTCTTCCAGCGCGACTTGTAACACCTGCGATTGCCGCACCGCGTGGATGTTGTCGCGGAAACACTCGAACGTGGGGCCGGCGTCGAAAATATCCACGTAGCCTTCATAGCGAAACCCTTCCTGTTCGAGCATCGCGCGCGCGGGTGCGGTGTCGGCGTGAACGGCGCCGATCGCGTCGCGCGCCGTCTTGGGCAAGAGATTCACGTATACCGGATGCTTGGGCATCAGTTCCGCGATGAACGATTTCTGGCCGATGCCGGTCAGGTAATCGGCGGTCGAATATTCCATCGCAAAGAAATGCCGGCCCAGGCCCTCCCAGAACGGACTCTTGCCGGAAGCATCGAGGAGCCCGCGCAGCTCGGCGATGATCTTCGCGGAAAATCGGTCGGCGAATTCCGCGATGAACAACAGCCGCGACTTGGCGAGTAGCACGCCGTTCTTGCCGTGGCGGAACTGGTGGTCGAGAAAGAGCGAACAGAGCTCGCTGTGGCCCGTGTGGTCGTTGGCGAGAAAGAGCGTCGGCGCGACCGTGTAGACGTCGAGCGCACGCGACGCGTGGACGAGCGTGCCTACGTGGTAGTTGTACCAAGGCTCCTTCAGGCCCACCGCCGCTTCGATTCCGCAAATCCCGACGACACGCTCGTTGCCTCTGTCACCGTTGCCGTCGGCTCGGGCGGGCGCCGTATCGACAAGCACGAACATGTAGCACGCATCGGCACGATTGGCGGTGCCCGCAAATGAAGCGAGTGAGCGGGCGATGCGCTCGGCAAGGCGCTCGCGATTCGCCGGCAACGTCGTCAAGCCGGTGCCAGTGCGCTCGGTTAGCGTGAAGACACTTCCTAGGTCATCGCGGGCGATTGGCCTGATGCAGAACATCGCCCGCGCAAGACCCTTGTTTTAAGGCAAAGCTCGAGTGAGCGCCATTTCGAGACGCGCCAACCCTTCCAGAATTTCGTCGAGTGAAATGACCAGCGACGGCGCGATGCGTACGACGTCGGGACCCGCGACGAGCAGAAGCAATCCGGCTTCGCCCGCGGCCCGGACGACATCCATCGCCATTCCCTTGCCGCGGGCATCGAGTTCGCAGCCAATCCAAACGCCTTCACCGCGCAGCTCGGAGAAGACCCGGCGGCGTGCGTTGATCGCCTTCAACCCTTCGATGAACAGCGAATGCCGCGCTTTCACGCCATCGAGCACTTCCGTCGTGTTAATCACATCGAAGACGGCACCCGCGACGGCGCACGCCAGAGGGTTGCCGCCGTACGTGGTGCCGTGCACACCGACCGAGAATGCGCTCGCGATGTCGGTGGTGGTCAGCAGCGCGCCGACCGGGAAGCCGCCGCCCAAGCCTTTGGCGCTGGTCATGATGTCGGGCACGACACCCTTTTGCATGTACGAGAACAGCGTTCCGGTGCGGCCCATTCCACTCTGGATTTCGTCGAGCAGCAGCAGCGCGTTGTGCTCGGTGCACAAGCGGCGCGCCGTCTGCAGAAACGCCTGGGTGCCGGGGATCATGCCGCCTTCGCCCTGCATCGGCTCGAGCAGCACCGCGCAAATGTCGTTGCCGTTGGCCGCGAATTCTCGCTCGAGCGCCGCGACATCGTTGTAATCGATGTGCGTAAAGCCCGCGGGATTGGGACCGAATCCCGTCGCGTACTTGGCTTGTCCGCCGGCCGTTACGGTGAAAAGCGTTCGTCCGTGAAAACTGTTCAGCGTGGAGATCACGCGCATCTTGTGCGAGCCGAAACGGTCGTGCGCGTAGCGCCGCGCGAGCTTCAACGCTGCTTCGTTGGCTTCCGCGCCGGAATTGCAGAAGAAAACGCGCTCCGCGAAGGTGTGATCGGTCAAGCGCTTGGCCAGGCGCAAGGCGGGCTCGTTGGTCAGCCAGTTGGACACGTGCCATAACGCACTCGCTTGCTCGGTCAGCGCGCGCACCATGGCGGGGTGGCAATGGCCAAGCGCCGTCACCGCGACCCCGGCGGCGAAGTCGATGTACATGCGCCCGTCCTGATCCCAGACGCGCGAGCCCTCGCCGCGGACGGGAACAAACGACGCTGGCGCGTAGCACGGGACCAGCAACTGATCGAACATCGCGCGCGTGACCGGCAACGTTGCAGCCGTGCTCGGTACGGCGGCAGCGTCGCGCCGCGTTGTCGCAGCAACGATCGCTTGCCTGGCTTGGGTGAGGCTGCTCATGGCGTGCTTGCGGGGAATCAGGCGGGTGCGGTGGCAACGACCTGAATCTCGATTTTGTAATCCGAGTGCGCGAGGCGCGCTTGCACCGTTGCTCGCGCCGGGGTTTGGCCCGGGACGACCCACGCCTCCCACACCTCGTTCAACGTGCCGTAGTCGCTCATCTCGGGCAGATAGACGTTGGCCGACACGAGGCGCGTCTTGTCGCTGCCCACCTCGCGCAACAGCCGCTCGATTGCGCTCAATACCTGTTGCGTTTGTACCCGCATGTCCGCGTGCCGGTCTTCGGCCACCTGGCCGGCGAGAAACACGAGGCGTTCGTTGGCGGGTGAAACAACGACGGTATTCGACAAGCGAGTGCCGACGTGCAGGCGTTCGATGGGCATGATGCGGACCTTTGCGCACTTAGCCGCGGATGCGGCAACTAGAAAAAACTGCGAAGGGCGATTGTAAGCGAATTAACCGCACTGCTCGTGTAGGCGTCAGGTTCATGGAAGTGACGCAATGCCGGTGTTCCTGGCGTCCGGCACGACAAGCCCGTTGGCGAGCCTGTTGTCGTGAACATCGACGGTGCGGCGCCCAAGCTTCGCGTCAATCGACCTTCGCGCCGGACTCTGTGACCACCTTCGCCCACTTCGACGTTTCGGCGGCAATGTGGCGAACGAATTCATCGGTCGAATGACCGGCTGTGTTGGCGCCCAAACCTGCCATCTTTTCCTTGGCTTCGGTGCTCGCAAGCCATTTCGCGACTTCGTTGTTCAATCTGGCGATGATCGGCTGCGGCGTACCTGCGGGCGCCAGCAAGCCGAACCACGACGTCGCGTCGAACCCCGCGAGCCCGGATTCGGCGATTGTCGGCACGTCGGGCAGCGCGGCGGCGCGAGTGGCGCTCGTCACGGCGAGGGCCTTTAACTTGCCGGCTTTGATATGCGGCAGCGCGGAGGGCAAGTTGTCGAACATGAGCTGAACCTGTCCGCCCAAGAGGTCGGTCACCGCGGGGGCGCTGCCTTTATACGGGACGTGGGCCATTTGCACGCCGGCCATCGTCTTGAACAGTTCACCCGCGAGGTGAATCGACGTACCGCTACCCGATGAGGCGAAGTTGAGTTTGCCCGGGTTGGCTTTGGCGTACGCGATCAACTCCTTGACGCTACCCACTGGCACCGAGGGATGCACGACGAGTACGTTGGGCACGCCCGCAACCAGGATGATCGGAGCGAAATCTCGAACGTGGTCATACGGCATCTTCGAATAAAGGCTCGCATTGATCGCATGCGTGCCGACGGTGCCCATCAGCAACGTGTGACCGTCGGCCGGCGCCTTGGCGACCAGCTCCGCTCCGATGTTGCCGCCTGCGCCCGGACGGTTGTCGACGACGGCCGGCTGTCCCAGCGTTTCGGAGAGTCTTTGCGCAACGGCGCGCGCCAGGATGTCGGTGGTACCGCCTGCTGGAAACGGGACGACGATACGAATCGGCTTGGTGGGATACGTTGCTTGCGCGCCGGCGAACGGTGTAGCGGAGAGCGCGGCCAGCGCTACGGCAGTGGCGATTCCAACGACACGTCGGTCCATCGATTGCTCCTGAAAGGATGAGGCACAAGATGCGATGGCACGCGCGTTAAAGCGGCATAGCGCACGCTCGGTTCGGTCACGTTCCGGCGACCTCCGGACCCGCAGCTAATCGACCTTGGCGCCGGACGCTTTGATGATGCGCGCGTATTTCGTGAGCTCGCGCGCGATCATCTGCGCGAATTGTTCGGGTGTATTCGGCGCCGGTTCCGCGCCGTCGGACATGAGTTTCGCACGCACTTCCGGGGTCGTCAGGATTGTCGTGACATCCGCATTCCACTTCGCGACGATCGCGGCCGGCGTGCCGGTGGGCGCGAAGAATCCATACCACGTCGAGATGTCGAACCCCGGCAGGCCAGCCTCGGCCATCGTCGGCAGCTCCGGGGCGAGCTTCGAGCGCTCCGCCGTCGTCACCGCCAATGCCTTCAACCTGCCGGCTTTCACCTGCGCCATCGCATTGGCGAGGTTGTCGAACATGAATTGCGTGTCGCCCGCGAGCAGCGCCTGTGTCGCGGGCGCGCCGCCCTTGAACGGAATGTGCACGGCATCGGTGCCGGTCTCCACCTTGTATAGCTCGCCGGCGAGATGGCCGGCGCTGCCATTGCTGCCGGAGCCGAACGAGAGCTTGCCAGGGTTGGCTTTGGTGTAGGCGACGAACTCCTTGACGTTGGTCACCGGCGACGCCGCATTGACGACCAGCACGTTGGGCGTGGTGGCGATCAGCGTGATCGGCACGAAGTCTTTGGCGGCGTCGTAAGGCATCTTCGTATAGAGGTTCGGATTCACCGCGTGCGTCGACAGCGCGCCCATCAGAATCATGTAGCCATCCGGCGGCGACTTCGCAACCAGGTCGGCGCCGATATTTCCGCCGGCGCCAGGCCTGTTCTCCACAACGACCGACTGGCCCCACGCTTCGGAAAGCCGCTGCGCGATTAGCCGCCCGGTGATGTCCAGCGAGCCGCCAGGGGGAAACGGGACGATGAGCCTGACGGGTTTGGCCGGATACGATTGCGCGGCGGCGAGCGGCGCAACGAGCAGCGTGGTGGTTGCGAGCAGCAACCCGGCAACCAAGCGCAGCGCGCACGACTGCACGAAGTCGCAAACATGGCGAAGGTTCGTCGTCATCGGGGAACTCCAGTACGGGTGCGGCAATCAGAACGATTCTAGCAGTCTCCAGCACGCAAGCTCCGACGGACCGACGGGATTTGCTGGGGTGTGGTGTGCAGCGCATAATTGACGGTTACCGGGATCAGTTTGTCGCGCCTCGATGATCGCGCAGCACCGCTCACGTAACGATGCAAAGGACGACGAAAGCAGGATCGAAAGCAGGATCACTTGCTTTCGCAACGATCGCGCCGGATTGCTCCGCCGGGCGATGGTGGCTATCCCTGGCCTCATCTTTCCATTTTTTGCAGTTGCGCTTCTCTTCCAATGAATAAAGCGGTCGTGGGCACTCTGGTCGTAGTGGGCATACTCGCCGCCGCGGGTGGCGGCTATTGGTATGGCGCGCTGCGCGCGCCCGCGCCGGCGGCGGGCGGTGGCGTGCCGGCGCAGGCGGCAAACGCCAAGGGAGCACCGGGCGGTCCCGGCGGTCCGGCCGCGGCCGTGGTGGTTGAATCGACCAAAGTCGAGACGGCGCTGTTGCCGCAAACTATCACCGCGGTCGGCAGCTTGCGCTCCGACGAATCGGTGACCTTGCGGCCGGAAATCGCCGGCCGTATCACTGCGATCCTGTTTCAAGAAGGTCAGCGTGTTGCGAAAGGGGCGACGCTGATCCGGCTCGATCCGACGATCAACATGGCCGACGTGCAGCAGGCGCGCGCCAACCACACGCTCGCCAAGTCGAAATACGACCGTGCCGTCGATCTTGCCGGTCGCAATTTCATTTCCGGCCAGGCGAAGGACGAGGCGAAGAACAATTTCGAAGTTGCCGACGCCGCGGTCGCCCTCGCCCAAGCCAAGCTCGCCAAGACCGAGCTCAAGGCGCCGTTCTCCGGCATTATCGGCCTGCGTGTCGTGTCGATCGGCGACTACGTCAAGGAAGGTGCTGATCTCGTGAACCTCGAAGCGATCGATCCGTTGAAGGTCGATTTTCGGGTGCCTGAAACCTTCATGCGGCAAGTGAAAGTCGGCCAAGCGGTCGAGGTCGCACTCGATGCACTGCCCGGCAAGACCTACGATGGCAAGGTGTTCGCGGTCAATCCGCTCGTCGATGCGGCGGGGCGCGCGATTGTCATCCGTGCGCAGGTACGCAATCAGGACACGGCGTTGCGGCCTGGCATGTTCGCGCGCGTCAAGCTTATTACGCGCGCCGACAGGGATGCGCTGGTCGTGCCCGAAGAAGCGTTGGTTCCGCAAGGCACCGAGCGGTATGTGTTCCGCGTCGTCGACGGCAAGGCAACGCGGGTGAAAGTGGAAACCGGGCAGCGTCGCGACGGCAAGGTCGAGATCTTGAGCGGTTTGGGTAAAGACGATGTCATCGTCACCGCCGGGCAGATCAAGTTGCGTGATGGCGTGCCGGTCACCGTCGCCGGCGGGGAAGCGGCCAAGTCTACGCCAGCGGCGCGGAGCGCACCGCCTGCCGCGCCCACGTCCTCGCCTGGCTCCTCGGCGAGTGGCCCATCCTCGCCGGCCTCGGCGAGCGGCCTCGTCACGCCGGCCCATGCGCAGCCCGCGCGCGCCGCGCCCAAATCCTGATCGATAGAAAAGTGACCTGCGCGAGTTGAAACTGAGTTGAAAAAATGACGCTGCCCGAGCTCTGCATCCGCCGTCCCGTCTTCGCGACGGTGCTCTCGCTGGTCATTCTTCTGATCGGCCTCATTTCCTACCAGCGTCTGTCGGTGCGCGAGTATCCGCGCATCGATGAACCCGTCGTCAGCGTTAGTACGATCTACCGCGGCGCTTCGGCCGAAGTCGTCGAATCGCAGGTCACCAAGATTCTCGAGGACTCGCTGTCCGGCATCGAAGGTGTCGAGTTGATGACGTCGCAAAGCCGGTCCGAGCGAAGTCAGATCAATGTCCGGTTCGGGCTGACCCGCAGTCCGGATTCGGCGGCGGCGGACGTGCGCGACAAGGTATCCCGCGTGCGCGGCCGGCTGCCCGACGAAGTGGACGAGCCGGTGATTGCGAAGGTCGAAGCCGATGCGCAGCCCGTGCTCTACATTGCTGTCGAGGCGGGATCGCAGACTCCGCTAGAGGCCTCCGATTACGTCGCCCGCTACATCAAGCCGCGGCTGTCGGTGCTCCCCGGTGCGGCGGACGTGCGCATCTTCGGCGAGCGGCAGGTGTCGATGCGCATCAACCTCGACCGCACGCGTCTCGCCGGCTACCGGCTTACCGTGCAGGACGTCGAAAACGCGATCCGGCGCCAGAATGCGGAGATTCCGGCCGGGCGGATCGAATCGACGGCGCGGGAGTTCACCGTCGTCGCGGAAACCGACGTGCAGACGCCCGACCAGTTCGCGCAAATCATCGTCGCCAACGTCGGCGGGTATCCGGTGCGAGTCCGCGACGTCGGGACGGTCGCCGTGGGCGCGCTCAACGAACGTACGATCTCGCGCTACAACGGCAAGCCGTCGCTCAATATCGGCGTCGTCAAACAGGCGGTCGCCAATCCGCTCGAGTTGTCGCAAGGCGTGCGCGCCGAGGTCGTCAAGATCAACGAGAACCTGCCGTCGGGCATGAAGCTCATCGTCGCATACGACACGTCGGTGTTCATCGACCGCTCGATTTCGTCGGTGTTTACGACGATTGCCGAGGCGATCCTGCTGGTCGTGCTCGTCATCTTCTTCTTTTTGCGTAGCCTGCGCGCCACGATCATCCCGATCGTCACGATCCCGGTGTCGCTGATCGGCGCCTTCGCGCTCATGTATGCGTTCGGGTTCACGATCAACACGCTGACGTTGCTCGCGATGGTGCTGGCGATCGGTCTCGTCGTCGACGATGCGATCGTCGTGCTGGAGAACATTTTCCGGCACATCGAGAACGGCATGCCGCGCAAGGAAGCCGCGCTACAGGGCTCGCGGGAGATTGCTTTTGCGGTGGTCGCGATGACGCTCACGCTCGCGTCGGTGTTTGCCCCCCTCGCGTTTGCAACCGGACGTACCGGGCGTCTCTTCATTGAATTCGCCTTGACCTTAGCCGGCGCGGTCATGGTGTCGGGCTTCATGGCACTGACGTTGACGCCGATGATGTGCTCGCTGCTGCTGCGCCACGAGACCAAGCACTCGTGGATCTACAACCAGATCGAGGCGGGCTTTGTGGCATTCACCAGCGGTTACCGCTGGCTGCTGACTATGGCACTGAAGCATCGCTGGCTCGTCGTTCTGGGCTGGCTTATTACGCTCGGAGTCGGTGCGTGGCTCTTCACGTCGCTCAAATCCGAGCTCACGCCGGTCGAGGATCGCGGCGTCATCTTCGGCGTGGTGTCGGCGCCGCAGGGATCCACACCGCAATACACGGCGGACCAGTTAAAGCCGATCGAGGAGTTCTACAGCCAGGTGCCGGAGGCCTTCGCGTACACGGCGATCTCGGGTTTTCCGACGGTCGTCGATGGCACGACGGTGCTGCGCTTAAAGTCGTGGGAAGAGCGGACGAAAAAGCAACAGCAGATCGCGGAAGAGCTGCGGCCGAAGTTCGCGACGATACCGGGGGCGCAAGCCTTCCCGCTCAACCCGCCCTCGCTCGGGCAGAGCTTTCGCTCGACGCCAATCGAGTTCGTGATCATGGCGCAGGTTCCTTACCCGGAGCTGCAACGGCTGGTCGATCGGTTTCTCGACGAAGCGCGCAAGTTCCCCGGTGCCTTAAATCTGCAGACCGACCTGCGCCTCAATACGCCGGAGGTGCGGGTCAACATCAATCGCGACAAGCTGGGCGATCTCGGCGTCAACGTCGACACCGTCGGCCGCACGCTCGAGACGATGCTCGGCGGGCGTCAGGTCACGCGCTTCAAACGCGACGGCGAACAGTACGACGTCATCGTCCAGGTGGCGCCGCTCGAACGCTCGACGCCGGCCGATATCAGCGAGATCTACGTGCGCGGGCGCAACGGCGAAATGGTGCAGCTTGCCAACTTGGTCGAAGTCAAGGAAGGCGTGGCACCGCAGTCGCTCAATCATTTCCAGCGGCTGCGCGCGGTCAAGATCACCGGCACCTTGGCGCCCGGCTATTCGATCGACGAAGCATTGAAGGCATTCGATGCCGCGGCCAAGGTGACCTTGGGCGCCGCGGCGCAGACGGGACTCGACGGGCAGTCGCGCGAATTCCGGCAATCGGGCAGCGAAATCTACCTGGTGTTCGTCCTCGCGTTGCTGTTCATCTATCTGGTGTTGGCGGCGCAGTTCGAGAGCTTTGTTGCGCCATTCGTTATCATGCTGTCGGTGCCGCTGTCGATGACCGGTGCGCTGTTCCTCCTCTGGCTCACCGGCGGGACGCTCAACATCTACAGTCAGGTGGGGCTGATCACCTTGGTCGGCCTCATCACCAAGCACGGCATTTTGATCGTTGAATTCGCGAACCAGTTGCGAGCGAAAGGCGAAGACATGCTCACGGCGGTCATCGATTCGGCGACGCTCCGGCTACGGCCGATCCTGATGACCACCGGTGCGATGGTGTTGGGCGCGGTGCCATTGGCGCTGGCGTTCGGCGCGGGCGCGGAATCGCGTACGCAAATCGGCTGGGTCATCGTCGGCGGAATGTCGTTCGGGACGCTGCTGACGTTGTTCGTCGTTCCGGTGGCCTATACATTGCTCGCCCGCCGCGCGCATATCGAGGCGCATGGTATCGATGTGCCGACCGTGGCCGCCTCTGCCCCGGTGCTCAAGCCCGGCCACGCGGACTAGGACGTGTTCACACCGTTCACTCGCGTTGTTGCCCGCCGTTCCGCCCTAAAATCGTGTGGCCTCAGTTACGTAAGTGAGCACCGATTTTCGGGAAGCATTTCCGGCCGATTGAGCTAAATTGACATAGAATCATCATTCGCATACCGCAGACTGTTCCATTGCCCCATTTACCTGTATCCACGAGGAGAGAGCATGTCGCACCCGATAGCCCGTTTCGCGCTCACCGCGCTTGCCGCCGTTGCTATGTGCGCGAGCGTATCCGCGCAAGCGCAAACCGAAATCCAGTGGTGGCATTCGATGACCGGCGCGCTGAATGACCGCGTGAACGAGCTGGCCAAGGGCTTCACCGAAAGCCAAAAGGATTACAAGGTCGTCCCGGTCTACAAGGGCGCCTACCCCGAGTCGATGGCCGCGGCGATCGCGGCGTTCCGCGCGGGCAACGCACCGCACATTCTGCAAGTGTTCGAGGTCGGTACCGCCACGATGATGGGCGCAAAGGGCGCCATCAAGCCTGTCAGTGAAGTGATGCGGGAGGCAGGGGAGAAGTTCGATCCCAAGGCGTACATCGGCGCAGTCGCCGGCTACTACACGAACCGCAAGGGCGAGATGCTCTCGTTCCCATTCAACAGCTCGACCACGGTCTTCTACTACAACAAGGACGTGTTCGAGAAAGCGGGCCTCGACCCGAACCGGCCGCCGGCGACTTGGCCGGAAGTCATGGCCGCCGCAGCCAAGATCAAGGCGTCGGGCGCTTCGCAGTGCGCGTACACGACCGGATGGCCGTCGTGGGTCCATGTCGAGAACCTATCCGCGTGGCACAACGTGCCTATCGCGACGAAGGAGAATGGCATGGCGGGGTTGGACACGCAGTTCCAGATCAACAGTCCGCTGCATGTGCGGCACTGGAATAACCTGAAGGAGTGGAACAGCAAGGGCTACTTCAGCTATGCCGGCCGTCGCAACGAAGCCGAGGCGAAATTCTATAGCGGCGAATGCGCGATGCTTACCTCGTCGTCCGCGGCGCAGGCGAACATCAACCGCAACGCGAAATTCAAGTACGCTGTGTCGATGCTGCCGTACTACGCGGACGTGCAGGGCGCCCCGCAGAACACGATCATCGGCGGCGCGTCGCTTTGGGTCATGGCCGGGAAGAAGCCGGACGAGTACAAGGGCGTGGCGAAGTTCCTGACCTACATCGCGGAGCCGACGCGCCAAGCGCAGTGGCACCAGCAGACCGGCTACCTGCCGATCACGCCCGTCGCCTACGACTTGACGAAGAGCGCGGGGTTCTACGATAAAAACCCCGGAACCGACATCTCGGTCCGGCAGATGACTGGCAAGGCGCCGACGCCGAACTCGAAGGGCCTGCGCTTCGGAGGCTTCGTTCAAATCCGCGACATGTTCGAGGAAGAGATGGAGAATATGCTGGCCGGCAAGAAGGATGCGAAGGCGGCCCTCGATTCAGCCGTCGCACGCGGCAACGAAATGCTGCGGCGCTTCGAGAAGACGGCGAAGGAGTAGGGCTCCGGCGTCGCATGATGCAGCCCACGCGCCGAGGGCCCGGGTTTCGCCGGGCCCTCGGCGCGTGAGCGAGCTACCACATGGAAAAACGCGTCGTCTTCCGCTCCTGGTGGTTGCCCTACGCGCTGCTCGCGCCCCAGCTCGCCATTACGATCGTTTTTTTCTTTTGGCCGGCCACCCAAGCGCTGTACCAGTCGTTGCTGCAGCAGGATCCGTTCGGGATCAGCGTCGAGTTCGTCGGTCTCGATAACTTCCGCGACCTGTTCAGCGACCCGTATTATCTCGCGTCGTTCCGGGTGACCGCAGTGTTTTCGCTGCTGGTTGCGTCGATCGGCCTGTCGGTATCGCTGGTGCTCGCGGTCTTCGCCGACCGAGCGATCCGCGGGGCGAGCTTTTACAAGACGCTGCTGATCTGGCCGTATGCCGTTGCGCCGGCGATCGCCGCCGTGCTGTGGCTGTTCCTGTTCAATCCGACGCTGGGCGTCGTCGCGCACTGGATTCGCGGTCTTGGCATCGGCTGGGACCCATTGCTCGACGGTGACGACGCGCTGACTTTGGTCGTCATCGCCGCGGTCTGGAAGCAGATTTCCTACAACTTCCTGTTCTTCCTGGCCGGGCTGCAGTCGATCCCGAAGTCGCTGATCGAAGCCGCCGCGATCGATGGCGCAGGCCCGGGTCGGCGCTTCTGGACGATTGTGTTTCCGCTGCTTTCACCGACGACGTTCTTCCTCCTGGTCGTCAATATCGTGTACGCGTTCTTCGACACGTTCGCGATCATCGACGTGGCCACTGGCGGCGGTCCAGGGCAGGCGACCGAGATCCTGGTGTACAAGGTGTTCAAGGATGGCTTCAAGGCGCTGGATCTGGGTAGCTCGGCTGCGCAGTCGGTGGTGCTGATGGCGATCGTGGTCGGGCTGACGGTGATCCAGTTCCGGTTCGTCGAGCGCAAGGTCAAATACTAGTGATCGAAAACCGCCCGTACCTCACGGCCCTCACCCACCTGGTGCTGTGGGTCGGGCTTGCGCTCGTCGCGCTGCCGGTCTACGTGACGTTCGTGGCGTCGACGATCACGGCGGAGGAAGTGCTCGCAGCACCGATGTCGCTGATCCCGGGCCCGCACCTGATCGACAACTATCGCGAGACGCTGCTGCACGGCGCGGGCAACTCGGCCGCCGGGGCTGGACGGATGATGGTCAACAGCCTCATCACCGCGCTGGTCATCGCGTTCGGCAAGATCGCAATCTCGCTCCTCTCCGCGTTCGCGATTGTCTATTTCAAGTTTCCCGGCCGGATCTTCTTTTTCTGGATGATCTTCGTCACGCTGATGCTCCCGGTCGAGGTCCGCATCTTCCCGACCTATAAGGTGGTCTCGGACCTGGGGATGCTGGACAGCTACGCCGGCCTGACACTGCCGCTGATCGCCTCGGCCACTGCGACCTTCCTGTTCCGCCAGTTCTTCCTGACGATTCCGGACGAGCTTGCCGAGGCGGCGCGCATCGACGGGGCGGGCCCGATGCGCTTTTTCTGGGACGTTGTCGTGCCGATGTCGAAGACCAACATGGCGGCGCTGTTCGTCATCCTGTTCATCTTCGGCTGGAACCAGTACCTGTGGCCGCTGATCGTCACCACGCGCGAGGAGTATTACACGATCGTGATCGGCATCAAGCGAATGATCGCCGGCGGCGGCGATGCGGCGACCGAATGGCATCTGGTGATGGCCACCGCGATGCTCGCGATGCTGCCGCCGGTGCTCGTGATCGTCCTGATGCAGAGGTGGTTCGTCAAGGGGCTGGTGGACGCGGAAAAGTGATGCCAACATGGCCTTAGTCGAACTGCGCAACGTCAAGAAGAATTATGGCCCGCTCGAGGTCATCCACGGTGTCGATGCCGTCGTCGCCGACGGCGAATTCATCGTCATCGTCGGTCCGTCGGGCTGCGGCAAGTCGACGTTGCTGCGCATGGTCGCCGGGCTGGAGGCGATCACTTCGGGCGAGATCGTCATCGGCAACCGCGTCGTCAATACACTGGAACCCAAGGATCGCGACATCGCGATGGTGTTCCAGAACTACGCGCTCTACCCGCACATGAGCGTCTTTGGCAACATGGCGTACGGGCTCAAGATTAGAGGTTTCGCCAAGGACGACATCCTGGCGCGGGTCAAGCGCGCCGCCGATATCCTCGAGCTCGATCCGTTGCTCGAGCGCACACCGCGCCAACTCTCCGGCGGGCAACGGCAGCGGGTCGCGATGGGGCGCGCGATCGTCCGTGAACCCGCGGTGTTCCTGTTCGACGAACCGCTATCCAACCTGGACGCAAAACTGCGCGTGCAGATGCGCCTGGAGATCCAGAAACTGCACCGGCGGTTGCAAACCACGAGCCTCTACGTCACGCACGACCAGGTCGAGGCGATGACCTTAGCGCATCGGATGATTGTTATGAACGCCGGCCGAGCCGAGCAGGTCGGCACGCCGATGGACGTGTATCAAGATCCTGCAACCTTGTTCGTCGCAGGCTTCATCGGGTCGCCGGCGATGAATTTCATGCCCGCCAAAGGCGAGGACGCGGCGAGTTTTAAGCTGGAACACGGCGGCACGTTGCACGGAACCGTCGCGGCGGAGGCCAACCGCGCCGTGATCGTCGGCGTGCGGCCCGAGCACATGAAGCCGTCGGGCGCCGCCGACGCGATGGTGTCCGGTCCGGTGGAGATGGTCGAGCAACTGGGCGCCGATACGCTGGTGCATATCGGCCATGGTGCGGATGGGGTGATCGCCCGCCTGCCGCACGGCACGCATCAGGAAGTCGGCACGACGATGCATCTGACCGCCGATCCTTCGCGCGTATTCCTATTCGATGCCGCAACCGGTGCGCGGTTGCGCTGACGGTGGCCGCGCTCGCAAGTTGGCCGTATCCACGTTTATGCGCGCATCGCGGCGCGGGCAAGCTCGCACCCGAGAATACGTTGACCGCGATGCGGGTCGGTCACGCGCACGGTTACGGGATGGTCGAATTCGACGTCAAGCTCGCCGCAGACAACGTCCCGTTCCTGCTGCACGACGCGACTTTGGAGCGAACGACGAGCGGACGCGGTAGGGCAGACGCCCTGTCGTGGCGCGAGTTGTCGCGCCGGGATGCGGGCGGCGGGCCTTCCGCCGAATACGCGGGCGAGATGCTGCCGACGTTCGCGGCGGTCGCGCGCTGGGCGCGTGCTCACGGCATTCTCTGCAATGTCGAAATCAAACCGACCCCCGGACGCGAACGTGAGACCGGCGCGGCCGTCGCGCTGGACGCCGCGGCGCTCTGGCGTGATGCCGAAGTGCCGCCGCTGCTGTCTTCATTTTCCGAAAGCGCCCTGCAAGCGGCGCGCGAGGCGGTGCCGGCATTGCCGCGGGCGTTGCTGTTCGACGAATTACCCGCCGACTGGCTCGATCGCCTCGCCCAATTGGAATGTGTCGCGCTTGATGCCAATCATCAGAAGCTCTCCGCCGATGTCGTGAAGAGCGCACACCGCAATGGCTTTCGCGTGGTGTGCTTCACGGTGAACGAACCTGCGCGCGTTACCGAACTCGCGGACTGGGGTGTGGATACGATGATCACCGACGCGATCGGCGAGATCGCCGCGGACTCGCTGCCACCACCAGCCAATTGACCGGTCGCGCGCTTCACGCCGGCGATGGCTGAGGTCGCTTCACTTCCCGTTCGTCGATCGGCAGATTCAAGAGTCCCGCAATGACGCCCAGCGCAATCGTCAGATACCAAACGATGTCGTAGCTGCCCGTCGTGTCGTAAAGCTTGCCGCCGAGCCA
The DNA here is from genome assembly GCA_037719965.1 of Casimicrobiaceae bacterium. Taxonomy (GTDB): domain Bacteria; phylum Pseudomonadota; class Gammaproteobacteria; order Burkholderiales; family Casimicrobiaceae; genus VBCG01. The sequence continues at coordinate 29,316 of JBBJMT010000018.1, read as the reverse complement.
CGCACCCAGAAAGCTTCCGACCTGGTGACTGAAAAAAACGAAACCCGATAGCATCGCCAAATAGCGTACGCCGAAGACTTGCGCAACGATGCCGTTGGTCAGCGGCACGGTGGACAACCAGAGAAGCCCTAACGCGATTGAAAACGCATAGACCGAAAACGGTGAGAGCGGCAGCCACACGAACAAACTGATCACCACGGAACGGCTGAAATAGATGCATGTCAGCACGTATTTCTTGCTGACCTTGCCGCCGAGCCACCCGGCGCTGTACGTGCCGACGATGTTGAAGAGTCCGATGAGCGCGAGCGCCGTCACCGCGACCTGCGCGGACAACCCCTTGTCCGCGAGATACGCTGGTAAGTGAACGCCGATGAAAACCACTTGAAAGCCGCACACAAAAAATCCCAACGTCAGGAGGCCATAACCACGGTGCCCTAATGCTTCGCGCATGGCTTGGCTTGCCGACTGTTTGAATGTCGGGGCTTTGGTTTCGCGCCGCTCGACCAGCGCAGCGGCCAGCGGCGCGATCAGCAAGCCCACCGCGGCGAGCGTCAACAGCGCCCCGTGCCAGCCTACGTTCGATAGGAGCCACTGCGTCAGCGGTAGCATGGCGAACTGGCCAAAAGAACCGGCCGCCGCCGAGATGCCGAGGACCATGCTGCGTTTCTCCGGCGGATAGCTGCGCCCGAGCACGCCGGAAATTACGCTGAACGTAAGCCCCGAAAGGCCCGTGCCGATCAGGACGCCGGCCGTCAGTACGAACAGCCACGGCGCCGTCGCATACGCCATCGTGACCAGACCCAGGATGTATAGCGCGGCGCCGCCCAACACGACGCGTGCGGTGCCGTATTTGTCGGCGACCATGCCGGCGAACGGCTGGGTCACGCCCCACATCAGGTTTTGCACCGCCATGGCCAGCGCAAACGTTTCCCGTCCCCACCCCAAGTCCGACGAGATCGGTTGCAGGAACAACCCGAACCCGTGGCGGATTCCCATGCTGATCGTCAGGATCAGGCCGCCGCAGACGAGCACGACGGTAGGAGTGCGCCAATTGACAATTGCAGTGGTGGACATCACGTTCCTAATGTAGTCGAGCCTTTACGCCCATGCTTTGGCGCGCGTCACCGCTTTGTCCCACCCCGCGCGAAGCTCGGCTACTCGATCGCGTTGCATGGCGGGTTCGAAACGGCGATCGATCCGCCAGTTTGCCGCAATTTCGGCATCATTGTGCCAGTAACCCACTGCGAGGCCGGCGAGATACGCGGCGCCCAGCGCTGTGGTCTCCAGGACTAGGGGCCGCACGACTGGAACGCCCAGAATGTCGGCCTGGAACTGCAACAGCAGATCGTTGGCGGCTGCACCACCATCGACGCGCAGTTCGGTCAGCGTGATTCCCGCATCCTTTTCCATCGCCGCGATGACGTCGGCGCTCTGGAAGGCGATCGCTTCTAGCGCCGCGCGCGCGAGATGGGCGCGAGTCGCCCCGCGCGTCAGGCCAAAGATCGCACCGCGCGCATAGGCGTCCCAGTGCGGCGCGCCAAGTCCGGTGAAGGCCGGCACGAGATAGATGCCGCCGTTGTCGGCGACACTCGCCGCCAGCGCTTCGATTTCGGCGGCATCGCGGATCATTTGCAATCCGTCGCGCAGCCATTGCACGACGGCCCCGCCAATGAATACGCTACCTTCGAGCGCGTACACGGTTGTATCGTTGCGCCGCCACGCGACGGTCGTCACGAGATTATTACGCGAACTAACGGCGTTCGTGCCGGTGTTGAGCAATAAGAAGCAGCCCGTACCGTAGGTGTTCTTGGCCAATCCCGGGGTCAGGCACGCCTGACCGAAGAGGGCCGCCTGTTGGTCGCCGGCGCTGCCGGCGATCGGTATCTCCATGCCTTCAAGCGTGGCTGTAGCACACCTGCCCGAGGACGGCACGATCGCGGGCAGCATGGCACGCGGGACCTGGAGCAGATGAAGCAGCTGGTCATCCCAATCGCCGGTGTGGATATCGAATAGCAGCGTGCGGCTCGCGTTCGACGCATCGGTGATATGTGCGCGGCCGCCCGTGAGCTGCCAGACAAGCCAGGTATCGATCGTGCCGAAGCACAGCTCCCCGCGCTCGGCACGTGCGCGCGCGCCCGGCGTATGTTCGAGTAGCCAGCGGAGCTTGGTGCCCGAAAAATACGCGTCGAGCACGAGGCCTGTCTTGCGCGCGAACGTCGCGGCGTGGCCCGCATCGCGCAGCTCGTCGCACATCGGCGCCGTGCGCCGATCCTGCCAGACTATGGCGTTGGCGATGGGCTGGCCGGTCGCGCGCTCCCAGACGAGCGTGGTTTCGCGCTGATTGGCAATCCCGATTGCGGCAATGTCGCGCGCGCCGGCGCCCGCTCGGGCAAGGGCTTCATGCATCACGCCGGATTGCGTCGCCCAAATCTCCAGCGGATCGTGCTCGACCCATCCGGGCCGCGGGAAGATCTGGTGGAATTCCTGCTGCGCGGAGGCGCGGATCGTGCCGTCTTGCTGAAAGACGATGGCGCGCGAACTGGTCGTGCCTTGGTCGAGAGCGAGGATGTACGCCATGTCGTTCGTCATCGGTCACGCGTTGGGGGCGCGTCGCCGCAGCGTAAAATGAACGGTTCGCATCTATTCTAACTTTCCCTGATCGTTCCTCCGCACAAGACCGAAGATGAAGATTCACGAGTACCAGGGCAAGGAAATTTTCCGCAGGTTCGGAATCCCCGTGCCACGCAGCATTCCCGCGTTCAGTGTCGACGAAGCGGTCAAGGCTGCACATACGCTGGGCGGCCCGGTTTGGGTGGTCAAGGCGCAGATTCACGCCGGTGGCCGCGGCAAGGGCGGCGGCGTCAAGCTCGCCCGTTCAATCGATGACGTACGTGCGCGCGCGAACGAGATACTCGGCATGCAACTCGTTACACACCAGACCGGACCTGAAGGGCAGAAGGTGCGCCGCCTGCTGATCGAAGAAGGCGCGGACATCAAGCGCGAGCTCTACGTCGGTATGGTCGTCGATCGCGTTACGCAACGTGTCGTGCTGATGGCGAGTTCCGAGGGCGGCATGGATATCGAAGCGGTCGCCGCGAACACACCCGAGAAGATCCACAAAGTCTTCATCGATCCGGAGCAGGGCTTAACCGACGCTCAAGCCGACGATGTCGCACGCAAGATCGGCGTGCCCGAGGCGAGTCTCGGGGAAGCACGCCCCATGCTGCAGAAGCTCTATAAGGTGTTCGACGAAACCGACGCGTCGCTCGCCGAGATCAATCCGCTGGTGCTGACCGGCGATGGCAAAGTCATCGCGCTCGATGCCAAGCTCAACTTCGACTCCAACGCGCTCTTTCGTCATCCCGATATCGTGGAAATGCGCGATCTCGACGAGGAGGACCCCGCCGAAATCGAAGCGTCCAAATTCGACCTGTCCTATATTTCGCTCGACGGCGACATCGGATGCCTAGTCAACGGCGCCGGCCTCGCGATGGCGACGATGGACACCATCAAGCTTTACGGTGGCGAGCCCGCTAACTTTCTCGATGTCGGTGGCGGCGCCACTGCCGAGAAAGTGACCGAGGCGTTCAAGATCATGTTGAAGAATCCGCAATTGAAGGCGATTCTGGTCAACATCTTCGGCGGCATCATGAAGTGCGACACGATTGCCGAAGGTATCGTCGCCGCGTCGAGAGCGGTATCGCTTAAGGTGCCATTGGTCGTGCGGATGAAGGGAACGAACGAAGACTTGGGCAAGAAAATTCTCGCCGAGTCGGGCTTGCCGATCATCACCGCCAACAACATGGCCGAAGCCGCGGAAAAAGCGGTGGCGGCGGCGAAGGATTATGCGGCCAAATAGCACGAAGGTCGTCAGCCAAGACACGCAAGCCTCGGGAGCGCGAAGCGATTTCCCCAAAAGATGAAGGTCACGCGGTACTTTTCCGCCGTGCTTGTTCGGTCCGACCGAGCTATCATTCGCGAAGAATGGATAAATCGAGCGGTTCAATCGCCCATTCGAGAGGTAATTCAACCGGACGGCCGCATTCGACGCTGGACCCAAGTGCCGGAGATGGAAAATAGATTCTTGCGCGTCGTTCTGCTGCCGGATGGGGAGACGGTTCACAACGCTTTCTTTGATCGACGGTTCGAGCTATGAGAATTCGATACTTTGCCGATACGGACACCTTATTCATCGAGTTTCGCGATATCCCCGTAGCTGAAACGCGTGATCTGGATGCGAACACGATCCTGGACATTGACGCTGACGGCAACATCTGCGCGATTACCGTCGAGCACGCATCGACGCGTACGGGTATTCCGCAGTTTTCCTACGAGCAAGTACCTGCGTGAGCTGCTTCGGCAATCCTCCGCACCCCGGTGAATTCATCACCGACGTTTATTTGGAACCTAACGGAATTAGCGGCCGGGAATTGGCGGTGAAGTTAGGCGTGGCAGCCTCTACACTCAATCGCATCCTAACCGGCTTCAGTGGGATTAGCCCGGAAATGGCCCTGCGCCTTTCCAAGGCGCTGGACCGCTCGCCGGAGAGTTGGCTTGCCCTGCAATACAGCCACGACCTCTGGGCAGGCAAAGCAGCGCGTCACCCTTGACCCGCTGGCACGCTAAATTAACGATATGTCGATCCTCATCAATAAAAACACCAAGGTCATCACGCAGGGAATCACCGGCAAGACGGGCCAGTTCCATACGCGGATGTGCCGTGATTACGCGAACGGCCGCGAGTGTTTCGTCGCCGGCGTAAATCCCAAGAAGCCCGGGGAGGAGTTCGAAGGCATCCCGATCTACGCAACGGTCAAGGAGGCCAAAGCGGCGACTGGCGCCACCGTATCGGTGATCTATGTGCCGCCGCCGTTTGCCGCGGCCGCCATCGATGAAGCGGTGGATGCAGAGCTCGACCTCGTCATCTGCATCACTGAAGGGATTCCCGTGCGGGACATGATTCGCACGCGCTACCGGATGCAGAATCGACGAACGTTGCTGCTCGGTCCCAATTGTCCGGGGGTCATCACGCCCGACGAGATCAAGATCGGGATCATGCCTGGGCATATTCACAAGCAGGGACGCATCGGCGTCGTGTCACGCTCGGGTACGCTCACCTACGAAGCGGTCGGGCAGCTGACAGAGCTTGGACTTGGCCAATCCAGCGCAGTGGGCATCGGTGGCGATCCGGTGAACGGTTTGAAGCACATCGACGTGCTCAAATTGTTCAACGATGATCCGCAAACCGATGCTGTAGTAATGATCGGCGAGATTGGCGGCAATGACGAAGAAACGGCTGCGCAGTGGGCCAAAGAGCACATGAAAAAGCCGATCGTCGGTTTCATCGCGGGCGTGACGGCGCCGCCGGGCAAGCGGATGGGCCACGCCGGCGCGATTGTTGCGGGAGGCAAGGGCACGGCGCAGGAGAAGCTTGCCGTGATGGAAGCGAGCGGCATTACGGTCACGCGCAATCCGGCGGAAATGGGCAAGCTGATGAAGGCGGCCCTCTAGGGAAGCTCTGATCTAGCGCGAAATTGTTGCCGATTGTGGCTCAAGGGGCGTTCTGCTTTGAATTCGGATTTGAAAGGTGGCGGGGTGCACCTTCGAAACGCCAAGAATCGCTCGTTCGCGCCGGTTTACCGCCGAATTTGGCGTTTGCCGGACGCACGTTTCCTATGATGACAATAATTGAGGTCGTGCCTGATACAAATTGGCTAACGCAAACAGGATTTGGAGCTGCGCGGTATTTTTCGCCAGCCCGCGATAGCGCACCATGGCATGCCCCCACTGGCGCTTGACCACCCGGAACGGGAACTCAACGATAGCGCGCAACGAGGCGATGACTTTGTTCTCCAGTTCCTGCTGGAACGTCAGTTCCTTGCCGCGGGTCGTGCGATGCGCGGTGCGCAACGCGATCCCGGCCTCCCGGGCGAGCGCGCGATCGGCTTTGCTGCCGTAACCGCGGTCGCCCAAGACCTCGTTCTCCGCGCCATGCAACAACTGCGGCAACACGTTCTGATCCGATTCCCGCGCCGTGGTCGTCACCAGGGTATGCATCAGCCCGCTGTCTAGGTCGACACCGACATGCGCTTTCATGCCGAAGTGCCAGTTGTTGCCCTTCTTCACCTGGCTCATGTCCGGATCGCGCGCCCGCTCCCGGTTCTTGGTCGACGGCGGGGCGCTGATGATGGTGGCGTCGACAATCGTGCCCTTGTGCAACAGCAGACCGCGCTCCGTCAACAGCAGGCCCACCTCGCGAAACAAGCGCTCGGTCAATTCGTGCTTCTCCAACAGGTGCCGGAACTTCAGGATCGTGGTCTCGTCCGGCACCGGATCATCCATCAGATTGATCCCGGTAAAGCGGCGCATCGATTCCGAGTCGATCAGCATCTCCTCCATCGCCGGGTCGGACAGGTTAAACCACTGCTGCAACAGATAGATCCTCAGCATCCGCTCCAGCGGCATCGGCCGCCGTCCCAGACCCGCCTTGGGGTAATGCGGTTCGATCAGCGCCAACCATCGCGCCCAGGGCACCACCCGATCCATCTCGCCAAGAAACTTCTCGCGCTTGGTGCGCTTCTTCTTGGCGTCGTATTCGAGATCGGCAAACGTGCTCTGCTTCATCATTCATTCCCCAAGTTCGATGGCGTTACTATGCCATTGACCATCGGGTCTTAATCAGAGTTTCCCTAGGCGCCGTGTTGATTTTTTTAAGGCGTGGCCTAGCGCTCGCACCGCCACTGCGAAGCCGCTACACTCAACGGTTGATCACAGCTAATGTCTACCCAAGCATTGATGGCCGAAACCCAGCCACTCGACATCGCGAGCCTGTCGCATCCGGGGATGGTGCGCGCGCACAACGAAGACTCGGTTTTCGTCGACGGCGAAGCGGGTATTGCGATTCTTGCCGACGGCATGGGCGGCTACAGCGCCGGCGAAGTCGCCAGCGGCATCGCCGTCACTGTGGTGGCGAGCGGGATGTTGCCCGAGCTCCAGTCGGGTCGCGAATTATCCAAGGTAGACGTGCAGAGCGGATTGACTCACGGTGCGCAGCTCTTGCAACAGCAGATCGCCGCCGCGAACAAGGGAATCTACGAGGCGGCGCAAGCGCGTCCGGAATGCGCGGGCATGGGCACGACCATCGTCGCCACCGTTTTCTGCGGCAACCGCGTATCCATAGGGCATATCGGTGATTCGCGCTGCTACCGCCTACGCGGCGAGAAATTCGAGCAACTGACGCGTGACCATTCGCTCTTGCAGGAGCAACTCGACAGCGGTGCACTGACCGCGGAGCAGGCAAAATTTTCGCTCAACAAGAACCTCGTCACTCGGGCGCTGGGAATCGAGGCGATCGTTCCCGCCGACATTGCCGAGTATCGGATGGAAGCGAACGATATTTATCTGTTGTGCTCAGACGGCTTGACCGACATGGTCGAACCGGACGTGATTCAATCGATCGTCGATGAAAAGCGCAGCGAGCTTGCCGTCGCGGTCGCGGACCTGGTCGATATTGCCAACCAGAATGGTGGTCGCGATAATATTTCCGTCGTTCTGGTGCGCGTCCCGCCGGAGTTTTTGCCGCAATCCGGTTGGGCTCAGCGCTGGCTCGCGAAGAAGAAAGCGTAGGAGGCAGTAATGGGCAAACTGGTTTTATTTCTCGGCGACGGGACGACACTCGACATCTTGCTGCGCAAGGAACGGGTCACCATCGGCCGCCGTGCCGACAATGACGTCTGCCTGCCGCATCCGGCCGTCTCCGGCGAACATGCCGCTGTCGTGACCATCCTCTCCGACTCGTTTCTCGAAGACTTGGGCAGCACCAACGGTACGCTCGTCAACGGCATTCGGGTCGTCAAACACTTTTTGCGCGACCATGATCTGGTCGACATCGGCAGGCAGCGCCTCGTGTACATGTCCGACGAAGAGGCAAACGTGGAACTGCCGGTTCCGGAGATCGAGCGAAATCAGGTTCGCGGTTTAACGGAAACGGTTGAGCGAGCGAAGCCGGCGGGGAGCGCGCCGGCAACAACCCCGGTTGCGCCGCAGTCGGCGAGCACGAAGCCGGAAAGCGGGCCTGCCGAACACGATACGGCCGAGCTGCCCGATCGTGGTTCGACGATGTTCGCTACAAATGCGATGTCCACGCCCGAGCGACTGTTTGCCAGTGGCGAGGCAGCACCCCAAATGTCTGCTTCGCCCGCAGAACCGATCGCGCAAGGCATCGTCGATCCAAGCTTGATGAATTCGCCATCGCGCAATTCCAATCGTCGCAAAACGGACGCCGTCGAGGTGCCCTTAAGCCCGCCGCGAGTGCCGGCGCAACCGGCCGTACGCGTTCTGTCCGGCCCGCAAACCGGCCGCACCGTACCATTTGCGAAAGACCAGCTGTCCGTAGGGCGCGTCGGCGTGCAAGTCGCGGTCATCCGCAAGAACGGCGACGGCTTTCGTCTTGTCCCGCTCGAAGGGAGAGAGCGGCCGCGGGTCAATGGAGAGACGGTCGCGGCCGAGGGAACGGCACTCCTTCCTGGTGATACGTTCGAGGTGGCCGGCGTGCGGCTGGAGATTGCCGCAGCGCAAGCAGAGGCACTGCGATAGGGTGACGTTTTACGGCACCCCATTCAGCGTGATACGTCGGACTGCGGCTTTCATTCTTTTTTCGCGCCGTGTCAAATGCCAAACGACGCGTTGCCGCCCATCCGCTAGTCGCCAGAGATTTCGCCAAAATCAATCGCTTAAGTTCGGGAAGACCGATTTGATCAACGGGGGCCAAACTTGGCATAGCCATTGCTCGAGTGTTGCCAGCATCGCTGGGTGCGACAGACCCAAATACCCTCGCCAACCTCAGGAGCTTTAAAACATGAAACGCGTTCAACAGGGCTTTACACTCATCGAGCTGATGATCGTCGTCGCGATTATCGGCATTCTGGCGGCGATCGCGCTGCCGGCGTATCAGGATTACGTGGTTCGCTCGCGGGTATCGGAAGCGTTGGTCTTTGCCGACGCCGCGAAGACCGTCGTCGCGGAAAATGCGGCCAATGGTCAGGCGACGTTCAGTTCGGGATATACGGCCCCTGCTGCGACGGAAAATCTTGCCAGCGCCGTGATCGGTGCCGCAAACGGACAAATTACTGTGACGACGACTGCGAAAGCCGGCGGCGGCTCGATTATTTTCGTTCCGACCCCGGCGTTGGTTGCAGGTACGCCGCCCGTCGATCGGATCTCGTGGGCTTGCACGACGGGCACGCTTGCTGCCAAATACCGTCCGGGACAGTGCCGCGTCTAACCCGCCTGGCTTGATCCCGCAGGGTGACTCAGTCGCCAAGGACGCCCGGACGGTAATTACCGCCCGGGCGTTTTTCTTTAGGCGGTAGGCGTTGCTTGGTCAAAGCTCTGGTGGATTAGAACAGAGCGCATTGGCATATTCGTTCCCTCAGAATCGTATTGCAGCGTGATTCTCGAGTGAGAAAATTGATGATCACGGGGTAGGGAGAAAGGAATTCCTGCGCGTTCAACGGTTTGCGGTACCCCTTGAAAAGGTCATGCGTCGGACTGCGACCTCGATCCTTTTCCGGACCGTGTTGAATTCCAAATCCCGCTCGTCCGCTTGTCGCCAAAGATTTATTCGAAATCAATTGTTTAAGTTCGGGAAGACCGATTTGATCAACGGGGGCCAAACTTGGCATAGCCATTGCTCGAGTGTTGCCAGCATCGCTGGGTGCGACAGACCCAAATACCCTCGCCAACCTCAGGAGCTTTAAAACATGAAACGCGTTCAACAGGGCTTTACACTCATCGAGCTGATGATCGTCGTCGCGATTATCGGCATTCTGGCGGCGATCGCGCTGCCGGCGTATCAGGATTACGTGGTTCGCTCGCGGGTATCGGAAGCGTTGGTCTTTGCCGACGCCGCGAAGACCGTCGTCGCGGAAAATGCGGCCAATGGTCAGGCGACGTTCAGTTCGGGATATACGGCCCCTGCTGCGACGGAAAATCTTGCCAGCGCCGTGATCGGTGCCGCAAACGGACAAATTACTGTGACGACGACTGCGAAAGCCGGCGGCGGCTCGATTATTTTCGTTCCGACCCCGGCGTTGGTTGCAGGTACGCCGCCCGTCGATCGGATCTCGTGGGCTTGCACGACGGGCACGCTTGCTGCCAAATACCGTCCGGGACAGTGCCGCGTCTAACCCGCCTGGCTTGATCCCGCAGGGTGACTCAGTCGCCAAGGACGCCCGGACGGTAATTACCGCCCGGGCGTTTTTCTTTTTTAGTCCCGACATAAGGGCCCGAAACCTTGCTTGGCCCGTTACGACAACGGAATATCTTTTGCTGAATCTAGTGAGGCTCGCGAAAACAATCAATTCGAGGGACTGAAAATGCGACGCGTGTACCGAGGCTTTACACTGATTGAATTGATGATTGTCGTGGCGATCATCGGGATTTTGGCGGCTATTGCGTTGCCGGCGTATCAGGATTATGTGGTTCGCGCGCGGGTGTCAGAAGCGTTGGTGTTTGCGGACGTGGCGAAGATCACTGTGGCGGAGAACGCGACAAATGGTCAAGCGACGTTCGATTCAGGTTGGTATCCGCCCACTTCGACGGAAAACATTGTTAGCGCAACGATCGCCCCAGCCACCGGAATAATCACGGTGACGACTACCGCAAAGGCCGGAGGCGGCGATATTACTTTCGTCCTACACCGGCGCTGGTGTCAGGCGTGCTGCCCAACAATCGACTCTCGTGGGATTGCACCGGCGGTTCGCTCCTGCCGAAATACCGTCCCGGACAGTGTCGCGCATAACGCGCCTAGATCGAGCCCGTCGCGGCTATCGCAATTTGCCATCAGGAGGGCTATCTTCGGAGATAGGACAAGCAGCCCGACGCGTGCCCCGCAGATTCGACGATTGAACTTCAACATATCGTTGTCAACCGCCGGTACTTCCGAAACCGGCCATCGATCGTGTTGGTTGAAAAGCCTTCCACGATCGCGTACGTGGGTTGCGTCACCACCACGAAGACCAGCTGTGCCAGCCGGTTCATAGGCTGCAAAGTAAAATCCTTTGAACGCGGGTTCCAGCAACTCACTTTCAGCGGTCCCTGATTGCCGGAATCGATCAAGCCGACAAGATTCCCCAGCACGATGCCGTGTTTGCGGCCGAGCCCCGATCGCGGCAAGATCATCGCCGTGGGGGCCAGGGTCGGCGATGTGGATCGCAATGCCCGGGGCGTTTGTCAATGGGGTGCGTCACACTCCCGGATGGGAGAGAACGTCAAGCTGGCGGCTGAATCCTTTTCGGTCGACCGCCGAGCTTGCCGTTGCGCCGTGCCGCTACGGCTTTGGCTTTGGTCGATGCGCGGCCGCCGATCTTGCCATGTTCGGCAGCAATCCATCGTTTCGACCCTAGAAAGCCCTCTAAGAGCGCAGGCACGTAAATGTCCGCGTCCAGTTTCGGAAAATGAATCCCGAGCCCGGAAGGCGATATTTCAATTGTGTCGAGCTGGTTTGGATTCGCACGTTCGAGGCCTTGCGCATCGTGGGGCCGAAAGGCGATCTCGATTCCCGTGCTCAGATCGATCACTACGCGCTCCCTTTTGTGGTCATAGCGTGCTTTTACTGCACACGCAGTCTTTTGAAGTCGGGCGCCGGCGCGCCTGTTTGCTGCTTCAAACTCGTCTTTGGTCAGTTTCATGATCTTTCTCCAAGTCGCACAAAGGAGGCCCAGCTCAGCACCGAGCGCAGTTTTGGTTCTTCGCAGCTCTGCGGTTGAAAAGCCGAAGTTCTCGCGCAATTCGGGAGAACCGTCAGGACAATTCAGAGCGAAGACAGCCTCACACCACGGCCTATCACATGCACGTGAGCAGGGTGATCGTCATTGGCATAAATGACGACTCGTAGGCCCCGAATCCTCGTTACGGTAGGCATGATATCATAAACCCAAGCAGCTTGGGTTTAAGCTCGATTTTCGGCGGCGCAACGATCTGTTCGACAAGCGACACCATCGATGGCTGAATGGACGGAGTATCCGCGGGGTCGCCATAAGCGCGCGTTTTTGCTCACGCGCTGGGAATTTTGGCGGCGGACGCGGACGCGCTTGCAGCGCTCCTCGTGGGAGCAGCACGAACCTGCGAGGCAAAGGCTGCCGCAAAAGATCGATACGGCACGCGATTTCTAATTGACTTTCCCGTAGTTCGCGCGAATCGTCGTGCAACGGTGAGGAGCCTATGGATTGTGCGTTCGGGAGAGGATTTTGCGAGGCTAACCAATTGTTACGTAGTTTAGAGAAGTCCTATGGAACAGATTCGACTCTTGGACGTTGTAGCATTAGCCGAAGATCTGCCGGAACAAGGCATCGTGAGAGGCCAGGTAGGCACTGTGGCCGAGGAGCTTGCGCCCGACGCCTTTGAAGTCGAGTTCAGCGATGATCAGGGACGGACCTACGCGTCCACCGGCATTCTCGGGGACAAGCTGATCATCTTGCCCTATCAGCGGATAGAGGCAGTGTAAGACTCAACGCGTGTGTCGGTCCGTTCGCCTGCGCGCGTGATTAAGCCGCAACTTCTACGACTTCGCTGGACGAGGTCGGTTGAGGAATGGGTTGACCGTCCTCCTTGAGCCCCTCCAAGTGAAACTCGATGGCCTCGTGGATTGAAACGAGCACTTCTTCACGCGTTTCAGCGGCGGCGATGCAGCCAGGAAGATCGGGTACGTATGCCCCGAACGATGTTGGGCCTCTTTCGACCACTACAAGATAGCGCACGATTGTTACTCCGCCTTTTTAAGCCCGGCCTGCTTCAAGGCATTATTCAAGGTCCCGGGTGGAACATCAATGCTCGGTTTCCCAGCAACAGTCACAGTCCCCCGTTTCGACCGGTGATGGAACTGTCGATGGCTACCCTTGGCGCGAACTTGGAACCAGCCATCGGCTTCCAGCAGGGCGATCAGTTCTTTGACCTTCACCGCGCATAGTTTATCGCGCGGGCTCTAGGTTACGGCCTATACGGACTAACGCGGCCACGTCCTCAATCTTCCCCGGTGCTTCCAAAGCCACGGAAACCCCTTTCGCTCGCAGCGAAATCTTCCACGATGGCGAACGTCGCGGGGACAACGGGCATGACAACCAGTTGCGCCAAACGATCGAGCGGTTGCAGCGTAAAGACCTCTGACCCCCGATTCCAGCAGCTCACCATCAGCGGTCCTTGATAGTCGGAATCGATCAAGCCGACAAGATTCCCCAGCACGATGCCGTGCTTGTGGCCGAGACCTGAGCGCGGCAGGATCATCGCCGCGAGGCCGGGATCGGCGATGTGGATCGCAATGCCGGTGGGAATGAGCTCGGTCTGGCCCGGCGCGATTGTCAGCGGTGCGTCGATGCAGGCGCGGAGGTCCATCCCCGCAGAACCTGATGTGGCGTAGGTGGGAAGATGCGCGCGAATCCGTTCGTCGAGGATCTTGAGCGCGATGGTCGTCGTCATCGAGCGAGCCGCGACGCGATTTCAGCGACGAGACGCCGCGCGAGCGCCAGCTTCTCAATCCGCGGCAACCGATGCGCGCCAGCATCGTCGAGCAACGTTACTTCGTTCTCGTCGCAGCCCAGCGTGTCCTGCGCGCGATTGGCGATCAGCAGCGGCACTTTCTTGCGCTTGCGTTTCTCCCCCGCCAGACGCTCGACATCGTGGCTTTCCGCGGCAAACCCGACGCAAAACGGGGGCTTCGGCCGGCCCGCGACACCAGCGAGAATATCGATCGTAGGCGTTAAGGTCAGCGTCAAAGTGCCGTCGGTTTTCTTGAGCTTGCGCGCGCTGTTTGTGTTGGGTGTGTAGTCGGCGACCGCGGCGACGCCGATAAAAATGTCGCAGTGTTCGACGCGAGAAAGAACGGCTCCGGCCATCTGAGCGGCGCTAATCACATCGACACGTTCCACGTCCGCCGGCGTCCGTAACGCGCAAGGTCCCGCGATCATCGTGACTCGTGCCCCAGCCTCCGCCGCTGCCTGGGCCATCGCGAAGCCCATCTTGCCGGAGCTTGAGTTGGTAATGCCACGAACTGGGTCGATCGCTTCGAACGTCGGGCCCGCGGTCAGCAGGACGCGCATCCCGGCCAACACTTTCGGTTGCCGGGATGCGATCAGCGCTGCATGAATCGCATCGGGTTCGAACATGCGCCCGTCGCCGGTTTCGTTGCACGCCAGCTCACCGGCGGCCGGTCCGATAATCGACACGCCATCCGCCGCGAGCTGCGCCACGTTGCGCTGGGTTGCCGGGTTCGACCACATCTGGCGGTTCATCGCGGGCGCGACGAGCAGCGGGCATTCACGCGCGAGGCACAGCGTCGATAACAGGTCGTCGGCAAGTCCTTGGGCGAGCTTCGCCAGGAAATCGGCCGAAGCGGGCGCAACGACGATGGCGTCGGCGCCGCGGGAAACGCCGATATGTCCCATCGCGTTGTCGGCACCGGATTCCCAGAGGTCGGTTAGGACCGGGCGTCCGGTGAGTGCCTGGAACGTGATCGGTGCCACGAATCGGGTCGCAGCCTCGGACATGACGACATCGACCGTGACGCCATCCTTGACCAGCAGCCGGGCGAGCTCCGCCGCTTTGTAGGCGGCGATTCCGCCGGTCACGCCGAGAACAACTCGGGTCAGCGCGGAGGGCTCGGAGACTTGAATTTTCGCCGGTTGATTCATGGGGAGATCGTCTATTTGGCCGATCTGCCGATTGGCGCGGCGAAGTTTACACTGCTGCGACCTTGCGCTCGTCGCATGTCTGCCGCGCGCCAGCTCACTGAAAAAATGGCCCTCGTCGTATGAACACGATCGCCTGGCCCGCGTTGGAGCGTCCGCGTGAGCGCCTGTTGGCACAAGGACCGGCCGCGCTGACCGACGCCGAGTTGCTCGCGATTCTGCTGCGGACCGGCGTCATCGGTCGGCCGGTACTCGATCTGGCCCGCGAGATCCTCGCCCGATTCGGTGGCGTGGCGGGTCTCCTGGCTGCCTCCACCGCCGAGATGCGCGCAGTTCGGGGCGTCGGCGCCGCGAAGGCAGCGGAATTGAAGGCGGTGGTCGAGCTGACCCGCCGCGCGTTGAAGGAGGAGATCACGCGGGACGACGCGCTCAACTCGCCGCAAGCGGTGCGCGATTACCTTCAGCTGACGCTGTCGTCACTGCCTTACGAAGTGTTCGTCGCGCTATTCCTCGATAGCCAGAATCGTCTTCTCGCTGCGGACGAGCTCTTTCGCGGCACACTCGCGCAAACGAGCGTGTACCCGCGCGAAGTGGTCAAGG
This sequence comes from Casimicrobiaceae bacterium, assembly GCA_037719965.1. Classification (GTDB taxonomy): domain Bacteria; phylum Pseudomonadota; class Gammaproteobacteria; order Burkholderiales; family Casimicrobiaceae; genus VBCG01. The sequence continues at coordinate 14,035 of JBBJMT010000018.1, read as the reverse complement.
CCGCGCTCGGTCGGAATGCCGCGGCGGTGATTTTCGCGCATAACCATCCGAGCGGCGTGGCCGAGCCCTCGCGCGCGGACGAATTGCTGACGCAATCGTTGAAGCAGGCGCTGTCGCTGGTCGATATCCGAACGCTCGATCATTTCATCGTCGCCGGGCAGCGAGTCATTTCGTTGGCTGAACGTGGGCTTGTCTAGCGGGATGAGCTCAGGGGCCGTCGGCGATTTGCGTTCTGCGTACGGTGGCTTTCAAAGGTTGTCCGCTCCTAGCGGTTTTCAGGTCAGTCCTTGCCACCCGAGGGTGTGCATGCTAGGGTAGTACAAGGTAACACTTAGAGTGCTATATGAAAATCAAATCGATGACGATCAAGCTCGACGAAGCGCTGCACACCCGGGTGCGGGATCTCGCAGATGGCAAACAACGCACGTCGCACTGGCTGATGCGAGAAGCGATCACGCAGTACGTGGATCGGGAGGAGAAGCGGGCGCGCTTCTACGATGACGCGCGGCGGTCCTGGGAGCGTTACCAGGAGACAGGGCGGTATGTGAAGGGCGATGAAGCACTCGCTTGGCTCGACTCATGGGGGAAGGGGGAGGAGAAGCCAACACCGGAATGTCAAAGCGAACGCTAAGGTTTACTGACGACGCCATCGCGGACTTGGTTCGCCTGCGCGCATTTCTCCAAGACAAAAATCCCGCCGCCGCGGAGCGGAGCGCTCGAGCAATCGCGCACGCGCTCCGGACATTGGAGGCCCAGCCGGAATTAGGGCGCCCGCTCGACCTACTGCCCGGATGCCGAGAGCTTCTCATTGCTTTCGGCGTTGCAGGATATATTGCGCTGTATCGCGTGACAGATGAGCACGTCGTCGTTTTGGCATTGCGCCACCAACGGGAAGCAGGATACCGATGAACAGAGGAAACGATGAAGCACTCGCTTGGCTCGACCCTTGGGGAACCGAGAGGAGAAGCCAACACCGGAATCCCAAAGCGCGCGCTAGGTTTACCCTACGTGCTGATCTGGAGCTCGAGCGTGATTTCCCTGTAGGGAACTTCGGGCCGAATGCGTCCGCGCGTGCCGTGGTGCAAGCGCACGAACCCGTAACGCTCCATCGTCTTGAGGGTGCGCGATAAGTTGGACGGCCGGTGCGCTCCGCTAACTCGGCAAGCGACGCCGGCGCCGTGGCTGCAATTTCCGCTAGCAGCGCACGGTTCTCGACATTACCCCTGCGAAGCTCTCCGGGGACGTAAACCAGACCTTCGGCTCTCCGGCTTTCGGCTTGAGTTTGCCGCTCGCGATAGCCTTCGTCCGCGCCTTCATCTCCGCGTAGGACGCGACCCCGATCTTCAAGCTTTTCATTTCAGCACTCCTTTTTCGCGCACGGGATGGGTGCGCTTGTCGAACCCGACAATCGCTCGCCCTAGATCACTACCGCTCGAGGTAAGCGCTTGATCTAGGCTGTATTTTGCTTCATAATTATAGGTTCTCTGGCAGTTTCATCCAATACAGCGCATTGATCACGTAACGAGGAGCGAGCGATGGCTCGAGTCTGTGAAGTCACTGGCAAGGCCCCGATGGTGGGGCACAACGTTTCCCACGCCAACAACAAGACCAAGCGGCGTTTTCTACCAAATTTGCAGCGCCGCCGGTTCTGGATCGAAAGTGAAAGCCGCTGGATCAGCTTGCGTCTGACCAACGCCGCACTGCGGACGATCGACAAGAATGGCATCGACGTCGTGCTCGCGAAGTTGCGCGCGCAAGGCGAGCAAGCCTAATACATTTCAGGAGCTGACTCATGCGGGAAAAGATCAAACTCGAGTCGTCTGCCGGAACAGGACACTTCTACACGACGTCGAAAAACAAGAAGCTAATGCCGGAGAAGATGGAGATCAAGAAATTCGATCCCGTCGCGCGCAAGCACGTCATGTACAAGGAAACGAAGTTGAAGTGATGAGGACCAGGCGCTCTCCCGAGCGCCTGCGCAATACGGGCAGCGTATTTCTGCACCCGCTTACCGTTGGGTTCATCTAATCGCCGCCGTTAGCAAGATGGCGGCAGAACTCCCGCCCGCGCGAACAGGGCGTATCGGTAAAAAGCGATATTTCCGCAGGCAAAGGCGCGCAGCGCCCGTCGGCTCTCGACCGAGCAGAGCCCGACAACTCGACGCACCGCATCGCGTCGACCCTGCGGAAGCGGCGTACTACGCGTACCGCCTCAAGTTGATCGAGAACTGCGCCAGTGGCGCAATGCCGGACGCTTCCGCGCGATGACACCAGTCTTGCAGCCGGGCGAGCAATTGCTCGGACGATTCGGTGGAACGCTCCCACAGCGAGCCCAGTTCTTGACGCATCGCGTAGATCGTCGCGAGCGCCTTGCTCGTGGCCATCGCCGCGGCGAGTTTGGTGCGCTCGACATCCGGCAGTGCGGCCGGATCCACTAACAGCCAGCGCTTGATCCGGCGCGGACTCAATAGCTCCGCGTGATGCGCATCGATGTGTGTTCCGGCGTTCCCATGATGGCGCGCGCGCTCCCGCAAGTGTGCCAGTTCCACTGCACACGCCTGTTTGACCGACCGTGCATACTGGGCGGCGACGGCATAGCGATGGGTGATCACTGCCTGCAACGTCGCGATGTCAGCGACAGCCTTGGTCGGATCCACTTTGAGCGGTGGCGCGAGCTTGCGTACCGTCGCCATCTTCATAGCCGCGAGCATCCGAATGTACAGCCAGCCAATGTCGAACTCGTACCAGCGTGAGGACAGCTTGGCTGAGGTGCCATATGCGTGGTGATTGTTGTGCAGCTCTTCACCGCCGATCAGAATCCCCCAAGGCACGATGTTCTTCGACGCGTCAGCGCAGGCGAAATTGCGGTAACCAAAGTAATGGCCGATCCCATTGATGATGCCCGCCGCGGTGATCGGAATCCAGACCATCTGCACAGCCCAGATCGAGAGGCCCAGCGCGCCGAACAGGAATACGTTGACGACTAACATCAGTCCGACGCCCTGCCAGGAAAAGCGCGAATAGCAATTGTTCTCGAGCCAGTCATCGGGGGTGCCGTGACCATACTTGTCGAGTGTTTCCAAGTTCTTGGATTCGGCGCGATACAACTCCGCGCCCTCCCAGAAAACCTTGTCGATTCCGCGTGTCTGCGGGCTATGCGGATCGTCAGCGGTTTCGACCTTCGCGTGGTGCTTGCGATGGATCGCGACCCATTCCTTGGTCACCATGCCCGTCGTCAGCCACAGCCAGAAACGAAAGAAATGCGCCGCGACCGGGTGAAGGTCGAGCGCCCGATGCGCTTGCGCCCGGTGCAAATAAATCGTCACCGAGGCGATCGTGACATGCGTTAGGACCAGGGCGACAACGAGGTACCCCCACCACGGTAAATCGACAATCCCATGAGCCGCCAGCGAAAAAAAGTCGTAGTTCATTGATTTCCCGATAAATTTTGATGCGGTCAGGTAACGAGCTAATACACCCGGACACAGTCTAGCGACGCATTCTACGCGACCGCCTGCAGAAAGACTGCGGGGTGGCGCACATATGAGAATGGCATGTCATGCAAGCGGTGTGCCATGCGCTTCCTGGATGACGCGGACTTCGCGCCGAGGGGAGGGGATCGTAATGCCGTTGGCCCTGAATGCAATCAAGATGCGGCGGTTGAGCGCACTTTTCAAGTTGAGCTGCCCGTTTTCGGGGTCGCGCAACCACACGCCCAGCTCCAGATTGATACCGTTGTCGGCGAAATTGACGAGAAAAGCGGCGGGTGGATTGGGCTCGGCAAGAATACGCGGATCCTCGCGCGCCGCGTCTTCCATCAGTTGCAACGCGAAATCGACGTCGCAGTCGTAGCTCACCTGAACGCTGACGCCGACCCGCACTTCGCGTCCCGAATACGTATGGTTGAGCACCGTCGTCGTTGCCAGCGTTTCGTTCGGAACGATCGCTTCGACTCCATCGAGACTCCTGACCACGACGTAGCGCGCCGTCACCCGCGATACCACGCCGTAGCGCCCGTCCACGGTGATCATGTCGCCCAGCCGAATCGAGCGATCGAGAAGAATCGTAAAGCCGGCGAAATAGTTCGCGGCGAGCTTCTGCAACCCGAGACCGATGCCCACTCCCAGCGCGCCGCCGAACACCGTCAACAGCGTCAGATCGAAGTTGATCGCCTGCAGTGCGATGAGAATTCCCAGCACCAGCAACAGGGCGCGCAGAAATTTGGCCAAGACTATTTTGGTGTTGGCCGGAAGCGCCACCGCGCGCATCAGCCGCTGCTCGAGCAAGCCGGAGATCCACAAGGTGATGACCAAAGTGACCAGAACCGCCACGACGCCTTGGCCGATGGTGAGCAGCGATATCTCGGAGCTGCCCAGCGGTAATACGATGTTGTCGAGCTCGGCGACGATCTCCGGCAGGACGCCGGTGAAATAAAGAATGACCGCGCCCCATATAGTGAACGCGAGCGCACGCTCGGATGATTTGAGGAATGCGTGCGAAGAGAAAAGCCGGCGCAGCCCGTAAACGAACATGCGGATCGCCGCCAGCGCAACCAGCAACGGTAACGCGATGTCGATAAAAAACGGCGGACCGGCAAACCGCTGGAACGCCAGGCGCGCGACGAACAAGAGCGCAAGCGCCAGCAGCGGGAACACGACACGGCCGAGGCCGCCCGGGAAGCGGACCCGTCCGCCTTCGTGCGCCGTCCGTGAGCGCTGCCAGAGCAGCCAGTCGACGAACGCGGCGGCGGCGAGACAGGCGAGCACGAGGCCGAGCTCGAGCCAACCCGCGGATGTGGCGAGCGCCGATTCCAGTCGCGTAAAGTCGATGGGCGCAAACATCGGGCGCGAGTCTAGCAGTTACAGCTAATGAATTGTTCTCTTGATCGACGTTGTTAGCTCGGTCATTTTCGCCGTTCCAATACTGCGGCGAAAAAGCCGTCGCAACCGTGACGGTGCGGCAGCAGTTGCAACGCAGGTCCGGTCGCCAGCGTGATGTTCGCGCGAGCAAGGTCGGGCGCGACGTCGGTCTGGGTGAAGTCGCCATGGAGATCGAGAAACGCCGCGACGATATTTTGGTTCTCCTCCGGCAAGACGCTGCACGTTGCATAAACGACCCGGCCGCCCAGCTTCACGAGTGTCGCGGCGGCGGCGAGAATCGCGGTCTGCTTGGCCGTCAGCTCGGCAATCGCCGATTCCACTGCAGTTTCCTTATAACGCCACTTGAGATCGGGATTCCGGCGCAAGGTGCCAAACCCCGTGCACGGCGCATCGACCAATACCCGGTCGATCTTGCCCGCCAGCCGCTTGACCTTACTATCGCGCTCACTGGATAGAAGCTGCGGATGCACGTTGGAGAGTCCTGAGCGCGCGAGGCGCGGCTTCAAGCTAGCAAGACGCTTCGCGACGACATCGAACGCGTAAAGACGACCGTGCGAACGCATCAATGCGCCCAGCAGCAGCGTTTTGCCGCCGGCGCCGGCACAGAAATCGACGACCATGTCGGAACGTTTGGGCGCAACTGCGTAACCGAGCAATTGGCTGCCCTCGTCCTGCACCTCGAGCCGCCCATCCACGAGCCACGCGTGATGCGCCATCGCCGGACGTCCGGCAAGCCGGATGCCCAGCGGCGAATACGGTGTCGCGCTCGCCGCCAGGTTCTCGGCGGTCAATGCGGCAAGTGCGATCTCGCGCGAGGTCTTTAGCGGATTGACGCGCAAATCGAACGGCGCGGGTGACAGCCACGCGCGCGCAAGGGCCGCTCTTTCTTCATCGCCAAAGGCGGCGCCCAGACGATCCCACAGCCAGTCAGGCAGATCGTGCTCCACCGCAGGCGGCAGCGGGTCGTGCATCCGCGCTTTAAATGCGGCTGTCCACAGCGCGTCGGCCGAGTTGAGCAACGGTTCCAACTCGCGCACCGAATGCCCGAACTCGCGCACCAGGATCGCCAGCGCGAGCTTGCGCGGCTCGGAGGTCGCCGCCAGCGTCTCGAGCGAGCGCATCCGGCGCAGCAGTGCAAACACGCCGTCGGCGACGAACGAACGGTCATGCTGGCCCATTTCCGGATGGGCGCGAAAGAATGCCCGCAGGCCATTGTCCGCCGGCACATCGAAGCGGCGCACCCTTTCGATCGCCGCCGCAAGCGAGAAGAGCTGGTTGGCGCGAATCGTCATTCGGTCCGCGCCTCTTCGACGCGGATCGAATCAAGGCTTCCTTCCACCGTTCCCCGGCTCACGTGCACGAGGCGGAATTTGACCAGCAGATAATGCATCGACGGCGCGAGCCAGAGGTAAGCGTCGGTTCTGCCATCCATGCTCTTGCGGTGCCAACGCTCGGTGTCGAGAGAGCCTTGCGGCCATTCGATTGTCTCCGTGCCTTCACGCGTGATCGTGTAGTGCAGCAAGCGGCGCGTCGTTGCCACGGCAAACGTGTGCTGTGCCTGGGTCGGCGGCGCGAAATAGAACTGCCACATCAACGACAGCGGGTCGAACGTCGGCAGTTCGAGCGACGCCGTCTGGTTTTCGTGCATGGTCACCATGCCGGTTTCCCAATCGAAGACGGCGGATTCCCGGCGATCGCGAATCGTGCGTTCGAACGTGAACTCCATCGGCTGCAGCCCGGCCGGCGTGATGAGACCGCGCGACTCGACGTTGGCCTTGCCGCGGTACACGAGCGCGGCGAGCCCAGTCGCTTCGCCGACGGTCGCAATGCGGTAACGATTGCCGGTGTGTTCAAAGCGATACACCGCTTTGCCAACTTGAAAGCCTTGCGTGCCGTAAAACATCTTGTAGGCGAGATCGATGCGTGGGGGCAGCGTGTTCGGCGCCGGCGCAATCCCGAGCGTGATTTCGGGTTCGGCCTGCGCGACCGGTGCGGCTTGCGGCACGGGCGTGCCAACCAGCGGCTCGTCGGGAACAGTTCCAATCACTTCCGGCGCTGCGGTCGTTTCGGCCACCGGTTCCGCGGGCACGTCGATGGGCGCGGGCGGTGGTGCCGGCGCCGCGCGCTTGGGCTTGGGTTTCGGTTTGGGCTTGGGCGATGCGATGGGTGCCGGCGCGGGCGGCGGGGGCATTTCGGTGAGCGTCGCCGTCAGCGGCGTCGGCTCTGATATCGGATCGGAATCGACCGGCCACAGCGTGGCCGCGAAGTGCAGCACCAACGACATCGCGAGTGCGAACGCCAGCGCACGCCATGCGCGCGCCCGTAGCGCGGCGCCGGTCAGCATACGCGGCGAGACGGAATCATCGAGGAGAGATGCGGCGCTGGTCACGATACGAATTGCGGTCGGAGGAAGAAAGACCACTGGCTGTGACGCAAGTTCGGCGCGGCGGGGGCATCCCGCTCGGCCTCCTTGTACGGGCGAGGGATGTGTCGCGTCGCGTGTCGGCCTTATGCGTCGATTCGCCCCGGTCGCATCCCCACATCGCTGCGCTCATGGGGCCCCTGCCAGGCTCACGCCACTCGGCCTCCTTGTACGGGCGAGAGATGTGTCGCATCGCGTGTCGGCCTTATGCGTCGATTCGCCCCGGTCGCATCCCCACATCGCTGCGCTCATGGGGCGACCGGCGAGGTGGAGCAGGGGCCCCGTGGCTTCATACGGGGATGCGACCCGAGACGGGCGCTAGGGGCCGCCAACGGAAACGGTTCAGTCATGCGGGATGCGGACTAGCCGCCGCCAAGTTGGACGGTCATCGGCGGCCCCTGCTTCCAGGCTCACGCCGCGGGGACCAGCAGCGATCGTGAATCGGACGCGGTTGTTTGCGTCACGCGCGCACGCGCACCGTCCAACACCAGACGGCCGGCGCAAAACCAGGCAACCACCGCTGGCAGCAAGCGATGTTCGACCGCGAGCACGCGTGCGGCGAGCGTCGTTTCGTCGTCGCCGTCCAGTACGGGGACCGCGCCTTGCGCGATGATCGGACCCGCATCGACCGCGGGTGTGACGAAGTGCACGGTGCAGCCATGCACTCTTACGCCATCCGCCAACGCGCGCCGGTGCGTGTGCAGCCCGGGGTAGAGCGGCAGCAACGACGGATGCACGTTGATCATGCGGCCGGTGTAGTCCGCAACGATGTCCGATCGCAGCACGCGCATGAATCCTGCGAGAACGACGAGATCGGGCGCGGCGATCTCGATCGCCGCGGCCAACGCGACGTCAAACGCGGCACGTGACGCATGCGCGCGATGATCGACTACGGTCGTCGCAACATCGTACTCGCGCGCGATCGCGAGTCCCCCGACATCGGGCCGATCCGCGACGACGTGCGTGACCGTCCCATGGAGCGCGTCGCCGCGCATCGCCGCCAGCAATGCCGCCAGGTTCGAGCCGCGGCCCGAGATCAGCACGGTGATAGTTTTGCCGGACATCGGAAGGCCGGGGTTTCGGGCAGCAGGTTCGAATCAGACGATGACGGTCGCCTGCTCGCCCGCGGGCCGGGCGACGATCGTGCCGATGGAGGTTACCTGTTCGCCGGCAGCGGTCAGGTAGCTCAACGCGCGTTCGGCGTGTTCGGCACCGACGACTGTCACCATCCCGATCCCGCAATTGAACACGCGATGCATTTCCGCGTCCGCCACATTGCCATGCCGCTGCAACCACTCGAAGATCGGCGGCCGCGCCCACGCCGCTCCCGTCAACCGCGCCTGGACGTTGCTGGGCAACACGCGCGGGATGTTCTCGGTCAAGCCGCCGCCTGTTATATGCGCCATCCCTTTCACGGGCACGTCACGGAGCAATGCGAGCAGTGGTTTCACGTAGATGCGCGTTGGCTCGAGCAGCGTTTCGCCGAGTGTCGACGCAGCAAACGTCTGGCGCAAATCAGCACCACTTTGCGCGAGAATTTTGCGGATCAGCGAGAAGCCGTTGGAATGCGGCCCGCTCGACGCCAAGCCCAGCACGACATCTCCGGGCGCGATGGCTCGGCCATCGATGAGCGCGCTCTTTTCTACGACGCCTACGGCGAAACCGGCCAAGTCGTATTCCCCTGCCGAATACATGCTTGGCATCTCCGCCGTTTCACCGCCGATCAGCGCGCAACCCGCCCGCTCGCAGCCCGTCGCTATACCTTCGATTACCCGCGACGCAACGCCGACGTCGAGTCTGCCGCACGCGAAATAATCGAGAAAGAAAAGGGGCTCGGCGCCCTGCACGAGAATATCGTTGACGCTCATCGCGACCAGATCGATGCCGATCGTGTCATGCCGATCGAGCGCAAACGCAAGTTTGAGTTTCGTGCCCACGCCGTCGGTCCCGGCGACCAACACCGGATTCGTGAAGCGCTTGCCGATCTCGAAGAGCGCGCCGAACCCACCGATGCCGGCGAGCACTTCGGGACGCAGCGTGCGTTGGGCAAACGGCTTGATGCGCTCGACCAATGCGTCGCCGGCGTCAATGTCGACTCCGGCGTCGCGGTACGAGAAGCCAGGCAGGTTATCGGCGGATGGCATGGTTCGATCGAGCGGGTGAAGAAATGCACCCGAAACAAGCGGATGAGGCGGGGGCCGCAGCTTGCGCAGTGTGCTTTAAGCCCACGCTTTCGGCGAATGGGCCGAAATCACGGCGCCGGAGTAAAGTGACGCGCTTTTGCGAGGCAGTTTACCGGATATGCCCAAGCCACCAGCACCGCCGCGTGCCGAGCAAGACCCGGTTGGTCCGAAGCCCGTTAGGGCGCGCGCTACGCAATCGTCGCAGGAGACGCCCGTCACGACTCCCTTGGTCGCGACGCGCACATCGACCCGACATCCGCTTCGCCTCGCCAATTACGCGTGGATCGCGGGTGCGGTGCTCCTTGTCGCCCTTGCCCTCTCCTTTCTGGGGCCAGTGCTCACGCCGTTTTTGATCGGTGCGATTCTCGCGTACTTGGGCACGCCAATCGTCGATTGGACGGAACGCAAGGGTATTCCGCGCTGGCTTTCGACATCGGTTGTGATTCTGCTGTTCGCTCTCGCACTGATCGCGCTGATCCTCGTTTTGGTTCCGTTGATCCGCTCTCAAGTCGTGCCCGCGGCGCAACGAGTGCCGGATCTATTCGCGCTGTGGGTGGCGCGCGTCGAGCCGTGGTTGCAGCAATACTTGGGAATCACGCTTTCGCTCGATGCCGCTTCGGTGAAAGACTTCATTTCAGCACACATCGACGATGCCCAGGGACTCTCGCTGCGTGTGCTTGGCGGTGTCCGGACCGGAGGCTTTGTTCTGCTTTCGGTGCTCGTAAACCTGGCGCTGATTCCGATTGTCATGTTTTACGCGCTGCGCGACTGGCCGATGATCACTCGCCGAATGGTCGAGCTCGTTCCGCGCGATTGGGAGGCCAAGGTGCGCACGATCGGACGCGACATCGACCGCGTGCTCGCGGAATTCCTGCGCGGTCAATTGCTGGTGATGGGCGCTCTCGCGGCGTATTACACAACGGCACTAGGGCTCGTCGGCCTCGAAGGGGCGCTCGCCATAGGAATGATTTCGGGCCTGCTCACGTTCATCCCGTATGTCGGCTTCGGCATCGGGATGCTGCTGAGCCTCCTCGCCGCGGCGCTGCAATGGACTGGCTGGCCGGGGTTTCTTGCCGTCGTGGCCGTGTTCCTCGCCGGACAACTTCTGGAGAATTACGTGCTGGTGCCGTGGCTGGTCGGTGACCGCATCGGTCTGCATCCGCTCGCCGTCATTTTCGCGCTGCTCGCATTCGGCGTGCTGTTCGGATTCGCGGGCGTACTCTTGGCGCTTCCGGTGTCAGCGGCGCTGCTCGTGGGGCTGCGGCATTTGCGCGCCGCGTACGTCGAATCGCCGATCTATCGCGGCGCGGATAACTAAAGGTTCCCAATCCGCGATGGAGCAACTCGTCTTCGATCTGACGTCGCCGCCTCCGCCGACACTGAAGAACTTTTTGCTCGGTCGTAACGCGGAAGCGCTGGCCGCGCTGGCGCTCTTCGCGGCAGCGGCCACGCGCGAGACATCGATCGTTTTGTGGGGGGCGCCGGGGGCGGGCAAGACCCATTTGTTGCAGGCGACGGTTGCCGCCGTCGTGAGTCCGCAAACGGCGCGCTATTACGCGCGCCCGGACGCGCTTGCCGCTGTCTCGGCCGACTCCAACGTCTTGCTCGCGATCGACGACGTCGAATCAGCGGACGCGGTGGCGCAAGGCCAACTCTTCACGCTTTACAACGAGTTCGCCGCAAGCGGCGCGCGCCTGGTCGTCGCGGGGGCGTTGCCGCCGGCACGGATGCCATTGCGCGACGATCTGCGCACGCGTCTCTCCTCCGGATTGATCTATGAGATTCTCCCGCTGGCCGACGCGGACAAGGCGGCCGCGCTCGAGGCGCATGCGCGCGCGCGCGGCTTCGTGCTGGCGGAGGACGTGATTGCCTATTTGCTCGCGCACGGACGACGGGACATGCCGTCTCTGCTCGCACTCTTGGCGGCGCTCGATCGCCATGCGCTCGCGACCAAGCGGGCGGTCACCGTGCCGCTATTGAAATCGTGGTTGCAACGCGCGGAAGCCGCCGCAAACATGCGAGAGTAGAGCGATGAGAAAGTCGCGCGAGGTCTTTGCGCAATGCAATTCGTGCTTTTTGCTTAAGCGCCGGCGTCTCCAAACGGAGACATGCGACGCACCGAATCTGCAGTTCTAATCGAGGGAGATTGTTGCTAAACTATCAGATGTCCTGCTACTCGCTAAGCCGTGCCTTTGTCAACCGGCTTGGCGTTAGACTCGTTAATGGCTTCGACACCGAAAACCGATGTCGTTTGTCGAACTGACGAACAAGCCGCGAGCGAGTCTACAACCGTCGCCAGCCTCACAAACGAAGGTTACAGGCCGTCGATTTTCAACCACGAAACTACTAAAGGAAATGTCTATGAACAAGCTGCTCACCGCTCTGGTTGCTTTGGCGTTCGCCGCCACCGCTGCCGCGCAAACCGCCGCTCCCGCCGCCGATAAAATGAGCGACGACGCGAAGGCAAAGATGAAGGAGGACGCGAAGTCGAAGGCCGAAACGGTCAAATCGGTCACCGAAGAAAAGGTCCGGACCACGGGCGGCCCGGCGACGGCCAAGCAAGCGGCTGAAAATACCGCGAAGTCGAAAGGGACGCCGTCGAAGCTCGATGCTACAGACAAGGCCAGCGCGGCTAAAGCGGTTACCGAGAAGCAAGTGAGGACCACCGGTGGCAAGGAAACCGCGAAGCAAGCTGCGGAGAATACGGCGAAGTCCAAAATGACCCCGCCTCCCGCCAAGCCCGATCCGAAGGATCCGATGACGCAGAAGGCGAAGGAAGAAAAGTCGACAAAGTAATTGACGTTTCGCTTGGAAGGCAGGGCTTGATCCGCCCTGCCTTTTTTCTTGGTCGAGGCCCCAGGTTTTAATCGGTAATCGATGACCGAACTTGCGCCGCTGCGACCCGCGCTGACGGTAGCTACCGTGGTCGAGCGCGAAGGCTTGTTCCTTTGCGTGGAGGAAGTCACCCGCGACGGTGTTCGTCTGAACCAGCCGGCGGGCCATCTCGAGTCGTCCGAAACGCTGCCGCAGGCCGCTGCCCGGGAAACGCTCGAGGAGACGGGATGGCGGATCGTGCCGACGGCGCTGGTCGGCATCTATCGTTGGGAGAGCAGCGACGCCGCCACGTTCGTGCGCTTTGCGTTTGCCGGAGACATTCGCGGGCATGATGCGGCACGCGCGCTTGATGCGGGTATCGTGCGCGCGTTGTGGTTGTCGTACGAAGAGATCGCTGCGCGCCGGGCCGAGCATCGCAGTCCGCTGGTGCTGCGCTGCCTGGACGACTATCGCGCGGGCCGGCGCTGGCCGCTCAATTTCGTGACGGAGATCGCGTGAAGCCGCGTGCGGAACGGGTTGTCGTGGGCATGTCCGGAGGTGTCGATTCTTCGGTTGCCGTGTGGCTCCTGCAGCAACGGGGATTCGAGGTTGTCGGCGTATTCATGAAGAACTGGGAAGACGACGATACCGACGACTATTGCACGTCGCGTGCCGATCTCGTCGATGCGGCATCGGTTGCCGACCTGCTCGGCATCGATTTCCAAGCCGTCAATTTCACCGCCGAGTATCGCGAGCGCGTATTCGCTCAGTTTTTGCGCGAATACGCCGCAGGCCGCACGCCAAACCCGGACGTGCTCTGCAACAGCGAAATCAAGTTTCGCGCCTTCCTCGATTACGCGCTGCGGTTGGGCGCCGATCGTATCGCGACCGGTCACTACGCTCGCGTGCGACTCGCCGCGCCGGAGGCATCGCGGGTGGAACTGCGCAAGGCCACCGACGCGACCAAGGATCAAAGCTATTTTTTGCACCGGCTGACGCAGGAGCAGTTGGCGCCGGTGCTGTTTCCGCTGGGTGAGATCGCGAAACGCGACGTGCGCCGGATCGCGCGCGAGCTGGGCCTGCCCACATGGGCGAAAAAGGATTCGACCGGCATCTGCTTCATCGGCGAGCGTCCGTTTCGCGACTTTCTCGCACGCTACCTGCCGCGCACGCCGGGACCGGTGGTTGCGCCGGACGGCCGTACGATCGGGCGCCATGTTGGCCTTGCCTACTACACGCTCGGACAGCGGCAAGGCCTCGGCATCGGCGGGACCAAGGGCGGAAGCGACGCACCGTGGTTCGTCGCGGACAAGGATTTCGAGCACAACTCGCTCGTAGCCGTGCAGGGTCACGCGCATCCGCTCTTGTACAGCCGCGATGTCGACGCGATCGACATGCATTGGCTCGCGGGCGTAGCACCGCATCTTCCCGCGCGACTCAACGCGAAGACCCGGTATCGCATGCCCGATGCCGCCTGTCTGCTCTCGGCCGGTGACGGCGTGTATCGCGCGACGTTCGACGAACCGCAATGGACCCCGACACCTGGACAATATCTGGTGCTCTACGACGGGGATGTGTGCTTGGGCGGGGGCGTGATTGCCGGACGGGAGCGCAGCGCGGCGACAAGAGAGCTTGCTACCGTCGCGGGAGGCTAAAAAGCCCGGCAACGCCCTGCTCTCGCCCTCCTGGGACCCGGCTGCCAGGCCGTGACCGTTGCGCGTCGGGCTCTGCTCGGTC